>DEYP01000025.1 GCA_002364615.1 Arsukibacterium sp. UBA3155 | reverse complement strand
TAATTTTGTGGGGATACCTCAGGCTCCGACCCCATTTTCTGTGAATCTCGTAAAATCAACGTCTCTGACCCCATTGCTCGTTGATCTGGACCCTATTGATCTTCTATTACTTAGACCGGCTTAATCTTTATCAAAAGCGTTAAAATTCGCATTAACGAACTCAATAAACTCTACATCGCTAGACTGAATGGCATAGTTTATTACATATTTTCTTTCAGCGTCGGTGGCATACTGGGCAAACCTTTTCAAAATCCACTCATTTTTCCTAGTTAAAGCTACACCTAAAGTACTGATTTTGTTGCCTGGTTGATAGGATAGATCTGCCCCCCGCCAAAGCAAAATGTTTATCCTGGCGCGGGACAGAGCAGTTGTATTTGTCCGAGCAGAAACATACCAGAGATCTTTATCCGGTTGAAAAATGAACGTCGGTAGTCCAACAAATATGGCCGTACTGAAAATAATGACAATCCAGAAATTTGCAGATAAAAACAATTTTTTTTGCGAAAACCTTTTCAATTCCTACATCTCCCAAGCTTCTTTTCTGAAATCAAAGTACCATCAGCATTGGATTCTCTTAAAATTGTAAATGAATGATTACCATGAGTGTAAGTCTGCCTTATTTTAAAATCACCATGACGGTATATCCGAGGTGACACATACTTTCCAACAACAAGAAATGCTGCTCCTGTTCCAAGTGTTGCGCTATTAGGCACTCGAGCGTAAGTCATTGCTGCTCCAACTACAAAGCCAGTTGCACCGACAGCTGTGTTGAATTTATCTTGTTCTCTGAGGGATAAATCTAATGCTTCGTTAGGTTTTAATGGACCCCACTCCATTGTTATGCCAGTTAATTTAGCATCCGGCCTGCTTGGATGGCATGTGCATGCTTCCAAACCTTTTGGATCAAAATAGTTAACAGGATTCCCCCCAACATACCCATAAGTATTTAACCCACCCGCTAACCCTATCGGGTCGCTCTGCAGGTATCTGCCGGTTGTTGCATCATAATCCCGGAAGTAGTTATACCAGCTTAGCTTTTCACTGTCCCAGTATTGACCGGGGAAGCCTATGTTGAATTCGCCAATGCTGGTAGTTAAAACTGACCGGTCAAACGCTTCCAGCTTTGCCTGCCATACTACCGCTTTGCTTTGGTTGGTAATCACCTCTGGCCGGCCTAAATGGTCATTGTGCACATAATACAGCTGGTTATTTAAAATATAACCCACTACCTGCCCCTGAAAGTAAATATATTGCTTAGTGGTGCCTTCTGCTAACAGCTGGCCCGCTGGGTTGTAAATAAAGCGGGTGATGTTACTGCCGACTTTTTTGTACACCCGCTGGCCTAGCGCGTTGTATTTATAGTCGGTAGTACCAGCTTTTACCATCCGGTTGTCGCTGTTGTACACATAGGCGAAGTTACTGCCGTTAAACTGCTTTTCATTGGTAACATTGCCGTTGGCATCGTAAGTAAACACTCTGGTCTGGCTGCCACGGGTAACCTGATTAAGCCGGTTAGAGCTGGTGTTTATGCTGTATGTTTCAGCAATAGCGCCACTTCGGGCCGTGCGGTTACCCAGGTTGTCGTAACTGAAGTTAATTCTACTACCAGCCGGGTAGGTCAAACTTCATATGCCTGTGCGGCATTACCAATTAAGCAATTACTGACAACTAAAGCCAGCGCGGAATTTTTTATTTTATTTAAAGCCATACTAATCCTTGGCATTACTGCTCTATGTTTATAATAATAAAATGTGAGATTAAGCCGCGCATTATTCAGTGTTTTAGCGATTTTGGTATCGATGAAACCCTGATAAATACATGATACTTCTTAAGTAACTCCCTTTATCAACCTTATTAAGCCAATCGCTGGTACTGGTCTGCTCTTGATTTTTCGCGTATTCTTCCATTTATCAGGGTGTTAAGGAGCTGCTATGGACAAAGCAAAACTGCTGCGGTATTTACGCCAGGCTAAGGATTTCATTGCGGCTTATTTTCAGCGTTGTCAGCAGGACCAAATTACCATTGTTGGTGGTTACCTTGCTTATATTTCGTTGTTATCGCTGGTACCGCTTATTGCGGTTATTTTTTCAATGTTAGACATGTTTCCATTATTTAGTGACATGCGCGAGCGATTAGAACAGCTGATTTTTGCTAATGTTATTCCTACCCGTGGTGAAGAAATTCAAAGCTACGTTAATGAGTTTATCAGTAACACAGGGGGCATGACCGCGGTAGGGGTGCTGGCGCTGATTGTGATAGCACTGCTGCTTATTTACAATATCGACAAAACCTTAAATAAAATATGGCGGGTAAAACAACGGCCACGGCCGATTATTTCGTTTTCAATATACTGGATGATCCTAACGTTAGGTCCGGTGCTTATTGGCACCTCTATTGCGGTTACTTCCTATCTGGCTACCTTTAGCCGCTACGCTGACGACTATACGCCTGGTATTTCCAGTTTTGTGCTGTGGCTTATTCCGTATGTTATGTCACTGCTGGCTTTCTTTATCCTTTATCTGTTAGTCCCCAATACTAAAGTGCAGGTACGTCATGCCTTATGGGGGGCGTTGCTGGCAACGGTATTGTTTGAGTTTTTTAAACGCGGTTTTGCCTTATACGTCAGTGAGTTTCCGGCTTATCAGGCCATTTATGGCGCCTTAGCCCTGGTGCCCATTCTGTTTATCTGGGTGTATTTATCCTGGCTGGTGGTATTGCTCGGCGCTGAGCTTACCGCCTTACTACAGCAACGGGCCGAACTGGAAGAAGCTGAAAAGAGCGGAGCGTCGCAGGCATGAAGGCGCTTATTCAGCGGGTTAGTCAGGCGTCGGTAGCGGTGGCGGGCGAGCAAATCAGTGCTATTGGTCCGGGATTAGTCGTGTTGTTGGCGGTTGAGGCTGATGATAGCGAGCTATCACTGAACAAGCTGGTGCATAAAGTGGCGCACTACCGGCTATTTAGTGACAGTAACGGCAAAATGAATTTAAATGTGCGCCAGGCTGGCGGTGCTGTATTAGTGGTATCGCAGTTTACCCTGGCAGCCGATACCCAAAGCGGTTTACGGCCCAGTTTTAGCCCCGCAGCCGCTCCGGCCATGGCAGAATCGTTTTATCAGCAATTTGTGCAACAATTAACGGAACTTGAGCTGCCGGTACAAACAGGTCGTTTTGCAGCAGATATGCAGGTTAGTCTGATTAACGATGGCCCGGTCACGTTTATGTTAAGCAGTTAGTTTTAGTCTTGGATGAATAATGAGCACGTCATGGCACTACCTAGCACCTGGCTACTAACCAGCCCGAAAACGCCAGAGCACTGGCACGCCTATTATCAATTGCGCTGGCAGGTGCTGCGAGCGCCCTGGCAGCAACCTCCCGGCTCTGAGCAGGACGAGCTTGAAGCGCAGGCATATCATCTTATGTTAATTGACGCCAATGGCGGGGTGCAGGCCGTTGGCCGGTTACACCAGCTTGACGATATAACCGGTCAGATCCGTTATATGGCGGTGGCCGACAGTGCCCGGGGTAGAGGTGCTGGTAACCAAATTTTACATGCGCTGGAGCAGCAGGCAGTAACACGAGGTTTAACGCTATTACAACTGAATGCCAGAGAACAGGCCGTTGGGTTTTATCAGAAGTCAGGCTACCGGCTCGTTGGCGATGCGGCGCCTATGTTTGGCATTGCCCATCTGAAAATGGTCAAAGCGTTGCGCCTGACAGGCACTGAACGGGAGTTTCAGCAATGGCAACGGCAGCTGGCCGACACCTGGCAGCAGACTATTCCACTTAGCCAGTATATGCAGCTTGAGATCACTGACTTTGATGGCTACGCCTTGAACTGCAGTGCACCACTGGCACCCAATATCAATTTACACCAGACCATGTTTGCCGGCAGTATTTATACGCTGGCGACCTTAACAGGCTGGGGTATGTTGTATATGCAATTACAGGCTGCTGGTTTACAGGGTGCTCAGGTATTGGCCAATGCCACTATCCGCTATCGGCGTCCTGTGGCCGGTGCGCCGCAAGCTCGCTGCCAATTACTGCATTGTTACGGTGACTTAACGCCACTGGCGCAGGGTAAAAAAGTGAAGCAACGCATTCGGGTCGGTATTTATTGCCAAACAGAATATTGCGCCGAATTTATCGGCGATTACATCGTCCTGCCTGAATTATCTACCCAAAATAACGCCTAACGCTGCCGCCGCCGCTATTTATAAAGCATTTATCAAAACTTGGTAAAGCAGGATGGTCAGTACAGGCAGATAATATACCTCAAGCAACACAGGTTTGAGGCGGGTATGAAAAATAAGTGGCTGTGGGTTTCGTCTATTAGCACCGTGCTGGGCATTGTGGCCGGTGGCGTTTATTTGTTCTTTGCGGAACATTCTTTGTTATTAAGTGATAAGGATCTGACGCTGAGTGCGTTTTGGTCAACCTTTATGTTGTGGGCCTTTGTGCTGATGTTTGTTGTAGCGCTGTGCTGCAATGTGCTGGCCTTTATGGAACTTGATGACGAGCACCGCCTGGCCGGGGTTAATCAGCGCTTGCGGGCTATGTTAGCTGGCGGCGATCGGCAGCAACAGTTTTTACAGGATGCGCAACGTCTGCTAAGCAGGCAGGGCAGCTGGCTTAGCAGTGACAAAGTGGCTGCTGATTTCCAACTGCTGCATGCGCAACGTGACACCCTGGTCTATGTGCAACACGGTTGTGTTCCGGTCGACATTTCACAGGTACGAACCATGTTTCAGCAAATGCTGGCAATTGATATTGCCGATGGCATTGTGGTCAGCAGTGGTGGTTTTTCTAATCAGGCCTGGATTTTTGCCCAGGAAGCGAATATTCGCTTGCTAGACAATAAAAGTTTAAGAAAACAGCAAAAACGTGCAAAAATTCAGCAAGTACCACTAATTCAGAGCTAATATCAAAGTTTCATCAGGATTTTTAGCAATAAAAAAACGATATTCAGCAGCGAAAGGAATCAAAATAATAAACATGGACTGCTTCACTTCCTGCATAGCTGGCTTCGGCCAGCTTTTTTATTGCCGTTTATCCAACCGCTATAAAGTTAACTTAACTTATTTTAAAACGAGTGGCAGCAGACTGAAGTTGTGCTGCTAATCTGGCGACATCATCACTGTGTACTAAAGTACGTTCTGCTTTACTGGTGCTGCTATTTGCCAGTTGCACCATATGCTGCATATTGTCATTAATGGCTGTACCTAAGTCGAGCTGGCTGGCACTGGCATCGCTTACTGCATTACTTATTTGCCGGGTTTGCGCTATTGCCTGATTAACCGCTTCAAGCGCACTGGCCAGTTCTGCAGTTGTTGCGACACATTGCTCGGCGTCTGTTTTACCGGTCAGTATCGACGCTACCGCCTGCTCACTTTGCTGCTGTAAACTGGTGATCATTTGGCGTATTTCATTGGTGGCCTGCTGTGTGCGCCCGGCGAGTGAACGTACTTCATCTGCAACAACGGCGAATCCGCGGCCCTGCTCGCCGGCCCTCGCTGCTTCAATTGCAGCGTTTAACGCCAACAGATTAGTCTGTTCCGCAATGGCGCTGATGGTTGTCAGGATGCCGCCAATATTAGTAGACTGATCATTCACTTTATTCATTACATCGCTGGTGCCCGATAACTGGCCAGCCAGACCGGTTATCAGCTGTTTATTCTTGTCAGCAATTTTCTGTATGTGCTGGCTTTGTTCCAGTGCCTGGCGCATGGCCTCACCCGCCTGCTGTGCCTGAGCCGCGACAGTTTGGGTGTTGTCGGCTAACGCTTCTGTAATGCCGTTAACCCGGCTGATTTGTTGCTGCTGCTGTTGCAGCGACTGACTAATTTCCTGAACTTCATGGCTGGATTGACTGGCATTACTGTTTAACTCAGTTGCGTTTTGCTGAATATTGGTAATTAAACTACGCAGTGCGGCAATCAGACTGTTTACTTTAGCCGATAACGCACCAAATTCGTCTTGCTGTACAATAGTTAATTCGCGGGTTAAATCGCCTTTCGCGATATTACCCAGCATATGGTTAATACTGGCCAGTGGTTTTAACATGGCGTTAATGGTCAGATAGGCAGCGGCGACAGCCAGCAGCACCAACACTAACATCATCACCAAAGTACGGTTGCTGCCAGAACTTAACGCGGTTGATACTTGTTGCTGTAGCTGAATAAAGCGCTGGTCTGCCAGCGTTACCACCTGATCCAGTGCCTCTATGGCTTGGGCAACTTGTTGCTCTGAGCTGTTGAGCTGACGGCGGGCGCTTTGTTGCTGCACCAGTTGTTGCTGTTTTATGCTAAGCAGGCTGCTCTCGCTTTGCAGTTGCTCAGACAAGGCCGTAAATTGCTGTTGAAACTGTGGCCACAGTCCATCTGTTTCAATGCCACTGATTTGCCGGTCCAGGTAGTCAATGTTGACCTGAATATCGCTAAGGGTGAACCCAATATTCTGCTGGTTCCGTTCCAGTACTGCCAAATCTACATAGCCTGCGACTTCACGCACGGTATTCAGAAGCCCGAGAATTTGACCATCAATTCGCCCGGCATTACCACTTATCTGCTCCATAACATCATCATCCAGTGCCAGATCGGCATCGGCTAAATCAAGCAGGCTGGCGCCGGCATCATCAATGGCGGTTTCCAGCTGGGCGAGTTCTGCTTCTACCGCCTTTGCAGCAGCAAGGCTCTGCTGGCGGACATTGAACATGCTATCTACAGCGGCGCTATATTGGTTAAAGTGAGCCAGTGCCGCCTGCAACGGTTGCTGTAATGCAGTGTCCTCCGCCGTCAGCTGATTAAAATCTGTGATCAGCGAGCTAAACTGCTGACGGCTGGCAACAAACTGTTGCTGATAATTGTTTATTTCAGCTTGCTGTTCAGCGGTAAAACCTAACGCCGATAACTTTGCCAGCTTAAGTAGCTGGATCTGGGCCAGATTGCTCTGCTGCTGAGCAGGCACTGCCAGTTGATTAACATCATTACTGTAACGGGTGACCGTATTAAAACTAAACAGGGCTAAAATGCTGGCCAACAGCAACAGTGCTGCAATAAAACCGAAGCCTAATACAACTTTATGAGCAACTTTTAACGTCATAGTATTTGCCGCCAGCAGGCTGTTTTTCACAAGTATAGTGATAAAACGAGGAGTTGATTTAAAAACAACAAGGTAGCAAACAAACAGAAACGGGTCTAGCCGCAAATGCGGTTAGAATGGTGATTTAAATACTAAGGCGCACCAGATTGGTGCGCCTTATAAAGCTATAAAAATAGCGACCAGGCGTTAAAAGCTGCTGAGTGAAGCCGCAGGTACAAATTTATTCAGCGCCGCACTGCGGATCAGGCTGGCACTTTTTTCTATATCCGGCCCAAAATAACGGTCCTGCTGATAAAAGCTGACCTCGGCCCGCAGCAGGGCTTTGGCATCCTCCAGCAACGCGGTCGAGGTTAACGGCGCCCTGAAATCGAGTCCCTGCGCTGCAGCCAGATACTCCACCGCCAACACGCCGGTGGTATTCTCACTCATATCTGCCAGGCGCCTGGCGGCAAAGGTTGCCATCGACACGTGGTCTTCCTGATTTGCAGAGGTGGGCAGGCTGTCTACCGATGCCGGGTGAGCCAGGCTTTTATTCTCAGAAGCCAGCGCTGCTGCAGTAACCTGAGCAATCATAAAACCGCTGTTTACCCCGCCGTTAGGAACCAGAAAGGCCGGCAATTTACTTAAACTGGCATCAATGAGCAGTGCCATCCGTCGCTCTGACAATGCGCCAATTTCCGCAATGGCCAGAGCCAGATTATCGGCCGCCATGGCCACCGGTTCAGCGTGAAAGTTGCCACCCGAGAGAATATCGCCTTCATCAGCAAATACCAGCGGGTTGTCGGTCACACCATTCGCTTCAACCTGTAGCACCTCTGCCGCCTGTCGAATTTGAGTTAAGCAGGCGCCCATAACCTGTGGCTGGCAACGCAGGCTGTAAGGGTCCTGCACTTTGTCACAGTCTTTATGCGAGGCCCCAAGCTCCGAACCATTCGCTAATAAATGCCGGTATATTGCGGCTGCATCAATCTGGCCGCGTTGGCCGCGAGCCTGGTGAATTCTGGCATCAAAGGGAGCGCGACTACCCAGCGCTGCTTCAACACTCATTGCGCCAATTACCGCGCCGGCAGCAAACAGGTTTTCAGCACGAAACAAGCCTTCCAGTGCCAGAGCGGTTGAAGCTTGCGTGCCATTAAGTAATGCCAGTCCTTCTTTTGCAGCCAGGGTAAGCGGGCTCATCCCGGCCAGGGCCAGTCCCTCTGTTGCATCATATATCTGGCCGCGAAAGCTCACTTCCCCTTCACCAATTAAAGGCAACACCATATGCGCAAGCGGTGCTAAGTCGCCAGAGGCCCCGACCGAGCCTTTAATTGGAATACACGGATATAATTCGGCGTTAACTAAACCGATCAGCGCTTCAATCACCTTAAGCCGGATCCCGGAAAAACCACGGGCGAGGGCATTAATTTTCAGCACCAGCATCAGACGCACGGTACTGTCATCCATAAAATCACCAAAACCGGCAGCATGGGATAAAACAATTGAGCGCTGTAACAGTTCCAACTCTTCATTTTTAATCCGGGTGTTGGCCAGTAAGCCAAAGCCGGTATTAATGCCATAGACGACTTTATTCTGTTTAATGACATTAGCGACGCAGTCTGCCGACTTCTCAATTGCCGGAATGGCCGCGCTGTCCAGTGTTAGCTGCACCGGCCCTTGCTGCACCTGGCGTAACTGGGCAAGTGTTAAGGTACCCGGCACTATATTTAATGTAAAACTCATGCTGTTACTCCGTAACCATTGGTAAGTCTAAGGCCTGCTCTTTTGCGCAGTTAACGGCAATGTCATAGCCGGCATCGGCATGACGCATCACGCCGGTACCAGGGTCGTTCCATAGCACCCGGCCAAGCCGGGCGGCTGCTTGCTCGGTACCGTCAGCGACAATAACTACACCGCTGTGTTGGCTGTAACCCATACCAACGCCACCGCCATGATGCAGTGATACCCAGGTCGCGCCACCGGCGGTGTTGAGCATCGCATTCAATAATGGCCAGTCTGATACCGCATCAGAGCCATCTAACATGGCTTCAGTTTCCCGGTTAGGGCTGGCAACAGAACCGGAATCAAGATGATCGCGGCCTATCACAATCGGCGCCTTTAACTCGCCGTTTTTCACCATGTCATTAAACGCCAGAGCAAGCCGCGCCCGGTCTTTTAAGCCAATCCAGCAGATGCGGGCAGGCAAGCCCTGAAACTGAATGCGCTGCCGCGCCATGTCCAGCCAGTTATGCAGATGCGGATCGTCCGGAATAAGTTCTTTCACTTTCGCATCGGTTTTATAGATATCTTCGGCATCACCTGATAAGGCGACCCAGCGAAACGGTCCGATGCCCTGACAAAATAAGGGCCGGATATAGGCTGGTACAAAGCCCGGAAAGTCAAAGGCATTCGTCACGCCTTCATCTTGTGCCATCTGGCGAATGTTATTACCGTAATCGGTTGCTACTGCACCGCGTTGTTGCATGGTAAGGATAGCCTGAACCTGCGCGGCCATAGATTGTTTAGCTGCCTTTACCACGCCGGCTTCATCCGTTTTGCGCTCTGCAGCAGCTTGCTGCATGCTCCAGCCCCTTGGCAGATAACCATTTAGTGGATCATGCGCTGAGGTCTGGTCTGTTACCACATCAGGAGTAATACCACGCTCGACCAATTCTGCATAAATATCAGCAGCATTGGCCAGCAAGCCGATAGAGGTCGGTTTTCCTTCTGCTTTTGCTTGTTGCAACATTGCCAGTGCTTCGTCCAGTGAATAGGCTTTTTTGTCGAGATAACGCGTTTTCAGCCGAAAATCGATGCGGCTTTCGTCAACTTCACAGGCAAGCATATGAAAACCGGCCATAGTGGCAGCCAGTGGCTGAGCGCCACCCATTCCACCAAGACCGCCGGTTAAAATCCATTTGTCAGTTGCTGTGCCAGAAAAATGTTGTCTGGCCATGGCAACAAAAGTCTCATAAGTGCCCTGAACAATGCCCTGCGTGCCGATATAAATCCAGGAACCGGCCGTCATCTGGCCGTACATCATCAGGCCTTTGCGATCCAGCTCATTAAAATGTTGCCAGTTGGCCCAGGCAGGAACCAGATTAGAGTTGGCAATCAGTACCCTGGGGGCGTCCGGGTGAGTAGGAAATACGCCAACCGGTTTACCACTTTGCACCAGTAAAGTCTGGTTATCTTCCAGCCTGTTCAATACCTCAACGATTTTGTCGAAGCATTGCCAGTTGCGGGCAGCACGGCCAATGCCGCCGTATACCACCAGTGCCTGCGGGTGTTCGGCCACTTCCGGGTCCAGATTGTTCATTAACATCCGCTTGGCGGCTTCGGTTTGCCAGCTTTTTGCCGTGATGGTAGCGCCGCGCTCAGCGCGAACCACCCTGCTGTTGTCGATTCGTGAGTCTGTCATCAGATACGCTCTTTGTTATTCGGTAATGAAAAATTCAGATGGCCGCCCAATCGGTAACGGCTACCCGGTGATGTTAAATATGCCAGGCTGACTGCACCGTCACGACTAAAGGTGCGGCGGGTCAAACGCAAGCAGGGTTCGGCTTTTTTAAGCATTAAATGCTTACAGGTGAAATCGTCCGGCCAGATGGCTTCAACGGTATGTTCCGCTTCGGTAAGCGGTGCAATCAGGCTCAGATACTGATGCGGAGTCTGATGGCTGAAATCCTGAGAAATATAGCCAGGTACCTGCAACGGATTGACATATCGTGCTTCAAGCTGCAACGGCACATTATTCTCCAGATGCACAATCAGGGAAAAGAATACCGGGTCATTGCGTTGCAAGCCCAGCGCAGAAGCAATAATGGTCGGGCAGGGCAACTCTGTAAGCTGAAGTAACCTTGCACTGTAGGCGTGGCCCCGGGCTTGCACCTCATCGGCAATATTACGAATTTCCAGCAAGGATGACTGCGACTTTAATGCCGCGACAAAGCTGCCAACGCCCTGGGTTCGGTATAAAATACCTTGCTCTGTCAGCTCCTGCAGTGCCCGGCGTGCCGTCATCCGGCTTACACTGAATTGCTCGGCCAGTTCGTTTTCTGACGGCACCCGGCTATGTTCGGGCCAGGCACCAATTTCGATCTGGCTAAGCATAAACTCTTTTATTTCAGCAAACTTGGCCATTGCCACTCCATTACTGCTAAATAAAAACGGCATTATTAAATACCGAGGCTAAATAAAAAATACTGTAATTTGGTTGTATATACAAGTTGTTGGTGTAAAATTATTTGGCCATCTAATAAAGGAGAGCCCAATGCAGCAGTTTGATGCCATCTGGATTAATGCCAATATCGCGACCATGACCAACAATGGTAAACCCTACGGCATCATTGAAAATGGTGTATTGGCTATTAAGGATGGCGTGATTGCTTTTGTTGGCAGCCGTAATGCATTGCCAGAGTTTGATGCAATGGCAACACCACTGCACGATGCACAGGGACAATGGCTGCTACCCGGCTTTATTGATTGTCATACTCACCTTATTTATGCCGGTAACCGGGCTAATGAGTTTGAAATGCGCTTAAATGGTGCCAGTTATCAGCAAATTGCAGCAGCAGGTGGCGGTATTAACGCGACGGTAGCAGCTACCCGTAACGCCAGCCATGAACAGTTATTTGGCCTGGCAAAAGACCGGCTAAACACCCTGTTAGCACAAGGGGTGACAACGGTTGAAATTAAGTCGGGATATGGTCTTGATTTAACCACTGAGCAAAAAATACTGGAAGTCGCCGCTGAACTGGATAAGCACCACCCGGCAACGGTGATTAAAACATTTTTAGGGGCACACGCGCTGCCAGCTGAATTTAAAGGCAATGCTGATGGTTATATTGACGAAGTCTGTCAGATGCTGCCAAAACTGCTTGCCAAAAAGCTGGTAGATTCGGTGGATGTGTTCTGTGAAGGCGTGGGTTTTAGTGTCAGCCAATGTCGCAAAGTGTTTGCCACCGCCCATGCGTTGGGATTACCGGTAAAAGCGCATGCTGAGCAGCTGTCAAACCTGGGGGGCAGCAGTTTAGTCGCCGAATTTGGTGGTTTGTCGGCGGACCATGTTGAGTTCTTAGATGAAGCTGGCGTGGCGAAGATGGCAGCAGCAGGTACGGTGGCAGTGTTGCTGCCCGGCGCTTATTATTTTCTACGGGAAACCCAGCTGCCTCCTGTCAGTTTGTTGCGGCAATATAAGGTGCCAATGGCAATCGCTACTGATTTAAATCCGGGTACATCGCCATTATGCTCAATACCATTAATGTTAAATATGGCTTGCACGTTATTCCGCTTAACGCCCGAGGAAGCTTTACTGGGGGTAACGCGACATGCTGCAACGGCATTAGGGCTTCACGATCGCGGCGCAATAGCCCGCGGCATGCGGGCAGATTTTGGCTGTTTTAATATCAGTCAGCCCGCTGAACTTTGCTATCAATTTGGCGTGAATCAGCTTAAGCAGCTGATCATTAGCGGTAAGCCAGTCAGGCTCTGAGCCATACAGCTTTACAAGCAGTAAATTTGGGGTAAGCTGTCAGTAAAACCCAACTTAGCAGTAAAAGGTGTGGTAGCGCCATGGTAATTGGATCCAACCGTTTTTCAGCTTTGTGGCTGGTCTGTGTCAGCGGGCCGGCGATGGCGAGTCAGGTTGAACCGACATTGCCTGTTACAGCGCTGTTACTCATGCTGCTTCTATTACTGTTTTTCGCTTTTATCTATATTGTTACTTTAAAATTCAGGCTGAAGCGAGCATCACAACCCAAAACCGATTTGGTCGGATTTTATTCCTTACACGATGATATCAGCGGTTTTCCTAACAAATTCGCATTGCAACGAAAACTGGATGATATTCTAAAAAGTGCGACAGAGCAGCAGTTTGCGCTGATCCTGCTTAAAGTAGAAGAGTTTGATCAGATAAACCAGTTGCTGGGCCACAGCAACAGCAATTTAATTCTGGCCCAAATAGCCCAGCGAATTAACAATAATCTGGTCAATGAAAGTAAAATTCTGACTTATGAATATCGCCAGCAACAACCGGTTCGGGTATGTCATCTTGGCAGTGTTGACTTTGCTATCTGGCTGGAAATTGGTAACCAGAGCGCGCGGGCTGAGTTTTTAGCGAAGCAACTGCAGAAATCAGTGCCCCAACCGATGCTGGTGCATGGCTGTGCGATTGAATACCGGTTAGGGGTGGGTATTTCACTTTATCCTGAGCATAGCACCCAGTTTAACGAGCTACTGGAACGATCCTATCTGGCGTTGCAGCATTACCAGTGGCGTCGTGGTGCCAGCTTGTTATTTACCCCGGACATGATTAACTACACCACGGAGAAACTGGCGTTAATGGCCGAACTTCGGCAGGCCATTGATCAAGATCAGCTGGTGTTGTTTGTTCAGCCGCAAATGGCGATGCGCAACCGCCAGGTATTGGCGGCGGAAGTGCTTATTCGTTGGCGGCATCCGCAAAAAGGCTTACTGGCGCCCGAGGCGTTTCTGGCGCTGGCTGAAGAGATGGGCGTAATTTACCCGCTCAGCCTGTGGGTAGTAGAGCACGCGATAAAAACCATTGCCAGTCTGACTGAACAGGGGCTGGTCAGCCGGATCGCCGTTAATATCTCCAGCAAAGATTTATTGCAGGATGAGCTGATAGAAGCCCTGGAGCGCCTGTTCGACAAATACCAGGTTAAACCGCAATATCTGATGTTGGAAGTCAGCGAAAATGCGTTAGTGGCGCAGCCCGAGCGCACCATGGCTATGATGCAGCGACTGCACGGCCTGGGTGTTGAACTGGCACTGGATGATTTTGGTACCGGTTTTTCTTCTCTGGCGTATTTGCGCCAATTACCTGTGCAATACGTGAAAGTTGATTGCAGCTTTATCAGTGAATTACACAAAACTGAGGCGCACATTGCCATTACCGGTGCCATTATCGATATGGCACGCAATCTCGGGTTGGGCGTGATCGCTGAAGGTATCGAGAGTGCAGAGGTCGCTGATAAATTACTGCGAATGGGCTGTGTAAGGGGGCAGGGCTTCTGGTATTCACAGCCATTTGAACTGAGCGGCTTTCCGGCATGGCTGCGCCAATGGCAACATCGTCACCCTGGCTAAATTTCTGGCGGTTGCAGCGCTTTACCGGCAATAAATGCCAGTACCAATGCACTAAGTACCTGACCACACTGGCTGATACCTGCCTCAACACCTGCCGGATGACATGCCGGTGCGGCTTCTGCCAGGTGCAGGTAGCGGGCGCGGGGTAATGTTGCCAGTTGAAATACAAACTGAGCCGCCTGATCTACTGTCAGACCGGTATAGTTAAGCGCACTGGCTGGCATGGTCTGAATACTGTCTGTATCCAGTTCAATAGCAATATCTGCCGCGCCCTGACAGCAATGCTCAATTGCCCTGTCTACTGCCTGCTGATAGCTAATCTCCTGACGTACCGCAATTTGCTGATAGCTCAGATAGTCGCCGCCCGCTTGTTGCAGCAGGGCTAAGCTTGTCGCAGAGTTTTTTTGCAGGTCAAGCCCCAGTACGGTGTAGTGTCCGAGATATCCGGCTGCACTGGCATAACTAAAGCCGTTGCCACTGTGGCGCCCTTCCAGTGGTCTGAAATCAGCGTGCGGGTCAAGATTGGCACAATTGACGCTTTGGCCACTTGCCTCAGCCAATGCCTGTAGTAACGGCAAGGCATTATTATGGCCACCACCAATCACAACAGGATACAGCCCGGCAGCGAAAATAGGCATTAGCTGCTGGTAAACCCGCTGATCAAGTTCGGCGCAAAGTAGCCGCAACTCGTTAAGTTGCAGAGGGTCTTGATTACTCAGGGTTGCCGCGCGTTGTTGCAGGTCGCTGCATTCTATCTGACCGAGTAACAAGATACGTCCGGCGTTAAGATGGTCGTTATATTGCAGATTCACAAAGCGCTGTAAAAAAGCATGCCAGCCCAGTTCGGCGCCGGGATTGCCCATATTCGCCAGCGGACCAATACATTCTGCAATACCCAACAACACAAACTGACCGCCATCTGCTTTATGAGCAGCCAGCAGTTCGCTATAAGATTGTTCAGGTTGCGGCAGTTTTAGTTGCGAGCCCAGCCGGTCTTCGCCACTGCGCCTGATGCAGTAGTTGTTTAAATCACTCGTCGTAAATCGTTGTAACATCAGGCAACTATCCTGTTGTTATTCGATGTCGAGCGGGTCCGGTGACATAATAATACCGGTGCTGTCAGCATACAAATGATCGCCCGGCAGAAACGTCACGCCAGCAAAATTCACCGGCACCTCGGTTTCACCGAAGCCGTTGTCATCGGCACCAATGGGTATGGCGTTAACCGCTTGAATACCAATTTCAAAGTCTTCCAATGCGTCTAAATCACGAACGCTGCCATAACAGACAATGCCTTCCCAGCCATTACTGGCTGCCATGCTGGCCAGTTCCGCATCAATCAGCGCGCGTCTGGCAGAGCCGCCGCCATCGATTAGTAGTACCTTGCCGACACCTTTATCCGCCAGCATCTGGCGAACAAGGCCGTTGTCTTCGAAGCATTTAATGGTATGGATTTGGCCGCCGAATGAACGTCTGCCACCGTAATTTGCAAAAATAGGTTCGACCACGTCCACCTGATCCGCATAAAGATCGCACAGTTCTGAGGTATTGTATTCCATAGTAGGCTCCGTAAGACAACAGCTTTTGCACAGTATAGCGCTATGCCTTGCAAGCTCAAGGTAATAATGTAGGTTAAGCACGCTTTGCGTTCAACAAAGTATTGCTGCAAAAGCAATTTGTTTGTTAAGGTGGTATTGACATGCCATGAGAGAGCGAAACGTGCCCGCAGAATTATTCGCCCGAATACCGCTATATTTAATGCAAGCTATATTAGCGTTGCTGATGGTACTGTCATTTTGGTATTACCTGCGGGTTTACCGGCAGCGCTATCTGAAATACTGGCTGCTGGCTTTTCTGGCCTTTGCCGGATATCAAACGTCCGTTTTACTCATCAATAATTCGCCGTTGGGATCGTCTGCTGCAAAATTAGCTCTGTTAATGCTAATGCATTTTTGTTTTTACGCATTTGCATTACTGATGTTGCTGGGAAATCGTTTGCAATTTACCAGCAACAGCATGCCGTTATTTCGCTGGTCTGCCCATTTCTACTTTCTGATTATTTTATTGCTGGCAATGGCCACTGCGCTGTTACCGGAAATATTGACAGTACTGGCGCCATGGCAAACATTTCTGGAATTTAGTTTTCGTTTTATCGTCGGCGGGCTGCTGCTTTTCAGCGCCGGCATCTGGCTATGGCAAAACAGTAAGTATAGAGTCGGACCCCGTTTATCAGCGGCAGTACTGCTGCTATGGGGCATGCTATACCTGATTACCGCTGGCGGTGAAATTTTGCAACCAACGAGTTATTTCTCGCTGAAGCAACTGATGGTTTATAAAAGTATTGAGCTTACTTTACTGGTATCGTTGGGGTTTTCACTGGTTATCTGGTTACAGGAAAATGAGCGCAGTACTAACCTGAAGCTCACGGAAAAAACCCGTTACCTTGATCGTCATGACCAACTGACCGGCGCGCTCAACCGCGATGCTTTGCTTATTCAGCTGGACGAATTAATTGTAAACCACAGTGCGGGTAGTTTGCATGTGGTGATGTTGGGGCTGGATAAATTTAAAAACGTCAACGAGTCTGTAGGTCTTAAGCAAGGTGACCGGATCTTGCGGGAAGTGATCCGGCGGTTCGAGCAAAGTATTGTTAAACCAACGCTGATTGCCCGCACCGGTGGTGATATTTTTGGCTTGGTGCTGGCGGATATTGTCAGTGATAAGCAACTGCAATATAGCTTACAGCATATCCAGCAGCTTATCGAAAAGCCCTTTTTGCTTGACAGCGGACCGATAAAACTGACAACCAGTATCGGTTTATCACACTTTCCTAATCATGCCTCTACGGCAGAACAACTGTTGCAGCAGGCTAATATCGCTTTTCATCAGTCAAAACGTGTGCAAGCCAGCTGGTTGAGTTATCAAACCGGCATGGAAGAGGAAACTGCGCGGCTGCTGGCCTGGGAAAGTGAGTTGCTGCAGGCAATCAGTGAAAATCAGTTTGTATTGTACTACCAACCGCAGCTGAGCTTGCGCAGTAATTTGCTTGAAGGTTTTGAGGTGCTGGTGCGCTGGCAACACCCACAACGCGGTCTGTTAATGCCAGGGCAATTTTTACCATTGTGCGAGCAACTTGGCCTGAGCCAGGTATTGGATTTAGTGATTTTGCGCAATGCTATTGCCAGTATTTCGCGTTGGCAGCAACAGGGCGTCCGTATTCCACTGGCAATAAATATGTCGCCGATTCATTTTGAGCAGGAAGGGTTAAAACAGGAACTTACCGGCTTGCTGCAGCAATATGCGGTGTCACCTGAAATGGTCGAGTTAGAAGTGACGGAAAATACCGCGATGCAGGATATGGAAAAAGGCTCGAACTTTGCACTGGAATTGCAGCAAATGGGCATTAAAGTGTCGATAGACGATTTTGGCACCGGTTATTCTTCGCTGGCTTATTTACGCAAAATGCCAATCGAAAAAATAAAGATTGACCGCAGTTTTGTGATGGATATGACATCAAATGATTCAGACATGATCATAGTAAAAACTATGATAAAGCTGGCGCATGGCCTGGGTAAGCGTATTCTGGCCGAGGGAGTTGAGACCTCTGATCAACTGAATTTACTGCGCAGTTTATCCTGCGATGCAGTGCAGGGATATTATATTGCCAAACCACTGCCCGAGTCTGAAGCTTTAGCCTTTTTTAAAGCGTATCCATGCTAACTATTCAGCCTGATGCTGTTAACATTTACTAAAGTAAACTAAGCTTAATTTTCTTACAGTAGACTGAGTGCCCTCTATGAAGTTACTACGCCAGTTAACCATTAAACAACGGCTATTAGCCAATGCGTTTGCGTTAATTATCGCCATGCTAATGATGCTGGCGATCCTGTTTTATCAAAGCAATCAACTGAGTAGTCTGGCTGCTACCCAGCAGTTGGTCGAGCAGCTTAATACCGACGTGCTGATGCTGCGCCGCCAATAAAAAGATTTTATGATGCGCACTGACCTGAAATATCAACAGCGGTTAAATGATCAGATAGAGCAGTTAACTACTAAGGTTGCTGCATTACGCCAGTACTTAGCCAAGCACAACATTGATGTTGCACCACTCAACCAGTTCAGCCAACTCACCTCAGAGTATCAAAACGTATTTAATAACCTGGTGTCGCAGCAAAAGCAGCTGGGTTTGAGCGCAGCTGAAGGCTTACAGGGCCGACTGCGTGAGAGTGCCCAAACTTTGGAGCAGCAGCTTAGCCAGGCCGATGAAATTCAGTTACAACTGAACTTGCTGCAGTTACGGCGCCAGGAAAAAGATTTTTTACTGCGCCGTGAACTGCGCTATGTTGAAGGCTTTAACAGCGCCTTCTCTGATTTTATCGCCGCATTGCAACGCAGCTTTCCTGCCGGTGTCGCCCCGGCCAATGCCTATCGTGATGGCTTTAATAGCCTGGTAACCGGCATGCAGCAATTCGGGCTTGATGAAACACAGGGCCTTACTGGCGAGATGCGCTCGGCTATTCAGCAAACCGAAACCAGCTTAAAGGCATTATCCGAAGACAGCAGCAGTGCCATCGCCAATGCGGTTCAAACTACCAAACAGCTGGCGGTCGCTATTTTTATCGTGGTATTAATTCTGATGCTGCTGTTAGTTGGATTTACCAGCAGCAGTATTATCAACCCAGTGCTCGCGGTGTGCAAAACTATTGGCTTGATCCGCAATGAGCACGATTTCCGGCAACGGGTGGATGAAAGTGGCCAGGATGAAATGAGCCATCTGGCGCAGGATTTTAATGCCATGCTGGCAGATATTCAGCATTTAATCAGAACGGTGAACGACGCCTTGGGGATGCTGGATCAGGCAACAGCGGAACTGGCACAATCAACTTCAGATACCAGTGAGGGCATGCAGCGCCAGCAGTCTGAAACCGATATGGTCGCCACCGCAGTTACTGAGATGGGAGCGACCATTAACGAAATTGCCAGTAATACTGAAATGACAGCGGCCAAAGCTGAGAGCACGAATCAGAATGCTAACAGTGGCCGCAAAGAAGTGGAACAAACGGTTAATAAAATTCAGCAATTGTCGGGCCGGTTACAGCAGGCTACGACTATTGTCACCGAACTTGAGCAAGACAGCCAAACCATTGGTTCCGTACTCGATGTTATTCGTGGCATTGCGGAGCAAACTAATTTGCTGGCGTTAAATGCGGCCATTGAGGCGGCCCGGGCCGGCGATCAGGGCCGGGGTTTTGCTGTAGTGGCAGATGAAGTCAGGCATCTGGCACAACGCACTTCACAATCGACCGGTCAAATCGAAGAGATAATAACCGCACTACAAGGTCGTACCCGCCATATTGTTGAGGCGATGCAGCAATGCCGGCAGCAAGGTACCGACAGTGCCGAGCAAGCCGGCATTGCCATGACGTTACTGGGCGAAATTACTCAGGACGTGACTAACATTATGGATATGACCACGCAGATAGCCGCAGCCATTGAGCAGCAAAGCCATGTTGCCGCTGAGGTGAATAAAAACGTGGTGAAAATTCGTGATTTGTCTGACGATACGTTTGGTTACGCCCGACAAAATGCAGCGATTAGCGAGGAAGTGGCGCAGCAGGCCGCCAGTTTGCGCCAGAGCGTTGAAATATTCAAAGCCTGACGCGAGCCGCTGTGCACGTTTAGTGAAGAATTAACTAAGCTGACGGGTGCTGATCAGACTATCACGACTGGCATTGGCTGCTTTAAGCTGAGCCAGATAGCGCTGCCACAGCTCTTGCTGCTCTTGCGCCAACTGGCACAAATAACTGAAATGATAAAGACCGGTATTATGGCCATCGTCAAAGGTTAATTTAACCCCGTAGTGACCCACGGGGCTAATTGACAGAATGGCCACATCCCGTTTATTGGCCACCAGTTTCGGCTGACCGTGGCCCCGCACTTCTGCCGATGGCGAATGAACCCGAAGGAACTCAGCGCTCAGCATTTTTACCGACCCATCACTGAAGATCAGGTCCAGCAACCGTTGTTGCTGGTGGTAGTGCAGGGTGCGTAATACCATAAGTTACCTGGCTAGTTAAAATGTGTTTAGCGGGTACACCGGCTGTGATGACCCATCTGACTATAAAATGAAACGACTTAAATCTTCATCCTGCACCAGTGCGCCCAAGTGTTGCTCAACATAATCGGCGGTAATGTCGATATGCTCACCAGCATGGTCGGCTGCGTCATAAGAGATTTCCTCCAGCAAACGCTCCATCACCGTATACAAGCGCCGGGCGCCGATATTTTCAGTTGTCTCATTCACTCGAAATGCGGCAGCGGCTATGCTTTTAATCCCTTCATCACTAAAGCTGATATTAACGCCTTCGGTTGCCAGCATGGCGATAGATTGCTCTGTTAGCGATGCTTTGGGTTCGGTTAAGATCCGTTCGAAGTCAGCTGCGGTCAGTGCTTCCAATTCTACCCGGATCGGCAGGCGGCCTTGCAGCTCAGGGACCAGATCAGAGGGCTTACTCATCTGAAAGGCGCCAGAGGCAATAAATAAAATATGGTCGGTTTTCACCATGCCATGCTTGGTGTTGACGGTACAGCCTTCGATTAATGGTAATAAATCGCGCTGCACGCCTTCCCGCGATACATCCGGGCCACTGGTTTCACCACGTTTACAAATTTTGTCAATTTCATCCAGAAACACGATGCCATTTTGCTCGACGGCCTCCAGGGCCTGGGCTTTTAGTTCTTCCGGATTGACCAGCCGGGCAGCTTCTTCTTCGACCAAGTGCTTCAGTGCGTCTTTAATTTTCAGTTTACGCTTTTTCTTTTTATCCTGGCCCAGGTTTTGAAACATGCTTTGCAGCTGCGAAGTCATTTCTTCCATGCCAGGCGGCGCCATAATTTCGACACCGACCGGAGTTTGTGCCAGTTCCAGCTCTATTTCTTTATCATCGAGCTGGCCTTCACGCAGTTTTTTGCGGAAAATTTGCCGGGTGGAACTGTTTGTAGAATTACTGTCAGTGGCCGATTGATTATCCTGATCGGCCCAGCTATCACGGGGTTTTGGCAATAACGCATCCAGAATGCGCTCTTCTGCAGCTTCTTCTGCCCGGAACCGGTTTTTTGCAATTGCCTGTTCGCGCAGCATTTTTACCGCGCTGTCGGTCAGATCACGAATAATGCTTTCCACTTCTTTACCAACATAACCGACTTCGGTAAATTTAGTCGCTTCAACCTTAATAAAGGGCGCATTCGCCAGTTTGGCTAAACGCCGGGCTATTTCCGTTTTACCTACCCCGGTGGGACCAATCATCAAAATATTTTTCGGGGTAACTTCTGCACGCAGGCCAACGTCTAGTTGCATCCGGCGCCAGCGGTTGCGCAGGGCAATGGCCACGGCACGTTTCGCTTTGCTTTGGCCAATAATATGCCGGTCCAATTCATGGACAATTTCTCTGGGGGTCATATCAGACATAATAAACCTGTTTAAAGTTGTTCAATGGTGTGTTGCTGGTTGGTGTAGACACAGATATCACCAGCAATAGTTAAGCTTTTCTCTACGATATCCGATGCGCTAAGCTCAGTATTTTGCAGTAACGCTGTGGCAGCAGCCTGAGCAAAAGGACCGCCGCTGCCAATAGCGATAAGATCGTGTTCCGGCTGAATCACATCGCCGTTACCGGTAATAATAAGCGAACAGTTGGCGTCAGCGACAGCCAGCAGAGCCTCAAGCTTACGCAGCATACGGTCGGTCCGCCAGTCTTTGGCCAGTTCAACCGCAGCCCGCATTAAGTGGCCCTGGTGCAATTCCAGTTTGGCTTCAAACCGTTCAAACAGGGTGAAAGCATCGGCAGTGCCACCGGCAAAGCCTGCCAGCACTTTGTTGTTATAAAGCCGGCGTACTTTGCGGGCGTTACCTTTCATTACGGTATTGCCTAACGACACCTGACCATCGCCACCAATGGCGACATGGCCGTTGCGGCGCACAGAAACGATAGTTGTCATGAATTTTAGCCCTATGGCAAATAAACCTAGGGCTTAAGTGTGGCTGACAACGCTGCTTTTCAAGTCCAGTTCCAAATACGGCAGCCATTGATGTTTTGCTGCTGTAGCCGGTTTCGGTCGGCAGTTGCCTGGCGTTTTGAGTCATAGGGGCCTAAAACTACCCGATACCAGACGCCATTACTGCCTTCTGTGCGGCGCACCGCAGAGGCGTAACCGGCAAATGCAATTTGGGCACGCATTGCTTCGGCCTGCTCGGCCTGGCGAAATGAACCGCATTGCATTTGAAACGGACCTTGTTTCTCGCGCTCTGTGGTGTCTACTTCTACCTGTACCTCTTTATTTTCTAGTTCTTTGATGTATTGGTAAGGTTCTGCGACGGGTTTAACTGGTAAATCGTCGATTGCGGCTGTGCTTTTTGAAACATCAGCTGGGGTATCAGCGGGAGCAGACGGCTGTTGTTTCAGATACCACAGAAAGCCGGCAAAACCGCTGAGCAAAATGGCAGTCACCAGCATCAGCAGCCAGTGACGATTTGCCTTGCTGGTAGCTCTGGAATTGCCCCGGCGCGCAGCGCTGGCTCTCGGTTTTGCTTTGGGCTTAGGGCGGGCAGTTTTTACGTAATCTTTTTGCGGCATATTGACAGCTTAACAACCTGGCTTAAGAATTCACTGGCGCTATTCTACCTGCTTAGTCTGAAAAAGAAATAAGCAGCAACAATACGGTTAACTTAAGTCGATAGGGTCGACATCCAGTTGCCATTTCAGTTGGCGGCTGAGCGGCCACTGCTGTATTGCTTGCAACAGTGTGGCTAGGGCCTGATGCAGTTGTGGCCTTTGTGCGCTGTAAAGTTGCAGTTGCCAGCGGAATTTGCCGGCCCGTTTTTCCATCGGTGAGCTCAGCGGGCCCAGCAATTCAAGCCCGGGCAGGGTTTTAGCCATGGCAGCCAATTCCGTTAACCACTGCTGGCACAAGTTGCTTTGCAGTGCTTCAGCCCGAAACAGCGCCAGGTGCTGATACGGCGGTAACCGGGTATGCTGCCGCTCCAGCAGGGCGCTGCGGGCAAACGCCGCATAACCATTCTGAATAATATCCTGCAGCAATACATGCTCCGGATAGTGTGTTTGCAGCAATACGGTGCCGGGGTTGCTCCCTCTGCCAGCCCGACCCGCCACCTGAGTCAGTAACTGGCCTAATTGCTCGGGTGCTCTGAAATCACTGCTATACAGGGCACCATCGACATCAACAATGACCACTAAAGTGACATAGGGGAAGTGATGTCCTTTTGCCAGCATCTGGGTACCAAGAATTAAACGTGGGCCACTTTGGTTAATGCTGTCAAGCGCACTGGCCAGCGCACCCTTGCGCCTTGTAGTATCACGATCAAGCCGGGTAATGGCAACATCAGGAAATAATTGCTGTAAATTCTCTTCCAGTTGCTCGGTGCCCTGGCCAACAGGTGCCAGGCGGGCACTGCCGCACTCTTTGCATTGGCGGGGCACGGCTTTTATGGCACCACAGTGGTGACAAACTAACTGCCGGCTTTGTTTATGATAGGTAGTAAAAGCGTCACAGCGATGGCATTCGGTAAGCCAACCGCATTCCTGACAGCTTAGAGCCGGTGCAAAGCCGCGCCGGTTTAAAAATAACATCACCTGCATACCCTGCTGCAGTTGCTGCCGGATGTATTGTAATGTCTGGCTTGCCAGGCCAAATTGCAAAACCTGCTGTTTTAAATCGACCAGCTGATAACGGGGCATGGCCTGGCCACCCGCCCGATTTTGCAAGCTAAGGTGAACAAAGCGTTGTTGTTGGCAATTGTATAGACTTTCCAGCGAGGGGGTGGCAGAGCCCAGTAAAATTGGACACTGTTCTATGGCCGCTCTTTTTATGGCTAAATCACGGGCGTGGTAGCGAAAGCCATCCTGCTGTTTTAACGATTGGTCGTGCTCTTCATCAATAATAATCAGGCTTAGCCTGGCAAAAGGTAAAAACAACGCGGAGCGGGTACCAATAACAATAGCGGTGCTACCTGCCTGGGTTTGCTGCCAGCAATTAAGGCGTTCAGTATCCGTCAGATTAGAATGCCAGCATAACACCGGGGCCTGAAAGCGGCTTTGGAAGCGAGCCAGCGTTTGTGGTGTAAGGCCAATTTCCGGGACTATGACCAGCACCTGTTTGCCTGCATCGAGCAGTGGTGCAATAGCTTGCAGGTAAACTTCCGTTTTGCCTGAACCGGTTACGCCTTCCAGTAACAGGCTCTGAAAGCGCTCTGCTGCCTGGTTAATGGCTGTTACAGCCAACGCCTGGTCAGCAGTGAGCTGCAAGGCGGGCTGTTTCAGGCCGCGCTGATGATAAGGCGTCAGGGGCAGCAAGTGTTGTTCAATCAGGTTTTTGTCGGCCAACTGTTTCACTGTTGTTCGTGG
This sequence comes from Arsukibacterium sp. UBA3155, assembly GCA_002364615.1. Lineage (GTDB taxonomy): Bacteria > Pseudomonadota > Gammaproteobacteria > Enterobacterales > Alteromonadaceae > Alishewanella. The sequence continues at coordinate 419,410 of DEYP01000025.1, read as the reverse complement.
ATGGCTAGCCTGCAGTTCCAGCGCCGGAACCGGCCCCTGTTGTAAGGCTTGCCATACTTCCAGCTGTCTGGCTGAGCGTTTAAAATCAGCAGGACTGGCTTTAGCACCGGCCGGAGTTAATTGCCAGGCATGTTGTTGATAATCAGCCAGATTTTTCCCCTCACGCAGCAGTGCGGGCAGGGCTGCGGTTAGCACTTCGCCCAGCGGATGGTGATAATACTCTGCCGCAAAGGTCAGTAACTGGCGCAAGGTGTCGCTTATGACAGGCTGGCGATCAATAACGCTGATTACCGGCTTTAACTGAGCTAACGGATAGTGATCTGCCGGGTCAAGTTGCCAGGCAATACCAATTAATTCCCGTTTGCCAAAAGGGACCCGTAACCTGCAGCCTATCTGCACCTGCTGATTAGCACTTAACAAGTAATCAAAATGTTGCCGCAGTGGTAACGGCAGGGCCACGCGAATAACTGACACAGCTAGCATCCTTCAGATTAGGCAAGCCATAGTGTAAGATGCTCACCGGCAGCTGCCAAGCAAAACAAAGTGCTAAATAAGTCAGGTTGGCAGTTGCAACTTGGCTGGCTATCTATTAAGCTACGCGCCCTTAATTAACTGTAATTACGTATGGTGTCTGGCACACGATGACCAGATAGCGATACGGCCTAACGAGGTAACCCATGAAACCAGGTATCCACCCAGAATACAAAGAAATTACTGCAACCTGTACTTGCGGTAACAGTTTCAAAACGCACTCAGCGCTGTGTAAAGATATCCACTTGGACGTATGTTCAAGCTGCCACCCGTTTTATACCGGTAAGCAGAAAGTCTTAGACGTTGGCGGCCGTGTAGACCGTTTCAAAAAACGTTTCGCGGTATTGGGCAATCGTTAATTCGCCCGTTTATATCGTCATAAAAAAGCACCTTCGGGTGCTTTTTTTATGCGTCAACTCAATCAATATTAACCCTCCTTTTATTTACCACTGGCATTTAGCCACATTTCCAAAAAACCAGCTCCGCTTGTTTTTTAAGCAAATAGTCGATATTAATAAAAAAAATGTTTTAATTTCCGTTGTTTAGCAGATTATGCAACAAGTTATTTCTTGTTTGGATGGCTATACGCCTGAATTGGCTGCACTTTACCCGCTATTGGCTTGGTATCGTTTTTTATAGTTAATCACAATAATCGCAATCTTAATCGTGCTGCTGAGTGCACGGCATCCAAATATCGGCAAGAAATACCTAATACGGGTAAATGCTTTGTGGGACAGGGCTTGGCGATTGCGACTGAAGTTGCTATAACAATTAGCAATAAGACTAAAGTGGTATGGTCAGTAAGGCGTTGTTGCACTGTTAAAATCGTCAGACCTTAGGAATAGAAAGTGACAAACTAATCCTGATTACCCAATAAAAAATTGTTTCAAACAATAATCAGAAGTTACCCTCACTCATTAAATGCAGGAAAACACGATGTCAGATTTCAGAGAACAGGCACTTAAGTATCACGCAGAGCCTACCCCGGGAAAAATTAGTATTGAAATCAGTAAGCCGGCAGAAACTGTAAAAGACCTGGCACTGGCATACAGCCCGGGTGTTGCCGAGCCGGTGCGGGAAATTGCCGCTGACGTTGACAACGTTTACAAATATACCGCTAAAGGCAACTTGGTGGCGGTAATTACCAACGGTACAGCTATTCTTGGTTTAGGAAACCTGGGGCCAATGGCCTCAAAACCGGTAATGGAAGGCAAAGCACTGCTGTTTAAACGTTTTGCAAATCTTGACTCTATTGATATTGAAGTCAGCCACCGCACCACAGAAGAGTTCATCAATACGGTGGCCAATATCGCGGATACGTTTGGTGGCATTAACCTGGAGGATATTAAAGCGCCGGAATGCTTTGAAATTGAGAAAGAGCTGATTAAGCGCTGTAAAATACCGGTATTTCATGATGATCAGCATGGAACGGCGATTGTTACTGCAGCCGGCATGCTTAATGCGCTGGAAATTCAGGGTAAGGATATTAGTAAAGCTATCATTGTGTGCATGGGCGCGGGCGCTGCGGCCATTGCCTGTATGGAGCTGCTGATTAAATGCGGTGCCCAGCGTGAACACATTTATATGCTGGATACCAAAGGGGTGATTCACACCCGGCGGGACGATTTAAACCAATATAAATTACTGTTTGCCAATAATACGGATAAACGTACGTTAGAAGATGCACTAAATGGAGCGGATGTATTTGTGGGTGTATCTGGTCCGGACGTATTGCCACCAGAAGCGTTATCATTAATGGCGCCAAATCCGGTTATTTTTGCCTGCTCAAACCCTGATCCAGAAATTAAACCGGCGTTGGCACACGCTGCCCGCAAAGATTTAATTATGGCAACCGGTCGGTCTGATTATCCTAATCAGGTTAACAATGTATTATGTTTCCCATTTATTTTCCGCGGTGCGTTGGATGTGCGGGCCAGTGTTATTAATGATGAAATGAAAATAGCTGCGGTGAATGCGATCCGTGCTATTGCGAAAGAGCCGGTACCTGCTGAAGTATTACAAGCGGCGCAAATTGATAAACTTGAATTCGGTAAAGCTTATATTATTCCTAAGCCAATGGATCCAAGACTGTTACCGCGGGTAGCCCGTGCAGTAGCTGAAGCCGCAGTAGAGTCTGGCGTTGCCCGGATTGCGTTGCCGGAGAACTACTACCTATAACGTAGTTTCATCGAAAAAGATCAGGGCTGATGACATCTGTGTAGTCAGCCTTGACGACATCTAGCACTGTATGTCAGGCAGATTAATCAGCGGACTTTACTTTTTCGGATCATTTTATAAAGTAGCTCTGGTGAAAGCCGCGAGACCCAGGCACCAAGCCGTTCTTTTAGCCCACCAATTACGATATAGCTCTTGTTGCCAAGTAGTGCTTTTACCGCTTTTTCAGCAAATTGCTCCGCACTCATGGCATTGGCCTGAGCGGTGTCCATTTCACCGAGCGCCTTGCCATCACCGGTTAGTGCATTGAGTGACACATCCGTTTTGACAAAACCCGGGAAAAGCGTAGCGACAGTCAAGCCCTGGTCAAATAATTCGGCCCGCAGACTGTTTGCCCATAAATGCAGGGCGGCTTTGGCTGCTGAATAGCTGCCGCGGTATTGCGTGCCGACTAAACCCGCGACCGATGAAACAAAAATAACTTTGCCACCACCGTCTGCCAGCAGCAGAGGCAGAGCCTGACGGGTTAAGTTTATTTGAGCGAAATAATCCACTTCAAATAATTTACGCTCGGTCTCAAGGGGGGTGTCGAGGATCAGTGCCCGCTGGCTGATCCCGGCATTATTTATTAACCAGTCCAAACCACCAATCTGTTGCTGGATTGTCGCAATTGCGGCAGTGATGGCGTCATTGTCGGTAATATCAAGTGGTAGCAGCACATGCTGAGTGGCATTAGGCAAGCTATCGCGTACCCGTTCCAATTCTGTCTGACGACGGGCGCTTAGAATGAGTCGGGCGCCGTCGGCTGCCAGTTCGCGGGCTAAGGCCTCGCCAATGCCGCCAGAAGCGCCGGTGATCCAGATAACTTTGTTAGAAAGCGTCGTATTAGTTAGGGCCATAATGTTGTCCTGTACCTGTGTTGCACAGGACATTAAGCCAGCTTTAACGGTGTTGTAAAGCTTTGTTGGTCTGCACCTTATATTTACGCTGATAATAGCCTTTCAAAGCCATCAGCACGGTTAAGCCAATCACTGGCGCCGCCAGCCAGCTTACGATCTGCCATTCACCGGGCAGCCATTCTGATAACACTTTACGACCACCCGCAGCAAAAAATGCAGTGTAGACCGCAATACCAGCACCGACCATGGCACTGAAGTGTTCAATGATCCAGGCGCGTGGCGCCACGTCTTTTTTAAAGACATACATACTGATACTGCTGGCTGTTATCAGGCTGACTACCGCAAATATAATCAGCAGCGGCATGCCGATTCGGATCCCTTGCCAACCAACAAACACCGCAACCGGAAACATTAAAAATACCGGGCCCTGATAGGTCCAGCTGCGCAGCATGTCGCGGTTTGCTTTTGCACGTAATACGCCAATAGCATGGCGCACGGTTACCCAGGTGAGCATGCTCAACAGCAACAAAAAATATGTAAACGGAATACGCCATACCATCATTTTTTCAATTTGTTCATTACTGATTTGCTTAGTGTTGACGTAAATCCCGATGGGATCTGACATACCCATCAGGCTCATCACAATCCCTGAACCTGCAACAAACAGCATAATGTAGTAAAACACGTTGCCGGCGTTAATATGCAGCTTACTGCCTTTTCGAGCGATAATGGGTAGCCAGAATACCATTAGCGCGATAGCGCCTAGAAAAATGTGCATATATAACAATGTAGTGTGGATCGTTAACATAGTCAGCCTCCTTGGTTGATGGAGACAGCTTACGCCTGTGCCGTGGTGATAGCAGGTGCCAGAAGTCAGGATTTTCCACTATGACTTCTGGCCTATTGCAGTTATTTCGTGGCATCGCATAATAACCCCATGAAAAGAAAAATTGATTTTGCCAGCCTGGCCGGATTGTTAACCTGGTTGATGGTGTATGGCATTACCTTAACCATTTTACAGAAAACGGCATCGGCGCATGGCGGTATGCTGCTGCATATGCTTTTTTTAGGATATGGCGCCCTGTTCTGGCTGCTAACCCGGGAGCAGCGGCCTTATGGGTTGCGGGGCCGCTTTGGTCCCTGGTTATTATTACTGCAACTGCTGCTGGCTTTTGCGCTGCAGTGGTTGCTGAGGGATCGAAATTTCGATTTTCTGGCGATTTTGACGATTATCTGGGCCGCTATGCTGCCCTTTGTGTTGCGCACCGGCCCGGCAATGTTACTGACAATTCTGGTCGTCGCGTTGTGGCATCTGCTGATAGCCTGGCAAACGGGCAGTAGCGTCTGGATTACGGCATTGTTATACGGCAGTTTTCATCTGTTTGCGGTGCTGGTGCAAAGTGCCAGCCGGGATGCCGAAGCCGCCCGAGACGAGCTCGAGCAAAAGCATCAACAGTTACTGGCAACTCAACACTTATTGCAAGCTGCGTCGCGTCAGAGTGAGCGCACCCGCATCGCCCGCAATTTGCATGATGTGGTAGGCCATCATTTAACCGCGCTGACCATTCAGCTGCAGGTAGCCGGCCATTTAACCAGTGGCGAGGCAAAAGTGCAGGTGGATAATTGCCACCAGTTGGCAAAACTGCTGCTGGCCGATGTGCGTGAAGCGGTCAGCACCATGCGCCAGTTCGCGGATATCAGTTTGCTGGATGCAATAACAGGACTAACCCGTCTGTTGCCATCGCAGCTGGAAGTAAAACTGCAGGTTCCTGCTGAGATTATGCTCAACGATCTGGCTCAGGCGCAGCACCTGCTATGTATAGTCCAGGAAGCACTAAGCAACAGTTTAAAACACAGTGGTGCCAGCACCGTTGAAATAACGGCCCGGGTAGCGCAGCATCAGTTACAGTTAATGATTTGGGATAACGGCATACTGGCGCCTCGCTGGCAACCTGGTAATGGTATTACCGGTATGCACGAGCGCGTAACCGAGTGTGATGGTAGTTTACAACTGGCTACCCGGCAGCGTGCCATGCAGCTTACTATAACCTTGCCTTACAAAGAGAGTGACAATGCATAAGGTATTGCTGGTAGACGATCAGAAACTGATCCGTGACGGTATTAAAAGTTTGCTCGGGCTATCTGGCAAAGTCACCGTAGTGGGCGAGTGTGCAGATGGTTCCACGGTATTAAACGCCTGTGTTGAACTGCAGCCTGATGTGGTGCTTTTGGATTTATCAATGCCAAAGATGAATGGGGTACAAACTCTGGCAGCGATGAAGCAGGAAGGTATCAGCACGCCGACACTTATCCTGACCACTTTTGATGAACATGAATTAGTGTTAAAAAGTATCTCAGAGGGCGCCCGGGGTTTTTTATTAAAAGATGTGTCACTTGATACCCTGGTGCAGGCCATTGCAACGCTGGCCGAAGGCGGTAGCTGGTTTGCCCCTAACATTACCGAGCGTTTAGTAGGCACTATCAGAACCAGTAACAATAACGGCTTCAACATGCCCGCGTCGCTGGAACCATTGAGTGAAAAAGAATTGGAGATCCTGCAGCTTATGGCGGCAGGCTATAGCAACAAAGAAATTGCTGCAGCGCTGTATAAATCGGAGGGTACGGTAAAAAACCAGTGTTCTGCCATTCTGGCAAAACTCGGCGTGCGGGATCGCACCCGGGCTGTCTTACTGGCGTTAGAGCTCGGTCTTATCAGTTAGACGCTAAGCAATTGCTTTGGCTTGTTATACGCATTAAAAAAACCGCCTGCAGGCGGTTTTTTGTCTAAAAGGGTACATTTTGCTAGTTATTCTTCAGTGGTATCTGCTTCAATAATAACCGGAATGGGCTTGCCCATACTGGTAAGTATATGCCGTACTTCTGTCGGGATCTGGTGCGGGTTATCTTTACGTAAGTCTTCGTCTGCAGGCAATGGCTGGCCGGTAAACGCATGTAAAAAGGCTTCACACAATAATTCGCTGTTTGTGGCATGGCGCAGGTTATTAACCTGACGTCGGGTACGCTCGTCGGTCAATACTTTTAAAACATTCAGCGGAATGGAAACGGTAATTTTTTTTACTTGTTCTGACTTTTTACCATGTTCCGCATAAGGATGGATATATTCGCCATTCCATTTAGCCATAAGGGTACCTTAGTTATTTATAATGGTTATTCGTATTTGCTCGCGCATTTGCCAAATTCTAACTTTTTATCCCGCCATGTCCAATAGTGAGCAACAAATAATCATTATAGACGGCTAAATGGTTTGACATCCAATTTTTGATCGATATACTTTTAGACGTCTAAACATCCAAAAGTGAAAGTCAAAAGGTGTCGTTATGTCTCATTCAGCTGCTGCAACTATTACTGCCCGGGCCGGTATTGCCGAAGATACGGCATTTGGTGCAGTTACCCCACCTTTATATTTGACTACCACCTATGAGCTGCCTGCTTTGGGGCAACCGGGGCAATATGATTATTCCCGATCTAACAACCCTACCCGCGACACACTGGCAGAGGCGTTATGTGAGTTAGAGCAGGGGGCCAGAGCTATTGTTACAGGCAGTGGTATGTCAGCCTGTTTACTGGCACTGCAATTGCTGGGGCCTGAGGATACTTTGGTTATCCCGCATGACTGTTATGGCGGCAGCTACCGTTTGTTTACTAACCTGGCACAGCGTAAACAGGCTTTTAAGCTGGTGATCGTTAATTTTCAGCAGACTGACTGGGCAAAACAGCTTGTGGCAGCCAAGCCAGCGATGATCTGGCTGGAAACACCGAGTAACCCATTGTTGCAAATTACGGATGTAAAAGCCGTATGTCAGCTGGCCAGCAGCATAAAAGCTAAAGTGGTGGTTGATAACACGTTTTTATCCCCTGTGCTGCAGCAACCATTACAATTAGGCGCCGATATTGTAGTGCATTCCACCACCAAATATATCAATGGCCACAGTGATATTGTCGGAGGTGTGCTGGTGGCAAAAGACCCTGCCGTAGGTGATGAGTTAAAGTGGTGGGCGAATTGTTTAGGGGTAACCGGGCCGGCATTTGATAGCTATATGACGCTGCGCGGCTTACGCACTCTGGTGCCACGCCTGCAATTGCAGCAACAGAATACTGCTGAGCTGGTCAGCTTTTTACAACGCCAGCCATTGATTGGCAAACTTTACTACCCGGGGCTGGTCGAGCACCCTGGTCATGCTATTGCTAAAGCGCAGCAAAGTGGCTTTGGTGCCATGTGCAGTTTTGATTTAGCGGCACCCGCCGACGCGTTACCCGTATTCTTTTCCAGCCTGAGTTTGTTTACCCTGGCGCAATCGCTTGGTGGTATAGAGAGCTTAATTTGTCACCCGAGTACCATGACGCATGCCTCAATGGATGCGGCCGCGCAGCAAACCGCTGGTATTGGCCCTACGCTAGTCCGGTTATCAGTAGGTATTGAAGCGCCGGCTGATTTGATTGCTGACTTGCAATCCGGCTTTAATGCGGTTGCCAACTGGCTGGGTACGCAGCAGTCACGTCATCATTCGAAGCAGGCTGCGGCAAAAGTGCAGGGTAAATCAGAATTGAATCGCCAATACCGGCTTAACCCGGCTTTAACGGCGTTGTGGTAACCGGATATGAGTCAGCAAGTCACTGCAGCATTAACCCGGCATGGCTGTGAAGTCCATAAATTTGGTGGCAGCAGTCTGGCCAGTGCCAGCCGTTTTCAAGCCGTATCAAGGATAGTGCAGCAACAGGCCGGTTTACCCTGGGTCGTCGTGTCTGCCCCGGGTGACACCACGGATGCGTTGCTAGCCATTATCAGTCGTTACCAGCATGCTGAAGACATCAGCCTGCCTTTGGCCCGGCTCACCACCGCGTTACAGCAACTTGTCAGTGACACCTTAGCAGCACAGCATGCTGCGATAGTGCTGACAACGCTGAGCGGCTGGTTGCAACAGATACCCGACTGGTTAGCCAGCGAGCAAATAAATGAAGTATTGGCAATTGGCGAGTTATTGTCAGCAAGCCTGTTAGCCGCACTGTTAACGGAGCAAGGCAAACCCGCGCAGGCGATAGACGCCAGAGATTTCTTAGTGTTTAACGGCGGTGAACCCGACTGGCAGCAAAGTACTACGCGCTTTAGCAGATTGATAGCGGGTACGCAGTCAACGCAATGTCATATTATTACCGGTTTTATTGGCCGCGACGAAAAGGGCGGCAGTATTACGCTTGGCCGCAATGGCAGCGATTATAGTGCAACCTTAGTGGGGGCTTTACTTGGGGCGCAGCGGGTTAGCATCTGGACAGATGTTACGGCCATTTACAGTGCAGACCCGCGCAAGTGCACTAGTGCGGTTGCTTACCAGCAGGTTAATAAACGACAGGCTTGTCAGCTTGCCGCGCTGGGTAACCCGGTTCTACATGCCCGTACCCTGAGTCCGCTCTCTGGCACTGCTACTCATTTGCTGGTGCGTAGTGCCCTGCAACCAGAGTATGCCGGGTGTGCAGTTGAACCTGAGGCACCAAACCAGGCATTTTTAACCAGTTTAAATCCGGTGCGCTTAGTGTCATTAGCTGGCCGGTCGCAGATAGATGCCGACGCACTGGCGCGAGAGCTGCAAAGTGCTGTGGTGGTATTGCCGCACGCTGATAACGCTGATAACGCTGATCACGCCAGCGGTCAATGTTGGCTGATACCCTCTGATGTTTGGCCTGACGCCGCTACAAAGCTGCAGCAGCAGGGGTGTCATCCCCTGGCAGATACGATCGATTATTACGCGCTGGTGTGGTTAAAAGCCGGCAAGCAGCAACAGGTCAGTGCGGCTTTAGCACACTATCTGCAGCAGTTACAGGTACGGCACCTGTATGAAAATGATCAACTGGCCGTTTGGCTTTTTAAGCAGGAGTTAGCGGTGGCAGAGTTAAATCAGATCCATCAGCATTGCGTAGTAAGCAAACCAAGCCTGCAATTATTGGTAGCGGGCACCGGCAATGTCGGGGCGGAATTTTTAGCGATGTTGGCGCAGCAACAACAGGCGTTGGCAGAGGATATCACTCTGGAGCTGGCTGGCGTGTTTAACACCCGCCAGGCCTGGCTTGGCGCGCGGTTAAATCCGACGCTCTGGCAAGAACAGCTGGCGACTGCGAACCGTTATTCGACCGCGGAATTGCTGGACTATATTCAAAAATTACCAGCGCCAAAAGTATTGGTAGATATCACGCCCAGCCAGCAGTTTGCCAGGCAATATCCACAGTTTGTCGCGGCGGGTTGTCATATTATCAGTGCTAATAAGCAAGGCGTCACGTTACCACTTACTGAATACCGGTCTATTCGCTCAGCCGCTGCCAAAGCGCAGCTTAGCTGGCGCAGCAATACCACGGTAGGTGCGGGTATTCCGGTGCAACAGGTAATCAAAACTTTGTTGCAAAGTGGCGATAACATCAGTCGGATAAGCGGGATATTTTCCGGCACCTTATCCTGGTTGCTTTGTAAATATGATGGCAGCGTGCCGTTTTCAAGCTTGCTGAGCCAAGCGGCCGAACTGGGGTATACCGAGCCGGATCCAAGAGATGATTTATCGGGTATTGATGTACAGCGCAAGTTGTTGGTTCTGGCCAGAGAGCTGGGGCTGAGCCTGGAGTTAGCGCATATAAGCTTGCAACCCCTGATGCCCGAAGCGTTGCGTGCCGGCAGTTGGGCTGATGCCTGGCAACGTCGTGAGTTACTGGACAACATGCTGGCCAGCGCGCTGGCTGATGCTAAGGCTGCTGGCAAATTATTGCGTTATGCCGCGAGTTTAACCCTTAGCGACAGTGGAGCTAAGGCTGAAGTGAAATTGTTGCAAGTAGCCTCTGATGAGCCGCTAGCTGCGCTGGCACCCTGCGACAATATTTTTGTGATTGAAAGCCAGTGGTATAGCGCTAATCCGTTGGTGCTAAAAGGTCCGGGGGCCGGTAAGCAAGTTACCGCCGGTGGTATTCATGCTGATGTTGCCCAGTTGTGTCAGCAGCTTATATTAACTGGCGCAAGCCGTTAGTTTGATGGTTTAACGAGAGTAATTATGGCTTTTGCAAATGCCCGGTATCTGGATGCTATTAACCGAAACCTGCACGATGTGCAGGGCAAGGTGAACGTTAGCTTCGAATTTTTCCCGCCGAAAACGCCGCAGATGGAACAAACATTGTGGCAGTCGATTGAACGGTTGGCGCCGCTGGCTCCGTCGTTTGTGTCGGTGACCTATGGTGCGAATTCCGGAGAACGGGATCGCACGCATGATATTATCAAGTCAATTAAATATCGCACCGGCTTGATTGCCGCACCACATTTGACCTGTGTCGATGCCAGTAAAGATCAGCTTGTTGATATTGCCAGGGACTACTGGGATAACGGCATACGGCATATTGTTGCTTTGCGCGGCGATTTACCGCCAGACAGTGCAGCAATACCGGAGTTGTATGCTGCAGATTTAGTAGAGATTCTGCGTTCAGTGGCCGATTTTGATATTTCTGTGGCCGCCTATCCTGAGGTGCACCCACAAGCGCCTAACGCCCAGTTCGATTTGCTCAATTTAAAACGTAAAGTAGAAGCGGGCGCATCAAGAGCCATCACGCAATTTTTCTTCGATATTGAAAAGTTTTTACGCTACCGCGATCGCTGTGCAGCAATAGGTATTGATGTTGATATTATTCCGGGTATTTTACCGGTAACCAACTTTCAACAGTTGCAAAAGTTTGCCGGCCTGACCAATGTGGCTATCCCGGACTGGATGAACAAAGCCTACCAGGGGCTGGAAAGTGATCCAACGACCCGCAATCTGGTTGGGGCAAATATTGCCATGGAGATGGTCAAAGTACTGAGCCAGGAAGGCGTTGATCAGTTCCACTTTTATACCTTGAATCGCAGTGAACTAAGTTATGCTATCTGTCACTTGTTAGGGGCGAGACCGGTACTTTAGTCCTTCCTGTTGTATGATGCTTCCCAAGTAACGGCAAAAGCGGTAGTCTTGCTGTTGCACGTTTAGTTTTCATGAAACAGGGATTGGCCATGCCGTTGTTAACTGTTTGCCGGTGCAGTGCGTACAGCCTGCTTTGGTTGTTGAGTGGTCTACTGGTTATGCCAGTAGTCGCAACACCAACCGTTGCAAAAAATAATGACATGGTCAGCCTTGATAACTACTTCAGCGAGAGCTGGAGCACTATCGATGGGTTACCTCACAACACGATTAATGCGATTGCCCAAACTCCGGATGGCTACTTATGGTTTGCTACCTGGGAGGGCGTAGCCCGTTTTAACGGTCGTCGGTTCGATATTTTTGAACGCAACGCGCAAACCGGTCTGCCTGACTCTGGGATCCGTACCTTAAATGTTTCCGAAAATGGTGATCTTTTTGTGGCGGGTTCCCGTGGTGGCATCGCCAGAGTTAGGGGATACCAGTGGCAAAGTTATCCGCCGCTGGGAGTGCTCATTAATAAAGCAATAGTCGACAGTCAGCAACGGCTTTGGTTAGCGACTGAAGGGGAAGGCGTCATTATGCAGCTGCCCGATGGCAGTCGGCGCCAGTTTACCGAAGACGATGGCTTACCTGCCAATGCTGTTCATAGTTTATTTGAAGATAGTCAGGGTCAGATTTGGGTTGGTACCATGGCGGGCCTGGCATTAATCGATACTCAGTTAGCGTTAAGTCAGCAATTTACAGAGCAACTTTCGTTGCCGGTATTTGCCCTGGCTGCCACTAACGATCAGCAGTTGCTGATTGGCACAGAGCGCGGTCTTTACCAGCTGAGTGAACAACAGCAATTAGTCAGATTACTGGCCGATGTGCCGGTAGCGACCCTTTTGCCTGAAGCCTCAGGCGTACTGTGGATAGGTACGGTAGATCGGGGTTTATTGCGGCTTTTCAGTGATAAGGTCGAACAACTCAGTATTGAGCAGGGATTACCGAATAACCGGGTACTGGCACTGTTCAGAGATAAAGAGCGTAGCCTGTGGGTTGGCACTAATGGTGGGATATTCCGCTTGCGAGACGCGCCTTTTACCACCTACACCAGCGAACAAGGTTTAGCGGACAATTATGTCCGCACCGTCCTGTCTGATCAGGTTGATTGTGTTTATGTTGGTAGTAGCCAGGGCCTGGACCAGATTTGTGATGGCTCTATCCGCAATATCGACCTTTCCAGTCATGCCGCCGGGCAATCGGTGCTGAGTCTGGCGCAGGGGCAGCAGCAAAGCCTGTGGATTGGCACCTATACCGACGGTCTTTTACATTATGCAAATGGCGAGGTAGTCGCTCACTATCGTACTGAAGATGGTCTGGCAGCAAATGAAGTACGGGCAATTCTGCCAATGCCAGATGGCTCAGTGTTGGTTGGTACTTCGCAGGGACTCACGTTAATTGATCAGGGGCAGCTAACTACACCGATAGCCGCAGGAACACTGCCTTCTCCCTTTATCATGGCGTTGCATCTAACCGGTGATGGCCGGGTATTTATCGGCAGCGGTGCCGGCGTATCGATATGGCATAATAATCAGCTTCGTCAACTTGATTTTAGCGTATTGGATCAGGCCGAATACGCGTTTGGCTTTCTGGAAGACACCGAAGCCGGTATTTTATGGATGACGACTGACCGGGGGTTGGTAGCGTTTGATTTAGCCAGCGAACAGCTTGCCCTGGTTGGCAGAGCTCATGGCATGCCGTTTGATAAACTATTTCAGCTGGTTATAGATAAGCAACAACACTTCTGGATATCTACCAATAGGGGGGTACTTCGCATTGGCAGGCAGCAGGCGCTTGATGTGGTTTATGGTCGGCGCGATCAGGTAAATTATGAGCTGTTTGGCGAGAGTGACGGTATGGCCAGCTCTCAGGCTAATGGCGGGTCTTCGCCGGCAGCCAGTTTGCACAGCGATGGCTCGGTGTGGGTTGCTACCTCCGTTGGCGCCAGTAAAGTGCAGCCAACCAGATTGACGTCGTTCTCTGCAATCATTCCGCCAGTGGTGCTGGAGAAACTGGTGGCAGACGGTAAGGAGTACGCGCCAGAGCACAGGATTGAACTGGCTGCCGGCACCAGCCGGATAGAACTGGAATATGCTGGTCTTGGCTATATTATGCCGCAGCGCATTCGCTACCGGACTATGCTGGAAGGTTTTGAACAGGACTGGACCTTGCGCGGCAATCAGCCAAATGTGCAATATACCAATTTGCTCCCGGGCCAATACCGGTTTAACGTGGCGGCCTCATACCCCGATGGTGGCTGGAGTCCGGCGGCAACAGTATCATTTAGTATTGCACCTCACTTATGGCAACGGCCTTTGTTTCAGTTGCTGGTGGTGCTGGCGCTGGCAGTCCTTATTATCAGTGCGGTTCGTTGGCGCCTTGGTAGTTTAAAGCGCAGCGAATTAAAACTGAAATTACAGGTTGCGGAAAAAACGGCTGAACTGGCTGCCTTAGCCAGATTAGATTCATTGACCGGTCTGGCCAACCGCCGGGCATTTGATGAAGCAATGCAGCATGAGCTGAAACGGGCGAAACGCCAACAGGAACCACTTTGTCTGGCTTTGCTCGATATAGACCATTTTAAAAAGGTTAATGATAATTGGTCACACACAGTGGGTGATGAGGTATTAAAGCGGGTAGCCGCAGTCTTACAGAAACATTGTCGTGATATCGATTCGCTGGCCCGTTGGGGCGGCGAAGAGTTTGTTATTTTATTACCAGATACCCCTGTAGCCCTGGCCGAGGAGGTCTGCGACAGACTCCGGCAGCAGGTAGCCAGTGCAGACTATTCTGACATTGTTGCTGATTTGACCATTACGTTAAGTATTGGTTTGGCGATACTAGACGATAAGGATGACGGCAAGCAATTGCTTATTGATGCAGACAGAGCGCTGTATCAGGCAAAAAACCATGGCCGTAATGCTGTGATTACTAACGATAACAACAATGATGATTGATTTTTAAAAATAGATAAAAATTCACAAAAACAGCATAATTATTGTTGATTCTGCATGTTTGCCGTTCTACACTAGCAGCCGTTATATGCTATAACTTTTAGCTGGTTTTGCAACTGAATAGGGTAAACATGTCTTTAGTGTCATCTTCTGATCCAAAAATTCGCAGTGCAGTGTTAGGTGCTGCTGGCTACAGCGGTGCCGAGCTATGCGCTTTATTGGTAGCCAACCCTTATTTTTCGCTGGATTACGCGTTTGCGTCTGCGGGTCGCACCGCAGAGCCATTAAGCAATTTATATCCACGCTTTACCAATGCCATTGATATTACGGTTGAGCCCTGGCAGGACGAAAGGATCGGCAGCTTACACGTTGATGTCGCTTTTCTGGCGTTACCGCATGAAGCCAGTGAAGCCGTTACGCCATTGCTGTTGGCAGCTGGTATAGTGGTGGTCGATTTATCGGGGGCGTTCCGGCTTAAAGAGCCTGCGCTGTATCCTAAATATTATGGTTATCAGCATCAGCACCCAGAACTGTTAAATGAGGCAGTATATTGCCTGATGGAATGGCTGAAGGAGACTCCGAAAAATCTGATTTCAGTCCCCGGCTGTTATCCAACTGCCTGTTCATTGGCACTATTACCTTTGGTGAGCTCTGGCTTACTGGCGGAGCAATGCATCCCGGTGATTAATGCGACCAGTGGCGTGTCCGGAGCCGGCCGCAAAGCCGCGCTTAGTACGTCATTTTGTGAAGTGGGTTTAAATGCCTATGGCTTTTTTGGGCATAGGCATCGTCCCGAAATTGAACAAAACCTTGACCGGAAAGTGGTATTTACTCCCCATTTAGGCAATTTTAAACGCGGTATTCTTGCTACCAGTGTGGTGACATTAAAATCTGATGTCAGTCCAGAGCAGGTTAAAAGCGCGTTCACCGAGGCTTATCAGCATAAACCGTTGGTCCGAATATTAAATCAATCACCTAATGTCGCTAACGTGGCCGGTACTCCCTATTGCGACTTATATTGGCAGCAAGATGGCGAGCAGCTGGTTGTGGTTTCAGCCATTGATAACCTGCTAAAAGGCGCTGCAGCGCAGGCAATGCAAGCCGCCAATGTACGCTTTAATAAGCCCGAAACTGCCGGTTTATTTGGCGGGGTGGCAGTATGAAAACTTTACCGCTGGTAATAAAAATGGGCGGCCGTTTATTGCAGGAGCGCCCTGCGCTGGATGCACTACTTGCCGTGTGCTGTCAGCTCAAACAGCAGCGGCCTGTGGTACTGGTGCATGGTGGTGGTGACCAGGTCGACCTCTGGCTGGCAAAATTTGGTTTTAGCACTGAGAAAATTGATGGCCAGCGTGTATCCCCTGCAGAACAAATGCCGGTAATAACCGGCGCGCTGGACGGTGCAGTTAACGCTGAATTAGTCAGCCGGGCGATGCAGCAAGGCTTGAATCCGGTAGGGCTGAATCTGTCTGCAGGCGCCAGCTTGAAGTTTACGGTTAATACTAAGCTTGGTGCGGTTGGCCTGGCAAAAGCGAATAGTGCAACGCTGATCCAGTTGTTACTGGAGCAAGGTTTTACGCCGGTGTTCAGCTCGGTAGGTATTGGAAGTGAAGGCCAGTTGCTCAATGTAAACGCGGATTTAGCCGCTGCCGCCATTTGTCAGTTAGTGCAGGGTGAATTGGTCTTACTGACAGATGTTCCGGGTATTCTGGACAGCCAGATGCAGCTTATTGCCGAGCTTAGCCCCGCTGGCGCCGCTGAGCTGGTAGCCAGTGGCGTAATTAAAGGCGGCATGAAAGTAAAACTGGATGCAGCCCTGGAAACTGGCCTGGCGCTGCGGCGCAATATCATTGTTGCGGGCTGGCAACAGCCAGAGAATTTATTAAAGCTGATGCAGAACGAGCCGGTTGGCACCTGCATTTTATATTAAACCTGCCGCAGTGTGACAGTGTACTGATGGCATAACCTGGGAAACCGCCTGGCGGATAACAGCGTGTTTTATGAGTAAATTAAGTCAGCTATTGTGCTTAGCGGATTTGGACCGGACCCAACTTAGTCAGATGTTGACGTTAGCCGTAAAAATCAAGCAGAACCCGGCGCAGTATAGCTCGGCGTTGGCCGGCAAAAGCATCGCCCTGCTGTTTGAAAAGCCTTCGTTGCGTACCCGGGTTAGCTTTGATGTGGGAATTAATAAGCTGGGCGGGCACAGTGTTTATCTCGATTTACAAAATGGTGCCATGGGCGTACGTGAGTCGGTGCAGGATTTCGGCAGTAATCTGGCGTGCTGGACCGATGCGATCGTCGCCCGGGTCTTCAGCCAGAAAACGTTGATAGAGCTGGCACACAGCAGTAAAAAGCCGGTAATTAATGCCCTGAGTGATTTATATCACCCTTGCCAGGCTCTGGCGGATTTACTGACGTTACATGAGCAATTTGGTGAGCTGGACAAGGTGCATGTAGCCTTTGTTGGAGACGGCAATAATGTTTGCCATTCTTTAATGCTGGGCGCGGCAATCATGGGCATGGATTTAACCGTGATTACCCCTCCGGGTTATGGCCCTGATGCCCACGTTTTACTTAAAGCACAGCAACTGGCAGCGAAAAGTGGCGCTAAACTGATTCTGAGTCAGCATTTATCTTCTGCCGCAGGGGTAGATGCCATTTATACCGACACCTGGTTGTCGATGGGCGCTAAAGCGGATCCCAAGCAAGTTGGCCAGTTATTCGCCGATTATCAGATTAATACTGCGGTAATGCAGCGTTTAGCAGTAAAACATTTTATGCATTGTCTGCCGGCGCATCGGGGCCAGGAAGTGACCAGCGAAGTGCTCGACAGTGATTATTCACTGGTATTGCAACAGGCCGAGAATCGGATGCATGCCCAGAATGCAGTTTTAGTCAGTTTATTTAGTTGAGGTAATAATGAGTATAAAAAAAGTGGTATTGGCCTATTCAGGTGGCCTGGATACATCAGCTATTGTACCGTGGTTAAAAGATAACTATGACTGTGAAGTTATTGCCTTTGTCGCCAATGTTGGTCAGGGCGAAGAAGAGCTGGCCGGAGTTGAGCAAAAAGCCATTAACTCAGGAGCCAGTAGCTGTTATGTGGTGGATCTGCAGCATGAACTGGTCAATGAAGTTATTTATCCAACGTTAAAAACCGGTGCCGTTTATGAAGGCCAGTACTTACTGGGGACCTCAATGGCCCGCCCGGTGATTGCCAGAGCTCAGGTAAAACTGGCGCTGGAGTTGGGTGCTGATGCGCTTTGCCACGGTTGTACCGGTAAAGGTAATGATCAGGTGCGTTTTGAAAGCTGTTTTGCGGCGCTGGCACCGCAGTTAAAAGTTATCGCGCCATGGCGTGAATGGCAGTTTAACTCCAGGCAGTCGCTGCTTGATTATCTGGCTGAAAAAAAGGTGCCGACAACCGCTTCTGCCACCAAGATTTATAGTCGTGATGCCAATCTGTGGCACATATCACATGAAGGCGGCGAGTTGGAAGACCCATGGTGCGAGCCGTCTGAGCAAGTGTGGATGTGGACAAAATCACCCGAGCAGGCGCCAGACCATCCGGCTTATGTTGAGCTGGCATTTGAGCGTGGCCTGTTAACCCGGGTTAATGGTCAGCAACTTGATGGGGTGGCCGCCATTCAATTTTTAAATGAGCTGGGCTCTGAACATGGCATAGGCAGAATTGATATCGTTGAAAACCGGCTGGTGGGTATGAAGTCCCGGGGTTGCTATGAAACACCAGGCGGAACCATTCTGCTGGCGGGCTTAAAAGGGTTGGAAGCACTGGTTTATGATCGAAGCTCACTGAAGTATCGCGAAGAAATCGGTCTGGAGTTTGCTCAGCTGGTATACGATGGCCGTTGGTTTACCCCGCTTAAAGACGCGTTACTGGCCGCGGCGACATCGCTGGCAGAACAGTTAACCGGGGATATCGTTATTAAACTGTACAAAGGTAATGTTACTGTTGCGAAACGTCGGTCGGTTAACACTCTGTATTCAGAGGCTTTTGCTACCTTTGAGGGTGACGAAGTGTATGATCAGAAAGATGCTGCTGGTTTTATCCGGTTATACAGTCTGGCCAGCCGGATCCGGGCAATGCATCAACAAAAGGATTAAGTACTATGGCGATGTGGGGAGGACGATTTACTGAAGCCACCCTGAGCGAGTTTCGTGATTTTAACGACTCTCTTAGTTTTGATTATTTGCTGGCCCAGCAGGATATTGCCGCATCCAGAGCCTGGACCAAAGGCCTGCAACACGCCGGCATTATAAGTGCTGATGAAGCCAGCCAACTTGATCAGGGGTTGGCCGATCTGGCGATCGCGATAGAAGCTGATCCCCGTTTGCCATTGCAGACAACCGAAGAAGATATCCATAGCTGGGTGGAAAGCCAGCTTACCGCCAAGCTGGGGAGCGTAGCGAAAAAGTTGCATACTGGCCGCAGTCGCAACGATCTAGTCGCAACCGACTTGCGGTTATGGACTCGTTTGCAAACAGGCACGGTACGAAAATCGTTGTTGGCGGCACTGGCAGCATTGCTTGAATTTGCCGAAAAAGCTGAGCACGCGGTAATGCCGGGCTTTACCCATTTGCAGCGTGCCCAACCGGTGTTGGTTGCTCACTGGGCCCTGGCTTATGTCGAAATGTTTAAGCGTGACCTGGGCAGACTGGACGATGCGCTGGTGAGAATGGACAGTTGTCCGCTCGGTTGCGGTGCATTGGCCGGGACCGGCATAAATATCGATCGTCAGGTTCTGGCATCTGAGCTGGGCTTTGGTAACGCGGCCTTAAATAGCTTAGATGCGGTATCGGACCGGGACTATCTGGTCGAACTCTCCGCAACGGCCAGCTTGTGCATGACGCATTTATCGCGGTTGTCAGAGGATGTTATTTTCTTCTGCTCTGGTGAAGCTGGCTTTTTTAAGTTAGGTGATGCCATCAGTTCTGGTTCTTCACTAATGCCGCAAAAGAAGAACCCAGACGTATTTGAGCTATTGCGTGGTAAAACCGGCAGGGTGCTGGGTCACCTGGTAGCCATTTTACATGTTCTCAAAGGTTTGCCGTTGGCTTATAACAAAGATATGCAGGAAGATAAGCAGGGCTTTTTTGATCTGATGCACAGTTGGCAACAATCATTACTGGTATTGGCGACCGTGTTGCCTCATTTAACGGTGAACCAGCAACAATGTCGTAAAGCTGCTGAGCTTGGTTACAGCAATGCCACCGATCTGGCTGATTATCTGGTAAGCAAAGGTATGCCATTTCGGGATGCACATGAATGTGCCGGTGAGCTGGTGTTAGTGGCGTCAAAGCAACAGCTGCCGCTGGAAGCATTGAGCCTTGCTGAGTTGCAACAGGTGAGTACGTTAATAAGTGATGATGTTTATCCTGCCCTGACACTGGAAGCTGGTATGGCGCGACGGTGCGCCTTGGGCGGAACGGCATCAGAGCAGGTTATGCAGGCACTGGCGAGTGCTAAAGTCTGGTTTGAAAAAGCGGCTAATAGTCACTAGCAGGGTTAATACGAGGTAATGAAAAGCATAAAAGGCCAGCGTTATTGCTGGCCTTTTTATTGGATAGATAAACCGTAATTCTGGTGTCAGTTAATCGTGTGTAAGGTACGTATCAAAAAAGTTCAGATTCGTCCGGTTCAGCTTTCTTATCATTATCGAAATGAATTTGCTGTACGCTATTCTGACTATACTGTGTAGGTTCAGTACCAATTTTAAAAAATTCAAACGTGCTGGTATGGTCGGTACTGCGACTCAGTAAGCCACTGGCTAAATCAATCCGTACCGACGCCAGGCCAGTAGGGGGCTGTATGGGTTCTTCCGGATAACCAGGTAGCACCATTGCCATATAATCAAGCCAGGCAGGTAACGCGGTTCGGGCACCTGACTCGGTGCCGGCACTCTGATCCTGCCCCATATTGGCATGCCACTGCGCCCGGCCAAGACTGCGGTTGGCATCATCAAAGCCGACCCAGGTAGTCACTGCCGTTGCGGCGGTAAAACCGGAGAACCAGGTATCTTTAGAATCATTGGTAGTACCGGTTTTTGCAGAAATGTCACGTCGTTTTAATCGTTGAATGCGCCAGGCCGTGCCATTCCAACCGGTACCCTGACGCCAGTCGCCACCGCCCCAGACACTGCTGGTCAGTGCATCAGCAATTAAGTACGCATTCTGACTACTGACTACCTGCTCCGCTACTTGCGGTTCTACCGGATCAACCGGTTCAACCAGTTCGGCTTCAGCTGCTGGCTCCGCTGCTTCAGACTGTTGCATGGCGTTAAACAGTTCCTGTAACTGTTGCTCACTGTCAGCAGTAAGTTCTGGCGCAGCCGTCTCTGCTGTATCTGGTAGCAATTCGTTTGGAGTCTGAGCCTGGGCCAGACAATCACGACAGGCAATTTCTGGATAATGTTGAAAAATAACTTCATTCTGTTCATTCAGTACCCGGTCAACAACAAACGGCGTGACCAGAAAACCACCATTTGCAAACGCCGCGTAGCCAGTGACTACTTCGAGCGGTGTTAATGATGCAGAACCTAATGACAGGGTTTCGTTGCGAGGCAAATCATTCGCGGCAAAGCCAAATCGCTGTAAATGACGAATACTTTGGTCGATACCGACACCACGTAGCAAACGAACTGACACCACGTTTTTCGATTTAGCCAAGGCTTCCCGGATCCGGATTGGTCCATCATATACCGGGGGCGAATTACGTGGTCGCCAGGCAATACCTGCGTTATCATCCCATTGATGAATGGGCGCATCATTCATTATCGAAGCCAATGTATAGCCGTGCTCCAACGCAGCAGAGTAAATGAAAGGTTTGATATTTGAACCGACCTGGCGTTTTGCCTGTGTTGCCCGGTTAAATTGACTCTGACTGAAACTATAGCCACCAACTAACGCCTGTATGGCCCCATTTTCAGGATTAACGGCGACTAGCGCGCTACTTGCAGCCGGTATCTGGCTCAAACGCCATTGCTGCTCTTGTTGCCGCACCATAACATGCATACCTGGCGCCAGAATAGCCGCAGCACTTTTGGGTGCCACACCCTGACGCTCATCAGTTATAAAGGCTCTGGCCCACTTTAACCCATCCCATTCCAGCGTTATTATCTGATCACTGGCCAGCAACACTTCAGCGCTTTTGTCGTTCACCGTAAGTACCACAGCCGGAAATAAATCCTCAATACCTTGCTGCTCACTTAAATAGGACAATATGTCGTTATGTTCGGGGCGGTTAGTTTCGTTAAACAATGGTCTATCGGTGCTTTGTGCCGGTTCCGCCGGAGCTGTTGTTTCTGCATTTTCGGATGAGTTGATTGCTGCTAGCTCTGCTTGCCATAAAGTTGCTACTGGCCCGCGGTAACCATGGCGCTCATCATATTGATACAAGTTTTGTTGTAAGGCTTGCTTTGCCGCCTGCTGTTCGTTGCTCTGGATAGTAGTGTATACCCGGTAGCCTTCAGAATAAGCCGCTTCTTCCCCAAAGCGTTCGATCATCTGCTGACGAACCATTTCAGCAATATATGGCGCTGAAGCCGTGATCTGAGCACCATGCAATTTACTGGTAATAGGGGCTGCTAACGCAGTTCGGTATTCTTGTTCATTGATAACATCGATAGCACGCATTCGGGTAAGTACCGTATCCCGCCGTTTTTTTGCGTTTGCGGGAGAACGGATAGGATTCAGTATAGAGGGCGCTTTGGGTAAGCCAGCTATAATAGCAATTTCATCAAGGGTTAATTCGGTAACGGTTTTGCCAAAATAAACTTGCGCAGCGGCACCAACACCAAAAGAACGATGACCTAATTCAATTTTATTCAGGTAAAGCTCAAGAATTTCATCTTTTTCCAGAAGGTTCTCAATTCGGAACGCCAGGAACACTTCTTTAATTTTGCGCATGATCTTTTTCTCCCGGCTCAGGAAGAAATTACGCGCTAACTGTTGGGTAATAGTACTGGCACCCTGACTAAAGTCGCCTGAGGACGCAACCACGGTAAGGGCGCGCATTATGCCAATAACATCTATACCAGGATGTTCATAAAACCTTGTATCTTCAATAGCTAAGAAAGCCTGAATCAGCAAAGGTGGCATTTCATCCAGTTTTAAAGGGATACGCCGTTTCTCACCAAATTGTGAAATAAGCTGGCCGTCAGCAGTATAAACCTGCATCGGCGTTTGTAGCTTTACTTCCTTCAAGGTTGCCACATCTGGCAGATCATTTCGGACATAAAAGTACATCGCAACGATCGTCAGGATCCCGGCGAAAAAACCAACCAGGCAGACTATTAAAAGTTTTTTAACCCAAGACACTGAATAACCCCAATTTTTACTCCCAATTCCTTTACAACGCTGCTAGTATATATTTATTGAGTGTCGATGAAACGCTTTTTCTTGCTAAAAAATAGCGTCTGAGCTAAGAATACGACAATAATAAACATAACTATAAAATGGCCGCAGGAAGCTATGATAAAAAGCCTGTTCAGTAAACAAACACCTATGATGGTTGGCATTGATATCGGTGCTCACTCTGTCAAGGCTGTGCTGTTAAGTCAGCACGGTAACCAGTACAAGGTCGAGGCCTTTGCTGTCGAGCCGATGATCAAAGGCGCAATGTCAGATCGTGAGATCCAGGACATTGAAGCCGTCGGCAATGTGATCGGCAAGATCCGTAAGAAGATCCCAAGGTCGATCAAATTCGCCGCTGCTGCGGTTTCTGGATCCACCGTGATCAGCAAAGTGATCTTCATGGATGTGTCATTAACTGATGCTGAATTGGAAAGCCAGATAGAAGTTGAAGCGGATACCTTAATTCCTTACCCATTAAATGAAGTTAGTCTTGATTTCGAAAAGCTGGATGTGAATGAGTCCGATCCGTCCAAAGTCAATGTGTTGCTAAGCGCCGCACGGACCGAGAGTGTTGAAGCAAGAGTAGCCGCATTAGAGAATGGTGGTTTTAGTTCCAAGCTGGTTGATGTTGAAAGTTATGCCTTGAGCCGGGCTGCTGAATTATGTCTTAAACAGTTGCCAGATGATGCGGCTGGTAAGGTTGTGGCACTGGTTGATATTGGCGCCACTATGACCTTACTGAGTATTGTTGAAAAAGGTAAGACACTGTATACGCGGGACCAGGCCTTCGGTGGTGAGCAATACACCCGCAGTATTTTGTCTTATTACAATAAAAGTTATGACGAAGCTGAACTGGCTAAAGTGAGTGGTGATTTACCGCCAAACTATACCTTCGAAGTGTTGGCGCCGTTTCAGACCATGTTATTGCAACAAATACGGCGCGGCATCCAGATGTATCTTACCAGTAGTGGCCGCGATGCCGTTGACTACCTTATTGTCTCTGGAGGTACCGCGTTAATTGAAGGCATAGACAGGCTACTGATTGACGAACTTGGCATCCACACTGTGGTGGCCAATCCATTTAAAACAATCGATGTTGCCACTTCAGTTGATCGTGAACAATTAAATAAAAGTGCCCCGCAATTAATGGTTGCCAGTGGCCTTGCCTTACGGAGTTTTTCATCATGGCATATATAAATTTACTGCCCTGGCGTGAAGCTGCGCGCAAAGAAAAGCAAAAACAATATGTAACCGTACTGGCGATGACTGCAGTAATGAGTTTTCTGGTGTTTTTCCTGATTAACATGGTCTACAGCAGTATGATTGATGGCCAGTATCAGCGAAATCGCTATCTGGAAAATGAAATTAAAGTGCTCGATCAGAAAATTGCTGAAATTCGCACTTTGAATGAAACAAAACGTAGTTTACAGCAGCGAATGAGCCTGATTGAACAGCTACAGGGCAGCCGAAACCTGGGTACAGAAATTATGTCTGAAATTGCCCGGGTAGTACCATCGGGTATTTATTTGACGCAATTAGAGAAAAAAGGCTCTAATTTATTATTGATTGGTCGTAGTGAGTCAAATAACCGGCTGTCAACGATGTTGCGCGATGCTGAACAGTCAGAATTACTGGATAGTCCGCTACTTGAGTTTATTGAAGCGGGTAAAGATGAATCTCGGTTACTCAGTAACTTTAAAATGCATCTTACCGTGAAAGGCTATGAAGCGGTGCAGGATAGTGAGCCGGTTACACCCAGTGCGAGAGGTGGTGCACGATGAGCCTGAATTTCAATTTATCTGAAATCGATATTAATGATCTTGATATTGAAAACATGGGCTCCTGGCCCGTTGCAGCTAAAGTCATTTTCACCATTATTTTGGCGGCTTTAGTTGGGACTCTGAGTTATTTCTTATTAATTGACAGCAAAATTGATGAATTAAACAGTGCTGAGCGAAAAGAGACGGAATTGCGTCAAGTTTACCGTACTCGCTATGCTTCAGCAGTTAATCTCGATTTGTATAAGCAGCAGATGATTGAAATGGAAAATACGTTTTCATTCTTACTGAAGCAGCTGCCAACCACTCACGAAACCCCAGGCTTACTGGACGACATAACCTATGTTGGTACCACAAGCGGTTTAACCTTTCTGAGGATTAACTGGGAGCCGGAAATTGAAAAAGAATTTTATACTGAACTGCCGATTAAAATAGACGTGGTAGGCGACTACCATCAATTCGGTAACTTTGTGAGTGAAGTTGCCAAATTACCGCGGATAGTCAGTTTGCACGATTTCTCCATTCAAACAGAAAAAGACGAACGCTTACGTTTTAATGTTACCGCGAAAACGTACCGCTATAAGGAGACTGCGCAATGAGAAAACTCATCTTAGCAGTTTCTGTTGCAACCTTACTGTCAGGTTGCTTTGACGACTTAAGTGAAGTTCAGGCCCATATGGACTCTGTTAAAGCCAGTACTCAGCCACGAGTAGAGCCGCTGCCAGAGGTTAAAGAGTTTGAGCATATTGCTTATTTATCTCAAAATAGCCGGAGTCCGTTTTCAGAGCCACGGCCTGAAGCTGTTCAGGATCGATTCTTGCAGGTACAGGATTGTCTGCATCCGGATCCGAGACGGCGCAAGGAACCGCTGGAGAAGTATGCACTTGATAACCTGAAAATGCGTGGGACCTTAGGTGATACCGGTAATATCTGGGCGTTGATCGAAGCGTCAGATAAAACCCTACACCGGATAACGTTAAATAATTATGTTGGTTTATTTCATGGGCGGGTAATTAGTGTCGAGCCAACCCATGTAGAATTGTTAGAGTTAATCCCAGACGGGGCAGGTTGCTGGAAAGAGCGGACGACCATGGTTCAAATGGTTGAAACTACAGCAATGACGAGTAATTGATAGGTGTGCGAGTATATCATGGATAAAATAATCAAAAGAATTTCCCGAGGAATCACCGGCACCCGGCTGGCTGTGACAGCGTTATTGTTGTTCGCATTGCCTGCAGCAGCAGTCCCATTGCTGTACGATGTCAGGTATAACCCCTTGCTCACCGGCGAAACAGAGATCGAGTTTATATTCGATGAAGATCTGTACACAGATCCGAGTATTCAGGTGTTTAATGAACCAGCCAGGATAGAGCTGTATTTCGATAACTCTGACTACGAAGAAAAACTTGAACAAGTGATGATCGATAAGGCCGGAGTAAAAAGAATAAAGTCTGAATTCCTCGGCGAAGGTTTTAAATCAACAATTTATCTTGATTATCTGAAAATATACCGGACCCGGGTGCGCGGTAATGTGTTTTATATGCACATTTCTGATAATCCGACTGCTGAGCAGGTAGGTCAGGCCGCAGACGTAACACCGACCTATATTAACCGGGTGCAGGCTATAGATTTTCGTCGTGGCGAGAAAGGTGAAGGCCGGGTGTTAGTGTTCCTGCGCGAAAATACTGCAGCAGTAGATGTCAGTGAGCGTGCTGGAAAGTTAATTGTTGAATTCCATAATACTGACATTTTAGATGAGTTGTTGTATCAGCTGGATGTCATGGATTTTGGTACTATCGTTACCGGAATAGAAACTTTTAAGGAGGGCGCATCAGCCCGCTTAGAAATTGCGACCAGCGACGCCTTCACTTACACCTATCAGCAGATAGATAATATTTTCACGCTTAACATTGAGCGCGATACCACCAATCGTAGTATTCTGGGCGGCGGTCGTGAGTATAAAGGTCGTCCTATATCACTGAATTTTCAGGATATTCCGATCCGTACAGTATTGCAGATTATCGCAGATTATAACGGTTTTAACCTGGTCACCAGTGATTCGGTTACCGGCAACATTACCTTGCGTTTAGATGGTACGCCGTGGGATCAGGCGCTTGATATCGTATTGCGTGTTAAAGGCCTCGATAAGCGGATGGATGGTAATATTCTGATGGTAGCGCCAACTGAGGAATTATCAGCCAGGGAAGCCCGCGAGTTAGAAGCGAAGCAGCAGGTTGAACAACTTGAGCCACTTTATTCAGATTATTTGACCATTAATTATGCCAAAGCAGCTGATCTGGCTGGTTTACTAGCCAACCGCGAAGCCACGTTGTTGTCCAGTCGTGGCAGTGTGGTTGTAGATGAGCGTACTAACACCATTTTAATTAAAGACACGGCCAAGAATATTGAAAGCGTCCGTAAATTGATCGAGCGGTTAGATGTGCCGGTTCGTCAGGTATTGATTGAATCAAGAATGGTAACGGTACGCGACAGTGTTACCGATGAGTTGGGTATTCGCTGGGGCTTTAGTGACCAGCAGAGTACCAGTGGTGGCAACCGGGGCGTATCGGGTAATGCTTCAGGCTCAAACGCTATTTCTACTGGCCAGTTCCCGGCACTGGATGACCGCTGGAACGTTAACCTGCCTATCCAGAATCCGGCAGGCAGTATTGCATTCCATGTTGCACGTTTAGCTGATGGTACCTTGCTTGATTTAGAGCTTTCAGCACTCGAGCAGGAAAACAAAGGTGAAATTATCGCCAGTCCGCGGATCACTACCTCGAATCAGAAAGAAGCTCGAATTGAGCAAGGTGTAGAGATCCCTTATGTACAGGCGGCATCCAGTGGTGCCACCACCGTTGAATTTAAAAAAGCGGTACTAAGCCTGACAGTAACGCCACAAATAACGCCGGATAATAAAATTATTCTGGACCTGGTAATTACCCAGAATACCCGCGGTGAAACGGTTCAAACTCCAACAGGACCAGCAACCGCGATAGACACACAACAAATTCAGACCCAGGTACTGGTGGATAACGGCGAGACTATCGTGCTTGGTGGTATCTATCAGCAGCAAATACTATCGACAGTGTCGAAAGTACCTATGTTTGGTGATATCCCTTATGTTGGTGCTTTATTCCGGTCAAAACGTGATGTTAATGAGAAAAACGAGTTACTTATTTTCGTCACTCCTAAGATCCTGACTGAAGGCCAGTAAAGGCGGTTTGATTCGGGAGCTGCGCAGCAGCTTCCCGAATCAAGTCAGATTTAACTTGCCAACGAAAGGCCATTCCTGACATAATTCAGCGCTTCAAATTTTCGCGGGAGCCTTTTGGTCCTTCAATTCAACTTTTCATTGAGTAAGCTGATTTAGCACTACGACATATGGCAGAAAAACGTAATATCTTCCTTGTGGGCCCGATGGGCGCAGGCAAAAGCACTATCGGACGTCATTTAGCAGACATGCTTCATCTTGACTTCTTCGATTCAGATCAGGAAATTGAGCGCCGCACTGGTGCTGATATCGCCTGGGTATTTGATTTGGAAGGTGAAGAGGGCTTCAGAGTGCGTGAAGAAACGGTCATTTCCGATTTAACCGAATTGCAGGGTATCGTTTTGGCGACGGGTGGTGGTTCGGTGATGAGTAAAGAGACTCGCAACCGCTTATCAGCACGGGGTATTGTGGTTTATCTGGAAACCCCTATAGAAAAGCAGGTAGCTCGGACTCAACGTGATAAACGCCGTCCTTTGCTGCAAACTGAAGAAGCGCCGCGTGAAGTGTTAGAACGCCTTGCTGCGGATCGGAATCCTTTATATGAAGAGATTGCCGACTTTACCGTGCGCACAGACGAACAAAGCGCCCGCGCAGTCGCAAACCAAATTATTGAACAGTTGGGTTTTTAACGAAAAAGGGAGCTGCAAATGCAAAAAGTTGAAGTCCAACTTGGTCAGCGCAGCTACCCGATAGATATCAATACCGGCTTTAGTTCTCTTGTCGCTTCGCTGGCCGATACCCGGCAAGTCGTCATCGTTTCAAATCCTACCGTGGCGCCGCTATATTTAGCAAAAGTTAATGCCCTGTTTAGTCATTCCCCTGTGCACATCCTGATTGAAGATGGTGAAGCTTTTAAAAGTCTGGCGTCTTTTGAAAAGATTTTATCATTTTTGCTGCAACAAGGCGTCTCCAGAGACGTGTTACTGGTTGCACTGGGTGGCGGTGTTATTGGTGATCTTACTGGTTTTGTTGCCGCGAGTTATCAGCGGGGCGTTCGTTTTCTGCAAATACCCACAAGTTTATTGTCTCAGGTCGACTCTTCAGTTGGTGGGAAAACAGCAGTAAATCATCCTCTTGGCAAGAATATGATTGGTGCTTTTAAGCAGCCTGAGCAAGTTATTATCAGTACTGAAACTCTGAAGACGTTGCCTCAGCGCGAATTTGCGGCTGGTATGGCAGAAGTCGTTAAGTATGCCTTGCTGGGTGACAACAGGTTTTTAGACTGGCTATTGCAGCATAGTGAGCAGATCCTGCAGCAGCAACCCGATATTCTGGCCCAGATGATTAAACATTGTTGTCAGATGAAAGCGGATATTGTTAGCCGGGATGAAACCGAACAAGGCGAGCGTGCTTTGCTAAATCTTGGACATACCTTTGGCCATGCTATTGAAGCCTTTATGGGCTATGGCAACTGGTTGCATGGCGAAGCAGTTGCCGTGGGTATGATGATGGCAGCAACATTGTCGGCGCATCGTGGCTGGCTGAGCCAGCATGATGTGGCTCTTGTTAGCAGAGCATTGCAATGTTTCAGCTTACCGGTAGCTGTGCCTGACTCGATGCAGATTGCCGATTTTCTACCTTATATGAAAACAGACAAAAAAGTAAAAAACGGTCAAATGCGTTTTGTGCTGTTGCCTGCTCTGGGCCAAGCCAGACTGGTCGCTGATGTGACTGAAGCTGAATTAGTGCAGGTTTTTGGGTAATGGATACCTCGGTATTACAGCAAAAACTGGCTGAGCTGAATCATTTGCTGCCATCACAACATGAACTACTAAACCGATTATTGTTTCAACTGGCGTTTAATGACTTCCAGAATATTGGTCTGGTAGGGACCAAAGGCAGCGGTAAATCGACAATTAGCTTAGCTCTGGCTGAGCTTTTCTCAGATCAGGCTAACGTTGCTCTGTTAACCGGGCCGCTAGCGCCAACTGAAATAGAGGCGTTACTGCAGCAACACTGGTTTGGTCGGCAAACTGCAACAGTCTCCTTATCTGACTTGATGGCTGAACCGGTAGCAGGTGCGCAACCTTTATTATTAATCGTTGATAATTTTGACCAGCTGACTGTTCAAAGCCAACAAAAATTATTGCAGCTTGATTGCCTCGGTTTTTTTCTGATTGCTGAACCCTCAGTCGAGATGGCACTGAATTTAAGTATTAATATTCCAACGCTGCAAGATGCAAGTCAGGTACTTAAAGACCAACCCCTTGACCCACTGGCCATTGCTGAACGATTCGCAAGCAGCGCTGGTAACATGCACCTTTTGCACTCCGAGGTGATTAAAGCTGAAGAACGAAAGCCCCATTCTGTGGTGTTCTGGTTGCTGCCTGCGGTGATAGTTGTACTGTTGCTCACCGGGTTAATTAGTTGGTTACAACCAGAAACCAAAGAACAAGCAGTAGCAGACCCCATGACCAGGCGAGAAATACTGCAAGACAGTTCTGCAGCAAACAGCCCTGAGCGGATAAGCAACCCTGAGCCGATAAGCAGCCTTGAGCTGACAGCTAGCCCTGAGCCGATAAGCAGCCCTGAGCTGACAGCTAGCTCTGAGCCGACCAAAAGCATCATTGATGAGTCGGCAGGCAGCCCTGAGCTTGAAGACAGCTCTGCCACGCCAGCAAGCCGTGAGCTTAACTCTGCCCCTGAAGTTTTAAATGCTCAGCCAGAGGTAATGACTAAACCCGCAGAACCTGAAACAAGCGACATACCTGTTTCAAATGATGTTGCCAACGAAGCGGAAGTCGACGTAACCAATGAGCCCGTTCCCGACTCGACTATTGCTAGTGCGATTGACAGCAGCAGTGTTGCTGCGGCCGCAATCGATTTTCGCTATCAAGAGCTGCAATTGCTGGCATTGCCGGCAGAGTTCAGAGTATTGCAGCTAGCCGTATTGTCTTCTGAAGAAGCGTTGGCACGTTTTATCCGCACCTACCCTGACACAGACATCGTGCTGTATCAGCGCAGCTGGCAAGGACAACTACAGTGGGTATTGTTGGCTGAGGGGCATTATTCAGATGTGAGTAGCGCCCGCCAGGCAAGAACATTGTTGGCAGAACCTTTGCGCGCGGCAGGCCCGTTTATAAAGCCAGTTGGTCAGGTACAGCAAGAAATTAAGGCGTTGGCTCGATTGCGTGCTGAGTCAGAAGTGCAGGAATAACATGGTGAATGTAAAGCGTAACCGGGCTTTTCTCAAGTGGGCCGGTGGCAAATATAGCTTGGTACCTGAACTGGTTAAACATTTGCCTAAGGGGCCAGAGCTGGTCGAGCCATTTGTCGGTGCCGGCTCCGTGTTTTTGAATACCGATTATCCACGTTATTTGCTCAATGATATCAATGCAGACCTGATCCAGCTGTATCAAATTGTTCAGCATAAAGCAGACGCTTTCGTCGCTGATGCCCGCAGCCTGTTTTGTGCCAGTGCAAATCTTCGTGATAGCTATCTTGGCATGCGGCGACAATTTAACGAAAGCGTTGATCCGTATCAACGGGCAATTTTATTTCTATACCTGAACCGGCATGGTTACAATGGTTTATGCCGGTATAACTTGTCAGGAAAATTTAACGTGCCGTTTGGCAGTTATAAAAAGCCATATTTTCCAGAGGCAGAGTTGTATTATTTTGCTGAAAAAGCACAAAAAGCCCGATTCAGTTGCAGTAGCTACCAACAGGTGTTTGCCACTCTGACGCCTGGCTCAGTCGTATATTGTGACCCACCATATGTCCCTCTGAGTAAGACGGCCAGCTTTACCAGTTACGCCCGCCAGGGTTTTAATCTTGATGATCAGGCACAACTGGCCAATCTGGCAGAGCAGGCGCAGCAAAAAGGCCACAGTGTTCTGATCAGCAACCACGATACGACCTGGACCCGGAAAATTTATCAGCAAGCAGCACTTCATAGTTTAAAGGTCGGTCGGTCGATTAGTCAGAATGGCGCTGGCAGGGGGAAGGTGGCAGAATTATTTGCACTATATGACGCTACGCCAGTACCAGTGATACCGTCAGTAGCAAAGCTGCAACAAATAGCAGTGCGGCGATAATGCCCGCTATAATGTAAGGTACAATGCTTTTCGTTTGAAAATCCAGCTGGCGTTGTTTCTCTGACTGCACACCTGCAAATGCACCCAGCACGGCTTTAATTACCTGCCATATGCTGGTATTGCTTGCGGTCATTAGTTCGATTTACTACTGGCAGGCGTCAATCTGTTTAGTAGTTCAAGAAAGTCTACAAAGTGAAATTGGGTAGAACGACTGTCGCCTTTAATCCAGCTTAGCCAATTCTGTTGAACGTTATGGCATAGTTCAGTTGCTGTTGCACTGGTACCATCCTGGCACAAAGGGCTTATTTTCGCATAGCTAATGGCGGCAATGGCAAGTATCAACGCTGTTCCAATCGCTAACGCTTTACTGCTAATGGTAATTTTCATGTTAAATCCAGTTAACGCTTTAATCACTAACTGCAGAGTGTAATGGATCTGCATAGGGGTTACAAGTTGCTTATTTACTGTACGCGGACGTATCTGAACAGATCAGTTGCTCAGGTGGCCCCGAGCAACTTTTTTACTAACTACACTCAGAAGCCTTTAGAAACGGTGAAAATAACCCGGCTATCACACAGATTGCAGTCATCAATGTCCGTATCAACATAGGCGAGGCTTAACCCCGCGCCTAACACCTCTGTACTTAAACCAATACTCCAGTCCAGATAACTTGCTACACTGTCGTCGTATTCGTTGTGTCCCACATGTAAATCCAGTGCCAGATTATCGGTAAGTGCATAACTATAACCGCCATACAAGTAAAAGTAGGTTCCGGCATTGGCATAGTAATCATCGCTATAAGCAAGACCAAAGGTAAAATCCTGATAGGACAGCGAGCCATAAAGCTCATAAAAATTAGAACCGGCAAATTCTGTATTGGGGTAGCCATACCGCATTACGCCGACATCTGCGGTCCAGTCATCGTTTAACGCACCGCTCCAGCCGAGCATCACATCAAACTCAAGTGTTCCCTGACCACCAAAATCAACGCTGGAACCCCATACCGATACGTAGAAACCAGATTCGTCACTAAGGGTTAAGCCGCCCTGGATTGCTGGCGCTTCGTCTGTTTGTGAAATACCACGAAAGGCATAATCAGAGGTAAAGGTGATATCACCACTCAGTTCAACGGCGTGGCTCTGCG
Organism: Arsukibacterium sp. UBA3155; assembly: GCA_002364615.1. GTDB lineage: Bacteria > Pseudomonadota > Gammaproteobacteria > Enterobacterales > Alteromonadaceae > Alishewanella. Next base: position 386,263 of record DEYP01000025.1, on the reverse strand, counting down.
TACTGGTGCTGGCCAGGCCTAATAATAAACTGGCGGTAACTAAGCTGGAAAGTGTCGTTGTCATTTTCATTGGTATTGCCCTTATGTTTATTCCCTGATTAATTCATTCCAATAAGCATGCCAAATAAAAATATTGTATAAATACAGTTATTTAAGTCGTTTTTCTTTTTTCGTTAAAAAGCTAATGCGCTTTGCTGGTGCGCAACTGCTTGCTTTTTGTGCAACTTACAGCACGTGCTTTTTGCCGGTTAATTCAGTAAAGTCTCCCTTTGAAATTTATGGAGCTGTCTAATGTTGCCGTATTTAATTGCCCCCTCTATTTTATCTGCTGATTTTGCCAGGCTTGGTGCTGAGGTTGATAATGTGTTAACCGCCGGTGCCGATGTGGTGCACTTTGATGTGATGGATAACCATTATGTGCCAAACCTGACAATAGGCCCGATGGTCTGTAAATCGTTACGAAATTACGGCATAACAGCGCCCATCGATGTGCATTTGATGGTAGAACCGGTAGATAGCCTGATCCCACAATTTGCTGAAGCGGGTGCCAGCATTATTACGTTTCATCCGGAAGCATCCCGCCATATCGATCGCACCTTGCAACTTATAAAAAGCTATGGTTGTCAGGCAGGTTTAGTGTTTAATCCGGCGACACCATTGAGTTACCTGGACTATGTAATTGATAAGCTGGATGTCATTTTACTAATGTCGGTAAACCCGGGCTTTGGTGGCCAGAAATTTATTCCTGGCACACTGGATAAACTGTCTCAGGTTCGCAAAATGATTGACGCTAGTGGTTTACCCATCCGTTTAGAAGTGGACGGCGGTGTTACGCTGGATAATATTGGTGACATCGCCAAAGCAGGGGCTGATATGTTTGTCGCCGGTTCGGCCATTTTTAACACTGCGGATTACCAGCAGACGATAAACACCATGCGCCAGACCCTGGCCGCAGTGCGCAGCAAATAATTTACTGCGGGAAGTGGTCTCTTGCGGCTATAATGTCGCTCTTTTTGTATGTTTTAACCGGTTAAGGACAGTGAACCCATCATGAGTAGTAAACCAATAGTATTAAGTGGCGCTCAACCTTCAGGACAACTCACCATTGGTAACTATTTGGGCGCACTGCGGCAGTGGGATCAAATGCAGGATGACTATGACTGTCTGTATTGTATCGTCGATTTACATGCCATCACGGTGCGTCAGGATCCGGTAGCACTGCGCAGCGCGTCACTGGACAGTCTGGCGCTTTATCTGGCTTGTGGTATCGACCCGGCACGTTCAGCTGTTTTTATGCAATCGCATGTACCTGAGCATAGCCAGTTAGCCTGGGTGTTAAACTGCTATACCCAGTTTGGCGAGCTTGGCCGGATGACTCAGTTTAAAGATAAGTCAGAGCGCCACAATAACAACGTAAATGCTGGTTTATTTACTTACCCGGTATTAATGGCCGCCGACATTCTGCTGTATCAGGCTAATCAAATTCCGGTGGGTCATGATCAGAAGCAACATTTGGAATTGGCCCGCGATGTCGCGACGCGCTTTAATGCAAGCCATGGCCCTGTGTTTACCGTGCCTGAGCCCTATATTCCGCCGGTAGCTGCCCGGGTAATGAGTTTGCAGGATCCGAGCAAAAAAATGTCGAAATCGGATGAGAACCCCTGGAATTTTGTTGGCTTGCTGGAAGATCCGAAAATGATCAGTAAGAAATTTAAAAAAGCCATGACTGATTCTGAAGATCCGCCACGGGTTCGGTTTGATATTGAGACCAAACCGGGCGTCGCTAATTTGTTAAGTATTCTAAGTGGCGTGACCGGTAAAGCGGTCGCTACCCTGGAGACGGAATACGAAGGCAAAATGTATGGCCACCTGAAAGGCGATGTTGCCGATGCAGTAATCAACTTGCTGGAGCCGGTGCAAAAAGACTTTACACAGCTTCGTGCAGATCTACCGACCCTGCAAAATGTTATGCGTGCCGGTGCAGAAAAAGCCCGTAGCCGTGCTGCAGTAACCCTGGCCAAAGTAAACGATGCAGTAGGTTTCGTTGCTCCCTGATAACGCAGTTCATTCTGATACCATAATGCAGCTGGATTAGCGGAGTCAGGCATGTTGTTAATGATCGACAATTACGACTCGTTTACCTGGAATCTGGTGCAGTATTTTGCTGAACTTGGTCAACAGGTGCTGGTGAAACGTAATGACGAGATTAGTGTGGCCCAGATGGCTGCGCTGGCGCCGGATTACCTGGTTATTTCGCCCGGCCCGGGTACGCCCGATGACGCTGGAGTGAGTCTGGCTGCTATTGAATATTTTGCCGGCAAGGTACCATTACTGGGCGTGTGTCTTGGTCATCAGGCGATTGCCCAGGTTTTTGGTGGTAAGGTGTGTCGGGCGACAAAAGTCATGCATGGTAAAAACTCTGAGATCTATCATCAGGGACAGTCAGTTTTTGCCGGATTGCCCAGCCCATTAGCGGTAACCCGCTACCATTCTCTGCTGGTTGCAGCGAACAGCTTGCCAGCGGACTTGGTGACCACGGCATGGACTAATGCGCCAGGTGAGCCAGCCGAGATAATGGGCTTAATGCATAAGCACATGGCGTTACATGGGGTGCAGTTTCATCCTGAAGCTATTTTAAGCGATGAAGGCAAAGCGATGCTGAATAATTTTCTCCAGCAGCCTGGTGCTGCTGCCTGTGATAGTTAGGTTAATAGCAAATGAGCAAACAGACCGAGCCATTGAATCAGCAATTCTGGGACGACTTTATCGGGGTTAACCCTGAAGTTGCCCGACTGCAGTATCAAGTAAAAACGGGTTTGCCCACCACCCGTAAATTGCTAGCGGTCGATGCACAAGCGATGCAACAACGTTTGGCCGGGCAGCAAGCCAGGCAACAGTTTATTGAATTTGCTCAGGCCCATATGCATGACCAGGTTGCTGATCAACTTTTTCAACGACTGGGCAACATATCGCTGGTGAGCGCATCGATCTTTGACTTGGGTGAAAGTTATCATCAGGTGCTTGATATACTGGCCCACAAAGCGGTTACCATCAATCAGCTGGACCCGTTAATAAGCCAGGTGGACTGGTTAACGGAAGATTTGCTTAAACTGGTTAATCAACCGCAATACCGTAATCGCACAGCCTCAGGTTCAATGATCAAAGACGTCAGAACGGCATTACGTTTTCTTGGGGTAGAAAGTCTGCAACTGATTATACCGGTCTATGGCATGCGTCGTTGTTTACCACACGCCACCGATCCTTTTGTTGGGTTTAAAACCCGGCTGTGGGATTATACCCTGGCATGCGCTATCGCTGCCCGCAGGCTGGCTGAAGACAGCGCCGAGCTGCCGTATGCGGCGTTTTGTATTGGCTTGTTTCACCCACTGGGGCATATTGTCGTAACCCGTAATTATCTGCGAACCTATCAGCAAACCAAGCAAGAAGAGCTGCTAAAAGCCAGAGACGAGCGCAATAACGAGTTGACCGATGCGCTGGATGGACTGGAACCTGATGCCAGCTTCTTAAGTAATAGTTTACTGGAGTTTGCTGATATTCTCAGTGCTGACATTATTTCCCGCTGGTCGCTGCAACACTTGCCGTTGTGTCAGACCTTAGATCAGCTTGCTGAAGGCGTCGGTTTTAATGGTATTAGTCCGTTGGGCCGTCTGGTGCAGCAGGCGCAGGTATATGTGCAGTGGCAGCAGTTAAAGGCGGCTGGCAAAGCCAATGAGCAAGATGCGGCAGCCTGGTTTTCCGCCGTCAAGTTGACAGACGAGCAACTTAACACCCTGGCAAAAACCGATCTGAAGCGTTTAAACATCGATTTATAAACATTTTTTTTGACCATATTCATGCAAACCAGAAATGCTGTTGGCGAAGCAACATCCGGCCAGCTTCAGCTTGGCCGTAGGTCCTGACTTATTCTGACGAGCTTAATTCGCTTTGATTAGTTATTCAGTTCAGTTGCAAATCTATCTGTACCCCTTGATTTTTCTGGCTTTAGCGATTTTCACCAACAAGACAACCGCCCTAAAACCTGCAATAATGGCCGGATAATAATTGGTAGTGGCTGGGTAATTCAGCGCCGCAAACCCACCCGCTCAATATAGAGGAATGTAACATGACAACAGACATTGCAGTAAACCGGGCCTTATTTGATGAAGTGATGGTACCTAACTACGCTCCGGCAAGTGTCATCCCGGTACGCGGCCAGGGCTCACGGGTGTGGGACCAGGACGATCGCGAGTATATTGATTTTGCTGGTGGTATTGCCGTCAGTAGCCTGGGTCACTGCCATCCGGCACTTGTCGGGGCTATAAAACAACAAGCCGATAAACTGTGGCATTTAAGCAACGTGCTGACGAATGAGCCCGCACTGCGTCTGGCCAAAAAACTGGTTGATGCCACTTTTGCAGATAAAGTGTATTTTGCTAATTCAGGGGCAGAAGCCAATGAAGCCGCGTTCAAACTGGCCCGTCGTTGGGCGCTCGATAAGTTTGGTGAGCAAAAACAACAAATTATTTCTTTTGGTAAAAGTTTTCATGGACGCACCTTTTTTACCGTAACCGTGGGTGGTCAGGCATCTTATTCTGATGGATTTGGTCCAAAGCCTGGTGCAGTAACGCATGCCGAGTTTAACAACCTGGACAGTGTTAAAGCGCTGATCTCTGACAACACCTGTGCCATTGTCGTTGAGCCAATTCAGGGCGAAGGTGGCATTATTCCGGCTAAGCCTGAATTCTTGCAAGGGCTACGTGATTTATGTGATCAGCACAATGCCCTGCTGGTATTTGATGAAGTGCAAACCGGGGTAGGGCGTACTGGTAAATTGTATGCCTACATGAATTATGGTGTTACCCCGGATATTTTAACTACGGCTAAATCGTTAGGTGGAGGTTTTCCGATTGGCGCCATGCTAACTACTACTGCTATTGCCAGCCATTTAAAAGTAGGCACCCACGGCAGCACTTATGGCGGTAATCCGCTGGCGTGTGCCGTTGCAGAAGCCGTTATTGATACCATTAATACCCCGCAAATTCTGGCAGAAGTGCTGCGCAACGAGCAAATCTTCCGTGAGTGTCTGCACGAGATTAATAATCAGTATCAGATATGCACTGAAGTGCGTGGCCAGGGTATGCTGCTTGGCGTAGTGTTAAATGAAAAATACCGTGGCAGAGCACGTGATTTTTTCCTTGCTGCAGCTGATCAAGGGCTAATGGCTTTGGTTGCTGGCCCGGATGTTATCCGGTTTGCACCCTCGCTGGTGATTACTGAGCAGGACATTCGCGAAGGGATGAAGCGCTTTGCTGCGGCCGTTAAGCAGGTTGTAACAGCGTAACAACGGTCAGACCGATCATAGTATATTTATTAAAGCGGCATAAAGACCGCATCGAAATGAAGCACCGCGGGACACAATAGTGTGTCCCGTCAGGTTATAAAGCAAAAATGGAGTAAGCGACGATGATGGTGATTCGCCCAATCCGAGCGGATGATTACCCGGCGCTCTATCAGATGGCCGTTGAGTCGGGGCATGGTTTTACCTCGCTGCCGGTCAATGATGAGCTGCTGATGCGCAAAATCAGCCGTTCAGAGCAGTCGTTACAAAAAAAGGTTAGCAGCCCTGGTGATGAAGGCTATTTATTTGTGCTGGAAGACACCAACACGGGTGATGTTTGTGGTACCAGCGCACTGGAAGCCGCGGTTGGCCTGGACGATGCGTTTTATCATTATCATCTGGGCAAGGTGGTGCATAGCTCACGGTCGCTAGGTGTTTATAAAACGGTTGATATTCTGACACTGTGTAACGACTACACCGGCGTCAGTGAACTATGCACCTTATTTTTGCGGGAAAACCGCCGTGAAAAAAATAATGGCCGCTTGTTATCTAAAGCTCGTTTTTTATTTATGGCTGAATTTGCCGAACGCTTTGCTGACCGGGTTATTGCTGAAATGCGTGGTGTGTCTGATCAGAATGGTCATTCGCCTTTCTGGCGGTGGTTGCAGGAGCATTTTTTCTCGGTTGACTTCCCTACAGCAGATTACCTGACTGGTATTGGCCAGAAAGTGTTTATTGCTGAATTAATGCCAAAATATCCGATATATGTCAGCCTGTTAAGCAAAGAGGCGCAGCAGGTAATAGGCAAAGTGCATGATAAAACCCGGCCAGCGCTGTCGTTGTTGCAATCTGAAGGTTTTTCAAACCGCGGTTATGTCGACATTTTTGATGCAGGCCCGACTGTGGAAGCGAGAGTAGAGCATATTCGCTCAATTCGGTATAGTCGCAAACTACAGGTGCAGATTGGTACGCCGGGTCCAGATAGTCAGCCTTATTTAATCTGCAATACCAACTTAGAACACTTTCGCGCAACCTGGCTGCCGCTTACGGTAACGGAGCATAGCGATCAGGTTGTATTGCCGCAGGACTGCGCCGACGCTTTGGGCGTAACGGCCGGTGAGCACATCAGATTAACCAGAATATAAGCAGGGGTATAACATGAGCCACGCAGCACAATTTATCAATGGCCAATGGTTGGCAGGTGAGGGCAAGTCGTTTTCATCGCTTGACCCGGCCAAAAACCAGCAGGTCTGGCAGGGTGAAGCCGCCACTGCAGAGCAAGTCGATGCCGCCATTAGTGCTGCCCGCGCCGCTCAGTACAGCTGGGGCGATCTTAGTTTTGACAGCCGGGTAGAAGTTGTAAAGCGATTTGCTGAACAACTGGCTGCCAATAAAGAAGAACTGGCTTTGTGCATTGCCAGAGATACCGGGAAGGCGCTGTGGGAAAGCCGTACTGAAGTGGCAGCAATGATTGGCAAGGTGGATATCTCAGTCCGTGCGCACGAAGAACGTACCGGTACTAAAGAGAACCCTATGCCGCAGGGCCGGGCTTTTGTCCGGCATAAGCCTCATGGGGTAGTCGCGGTATTTGGTCCTTACAACTTCCCGGGGCACTTACCTAATGGCCATATTGTGCCCGCGTTGTTAGCAGGCAATACCGTGGTATTTAAGCCGTCAGAATTGACGCCAATGGTAGCCGAGCATGCCGTAAAATTGTGGGAAAAAGCTGGCTTGCCAGCCGGGGTGCTTAATTTATTGCAAGGTGAAGTTGATACCGGTAAGGCAATTGCCAGCCATGAAGGTATTGATGGGTTGTTTTTTACCGGCAGCTCTCGCACCGGTCATTATTTGCACCAGCAATTTGCTGGGCGGCCGGAGAAAATTCTGGCACTGGAAATGGGCGGGAACAACCCGCTAATCGTGCAGGATGTCAGCGATGTTGATGCCGTAGTGCATGATATTGTGCAGTCAGCCTTTATTTCAGCTGGCCAGCGTTGTACTTGCGCCCGCAAACTGTTTTTACCGGCGAATGCACAGGGTGATGCTATTCTGACCCGCTTAATTGAAGTAACCCGCAATATTAAAACCGGCCTGTATGACGCAGACCCTCAGCCATTTATTGGCGCGATGATTTCGGTAGCTGCTGCCAAAGGTATGCGTGCTGCCCAGCAACACCTGATTGAGTTAGGTGGTGAAGTTCTGGTTGAGCTGCAACATTTGCAGAGCGATACGGGGTTAGTGTCGCCCGGTATTATTGAATGTAGCAATGTCAAAAACTTTCCCGATGAAGAGCATTTCGGGCCACTGCTAAAAGTGTTCCGCTTTACTGACTTCGATACCGCTATTGATGCCGCCAATAACACCAGTTTCGGTTTGTCTGCCGGTTTACTCAGTGACAGTCAGGAGCTGTATCAGCACTTTTACCGGCGGATCAGAGCCGGAATTGTTAACTGGAACCGGCCCATCACTGGTGCCAGCTCAGCAGCACCTTTTGGTGGTATTGGGGGGAGTGGTAATCATCGCGCCAGTGCATATTATGCGGCAGATTACTGTGCTTACCCGGTTGCTTCAGTAGAATTAGATCAGGTGTCCATGCCTGAACAATTGTCACCAGGTCTGAGCTTTTAAGCCATAAAATCGGGGCTGCGGCCCCGATTTGTTTTCTTGCCGACATTTTGCTTAAATTACGCTATTGTAATGTTTTTAACCGCAATCAATTCAGGTAACCCATTCGTATGGTGACTGATCAACCTGGCTACGAGCATCTCATTCAGTTTTTGACGGAGCACTTGGTGCTGTTTACCGAAGAGGGAACCGTGCTGGCCAATGGTAAAACCATAGGCGTTGTGCTGGAAGAGCGAATTGCCGAACAAATTATCACCTTATGTACGCAGCATACCGAGTTGGAAATAAACCATCGCAGCATGATCATTCGTGAAGTTGACGGCATTATGTATGATTTTCAGGAAGTACTGAGCAGCGTTCTGGAAAAAAAAGCCACCCGAGAGCAAGCTGAACTGATAAACGAAATTGCATTGTTAATCAAAAACCTGTTTGACAGTGCCATCGCCAGGTTTATGGATTAGCAGCTTCGCATCAGGATTAATGCTGGCTACCCGCCCTATATTTCCGTAGAATATCCAGCCTGAAATTTCATGCCGGAGCCGGATATGCAAGCAAAAGTCAGTTGGGTTGATAACCTGAGTTTTATTGGTCGCTCAGCCAGCGGTCATGCCGTGGTATTTGATGCAAATGGTTCTGATAGCAGCGCGCCAAGCCCAATGGAAATGGTGCTGATGTCGGCCGGTGCCTGTTCGTCTGTAGATGTGGTCAGCATTTTAAGGAAAGCGCGTCAGCACGTGCTTGGCTGTGAGGTTGAGCTAAGCGCAGAGCGTGCTGAGGACGTGCCACGGGTATTCACCAAAATTCACCTGCATTTTGTGGTTTCCGGCCATGATCTTAGCGAGAAACAAGTTGCACGGGCAGTTGATTTATCTGCGGATAAATATTGTTCCGTGTCGATTATGCTGGCCAGCAGTGTTGCTGTAAGCCATTCCTATAGTGTTAACAATGCAAGTCAGACTGTCGGGTCTGAGTAATTGCCTGATAAACAATACAGCGAAAGCTGTAGTGGAGAGCGCAGAAATTGGTAAAGCCTTTCGAAAAATTGAAACTGCATGGGTTTAACAACCTGACTAAAAGCTTAAGTTTTAGCTTATATGATATTTGTTATGCCAAGACCGAGCAGCATCGTCAGGAATATATTGAATATATTGACGAGCAATATAATGCTGATCGTCTGACAGATATATTAACTGAAGTGGTTGATATCATTGGTGCTAATGTGCTTAATATTGCCCGTCAGGATTATGATCCGCAGGGCGCCAGTGTCACGATACTGGTCAGCGAAGAGCCAGTTCTGGTTGATCCTGATAATTCAGAGAATCCCGGGCCGCTGCCGGAAGCTGTGGTGGCGCATCTGGATAAAAGCCATATTTGCGTTCACACCTATCCGGAAGTTCATCCGCACGACGGTATCTGTACCTTCAGAGCGGATATTGAAGTGTCTACCTGTGGCATTATTTCACCGTTAAAAGCACTGAATTTTTTGATCCATAGTTTTGAGTCAGACGTGGTAACCATTGACTACCGGGTGCGTGGTTTTACCCGCGATATCAGTGGTACCAAGCATTATATCGATCATCCGATCAGCTCTATCCAGAATTTTATGGAAGTGGATACCAAGCAGGCGTTTCAGATGATTGACGTGAATGTTTATCAGGAAAACCTGTTTCATACCAAGATGATGTTAAAAGAGGCTGACTTAAACAATTATCTGTTCGGCATGGGCACCGACAGTATGACTGCAGATGAGCAGAAACTGATCAGTAAGAAAGTATTTAAAGAAATCAGGGAAATTTTCTACGGCCGTAACTTGCCTGAAATGAAATAATGCAAAGCACGGCCAGGCCATGGCAGCCTGCCAGGTAAACCGGTTATTTACCTAACCAGTCTGCCTGGCCTCTGGCCTGGCGTCGTTTTTGAATTATCGCTTCAATCAACGGGGTTAAAATCAGCTCCATCGCCAGTCCCATCTTACCTCCCGGCACTACCAGGGTATTGACCCGCGACATAAAAGAACCGTGAATCATTCTTAGATAATACGGAAAATCAACGTGTTTAATGCCGCGAAAACGGATCACCACAAAGCTTTCGTCCAGCGAAGGAATATCTTTGGCACTAAAGGGGTTTGAAGTATCTACGGTCGGCACTCGCTGAAAGTTAATATGGGTCCGGGAAAACTGTGGTGTAATATGATTAATGTAGTCATCCATACTGCGCACGATACTGGCCTGCACTGCCTCCCGGCTATGGCCACGCTCAGAGGTGTCGCGGATGATTTTCTGGATCCATTCCAGGTTGACTATCGGCACCATACCTATCAGTAAATCGACATGTTGCGCGACGTTATGCTGCTCGGTAACCGCGCCGCCATGCAAACCCTCATAAAACAGTAAGTCGGTGTTAGCACGCAAGTCCTGCCATGGGGTAAAGGTGCCGGGCAACTGGTTATAAGGCACGGCTTCATCGAAGGTATGCAGGTAATGTCGAATACGGCCGGTACCCGTTTCAGCGTAACTGGCAAAAAAAGTTTCTAACGCGCCAAAATCGTTGGCTTCAGCCCCAAAATAACTGATGTAGCGTCCTTGTTCTTTGGCTTTGCGCACCGCCAGATCCATTTCTGGCCGGCTGAAGCGATGAAAACAATCGCCTTCAACAAACGCGGCATCAATGCCCAATGTGCGGAATATATGCTGAAAGGCGATTGTCGTCGTGGTAGTGCCGGCGCCAGAGGAGCCGGTGATCGCAATGATCGGGTTTTTATGAGACATAGGCTGCGCCGGTAAAAAATTCTGGAGTTACCATAAAGCAACACCGCTACCGGCTGCAACCGTTATCTGGTTTATTGAAAGCGGAACGTTACAATAACCGGGTCATGATCTGAAGATCGGTAAGGCGTAGCACCGTACAGCCGCTGTTGTGCTTCTGCCGATTTATAGCGGCTGCTATAATCGAGCAACACGGGTTCAGCGGCATTGATTGACCAGTGTTCAATTGTGTGTAAATAGCCAGCCAGCTCCGGACTTGCCAGAGCATGGTCAAGGGAGCCACTGCGACCACGAAAGGCGTAAGAAAACCCGGAGTGTTGTGGATCATGTAAATACTGCCACCCGGCTTGTTCCAGGGCCCGCACCGGATCTTCCATACGGTAGGCATTTAAATCTCCCATAATTAACTGATGCGCGCTGGAGGTGCCGGTTGGGTTGGTCGCCAGCCACTGGGTCAGGGCTTTGCTTGCCTCAACCCGGGCTGCGTTCCAGCATGCCTGGCCATCGTTCTGATCTGCCTGGAGCTCATACTGCGGGCTATCATTGCGCGGGCAACTTCCTTTAGATTTAAAATGGTTCACCGCGACGGTCAGCTTGTTACCACTGGCAAGGTGCTGGAAGGTCTGAGCAACAGGTGCCCGGTTCAAACGGGTGAAGGGTGCTGCAGTTTGGGTAGCCGCTCCGCCCGCTTCGCTGATTGCTGATGGCCGGTAAATAAGCGCAACTTTGATGGCATCAGTGCCAGGTGTCTCAGCCGTTTCAACGATGGCGTAAGGTTCAGCAACAACGTTATTTAAGGCCGCCACCAGCGTAGCAATGGCACTACCACTGCCGTAACCGTTATTTTCCAGCTCCAGCAGACCAATAATGTCGGCATCCATAGTAGATAGAGCACTAATCAATTTCGCTTGCTGACGGGCTAAATCTGCCGGGGTGCGGGCACCGCGGCGGGTAGGGAACGGCTCTGCCTGACCATGACCGGTAAAAAAATTCAGCACGTTAAACACCGCTACCCGTAAGTCAGCGGGGTGTTTTGGCAAAGGTGCAGCAGGGCGTGGGTTAGTACTGATAAATTCCGGCGTGCTGGTCGGAATTAGTCGGTAACCCCGCTCATCCTGAAACAGAAAACCACTGACACCGCGTACGGTGTCACCTAAGCGCAAACTGTTGTTGGCGGTTAAACCACGTGGCGGATACGGCGTCGGCTCTGGGTTTTCCTGCCAGCGACCATCGTCCAGCACCAGCATACGACGCTGTTGCTGCTGGTCATATTGATTTGCCTCGGTACCTGGCAATTTAATTTCTGTCGGCACGATTAAGCGCTGATCCGCCAATATCAGCTCACCATAGCGGCCTAGTTGATAGCTGTCGGTTACTATCAGATCCTGTGGGAAATGCACCCACATACCTTCCAGTGCTTCCATGTTCAGCTCTTCGCTCAGTGGTAAGCTGACGACGGTGCTGCTCAGTTGCTGCCCGCTGGCACAGCGTGAGATATGGCTCAGGTCGGTTAGTGAGGTTAAGTCGTTTATCTCAGCAACGGTTCCCTGTAACAACAGCAACTCACCCTGCTGATATTCACCTGGCTCAGCCAGCTGAATGAACAGGCCCTCAGAGGTAAGCGGATCAGCATCAGCGTTAAGGCTTTGCAGCATCAGACCAGGCAGCGGTGAGTCAGGGTAAACGCTGGCAATAACCACGCCGCGAGTCACGACTTGCTGACCCAGTAACGGGCTTTGATCTGACTTGCCCTGAATAAGCGCAATGGGTTGATATGTCCCATCGCAGCTTAATGGTTCTGATTTGCTGCAAGCACCAAGGCTAAGCAGCACCGCCAATAGCGGTATTAACATTACGACGCGCATGCTTTCGCCTTATTTTTTTTGTTCACGGGCAACCGCACGATAACCAATGTCGCTGCGGTAAAACATACCGTCCCAGCTGATATGGCTGGCAAGCTCATAAGCTGCCTGCTGCGCGTCACTAACATTTGCGCCCAGGGCTGTAGCACACAGTACCCGGCCACCGTTAGTCAGTACTTTATCATCTACAAGCGCCGTACCGGCATGAAATACTTTGGCGTTGCTGGTATCAATGCCATCTAAGCCTTTAATTTCAATGCCTTTGGCGTAGCTATCCGGGTATCCACCTGCTGCCAGCACCACACCCACGGCAGCCTGCTCCGTGAACCTGATGCTGATTTGGTCCAGCTTGCCAGTAACCGCTGCCTGGCATAACGCAACCAGATCAGATTCCAGTCGCAGCATAATAGGCTGCGTTTCCGGATCGCCAAACCGGCAGTTAAATTCCAGTACCTTGGCAGAACCATCCGGCGCAATCATCAGGCCTGCATACAAAAAGCCGGTAAACACATTACCCTCTGCGGCCATGCCGCGAACTGTGGGGTAAATAACTTGCTGCATTACCCAATCATGCACGGCAGGCGTTACCACTGGTGCTGGAGAATATGCTCCCATACCGCCGGTATTAGGGCCTTTGTCGCCGTTATCCCGCGCTTTGTGATCCTGCGATGAGGCAAATGCCAGTGCATGTTCGCCATCGACCATCACAATAAAGGAAGCTTCTTCGCCATGTAAAAACTCTTCAACGACAACCCGGCTACCTGCGTCGCCAAACTTGTTACCGGACAGCATATCGTCAATAGCCGCAAATGCTTCGGCTTCTGTCTGAGCAATAATTACCCCTTTGCCGGCGGCGAGGCCGTCGGCTTTAATCACAATGGGCATGCCCAATTGCTTAACAAAAGCCTTGGCTGGGGCAACTTCGGTGAAGTTTTGGTAAGCGGCGGTGGGGATGTGGTGTCGTGCCAGAAAGTCTTTGGCAAACGCTTTTGAGCTTTCCAGTTGTGCCGCCGCCTGAGTTGGGCCAAAAATAGCCATACCCTTTTCGCGAAACACATCAACTACCCCTTTTGCCAGTGGCGCTTCCGGGCCAACGATAGTGAGCTGAATATGTTGCTCAGTAGCAAATGCCAGTAACGCCGGCACATCATCGGCAGCAATGTCGACATTGTGCAGGTTTGTTTCCAGTGCTGTGCCAGCATTGCCAGGAGCCACGAATACCTGACTAACCAGAGGAGATTGCGCGGCTTTCCAGGCCAGAGCATGTTCGCGGCCGCCGCCGCCGATTACCAATACTTTCATCGGGGTTTCCGTTTTCTATTGTGCTACAGGTTTACGAAATTTTAAGGTCATACGATCGCTCTCACCAATCGCCTGATATTTCGCTTTGTCTTCTTCACCAAGCCGCATTACTGGTGGCAGTGTCCACACGCCTTTTGGGTGATCAGCGTTGTCTTTGGGATTCGCATTTATCTCGCTGCTATCTTCCAGTACAAAACCTGCCTGTTCGGCCAGAGTGATGGTCAGCTGCTGCGGAAAATATCCACTTCTGGTCCATTCACCGTTCGCTTTTTCCGCAGGTAAACGGTGCTCAACCACTCCCAGCACACCACCCGGCTTTAACGCTTTATAAAAATCTTTAAAAATGGCTACCATACCCTCGTCACCACCCTGACCATACCAGTTATGCAGGTTCCGAAAGGTCAACACGACATCAGCACTGCCGGCTGGCGCAATGTCACTGCTGTTGCCAGGGGCAAACGCGGTCAGTTCTACCCGACTGTAGATGGGATTAGCGGCAAGCTTTTCTTTAAAGGCTGCCAGGTTTCTTTTGTAATAATCGGAACTGCTATCGGCAGGAAAATGCGCAGCATAATATTTACCATGGGCTGCCAGTAACGGGGCCAGAATTTCAGTGTACCAACCACCGCCGGGAGATATTTCCACCACAGTGCTTTTGGGGGTCACTTCAAAAAATGCCAGAGTTTGCACCGGGTTACGGTATTGGTCACGGTTTTTGTTTTGTTCGCTGCGAACATGATGGTCTGCCGCTTGTTGCAATGCATCGGTGTTGCTATCTGCCAGTACCGGCAGGGCCAAGAGTATTGCTGATAACGTTATAACTTTGCTAAGTGTTTTCATCTTCAGGCTCTCTTTGTTAAAAGTCGCGCTAGTTTAGCAAAGCAGTCGCGTAATTGCAGTGATTATCGACAAGGGGCAGTTGGCGCATTTAGATGGCCAGACTGCTAAATTTCAATCAACAAATGGCAAGGCCTATGCTAGAATGCCAGCCTTTTCGATGAAGTGTTATCGGGTTTTCCGTATGGACAGTAATGTGGTGTCTGCCTTAGACAATATAAAAGTGGTGCTGGTAGGAACGACTCATACTGGCAATATAGGCTCGGTTGCACGGGCGATGAAAACCATGGGCCTGTCGCAGCTATGTCTGGTGGCACCAAAAACTGTCCCGGATGGCCAGGCTTATGCGTTGGCAGCCGGCGCCAGTGAGATCCTGGCCGCGGCCAAGACCTTTGAGACGCTGGCTGAAGCCGTGGCTGACTGTGCATTAGTGGTTGGTAGTAGTGCCCGCTCCCGCACATTGAGCTGGCCAATGCTGGATCCGCGGCAATGTGCCAAGCTCGCCATTGCCCAGAGTGACAAGCCGGTGGCTGTAGTGTTTGGCCGGGAATCCAGTGGCCTTAGTAATGAAGAGCTACAGCTGTGTCATTACCATGTCTGTATTGCGGCTAACCCACAGTACAGCTCACTGAATCTGGCAATGGCAGTGCAAATTGTTTGCTATGAGCTAAGAATGGCCTACCTGGAGCATGAGCCCGTACCTACCGATACCGAGTTAGCAGCCTATCCGAGTTCAGAGCAAATGGAAAATTTTTATCAGCATCTGGAAACGGCGTTGCAGCACACCGGATTTATCATTAAACAGCACCCGGGTGTGGTGATGACCAAATTAAAGCGGTTGTTTAACCGGGCCCGGCCAGAAGAGGCTGAATACAACATTCTGCGGGGCATTTTAACCTCAATGCAGCGTCTGGAAAAGGTTGATAGCAATACTCAGAAGGAGTAAGGCGATGTTCGCGGGTATCAGAGAAGATATAAAAAGTGTGTTTGACCGGGATCCGGCGGCACGCAGTACCTTTGAGGTACTGACTAACTACCCGGGGTTGCATGCCATCTGGTGGCACCGGCTCAACCATAAACTGTGGCGGGCAAACCTTAAATGGCTGGCCCGCTTTTTAAGTACAATTGCCCGCTGGCTCACCGGGGTGGAAATTCATCCGGGCGCGAAGATTGGCCGGCGTTTTTTTATTGACCATGGTATGGGCGTGGTGATTGGCGAAACGGCTGAAATTGGTGATGACTGCACGCTGTATCATGGGGTGACACTGGGCGGTACCAGTTGGAACCCGGGTAAGCGCCATCCTACGCTGGCTAACGGCGTAGTAATTGGTGCTGGCGCTAAAGTGCTGGGGCCGTTACTGGTTGGCGAAAATGCCCGTATTGGCTCAAATGCCGTGGTCGTGCGGGACGTACCGGCCGGGGCGACCGTGGTGGGCATTCCGGGACGAGTCGTCGCCAAGGTCGCAGCAAAAGTGAGCGAACAGCGCCAACATCTGGCGAAGAAGTTTGGCTTTGATGCCTATGCTGTTTCTGCTGAAAACCCTGATCCGGTCGCCAGTGCAATTGGTACCTTGCTGGACCATATTCATCTGCTGGATAACAAAGTGGCCGAGCTGTGCAGCAGTGTTAACAGCCTGGGGGGCAACGTTTGTGCTGAAATGCCCGAACTGGATTTGCCGGAAGAAGATTTTAAGCGGGCTGAACAGCATGCTGCAGAGCAGCGTCGCAAAGAAGTTGAAGCCTTTGATCCCGGTATCTAGCCGCATCGTGTTACGTAATACCTGACCAGGTTACTAGGATATATACTTGACTAAAACAGTCAGGATTGTACAATAGCGCCTATGTAGTCAGGGAGCTTGATATGAGACTAACCTCGAAAGGTCGCTATGCCGTTACTGCCATGCTTGACGTGGCATTGCACGCTGGACAAGGTCCGGTGCCGCTGGCCGATATTTCTGAGCGGCAGGGTATTTCGTTATCTTATCTTGAACAATTATTCGCTCGCTTGCGTAAACAGGGTTTAGTCAGCAGTGTGCGTGGTCCGGGTGGTGGTTACCAGTTGGGTCTGGCTCCTGAGGCTATTTCTATCTCCGCTGTCATTGCGGCAGTAGACGAGTCAGTAGACGCCACGCGCTGTCAGGGTAAATCTGATTGCCAGAGCGGTGCTAAGTGTCTGACTCACACCTTGTGGCATGATTTAAGTCATCGAATAGAAGACTTTCTGACCAATATCAGCCTGGCAGCTTTGGTTAGCCAGCAAGATGTGCAAACGATTGCACAGCGGCAGAATAGTCGCAACGTTAAAAATCCTGCAACTGATATTAAAGTCAGTTGCCAGCTGTAAGCGCAATACGGAGCCAACAATGAAGCTACCTATTTATCTGGACTATGCGGCGACCACCCCGGTTGATCCGCGTGTGGCCGAAAAAATGATGCAATACCTGACGATGGATGGCGAGTTTGGTAACCCTGCCTCACGTTCGCACCGGTTTGGCTGGCAAGCAGAAGAGTCTGTGGAAATAGCCCGTAGCCAGATCGCAGAACTGGTTAACGCTGATCCGCGTGAAATTGTGTTTACCTCTGGCGCTACCGAATCAAATAATCTGGCCATTAAAGGCGCAGCTCAGTTTTACAAGAAAAAGGGTAAGCATTTAATTACTGCCAAAACCGAACATAAAGCGGTACTTGACACCATGCGTCAGCTTGAGCGTGAAGGTTTTGAAGTGACGTATCTTGAAGTCGAAAGTAATGGTCTGGTTGATCTTACCAAGTTAGAAGCGGCCATGCGTCCGGAAACTTCCGTCGTAAGTATTATGTTTGTGAATAACGAAATTGGCGTTATTCAGGATATTGCGGCCATTGGTGAACTGTGCCGTAGTAAAGGCATTGTATTTCATGTCGACGCGGCTCAGGCTACCGGTAAAGTGGATATCGATCTGCAAAGTCTTAAAGTCGACTTAATGTCGTTCTCCGGCCACAAAACCTATGGCCCTAAAGGGATTGGCGCGTTATATGTGCGTCGCAAACCGCGTATCCGTTTAGAAGCACAAACCCATGGTGGTGGCCATGAACGTGGTATGCGTTCAGGCACCCTGGCGCCGCACCAAATCGCGGCTATGGGTGAGGCATTCCGGTTAGCCAAGGAAGAAATGGCGGCTGAGCGTGAACGTATTACTACACTGCGTGATCGCCTATGGGATGGCATTAAAGATATTGAGCAAGTGTACTTAAATGGTGACAGCGCCCCACGAGTGCCGGGTATTACCAATATCAGCTTTAATTTCGTTGAAGGCGAATCGCTGATAATGGCGTTAAAAGACATTGCGGTATCGTCAGGTTCAGCCTGTACGTCGGCCAGTTTAGAGCCTTCCTATGTATTGCGGGCGCTGGGCTTAAATGACGAGCTGGCTCACAGTTCTATCCGTTTTAGTATTGGCCGGTTTACTACTGAAGCGCAAATTGACCATACCATTAAAATCGTCCACCAGGCGATTGATAAACTACGTGAAATGTCACCGTTATGGGACATGTTCAAAGACGGTATTGATTTAAACACTGTGGCATGGGTAGCGCACTAAGCGCCATCCGGCCCAACGAGGTAACAGATCATGGCTTACAGTAACAAAGTAATCGATCATTATGAAAATCCACGGAATGTGGGTTCTTTCGCCAAAGACGACCCTAGCATTGCAACGGGTATGGTTGGTGCACCGGCTTGTGGTGACGTAATGAAACTGCAAATTAAAGTGAATGAGCAGGGCATTATTGAAGATGCAAAGTTTAAAACCTATGGCTGCGGCAGCGCTATCGCCTCAAGCTCACTGGTAACAGAGTGGGTTAAAGGTAAAAGCCTGGATGAAGCTCAGCAGATTAAAAATACCGACATCGCACATGAACTGGCGTTGCCTCCGGTAAAAATTCACTGCTCTATTCTGGCAGAAGATGCCATTAAGGCGGCGATTGCCGATTATAAGCAAAAGCGCGGGAGTTAACACGGTATGGCAATATCGATGACCACAGCGGCAGCTGAAAGAGTGCAAAACTTTCTGCAAAATCGTGGCAAAGGTTTGGGCTTGCGGGTTGGCGTAAAAACCACTGGCTGCTCCGGCCTGGCTTATGTGCTGGAGTTTGTCGATGAGCTGCATGATGATGATCAGGTATTTGAAGAGCACGGTCTGAAACTGATTGTTGATGGCAAAAGCCTGGTGTATATCGATGGCACCCAACTGGATTTTGTTAAAGAAGGCCTGAACGAAGGTTTTCAGTTTAACAATCCGAATGTTAATGGCGAATGTGGCTGCGGCGAAAGCTTTACCGTTTAATAACTCCGACTGCTGTAAGGCCAATATTGCATGAATTATTTTCAGTTGTTTGATTTGCCAGCAACCTTTGAGCTGGACTTAACTGAATTAGGCTCTCGTTATCTGGCTTTGCAGCGCAAATTTCATCCCGACAAACACGCGGCCGCATCTCATCGTGACCGCTTAATGTCGGTGCAGCAAACCGCTAACATTAATGATGCCTACCATAGCCTGAAGCAACCGCTGCTGCGTGCGGAACATTTACTGGCGCTGCGTGGTTTAAAAATAAGCCACGAGCAGCGCAGTTTTACCGATCCGGTGTTTTTAATGCAGCAGATGGAACTGCGAGAGCAGCTGGAAGAGATTAGCAGTAGCGTCGACCCTGACAACGCCATTATGGCGGTAGAACAGCAGTTGCAGCAGCAGCGCAAAGTGTTGTTAAAGGAACTGGCCGCAACATTGGAAGCCAACACGGCTGAGCAAAACCAGCAGGCAGCGGAACTGGTGCGTAAACTCAAATTTTTCTTTAAACTGCAGCACGAGCTGGAGTTAATAGAACAGCAATTACAAGACTAAATTAAGCTATGGCGTTATTACAGATTGCAGAGCCCGGCCAGAGTGCCGCGCCCCACCATCATAAACTGGCAGCGGGTATCGATTTAGGTACTACCAATTCTTTAGTTGCAGCGGTTCGCAGCGGCCAGGCAAGTACTCTAAGCAATGCCGATGGCAGTGATATGATCCCATCGGTGGTGCGCTATGGTCCGGCTAAAACCGAGGTTGGCCAGCAGGCTGTTGCGTCTGCAGCAGAAGATGCCAGCAACACCATATTCTCCATTAAACGCCTGATGGGCAAAGGCTATGCCGAAACCCAACCGCTGGCAGAGTTATTACCCTATCAGTTAGTCGACCAGGGCGGTCTGGCTGCCGTTGACACCCGCGATGGGGTGAAAAACCCGGTAGAAGTTTCTGCTGAAATTCTGGCCACCCTGGCGGATACTGCCAGCCAGGTACTGGGCGGTGAACTGAATGGCGTAGTCATTACCGTGCCGGCCTATTTTGACGATGCCCAGCGCCAGGCCACTAAAGATGCGGCTAAACTGGCCGGTCTTACTGTTCTGCGACTGTTAAACGAGCCAACCGCTGCGGCGCTGGCTTATGGCCTCGACTCTGGCCAGGAAGGGATCATCGCCGTTTACGATTTAGGCGGTGGCACCTTCGATATTTCTATTTTACGCCTTAAGCGCGGTGTGTTTGAAGTACTGGCCACCGGCGGTGATTCTGCGCTGGGTGGAGATGATTTTGACCAGACTATCGTTGGCTGGATGCAGCAACAAAGTGGTCAGCAAACATTAAGCCATACTGCCAGACGCCAGTATTTAACCGTTGCCCGTAACTTAAAAGAACAGCTAACCGACAGCGCTGAAGCTGATTACGCTTTTAGTGCAGATAATCAGCAGGTATCAGGCAGCCTTAGCCGTGATAAATTTGAGCAGCTTGCTGGCCCGTTGGTGAAAAAAACCATTCGCAGTTGCCGTCAGGTATTACGTGATGCCGGTTTAACCCCGGATGAAGTGGCTAATGTTGTGATGGTGGGCGGCTCTACCCGGGTACCACTGGTACGCAGCGAAGTAGGTCAGTTTTTTGCCTCAGAGCCATTGACCTCCATTGACCCGGATAAAGTCGTAGCGCTGGGCGCCGCTATTCAGGCTAACGTGCTGGTGGGCAATAAAGCTGAACACGAGACCTTGCTACTGGATGTTATTCCTTTGTCGCTGGGTCTGGAAACCATGGGCGGCCTGACTGAGAAAGTGATACCACGCAATACCGTGATCCCGGTAAGTCGCGCTCAGGAATTTACTACTTTTAAAGACGGTCAGACCGCGATGGCTATTCACGTGTTGCAAGGTGAGCGCGAATTGGTTGAAGACTGTCGCTCACTGGCACGTTTTGAATTACGTGGAATTCCGCCGATGCCAGCTGGTGGTGCGCATATCCGGGTAACCTTTCAGGTTGATGCCGACGGCTTGCTCAGCGTCAGCGCAGAAGAGAAGTCAACCGGCGTTGCTGCAGGTATTCAGGTTAAGCCGTCTTATGGTTTAACGGATGAGCAGGTAGCCGGGATGATCAGTGGTTCAATGCAGCATGCCCGGCAGGACATGCAACGGCGACTGCTGCGTGAACAACAGGTAGAAGCTGACCGGGTGCTTGAAGCCGTTACTGCCGCAGTACAACATGACGGTGCCCTGCTTGACGCTGACGAATTAGCCGACATTAATGCAGCGCTGGCAACATTAGCCGAAGTGCGGCAGCAAGACGATACGGCAGCAATAAAAGCCGCCATTGAACATACCAACACTTTAACAGATGACTTTGCTGCCCGGCGTATGGATCAATCAATCCGGCAGGCCTTGCAGGGCCATAAAGTCGACGAGGTTTAACCATGCCAAAGATAGTATTTTTACCCCATGCTGAATTATGCCCGCAAGGTGCCGCGCTGGACGCCAGCGTGGGTGACACGGTGCTGGATGTCGCATTAAAAAATGGCATAGCTATTGAGCATGCCTGTGAAAAGTCCTGTGCCTGCACAACCTGCCATGTCATTGTCCGTGAAGGTTTTTTCTCGTTGAACGAAAGCGATGAGCTGGAAGACGATATGCTTGATAAAGCCTGGGGCCTGGAGCCCGAGTCGCGCCTGGGTTGTCAGGCCCGGATTGCCGACGAAGATCTGGTGGTGGAAATTCCGAAGTATACCGTTAATATGGTCAGTGAAGGTCACTAGGGTGAAATGATTGGCACGGTATGTTTTTTTTGGTAATTAGCGTATAATTTGCCGCCTTAAAATTTTAACCCTTTAATTGCAGGAGCCTGACATGGCCTTAGAACGTACTTTTTCAATCGTTAAACCCGACGCTGTAGCAAAGAACCTGATCGGTGCTATCTATCACCGTTTTGAATCTGCCGGCCTTAAGATTGTTGCTTCTAAAATGCTACACTTAAGCCAGGAACAAGCTGAAGGTTTCTACGGCGAGCACAAAGAGCGTCCATTTTTTAAAGCGCTGGTAAGCTTCATGACGTCTGGCCCGGTAATGGTTCAGGTATTAGAGGGTGAAGACGCTGTGCGTAAGAACCGTGAAATTATGGGTGCTACTAACCCGAAAGATGCATTAGCCGGTACTTTACGTGCTGATTATGCAGACAGCATTGACGAAAACGCGGTACACGGCTCTGATGCAGCAGCATCTGCGGCACGTGAAATTGCGTTTTTCTTCACTGAAGCTGAACTGTGCAGCCGTACCCGTTAATATCGGGTAGGTGTTAGCTGTGTAAGCTAAAAGGAAAGGGGGCGTCAGCCCCTTTTCTGCCTTTATCCATCGTCTTTCGAAATTCTTTGGATATATAAAGCGGTAATAGTGAGTTATTGATAGGTGTCAGCAGGAGTCATCAGGGTATGAACAAGCCGGTAAATCAGGTAAATTTGTTAGATTTTACCCGTCCACAAATGCAGGAATTTTTTGTGTCATTAGGTGAAAAACCATTTCGTGCCGATCAGGTAATGAAATGGATTTACCACTACTGCGTTGATGACTTCGACAAAATGACCAATATCAATAAAACATTGCGCGATAAGTTAAAAACAATAGCTGTGATAGCGGCACCCGTGGTGGTGACCCGGCAAGACAGCACCGACGGTACCATCAAATTTGTGATGGGCTTAGCCGGTGGCCAGGAAGTGGAAACTGTCTGGATCCCGGAAAAAGACCGGCGCACGCTGTGTGTATCTTCACAAGTGGGTTGTGCCCTGGATTGTACCTTTTGCTCGACAGCGCAGCAGGGGTTTAACCGAAATCTTAGCGTCAGTGAAATTATCGGCCAGGTGTGGCGGGTAGCACAGATTATTGGCAGTTACGGTGATACCGGTGAAAAGCCTGTTACCAACGTGGTGATGATGGGCATGGGCGAGCCCTTGTTAAACCTGAACAACGTAGTTCCGGCAATGGAGCTGATGCTGGAAGATTACGGGTTTGGATTGTCCAAGCGCCGGGTTACTTTAAGTACCTCTGGTGTGGTGCCGGCACTGGACCTGTTGCGTGAGCGAATTGATGTGGCTCTGGCTATTTCATTGCACGCGCCTAATAATGCCCTGCGTGATGAACTGGTCCCGGTGAATAAAAAATACCCGATGGAGCAGTTTTTAGCGGCTTCGCGCCGATATGTCGAGAACTCTAAGGCCAATGATAAGGTCACAGTAGAGTATGTTATGCTCGACGGCGTTAACGATAGTATGGAACAGGCGCATGAGCTAGCGCAGGCATTGCAAGATACGCCGGCAAAGATTAATCTGATCCCGTTTAATCCGTATCCAGGCTCACCTTATAAAAGATCGAGCAACTCGCGGATTGACCGTTTTAACAAGGTGTTACAACAACACGGTTTTACTGTTATGGTACGGAAAACCCGGGGCGATGATATCGATGCAGCCTGTGGCCAGTTAGTAGGCGATGTGATTGATCGAACCAAAAGACTGATTAAGAAGCAGCAGAAAGGCCAGCCAATACTGGTTAAAACGCTGCCGTAACCCAAGGGATGACCAGTGGTAATGCAGAAATTTTCGGTAGGGCTCGCACTGTGTGTGTCGTTAACCCTGACGGCGTGTGTGTCAGAAAGCAGTTATGTCGGCTCTGACCGCCAGGTTGGTGAGCGAAGTCTTGATAATAGTGAAGCTGCCCGCACCCGAATTTCTCTGGGCTTAAATTATTTACGTCGTGGTGATACCACCCAGGCAAAATACAACTTAGAACGGGCGAAAGCCTTCGCCCCTGATTTGCCTGAAGTGTACAACGCGCTGGCTTTTTACTACCAGAGTGTTGGCGAGCATGTTCAGGCTGAAGACGCTTATAAAAAAGCGCTCGACAAAGACAGCAATAATGCAGATGCCTACAACAACTATGGTGCATTTCTTTGCCAGATTGGTAAATATGAGGAAGCAGAAGCGTTGTTGTTAAGGGCTATTTCAAGGCCCGGTTATATTCGTGTAGCCGAGAGCTATGAAAATCTGGCACTTTGCCAGCTTGATCAGCAAGGCTACAGTAAAGCGAAAACCTTTCTCGAATCATCTGTATCTCACAATGGCACCCGCATCAGCTCACTGATCAATCTGGCTGCGATTAACTACGCAATGGGCGATAATGTGGGTGCTAAGACATCGCTGCAGCGCATTCAACGCCTGGGCCGGGTTTCAGCGCGCAGCACGCTGCTGAATTATCTGGTGGCAGAAAAGCAGGGCGATGTCAGCACCATGAAGCATGCTGAACAACTTTTACTTACCTTGTATATTGATACACCAGAAGCCCGTTTGTTATTACAGCAACGGTTATTGGAAAGTGAATTTGAGCAGTTGCGTGAGCAATACAAACTGAGTTTAATGGCAAATATTGTGCTGCCCGATAACACCGCTGTGGTAGCGACACCCAGTGACCCTGTGGCCAACCCCAGGTTAAGGGTTGTCAGACGTAAAACGGCCGAATCAAGCGCTGACGAACCTGAACAACAATTGATAACTGCACAGGATAGAAGCAATAGCCCGCAACGCCAATCCGGCTCTACATCACCCAGCACCCAGACTGAGCAGGCAACAACAGCTGCCCGTTCTAAAAGCAGCCAGGCCATTGCTGGTGTGCTTGCAACCAGCCAGTTACCGGAGCAAGACGATACAGCAGCGAACGTGCTGGCTGAACAACAAGCTGCAATAGAGCAAGCTGCCGAAGATGCGCGGCAATTAGCAGCAGAGCAAGCGGCGGCAGAAACGCTGGCGGCTAAAAATGCCGCTGAGCAACTCGCTGCAGAGCAACGTGCTGCCAGAGAAATAGCAGACAAAAAAATAGCGGAACAGCAGCTTGCGGAACAACAGCTTGCAGAGCAGCAGGCAGCTGAGACAGCCCGGCAATTGGCCTCCCCGCAGTCCGCGGCAGAAACGCCGTTAGCGCTGTCCTCACCAGAGCAAACTCTGCCGGAGCAGATTCGCCCGCAAGAAGGCGTAGCCAGACAGCAACCACAAGCAACATCAGGCCAGCAGGACGCAAGTCAGATGATTTTGGCCGCGACGCCTCCAGTAAGCCTGCCAGCAGAGACGGTTCTGGTTGAACAGGAAGCCGCCAGTTCAGCGCAGCCTGGTCAGGCGGCGAGCGAAAATGGCAGTACTGGCGAAGCCATCGTAGCAGAAACCTTGCCGGAAACTGAAGCTGCCTTTGGCGAACAGTCGCAAGTTTCAGCGCAGACGCAGGCTGATGAAAGTGCGCCTGAATTTCATCTGGTGCAGGAAGGTGAGTCACTGTATGCCATTTCTGTAACCCATAATATCCGGCTGGCAAAGCTGATGGAGTGGAACCAGTTAACCCCGGGGTCTGTCATCAAAACCGGTCAGCGAATTTGGCTTACTGAAGTCGATGATGCGCAGTTGCAGACACAAACGGTAGCGAGGCTGGCAGAGTTTAGTGAGCCGCTGGAGGTTACTGATCCTTACCATCAGGTTGCTGCGGGTGAAACCATGTTCGGGATTTCATATCGTTATAATATCCGGCTGGAACGCTTTATGGCCTGGAATAACCTGACAGAGCAAAGTAAGTTACAGGTAGGCCAGCAGGTTCTGGTTACCGATCCGGCCAGTATTGAACCATGACCACAGCAGAAGCGACAGAACTTAGCGCAGGTCAGCTATTACGTCAGGCCCGGGAGCAACGGAAACTCAGTGTTGCTGATGTGGCATTGCAACTTAATTTGCGGGTTAACCTGGTACAACAGATTGAAGCTGATCAATTGGACAGTAGCATGCTGGTTACCTTTGTTCGTGGTTATCTGCGCGCTTACGCCCGGCTGGTGAAGTTACCCGAAAATCAGGTGTTGTCTGCATTTGAGCAGCAAAACGGCGGCAGTGTTGAACCGCCGAAACCGATGCGTACTTTTTCAAATCGTGCTGAAATTCAGGCTACCGAAAACCGCTTTGTGTGGATTACCTACGCCATGGGGTTTATTTTAGTCTTAATGCTGGTGTTGTGGTGGTGGCAAACTGCAGACCCGACAGCGGAAAGTACCTCTGAGCAGGTTGTCGCGCAGCAGGTCAGCGCAGAAACACCAGCTAACGCTATTGCCAGCAGTAGCGATGCGGCAACGGAACAAAGCATGCCAGCAGCGCCGACGACTGGCGACACAACTGACATTGAGCAAGACGTTAATCCAGAAGTTACTTCAGAAATTGATGCGGCAGTCACCGGCTCTGAGCTGACTGATTACAACGCGAATGACCTTACTTCTGAGCCCACCAGCGCAAGTACGTTAGCGGTAAAAGCAGATGTCATTACCATGGCATTCAGTGATAATTGCTGGATTGATGTGCTGGATGCTGAGGGGAACCGTATCGCTTATGGCACTAAAGAGGCCGGCTATGCGATGACCGTGACCGGCAAGGCGCCTTTTGTCGTAACACTGGGAAACCCCAGCGTGGTCAAGATCACCCTGAACAATAAACCTTTTGATATGTCATCGCTGCCTGCGGGCAGGGTGGCAAAATTTACCCTGGCGGAATCTGATTAATCATGTTTGCTGACAATCCAATTACCCGACGCCTGAGCACCCAAATTCATGTAGGTACTGTTGCTATTGGGGGCGATGCACCTATTGCCGTACAATCGATGACCAATACCCGAACCACTGATGTCGAGGCCACCCTGGCGCAAATTCGGGCTATTGCAGCGGCCGGCGCCGATTTGGTACGCGTGTCGGTACCGACCATGGAGGCGGCAGAAGCTTTTAAGCTGATTAAACAGCAAGCACCTATTCCGCTGGTGGCCGATATTCATTTTGACTATCGCATTGCCTTAAAAGTGGCGGAGTACGGTGCAGATTGCCTGCGGATAAACCCGGGTAATATTGGTAAGGAAGATCGGATCCGGGCAGTAGTTGACAGTGCACGAGATCATAATATTCCGATCCGGATTGGCGTTAACGGCGGTTCGTTAGAGGCCGATATTCAGGAAAAGTACACGGAGCCAACCCCGGAAGCATTGCTGGAATCGGCAATGCGTCATGTTGATATTCTGGACCGGCTTAATTTTGATCAGTTTAAAGTCAGCGTAAAGGCCTCCGATGTGTTCCTCGCAGTTGGCGCTTACCGTTTACTGGCCAAACAAATTAAGCAACCTCTGCATTTAGGTATTACCGAGGCAGGCGGTGCCCGGGCCGGAGCAGTTAAATCGGCAATCGGCTTAGGAATGCTGCTGGCAGAGGGTATTGGCGATACATTACGGATCTCTCTGGCCGCCGATCCGGTAGAAGAAGTAAAGGTCGCTTTTGATATATTAAAATCGCTGCGTATTCGTCAGCGCGGTATTAATTTTATTGCCTGCCCCAGCTGCTCGCGTCAGGAATTCGACGTGATTAAAACTATGAACGAGCTGGAGCAAAGGCTGGAAGACATTGTCGAGCCGTTAACGGTGTCGGTGATTGGCTGTGTAGTGAATGGTCCGGGCGAAGCATTAATTTCAGATTTAGGCGTAGCCGGGGCTAACCGCAAGAGTGGCTTCTATCTGAATGGCCAGCGCCAGAAACTTCGACTGGATAACAACAACATCGCCGAGCAACTTGAGCAGCAGGTGCGGCAGTATCTGGTTGCCCGTGAGCAGTTAATTGGCATAAAACAACTGGATTAACCCGGTTGCGGTTTGGTGTTTTCCTAAACACCTCTTATAATCGCCCGGTTTTAAGCATGGCAGTGAGAATTTAATTTTGGCAAAAAATATTCAGGCAATACGCGGCATGAACGATTGCCTGCCACAGGATACGCCGTTATGGCAGCATCTGGAGCAGGTATTACGCAGCACGGTGGCTCGCTATGGCTACAGTGAGATCCGGTTTCCTATCGTTGAAATGACCGAGTTGTTTAAACGATCTATTGGTGAAGTCACTGATATTGTTGAAAAAGAGATGTACACCTTTGATGATCGCAATGGTGACAGCCTGACTCTACGGCCGGAAGGTACTGCCTGTTGTGTACGGGCCGGCAACGAGCATGGCTTGCTATATAATCAGGAACAGCGTTTGTGGTATATGGGACCCATGTTCCGGCATGAACGTCCACAAAAAGGCCGCTATCGGCAGTTTCATCAGTTTGGCCTTGAAGCCTTTGGTATTGCCAGCAGCGATATTGATGCTGAAGTTATTATGCTAACCGCTAACTTGTGGCAGCAGTTGGGGCTGGCACCTTATGTGACTTTGCAACTGAATTCGTTAGGGTCAAATGAAGCCAGAGCAAGATACCGTGATGCTTTAGTAGCCTATCTGGAGCAGCATAAGTCACAACTTGATGAAGATAGCCTGCGCCGCATGCACAGCAATCCGTTACGGGTACTCGATACTAAGAACCCGGCGCTGACTGAGGTGATCGCTGGCGCCCCGCAGCTAGCCGATTATTTAGATGCCGATTCTACAGAGCACTTCAGTCAGTTAAAACGCCGGCTCGATGCGGCCGGTATTGCTTATACCATCAATCCAACTCTGGTGCGTGGGCTCGATTATTACAATAAAACGGTATTTGAGTGGGTAACCACTGAGCTTGGTGCGCAAGGTACGGTATGTGCCGGCGGGCGTTACGATGGCCTGGTAGAGCAACTGGGTGGCAAAGCGACACCTGCAGTGGGCTTTGCGCTGGGCATGGAGCGGCTGGTGCTATTGTTACAAACGTTGCAACTGGTTAGCCTGCCAGAGACAACCGCAGATATTTATATTATGCCAATGGGCGAAGCTGCGGAACTTGCGGCCATTGGTATTGCCGAACAGCTGCGTAGCGAGCTGGCGCCAAAACGTGTTATCTTGCACTGCGGTGGCGGCAACCTGAAAAAGCAAATGAAACGAGCAGATAAGTCGGGTGCCGAACTGGCGCTGATTTTAGGTGAGGATGAGCTGGCCCGCGGCGAAATAACCTTAAAATGGCTGCGCCAGGACAAGCCGCAACAAATGTTGGCGCTGACAGAGTTACCTCAGTTACTGGCAGCAGCGGTTTAAATTAAAATAAACAGATTGGACAATCACTTGCAGGCCAATAATTCTAAGGCCTGGAAGCGGCTAAACAGATTAGACAGGATATTACGGAGTAGTAAAATTGGAAATTTACAGTAGCGAAGAACAACAGGTTGAAGCCATTAAGCGCTTTTGGAACGATTACGGCAAAGCCATTCTGGGCGGCGTGGTAATTGGTTTGGCCGGACTGTATGGCTGGCGCTATTTTCAGGCTGAACAGCGTGAGCAGGCCGAGCAGGTATCCGCTCAGTACAGTCAGTTACTGGAACAGCAGCAAAGCGAAGGCAGTGATTGGCTGGCCAGCGCGAAAGGGTTTATTGATGCGCAGGGTGATACCAGCTATGCGGTATTTGCTGCATTACTGGCGGCGCGCGAAGCGATTGATAACCAGCAGTTGGCTACCGCGGCCGAGCACTTAAGCTGGGTAATGAATAACGCTAAAGATACCCCGGTACAGGCAATTGCCCAATTGCGGCTGGCCCGGGTGCAGCGCGAGCAGGGTAACTATGCTGACGCCTTGACCACGTTAGCACTGCCAGTACCAGCAAGCTTTGAGGGCCAGCAGGCAGAATTAAAAGGTGACGTACTGCAGTTAACCGGCGAATTAGCTCAGGCAAAAGCAGCGTATCAGCAGGCGCTGGCCAGCAGTGAGCAAAGCCGGCCATTATTGCAGGTAAAACTGGATGAATTGGCACATATTACAGCCAGTTAACAAGGGGTAGGCGTGAAATTATTCGGAAAAATAACAGTGGTTGCGGTAGTGGCCCTGACGTTAAGTGCCTGTTCCAGTAAAGAAAAGCTGGTGCTGCCAGAAGTGCAAAACACTATTAAACCGCAAAAAGTCTGGCAGAGTAAAGTGGGTAAAGGCATCGGTCATTACGAATCGGGGCTAAAGCCAGTTATCGTAAACGATACCGTATATGCTGCCAGTCGTGACGGCATCGTGGTAGCGAAAGGCCTGAACAATGGTCGCACCTTATGGAGCTTCGATTTACGCAATGAAGGTACAAGCTCATTGTTTTCTCGCTTCAGCAGTGATAGCGCCCGGATAGCCGGTGGCGTTACTTTTTATGACAATAAATTGTACCTCGGTACCGAAGACGGTGAAGTATTTGCGTTAAATGCCCAAGACGGCCAGTTGTTATGGCGGGTGCCGGTAAAAGGTGAAGTGCTGGTCAGCCCGGCTGCTGCAGAGGGTTTGGTGGTAGTGGCTACTACTGCGGGTAATCTGATAGCACTTGACCCGGCAACGGGTGAGCAGCGCTGGATATTCGAAGACGAGCAGCCTGCGCTGACCATCCGTGGCCTGAGCGAGCCTGTTATTGAAGCCGGTGGCGTATTATACGGTAGTGGCACCGGCCGGGTTGGCGTGTTGATTGCTGAACGGGGTTATCAGGCGTGGGAAGAAGCAATTGCCACACCACAAGGCAGTACTGATTTATCACGACTGGTTGATGTCGACGCTAAACCCATTGTGATCGCTGGTACCTTATACACTATTGCCTTTAACGGTGAGTTAGTGGCAATGGAGTTGCGTAGTGGGCGTCAGTTATGGAAGCGCGATTATGCCAGCTTTCGTAATATGACTGTCGAAGGCACTACGTTATACCTGGTAGATTCTACCGGCGGTATTTATGCTGTCGATCGACGAAATGGCAGTGAAATATGGGGCCAGCAGGGCTTGCAGCGGCATTTTTTAACCGGACCAACCGTTTATAAAAATTATCTGGTGGTGGGTGACAATAAAGGTAATCTGCATTGGCTAAACCGAGAAACCGGTGATTTTGTTGCCCGGCAAAGCATGGATGGCTCAGGTTTTTACAACCAGCCGGTAGCAAACGAAGACTATATATTAGTGACAAGCCGCAATGGTGAGCTAGTCTTATTACAAGTGCCTTAACGGGCACTCTAGGCATATAACTGAAGGAACAGGCCTGAATGGGCCTGTTTTCTTATTTCTGAGGTTGACTGAATGTTACCTGTAGTGGCCCTGGTGGGGCGCGCCAATGTTGGCAAATCCACGTTGTTTAATCGTTTAACCCGCACCCGTGACGCTCTGGTTGCAGATTTCCCGGGGTTAACCCGGGATCGTAAATATGGTTCAGTCAATTTCGAAGGGCTGGAGTTTATTGTGGTAGATACCGGTGGTATCGATGGCCACGAGCAAGGCATTGAAGTAGAAATGGCGGAGCAGTCGTTAAAAGCCATTGACGAAGCAGATGTAGTGCTGTTTATGGTAGACGCCCGGGCTGGCGTTACCGTAGGTGACGGTGCAATAGCCGATCATATTCGCCGTCTGGAAAAACCGGTATTTCTGGTCGCCAACAAAACCGATGGTTTAGACGCGGATACTGCGGTAGCCGATTTTTACAGTCTGGGCATTGGCGAAGTGTACCCGATCGCCGCGGCGCACGGGCGGGGTGTGTCGTCATTATTAAATCATGCGTTATTACCCTTTCTGGCTGATAGCATTAAATCAGGCATTGAGGGGGATGGAGAGGCCGACGCTGGCCCGGCGCTGGAAACGCTGACCGAAGAACAGGCTGACGCTGAAGCGGCCCGGCTGCGCAGTGAGCATATTAAGCTGGCCATTGTTGGCCGGCCTAATGTCGGTAAATCAACCCTGACTAACCGTATTTTAGGCGAAGATCGGGTAGTGGTGTTTGATATGCCGGGCACCACGCGCGACTCGGTATTTATTCCGATGCAGCGTAACGAGCGCAACTATACGTTAATCGATACAGCCGGCGTGCGTCGTCGTGGCAAAATTGACGACATGGTGGAAAAGTTTTCGGTTATTAAAACGCTGCAGGCCATAGAAGAGGCCAATGTGGTCTTGCTGGTACTGGACGCCCAGCAAGGGATCTCTGATCAGGATTTAAGTATTCTCGGTTTTGCGCTTAATGCCGGCCGTTCTTTGGTTATTGCCGTTAATAAATGGGATGGCCTGAACGACAGCATTAAAGATGAAGTAAAACGCGAACTGGATCGCCGCTTAGGCTTTATCGACTTTGCCCGGTTGCATTTTATCTCGGCGCTGCATGGCTCGGGTGTAGGTAACTTGTTTGAATCGGTTGAAGAAGCGTTCGACTCCGCCACCAAACGGGTCAGCACTTCGCTTTTAACCCGCATTATGAAAATGGCCCAGGAAGATCACCAGCCGCCTATGGTGCACGGCCGGCGGGTTAAACTGAAATATGCCCATGCCGGTGGTTATAACCCACCCATTATTGTTATTCATGGTAATCAGGTTAAAGATCTGCCTGACTCTTATAAGCGCTATTTAATGAATTACTATCGTAAGGCGCTGCAAATGATGGGCACACCGGTGCGGGTTGAGTTCCGGGAAGGGGAGAACCCCTTTACCCCAACCAAGAAAAATACCGAGACGGCGCTACAAAAATACAAGCGTGAGCGTTTAATGAAGGCGCGTCAGAAAGTCGCCAAAAAAGATTAACAGCAAGGATTAACTGATGAAGTTTCGTTTCCCGGTTATCGTTATTGATGAAGATTTCCGTTCAGAAAATATTTCCGGCTCTGGCATTCGTGATCTTGCCCAGGCCATCGGCAGCCATGGTTTTGAGGTGGTCGGTTATACCAGCTATGTTGATTTAACGGCTTTTGCACAGCAAGCCAGCCGTGCGTCGTGCTTTATTTTATCAATAGATGACGAAGAGTTTGGCAGCGGCAGCGATGCTGATGTTGTTACCGCGCTGACTGAGCTCAGAGCTTTTGTCAAAGAAGTGCGAAAACGTAACGCCGATATTCCGATATTCTTATACGGTGAAACCCGCACCAGCCGGCATATTCCTAATGACGTGCTGCGAGAGCTGCACGGCTTTATTCATATGTTCGAAGATACGCCGGAATTTGTTGCCCGGCATATTATCCGCGAAGCGCAAAAATACTTAGATGCTTTAGCGCCGCCGTTTTTTAATGCGTTAATGGATTACGCCTCCGACGGCTCTTATTCCTGGCATTGTCCAGGACACTCAGGCGGTGTAGCATTTTTAAAAAGTCCGGTTGGCCAGATGTTTCACCAGTTTTTTGGCGAAAACATGTTACGGGCCGATGTCTGTAATTCGGTAGATGAATTAGGCCAGTTGCTGGATCATACCGGCCCGGTAGCGCAAAGCGAACAAAATGCCGCCCGTATTTTTAATGCTGACCATCTGTTTTTTGTGACCAATGGTACCTCTACCTCGAATAAAATGGTTTGGCACTCTGTGGTTGCGCCGGGCGATATCGTGGTGGTAGACCGCAACTGCCATAAATCGATATTACATTCGATTATTATGACCGGTGCTATTCCGGTATTTTTAATGCCAACCCGCAACCATTACGGCATTATTGGCCCCATTCCTAAGAGTGAGTTTTCACCAGAAGCGATAGCTAAAAAAATTGAAGCTAACCCGTTTGCCCGCAATGCCAAGAATAAAAAGCCGCGTATTTTAACCATTACCCAAAGTACCTACGACGGTATTTTGTATAACGTGGAAGAAATTAAGCAGGAACTGGGCTCGACCATCGACACCCTGCATTTTGATGAAGCCTGGTTACCGCACGCCAGCTTCCATGATTTTTATAAAAATATGCATGCGATAGGTAAAGACCGGCCGCGCTCAGATGAAACCCTGGTATTCGCGACCCAGTCGACCCACAAATTACTGGCCGGCTTATCGCAGGCCTCACAAATTCTGGTGCAAAACGCCACTAACAGAAGCCTGGATACCCATCGCTTTAACGAGTCGTATTTAATGCACAGTTCTACCAGCCCGCAGTACGCCATTATCGCCAGCTGCGATGTTGCTGCCGCGATGATGGAAGCACCAGGTGGCACTTCTCTTGTGGAAGAAAGTTTATTTGAAGCCATGGATTTTCGCCGGGCGATGCGCAAAGTTGATGCCGAGTTTGGCGATGATGACTGGTGGTTTAAAGTCTGGGGCCCCGAGCATTTGCCGGAAGAGGGCATAGGTGAGCGTGATAACTGGGTACTGCACGCTACGGATAGCTGGCACGGCTTTGGACCAATAGAGTCGGGCTTTAATATTCTCGACCCGATTAAAGCCACTATTATTACCCCGGGCCTGAATATGCTGGGCCAGTTTGACGAGCAGGGCATACCCGCCACTATCGTTAGCAAATATTTAGCCGAGCACGGTATTATTATTGAAAAAACCGGCCTGTATTCGTTCTTTATTATGTTTACCATTGGTATTACCAAAGGTCGCTGGAACTCAATGGTAACTGAGCTGCAGCAGTTTAAAGATGACTACGATCAGAACCTGCCAATGTGGCGCATTATGCCGGAATTTGTAGCCAAAAACCCACGCTATGAAAAAGTAGGCCTGCGCGATTTATGTCAGCAAATTCATAACATATATCGCCAGTTTGACGTGGCCAAAGTCACCACTGAGATGTACCTTTCGACCATTGAAACCGCCATGACCCCGGCAGATGCCTGGGCCAAAATGGCCCACCGCGAAATAGAGCGGGTGTCTATTGACGATATAGCAGGCCGGGTTACTGCTATGTTAGTAACTCCTTACCCACCGGGTATTCCGCTAATGGTGCCGGGCGAGCGTTTCAACGGCACTATTATCAACTACCTTAAATTTACCCGTGCCTTTAACGGCCAGTTCCCGGGGTTTGAGACCGACGTACACGGTCTGGTCCGGCAAACGGTAGCAGGGGAAAGCCAGTACTTTATTGATGTGGTTAAAGAGTAGCGCTAATACGCTAAGCTGTTAGGGTGATGTTAGTACAAAACCGGAATTGGTCTGTCTTAGCCAATTCCGGTTTTTTAATTTTTAAGGTACCCTGTTGCAACAGGCGCTGACAGCATGGATGAAACGAAAAGCGTGACCACAACTTCCCCCCTTAATAAAACCCAGGCGCAGGCCAGAGCCGATCAGGTACTGGCATTTCGTGCTGAGCAGCAACTATTAGCCGAACAAGGCGTGTTGTCATTGTCAGATGATCAAGTCGCCAAAGTTCGCGACTATCACCATGGTTTGCTACAGCAGTTGCAACAAGAGCTGAATATCGATTTAACTGACCAGGCCCGCCATTTGTCGCTGGGTATGCAAATTGTCTCTTTTCTTGGCGCTACCGCGCTTGCTGCCAGTTTGTTTTTTCTGTTTTTTCAGTACTGGGGCTACTTCTCGACCCCTAACCAGGTCGTGTTGCTGATAGCTGCGCCATTATTAACCCTGGCACTGGCGGTATGGCTACGGCGCTTTGATGCCTCGGGCTATTATGCAAAACTGGCTGCGTTAGTGTCTTTTACCGCCTGGGTACTGAATATTATTATGCTTGGCAGTATTTTTAATATCACGCCTTCGGCCAACGCTTTCGCGGTTTTTGCATTGTATGGTTTTGTGCTGGCGTATCTGCTGCATGTCCGGTTATTACTGGTGGCAGCAATACTCTGTAGTTTACTGTTTATTGGCGCGCAGTTTGGCAGCTGGATGGGCAGTTATTGGGTTAACGCCGGCGAGCATCCCGAGCATTTTCTATTGGCCAGTGCCATGTTCTTTTTGGTACCAATGTTGCTTAAACAGCCGCGGTTTGATGGCTTCGTTACTATTTATCAGACGTTGTCCGCTGTGGTATTTTTTATTGCGGTGTTGGTGTTAGCCAACTGGGGCAGCGCCAGTTATTTACCCTGGTCAACCGGTTTAATTGAAAGCGCTTATCAGGTAGTCGGGTTTGCTGGCAGCGCGCTGTTGGTGCTGTATGGTATGCGTATTCATGCCAGCAAATTGATGTTAACCGGCAATGTGTTCTTTGCCTTGTTTTTATATACCAAGTTTTTTGACTGGTGGTGGGATTGGCTACCCAAATACGTATTTTTCTTATTAATCGGCCTGACAGCGATTTTAGCCCTAACTATGTTTAACCGTTTTCGCGCTACTCAGCAGAGCAAGGCAGGGCAACATGGCTAACCCAATCTCACAAAAATTGTTATGGTTCGCCGTTGCTGTGGTGGTGTTGGTTAATGGCGTGACACTTGGCAAAGTGTTAATTAATCGCAGCGCTACCAAGGCTGAGCTGGTTTTATCCGAGCGGGAATTACGCTTGCCTTACCAATATGGTTTTGCCGGCGAAAATTCCGGTAGACGTATCAGCCTGAAATGGACCACGCCAAATCCTGAGCCGATTAGTGATGAATGGCAATATCAATACCGGCATACTAACCGGACTATTTCTCTTAACGATACTCACTTTGCCAGTTTTCAGTTTGCGCCATGTCAGCAAGACCGTTACCGGCGGCAGCAGCAACAGGCATGGGTGCTGCTGGAATTTAATGGTCAAAGCTACGCTGATTACCAGACTAAAGCAGAGCAATATTACGCGTTAATGCACCAGGAAAACCCTGAGCTTAAAGCCGACAAGCAACTTGAACAGCAGCAACGAGCGGTAGAGTTACTGCAAACAGCAAATGAACGGGCTACCCGGCTGTATGTTATTGACGCGGCAGCCAAGCCTCAGTTATTGCAAACAGCGTTGGCCAGCCGCCCAACCACAGCGGACAGCAGGCTGCTTATTGTGCCGGCCCTAATACAAGCAGGTTATAGCCGGTGCACTGATGCGAAACAGCTTAACCCCACGGAAATTATCGTGAACAAGCTGGCGGTAGAATCGCTTTATGTACCGAAGTATTTAACGCAAGCATTGCCAGATAATAATGGTGATATGGAAAGCGAGCCTCTACGGTCGACGATTCACTATGGCAAGTTACATGAGCCCTGGGTTAGCACTCTGGAGTAAGTTTTAACAGCTCCCGCTCAATCGCAAACACATGCGCATCGTGCTCGTTCATATCACGCAGGGCCTGCGCTAGTTTCAATAAGTATTCACTATTGGGGCCGCTGGGGCCTGCACTTCGGGCGATATGGGTGGCAATCGCCTCGTCACTGGCCGGGCCAAGATAGGCCTCGTTATCGGCGCTGGCTAAATACACTAAGCCTGAGGTATTAGCGTCACTCTGGTCAGGCGCATCCAGCCAGTGCAAGTCAGTAAATACCCGCAAATAACCGTTTTTCTCGCGGTGGTCTAAATGCTCAAAGGTATCAGGCGTTACCTGATACGCCATACCGGCACAGCGCTCGCCTGGTGCTTCTATCAGCGTTAGTACCCGGCCAGGGGCTTGCGGCGTGCCGCGATGATCATGCGAGCCCTGCCAGAAACGGCGCTGCCAGTTATAAATACAGGCTGGTTTGCGTTGCAGGTAAGGGAAATCAGCTTTGTAAATCAATGAGCCATAACCAAACAGCCAGACCGATTCCAGATGGTCCAATGGCTGGCGCTGTTTGTTCAGGGCAATAGTGTTATGTGACATAACTATCCTGACTGGCACTATTGGCAACAGTGTGTTTTAGAAATAAGTAGCCATGGTAACAATATACCCTGACAAATAAAGCGTATTGTTAAGGCATCTACTTTTTAAAGTGCGTAAAGGTTGTGTAAAAGCAATAGTCAATAGAAACGTGGCAGGTAAACTGTAAATATCAACGTCAACAGCTTCACGTATCAATACTGAAATCGACATGAATTCTCCTGCTGTAACCCGCTTTTTTTATTTAAAAATACTGTTAATCAGTATTATCGCAGTGCTTATGCAAAGTTGTGTGTCGACAACGCTGAGCCCTCAGAAAGAGATACCTGACTTACCTGTTAATTTCACGACCCCTTCTAAACACTTTTCAGTAGATGAGGCATGGCTTAACACCTTTACTCATAATCCCGGGTCGACCTATATCGAACAAATTGTTAGTGAGGCAATGCAAAAAAATCAAAATATCCGTAGTGAAAGCTATACCACCTATCTGGCTGAGCAACAGTTGATTATCGCAAAAAGTGATTTTTGGCCATCGTTAAACACAACGTTTAGTGCGGGTCGCAGTAACAGCGGCGGGGAGAGTAGCGGTATCAATACGCTCTTTTCTCTGGGTGCTAATTTAAGCTATGAAATCGATGTTTGGGGCGCACTATCAGACGCCGAACGTCAGGCAAAGCTTACCTATTTAAGTGCCCAGGCAAGTTTAGAGGAAGCAAAACTGCAGTTGGCCGGAAATGTCCTGATTGCCTATGCGAACGCGTCAAGAGCCGAACAACGGGTGGCATTAGCTGAGCAGCAAGTTAAAAACTCTGGTGAAAATCTCGATATTATCGAGCGCGGTTATCGCGCAGGTTTAAATGAGTCACTCGACGTATATCTGGCACGCAACGAGTTAAATAGTGATATTTCAACGTTGGCCAGCAATCAGCAAACGTTGCTTGAAAACAAGCGGGTATTAGAGCGCCTTTTAGGCCGCTATCCCAGCGGTAACATTGCCTTGAAAGCGGAAATACAATTGCCCCAGGCGCAATTGGGTTTGGGTATTCCGTCACAAGTTGTCACACGCAAACCCGCGTTGCAAGCCGATTGGTTGGCGCTACTTGCTCAAGACGCGGCGCTGGCTATGGCCCATAAAGCGCGATTCCCCGCGCTGAGTATAAGCGCGGGTATAGGAAATTCTTCGGGCAGTCTTTCAACGCTATTTTCTAACGCAAGCGCCTGGTCACTGTTAACAAACATCACGGCACCTGTTTTCAATGCAGGCAGATTAAAAGCGCTTGAGAAAATTGAATTCCTTCGTCTGCAAGCACTCGAAGCGGACTATCTGGACTCGGTGTTTAACACGCTACGGGATGTCGAAAATGCTATATCACTCGAACACACCCTGCTGGCCCGTTTTGATGCCACCAATACCGCCAAAGAAAATGCTGAGATAGCTAATCAGTTGTCGTTTGAGCAATATCAAGCCGGGCTGGTTTCTTATACCACGGTACTCGACGCTCAAGCGCGTTTGCTAACCGCGCAAAACAACCTTATTGATATCACCACCGATCTTATTATCAATCGTATTGACCTTCACGTTGCATTAGGTGCAGGCGCGAATATAAGTACAAACACTGAAGAACTGTAACCGATGAAACTATCTAAAAAAGTCATTTTACCTCTGCTGGTATGCGGCATTACTGTTATCGCTGTAGCGCTCATTTATACAAACCCACCGAGTACTGAGCGCGCTATGCCAAATGGCGCTGCCGCCTTAACGGTTGAAATATTACCGCTTAAACGTCAGCCATTTCGCATAAAACTCGATAGCTACGGTGTGGTTAAACCTCGCACAGCAAGTGCATTAATGTCGCAGGTTTCCGGCCAGGTACTGTTTGTAGATGAGGCTTTTCGCGATGGTGGTTTTTTCACTAAAGGTGATTTACTGGTCGCCATTGACGACAGCGATTACCTCGCTGAAGTGAATATTGCCAAAGCCAATTTAATTACCGCACAACAAAATTTAACTGAAGAGCTGGCGCGTGTTGAACAGGCTGCTCTGGACTGGAAGCGCTTAGGAAATGAGCAACAAGCAAGCGATTTAGTGCTACGCATACCTCAGCAAGAAAGTGCCAACGCCAATTTAATTTCGGCGCAGGCCCAGCTTAAAATAGCGCAACTCGCGCTGTCACGGACCAAAATAATTGCGCCATATAGTGGTCGAGTGATAAGCCAGGATGTTGATTTAGGAACCGTGGTATCTAGCAACACTGTGCTAGCTGAAATATACGCAACCGATTATCTGGAAGTCAGGTTAGCTATTAATAATAGCGACTTAGCCTTCGTTGAGTTACCCGAGACCAATATTGACAACTCGTCTACGGCTAAGGCGATTAATGTGACATTTACCTCTGATTTAATCGGCAAGCAAAGCTGGACCGGTAAAGTGGTGCGCACAGAAAGCGAAATTAATTCGGTGTCCCGCCAGTTGTATGTGGTGGCACAAATCAACAATCCGTTTGAACAAAATTTAGAACGCGGTTTTAGCATAAAAATTGGCGAGTATGTCAGTGCACAAATTGAAGGCAAAACAATTGAAGATGCCTTAAGTGTGCCGGTCACGGCAATTTATCAGGGCAGTTATGTGTATATAGAGCAGGATGGTGTGCTATTGCGTAAGGACGTGAAAATAGCCTGGCAAAATGACCAGTATGCGCTGATAAAATCAGGGCTGGAAGCGGGACAATTATTGGTAATAACGCCTTTAGGGCAAGTGAGTTCTGGCACCGCAGTGCGGGTTGCTGGCAATGAAAGCGCTAAACCTGCACGGGTACCTGAAAAGCGGCCCCTTGCAGCTGACAAAGGACCTGGCCCGGCAAATTCAACAAAGCAGGAGAAGTAAATGATTGCCTGGTTTGCAAAAAACTCTGTTGCCGCAAATTTACTGATGATCACCATTATTGCTGCGGGCTTATATAGCTTATCTAATCGTATTCCGTTAGAGGTATTCCCCTCTTTTGAAATTGATATCGTCAACGTTAGTGTGACGCTGGATGGCGCAACCCCGGAAGATATCGAACAAGGTATTACCATCCGTATTGAGGAGGCGGTACAAGACCTTGAGGGCATAGCAAAAATTGTTAGCCAGTCATCTGAAGGTCGTGGCAGTGTCAGTTTTGAGCTTGATAGCGCCTATGATCGACGTGATCTGCTTGCCGATATTAAAAGTCGGGTTGATGCGATAAATACCTTTCCCGCAGAAGCAGAAAACCCGGTGGTGGCATTAGCCGACCGCAAGCGCGATGTCATCACCGTAGCGGTTACCGCGCCCTATGGCGAAAAAGAAGTTCGTGAATACGCTGAAAAGGTGCGCGATGAACTACTGGCGCTTGAGGGCGTAACGCAAGTTGAATTAGACGGCATCCGTGATTACGAAATTGCCATTGAACTGAGCTTAGATAAAATAAGAGAGCTTGAGTTAAGCATTAGCCAGGTCTCCAACATCATCGATAACTCCAGTGTTGATATCTCAGCAGGCAATTTAAAAACCGACAGTGGCGATGTGTTACTGCGATCGAAAGGCCAGGCTTATCGTGCAGATGAATTTGCCAATATCGCCATTAAAACCAACAGCGATGGCTCTATCATTCGCTTAGGCGACATCGCCGACATTCAGGATGGTTTTGAAGAAACCCCGGTGCGTACCCGCTTTAATGGTCAGCAAGGTGCCTTTATTGAGGTGTACAGAATTGGCCAGCAAAGCGCAATTGAAGTGGCCGATAAAGTGAAAAAGTACGTCGATGAGCACCAAAGCGCATTGCCGCAGGGCTTTACCCTGAGCTATTGGGACGATGATTCGTTAATTGTAAAAAACCGGATTTCAACGCTAACCAGCAACGCGCTGCAGGGCGGCATTTTGGTGCTTATTCTGCTTACCTTGTTTTTGCGCCCATCCATTGCTTTCTGGGTGTTTATTGGTATCCCGGTATCCTTTATGGGCGCCTTTATTATCATGCCATTTTTTGGCATTACGCTGAATATTATGAGTTTATTTGGCTTTATTCTGGTGTTAGGCATTGTGGTTGATGATGCCATTGTCACCGGTGAAAACATTTATACGCATATGGGCAAGGCAAAATCGGGAGAGCAAGCAGCGATTGAAGGTACCCTGGAAGTCGCAACTCCTGTCACCTTCGGCGTGTTAACGACCGTTGCCGCATTTTTACCATTGGCGTTTATTGAAGGGCAGCGCGGCGATATTTTTGCGCAGATCCCGTTTGTCGTGATTCCGGTGCTATTGCTGTCGCTGATTGAGTCAAAGTTTATTCTACCCTCTCATTTGAAGCACCTGAAACTGCGTACCCAAAAAACGAAGCAGAGTAAATTTGACCATTATCA
Source organism: Arsukibacterium sp. UBA3155 (assembly GCA_002364615.1). Classification (GTDB taxonomy): domain Bacteria; phylum Pseudomonadota; class Gammaproteobacteria; order Enterobacterales; family Alteromonadaceae; genus Alishewanella. Next base: position 344,438 of record DEYP01000025.1, on the reverse strand, counting down.
GCAAAAGTTCGCCGATGGTTTTGAGCGGGCAATATTAACCTCTTATCAGCCGGCGTTAGTAAAATGCGTGAAGTACAAATGGACCACGCTTTCGCTGTTTGTCAGTGTCTTTGCGATTATTTTAGTCCTGATTATGAGTGGATGGACCCGATTTGTTTTTTTTCCGCGAATTCCAAGTGAAACCATACGAGTAAGTTTGACAATGCCCTCTGGTACGGCATTTGATATTACCAACAAATACATTGTAAAAATGGCAGACAGTGCAAAGCAGTTGCAAGAAAAATACACCGATGCAGATACCAACGACAGCATCGTGCTTGATATCCTGGCGACCACAGGCGGTAGAGGTGGCACCACAAACGAAGGAAGTGTCAGGTTTGAAATTACCCCACCAGAATCGCGCAGTTCCAGCATCACATCCGGGCAGTTACTCAACGAATGGCGCAAGTTAATTGGCGATATTCCCGGTGCAGAATCGATTAGTTACCGCGCCGAGTTAGGGCGTTCATCCGACCCTATCGATGTGCGCTTAAGTGCTAACGATGTCATTGTACTTGAGGAAGTGGCCAATAAAGTGATTGCGCGATTGAACACCTATCCAACGGTTTATGACATTGCTGATAGCCTTTCAGACGGTAAACAAGAGCTGCAAATTGAGTTAAACAAACAGGGTGAGGCGCTGGGTTTAACCCGGGCCAACGTTTCAGGGCAAATCAGAAACGCCTTTTTTGGCTCTCAAGTACAGCGTATTCAACGTGGCCGTGACGATGTCAAAGTCATGTTAAGGCTACCGTTAACAGAGCGCCAGTCGCTTTCAAGCCTGACCAATATGCTGATTGATGTTGGCGATGGCGCAACCGTTCCGCTATCGAGTATCGCGACACTAACGCCAAGCCAGAGTCCTTCGAGTATTCGACGAATCGATAGATACCGAACCATCAGCGTGACGGCCGATGTGGATAAAAACAACACCAATATGACCGTGTTACAAGACGATTTAAATTCGTATATGGCAGACTTGGTGTTGCAATACCCGGGGGTAAGCTATGCTCTTGAAGGCGAAGCGGAAGAGCAGCGGGACTCTTTTGGCTCATTAGGCACAGGCTTAATTATTGTTCTTTTTGTTATTTATGTATTACTCGCGATTCCCTTTAAGTCGTATACGCAGCCTTTAGTAGTCATGAGCGTCATCCCTTTTGGGGCTATAGGTGCCATAGTCGGCCATTGGATAATGGGAATGGATTTAACCATTTTTAGTTTACTGGGATTGCTGGCTTTAGTAGGTATTGTGGTCAATGACTCCCTGGTGTTAGTCGACTACATTAATAAAAAACGCCAGCAAGGCATGGCATTAACAACCGCTATTTTGACCGCAGGTGCATCAAGGTTCAGACCGGTAATGCTGACCAGCTTAACCACATTTATCGGCTTGATGCCATTGTTGTTTGAAAAGTCGACCCAAGCGCAGTTTTTAATTCCGATGGCGGTGTCGCTGGGCTTTGGTATTTTATTCGCGACCTTTATCACGCTGATTTTAGTACCGATTAACTATCTGTTGTTAGAAGAATTTAAAGGTAAGTGGCAACGTTAGAGGTTAACGAGCATCACCAAAATACCCAGTGGTGATGTTAAAGCCCTTTAAACAACGTGAAAGGAGGTTTTGGTGAGTATATTGAATCGTAGATTGTTAACCGGCACCTGTTTGTTCAGCACGTTGATAATAGCCGGGTTGGTTGATGCGCATGACAAAGTTCAGACCGCAGAAGCGCAAGTGCAAGGCATAGATCTCGCTATGTTTGCTAAAGACGCATTTACTCGACAACCAAAAATAGTTGACTGTGTTACTGCCGAAGGCACTAAAACAACCTGCTATCAGCTTGTGACAAATGGTGCTCCTGCAGGACGAACACCTGGCCCTTTTTGCCCAAGAACACTCGATGATGGCGCAGAGACAAGCGGAGCATGGTTTAGTAAAGATGGTACTGGCGAGCTGGTAGACCTAACCGGAGAATTCATTCTTAAATTAGGACACTACTATAGTGACGATAAGTGGCTGGTGTATGAAGCAGCTACCAAAGAAGTGCGCTATACCGCGACTAAAGAGGCTTGCTTAGGAGCAGCAAAGCCAGATGTTGAAGCAGAGTATATGCAAAATTGCATTGAGTGTGAGCTGTCTTACCTTGATGACGATTTCTCCCGAAGTTTTCTTATTCCAACAACACCCATTCCCGCCTCCCGTCCCGGCCGTCTGCATTCTGTCGGTATCGCGTTAGATGGTACCGAACTTTCAATGGCAGCCCCTGTTGATGCAATTTTAGGTGCGTATACAATAGCTGCATTCGATGATTGTGGTGGCCACACTAACGTTCATCAAGGCTATCACTATCACGCCACCACTGGCTGTACTGACAAAATTGTCGGCGACGACGGGCACTCTGCATTAGTAGGTTACGCCTCTGATGGATATGGTATCTATGCATTAAAAAGTGCTGATGGAAAAGAATCGGAGTTACTTGATGACTGCAGAGGGCATGAAGATAAGATCAGGGGCTATCACTATCATGCTGCAAGCCCCAGCGAAAACAAGTTTATTGGCTGATTCCATGGCGAAACGGTTAAGGCTGAAGGTCCGCAGCACGGGCCGCACCCGGCAGGAAGGCCTCCTCGCAAAACTTCTCATTAAGTTTAGCCAGAGCAGTGTGTGAAGCAGGGTAATGCTTGCATAGTAACAATATTTTGCCGGATATTTGAAAATACAGCACAAGTATAGCCAATAACACAAAGCGGACAAAGTGATTAAATCGTGCGATTTATCCTAAAGGAAACCTCAAAAAACAAATTTATAACCAGCTAAACCCCCGACAACTTTGTTACCTCAGCATCAAAGCCACCCTCTGCCAGTTTAATGGCGACCTTATCTGCGGCTTTTAGCTGTTTGCTGGTTTAAAACGCATCTGTAACTCTGCCAACAAACGCAGCACAGCTCCGTCAATTGTTGCAAAATAATATACTGGGTGTAAACTTTGGTTTTATTTTGTGACAAGGGACTGACTATGGCAACTATTCAACTACTTATTGGCGGTGCAACGCTGTTCCCCAGTACCAGTAAAGAATTACGAAAAAAGCAGGCGATAGCTGGCGCTTCTGTAAAAGACAAGAGTGTGACTATTGATCGGGTTTTAGCAGCGCGGATGCGGAATGCAACGGTTGATGAAATTAAAAGACTCAGCAATATATCAATGCAGGAATTCCGAGTTATGATGCTTGGTCAGGGGATCAATGTCGCCAGATATACTGATGGGCAGCTCCGTGAGGCTATAAATAATGAGATTTTTCATTTACGAAAAATTGCCATTCATTTGCTGCAAGCAGATTTTCTTAAGTCAGACACGCCAATGATTATAGCTGGCACTCCAAAAGGCGCCTTGGGGCTGGTGGCGAAAATTCTGGGGCCTACAACGGTTGCCAGCGGTATGCCAATTGATATCACCGTATGGTGGACTCTTGGCTTAGAAGTTAGGATTGAAGCTTTACATTATTCGGACAAAAATAATCATCGAGTGATAAACCCATGAATCTGATTAAAAGTATTGGTTTATTAAGTTTATTGGTTTGCGCTGCAGCCTGTCAGGCTAAAAGCCAGAATTACATGGATTGTGAGTGGAGTATTCCAGCTGGCTTTAATCAAAAAGCTGAGTTCGAGTACAGCAATAGCGTTGACGAAGACGATTTAGAAAACTGGACACCGGCTTCGATTATGTTCACTCATGACTCAGGAACTGATGTTAATCATTACCTTCAGCTAAATAGCGATGCTGATAGCGAGGTGCTGCTTGTGGCACATACTGCACAGCCAGGAGATAGATTTAAATATTTATCATCGTATATCCGGAAGGAAAGTTTTGGTACACCATTTATAGTGGCACAGCTAAGAATTATTAAAGACGACAAAATGCTTGCGTTGTTAGGTCTTAGCAAAGCGGATGCACTTGCCATGACTAGTGGATGCGCCGAGTTTTCGCAGGTTGAGCAACATTACAATGTGCTTCAGCAAATAGAACATGGTTTCTCGGAATTTTTGAAAAGTGAACATGGTATGCAGGTTTTGGTGCCTTGATTAGGTGTTTATATACACTGCTCTTATTAATGGCCTGCATTAGTGAGGCCGCCAGCCACAATTACCTGGGCTGCAACTGGTTTATTCCGACAAGTTACTCCCAGATTGCAGATAACGACTACCGGAAAACCTCTTCCACCGATGGCAGCAATACACCGTTTAGTTCAGTGCTTTTTTCTGACGCGGAAACTGATGAGCTGCAGACCTATATCGAAATGGATCAGCTAAGCGATACTGATGTAGTGGTGGTCGCCCATCCAGAAGATGCAAACTACAGTTATAAAACATTCTTTATTCAACGCAAAACCAGGCTTGGCGATAGCATTAGCAACCATATTTTTACGATAACGAAAGATCAATCAGCAGTTTCGATGTTTTCCGTACCACAAGCTGACGGTTTACATATGACCAGTGCTTGTGTGCCGCCAACGGTAATGGAGCAACATTACGAGGTGCTGGAGAAACTTGAACAAGGTATTGAGCTATTTTTAAACTCAGATCATGGTTTAAAAGTGCTGGTGCCAAAGTCAGATTGAACCCTGCTGACTGCTATCTCAAGCAAGATAGGTTGGAACATTTTGGGTCAGATAGAAATTAATTTGAAGTGTCACTCTTCAAAGCATTTACTTTCCCTCAGAAACCCCACTCACCACTGCACTAAAACTTCCATCTGCCAGCTGGGTAGTAACAGTATCACCCGCTTTTAACTGCTTGCTGCTGGTAAGCACCTGCTGTTCGGCGTTAAAGCTGATGCTGTAGCCGCGCGCCAGGGTGGCCAGCGGGCTTACTGTGTTTAACTGGTTGCTTAAACGGCCGAGGGTTTGTTGTTGCTGTTTTAGTTGCTGGCTGATTCCGCGTTGCAGCCGTTGTTGTAGCTGCTGCAGTTGTTCGTTTTGTTGCTTAATGGCTTTAGCTGGCGATAGGTGCTGCAAGCTTTGCTGCAAATACTGTTGCTGGCGTTTAGCGTTAGCAAGCTGTTGGGTAATGATGCGGTTTAAGCGCAGTTGCAGCTCGTCTAAGCGTTGTTGCTGTTGTTGTAAGCGCCTTTTCGGGTGCAGTGCCAGTAAGCGTTGCTCCAGCTGTTTTAAATCCGGTTTTAGCCGGCTTAACTGGTTGCGCTGTGCCTGCACCAGCGCGCTTTGTAAGCGGCGTAGTCGCTCCAGTAAATGGCTTTGATCGGGCGATACCAGCTCGGCTGCAGCAGACGGCGTCGGTGCGCGGACATCGGCAACAAAGTCAGTCAGCGCGAAATCGATTTCATGACCCACGGCACTGACTATCGGAATAGGGCAGTCAGCGACGGCGCGGGCCAGCTGTTCGTCGTTAAAACACCATAAATCTTCCAGCGAACCGCCGCCACGGCCAATAATAAGTACATCCACTTCGTTACGCCGGATGGCCGTACTCAGCATTTGCAGTAATTGCCTGGAAGCCTGTTCGCCCTGCACTAAGCAAGGGTAAATAATCACTTCAATACCCGGCGCGCGGCGCTGCAGTACACTGAGAATATCGCGTATAGCGGCACCGGTGGGCGAGGTAATCACGCCAACCCGGTTAATATGGGCCGGTAGCGGCTGTTTGCGCGCTTCATCAAACAAGCCTTCAGCCTGCAGCCGGTTTTTAAGTTGCTCGTATTGTTGCTTAAGCAAGCCATCGCCGGCCGGCTCGATCATTTCTGCCAGTAACTGATACTCACCGCGGGGCTCGTACACGCTAATGCGGGCCCGAATTAATACCTGCTGGCCGTTTTGCGGTTTTACCGTAGCATTGCGGTTAGCTTGCTTAAACATGGCCACTTTAACCTGCGCTGCCTGATCTTTTAATGAAAAATACCAGTGGCCCGATGCTGCCTGCACAAAATTAGACACTTCGCCCACCAGCCACAATCGCTGAAACTGCAGCTCCAGAATCAGCCTGACTTCGCTGTTTAAGCGGGAAACGGTATATATATCGGGGTTTTGCATGAGTCACCCAGGATAAACTGCTTTAATGCTAGTTTACGTCAAGGCGGCGCCTTAACACAAAAAGAAAAAACCGATTGTTCTATCGCCACAAATCCTTTAAAATTGCGCCGCAACATTCCCTATCTTTTCATCCTTCACAGCGAGATTGTTGCAATGCTCAGGATCAAGAAAGAAGCCCTTACCTTTGACGACGTGTTATTGGTTCCGGCGCACTCTACCGTACTACCCCACACTGCGGATTTACGCACTCAACTGACCAAAAGCATCACGCTGAATATTCCTATGGTATCGGCCTCTATGGACACGGTAACCGAAGCCCGTTTAGCCATTGCGCTGGCGCAGGAAGGTGGTCTGGGTTTTATTCACAAGAATATGACCATTGAAGAGCAGGCCGCTAATGTCCGCAAGGTGAAAAAATATGAAAGCGGTGTGGTCTCTGATCCGGTAACAGCCCTGGCTGATATGACGGTACGTGAAGTACAGGCATTAGCCCAGCAGCATGGTTTCTCAGGCTTTCCGGTACTGGATAAAGAACAAAACCTGGTGGGTATTGTTACCGGCCGGGATATGAGCTTTGAAGCCGATTTACAAGCCAGTGTCACCTCTGTGATGACACCGCGTGAGCGGCTGGTTACGGTTAACGAAAACGCCCCGCGTGAACAAGCCTTTAAACTGATGCACGAGCATCGGATTGAAAAAGTGCTGGTGGTAGATGACAACTTTAAATTAAAAGGTCTGATTACCGTTCGCGACTACTATAAAGCGGCCAGTAAACCCAATGCCTGTAAGGATGAATTAGGCCGGCTGCGCGTTGGCGCGGCAGTAGGCGTCGGCCCGGGCACAGACGAGCGAATTGCTGCGCTGGTAGAAGCCGGCGTCGATATTCTATTAATCGACACTTCACATGGTCACTCGCAAGGGGTGATTGAGCGGGTGAAACAAACCCGTGCCCAGTACCCCGATTTACAAATTGTCGCCGGTAATGTGGCAACTGCTGAAGGTGCCAAAGCACTGGCCGACGCCGGTGCCAATGCCGTTAAAGTGGGTATTGGTCCAGGCTCTATTTGTACTACCCGCATTGTAACCGGTTGTGGAGTGCCGCAAATTACCGCTATTTCTGACGCGGTTGAAGGCATCAAGGGTACTGACGTTTGTATTATTGCCGATGGCGGTATCCGCTTCTCCGGTGATGTCGCCAAAGCCTTAGTGGCAGGCGCTCACTGCGTGATGGTTGGTTCAATGTTTGCCGGTACTGAAGAAGCGCCGGGCGAGGTTGAACTGTATCAGGGCCGTTATTATAAGTCGTACCGTGGTATGGGCTCCTTAGGAGCAATGGCGCAGCGTAATGGCTCGTCAGATCGCTATTTCCAGGGCAGTAATAATGCCGAAAAGCTGGTACCAGAAGGTATTGAAGGCCGGGTGGCATATAAAGGCCCGATTGAAAATATTATTCACCAGCAAATGGGTGGCCTGCGCTCGGCGATGGGTTTGACCGGTAGCCCGGATATGCTGACGCTGCGCACCAAGCCTGAATTTGTTAAGGTTACCGCCGCCGGTATGGGTGAATCGCACGTACATGACGTGCAAATTACCAAGGAAGCGCCTAACTACCGTTTAGGCTAACAACAGTCGGTTTTCACGGCGGGCCTGGCCCGCCGTCTTATTTTTCAAAGGTTGTTATGAGCAAGAACATTCACCACCATCGTATTTTAATCTTGGATTTTGGTTCGCAGTATACCCAGCTTATTGCTCGTCGTGTGCGCGAAATTGGCGTGTATTGTGAGTTGTGGGCCTGGGATGTCAGCGACGAGCAAATTCGCGAATTTAACCCTACCGGTATTATTTTATCAGGCGGCCCGGAAAGTGTTACCGAAGCCGGCTCACCAAGGGCGCCAGAGTATGTGTTTAATGCCGGCGTACCGGTGCTGGGCATTTGCTACGGTATGCAAACCATGGCCGAGCAGCTGGGCGGTAAGGTGCAGGGTTCTGATTTACGTGAGTTTGGTTATGCTCAGGTTGAAGTGATTGCTGCTAATGACTTTTTTGCCAAAATTGAAGATCATATTGGCGGCAATGGCAATGCCTTGCTGGATGTCTGGATGAGCCATGGTGACAAAGTGATCAGTGTACCTGAGGGTTTTGTTACCTGCGCTCAGACCACCACTTGCCCGCATGCCGGTATGGTCGATGAGGCACGCCAGTTTTATGGTGTGCAATTCCACCCCGAAGTTACCCACACCCGCCAGGGCCTGCGGATGCTTGAGCAGTTCGTGGTCAATATTTGTGGTTGCGACAAACTGTGGACCCCAGCGACCATTATTGAAGATGCAGTTGCCCGTTTAAAGCAGCAAATTGGTACTGATCGGGTCATTCTGGGTTTATCAGGCGGGGTAGACAGTTCAGTAACCGCCATGCTTTTGCACCGGGCGATAGGTAGCAATTTAACCTGTGTTTTTGTGGATAACGGCTTGCTGCGGTTAAACGAAGGCAAACAGGTAATGGATATGTTTGGTGACCATTTTGGCCTGAACATAATTAAAATTGATGCCGAGCAGCGTTTCCTTGATGCCTTAGCCGGTGAAAATGAACCAGAAGCTAAGCGTAAAATTATCGGCCGTGTGTTTGTTGAAGTGTTCGATGAAGAGTCGCAGAAGCTGGAAAATGCCAAGTGGCTGGCGCAGGGCACCATTTACCCTGATGTGATTGAATCGGCTGGCTCTGCCACCGGTAAAGCCCATGTCATTAAATCGCACCATAACGTCGGTGGTTTACCGGCGCACATGAAGCTGGGTTTAGTAGAGCCGCTGCGTGAACTGTTTAAAGACGAAGTACGCAAAGTGGGTCTGGAACTGGGCCTGCCATACGACATGTTGTATCGCCACCCGTTCCCGGGGCCAGGCTTAGGTGTGCGGGTGCTGGGCGAAATTAAGAAAGAATACTGCGATTTACTGCGCCGTGCCGATGCCATCTTTATTGAAGAGCTGCATAAAGCCGATTTATATAATAAAGTCAGCCAGGCCTTTGCGGTATTCTTACCGGTAAAATCAGTCGGTGTCATGGGTGATGCCCGTAAATACGATTGGGTTGTCTCCTTGCGTGCGGTGGAAACTATCGATTTTATGACTGCACACTGGGCGCATTTGCCGTATGACATGCTGGGCAAGGTGTCGAACCGGATCATTAATGAAATTAATGGTATTTCCCGCGTAGTTTACGATATCTCCGGCAAGCCACCAGCCACCATCGAGTGGGAATAGTTTTGGCGGCTTTGCTATAGCACCAAATCCATAGCCAAAACTGTTTTATTGTATGCTCCCGGAGCTGATCAAACATTATTTTAGGTAATGTTAATGTTAAATTTATTTTAAAAGGCGCCTTGGCGCCTTTTTTGTTTATCATGTTATGCTGCTGTTTTGATTTGGGGCGCAAGCGGGCGTCTGCAGTTAAGTTTATACGGAGTAACAGGATGAACCATCGTTATACCCTTATCTGGCTGCTGGTATTCGCCCTAACGGGTTGTGCTGCAAAACCTGAACTGGCTGCCAGTGCAGCAGACCATAGCAATGCCACTGCCACTGAAACGAAAACAGACAGTGCTTCCGCTGACGATAGTGTACCGACAGCCGCTGAGCAATTAAGTGCCGGCCAGCCAACCAGCATAGAAACCTCGCAGGGTACGCTGGAGCTTGAACCGACGGTGGTTGATATGGAGCGGGCAGCAGACGTCACAGCCACTGGTGACGCTGAACCTGCTCAGTTGTATTACGATCCGCTGGAAGGCTGGAACCGCGCGGTGTTTAGTTTTAATCATGTGTCTTATACCTATGCCCTGATCCCTCTGGCCAAAGGTTATGAGACGGTAGTCCCGGCGATGGTGCGCGATAAAGTCAGTAATGCTTTTTCAAATATCCGCGAGCCGCTGAACCTGCTTAATAATACCTTAAGCGGTGACTTTAAAGAGGCCGGCAGCAATTTAGGCCGCTTTGTCATTAACTCCACTATCGGCATTCTTGGCTTGTTCGATCCGGCCACTGCCTGGTTTGAGATACCTAAAGCAAAACAAAGTATTGCCGATACCTTAAGCCATTATCAGGTAGGCAACGGGCCCTATCTGGTGTTACCTATTCTGGGCCAGAGCGATGTACGTGGTGCTACTTCGGTGCTGGGCGAGGCGTTTATTCATCCGCTGAATCAGTTGGTCGACACCCCGGATTTATATTATCTGCAGGGCATTAATGTGATAAACAGTTTTTCTGATCGCGCTGACTTATACCAGACTTTATATAAACAGGCCGACGATCCCTACCTGTATTTTCGCAACCAACATTTACAAGGGCTGAAAAGGGACGAAGCTTATGTCAAACCAGAATAAGCAAAGCGGCTATATCAGCTGGCTGGCCCACACAATTGTCCAGTTACGCTGGGCTATTATCATTCTGTTTATTGGCCTGGTTGCAATGGCAACGGCTTTTTTAAGCCAGTTTCGGATAGACGCCTCGGCCGAAACTCTGCTGGTGAAGAACAATGCGCTTTATATTGAAAGCCAGCTGGCAAATCAGCGTTTTTCACCGGATGAGTTTATTCTGGTTGCTTATCAGCCTGAAGACGGCGAGCTGTTCGCTGAACAAACCTTTGCTGACATTACAGCACTAAGTGCTGATTACGCCACGCTTGAACGGGTAAGCTCGGTTACTTCAATGCTGACGGTGCCACTGCTAAGCGACGCCAGTGCCTTTACCTCTGGTGCTGATGTTGCAAGCCTGACCTGGCAACAACAGCAATATTCGCCAGCGCAGATGCGTCAGCTGCTAACCGGTCATCCGATTTTTACCGACTTACTGCTAAATAAAGCACAAACGGCTGCCGGTATTCAGGTTGTTTTTAAAGCCGATCCAGAGCTAACGGAGCTTGAGCGACAGATCCTGAGTATTCAGCAGCACACATTGAGCCGGGAGCTAACAGCTGCAGAGCAGCATGAGCTTGAACAATTAAAACAAGCTGCAGACCCGATCCGCCAGCGCTTGATGAAACAACGGCAGCAGGAAATAGAGCAGATTGAACAGTTTAACCGGCAGGTTAGCGAGCGCGCTGCAACCTATGTCGGTGGGGCTTATGTGGTAGGTCAGCATCTGGTTGATATGATTAAAAGTGATTTAACCAGCTTTGGTATAGCGATAGGGCTAATTATTGCCGTGTTACTATTGATCATCTACCGCAGCTGGCGTGGAGTGTTTTTTCCATTGCTCAGTTGCAGCGTTAGTGTGCTGTTGACCTGTGGCTTATTTGGCTTACTGGATATCCGCACCACGGTTATTTCCGCAAACTTTATTGCCTTGCAGTTAATTCTGACCTTGGCGGTGATGATCCATTTACTCGGTGCATACCGGGAGATTGCCCGGGATCAGCCAGAGTTTACCCAGCAACAACGGGTTGCCGGCATGTTGGCGCAAAAAATTTCGCCTTGTTTTTACGCCACCCTGACCACGTCGGTTGGCTTTGGCTCGCTGATTTTCAGTGGTATTCAGCCGGTGGTCGATTTCGGTTTTATGATGCTGATAGCCATGCTGATCACCATGAGTGTTAGTTTACTGTTGTTTCCGGCTTTGCTGAGCTTCCTGAAAGCCCGTCCTGAAACTAAAGATTTTGACTGGTTAGCCAGCGCGCTGCAACAGGCTGCCGGCATGGTAAAACGCCGCCCCTACCCGGTTATCCTGCTGATAGTGGCGATATTCTGTGGTCTGGCAACCGGGATTAGCCGGCTGAATGTAGAAAACAGTTTTATCAACTACTTTGCCAAAGACACTCAGGTACACCAGGAACTGGCTTTTATTGATCAGCAATTCGGTGGTTCTACTCCGCTGGATATTGTGATAACCCTTGACCCGACGCAAGCCAAACCAGATCTTGTAATTGCAGCGGACCAGCTTAATCAGTTACATCTGGCCCACGCCGCTGTCGATGCTTTTGAAGCCAGCGGTAGTGTCACGTCACTGATTAATTTCACCACGCTGGCCAGGCAGTTAAACGACGATAAGCCGCTGACTGAATATGAGCTGGATACTATATACGAGATGCTAAGCAGCAAAGTTACCGATCAGCTGGTTGGTGCCTATCTGGCTGACTCGCCCAGCCAGGTGCGGATTGCCACCCGGATCCAGGATACAACGGTTAATTTAAACCGTGAACAGTTCATGCAACAACTGCATCAGGATCTACAAACAGTGGGTCTGGCAGAGCAAGACTATAAGCTGACCAACTTGTTTGTGCTGTACCAGGATATTTTATCGCGGCTGTTTGACTCACAGGTAACCACGTTAGGGCTGGTGTATCTGGCACTGGGATTAATGCTGTTGGTCATTTTTCGCTCGGTTAAAATTGCTTTAATTGCACTTATTCCCAATGTCCTGACCACGCTGGGCATTCTTGGTTTAATTGGCTGGCTGAATATTCCCCTTGATTTAATGACCATTACTATTGCCGCCATTGCGATGGGGATTGCCGTGGATGATACCATTCATTTTATTCACAATTACCTGCAGCAGCCGGCTGGCGGTGCCCTTGAGGCGACATTCGGTCATACCGGTATGGCCATTGTATTTACGTCGGTGATCATCGCTGCCGGCTTTGCCGTGTTTGGTTTTTCGGATTTTCTACCCAGTGTCTATTTTGGGGTGTTGACCGCGGCTGCCATGTTAATGGCACTGATCACCGACCTCACCATTTTGCCTGCGCTGCTGAACCGGTTTGTCAGTAGCGACAATAGCCGCCAGCATAACGCCGCGGCCTGATTAGCAGACCTTTGTGTCAATATGCTTGTAGCCAGTCAGTTAGCTGGTTATGCTGTGGCTACCGACATTGTTAAAAGTGCAGATCAGGCTCGTGCAGTTATGAGGTTAAGAGAAACGCTGGTTGCCTACATGTTGCCATTGCTGGTGCTACCGGTGCTATTGTTTGGCTACCTGGCCTATCAATACAGTCAGCGCTATATGCAGCAACAAACCTTCTATCAGGTGCGCAGCGCGTTGGCTGCTCATCAGCAACAATTACATGATTTTATCAGTACCCAGCAAACGCGACTGCAAATGCTGGCGCTTAACCCCAATTTACATCATTACCTGCAAACCAATGATAGTGCCTTACTGACACCACTGCTCAGTTACTGGCAGCGTTTTTCGGCAGAGCACCCCAATATTGAAGCCATTAAGCTGGTGCAACTTAATGGCGAATATGCGCTGCATCTGCCCGAGATCACCGATACGATTGCGGTACCTAACCGCTTTCGAAATGAGTACTTTTCACCGCTACAAGCCATGATTGATGATCAGGGCTATTTTCTGGCGCTGTTACCGGGGAGTCGCGAACGAAAATTGTATTTTGCCAAAAAGCTTTACCTCAGCTCTATTACCGAATCACGCCGCTTATGGGGTTATCTGGTGATTATGGTCAGCCCGGATTTACTTGAGACTATTGTTAACTCTCCTTACACCAGTAACAGTGTCAACCTGATGATTAGTAAAACGGCTAATATTGCTTATGCTGCCGAACCGGTGTTGATTAACAGTGCGTTTGCGCCAACAAATTTCAGGCAAATCCAGCAAAGTATTGCTGCCGACAGCCTGCAGAGTGTGTTGTTACTTGGCCAGTACCGTGAGTTATTGGGGGCACCTTTACCGGGTAATTATCAATTGCTGTATGGGCTGGACCCCGCCCAACTGCATGGCCAGCAACGTTGGTTGTCACGGGTATTAGTGTTGCTGATGGTTTTGGTATGCCTGCTATTACCGCTGTTAGTTTATTGGTTGTTAATTAAGCATATTTTTAGCCCGGTCAAACAGCTTACAGCAGCAAAAACAGCGGTCGGACGTGGTGACTTGTCGGTATTGCTTGAAGTGAAAAAGCAGGATGAACTCGGTGACATGTTTGCGGCTTTTAATGTGATGGTACGCCAGTTACGGGTTTACCGTGAGCGGGAGCGAGCTTATAAGCAGCAGCTGGAAGACAAAGTGCTGCGTCGAACTCAGGACCTGGCCCGTGCCAACGATGATTTGGCTGGTGCGAATCAGGAGCTGATTTTAGCCCGGGAAACGGCAGAACAGGCTAACCGCTTAAAAAGCGTTTTTCTGGCAAATATGAGTCATGAGATCCGCACTCCGCTTACGGCGATTATTGGTTTTAGTGAGCAGGCATTGCAGGAAAACGATCCCGATAAACGGCAGGACTACTTAAAACGGGTGTTAAAAAGTGGTGACCATCTGCTTGGTCTGATCAACGATATTTTAGATTTATCAAAAATTGAAGCCGATAAACTTGAATTGGAGCGCGAGCAATTTGATTGCCTTGCCACCATTGATGATATTTATCAGCTGGCATCGGAGCAGGCACAAAGTAAAGGTTTAACCTGCCAGCTGAAGTGGCATTTCCCGCTACCCAAATATCTGATGAGCGATAGTCTGCGTTTTCGCCAGGTACTGCTTAACCTCAGCAGCAACGCTGTCAAATTTACGCAGAAAGGCAAAGTGGTTTTTCAGGTTAACTATGATCAGCTGGCGAGGCAGCTATCCATTAAGGTAAAAGATACCGGTATAGGAATGAGTGAAGAAGAGCTGGCCCGCATTTTCCGGCCCTTTGTCCAGGCAGATGCCACGGTAACCCGCCATTTTGGTGGTACCGGCCTGGGATTGGTGATCTCGAAAAAGTTAATGGAGCAGATGGGCGGCGATATCCAGGTTGAAAGTGTCAAAGGAATTGGTAGCTGCTTTGAAGTAATTTTGCATTGTCAGCAGCAGGACATTGAGTTGGTAAGTGACTATCAACCTTCGCAAAAGCAATCACCGGGCAGTAGTGTTTTAGCCAGTGACAGTTCAATCCGGGTACTGGTAGCAGAGGATAATCCGGATAACCAGCTGCTGCTTAAACTATTATTAGAGAAAAGTAAGGTAACCGTGGTGGTGGTGGATAATGGCCACAAAGCGGTTGAACGGGCGTTACAGGATGATTTCGATCTGGTATTTATGGATATGCAAATGCCGCTAATGGGGGGCGAGGAAGCTACCCGGCTTATTCGGCATGCCGGCATAGAAGTGCCGATTATCGCCGTCACCGCCAACGTGATGAGTGAGGATGTCGAGCGTTATAAACGAGCTGGTTGTCAGGCATTATTAGGAAAGCCGGTGGTCCAGAGTGAGTTTTTAGCGATACTGAATCGTTTTGCTAATGTTCGTAAAAATACGGAAGATGAATGGTTAGTGCGGTTAGATCAGGATCCGCAAATGCAGGCATTAAAGCAGCAGTTTGGCATGCAGTTGCCCGGATTGTTAGCAGAATTACAACAGCACTTTCAAGCTGAAGACTGGGCGGCATTGCGTTTTGCTGCCCACAGCCTCAAAGGTAGCGCCGGCAGTATGGGCTATCCACAAGTGACCCTGTTGGCAGGAGAGATAGAACAGGCGATAACCACAGAGCCTGCTGCCATTGCCACGTTATTGCGTCAGTTAACCGATCATATTGCGCAACCACCACAAATTAACCAAATTGAGTATTAACCACTGACGGGGGCGCCGATGAGTGCACAACGTGCTTTATTAATTATTCTGGAAGAGAAAATACGCTCAGACCGACTGGTATTGCCAACGTTACCCGATATTGCGCTAAAGGTTCGTGAGCGTGCCGACGACCCGCAAATCAGTTTGCAGCAAATGGCTGATGTGATTAGTCAGGATCCGGCGTTGTCAGCCAGAATGATCAAAGTTGCCAACAGTGCTTTTATGGGACGCTCTATTCAGGTAAACAGTTTAAATCAGGCGGTGACCCGGATTGGCTTGAGCCAGATAAAAAATATCGCCATCGCGATGGCCATGGAGCAGTTGTTTGTGTCTCAGCACAAGCAGGTTCAGCAGCAACTGGACAGATTGTGGCGAGACAGTGTGCAAACGGCCAGTGTGGCGGTAGCCTGTCTGCAGTTTTATAAAGCGCGCCATCGCACCTGTAAGCTGAATACCGATGTTATGGCGCTGGCAGCCCTGATCCATAATATAGGGGCCTTACCGGTGCTGATTGAAGCCGAACGTCATCCTGATGTTTTTGGCCATCCGGCATTTATGCAGGTATTAATTGATAAAATTGCGGCCATAGTAGGTTTGAAAATAATTAAAAGCTGGGGTTTTGGTGAGGAGTTTATGCCGGTGGTAGAGCACTGGCGAAAGCCGCAAAGTGAACTGGTGCCTGGCTATACAGACTTTATCCGGCTGGCCGCTATTAACCGTAATTACTATGCACCTGAGCAGGCTCAGGCCCTGCTGGCTAACTACGTCACGCAGGAGCTGGTGCCGGTGCCTGAGTTTATGCAGCAACCGGAAATTGCCGGTTGCTATCAGGATGTGCGGGCGCTGTTTCAATAGCGCCAGCGCAATGTCCGCAGCAGCTCGCTGGTCGCTAGCTACTCGCTTTGTGCAGTCTGTAACCGAACGGCAATGGCTTGCAAAGCCTGGTTCAGACTGCTGCTCATCAATAATAAATCCGCATCGAGTCGCAGGCTTAAATCTTCCCAGCCCATTTCTTCGTTCTGGCCGGTAAGCAGCTCATGGTATTTAATGCCTTTAATACTGCTATCATCACTGACATGCAGGCTTAACCCTTCAGGTTGTTGTAAGGCAATTTTTGTCACCAGCTTATCCTGCAAATGACTTTGTACGTCATCTGCGCTTAGCAGGTGATTAGTAAATTTAACTTTGGCACCTTCTTCATCAGGCGCTTTAAGCTCAGCATCATTACCCAGCGTGAAACCTTCCGGCAGTGCCTGATTCTGTAGCCATAATTGCAAATGTGAGTTTAACTTATGGTTATCCAGCCAGGGTAGCGCCGGTAACGAGCCCAGAGCTTTGCGTAACAGCGCCAGAATGTCTTCCGCTTTACCGGCACCGCCGGTATTAATCACCAGCCAGTTATGCTCCGCATCGTAGTAGCCATGGGTAAGGGTAGAGCGGCTGAATGCCCGGGGCAACAACGTCTGGATTAACTCTTCTTTTAAGCTTTGTTTTTCTTTGCGACTCAGTGGCCGTCCCTGCTCAGCAGCCATGGCGTCAATTTTTGGTTGCAACTCTTCGTTTATCACTGCCGCCGGTAATACTTTTTCCTGACGTTTTACGGCAAATAACCAGCCCTGAGCCATCGGATGGCAGTATTGCTTAATGCTGGCATGCAGCGGAAAACTAAAACCGGTTTTAACCGCTTCCTGGCCGGTGCAGGGGGCAAACTTAAACTCAGCCAGGGCATTTTCCAGTTGCTGCGGATCAGTGCTTAGCGGGGCACTTAATTTATAAACCCGGATATTTTTAAACCACATAAAAAACCTGTCCTTCTTTTAACAAGCTGGCGAGTATAACGCGGATCAGCCGTCGAGTTTCAGGTTTTTTGGGAAGCGAATATGGTAGTGCAAGCCCTGGCCCGGCTCACTGCTTACCGCTATACTACCGCCCAAGGTCTGGCGTACCAGATTGTACGTAATATGCGTACCCAGGCCACTACCGCCCTGTTCGCGTTTGGTGGTAAAGAACGGATGAAACAATTTCTCCAACTGCTCTGGCGCTAAGCCTTTGCCGTTGTCCGTAAAGCGGATATCAACATTGTTGTCTTCGTCCAGCACGGTGATCCGGATCAAACCCTCTTTCATATTTTCAAAGCCGTGAATAAGGGAATTCATCAGTAAGTTGGTGAAAATCTGTGAGATCGCGCCGGCCGGACAACGCAGAATAATGTTATCGGGGCAGTTTACTTCTATCTGATGCTGGGTCTTTTTAAAGTTAGGCTGCAACGAACGGATCACTTCATTAATATATTCGGCCAGATTAATGGTGCGAATCGCTTCACTGGCCTGATCAACCGCAATTTGTTTAAAGCTGGCGATCAGTTCAGACGCCCGGCTTAAGTTAGATTGTAATAAATCGGTACCCTGAAGTGCTTCATTAATAAACGCCTCCAGTGTTTTTGAGGTCAGTGATTTATCGTTAAAGGCGTGTTGCAGGCTAGAAAGCTTTTCGGCCAGAAAGCTGGTGGCCGTGACACCGATGCCAACCGGGGTATTCACTTCATGGGTAATACCGGCTACCAGACCACCTAATGCCGCCATTTTTTCTGACTGGACTAACCGGTCCTGAGCCTGATTTAAATGGTCAACCAGCTGTTCCAGCTCAGTTTGCTTGCTACGCAACGCCTCTTCGGTGTGACGGCGGCGCTCAATTTCTTCGCGTAAGCTTTGCTGCTTTAGTTCCAGTTCCTGTTTCTGTTGCTGCAAGTCCATCATCGCCTGACTAAGGCCTGAAGTTTTGCGGGCTACTTCCTGCTCCAGTAACAGGTTTTGCTGGTCCAGTTTTTCATTTGAGGTTAGCAATTGCTTCTGGGTATTGCCAAGCTGTGCTTTGTAGTCCTGAACCCGGTTGATCAACCGGTTGTAGGCGTCTGCCATCAGTGTTAGTTCAGAAGACTGGCTTTTATCGACATCGACCCGGGCACCATCGAGTTGATCAAGCTCCAGATCTTCAATTTGCCGGCTGATATCGGCCAGCGGCTCGGTAAGTTGTTTTCGAAACGCCATTAAAAACAGAATAATCAGGAAGGTGGTTTTCAGCATGGCATTGCCAATCAGAAAATAAATACCGACTTTAATCCGGTCAATAACCACTGCACGGCTGGAAAACAGCGTAACATCGCCTACCTGGGTAGCCCGGCCGGAAAACTCAAAAATAAGCGGAAAGGTGTAACCGAAAATGCCGGATTGTTGCTCCGTTAGTCGCACCCCTTCGCGGACTAACTGGCTGCTAAACCGTTCTTTAACATCAATGTAGCGGCCTAACTGAGTAATAACCGCACCGCTGTCGTCCCGCACCACAATACCTTCTACTGCCGGTATAGACAGCAATCCATCGGCAATTATAAGCGCTTGTGGCGTGTTCAGCTCCCAGATTGCCCGGGTTAAGCTGCCTGAAAAAGTCTGCTGAAGTGTTTCTAAGTCACTGTTAATTAAGTTTTTTGTATTGTAATACTCTGCCACAATCTGCGCGAGAGTAACAATTAACGTCAGAATAAAATAGACTGACAACACCTTGGTAAGCAGATTGCGGGACAGGCTTTTTTGCTGCATGCAATAACCTTTTTTTCACCGGATAATGTAATACTGAGTCTGACCTACCTTAACCAATAAAGCGGGCTTTTAAAATAGCTGGTGCTAAATAAGTGTAAGGGCACTGCTAAGCATGCTGCAGAGGGGTAAGCTGTCTGTTATTCAAGCGGGCTAACGCTGTGCTAATTATTGGCTTGATATTGCAATCTGGCGGCCTTCTGTATATATTTTTTAACCAACAGATGCATTTATCCAACTTTAGACAGGCAGTACTGATGGCTTTAACCGCGTTAATTTGTGACGATTCTTTACTTGCACGAAACCAAATGAAAAAATCCTTGCCCGCTGCGTTTGATGCCGAGATAGTGACGGCTACCAATGGCATGGAGGCCTTGGAAGTATTACGTGGCCAGGAAATTGGCGTGGTGTTCCTGGATCTGACAATGCCTGAATTAGACGGCGTTGGCGTACTGGAAGCGATTAAAGCAGAAAAAATGGATGTTTTTGTCATTGTTGTCTCCGCTGATATCCAGCCGGAAATGCAAAAACGAGTAATGGATCTCGGTGCGCTGGCATTTATTCAAAAGCCGGTAAATACCGATAAACTCAGCGCAGTGATGCGACAATATGGTTTGATATGACAGACTTGAGTTTTACTGAAGAGCAACGAGACTGCTTACAAGAGCTGATTAACGTAGCGATGGGGCTGGCCAGCGACAAACTGGCGCGGTTTCTTAATACCTTTGTTCATTTGCAGGTACCGGCAATTGGCTTAGTGAATGCTGCGGAAATTCCTGAACAGTTTCGTGGCCAGTATCAGGGCCAGAATAGCTCGATGATCAGTCTGGGTTTTTTCGGTGATGGCGGTCTGCGCGGTGAAACTATTCTGCTGTATCAGCTGGATAATGCCGGCAACATTGCCGCGTTACTGGGGTATGATGATGACGCGGCCAGTGAAGCTGAAATGCTGACCGATATCAGCTCAATTTTAACCACAACCTTTTTAAATGGTCTGGCAGAACAACTGGACAACAGTTTTTCTTATGCGGCACCGCGGATTATCTCTTCTCGCGACAGCGATTTTATCAGTAAGCTGGAACAAACAGCATTTCACTGGCAGCTGGCCTTAAAAGTGGATATTCGTTACGAGCTTACTGACCACAGTTTCGACTGCAATATGATTTTGTTGATCCCGGGTGAAGCCGTGTTAAAACTAAAAACGATTCTGGATCATGTGCTGGCGGAATTCTGATGAAGATTGACTGGCTTTCCGGTCCTTTATTGCAGCAACTGAACAGTGGGGTGATTTTACTCAATGCCCAGCTGCAAATTGTTTATATTAATCCTTATATTTGCCGACGAGCGGATATCCAGCTGGAAGCGATTCAGGGTAAAGACATTTTCAGTGTGTTTCCAGATGCACCAAAAGCCTGGCTTAGTCGTAAGCTGAGCAGTGTACTGAGTTTGCAAAGCCCGGCATTTAGCTCATGGGAGCAGCGCCAATATTTGTTTAAACTACCCCATCTGCGACCGGTTAGCAGTGCCAATCAGTATATGGCGCAAAACTGCAATATGTTGCCACTGACCGAACCTGCCAGCGGTGAGCACTTTGTGTGCTTACTGATTGAAGACGCTACCGATGCCTATGTTTATCAAAGCCAGTTACAGCAAAGCAATTTGCAGTTGCAGCAGGTAAACCGAATGGATGGTTTAACAGGCGTACTTAACCGGAATTACTGGCAGCAACAGCTGGAGATTGAAGTGCAACGGGCGGGCCGGTATCAGCACCCGTTATCACTACTGTTTTTCGATTTGGATAAATTTAAACGTCTGAATGATGATTACGGCCATCAGGCTGGCGATTTAGTATTAATTGAAGTGGCGAAATTGATCGGCAGCTTACTGCGTGAAACCGATTTATTTGGTCGATACGGCGGCGAAGAGTTTGCCATTATTCTGCCCGACACACCGCTGGACGGTGCTATCGAGGTGGCTAAGCGTATTTGCCGGCGGGTCGCTGCCACCCCGATTGAATACAAACAACAGCAGCTTATGACCAGCGTGAGTATTGGTGTAAGCCAGTTTAGCAGCGGCATTAGTGCCGATGAACTTATCCAGCAAGCAGATTTAGCCTTGTATCAAGCCAAGCGTAATGGTCGCAATCAGGTGGTAACGTATTATCCTGAATTAATAGATTCCCTTAAAAAGGTAAAATCGTAATGGCGACTATTTTTTGTTTGACAGACGTCTACAAGTCTGTGCATAGTGCTTGATATGAAAATAAGAACAGCAGACCTCACCACCATTATTATTACCACCAACCCTTCGGGGTAGGAGGTCGGCGGTGTGTTGTCTGTAAAAAGACCCGTGACCTCAAATGTCACGGGTTTTTTTTTACCCATTTGCAGGTGTTTACCTGGCCTTGGTCGGCAATAACAACATAACAACTAATTCGATGCGCAAGGAGTAAAAAATGAGAGTGCTAAAATTTGGCGGCTCGTCGCTGGCATCACTGCCTCGCTTTGCCGAAGTTGCGCACATTGTGCAGCGTCAGGCAGCCGCTGGCCCGGTGTGTCTGGTGTTATCCGCCCCCCAGGGCGTGACCAATATGCTGGTTGAGTTGACCGACCTCGCTTATCTGGGTTCAGACTATCAGAACGTGTTAACCGCGCTGACTGAACGTTATCAACAGCTGCTAAATGACGCCACGGCGTTATCTGCGTTGCAGGTTAGTGAAGTGCAGGCCTTATGGCAGCAGCAGTTGCATCAACTGGCGCTGCATCTGCAGGGGATCAGCCTGCTAAGACATTGCCCGGATCATATTAAAGCGCAAATTCTGGGTTTAGGTGAGCAATTTAGTGTGGCGTTAATGACCGCATTGCTTTGCGCTGACAAGGTTAAGGCAGTGGCCCTGGATGCGGTGACACTGATTAAAAGTCAGGGGGATTATCTGAACGCCACGGCTGATATTGCTGGCTCTGAACGCACCTTGCAGCAGGCTATTGCCGGGCAAGGCGCCTCGGTATACGTTATAGCCGGTTTTGTTTCCAGTAATAGCCAGGGTGAGCCAGCCTTGCTGGGACGCAATGGCTCTGACTATTCAGCAGCAATAGTTGCGGCCAGTTTGCGGGCTGAGGCCTGTGAAATATGGACCGATGTTGATGGCGTGTACAGCGCTGACCCACGGCAGGTTAAACAAACCCGCCTGATTGACCGTTTATCCTATGATGAGGCGATGGAGCTGTCGTATTTTGGCGCTAAGGTACTGCACCCAAAAACCATCGGTCCTTTGGCACGTTATCACATTCCCTGTTATATCAAAAATACCCTGAATCCGGCTGCACCGGGCACCTGCATTGATGTTACCGGCGACGGCGAAGCGCTGGTAAAGGGTATTTCCAGTCTGGAGCACCTGGCGCTGTTTACGGTATCAGGGCCGGGGTTAAAAGGCGTAGTCGGTATGGCAAGCCGGGTGTTTGCTTCGATGGCCCGGGCGCAAATTTCGGTGAGTTTAATTACGCAGTCTTCTTCTGAATTCAGTATCAGTTTTTGTGTATCACAATTACACCTTAACCGGGCGCAAAAAGCGCTGGAGCAGGAGTTCGAACTGGAACTGCAAACCGGTTTACTGCGCCCGGTCAGTATTCTGGCTGATATGGCAATTGTCAGCCTGGTGGGCGATGGTATGCGTCAGCATCGTGGTGTGGCGGCTAAGTTTTTTGCCTCGTTGGCACAGGCCCGGGTTAACGTCGTGGCTATTGCGCAGGATAGTAGCGAGCGCTCTATCTCGGCGGTGGTTGAACAAACCGTCTGTAAAGATGCCGTAAGGGTATGTCACGAAAACTTCTTCAGTCATATTCCCAGTATCGATGTCTTTCTGGTGGGGTGTGGTGTAGTCGGCGCTGAGTTGCTGGCGCAGATTGAGCGCCAGCAAGGTTTTTTGCAACAACGGCAGGTTAAATTAACGGTATATGGCGTTGCCAACTCACAGCAGTTGTTGCTGGCGAAAGAGGGCGTTGACCTGAGCAACTGGCAGGCAGACCTTACGCAAAGCCAAAGCGGTTTTTCATTGGCGGCCCTTAGCGATTTTGTCCGGCAGCAACATCTTACCAACCCGGTGCTGGTCGATTGCACCAGTGCCGAGGCGGTGGCCAGTCAGTATGTTGACTTTCTGGCTGCCGGCTTTCATGTTGTCACACCAAATAAAAAAGCCAATACGGCCAGTCTCAGTTATTATCGTCAGTTGCGCCAGGTTGCACAGCAGCAGCGGCGGCGTTTTCTGTATGAAACGACGGTAGGCGCCGGATTACCGGTTATTGATACCTTGCAGGGATTGTTAAATGCCGGCGATGAATTACTGGCGTTTGAGGGGATCTTATCTGGCTCATTGTCTTATATTTTTGGTGAATTAGAAGCGGGCGCCAGTTTGTCTGCCGTTACCAGTAAAGCTAAGGCGATGGGGTTTACCGAGCCGGATCCACGTGACGATTTATCGGGGACCGATGTTGCCCGTAAATTGCTGATCATGGCGCGTGAAGCCGGCATGGCACTGGAACTGAGTGATGTCAGCATTGAGCCGGTGCTTCCCGCCGACTTCGATAGCAGTGGCAGCACTGACGATTTTATGACGCGATTGCCTTCACTGGACGATGCGTTTCGGGAGCGGGTCAAAGCGGCAACAGCAGAGGGCAAAGTGCTGCGCTACATTGGCGAAATTCGCGATGGCAAATGTCAGGTGGCTATTAAGGCGCTGAGTCAGGATCATCCGCTGGCCAAAGTAAAAGACGGAGAGAATGCGCTGGCAATTCACAGTCGCTATTATCAGCCTATCCCGTTTGTGCTGCGGGGCTATGGTGCCGGGGCTGCAGTAACCTCAGCGGGGGTGTTCAGTGATATTATGCGGACCCTAAGCTGGCAGCAGCAGGTGTAAATACCATGAAAAATTCTACGATAGCCCGTTATTTTGCGCCGGCCTCAACCGGCAACTTTTCGGTTGGTTTTGATCTACTCGGCGCTGCATTTGAACCCGTAGCAGGGGGAGATGTAAGCGACGCTTTATTTGGGGATGTGCTGGAAATAACCGGCGAGCAGAGCGAGCTTAGCTTACAGATCAGCGGTCGTTACCACCATCAGTTGCCTGCCGACAGCAGTACCAATTTAGTCTTAACCTGTTTTTATGCCTTCGAGCAAGCAGTGGGCAAGCCATTACCCCGCTTAGCGCTGCATTTACAGAAAAACCTGCCTGTGGGCAGCGGTCTGGGCTCCAGTGCCTGCTCTATTGTTGTTGCCTGTTATGCCTTTAATGACTATTTTGGACGGCCATTGAACCAGCCGCAATTACTGCAGTTAATGGCAGAGGCAGAAGGCGGAGTCAGTGGCAGCGTGCATTTTGACAATGTTGCGCCAAGTTTGCTGGGCGGCCTGCAATTAATGTTGCCAGGTAGCAAAAATCTGTGCCGGACGTTGCCCTGGTTCAGCCATTGGCGGGTGGTATTAAGCTACCCAGGCACCGTATTGTCCACTAAAGCTGCCCGGGAGGTATTGCCCCGGCAGTTATCTTTGGCAGACAGTATTGAATTTGCCGGCATGCTGAGTCGTTTTGTCAGCGCGTTATACTGTCAGGACGAACCTGAAGCCATTGCGGCGCTGCAGGACCTAGTCGCTGAGCCGGCCCGCACGACGCTTATCCCTGAGCTGCCAGCACTGCGCCGCGCATTGACGACAAACGGAGTGCTGCACCTGGGGATCTCGGGTGCCGGACCAACCTTATTTGCGCTATGTCCAAACGACGCTACCGCCGCTAACGCTGCCGCTTATTTGCAACAGCATTATGAAAAAAATGCCGATGCCTGCACCCGGATTTGCCAATTATCAACTGCTGGCGCCAGAGCACTGGCCCTGCAACCGGCCGACGATGGCCAGAGGATGTGACAATGCAATTAACAAATTTAAAAGTGGCCAGCGAGCAGGTAAGTTTTTTACAGGCGGTGCGCCAGGGCCTGGGTCAGCAGCAAGGGCTTTTTTTTCCAACGCAATGGCCAACGCTGAATATTGACGCCTTGCTGGCAATGCCATTAGTAGAGCGCAGCTGCACTATTTTAACTGCATTAATAGGCGATGAACTGCCGCAAGCTGAACTGCTGGCGATGGTCGACCGCGCGTTTACGTTCCCGGCACCGCTAGTACAGGTCACGGATAATATCAGTGCCTTGGAGCTGTTTCATGGGCCAACGTTAGCGTTCAAAGACTTTGGTGGCCGTTTTATGGCCCAGGCGCTGGCCAAAGCGCAGCCAGAGCCGACCACCATTGTTACCGCCACCTCGGGTGATACCGGGGCGGCGGTTGCGCATGCATTTTACCGCCAGAGCGGGGTAAAAGTGGTTATTCTATTTCCTAAAGGCAAAATCAGCAGCCTGCAGGAAAAGCTGTTTACTACCCTGGGGGATAACATCACCACCCTGGCAGTTGACGGCGATTTTGATCAATGTCAGGCCCTGGTAAAGCAGGTGTTCGATAATAAAAGCCTGGTAGACGAGTTTAATATTACCTCGGCGAACTCCATTAATATCAGCCGTTTGTTTGCGCAAATTTGCTATTACTTTGAAGCGGTAGCGCAGGTACCCGCGGCACAGCGTCAGCAAGTGGTTATTTCAGTACCCAGCGGTAACTTTGGTAACTTATGTGCCGGCCTTATTGCCAAAGCACTGGGCTTACCTATCAAACGTATTATTGCAGCCACTAACAGCAATGATACCGTGCCGCGTTACTGGCGCAGTCAACAATGGCAACCGAAAGCGACCGTTGCCACCTTATCTAACGCGATGGATGTCAGTGCGCCCAACAACTGGCCGCGGATTGAGGCGTTGCTGGCGCAGGGGGTGATCGACCGCGATGATATTGAAGCGATCGCAGTAGATGAAGATGACACCCAGCTTAGCGTGCGGCAGTTATGGCAACTGGGCTATTTAAGTGAGCCGCATGCAGCCGTGGCCTACAAAGCGCTGAAACGCAGCCTGGCGCCAGAGGAGTTTGGTATTTTCTTTGGTACTGCCCACCCGGCAAAATTTAAAGAGCAGGTAGAAAACATTCTGGGCAACCCCATTCAGTTGCCACCAGCGCTTGCTGCCTGTGCTGCTGAGTCTGGACTTAGCATCGATATTGCGGCAGACTTCTCAGCCTTAGAGCAGGTGATCAGGACCTTAGACCGCACATGACAGATTGGCAGCAAATATTGGGTGAGCAAAAGCAGCAGCCTTATTTTCAGGCGCTGCTCTCTGAGGTGGCCGCGACTCGCAGCGCCGGCACCATAATATATCCGCCTCAGGCTGATGTGTTTAATGCCTTTAAACTTACCGAGCTGGCACAGTTAAAAGTGGTGATACTGGGGCAGGACCCTTATCATGGGCCGAATCAGGCGCACGGTTTGGCGTTTTCGGTACGGGACGGCGTAAAAGTGCCGCCCTCCCTGGCCAATATTTATAAAGAACTGGCAATGGAATATGCGGACTTTACCCCACCGGGCCACGGTAATTTACAAAGCTGGGCAGGGCAGGGGGTATTGTTGCTTAATACCGTGTTAACCGTCATTGCCAACCAGCCCAATTCGCATCGCAAGTTGGGCTGGGAGCAGTTTACCGATCAGGTAATCAGCGCCATCAGCCAGCATTGTCAGGGCGTGGTTTTTTTGCTCTGGGGCAGCCATGCTCAGAAAAAAGCGCGCTTTATCGACGGTGAGCGCCATCATATTCTGACCGCACCACACCCTTCGCCGTTATCCGCGCACCGGGGTTTCTTAGGTTGCGGCCATTTTCTGCAAACCAACAGCTTGCTGCAAAACAGCCACCGCGAGGCCATTAACTGGCTTTCGGTTTGCCGCTAGCACAGATATGTTGCCGCAAAAGCGCATGGCTTGAGCTAAAACAGCAACGCCCAATCAATGATTGGGCGTTGGCGTTATAACTCGATATCGGCCAGCTCTGGCTCTATGGTCCAGTCTATGTCGCATAGCTCTTTTTTCAGACGATGGCGCTCTTTTAACTCTTCAATTTCGCGCCATTTACGCTTAACAGCTTTAGGTTTTGCTGCCGGGCGTTCCAACATGTTCAGTAATTCTTCGAAGCTTTCCATAATACGGCCTCTGCTGATGTTGTTGTTATTTTCAACGAAAGTTCTACCACACTTTGTTGTAAAATAAAATAGTTAAGTGACAACAGCGTTACAGCCATGGTAAAAATTTAAATAAAAGCTCACTTAGCTTATTATGTTTGCAGGTGAGTTCAGCAGGAGCAGGCATGAAAAAAGTCGCTATTGTGACCGGCGGTAGCCAGGGTATTGGTTATGCCATCGTTGAAACGTTATTAAATGAACAATATCAGGTATTTAATCTGGATATTGTACCAGGCGAACTTGGCGAATATCGCGAATGTGACGTCAGCCAGGTAGCAACGGTAAAACATGTTATTCAGACTATTCTGAGCACGACCGGCCGCATTGATTTACTGGTATCTAATGCCGGCCGCCATATCAGCGCGGATATTGAAGCGACTGATGAAGCCACGCTGGATACCTTGTTTGCGCTTAATGTCAAAGGAGCATACGCCGCTGTGCAGGCAGTACTGCCGCAAATGCGCAGCCAGCACAGTGGTGCTATTGTGCTAATCGCCTCCGATCAAGCCCTGATAGCCAAGAAAAACTCTTTTGCCTACAACCTGACCAAGCACGCACTGGCCTCTATGGCCAAAACTACCGCACTGGATTACGCCCGTTTTAGTATCCGGGTGAATGCCGTGTGCCCGGGTACCATTGAAACCCCATTATTTCATCAGGCAATTGATCGCTACTGTGCCAACAGTGGCGCTGACAAAGCGGCGGTAGTAGCAGATGAAGCTGCAGAACAGCCACTGGGTCGCTTAGGTCAGCCAGAAGAAGTGGCGGCGCTGGTAGCCTTTCTGGCGAGCGACAATGCCTGCTTTATTACCGGCAGCCTGCAGGTTATTGACGGCGGCTATACCTGCCAGTGAACGTGCCAGTGAGAATTGTCTGATGACGAGCATAGCGCCAATGGAAATCGTCGACCCGCATCTGCATTTGTGGCAACTAAGTGCCGGCCAGTACCAGTGGCTGACAAGCGAAAAACCACGGCACTGGCCGGATAAAGCCTTATTGCAGCAGGATTACTCAGCCGAAAAGCTTGAGCTGATGCCGCCGTTTCGCTTAGCTGGCCTGGTGCATATTGAAGCAGGCTTTGATAACCGTGCGCCAGAGCGGGAACTGGCCTGGCTGGCTAAGCAACACCTGACCTTGCCCCATAAGGCCGTAGCCTTTTTAGACTGTAGTCTGGCGCTACCACAGGTACTGGCAAATTTACAGTCACTGTTACCTTATCAGCCAGCCGGGGTGCGGCATATTTTTGAAGGCGACGATGAGCGCTGGTTACATGCGCCGCAGCTGGAGCAAATCGCAGGTGCGTTAGCCGAGTATAAAATGGTGCTGGAAGTGCAGTGTAGCCTGGCCAAAGCAAAAAACGTGGTAAGAATTCAGCAGCTGGCACAGCAGTTTCCTGAGTTAAAGCTGGTGCTTAACCATGCTGGCTTAGTAAAGCCTGATAATTTTTCTCAGTGGCAAACAGGCATGCGCCAGTTGGTACCGCTGCCCAATGTCGCGATGAAACTGTCTGGTTGGGAGCTGTTAAATGCAGGTCGCTACAGTCAGGCCGACCCGGCCTGGCAACAGCAGGTGCTGGCAGCCGTGCTAAGTGAGTGGCCAGCAGAGCGGCTAATGCTGGCCAGTAATTTTCCATTATGTTTATGGCAGGGCAGTTATCAGCAACTGTGGCAACGATATTATCAGTTACTGACCAATATGGGGCTAAGCCGCACTGGCTGGCAGCAACTCAGTGCTGGCGCAGCCAGAGCCTGGTACGGACTAAATGACAACTCAGTTTTTTGATCATGGTAGCCATATTCAATCAGTCAAAGAACTTTCCGACAAAGATGGTAAATCTCTTGGTCGTTCTATAAACGAATTAGGTGAGTAGAAAATGAACCGTTGGAGAGTCTTCAATTTATGCTTGGGAATAATTTTTTTTATTGTACTCATATGGATGTTTGGGTTGAGGTTGGAGCAACTATGAACTGGCCCCTTGGGGGCGCAAACCTACCAACCTACCTGCTGGAGGTGTCGATTGAATTCCAAAAGGCATTATTTCTCCATGAGCACTGAGAAGTGGCATCGTCAGCGATTAAAAGGCTTTTGGCACTACGTTTTCTATAAAGGCATTGTTTGGTTAGGCTTGGTTGGTGGCATTATCATTTTTACATTCCAATATTGGCAGGATACGGGTTTTGTAATAGAGAATATGAAGTTTACTACCTGGTTTTCAGATTATTTAGTGCGACTTCCGATAACAATTGCTGTCGGGTTTTTTATATCGATGCTGGTGTGGTTGGAATTTGAAAATAAATACCAAAAGAAAGAATAAAGTCTGTATTTGAGAGGGAGTACCATGGGGTTGCGACTTGCGTATTACGACGCAACTGCATAAGCCAGAGGTGATTACCAACCAAAGCAAAGCGGTAAGTATGGCGGGCTGCGTTGTGATCTGGGTAGGCTCAGGTGGGCGTTTTTGTTAGAGGAGGGTTGGCTGGTACTGCTGGCGGTTTGGCAAATCAAGCTTCTGGGTGGGCGATTGATAAGTGGAAAAAGGATAGGCAATGCACTTGCTCTCAATAAAAATCAAGGTTACTTGTAAGTATCTAATTATATTATTAATCGCAGTATTGCTGAGTTATACATTCCGGGAGCTGAGACTATTATTATTAGAATTTTATCCTGTTCATGCTTACTGGCTTGAGAAACTACTATTGCTCGTATTCATGGTTTTGTTCACTATTTTTGTTATGATTCCGTTTACAAAGCTAATTGGAATGAAAATTGGTAAATAGTATTGTTTCGATAAATTAGACGAACTGAAATTTGGGGTCAGATAAAAATAAAACAGTCTTTCTTAAAACAGGACTAATTTTGATGTGACCCCATTAATCAATGGCAGGGCAGTTACCAGCAGCTATGGCTGCGCTATTATCAGTTGCTGACCAATCTTGGATTAAGCAGCACTGGCTGGCAGCAATTAAGTGCTGGCGCAGCCAGAGTGTGGTATGGGTTTAACCGGGATTAAACCGCAATATACCGCTATTTAATCTCCACCCGTTGTGAGAACACCTCTGGGGTCAGGCCTTGAAGCACCTCTGGGGTCAGGCCTTGAATTTTGACTTTAGACGCGGTTCAACTATTTTCATCTAATCGACAAGTTAATTGCAGGATGCAACGATGGCCAGACCGCTTCGCCTGGAGTTTGATGGCGCTTTTTATCACGTTACCTCCAGAGGCAACAGTCGGCATAATATTTACTTTGAGCAAGTCGACTATCAGCAGTTTCTGGATATTCTGGGAAAGGTCTGCCAGCGCCATAACTGGCGTATTCACGCCTACTGCCTGATGACCAATCATTATCACCTGTTGGTGGAAACACCTGAAGGAAACCTGTCGGCAGGCATGCAGCAACTAAACGGTGTTTATACCCAGCATGTGAATCGACGTTATCAACGCTGTGGACATATTTTTCAGGGCAGGTTTAAAAGTATTTTGGTGGATACCGATGTGTATTACAAAGCGCTGGTGCGATATGTGCTGCAAAACCCATTACGTGCCGAAATGGTTGAACAGCTTGCTGATTATGACTGGAGCAGCTATCAGGCCACAATAGGTAAAGACCCCGCGCCTGAGTGGTTGGTTGTTAATGATGTTCTGGCTCACTTTAGCAGCGATAGTGCTAACGCTACCGCAGCATTTGATACCTTTTGCCAGCAGGCTGACGAGACCTGTATCTGGGGAAAATTAACCAATCAGGTATTTCTTGGCGATGAAGCTTTTACCAAAAAACAGCTAGCGAAATTACCCGGTATTGAAGCGACTACTGATATTCCTCAGGCTCAGCGCCGACCAAGCGCTTTGCCGCTGGAAAACTATCAACAACAATATACGAATCGCAATGACGCAATACTTGCTGCACATCTGTCCGGGGCATTTAGCATGACGCAGTTGGCAAAATATTTTAAGGTCCATGTATCCACTGTTAGCAAGTTAGTGGCAAAATTCAAGGCCTGACCCTAAGGATGCTGTTAGCAAGTTAGTGGCAAAATTCAAGGCCTGACCCTAAGGATGCATTAGCAAGTTAGTGGCAAAATTCAAGGCCTGACCCTAAGGATGCACTAAGGATGTTAGCAAGTTAGTGGCAAAATTCAAGGCCTGACCCTAAGGATGCATTAGCAAGTTAGTGGCAAAATTCAAGGCCTGACCCTAAGGATGCAAGGACTGACCCTTAGAATGATAGTTTTTCAAATGAGCCGAGTTTTACAAATGGCCTGACCAATCCCAGTCGTTCATTGGGTTTTAAAGTTAGTGCTCAAGCAACTTTCGAAGCAATAGGTTGGTTTTGATAATATGAGTATTTTGCAACGGATTAAAAGCGCACCAAATTTGTTATTGCTAATTATTAGCGTTGGGTTTATTGCTCCTCTTTTTGCACTGGTGAGTTTGATTTCATCTACTTCAGATTATGAAGGGGGGCTTGTAGTTTTTTACTTGCTGAGTTCTATTTTCGCTATGATATCCTCAGTTATGCTTCTTTTAAAAGCTAGTTTCTCTCGGCTATGTTTTTTAACAGCATTCTTACTGAGTTGTTTGCCTACTCTAATTGCAGAATATAAGTATGGCTTGGAAGGGCTGGTGGCGATGGCTTGTATGGTGCTTGTAATCTTGTTTGTTCTCATATTTTACCTCTTCAAGAATAAAGAGGTTGTTAAGTATATGGATGCTTAGATATTATTTTCAAACTTTAAGAGCCGGTTTAGTTTTTTGCCACTATCCGGCTAACTCTTTTTCAGGTGATGAAACAGCCATTGCTGGCTGTTTCATCACTCTTGATTTTACCCTTTGATCTCAACCCGCTGTGAGCGCATTACTATCTCGTCATTCAGCTCAATACCAATACCGGGGGCTTCTGAAACCTGAAAAAAGCCATTTACCGGCTGCGGATCCTGAATACAGAGTTCGCGGTTCCACTTTTTAATGGCATAAGTATGGTGCTCATGGATTAAAAAGTTGGGTATCGCGGTTTCCAGATGCAGCGCGGCAGCAGTGGCTACCGGGCCGCCGCAGACATGGGCCTGAATACGCACATCAAAAATATCGGCGTAATCACACACTTTTTTGGTTTCGGTAAAGCCGCCACACAGGCCGATATCCGGCTGCAGTACGTCAATGCTCTGATCTTCCAGATAAGGCCGCACACCCCAGCGGTTATAAAGCCGCTCGCCACCGGCAATAGGCACCGCCACTTTATCCGCTACCTTGGCATGTAAAGAGTGGTTCAGGTAATTCACCGGCTCTTCAAAAAACATACAGTCGAATTCTTTGGCAATTTCACCAATCTGAATCGCCGAGGTTGCACCTGGCAGGCTGTGGCATTCAAAAATAATGTCGACTTCGTCACCCACGGCATCGCGGATAGCCTGCATTCTGGCCCGGTACAGTTTCATTTCAGTACGGGAGATAATATTAGTACGGTCGTAGTAAGTGTTGCCGTTTTTGTCGTACTGAATAGGGTCAACTTTTACCGCGTCATAGCCTTCAGCCATGGCTTTTAACGCCGCTTCAGCGTACTGCTCGGGGTGCACCAGCGCTTTGAATTCCGGGCCCCAGTCAAACTGCAGTTGTGAGGCGTAAGTACGCAGCTTGTCGTTTACCTTACCGCCCAGCAGCTGATATACCGGTAAATTAAGTGCTTTACCTTTAATATCCCACAACGCGGTATCAATGGCGCTCATGGCTGAGTAGATAACCGGGCCGCCGCCCAGGCCCCAGAAGCTTTCGCGCAGCATGCGCGACCAGAGCTTTTCGGTTTGAAACGGGTCATGGCCAATTAAAAAGGCTTCGGCCATTTCTTTTATCATCGCTGCCGCTGCACTGTGGCCTAAATCGTACGCCAGGCCGGCTTCACCGACACCGCTAATGCCTTCATCGGTATGAATACGCACAAATACCGGGGTCCAGGCCGGGCGATCCGGGCAAAAAATATCAAAGACTTCTACGCGGGTAACTTTCATCGTAACTCCTGTTAGGTTTGCAACGGTTACTGAGCAAAACCGGGGTCAAGCCGGTAGGCTTTACGCAGCATTGCCGGCCAGGCTAACTGGCCACCAGTGCTGCCGCTGTGCACCACTTTGGCTTGCTGACTAATATTATCGACTATCGGTTGGGGTACCGGTATTACCGGCTGGCCACTGGCCTGCAGCGCCAGCTGAATTTCACAGGCGCGTTGTAAATCGTAAAAGCGCATAAAGGCATCGCCCACTGTTGGGCCTACTGTCAGGCCACCATGATTGACCAGTAGCATATGGTTATGCTGGCCTAAATCGGCCTGCAAGCGGGCTTTTTCATCCTGGTTCACCGCTAAGCCTTCGTACTGATGATAAGCCAGGGAGCCTAACGAGAACATGGCGTACTGACTGAGCGGCAGCAAGCCTTGCTGCTGGGTCGCCACCGCTATGGTTTCTTTGGTATGCAGGTGAATAACGCAATGCGCATCGGAGCGCACTTCATGAATAGCGCTGTGAATGGTAAAGCCAGCCGGGTTAATCTTAAATGGTGTATCGTCCAGAATATTGCCGTCTAAATCGACTTTCACCAGGTTAGAGGCGGTGACTTCGTCAAAGGTCAGGCCAAAGGCATTCACCAGATAATGTTCAGTACCCGGCAGTCGCGCCGATAAGTGGGTATAAATTAAATCGCCCCAGCGATGATGCTCAACCAGCCGGTAGCAGGCGGCTAAATCCAGCCGCAGCTGCCACTCTTGTGCACTGACCTTGTCGCGTAAATTAAGTTTGGGTAAAGGTTGCAAGGCGTTACCTCCGGCAAGCTGCCAGCGTAGCGCTGGCAAATAGATGTTCAGAAGTCTAAGGGACTTAACAGGGGGGATCAATGGTGCTGTTTAAATAAAAATAGCGGTATTGAAGTAAAGTGGCAGCGGTATCTTCTGTTTCACCAACTTCGCTGATTTATAGAAGATACCGCCACACGTTCTCAGCTAACACGACCTTGGCTGGTCAAAACCGATAAACGGCCGCTGCACCTGTTTTAGTGGACAGGCGTTGTGGCGGCATTACCATAATATCGCCGCCGTGTTGAATAACGGTTAGCACCAGTTCTTCCAGCATATCCGGGTGCTCATTGCTGGCGTCGTATTTATCTATTTTGGCTACATTAAGCCGGTCAGCTTCGACCAGTAAGGTTGCCACCCGGCCGGTCTCAGCGGCTTGTTCAATGTCTGCCAGCTTGTCTGAGGCAAGCCCCTGATGTTCTGATTCCTTAAATTGCTGCACCATCTCTTCAATTTGCTCGTTAAAATGACTCGACATCAGCTGCCAGCATGCCTGTTGCAGCTTGTCAGTATCCAGATTACTTAAATCCGGGTTCACCCCCTGCTCTTGCAGGAAAGGGTTATGAGTGACCTCACGAAAGAATGCCTGATTTTCGGGTAGCGCGGCAAGGATAAGTGGCAGTGAAGACGGACGCGAATGATGTTCAAGGACGGCTTTATCAACCGCCCGGAAGTAACGCTCGCGGTCAATGTCAATTTCAGCTTGTTTGTCGTTGCCACCCGACTCATGAGCATAAGGATCACCGCGCTGACCCGCGGCTCCAAAACCCTGTTGAAAGCCGGTCTGATCGCCCGGCGTCAGCTCGCTGCCAAGCGCCTCTTCTTTAGTTTTAGGTACATCCGGGTGCAGGCTTATTTCAGTCAGACTGTCGCGATTACCTTCAAACAAGTTGATCGTATCGCGGGTGAGACAAAGCACCTGATAATTGTCTGCGGCCTGGGTGATCCTGATCAGTGGTGTCAGATAGGGGTGACTACAGATGAACGTCCGGGTTGAAACTGCCTGCGGTAACCTGAGCACTTTAAAAAAGTCGGCACCGCCAATCACCGCCAACCCGTTTTGTTGATGAGTCCAGAATTCCTCGTCCTCTTGTAGCTGCTCAAAAGGCTCAAGCAAGGTATCGTGGTCAGCATCAGGATGTTCTGAAATCAACTGCTGGCGCAAATCACGCAACAGATTTTTAAATACAACAGGGTTTTCATTTCGTTGCGGGAAGGCCGGGTGTGTCGGCATATATAATGAAATACACACAGGCTCGTTGATTTTCGCTAATTCAGTAACCGTATTTTTGGTTAATTGTTCAACCATTTCAGTGTCCTCCGTCGGTCGAAAAAATACCGGGTTGTGACAATGCATGTTACTGCTGCAAGGCCAATTTGTAAGTCCTTTGCTTTAGGACGAACATAACGCTAATGAGTTCAAAAAAGGGCTGACAGCGTCAGTCAGCCGTGACTATTTTTCATACCACCAGTTTTGACCATTTACCATACTCACTGCTAACCGGGCCTTTGGGAATACTCGCTACCATTATCACGGCGGCGGCTAGCAGGGTGGCGAGCATGACCAGCGTACTGGAGCTGATGACAATAGCGCAAATAAGTAGTGCCAGCGCCAGCAACAGATTAATAAAGCGCAGAGCCCGTCCGCTTTCAGCCCACGCGATAACCGAGATGGTGATCACCAATGCGCCGAGTAAGTGATGGGCATTAGCCATGGTGCCATCTACCCCCAGCAACAGACGACTGAACATAAGCAGGGCGCCAACCAGGATGCAGACCACTAACCACGGGCACAGGCGTACGCCGCCACTAAAAGCCGCTTTTATGATCTGCAATGGCGATTGTTCAAAGCTATCTTGCTGGCGGCGGCCATCATCCTCATCGGTATCACCGGTGAAAAATACCCGCAGTACCGACTGACCCTGCTGTTTGCGCCGTTTAAGAAACTGACAGGTGGCAATTAATTCATCCAGTGAAAACGGAATTTGTAATAGCATGGCGGTTGCTGCAAACAGGCACAGGGTGCACCAGGTGCTAAGGATAATCGGCTGGATAATGATAAAGGTAATGGAGATCACCCCCATTGGTACAATCAGAATACCAAACAGGATAACCAGCCAGGGCATGGTCCGCCAGCGAGCACGGGAACCGGCAACCCCAACCAGAATTTCAAGCAGGTACACCAGTGCCCCGGCGCCAGCGTCTGGCACAGGCCAGGCTTCAGATACCGACGAGGTAATAATTTCCGCCGTGCCATTTTTGCCATCAGCGGCAATGGCACCGTTAAAAAAGGGCTCCCAGATGGCATCAATATGGCCTAATTGGTATGCCGCCATGTAAGCAGAAATAAAAAAACCAATAAACGCCAGAATAATAATAGGCAGTCTTTGAAACCAGGTAGAGGGCGAATAAGACCAACCCGGGGGAATATCCGGCCCGGTCATCGCGGCCAGTGGTGATACTCCGGGTGCCGGGCGTAATAGCACAGAGAAGGCGATCACCAGACAACCAATGATGGTACTGTTCAGGTAAATGGCAGGTTCGGGCGTCCAGAATAGCAAGGGCGCAACGAGCAGCCAGCAGCCAACGGCCGCAGTGGCCCAGCGTGCTGCGGGTAAGCGCCAGGACAGCGATAAAAATGCCAGCACGATAATTGCGGCGCCAGATAACATGTCGCTGACCAGCATGGCCTGGTTTTGATAAACCAGACGAGGAATAGAGGCGATTAACCAGCAGCCCAGGGCCATGTTGAACAGGGGGCCCCAGATGTTGCGCTGGTATTCCTGTCGATACCAGTTTTCATGACGTTTTCGCAGTTTTTCGGGGTTATTGGTAAGCTCGTTTGCCTCCTTTAGCCAATCAGGTGGCCGGATACCATTATCCTGATACCAGCTGATCGGATCTTTTTTCAGCTGCTTCACCATGTTGGGTAACATGTCGGCAATGCAGTGTTTTGGTTGCCAATCTAATAAATGGTCGGCCTGACTGATGTCCAGCGCATAATGATCAGAAGCAAGCTCAATCAGAAAGGGGCGGATAAACGGCGGCTCGCCATGGTCAATGGCATCGGGCACCACGGGTTCTGCTTTAAGCTGCAGCCAGGCACCTGCTTTGGCAATAGGTTGCGGTAAACTAATGGTGCGCCAGTGCTGTTCGCCATGAATTAACTTACCCAGCTTATCCTGCAGTTCGCTATAGCTTAAGGTGTCCGGCTCACCGGCCAGAATAGTGCAGTCGTCTGGCAGGTCATTGCGCCGCTCAACACAGCGTTTAAATAACGCTGTCATATCGTCCTGATGAATAAAGGACTGGCCCGCGTCCAGATCCCCTGCATAGAGGTGCGACTTTAAGTCCCGCTCGTAGATCCTGGCCATTTGGTGGCTTAAAGTGGGGACTGCATTGCTTTCGTTATAAATACCGGCCAGATGTAAAAAGGTGCAGGGAATACCGTTACGATGCTGTCGAATAACCTGTTCAGTAGCTGCTTTTGATTCTGGATAAGCCCACTTCGGCGCTATTGGCGATTTTTCGCTGATCACTTCGCCGGGTGAAACCGGTTTATGTACCAGCATAGTACCGGAGTAAATAAACCGTTCCACGTCAAAATCTGCCAGCGCACTCAGCAGTTTGTCAGTCCCTTTCACATTGACTTCATCATACAGTGGTGACTTTTCACCGGTAAAATCAAAGTAAGCCGCCAGA
Organism: Arsukibacterium sp. UBA3155; assembly: GCA_002364615.1. Classification (GTDB taxonomy): domain Bacteria; phylum Pseudomonadota; class Gammaproteobacteria; order Enterobacterales; family Alteromonadaceae; genus Alishewanella. The sequence continues at coordinate 306,543 of DEYP01000025.1, read as the reverse complement.
TGGATTACCGCCGCAATGTTATTGCCATAACGTTGGCGAATGTCGTTAAAGGCGAGCGTTAATGAATCCGCCGAGGTTAAGTCAGCAACGACAATATCGTCAGCTTTATCCTGATCCAATCCAACTACCTGATAATCCTGGCGCAGGCACTGTGCCAGCGCCGAACCAATGTTGCCGTTGGCGCCGGTAATTAACACCAGCGGTTTTTGTGCCTCATGCTCATTTGCGCCATGCAAATCAGTGACGTTAGCCTTTAAATGATGCTGATTTTTTGTAGCTGACGGTTGCGTGCTGATAAACAATCCTCCCGTTCAGGTTGCCCGCTCGCGCCAGAAGTCGGATGTATTACAACCAAGACCGTTCGCAAAGCAGTCAACATTAAAAAATTACCAATAAAGGTTAGTCCAGCTAGCGGTGATTGGCCAAGCGTCGTCTGTAAAAGTCGCTTTTAACAGTCGTTTTCCGCCATAAAAAATGGCGCTTAAAAGCGCCATTGAAATTGGGTAACGGTAGAGAATCATTCCAGACTACATTGAAAATTCAGTTAGTTCTGAGCGGCCATAAACTGCTTAATTAACGACGCAGTAGAGCTGTCGAAGTTGTCACTGGTATTGCCGATAAGCGCCTGATAAATTGGGCCGGATAACTGCTTACCCAGCTCAACACCCCACTGATCGAAGCTATTAAGTTGCCAAATCGCACCCTGGCAAAATACCTTATGTTCATATAAGGCGATTAATGCCCCTAAATAGTAAGGCGACAACTCCGGCAGTAATAAGGTATTGCTGGGTTTATTACCTGGCGATACTTTATGCGGCGCCAGTGCGCTGGCTTCCTGCTCGCTCATGCCCTGCGCCAGACACTCGCTCATCGCCTCTTCCAGCGTTTTACCCTGCATTAAGGCCTGCGTTTGGGCAAAACAATGGGCAGCCAGCCGGCTATGCTGGTCAGAAAGCGGGTGCTTAACCTTTAACGGCAGAATAAAATCGGCCGGTACTGCCAGGGCACTCTGGTGTAGCAACTGATGATAGGCATGCTGGCCATTGGTGCCGGCATCGCCCCAGATCACCGGTGCGCTGGCATAAGGCAGTGCTTTGCCATGGCGATCCACGCCTTTACCATTACTTTCCATATCCAGCTGCTGCACATAAGAAGGCAACAAGCGTAAATAATGGCTGTATGGCAACAGCGCCTGAGCCTGGCAGTCATGGCCGTTAATGTACCAGACACCCAGTAATGCCATAATAACCGGCATATTCTGCTCAAACGGGCTATTAAAAAAATGCTTATCCATTGCTTCGGCGCCGGCCAGCAGCTGCTTAAACTGCTGATTGCCAATCATCAGCGCAACCGGCAGACCGATCGCTGACCAGAGGGAGTAACGGCCACCGACCCAGTCCCACATTGGCAGAATATTTTTCTGTTCGATACCAAATTCAGCGGCAGCAGTAATATTTGATGAGGCGGCCCAGAAGTGATGGGCGATGGCCTTTTTGTCAGCACCATGCTCGGTAAACCACTGGCGGATAGCCAGGGCGTTTTGCTTGGTTTCTTCTGTGCCGAATGATTTCGATGCCACCACCACCAAAGTGGTAGCAGGATTTAGCCCCGCCAGAATATCGCTTACCACGGCGCCATCAATATTGCCGGCAAAATGCAAATTCACCGGGCTGCAGTGATAGGGGGTTAGCGCTTCAACTGCCATTTGCGGACCCAGTAGCGAGCCTCCAATGCCGACCCAGATAAGATCGGTAATCGGATTACCCTGATAACCAAGATACTGTTGCTGGTGCAGCGTATCGACCAGCGCGGCCATTCTGGCGCGGCATTCGGTAATTTGCTGGCCAATATCTTCGCCATTCAGGGTTAATGCCGTTACATCTTGCTGACGCAAACGGCAATGCCATACCGCTCGCTGCTCGGTATTATTAATATCGTCACCGTGCTGCATTTGCTGACGCAGCTTACTAATACTGCTGTCGGTTGCCAGTTGCTGCAGCGCTTGCCAACTGGTTTCATCAATCAGATTTTTGGCATAATCCAGAGTAATACCACAGGCACTGGTGGTGTAGCGTGCTGCCCGCTTCGGATCGGTTTTAAACGCGTCGCGTAAATGGCCACCTTTTGTCAGCCTGGCAAGCTGACTTAGCTTATTAATCTTACCGGGCTCTTGGGTTATACTGTCCGACATAAGCTGCTCCTGTGCTGCATCCATTCTTTATTGACCCTGACCGGGTTTATACCTGGCTGGCAATTAGCTGTTCCAGCTTACGTTGGTCGACGGCGAACTTGCGAATACCTTCAGCCAGCTTTTCTGTTGCCATCGCATCTTCGTTTAACTGCCAGCGAAACTCACTTTCAGTAAGAGCGGCTGGCTTGGGCGTGTTAGCGCCGCTATCGCGCAATTTTATATCCAGGCTGCCTGTTTGTTTACTTAGTTCATCCAGCAACCCCGGACTAATGGTTAAGCGATCACAACCTGCTAATGCCAGTACTTCACCGGTATTGCGGAAGCTGGCGCCCATCACCACCGTTGGGTAGCCATGTTCTTTGTAAAAATGATAAATATCACGCACCGACAGCACACCAGGATCGGTATCGGCGGTATAGTCTTGTTTGGTATTCGCTTTGTACCAATCGAGAATGCGGCCGACAAACGGTGAAATAAGATACGCACCTGCCTCAGCACAGGCCCGGGCCTGTGCCATGTGGAATAGTAAAGTAAGGTTACACTGAATACCTTGCTGCTCCAGCTGACGGGCGGCCTGAATACCTTCCCAGGTTGAGGCGACTTTAATCAGAATACGATCGGAGCTGACGCCATTTTGCTGATACAATTCTACCAGTTGTAGCGCCTTGGCCACCGTAGCCTCGGTATCAAACGATAAACGTGCGTCCACCTCTGTCGATACCCGGCCAGGAACCAGCTTACTAATGGCGGTGCCGACATCCACGGCAAATTTGTCGCAGGCCAATTCAAGTATGGCAGCGTTGTCATCGGCATGAGTTTTAGCATAACGGATAGCAGCTGACAGCATGGGTTTAGCAAAATCGAGCTGACTCGCGTTTAGCAAGAGTGACGGGTTAGTGGTGGCATCAACGGGCCGGAATTGCTCTATCGCACCCAAATCTCCACTATCTACTACCACGGTAGTAACCGCTTTAAGTTGACTTAATAAATCGCTCATATTGTTTAATTACCGTTTTTTTAAAGTATTTTAAGATTTATAACGCTTTCAAGCAATAAATGTAGGAATATTACTACAAAAATGCCGGGGTGTGATCGGGTTTCCCGAATAATCGTTGCACCTGATCCGCTAAATTATTATATTGCCATGGCGCGAACAGGCGCCGTTGTCGCCATTTCCCAGTTTACCGATCACCTTAGCACAGGATATAAATGATCTTACAAAGCCGGTGCTATAAAAGTAAAAAATCGATTTTATTGTAGCAAAAGCAGGTCAAACCCGGCGCGAGGCGCGTAATAACCGCTATTATTTCGAATAAGTATTACAGGTGTTATTTATGTTGATGGTTGTATCCCCCGCAAAAGATCTTGATGCCAATCCCGTTTCATTAAAACTGGCGACCACTAAGCCGGCATTATTGCCACAGGCAGCAGAGCTGGCAACACTTTGCAAGCAACTTAGCCCGGCAGAACTGAGCTCACTGATGCATATCAGCGACAAGCTGGCCGGTTTAAATGCCGCCCGCTTTAGCGAGTGGCAGCCAGATTACACCGAAAATGAGGCAAAAGCGGCGTTGTTTATGTTTAACGGCGATGTTTATCAGGGCCTGGATGCCGCCAGTTTAACCACGTCACAACTCGAGTTCAGTCAGCAGCATTTGCGCATTTTAAGTGGTTTATACGGTGTATTACGTCCGCTCGACCTTATGCTGCCTTATCGGCTTGAAATGGGCACCAAACTAGCAAATGGCGCGGGCAAAGATTTATATGCATTCTGGCAGCGGCAGATTACTGACAACCTGAATAGTCAGCTGACTGAGCTTAATACTAATGTGCTGCTTAATCTGGCATCGCAGGAATATTTTAAAGCGGTTAAACCCAAAGCACTGCAGGCCAAAGTAGTTACCCCAATATTTAAAGACTACAAAAACGGCCAGTATAAAATAATCAGCTTCTTTGCCAAAAAAGCCCGGGGACTGATGGCGCGCTACGTTATTCAGCAGCAACTCACTGATGCTAAAGCTATTAACGATTTTAACCTGGGGGGTTACCGGTATAGCCGCGACGATTCAACAGCAGATAAACCGGTATTTTTGCGCCAGCAACCAGAATAATTGTCCAAAGGTGACATAAGGCGCTTAGGCTTTGCTGACATTTTTGCTAAAATGTCAGCCTGTCTGTTGTTGAGCCTTTAGCATGAAATTTCCCGGCCTGCGTAAAATTAAACATTACTTCCCTGTATCTCAGCCAAAGCCACAATTACCAAGCTTTGAAGTGCGCCCTGAGCTGGACACCTATATTGTAGGCCTGGACCAAACCATAGTTGATGTGGTTGCCAGCGTCACTGATGATTTTTTGAATCGTTACGATATTCAAAAAGGACTGTCTAACCTGGTTGAGCATGCTACGGCCAATGCGATTTATCAGGAGTTGGTTAGCAAGCAGGCAATATCCGATCATTTTGCCGGCGGTACTATCGGCAATACCATCCACAATTATTCCGTGCTGGCCGACGATAAATCAGTATTGCTTGGTGTGATGTCCGCCAATATTGCCCTGGGATCGCCCGCTTATCATTATGTTTGTCACACCAGCTCAAAAGTGGATATGAACCATTTGCAGGGTGTTGCCGGCGATATTGGCCGGGGCATTACCATGATTACCCCGGATGGTGAACGCACCTTTGTTATTGACCCAAGCGACATGGACCAACTGGAACCGGATTATATTCCCACTGACATTATTGCCGCCGCTTCTGCTTTTGTAGTCAGTGCTTATCCGCTTCGGGCAACCAATCAGCCAATTCAGCGCGCCATGCACAAGGCGCTGGAAGATGCCAAAGCGCATGATGTTCCGGTAGTCATGAGCTTAGGTACCCGTCATCTGGTAGAGGAAAATCGCGAGCAAATTATCAGTACCATTAAAAATTACGTTAATGTGCTGGCGATGAACGAGCTGGAAGCCGAAGCGCTTACCGGCTTTGCTGATCCGCTGAAAGCAGCGGAAGCTATTTTGGACCATACCGATATGGTGCTGATCACCGCCGGTGCCGAGGGCCTGTATTTATGCGGCCATACTGATGACAGCGTAAAACGGGAAAGCAGCAACCCGATTAAGTCGGCCAGCCTGGCCGATTTTAACCAGTATGAGTTCAGCCGGCCGATGCTACGCAAATACTGTGAGCAGCCACTCAAAGTGTATTCGCATATCGATCCCTATCTGGGCGGCCCGGAGCGGATAAAAAATACCAATGGTGCAGGCGATGGCGCGTTGTCGGCTATTTTGCATGATATGGCCGCCAATCATTTTCATAAGCAGGTACAGCCGTTATCAGGCAAGCATGAAATGCCGTATCTGGCGTATTCCAGTTTTGCCCAGCTGTGTAAATATGCCAACCGGGTAAGTTATGAAATTCTGGTGCAGAACGCCCCGCGATTATCAAAAGGCTTACCGGAGCGCGAGGATAGCCTGGAAGAGGCGTACTGGGAGCGGTAAATTATTTTACGGATAAACTTAGCGGACTGAGCTGGTGTCCCGATGCACAGCCACAGAGTGTTTGAGCAAGCCAGGGATGGCTTGCGAGTTGCTGTGGCGAGCACAGCGGGATTTCCAGCTTAGTCGCTTAAACCCGGGAGCGTACCCATGACTCACGACGACACGCCGTAAATACATCCCTGTAGGCTCGTTTATAAACTTCATCCTTGAAGTTTACCCTACGGGCCAGCAAGGCAGTTTAAATTCGTTCCCTACGAATTTATCCGCCCGTACAGGGCTTCAACGGTCGTCTTAGAGTAATCCGCACTCTGCCTCAGATTACATATTAACCCTGGAACACGCTGTTCAGCATCCGGAAGGTGCCGGTGTCCGCATCCATTTCCACCGGAGCGCCATGCGGCACAATAAATTGTTTACTGATATGACCAATCATTGCGCCGCGATAGGCGGGTATATTCAGCGGCTTAATATGGTCGTCGAATATCTGATCCATGGTTAGCCAGCCAAAGCCGCCGCCTGGCCTGCAGGCAGTGCACTCACCAAAAATAAAGCCGGCAATTTTATCCAGCGCACCCATCAGTTTTAAGGTACTGAGCATACGGTCAATGCGGTAGGGTGCTTCTTCTACATCTTCCAGAAATAAAATCTTATCGGTGAAGTCAGGTAAGTAAGGTGAGCCTGCTAACGCCGTTAATACTGTTAAGTTGCCGCCCATTAACTGCCCCTGAACTTTGCCGCCGGTAATCGTTTCTATCCGATTCTGGCGCGGTACCAGTTCATCTTTGGCATTCAGCTCATTTTGATAGCGCATCTGTTCACGCTGAAAAAATACCCGCTGAAATTGTTCGGCGTTAAAGCTGTTCCAACTTCCGGTGCCATTCGGACCATGAAAGGTCACCAGCCCGGTCTGGGCATTAATCGCATTGTGCAAGGCAGTAATGTCAGAGTAGCCGAGCAGCACTTTCGGGTTGCGTTTAATGAGCGGGTAGTCGAGTAGTGGTAGCAACCTTGCAGCGCCAGAGCCACCTCGTAAACAAATAATGGCGTTGACGCTGGTGTCAGCAAACATGGCATTGATATCAGCAGCCCGTTCCAGATCAGTACCGGCCAGATGGCCGCGGCGGTTTTCAAGGTGCTGGCCCAGCTTTACCTTAAAGCCAAGTGCCTGCAGCACTTCAGTGGCTATTTGCACATCAAGCCGTTCATCTGTTGCTTTTGACGGGCTGACCAGTGCCACAGTATCGCCGGGGTTGAGCATTTTGGGCAGAACAATACCAGCATTAGCTGCGGTTGCCGTGTTGCTTATTGCAGCGCAGCTACTAAGAGGGAGTAGTCCGAGGGGTAAAGCAGTGAGGGCCAGCGCGCTGGATTGCAAAAATTGGCGTTTATTCATGGTTCAATGCCCTGTAGTAATAAATTATTCCTAATTTATGGCTATTGATAGCATGCTTTGGCAAAAAATGCAGCAAACTGGGGTAAAAATCACCAGTTTGCAGCAGCTCCAATCGGTAAAACGGTTATTTTTTTACGGTTTTCTTTGCCAGTTTTTTGGCTGCTAACTTACCGGGCTTTTTCTTTTTTGTGCCAATTTTGGCTTCTTTATGTTTTGGCCGCAGGCTATCAATCACCCGCCGTTTCAATTTTTGTTCAGTATAGCGCTCCACTTTGGCGACCATTGCCATATCATGCGCTTCCACCAGCGAGATAGCAGTGCCTTTTTTGCCCGCACGGCCGGTGCGGCCAATACGGTGAACATAGGTGTCGGCACCGCGTGGCATGTCGTAGTTAACAACATGGCTAATATCATCAATATCCAGACCGCGTGCTGCAATATCGGTGGCAATGAGCACCGGAACCTGGCCCTGGCTGAAACGCTGGACTGCCTGCAAGCGCTTATCCTGCGGCATTTCGCCTTGCAGCCAGCAGCATTTAATGCCGGCGCTTTCCAGCTGGCCGGTTAAGCTGGCCAGTCGCTCGCGGGTTTTGACAAACACAATAGCTTTGGTGACATCTTGCTGCTTGAGAATATGGGTTAGCAATGCCAGCTTATGCACGTTGTCATCAGCCAGATGCAACCACTGCAGAATTTTTGCTTTTTCTTTGCGTGATGGTACAGCTTCAATCAGTTCCGGCTCTTTTAAAGCCCGCTCGGCAAACCGTTCCAGGTTTAACCCCTCCAGCGTGGCCGAGAATAAAAAGGTCTGGCGTCGGCGCCGGGCTTCCAGCACTATCCGGTTCATTTCACCAATAAAGCCCATGTCGAGCATCCGATCGGCTTCATCCAGGATCAGTACTTCCACTTCATCAGCCTGAAAGCTCTCTTCATCCAGGTACTCGGTTAAGCGACCCGGCGTGGCAACCAGAATGTCGTTATTTTTTTCCAGCGTGTCTTTATGGCTACCGTAATTAATGCCGCCGGTAATAACCCCAACGTTAAGCTTGGTGTACTGCGCCAGCTGTTTAAATTCTTCATATACCTGAAATGCCAATTCGCGGGTGGGCGTCATTACTAGTACCCGGCAGAAGCCTGGGTCGCGCCGCGGGAAATCCAGCAGGTACTGTATAGCCGGCAACACAAAAGCCAGAGTTTTTCCGGTGCCGGTAGGCGCGCTGGCCAGCACATCCCGACCATCCAGTGCTGGCGGAATGGCCAGTTGCTGAATAAGAGTAGGCTCGGTAAAACCAGCCTGGTCCAGTGCCTGGTTAATAGAGTCGTCGAATTGAAAATCGGCAAAGCTCATAAAGGTATTCCTTGAAATGGCATTATTCAGATGACAAACCCGCTAAGCACTCAGTAAACTGTCGCCAGAGGTGAAGATGTCAGCTGGTTTTAAGTGTAAACAATTTTTTGTGGGCCATGATCAGTGCGCGATGAAAGTCGGTACTGACGGTCTACTACTGGGAGCCTGGGCCCGTCTGCCAGCTATATTCAGCACAACAGACTCTGCAGTGACTGCTGCCGCCAGTACAGTGTTAGACATTGGTACCGGTAGTGGCTTAATCAGTTTAATGCTGGCACAACGCGCTCCTGCAGCAAACATTCATGCGATTGAACTTGATGCCGATGCCGCCGGCCAGGCTAAGCACAATTTTGACCAAAGCCCCTTTGCCAGTCGCTTGCAACTTTTAAGAGGCGATATTCTAACCTATCAGCCAGCTGAACGTTACGCTTTAATTGTGTCTAACCCGCCTTTTTTTGACAATGCCTTGCTAAGTCCAGATAGCCAGCGTAACCAGGCCCGGCATACCGACAGCTTGCCGATGCCTTTATTGCTGGCCAAAGCCGCAGCGCTACTGGCACCAGGGGGAAGCTTTGCGCTGATATTGCCTGATACCGGTGCTGAAACATTCAGCCGGATAGCGCTGGAGCAGGGCTGGTTTCTCAGCGCAAGCTGTGTGGTGTTTAGCCGCTCTGATAACCTGCCCCTGCGCCGCCTGATGCAGTGGCAAAGGGAGGCATGCACGCCGGCGCAGCAACAATTGATTATTCACGAACCCACCGGCTGTTACAGCGAACAATACCGAAGCCTGTTACGGGATTTTTATCTGAAGTTCTAATGACACTCTGTTAAAGACGCCCGGCCAAATGCATTTGATTAAAGCCGCTCGGCTATTTCGGTTAATATCTGGCTTACCCAAATATTTAGCCGCTCGTCAGTTTGTTCGTATTGGTTTTCATCATCCAGCGCCAGACCGTAAAACAACTGTCCGTCGTCCGTTAGTGCTTTAGAGGCGATAAAATCGTAGCCGGCGGTGGGCCAGAAGCCAATCCGATCGGGTTGCTGTGGGGCGATAGCGTCATGCAGCATACCTACAGCATCAATAAACCACTCTGCGTAACCCAGCTGATCGCCCATACCATATATAGCGACGGTTTTACCGGTTAAGTCTATATGACTGATCTCATCCCAATGTGCTTCCCAGTCTTCCTGGATTTCACCAAAATCCCAGGTGGATAGGCCAAGTATCAGTAACTGATAATCAGCCATTCTGCTCAGTGACACGGTTTTAATATTATGCAAATCGACCACATCAGCGCCGATCAGTGCCTGAATTTTTTCTGCCACCATTTCGGTATAGCATGTGGTTGAGCCGTAAAATAAGCCTATTTTCATCGAAGTTCCGCCTGCAAGTTCTGCGGCGTATTGTAGCAGAAGCTGTTAGCAGAACCCACATCAGACATGCAGCAGAGGTGATGATGACGCTGATAACATGATGCAGCGGGGGTAACGGGTCGTTGCTCCGGAATAAAACCGGGGCTATGCCCAATGAGTGTGATCGGCTAATATAGGATGCAGCAGTATCGCCACTCAGGCAATAAATCATGAACCCGGAACAACCACCAGCCCTGGCCCCTGCCGAGCAGGCATTGATTCAACAATTTCTGGATCAGCTCTGGTTAGAGAAAGATGTCAGCCCGCATACGTTAAGTGCCTATGGCAGTGATTTGACCTTGTTCGGCCGTTACCTGGCAACGCAGCAGCAACACTTTTTAACGGCAGACAGCCAGCTGATTAATCAGTTTCTGGCTATTCGTTATCAGCAACAACTGAGTCCACGTAGTGGCTCCAGAATGCTCAGCAGCTTGCGACGGTTTTACCGACATTATCATAAGGCCGGGCGCTGCGACGTTAATCCGGTAACAGAACTGGTTAATCCTAAAATTGGACGTAGTTTGCCTAAAACCTTATCTGAGCAAGATGTTGAGGCGTTGCTGCAAGCGCCTGACTGTAATGAACTTATTCAGTTTCGCGATAAAGCCATGCTGGAACTGCTGTATGCGTGCGGCTTAAGGGTTACTGAATTAACAAGTCTGACTTTGCAGCAGGTGAGTATTAATCAGGGCGTATTGCGGGTGCTTGGCAAAGGCAGTAAAGAGCGGTTAGTGCCGATGGGTGAAGACGCCCAGGATTGGCTTAGTCGTTATTTGCATCATGCCCGTACTGATTTAGTGAAAGGCGACAGTAATTTAGTGTTTACCAGCAGCCGTGGTAGCCAGATGACCCGCCAAACGTTCTGGCACCGGATTAAGTTTTATGCCAAAGTAGCGGGTATTCAGGCAGAGCTGTCACCGCATACGCTGCGCCATGCTTTCGCCACCCATTTGTTGAACCACGGTGCCGATTTACGAGTCGTACAAATGCTACTGGGGCATAGTGATTTATCCACAACCCAAATTTATACCCATGTTGCTCAGGCTCGTTTGCAGCAACTGCATCAGCTACATCATCCGCGTGGCTAGGGTTTATCCGCTACATTAATTAGGAAGGTTTATGAAAAACTGGTTATCAGGTACCCTTACTCTGGGTGTATTTAGTTTAAGTGTGAGTTTAAGTGCCGGTGTGCTGGCGCAACAGAAAAGTGAAGCGCCAGAGCTCAGTGATATCTCCAACAGTCTTGCGCCGCTTGGCTTGCAGGTAAATGCGGTTGCCAACAGCCCGATGCCGGGCTTGTTACAGGTGTTTACCCAGCGAGGCTTGTTTTTTACCAGTACCGATGGCCGCTTTTTTATTGAGGGTAATGTCTTCGACCTACAACAATCTGAGCTGGTAAACGATGTACAGATGCGTAGTTATGTTAACAAGCAAATACCGGCTTTGGCTGACAGCTACATTGAGTATAAAGCGGAGAATGAGCAACATATTGTGTATGCCTTTACTGACCCAACCTGTGGTTTTTGTCAAAAGCTGCACAACGAAATGAAAGATTACAACAAGGCCGGCATTACTGTCCGTTATCTGGCCTTCCCCAGAGGCGGCTTAAACAGTAAAACGGCATTGGAAATGCAACATCTGTGGTGTTCGCGTAATCAGCAAAAAGCCATGGATTTAGCCAAAGATGGCAAGCGTAACCCTCCGGCGATGTGTGAAAACCCGGTGAAACGGCATTATGAGCTGGGTCAGTCTTTTGGTATCAATGGTACCCCGGCCTTAGTGTTGGCAAGTGGTCGGATAATTCCCGGTTATCAGCCGGCTGAAAGTCTGTTAAAACAGCTTGAAGCAATGTAAGCCCCAGTGGTACGCCGTGGTTTAGAGGCCGGGTGAAAAGCCAGTGACAAAACTTAGTTATGACAACAAAAGTGACATAATACAGGTATTAGGTGTGCAGTTAAAACAAATCAGCCGGCGTGAGCCAATGACCGACCAGATTATCGCGGAACACCTACACCCTGTACTACGTCGGTTGTACCAGAATCGCGGCATCAATCATAGCAATGAACTGGAGCGGGGGGCGGCTGGGTTATTGCCTTTCAGTGCTTTAAAAGGGATAGACCTGGCAGTACAGCTATTGATTACTGCATTGCATCAGCAGCAACATATTGTCATTGTTGGCGATTTTGACGCTGATGGGGCCACCAGTACTGCCGTATTAATGGCAGGTTTAAAAGCCTTTGGTTTTAAATATCTGGAATATATGGTGCCAAACCGCTTTGAATATGGTTATGGCCTGACCCCGGAGCTGGCAGAGCTGGTGGTAGCGCAAGGCGCTGAATTAATCATTACCGTCGATAATGGTATTTCGGCTGTGGAAGGCGTGGCATTGGCTAAAAAAGCGGGTGTAAAAGTTTTAGTGACTGACCACCACTTAGCTGGCAACACCTTACCCAATGCCGATGCGATTGTTAATCCCAATCAACCCGGCTGTTCCTTCCCCAGTAAGGCATTGGCCGGTGTAGGTGTCGCATTTTATTTGCTGATGGCGCTGCGGGCTGGTTTGCGTGAACAACACTATTTTACTGACAACGGCCAGACAGAACCCAATATTGCCGAATTACTGGATTTAGTCGCGCTCGGAACGGTGGCCGATGTGGTGCCGCTCGATACCAACAACCGTATCTTAGTGCATCAGGGCCTGATGCGAATTCGCAGTGGTAAATGCCGGCCTGGCATTCAGGCACTGATTGATGTTGCCAACCGCAAGGCACAGAAGCTGACGGCCAGCGATTTTGGCTTTTCACTGGCGCCGCGTTTAAATGCGGCGGGCCGGCTGGATGATATGGCACTGGGCATAAGTTGTCTGCTGGCACCTGAGCTGGGTTTAGCCCGGCAGTACGCTGCAGAGCTTGATGCGCTTAATGTCGAACGCCGGGCAATAGAACAAAGCATGCAGTTAGAGGCGCAAGCCTTTTTAAGCAAGTTATCGTTTGACGGCACTACGTTGCCGGAATGTTTATGTTTATACCGTAGTGACTGGCATCAGGGCGTGATCGGTATTTTAGCCGGTCGGATTAAAGAGCAGTTTCACCGGCCCACTATTGTGTTTGCTGAAGGCGACAATGGCGAGTTGAAAGGCTCGGCCCGATCAATACCCGGCTTACATATCCGAGATTTACTGGAAGAAATTGCCAGCCAGTACCCGGGGCTAATTAAAAAATTTGGGGGCCATGCTATGGCAGCCGGGCTAACCATCGCTGCCGAGCGCCTGGAAACCTTTCAGCTGGCACTAAGCTTAACCGCCAAAAAACATTTAACGGCTGAGCAGCTGACCGCCGTAATATACAGTGACGGTGAGCTTGAGGCGGAGTGCTTTGATCTCAATTTTGCCCGGTTATTGCAAAATGCCGGACCTTGGGGGCAGGCATTTCCTGAACCGGTTTTCGATGGTGAATTTGCCTTAGTAAGCCAGAAAATGCTGGCCGAACGGCATTTAAAACTGATGTTGCAAGGGGCAAACGGACTGCTGATTGATGCTATCTGGTTTAATGCCGATAATAAAACCTGGCCGGATGTCAACGTGAAGAAAGTGCACCTGGCTTTTCAGCTGGATATTAACGAATACCGCGAACAGCAAAACTTACAACTTATTGTGCGGCATATGACCGCACTGAGCTGAACTAAAGGCGCTCCCCGCCATTTATTAAAAATCGTCAATAGATGGCTGCACTGCCAGCCATATCTTTGCTATAATCCGCAACAATTTTTTGATCGTTTTAAGACCCAGGGCAATCCATGTTTGAAGTGAATCCGGTGAACAATAGCATTAAAGATCTGACTGAACGCACTGATGTGCTTCGGGGGTATCTTTGACTACGATGGCAGAAAAGAGCGTTTAGAAGAAGTTTCACGCGAACTGGAAGACTCTGCTGTCTGGAATAATCCGGAGAAAGCGCAGGCATTGGGTAAAGAGCGCTCGGCACTTGAACAAGTGGTGGGAACTATTGACCGGCTGGATCAGGGTCTGGAAGATGTGGCTGGCCTGGTAGAACTGGCGGTAGAAGCCGAAGATGAAGACACCTTTGAAGAAGCCAAAGTTGAATTAGCCGATCTGGAAAAGCAGCTGGCCTTGCTGGAATTTCGGCGGATGTTCTCGGGTAAAAATGATCAGAACGATTGTTATCTGGACATTCAGGCGGGTTCAGGTGGCACTGAAGCCCAGGACTGGGCCAGCATGTTAATGCGGATGTATTTGCGCTGGGGCGATGATAAAGGCTTTAAACCTGAAATTTATGAAGTCACCGACGGCGATGTCGCCGGTATTAAAGGCTGTACCATTAAATTTTCCGGCGACTACGCCTATGGTTGGCTGCGTACTGAAACCGGTGTGCATCGCTTAGTTCGTAAAAGTCCGTTTGACTCGGGCAATCGCCGCCATACTTCTTTTGCCTCAGTATTTGTGGCGCCGGAAATTGATGACGATATTGAAATTGACATTAATCCGGCCGATTTACGCATTGATACCTACCGGGCGTCGGGTGCCGGTGGCCAGCACGTTAACCGGACTGACTCTGCAGTGCGGATCACTCACTTGCCAACCAATATCGTGGTGCAATGTCAGAACGATCGTTCGCAGCATAAAAACCGCGACAACGCCTATAAGCAGCTACGCGCCAAGCTGTATGAGTTTGAATTGCAAAAACAGAATGCCGAAAAACAGGCGCTGGAAGATACCAAGTCCGATATCGGCTGGGGTAGTCAAATCCGCTCCTACGTGCTGGATGATTCGCGAATTAAAGATTTACGTACCGGCATCGAAACCCGCAACACCCAGGCGGTGCTCGATGGTAATCTCGACAAGTTTATTGAAGCCAGTCTAAAAGCTGGCCTGTAATATTTATTTTAACTTTCTCTCTCAATCAGGAAACGCACCATGTCTGACCAGCAGCAACCACAAGAAGAAATTCAGGACGTTAATAAACTGATTGCTGAGCGAAAACAGAAGCTTGCCGGTCTTCGTGCTGACGGCTTTATGTTTCCGAATGATTTTCGCCGTGACAGTATCTCTAGTGAAGTGATTGCAAAGTACGATCATTTAACCAAAGAAGAACTGGAAGCGCAGAAAATTACGGTTAGCCTGGGCGGCCGGATAATGACCCGGCGTATTATGGGCAAAGCCAGCTTTACCACTGTTGCTGACATGGGCGGTAAAATTCAATTGTATGTTGCCCGTGACAGTTTGCCTGAAGGGGTATACAACGAGCAATTTAAGAAGTGGGATTTAGGCGATATTGTTGGCGCTACAGGCCACCTTTTCAAAACTCAGACCGGCGAGTTAACGGTATGGTTAAGTGATATACGCTTATTAACCAAAGCATTGCGGCCGTTACCGGATAAGTTTCACGGTTTAACCGATAACGAAGCGCGCTACCGGCAGCGCTACCTTGATTTAATTTCTAATGAGCAGTCACGCAAAACCTTTTTAGTGCGTAGTAAAACCGTAGCTTATATCCGGCGCTTTTTTAACGACGAAGGCTTTTTAGAAGTAGAAACACCGATGCTGCAGGCTATTCCTGGCGGCGCATCAGCAAGACCCTTTGAAACCCACCACAATGCACTGGATATGCAGATGTTTTTGCGTATTGCGCCTGAGCTATATTTAAAACGCTTAGTGGTTGGTGGTTTTGAAAAAGTGTTTGAGCTAAACCGCAATTTCCGCAACGAAGGGGTGTCTACCCGGCACAACCCGGAATTTACTATGCTGGAGTTTTACTGGGCCTATGCCGATTACAACGACCTGATGGATTTAACTGAAAAGCTGTTCCGTGGCTTAGCGCTGGATGTGCTGGGCAGTACAGAAGTGCCATATCAGGGCGAAGTGTTCGACTTTGGTAAACCCTTTGCCCGCATGTCAGTAACCGACTCCATTTTGCACTATAACCCGTCGGTCACAAAAGAGCAGTTAGCCACGCGTGAAGCGGTGGCAGAGCTGGCTAAATCATTAGGCATTCAGGTTAAAGACAACTATGGCCATGGCCGTATTTTAATGGAAGTGTTTGACGAGCTGGTCGAGACCAAACTGCGTCACCCAACCTTTATTACCGAATACCCGGCTGAGGTGTCGCCGCTGGCCCGGCGTAACGATCATAACCCGGAAATTACCGACCGTTTTGAATTCTTTATTGGTGGCCGTGAACTGGGCAATGGTTTTAGTGAGTTAAACGATGCTGAAGACCAGGCTGAGCGTTTTCGCGAGCAGGTCGCTCAAAAGGATGCTGGTGATGACGAAGCCATGTTTTATGATGAAGACTTTGTCACAGCGCTGGAGCACGGTTTACCGCCGACAGCCGGGCAGGGCATCGGTATCGATCGCTTAGTGATGCTGCTGGCAGATGCTGCGTCTATCCGTGACGTTATTTTGTTTCCGCATATGCGGCTGCATCACGATAAGTAATTAGTTTTTCAAGATAAAAGCCAGACTCTGTTCTGGCTTTTTTATTATCGGGCCTGTAATGTTTACTGTTATCAGGTAACTTCTACACTATACTGTTAAAAAATCCTGTTCGGCCCGTCACGATTCTATTTCCAAATTACTGACTTTAAATGATTTTTTATTTAATGATTTTTGGCATAGGCATTGCAACAGGCATTGTAGTAATAGTTTAGTCTTAAATAGTGATACAGGTGTGTAAGTCCACATGCTGTATTTTCGTTATACATAAGCAGGAGGTTTACAATGGCAACAACTCAAACTGGTAGTAAAGCAGCTGGTAATTCTAAAGCGACTCCGTTAACTAACTCGCCTGTAACTGAACGCGCGTCAGAAGCAGCGCATCAAGCAGTTGATACGATGGCTGGTAAAGCAGCCACAGCAGAAGACTCGTTACGCAGAACTGCGGCAAGCTCCAAGGCTACTATTGACCAGAAGCAAGAAGAGCTGAAAATGCAAATGCAGGGCTCATATGAGCGCAGTAAACAATTTGCTCAGGAGAATCCGTTAGCGGCAGCAGGTATCGCTTTCGCTGCAGGCATGCTTGTTAGCGCCCTGCTGCGTCGCGGCAACTGATTATGGTTGGACCGCAGGATACGGAGCCGCAGCAAGCGGCTACTGAGCCATTACCAGAAAAAGTAATGGCTCAGCTAACTGAACTAGCCTCATTGCTTAGCCTCAGTGCCGACCAATACAAACAACAAACTCAGCTTACCAGGCAGACTGCCAGTGCTGAAATGGCGCTGTCCCGCCGGGGCTTAATGCTTGCGGCGGGGTTATTAGTGGCACTGGGCGCGGGAGTCATCATGTTATGGGGCTCGATATTGGTGTTTGCGGGCTACTTGCTATTGCAAGCTACTTCATCTGTGCCGCTCACTGCTGGTGTGTTACTTTTATTCCAGCTTGCTTTTTTGTATTGGTGTTTGCGAAATATGCGTTATTCGCTGAAGCAGATTGGCTTTAGCAATACTGTAGCTCAGGTTAAAGGGATTCTCCGATTCTCGACTGAAACTGCCGGAGGTGATAATGCTGATCGATCTGCTGACTAAAAAAGACAGGCTTAAAATACAACAATGTAACGAGGCATTTGAACAACATCAGCAGCTTCGCCATGCTTACCTTTGGCTGGCGGGGCAACGCACTAAGCAGTTTCTTGGGTCCGCTCCGGGTTTAACATTAAGTTTTAGCGCGGGTATGCTGATGCAATTTCGTCATAGTATCGTGGTGAAAACAATGCGGGGCGTTGGAGCGATAAAATGGTTACGCTTATTAACTTAGGTTCATTGTCCTGTCTTTATCTGGAGTTATTTTGATTGCTCCGCCGTCACTCGCCAGACGTAGTCGCTTGAGCGCAGAGCTTGCGCTCAAAATACTGACTGCGCTGGCAGTGATTTACACCTTTTATTTTACCCGAAGCTTATTGCTGCCAATTATAGTCGCCGCTTTTATCGCATTGTTTGCCAGCCCGGCTGTCAGGTTTTTAGTTCGGCTGAAATTGCCAAAACCTTTTTCCTCATTAATCGTACTTGTCGTCATTGTCTGCGCTGTAGGATATGGAGTTAGTCTGCTATACAGCCCTGCTGCTGCCTGGATGGAGCGACTGCCACTTTTGAGCAGCAAACTGGCGCTGCAGGTTGATGATATGGCAGGTTCGCTTGACTCTTTAAAAACCTCAGTACTATCTGAAAATGAAGACGAGAAAAACCCGATTGATTCCGCAATTGGGGCAGGTTTCGTTCCTTTGCTTTCCATGCTGGCTCAAACCACAGCAATGATGCTGTTTCAGCTGGCAACAATCATTATTCTTACGTATTTATTTCTGGTGTTTGGCGGCACCTTGCTTCGTAACATTGTGCGGGGCGCGTCGACTCTGAATGAAAAGAAAAATCTGGTAAAAATGTATCAGACCATAGAGCACGACATAAGCCGTTATGTACTGGTGATTTCCGCTATCAACATTATGCTCGGTGTTGCTACGTTTTTAGTGATGAGTATATTGGGCGTAGCGGATCCGCTGTTATGGGGTGTTTTGGCAACCGTGTTAAATTTTGCACCGTATCTTGGGCCTTTTATCTTAACCGTTTTGCTGGCTGCTGTTGGATTTGTTGAGTTTGATGTAACGGGGCAGGCACTGATGGTCCCGGCAACATTTTTGATGCTTAATATCATTGAGTCGCAACTGGTTACCCCTATGGCCTTGGGTAAACGATTTAATATGAATCCTTTGCTCGTTGTGATCTGGATGTTCATCTGGGGCTGGATGTGGGGGGCTGTAGGGGTACTAATTGCTATACCTTTACTGGTTTGCCTGAAGATAATTGCTTCTCATTTTGAGCTGTTTCCTTACTGGCGCATATTACTCAGTGCTGACAGCGACACAATAAGCAAAGAGTAATTGTCAGGAAAAAGTTACTCTGGCGTAAGTAATAATTGCTGATTTTTTGCTTTCCATCGTATGTTTATTTTAGAGTGCTAATTTTACCTTTTATAAATCAATGACTTGAGATTGGCTATTATTGGCATGCCATTCGCATAGTGAATAGCGAACTATTCACACTAAGTGCAAACCATGCACTAAGGAGCAAAAATGTTAGGATGGGCATTAACCTTTTTAGTTATCGCGTTGATTGCGGGTGTACTGGGTTTTGGCGGTATTGCCGGAGCTGCCGCCGGGATAGCGAAAATCATCTTTTTTATTTTTATTGTGCTGTTGGTTATCGCACTGATATCGGGTGCTATACGAGGCAAAGCGCCGAAGGTCTAGCCACAAGTACTTTGAGATCTGAAAAAGCCACTGCAACTTTGCAGTGGCTTTTTTTATCTGGCCGATTGAGGTGATTGATTCAGCGCAGGCGCTTTTTTTTAATATGCTGTAGCCGAAACTTGATTAGCCTGAGTTTGTCTGGCATGTCAGCGTTCTAATTGATATTTTTCCAGTTTGTTGTATAACGTTTTTACACTAACACCAAGCTGTTGCGCAGTATCTGTTTTATTACCGCCATTTTTAGCAAGGGTGCGCAATATTGCCGCTTTTTCTAACTCATCTAATCGCACCCCGGTTGGTATCGCGTCGACAACAATCTCAGCATCTGCCTCGCTTTTAGGTTCATCCAGTAATAAGTGTTCTGGCTCGATAATAGTACCCGCCAGAATATAGGCACGCTCCACGGCATGCTTTAATTCCCGGACATTGCCAGGCCAGCAATGATGAGCAATCAGGCGATGTGCTTCGGCGGAAAATTGCTTACTCTGTTGCTCCTGCACATTGCGATAGGCCAGAAAGTGTTGTGCAAGGCCAATGACATCATCTGCTCTGTCGCGAAGGGGTGGCACTGTTATTGGAAACTGGGCCAGTCGGAAATATAAATCTTCCCGCAGCATATCTTCGGCAATTGCCTGTATCGGGTCGCGGTTGGTTGCCGCGGCAATCCGCACATTGGCGGTAGACGTTTTATCGCTGCCGACCGGCCGGTATTCTCCGTTTTCCAGTACCCTGAGTAATTTTACCTGTTGCTCAAGCGGCATTTCGGTAATTTCATCCAGAAACAAAGTTCCGCCCTCAGCCTGAGAAAACACGCCCTGATGATCACGATGAGCACCGGTAAATGCGCCTTTGATATGACCAAAAAGTTCACTGTCGATCAACTCTGGGCTAAGTGCACCACAATTTATTGCTACAAAGGGCTTGTCGGCACGTAAACTGGCCAGATGCAGGGTATTGGCAACCAACTCTTTACCGGCACCACTTTCGCCTACTATCAGTACGTTAGCTTCAGTAACGGCTACCTTTCGTATAGTCCGGTACAGTTTTAGCATTGGCTTGGAGGAACCTACCAACATTCCGAATTGATCAAGTTCACTGGAGGTAGCCTTGATGTTTTTGCGCTCTGTACTTAGTTGCTGATAAAAATCCTGCAAAGTATCGATTACCGAACCGAAATCCAAAGGTGCCCGGAAATGATACCCTGCTCCCCGCTGCATTAATCTGTCCAGCAATTCAATGGGCTTACCGCTGCTAATAAAAATGAAATCGATCTCGGTGAGCTTTTTGCTGGCCAGCAGTCGGCTATAATCGTCGCTGTCATTCTCGTCGGACTCGATAAGGGCAAGATCACATTGCTGCTGAAGTTGTTCAGACCAGGCTGAACTGTCGCTGCTCTTTATGATGATAAATTGTCTGACGGCAGGCGATTGCAGTAATTTCTCAGTGAGTTCCGGGTCACGCAGATGAATAAATAACCGTGGTTTGCTCATGGCGTCACTCCTTCTATTCGTGCATTACTCTAGTTCAGCAATGTAAAATTAACAATGGCAATCAGTAAAATTTACTGAATTTATATTGAGGACACAAGACGCAATACTTAACTTATTAAAAATCAGAACTTTAAACTTGGTACATGAATTGAATATGAATTACTGGAAGTAAGTAGTTTAAGGAGATGGCATTGTGTTGGCATACGATTTAAAAGCAGCAAATCATTGTGCAGGCGATCAGGCAATTTTAAGTCTGGTGTTGGCAGTAAGTGAACAGGCAAGATTGTTCTATCAGCGAACCGCGCCATTAATAGCCGATAATAATATTCGACGTTATTTTATTGAGTTGGAATTGTTGCATCAGCAAGCGGCGACTTTTGCGGCAGCTGAAAATACCAAGGTTGCATCAGATCAGGATGTGAATGCGATTTGTCAGTGGTACAAGGACAACAGCGCAGAGCCAGAATCTGAACCAGAACAGCAGACATGGTTGGCAGAACTGCCACAACAACTTCGCTGGCAATTAGGCACATTTAAACGGTTGAACCGGGGCCTGACGCAGCCAGACAATGCCAGGGCATTGGCTAACTTAACGGCTGGCTTGCAAATTGTTACGGATCAGCTTTGCCCGCTATTATTGAGAATAAAATAGTGAATTATTTACCGGGTGATCGGTTAAAAATACAATCAAAAAATTAACACTAAATGAACGGTATTTAACATTTATTTGTAGATCAATAACTTGTATTTATTAAAGATGTTGGCATTAAACTGGCAAAGTTATTAGCGTCTCACAACGAAGGAGTGACTATATGAAACGTACAACTTTAGCCGTAATGATGACCGTGGCCCTGGCCGGTACTTCTCTATCAGCAACCGCCAACGACTGGAAAGACAGTTCAAAGGATGCCTGGATAGATGGCAAAGCTGAAACTACCTTATTACTGAACGGTAACCTGAACTCATTTAACATCAATACCGATGTAAAAAATGGTAAAGTCATATTAACAGGTAAAGTCGATAGGGAAGTAGATAAAGCGCTTGCTGCCGAACTAATTGAAAATCTGGATGGCGTAACATCGGTGGACAATAAATTAGTTGTTGTTAAAGACAGCAAAATGCGAAATAAGAAAGACCACGACGAAGACGTGGGTGGCTTAACTGATGCGAAATTGGCGACCGTAGTAAAAACCCGCTTGCTGTTTGAGTCGGAAACGAGTGGTACAGCTATTGACGTTGATGTTAAAAACGGCATGGTAATGCTGAAAGGTGAGGTCGATTCTGATGCAGAAAAAGATTTGGCTGAAGCTATTGCCAAAAAGACTAAAGATGTTAAGGGTGTTGATAATCAATTGAGAGTAGCAAAGAAAGACTACTAATGTGATTGCTTTCTGAGCAAATACCGATAACCCGTAAACAATAATACCGGCCAACTTAGGCCGGTATTTTTTTGCTGGTTTACCGGACAGTTATTGTCGAACCAGGTTAGATATAGGATGCACGACTGTGTTGTGAAATTGTGCGATTATGGGTGTGCTAACCAAGGGTTACTATGCTCGGGGTTTGCGATAAATTGCGGGTCGCTAAGGCTGTTTAAAAAAGCCAGGACTGCCTCACGTTCGCTGTTAGTAAGTTTAAACCCGCGGACAAACTGACTTTTAGCCGGATGTTGCCGACCATCACCTGCATAGTGCCCTGCTGTTATCGTTCTGCCGCCAGCCTGATAAAAATCCAAAACCTGCTCAAGTGTTGCCAGACTGCCATCATGCATATAGGGGGCGGTCAGGGCAATGTTGCGCAGGGTTGGCGCCCTGAAGCGACCATCGTCAGCGCTGTTCATGGTAATTTCTGCCAGGCCGCGATCGTGTTGCGGGTAGCCTGGTGCAGCCCGGCCGGGCCGTGCTGCAAAATATAACCCGGTGTTATGAAATGGTCGCAAGTCTAAACGCTGCTGACTATGGTTGGTAGCCTGAGTGAAATTAAAACCACCATGGCAGTGATGACATTCCAGCCGTTCAGAGAAAAACAGGTTCATGCCTTCAATTTGCACTGGGCTTAGTGCTGCATCTTCATTCTGATAAGCATAGCGGTCAAAATCAGACTGGAACGACAGTAAACTGCGGACAAAACTGGCCAGGGCAAATACGACCTGCTGCATATCAGGCTGCTCACTATTAAACGCCTGCTGAAATAACTGCGGGTAGGGGGGGCGTTCAAGTCGTTGCATCAGTTGCTGCTCAGCGCCGGTTAATCCCAGCTCCACCGGGGTCTCGCTAAATAGCGGAATCAGCAACTGTTGTTCAATGTCCGTCAGGCCATCGTGGGCCCAGGTAAGCGTATTGTTATACGCCACGTTTACCAAGGCTAATGCATTACGTCGATGTTGCTGACCGGTGCTGCCGACTGAGCGACCGCTTGGCTCTGCAAAGGCAAATTGCTGCTGATGACAACTGGCACAGCTTTGCTTGCCATTCGCTGACAGCTGCTTGTCATAAAATAAATAGCGGCCAAGCTCTACTTTTGCCCGGGTCATCGGGTTTTCTGCAGGTACAACCGGGTAAGGCATGCCTTCTGGCAGTGGCCATTGCCAGCTTGAGTCTGGCGAAGTTGGCTTGCCACAACTGGTAAGCATTAGCAGCACTATCATGCAGAAAGTGAGTGGCATTTGCTTGCAGGATGCGAATAATTTCATGGAGCAGAGCTCGCCGGGCTCAATTTCCACGGGGCGGTCAGGGTTAAATTATCAAAAAGCCGCTGACAGCTAGTCTGCAGGCTGTCAGACATGCAGCTGTTTTGTTGACTAAGTACAATGTCAGACAGCAGTGCCGCCAGGTTGAGCTGCAGTTTCTGATTTGGCTGATAATCCAGTGTTACTTCAAAGGTATTAACAGCGCGGCATGGCAGTGCCGGAGGGCGCAAAACGCTGGCGGACTGACAGCCTGTCGACCCCAGGTGAAACGCCCAGCCATAGTCGGGGCCTTGCATATCCAGCCGTAAAAACTTGTAACCCAGTTGCCAGCTCCAGAACATTTCGCTGAAATTCAGCGGTGAGATTGCAGTCAGGGGGTTCTGATGGTTAATCGCAAAGGGCAGGCCAAGGGTGAAACTCAGTTGACCTGGAGCCAGCGGTTCAGCAAAAGTGAGCTGCCAGTTATCGTTGCCATGACAATCGGTACCAAGCAACGCTAAGCCTGGCTGCTGCCATGGTGTAATTGTTAACAATTGCGGTTGCTGATTAAGCTTAAAATCGCTGAGATAAAACCGCAGATACTGCAGTTTCCACTGTTCGTTTTGTATCGTAATAGCCTCATGGCAAACTATCGGTTGTTGCTGCCAGGCTGGGTTGATATTCATAATAGTTAGTGCTTTACGATCAGGCTTGGGGTTGCAGGCAATTAAAAGGCCGCTAGCCACAACAAAGGTTATACTCAGAAAAGCGGTTTTAGCAATATTCATAATTAGGTTGTGTTTAAAAAATCTACGGTTAACAATACGCTAAACCTATTAAAAAATCGACTGGCGATACAGGCAAATGCCGGTAAGGCCCCAGCGATAAATAAGCACAGGCACCGCTATGAAAACGATTTACTGTTTGTCACTCTTTAGCCTAATTACCCTCTGTTGGTTTTGTCCATCGGTACTGGCGCATGCTGAGCACGACAAAGCCCGGTTTGTGGCGGAGACCGGGCAAGACACCGGACGCTGTGACAATGTGTTGCGGCCTTGTCGCAGCATCGGCTATGCATTAAGCCAGGCAGGTAAAGGCGATAAGGTGCTGGTAGCTTCAGGTCATTACCAGCTTAATAGTGTTGATGATGCGGTATTACTGCTAAGCGAAATTGTGCCAGTGCTGGGGGGTTATAACCGTTTTGATCACTTTTTACAGCAGGCGCCGCAATTAAATCAGACCGTATTAACCGGGGTGCCGGTTGCATTCGTCAATCAGTTGAGCAAGCGCGGTTTTCGGGTTATCAGCGATGGTCCCGGACGTTTTGGCGCTGAGCTTAACCAGCAACTTGCAGCCCATACTGCGCTGGGACAGTCGCAGCAGAGCGCAGCATGTGTGAATGGTAAGGCAGGTATTTTTAATTGCGATAAGATTGATTTGTTAGGCCATTTGCCGTTGACCGATTTTAGTTCTGCACCCAGTTCAGCCAATGACATCTGGGGCCATGTCGATCTGAACAGCGGTATTGAATATGCGCTAATCGGTTTGAATAACGGCACTGCAGTGGTCAATCTGGCAGACGTGGCAGCGCCGGTCGAGGTAGGAACCATTGGTGGCACTAATACCACCTGGCGTGACATTAAAGTATTGCAGTTTTTTAATGATGAACTGGGTCGCTGGCAGGCTTATGCTTATGTTTCCTCTGAGGCCAACAATAATATTCAGATTATTGATTTAAATAACTTACCGGCGAGTGTGAGCCTTGCCGTTGCAGATACTGCAGCTCGTTCAGCCCATAATTTGTATATTAGCAATGTTGATTACACCACTAATACGGCGTTAAGTGGTCAGGTTCCTGCGCTACATATCGCGGGTCAGCCAGAGCAAGGTGGGGCGGTCTCCAGTTATAGCCTGGCCAACCCTTTACAGTTAAGCGCCAACTGGTTACAAACCGGTGCCAGTCGCAGCGATTACAGTCATGATGTTGCTTCCATGCTGATTACTGATCAGCGCGCCAGTAGTCAGTGTGACCGGCCAGAGTGCCAGGTGCTATTTGACTTTAATGAACAGAATATCAAACTATGGGATATAAGCGGTGCCAGCAACCTGGCGCTGGCTGATTTTAGTTACAGCCTGGCCAGCTATGTGCATTCCGGCTGGTGGAGTGAAGATCAGCAATACTTGTTTGTGCATGACGAACTGGATGAGGTAAATCACGGTTTAAATACCACAGTACGGGTTTTTGAGCTGAGTAATTTAACGTCACCAAGCTTAGCTGCCACCTTCAGCGGACCTACCAGAGCAATTGACCACAATGGCTTTGTCCGGGGTAACCGTTATTACATGTCAAACTATCAACGTGGTTTAACTATCCTTGATATTACGGACCCGACAATGCCGGTGCAAGCCGGGTTCTTTGATACGTTTCCTGCTGCTGATAGCGCAGCGTTTAACGGCATGTGGGGGGTGTATCCTTATTTGCCTTCCGGCATCATCATCGGTAGTGATATTAATAGTGGTCTTTATCTCTTTCGTGATAACACCACTAATCTGCAAGCCGGCGCACTGGCGTTTAGTCAGAATGAGCTGCGGGTGAATCCTGGCGATGTGGCGCAGCTGCAGGTAATTCGCTTAGGTGGCACGGCAGCAGTAAGCGTTGGCTATGAAATCCTGGCCGGGCGGGCTGAACCGGGTCTGGACTATCAGAATAGCAGTGGTCGCCTAAGCTGGGTGGCAAATGACAGTAGTAATAAAACCATCAGTATTACCACCTTGGATCGGGGGCTGGACGCGGGGCGCGAGCTGTTTATCCGATTATTTGACCCGAAAAATGGTGCCAGCCTGCACAGCCCCTCTTATGTGCGACTGCGCTTTGGCGATGATCCTCCCAGGGCCGGGGTAATTAGTCTGGCAGAATCGGCACTATCGGTGTTAGAAGCTGATAGCAGTGTAGAGATAATCGTACGCAGGCTCGGTGGTAGCGACGGGGCGTTAAGTGTCAGTTATCAGTTACAAAGCGGCACCGCGACCATTGGTGAAGATATTATGGCGGCCAGTGGCGAGCTGAGTTGGCCGGATGGTGACAACAGTGAGCGACAAATTGAGCTGCAAATTGTCGCTGATACGCTGTTGGAAGAGGATGAAACGGCGATATTGCGGTTATCCGGTAGTAACGGCACAGAGATTGGCGCGAGCGCTGAGCTTACTCTGACAATTTTAGATGACGACGCCAATACGCCGCCGATGGTCACTATTGGTGAAAATCGGCAGCTTAATGCCAGCCAGAGCGTGACCTTAACCGCAGTGGCAACGGATGCCGAGGGCGATAGGATAGGTTATCAATGGCAGCAAGACAGCGGGCCAGGCGTTAGTTTGCAAAACGCCAATAGCAGTACGGTTAGTTTTATTGCACCTGCCAGTAGCAGTCAACTGGTGCTAAGTGTTACTGCTACCGATGCCAGAGGTGCTGCTGCCACCGCCAGCATTACCTTAACAATAGTGGCCGGCCCAACACCATTGCCAACGCCGCCGCCGGCTGCAGCAGAATCATCCGGTGGCAGTATGCCGTTTAGTATGCTGCTGTTGGGAGTGTGGCCACTGTGGCGCAGAATAAAGCAGGGGTATAAGCCTGTTAATACTGCAACTTAAACAGCAGCTCGGCTAAGTCAGGCTGCCAAAGCGTCGCTTTGCTCACCCGGTTATGTTTTAGCACTACACCCTCGGCGAGCAAGAGTTGCCGCTGTTCCAGTGCAGTGGCTGAACCTGGGGCAAATCCCAGGCTGCGATCACTTCGCAGTACCCGGTACCATGGCACGGCCAGTTCTGTGGGAGCGTAGCCTAGTGCTTTACCCACTAACCTGGCCCGGCCCGGCAGACCGGCTAAATCAGCAACCTGGCCGTAGCTGGCGACTTTACCAGCGGGAATTAATAATACGGTCTGCCAAATTTTCTGGTAGTTCTCTGCCGTCAAACTCTGCTCCCAGCCTATGGCTGTTTAATAACTGCATGCGTTAAATCGCGCGGCGTGCCACCACTGTTTTACCAATCGGTGCCAGGCTTAACATCGCCAGCTTTAAATGCTGAATGCCAAACGGAATACCGATGATCGTAATAAAGCATACTATGGCATGGCCTAAATGACCTATCGCCAGCCAAATTCCGAATAGCAAAAACCAGATAATATTGCCGAGCAGCCCTAAGGTACCGGTGCCAATATCATCATATCGGTTAACATAACGCCGGTTTACTGCATCCTGGCCGAATGGCCAAAACGCCATCTCACCAATGACAAAGCAACTGCGGCCAAACGGAATACCAATAATACTGATAAAACACAATACGCCAACCAGCCACCACAGCAGTCCCATCACAAAGCCGCCTAATACAAACCACAGTATATTAAATATCAGTCTGAACACACTCATTTTTAGTCCTTATTACTTTAATTTCATGTGTTACAGGCAGAAAACGAGCCAATATTTTTATAGCGTATAAACAATAGCTTAAGTGATTTTAGTGATGTTCGAAATTTGATTAAAACCAAAATTTAGCAAAACTGACTATCTGTTGCTTGATTTTATACTGTGCGTCGCCTAGTATGTTGCTGTGTGGCATACAGTATGCGTTGCACAGTATGCAACAACCGTATACAAGGACGGATTATGACATCAGCTCAACTAGATAAAATGCGCCTGGAATTGCGTCGCGGCGTGCTGGTGCTGGCGGTGCTGGCATCGTTACGTCAGCGCCACTACGGCTACTCGCTGCGCCGGCAGTTGCAGGATAACGACATTGATATAGACGAAGGTACCTTATACCCGCTGGTACGGCGCCTCGCCGATCAGGGCTTACTTGACAGTGAATGGCAACAAGGGGAAGGGCGGGAACGGCGCTACTATCAAATATCTGAACTGGGTGCTGAATTGCTGGCACAACTTACCGGAGAATGGACCACCTTAAACAATGCCCTGGGGCCGCTGTTGCAGCCAGAGCAAACCATGCTTATTCAGCAGGAAGAGGAGAAAAGCTGATGGATTTAGTTAAACGTTATATCGCGGCGGTGCAACGCGAACTGCCTGAGCCAAAACGGCAGGAAATTGGCCGGGAATTGCAGGCCAATATTATGGATCAGCTGGATGCACTGGCTGAACAAACTGGCCAAGATCTTACCGACCAGCAAGTGGCTGATGTTTTGAAAAATATGGGGCACCCAACACAGGTAGCCCGCCAGTTTTGCCCAACCGAACCGCTGATCAGGGCGCATCTGATGCCGCTTTATAAACATACCCTTTTTATGGTGCTAGGTGTGTTGTTTGTACTACAGGTGGTTTTTATGACCAAAGCCTGGTTAACGGGTGCTGATTTCGGCCTGATACGCTTTATTTTGGGACTGGCATCGGGGTTTATTGAAGATGCGGTATTTGGCTTTACTGCTATTACTCTGGGGTTTGCGCTGATGCCAGTTAATGCTGCTGCGGGCTCATCTAAAACTTATGATCAATGGCATCCGAAACAGTTGCCGCCGGTAGGTGCTGGTTGGCAGCATATTAGCCTTAGTGATATTTTCAGCGATTTGGCGACCTATGCCTTTCTGTTACTGATTATCTGGTTACCATTATGGCAGCAAAATTTTGCTGTCACTGCTGCGGCTCAATCCGTATTTAGCGCACACGTTTTACCGTTACTGATGTGGTTTAGTCCTGTTATTGTCTTGGGAGTTATTGGTAGTTTGTGGCAATTAAGCCGTCGATTGTGGCATACGCCATTGCTACGGTTAAATGTGCTGGTTAACCTGGCTTTTACGCTAATGTTGTTAACTCTGGCATTAAGCGGGCCGCTATTGCAATTGGACACAGATAATTGGGTCCGCCACTTTGATCCAAACTGGCTGCAGCGTACGATTAAATTCTTCGTGTTAAGTTTGGCGTTAATACCGGCTTACGAGGTGGTGCGCGATCTGCTGCGGTTAAAGCGGTTGTCGGTGAGTTAAGTCTTTTTATAGCGACACGAATAAAGCCCTGCCATGGTTAATCTGGCAGGGCTTTCCAGAAACTGCGGTTCGTCGGATGTTTTATTTAATACTGCTGCGTTTTGCGGTTGTCACGAATTAGCCACCATACCAGCCAGACAAACAGCAGTAAGGGTGCCAGGGTAACAATTGCAGTGATGCCCAGGGCGAATACTGCCGCGACCAGACCAAGCAAAATGCCAAATACTGAACCGATAATAGCCAAAATAGTTGGCAAGCAGTAAATACCCAGTGCGACAGCAATAATAATAATGATTGTTTTGTTCATGAGCATAGTTCCTTATGTTGGTATAACTACAGTAGTTCAAAAGCTATGCCATAAATTAAAAACTATATTTAACAATTATTTATGAATTTATTGTCGGGGTTTTTATATAATGTACTACCCGTAAAATAGTGATTTTGACTAATTAATAGTGAATTCTGTGACACCTAAAAAGCAAAAAGCTGCCGGCGAAGCGGCAGCAGTAATGGGCTAGCTACGTGCTCAGTTATAATTTATTAATTTGATCTTTCAACTGATATGATTTGTCGGTGACTATGCTTTCCAGGGTACTCACGCGTTCTCTGAGTCGTTGCAATTCAACACGTAGTGCCTCAAATTCACCTTTGCCAGCTTTAGCGTTGTTTTTCATATACACTTCGTAAGCTGCGTAAGCCAAGCCGCCGATAATCGCGATGGCGCCAACTTCAAATGGTCCCATGATGTTCTCCTTTCTTTTGTAAGTATGTAATGAAGTATGTAACGAAAAGCAAAGCTGATGCCATGTTTTAATTAATATATAAATCAATAGATTAATTTATTTTTGCTAATCCGGCTATAGTATAAAAACTAAAAGTTTAGTCAATATCACCAGATAGTAGTGGTAAACTTGTTCAAGGTGATGAAATTAATTGTAAGGGTTTATGACCGATCAATTCTGGATGGACAAAGCGTTACAACTCGCCAGTAAAGCCGAGCAGGCCGGAGAAGTGCCAGTTGGCGCGGTCATTGTCAAAGATGGCCAGCTGATTGCTGAGGGCTATAACCAGATGATCCGTTTAAATGATCCGTCAGCCCATGCTGAAATGCTGGCAGTACGCCAGGCTGGGGCAGTGTTACAGAATTACCGGTTAACGGACTGTGTTTTATATGTAACTCTGGAACCTTGCAGCATGTGCGCAGGCATGCTGGTGCATAGCAGGCTGGCACGACTGGTATTTGGTGCCAGTGATTACAAAACCGGTGCCGCTGGCTCTATCATGAATTTGGTCCAGCACCCGAAATTGAATCATCAGCTTGAGGTAACGGCTGGGGTGCTGGCAGAGCAATGTGCGGCTGCACTATCTGCTTTTTTTCAGCGACGTCGCCAGGAAAAGAAGTTAGCAAAACAGGCAGCTGTCAACCCGGCTCTGGCTGGGGCGGCTCCTGAAGTCCCGGATGATCCTGCATAATGGTCTGATAATTACGCCGTCTGCGGTGCAATTTAACTAAATCGGTGTTTCGTTTTACCCGGCGCCGACTGGAACTAATGGCAAAGGCGCTGAGTTTACGGCGCTTTAACGCTGGTTTCTTGCGAGCAAGCATAATTAACCTACATTTGTTGCTGACGTTGCCTGGGCAACGTAAATATGGCGTTACTATAGTGCCGCCGCTTGCTGACAACAAGAGCCGGCAGATAAAAGAGCTTTTTTATTGTTTTATATCGGGTTTGGCGGCTGCGGTGTCAGCTCCCGGGGAAAATTGCTCCGTCAGCTTTAAGCGTTGCTGCTCCAGCCGTTGTTCAGCCTGCTGCTTTTCGTCAGTCCAAATCAATGTGTCGTAGTAACGACGGATATTTTCGACGTAAGTCACGGCTTCATCGCCTCTGGCATAGCCAAAACGGGTATGCTGGTAAACCGCTTTTTGCCGTAGTAAGGGTAACCGTTGTTTCACCTCCAGCCAGGTATCAGGGTCTGCTCCCTGGCGCTGAGTAAGAATGCGGGCATCCTCAACATGACCCCAACCAATGTTATAAGACGCCAGCGCAAACCACAGACGGTCTGGCATGGCGATACGTTCCGGGATCCGGCTGACCAGCCGGTGTAAATAGCGGCTGCCACCCCGGATGCTTTGTTCAGGATGTAACCGGCTGCTAACACCCATTTGTTTTGCAGTGGGCAGGGTCAGCATCATCAGGCCGCGCACCCCGGTAGGGCTGCGGGCTTTGGGATCCCAATGCGACTCTTGATAAGAAAGAGCCGCCAGCAATCGCCAATCCAGCTCGCCAGCATATTGGATAAACAAGTCTTTGTAATCAGGTAAGGTGTGGTTGATGGCATCAATATATTGCAGGGTGTCAACATAGTCGAACTGACTGACATGACCAAAATAACGGTCTTCCAGCGTAATCAGCTCGCCGCTCTGATAAATATTGCCAAAAAATTCAATTAAAACTGTCAGCAGGGAATCGTCAGTATCAGCAGCAAGTAACCAGGCCACCGGTAAATTTTCGCTAACGGTAAAACCAATGCTTAAATTGGGATAAAAACGCCGGTTTATGGCTAACTGATTCGAGTCGGTCAGGGTATAGGGTATGCTGCCATCTACCACCAATTGCAACACATCGTCGGCATCGAGATCTTTTTGTTCCTGCCAGCGCAAGTTGGGATGGTCAATGCTCAGTCTGTCAAGGGTCTGAGCATGGCTGCTGTCCTGAATAACCACAATGGGCTCTTTAATATCATCAAGCGAGCGCGGCCAGTCATCGCCTTGCCGAAATACCAGTAGTTCATTGATCCAACGATAGGCAGGCGCAGCCCGATATCGACTGAGTCGCTGTGAGGTTAGCGTGAGTCCGCCGGCAATAAAATCTACCTGGCCGGTATCCAGTTTTTGTAATAGCTCGTCTAAGTGGTAGCTGGGGAATAGTTCCAGCTTAACGTCCAGGCGATGTGCCAGGGTCTGCGCAAGCTCGTATTCAAAACCAGAGGGGCCATCAATACCAATAAAATAACTGGTTGGGCCATGCAATAAGCCAACCCGCAAACTGTCGCGCTGATAAATAGTGTCAAGCTGAGATGTTTGTTCTGTTACGGGCGTACAGGCGCTTAACAGACAAATGGCCAGCCAGAACAACACCTTTAGTTGCATGCCAAACCTGATATTTACTACTTTGGCGACTGTTATACCAAACTTAAGCTAAACAGTCAGTTTTTTCACATACCACTTAGCGTCAAATTTCTTTATAATAGCGCGCTTAAATCAGCTTCCATCGACGCTCAACCAACGGAACCCTAGCCTATGTTGATCCTGCGTGGTGCACCTGCACTGTCCGAATTTCGAATTGCCAAGTTACTTGACCAATGTGCCGAACGCGCGGTGCCGGTAACCACAATTTATGCCGAGTATATGCACTTTGCGCAAAATAGCGCTGCACTGAGCAGTGACGAACAAAGCACCCTGGATAAACTGCTGACTTACGGTCCGGCTATCGCCAGCCATGACCCTGTTGGCCAGTTACTCTTAGTCACGCCGCGTCCCGGCACTATTTCACCCTGGTCATCAAAGGCCAGTGATATTGCCCACAATTGCGGCCTAGGCAAAATTAAGCGGTTGGAACGTGGTATCGCTTATTACATTGAGAGTGAGCGTACCTTAACTAACAGCGAATTGAACGTAGTTAGCGGTCTATTACATGACCGGATGATGGAAGTTGTGTTTAGCGAGTTTGACCAGGCCGGCGCTTTGTTTGCGCATGCTGCACCGGCAGAGTTAAGTTCGGTTGATATTATCAGTGGTGGCCGTCAGGCGCTGGCAGAAGCTAATATGGCGATGGGCCTGGCGTTGGCGGATGATGAAATTGATTATCTGGTCAGCAATTTTCAGCAGTTAGGCCGCAATCCCAATGATATCGAACTTTATATGTTCGCTCAGGCTAACTCTGAGCACTGCCGCCATAAAATTTTTAATGCCGATTGGACTATCGACGGTGTAGTACAGCCTAAGTCATTGTTCAAAATGATAAAAAATACCTTTGAGCATACGCCCGATTATGTTTTGTCTGCCTACAAAGACAATGCCGCAGTAATGACCGGTTCCGCTGCGGGTCGGTTTTTTCCGGTGCCGGATACGGCCGAATACAACTATCATCATGAAGATATTCATATTCTTATGAAGGTGGAAACCCACAACCATCCTACCGCTATTTCCCCTTACCCGGGTGCGGCGACCGGTTCTGGTGGTGAAATACGGGATGAGGGCGCCACCGGTGTTGGTTCAAAACCCAAAGCCGGTCTGGTGGGGTTTTCGGTGTCGAATTTGCGGATCCCTGGCTTTACCCAGCCGTGGGAAACAGACTTTGGCAAGCCTGAACGCATAGTCAGTGCGCTGGATATTATGCTGGAAGGCCCGCTCGGTGGTGCTGCGTTTAACAATGAATTTGGCCGCCCGGCGATTAACGGTTACTTTCGTACTTATGAAGAAAAAGTAACCAGTTATAACGGTGAAGAAGTCAGGGGTTACCATAAACCTATTATGATTGCCGGTGGACTGGGCAATATTCGCACCGATCATGTACAAAAAGGAGAGCTACCCCCTGGCGCTAAGCTGGTGGTATTAGGTGGTCCGGCCATGAATATCGGTTTGGGCGGTGGGGCGGCGTCATCGATGGCCTCTGGTCAGTCTGCAGAAGATCTCGACTTTGCCTCAGTGCAGCGGGAAAACCCGGAAATTGAACGGCGCTGTCAGGAAGTAATTGACCGCTGCTGGCAGTTGGGCGACGACAATCCGATTTGTTTTATTCACGATGTTGGCGCTGGCGGTTTATCTAACGCATTCCCGGAGCTGGTTAATGACGGTGGCGTTGGTGGTAAGTTTGAACTGCGCAATGTACCGAACGATGAACCCGGCATGTCGCCGCTGCAAATTTGGTGTAACGAGTCACAAGAGCGCTATGTGATGGCCATACCGCCGGAAAAAATGTCGGTTTTTGAGCAGATATGTCAGCGCGAACGAGCGCCTTATGCGGTAGTGGGTGAAGCCACCAGTGAGCAGCATCTGACCTTGACCGATACACATTTTGGCAATACACCCATTGATTTACCGCTTAGCGTATTGCTGGGTAAAGCACCGAAAATGCACCGTGATGTGCAAAGCGCTAAAACCCCTGGCCAACCCCTGCGCCGTGAAGGTATTAGCATTGCTGATGCCGCTGAACGGTTGCTGCGCTTACCCACCATTGCGGAAAAAACCTTTCTGGTTACTATTGGCGATCGGACCGTTACCGGCTTAGTGGCGCGTGATCAAATGGTTGGTCCGTGGCAGATCCCGGTTGCCAACTGCGGTATTACTGCCGCCAGCTATGATACTTACCATGGCGAAGCGATGGCAATGGGTGAGCGTACCCCGGTCGCCTTACTGGATTTTGCCGCTTCTGCCCGCTTAGCGGTAGCCGAGGCCATCACCAATATTGCCTGTAGTGATATCAGCGATTTAAAGCGAGTTAAATTATCTGCCAACTGGATGTCTGCTGCTGGCCACCCGGGTGAAGATGCCGGGCTTTACGCTGCGGTAAA
Organism: Arsukibacterium sp. UBA3155; assembly: GCA_002364615.1. Classification (GTDB taxonomy): domain Bacteria; phylum Pseudomonadota; class Gammaproteobacteria; order Enterobacterales; family Alteromonadaceae; genus Alishewanella. The sequence goes on along the minus strand of DEYP01000025.1, from coordinate 271,731 downwards.
AGCCATTGGTGAAGAATTGTGCCCTGCCTTAAATGTGACCATTCCGGTTGGCAAAGACTCGATGTCGATGAAAACCAAATGGCAGCAAAATGGTGAAGAGAAGGCGGTTACTTCGCCAATGTCATTGGTAATAACGGCATTTGGCCGGGTAGAAGATATTCGTAAAACGGTTACCCCACAGCTTCGCACTGACAAAGGTGCCAGCAGTGTGTTACTTATCGACCTGGGTCAGGGCGCTAACCGCTTAGGTGCGTCCTGTTTAACTCAGGTATATAAACAATTGGGTGAAACTCCAGCTGATTTAGACAGCCCACAACTATTACTGAATTTCTTTGCGGCAGTGCAGCAACTGGTGCGAGAGCAAAAACTGCTGGCCTATCATGATCGCTCCGACGGTGGTTTATTTATTACTCTGGCAGAAATGGCCTTTGCCGGTAAAGCCGGTGTTGCCGCCGATATCAGCAGCCTGGGTGACGATGATTTAGCCGTGTTATTTAGTGAAGAGCCCGGTGCAGTGCTCCAGGTAGCTGACAGCGAGTTGGCATATGTGCAGCAGGTTCTGGCTGAGCATAAACTGGCCGCGTGCAGCCATGCGCTGGGTCCGGTAACGACAGATGACAAACTGTCCTTCAACCGTGGCGAGCACACCGTATTCAGTGACAGTCGCAACCGCTTGCGCTGTATCTGGGCTGAAACGACATACCAGATGCAGGCAATGCGTGACAATCCGGCTGGAGCACTGCAAGAATTTACAGCGAAAGCCGATGAAACCGATCCGGGTTTAAATGTCAGTCTTAGCTTTGACGCAAATGAAGACGTCGCTGCACCTTACATTGTGAAAGGGGTTGCACCCAAAGTCGCTATTTTGCGCGAACAAGGTGTGAACTCGCACCTTGAAATGGCCGCGGCATTTAACCGTGCCGGTTTTAGCGCGGTTGATGTGCATATGAGTGATATTCTGGCCGGGCGGGTTAAGCTTAGCGACTTTAACGGCTTAGCTGCCTGCGGTGGTTTCTCGTACGGCGATGTGCTTGGTGCCGGCGAAGGCTGGGCCAAGTCGGTATTGTTTAACGATATTGCCAGGGCGCAGTTTGCGGCGTTTTTTGAACGTCAGTCTACCTTCTCGTTAGGCGTATGCAATGGCTGTCAGATGATGTCTAACTTAAAATCCTTGATCCCGGGGGCAGAACTTTGGCCACACTTTGTCCGCAATAAATCAGAACGGTTTGAAGCGCGCTTCAGCCTGGTAGAAGTGCAGCAAAGTCCGTCACTGTTTTTCAGCGGCATGGCCGGTTCACGCATGCCAATTGCCGTGTCACACGGTGAAGGTCATGCTGAGTTTGCTAGCAGCGAAGCCTTCGCCAAAGCCAATCACAGTGGCACGGTGGCCATGCGCTTTGTCGATAACTTCGGCAAAGTTACCGAGCACTACCCTGCTAACCCGAATGGTTCAGCAGCAGGTATTACGGCGCTGACCACCACGGATGGCCGGGTTAGCATTATGATGCCGCATCCGGAGCGGGTGTTCCGCACCGTTGCCAATTCCTGGCACCCGGATGACTGGCAGGAAGACAGCCCGTGGATGCGCATGTTCCGTAACGCCCGGGTCTGGCTGGGCTAACATCTGTTTTGTGTAGCTAAAAAACCCTGCATTTGCAGGGTTTTTTATTGTTTACGTTAAGGTTTTCGCCCGACTTAAAACATCCTGAGCAGGTCATTTTTTACTACATTAGCCCTTTTAAAAAAGCCACCACGCTGCGACCTAATGCGCTAAGGGCGTAGCCGCCTTCGAGCATGGCGACGACACGCCCCTGACAGTGTGTATTGGCCAGCGTTTTAAGCTCCGTCGCCAGCCAGTGATAATCGTCTTCACGTAACATAAAATGTGCCATTTCATCTTCGGCATGGCCATCAAAGCCAGCGGATACCAGAATAAGCTCAGGAGCAAAGGCATCCAGTGCAGGCAGCCAGTGTTGGCTGACTTCAGAACGCCATTGGCTGGCCTTACACCCCCCTGGTAATGGTAAATTAATAATGTGGTCTGAAACCGTGTCGGCACCGGTATTGGGGTATAACGGGTATTCAAATGACGAGCAAAACAACACTCTGGGCTCGTGTTTAAAAATATCTTCAGTGCCATTGCCGTGGTGAACGTCAAAATCGACTATCGCCACGCGCTTCAGCTGATATTGGTTCAGCGCGTACTCTGCTGCAATAGCGATGTTATTAAAAAAACAAAACCCCATCGCCTGTTCATGCGTGGCGTGATGGCCTGGCGGCCGAATAGCGCAAAAGGCCTGTTTATCGCTAGCCTGCATTACCTCATCTACTGCATTGATACCGCTGCCTGCGGCGTATAGTGCCGCCTGCAGCGTTTTATTCATCATCTGGGTATCCGGATCGAGCCAGATATGACCCTCAGTTGGCGCTTTGTTAAACAACTCGCTGACATAAAGCGTGCTGTGCGCCCGGCATAAATCGGCCCTGGTGGCGGCGGTGGCATCTTTTTGTTGTAAAACATAATCGAGCCCGGAGCGGATTAACTGATCGTTTATTGCATCTAAGCGCTCAGGACATTCCGGATGATCTGCGCCAACATCGTGCTGGCGACAAAAGGCATGGCTAAATACAGTAATGGCCATCAGTGGGCTCCTCTGTCTGCTGCAGTCGCTAAATCGAGTTCCAGAAATACCTCACTGGGATCATCATAACCTTTGCGTTTAAAGCCGGCTTTGGTAAATACGCTAAGCATGGGTTTATTTTCTGCGCGGACATAGGCGGTCATTTTGCTTAGTTTGCGGCTGCCAGCGATATCAATCATTTCTTGCAGCAGACGTTTGGCCATGCCTTTACCCTGGTGTTTCTCCCGGGTAACAAAAGCCACTTCACAGCTGTTATTGGCTTTAATCAGGTAATAGCGACCGACAGCCTGAATTTCGACCACTGAGCCTTTTTGTCTGACGATACACAGGGCTAAATCTTCTGTCTGATCGACACTGACCAGAGTGCATGATTTCTCCCTGCTCATTTGGGTCGGTATGGTGTTGTAGCGCATTTGCAGGGTTTCTTTGGTATGAGAGTAAAAAAACTCCTGTAATCGACGCTCGTCCGAAGGATTCAAGGGTCGTAAATCAAAAAATTCACCGTCAAGCTGTAATTCCTTAAAGCCGACTGCGCCCAGTTCGGCAACGTCTACCGGTGTCTGCAGCTGATAATGGGGTACCCAGTAAAATTTCCGTACCTCTGCCAGCAACTGACTGCGAAACTTCGGATGCGCTACCCGAATCAGTTCCAGCGCCCGCTCACGCACACTTTTACCACGCAAAGACGCTACCCCGAACTCGGTTACCACATAATGGACATGGCCACGGCTGGTCACCACCCCGGCACCTTGTCTGATATGCGGCACAATACGGGAAATACTGCCATTTTTAGCGGTGGAGGGCAGGGCGATAATCGGTTTGCCGCCATTACTCATTGACGCGCCGCGGCTAAAATCAACCTGGCCGCCAATACCGCTGTAAAAATGATGACCAATTGAATCTGAGACAACCTGGCCGGTTAAATCTACTTCGATGGCACTGTTAATGGCGACCATTTTATCGTTGCGCGCAATATTGGCCGGTGAGTTAACATACTCGCTGGGATAAAAGCCGATATGCGGGTTTTGATCGACAAACTGATACAGCGCTTTACTGCCGATACAGAAACTAACCACGGCCTTACCCGGATGAAAGGTTTTGCGCCGGTTATTGATGACGCCTTTTCTGATCAGTTCCAGCACGCCATCGGTGAGCATTTCGCTATGCAGGCCCAAATCTTTATGATTACTGAGGTACTTGGTAACTGCAGCACAAATACGACCGACACCCAGCTGGACTGTAGCGCCGTTCTCCACCAGTAGTGACACATACTGGCCTATTCGTTCGGTACGGGCATCCAGCTCGGGCATTACTGCCTCAGGCAAGGTTTGATCAGCATAATAAAAGGTGTCAATGTCGTCACGGTGAATAAAGGACTGGCCAAAGGTAATAGGCATTTGCGGGTTTACCTGCGCAATCACTTTTTTAGCCGCTTTGGCTGCGGCGGCCACCACGTCAACTGAAACCCCAAGCGAATGATAACCATGTTCATCTGCCGGGCTTACCATGATCAAAGCGGCATCCAGCGGTAACACACCGTCGGTAAACAGGGCCGGTATATCCGTCATAAAGCAGGGGGTATAGTCAGCCCGCCCTTCCGCTACCGCCTGACGAATTTTTTCACCGCCAATAAAAAAGGTATTCACTTTAAATAAATGCTGATATTGCGGCTCTGCCCATTTATTGTCGGCCAGCGTTACCAGCTGAACAATTTCAATATCGTGCAGACTGTTGGCGTGGTTAATTAAATCGTCAATAAGGGCTGTAGGCACCGCAGCGTGCGAACCAATAAAAATCCGGTTACCGGATTTAAGCAACTGTTGCCAGTTAAGCGGGGCAGGTGCCATAGTGCGTTACCTGAAAATTAACGGTTGCTGCTACTGTAAAGCACAGTAAGTGCCGTTGCCAGCCCCAACTTTAGTCGAAAAAAAGCCAGGGCATGATTGCTCTGGCTTTTTTAACAGCTGATACAAGAGCCGGGCTATTCAATACGCTGTGCCTCGCGGTTGCCGCGTACTTCGCGACTGGCACTGGGGGCCGGCCGCTCTATCTGTCGCTGTGGCTGGACCTGACGTTGTGGCTGGACCTGACGTTGCGGTTGAACCTGGCGCTGCACCTGTGGCTCTGGCCGCTGCACCGGGGTTATCCGCTGTTCTGGCCTGGTCTGTTGTTGACGCACCACCTGCTGGCGCTCAGCCGTCATCGGCGTAGCAGTGTGCATCGGCCGGCTTACCGTGGTTCTTGCCGGCTGACGTTCAGCTTGCTGCCGGCTGGCCTGTTGCTCACGATGGTTTAATTGAGGCCTTTCGTTCTGCTCAATCCGCTCAGCCCGCTGCTGGCTATTAAGCTGACGGCTGGCGGTGGCTGCAGAGTTCTGGCGTAAATTAACCTGCTCAGCGGTACGCCGCTGCATAATGGTGCGTTCACGGCTTTGCTGATTGTTGTTGTACTGTTCGCGATGTTGCTGTTCGCGTTGTTTGCCGGTTTCTGCCCGGTATTCCTTTGTTACCTGCCGGGCATAGCCAAAGTTATGCTGACGGTTCAGCACCTCGTGCCGGTAGTGCACACCACGTCTGTGGTAACTGTCATGCTGCCAGCGCCGGGCGTCAGTATAGTGCTTATTTCTACGCGGATAATAACGAGGTGGGGTGTGATAATAATGGTGATTAACCACTATATGGCGATGATGCCAGTCAAATATACTGAAATAGAATGACGGACGTACCGTAAAGCTGGGACCCCAGTAAAAATGATTACTAACGTGAAAGCCACGGGGGGCATGCCAGTATATCGGTGGGTACGCCGACCAGCGCCAGTTACCATACACCACGCGGGTATCGTAGTAAGGCACATAAATCACTTCAGGGCGGCGTGGTTCAATGACAATCACCTCACGTTCACGCTGTACCGTCAAATGCTTCATTTTATCCAACGAACCCTGCTGATAAGCACGCTCACGCAATTGCTGAATACTGGCCAGCACGGCAGCTTCGTCCGTTAAAAACATTTCACCCAGTTGCTGCGTCCAATTCAGGTCATTACTAAGGCGTTGTAATAAATCAGGAAATGCCACCAATGCCTTGACGCTGGGCTCCCAATCTTCAGAAGCGACAGCTTGTACGGCCGCATCACCGTCTAAATCAGGGTTCAATTCAGACCAGCGGGCAGCCTGAACGACTTCCAACGGATAGGTTGCGGCAATCAGCACATGCGTCAGCACGGTATCCGGATAAAGTGCCACCGGCGCCAGCATCTGGTCCATTTCTGCCTGAGACAGGGCGTCACTGGCTTTAGCGCTAATGCTAAACATCAGTAGCACACTGAGTAGCAGGGCTTTTACGCTTACACTGTTACTTAACATAGTGGTTTCCTCCACAGTGGGCGGCAATGCATCAACAACGTAGATAACACATTACACAAGTGTAGAGGTTATAGGCGGCTTTGGCTTAATGCTAACTGAACTTTGGTTAATCTTTACACTGCCTTTACGTAATCTAAGCTTGCCAGTTGCGGCAGATACCGGGCTTGTTTGGCCGGTTTTAATTGTTGAAGATCGACCAGCACCAGGCCATCAACGCAGTCAGCAAAAGCCGGATCGGTGCTGAATGCCAGAAAACTGACGCCGCCTGGTTGGCATAATTCACTGTATTGTTTATATAAAGTCGGAACATTAAGTCCCATGTTAGCCAATAAATGTTTTAACTGGATAAAATCAGCATGGTAATCATTGCCAGAAAAATGCAGCTCCAGCTCATGCTGATGCGTCGAAGAAAATAAGTAAGGATGAACTGCCATAGCCAGAGAGGGTTCAGAGCTAAAATATAAGGAGTAAAAATAAACCAGTAGGTCTCGCGCAGTTTGTGGGTAGCTGGCCGAAATACTGACCGCTCCGAACAAATAACGAATATGAGGGTGGTATTGTAGATATGCGCCGATGCCATGCCATAAATAATCCAGGCTCCTTTTACCCCAGTATCGCGGTTGAATAAAACTGCGACCAAGCTCCAGCGCCTGCGCTAAATAAGGTTGCATGGTCTGGTTATAATGAAACAAACTTGCGGTGTATAAACCACTGACATCGTGATTTGTGCATACTTGTACTGCAGGCACTAGCCGGTAAGCGCCAACCATTTCTAATTCGGCAGGGTCCCACAGAATTAAATGATGATAGGTACTGTCGTATTTATCAATGTCCCGTTTATTGCCAGTGCCTTCGCCCACAGCCCGAAACGCCAGTTCCCGTAAACGGCCAATTTCTCTCATTAGCGCGGAGCTTTGCTTATGATGATACAGATAAATAAGTTTGCCATCGCTGGTAGTTCCAAGCTGCTGGCAATTCGCTAAGTCAGCTTTTAATTGAGCTCGGGTTTCCGGTTGGGCGATAGTACTTTGAGTACGCAGCAATGGCGCTTTGTCTTTGGCGAGTCGATACAGGTGCTTTTTAAATAATTTAAGCTGTTCTTTTGTGGATGACGGCAGTTGGCCATAGCTGTCGTAAGGGATCTGTTCACCAATTCGCATAGAGATGTTTTTGCGTTGTTGTTTAAACATCTCCTGCACCAACAACATCGTCGCCAGCGGTTTGTAAAGCATAGAGGCGCCATAAAACAGGGCTGAGTTTCTGCCATCGATATAGATAGGTAATATGGGCGCTTTGGCGCTGCTGGCAAAGCGTAAAAAGCCATTGTGCCACTTACCATCACGCACCCCGTTTGGTTTTAAGCGTGACACTTCTCCTGCCGGAAACAGCACCAGAGCACCTTCCTGCTGCAAATGCGCTCTGATCCGACTTAAGTGTCCACGCTCAGTACCGCCGCCCATATTATTGACGGGCAACAGCAGGCTATGCAGTGCACTTACCGACATCAGCAACTGATTGGCGATAATTTTAACGTCTGGCCTGATATCACTGATCAGTTTAATCAGCGCCAGTCCATCCAGAGAGCCAATGGGATGATTAGCAATAATCACCACTTTGCCACTGGAGGGGATGCGGGCAATTTCATTGTCGCGGGCACTGTAGCTGAAATTAAAGTACTCCAGAACCTGCTCGACAAAGTCCAGCCCCTGCAAATGCGGATATTGTTGGCCAAATGCAGCAAATTCCTGCTCATGCAGTAAATAACTTAAGGCACCTTTTAGTGGTTTATACAGCCATGGCTTGCCGCTGATACCCGGCATTTGTTGCTGAATAACCTGCTCGACATTAAACATAAAACCTCCTGCATAGTGTCGGTTCACCGACCTCTACCTGCAGGCTATCGCTGCAGTATGACAGCGGCGCGACAGTTTTATGGCAATTTACAGAAGTTTTCCGGGTACTGCATCAGCACTTTATGAGTTAGTATTAGCGGGTGTTATTGGCTGGTTATATACGGAATTGCCCATGAGTATTGCCCTGATCATTCCGGATCGGAAATTAGATGATTTACAGCAACGGCTGCAGCAAGCCTTGCCAGACATACCCATTGAAATCTGGCCGGAGCTGAATGAACCGGCTGAGGTGGAGTTTGCCGTGGTATGGAAGCAACCCCATGGTTGCCTGAACGGCCTGGTTAATTTAAAGGCGATTCAGTGTTTCGGAGCCGGTGTCGACTCCATTCTGAGTGATCCGACGCTACCCGATGTACCAATCAGCCGGATAGTAGACCCTGCTTTAACCGACGCCATGGTCAGTTATCTTGACGGCGTGGTAAGCTACTATCGGTTAAGACTTGATCTGTTCAGCGCTCAGCAGCAGCAATTATTATGGCGGCCTAAAGGCCCCCGTAAGTTTAGCCATATTACGGTTCTGGGGCTGGGGGAACTTGGCAGTGCTGCCGCACAACATTTTACCCGGTTGGGTTTTCATGTGGCAGGTTGGTCCCGCAGCAGTAAAAGCCTGCCAGGTATTCAGTGTTATGCAGGTGAGGAACAGCTACACCAGGCAGTCGCGTCAGCAGACGTTATTATTTGCTTGCTGCCACTGACTGCGGCCACCGAAAGTAGGCTTAACACCAATTTTTTTCAGGCTCTGCAACCTCAGTCAATTTTTATTAACGTTGCCAGGGGCGCTATTGTTGATGACGCTGCGTTATTGGCAGCATTGAATAACGGCCCGTTGGCGGCAGCATGTCTTGATGTATTCCGCCAGGAACCCTTACCCCAAGACAGCCCACTGTGGCAGCATCCGGCGATACTGGTTACTCCCCATGTATCAGCGGTAACGAATGTAAGCACGGTAGTCAGCCAGATTGCCGATAATTATCAACGCAGTCAGCAAGGTCTGACGTTGCACCATCCGGTTAATTTACTAAAAGGCTACTAACTTACTGGTTAAAAACACAGTTATTGTAAATTTGTAACAAATTAACTAAACTCAGCAACGGTTTAAGGTTTCTTAAACTCTAATAAAAAGAAGAAAATGCGTTACTGAGGTATATTATGAGTAAAGCGTCCAGTCGTGGTTTTGGCTTTACTGCAATCGCCGTTGTGGTGTGTCTTATGGCACTGTCGGCGTTTCTGACCAAAGCCGAAGCGGCCTGGTTGTTAATCTGATTGGTTAATAATAGTTAAGGCTGCAGGGAAAAATTCGGTCAAATGGAATGACCAACTATCAAGGGGTTAGGGTTGTTACCGGTGTAAGCTGGTTAATTGCTCTGGCCCCTTGATGTTTAAGACCATCGTTTGAGACCACCCCCACCATCCACTATTTTATCGTTTAACCCTTAGTATGCCGTTCCCGATTTTGCCGTTTTTGCTCCGCATTCTTCTGTAGTAACACATAGGTTGCACTATAACCGCCATGCTGGCGCTGAGCAGTATGAGCCGCCAGCACCGCCGGTAACTGTGGCAACCACTTAAATACGTAGCTGCGAAGAATAGCCGGGTGGGGTTTGCTGTTACGCCCCATACCATGATGAACCAATAAGGTACGGATACCACGCTTATGGCAATCCTCAATAAAATGCAACAGCTGGCTGCGCGCTTCCGTCAGGGTTTTTCCCAGCAGATTTAAGGTCGCATCCAGCTGATACTTGCCCAGCCGTAAATTGCGATATACGCCTTGCTGCACCCCGTCTTTACAAAATGCGAAAGGATCATCCGGTTTCACTAAATCAACATATTCCATGCTCAGATAGTTTGGATCGTACTCCATTTCCTGTTCGGCGGCTTTGCGCCTCGCTTGCTGGGCTAAGGTAGGGCTGAATTCGGTTTGCTGACGCACTTCATCTTGTGACAAAGGTTTAACATCAGTCATTTCCTGTAGAAACAGGTCAAGTTCATTGTCTTGCATTAGCCGGCTCCAACTACTCTGGGCGGCTAAGTATAGCGTGTCAGTGAACCTGAAAAAAGCCTGAAGCAGCAGTACCTGCTATGTGGCTAGTTTTCTGTCGTTAATACGCCAGGCGCTGGCGTAGCGACTTTGCTGGCGATCAACGCTTTTCTGCGGGCATTGGCAAAACGCACTAAATAGTAAGCATTAATCAACAATACCAACAGGTTAGAAATAACGCCCTGCGGTATAGAGATATGGCTGTAATATACGAATAACAGGCTGCAACCTATTAGCGTAGCTAATCTAAGTAAAAGTACATCTTTGATAAAAAACGCACCAATACAAATGGTTAAACCTATCCAGCTGATGATGTCGTACACTACATTTTCCATACGTTTCCGCCACAAAGCCTACTGCAATGGCGCGCATTATGCGCAGTGGCTAACATTTCATCAACTGAGTAATTTTATAACTTTATCATTATATATTCTAATGTATATGAGTGGTGCTTTTTGCTCTCACCGCTTTAACAGTATGATTTGTATGCTTTAGTGCTTCGTAACGGTTTAGAAAAGCTAATCTGCGAATGGTTACTGATCATCAGGTTGCACAAAAAACAGGCAAAGCATGCACGGGCTTCTATACTTAAGGGTGTTGTTAAGGTTGATATTAGAAGGTGATGTTGTGCTACCAACTAAAATATATGAACCGTTGCCTTACAGTTATATGCTTGCAGGCTTAATCAGTATGGTGCTGTTACCGTCTTTGCTTGGAATGATGTCAGGTACCCTACTGTTTATGGCTGGCGCTTTGGTGTGGATAGTGCGTTCGGAGCACCGGCGCGAAGATGACGTTTTTGCAGAGCGAAAAAAGGGCCCTGTGCCATTTTGGGGTTATGAGCTGCTGCCTTTTGTCTGCTTATTATCGGCGCTGATTATTTTTACCATGCCCTTTAGCCAGCTTTATTATCCATCGGCCGTCATTTTGCTCATCGTAGGGGTACAATTGTGGTTAACCCGTAATTTGCAGCGCCGGCATCGCCGGGCGCTGACAAACTGATTGTGAAAACGGTACCGCAACTTAACCGCTTATTTAAGCGCTCACTTTCTTAAATCAACCTTGCTGTTGGCTACAGCGCGGGTCATTATCAGCCAGGCTTGCAGATTTTGCTGCAGTGCAGCCGGATCAATCTTATCCAGCGTATCGTTGGGGGTATGATGGTAATCGAAGTAATCGGTACCGTCTTGCTGCAAGCTGGCTACCGGTACACCCATGGCTTTTAACACGGACACATCGGGTCCACCAGAAGCGGTATTGCTGCCGGCCTCGATACCAAGATGTTTAAGTTGTTGCTGAATGTCAGCGCCAAATGCCAGTGCCTGCTCACCAAAGCCAGTATCAAAACGCCAGATCCGGCCGGCGCCAAAGTCAGATTCTGAGGCAAATACATGATTGGTTAACTCAGCGGCATGGCGTGCAGCATAGGCACGGGCGCCGATTAGTCCTCCTTCCTCGTTGCCAAACAATACTACCCGGATAGTGCGCTCTGGCCGTTGTTGTTTCAGCAAGGCGGCAGTGGCCATCACCAGGCCTACACCTGCGCCATCGTCCAGTGCGCCAGTACCTTCATCCCAGGAGTCGATATGGGCGCCAATTAGCACGATTTCATCGGGTCGTTTACTACCCGTTATTTCTGCTATGACATTATGGCTGGTCACTTCACCTGGCAGGTTGTTCTGCATATGCAGACTTAAACGAGTTTCGGGGTTAAGTGTCAGCATTTTGCTCAGCTGCTGGGCATCAGGTACCGAAATCGCAGCAGCCGGGATCCTTGGCACATCTTCCTGATAACGCATAATGCCAGTGTGGGCGAAGCGGTTATTACTGGTCCCGACCGAGCGAATAATAATAGCGCTGGCGCCCAGTTTCGCGGCTTCTACAGCGCCCTGAGCACGTGCACCAACCACCTGGCCATAAAAGCTGCCACGAATATCTTTGCGCAGCGTCTGGTTAATAAAAACAATTTTATCTTTAACCGTTTTAGGATCCGCTTGCTGCAGCTGCTGTAAACTGTCAAACATCACCACCTGGTTGGTGATCCCATCAAAGGGGGTACCGACTGACCCGCCTAGAGCCGTCAGGACTAACGCCTGATTAAAAGGCGCCTCGACTCTCAGGCTGGCGTTGCCTCGCTCCCAATATTGCATGGTAAAAGGTTCGGTCCAGACTTTATCAAAGCCCAGCTGTTTAAATTTCTGCTCTGCCCATGCCACGGCCCGGGCGTCGGCTTCACTGCCAGCAAGGCGGGGGCCGACTTCAACTGTTAATGATTCTACTAATTTATAGGGGAGATCATTATTCAGTTCCAGTTGGTTAGCCTGAACGCCGCCACTTATGGCAAAGCTGGCTGCCGCTATTATTGTTGTAAACCACAATTTCATCTTTTCATTCTACCTTGGTGTTGTTACATTATCGGAACTTTAGCATGCTTTCTATACCAGCCCTAGCGGCGGGCGTTGAAATGCATTTTGTTCAGGATAAGGCTTCCTGACAACGCTTTTTAAGGTTTTTTCAGTAACGAGGCTTCAGGGATGCAAGCACTACAACCTTTCACTTCAGCGTTACTGGTAGATGACACCAGCACGGTACGCGATTACTTACGACAGATTTTGGGACAGCTTGGTATTACCACTATCTATGAGGCAGCTGATGGCGCCAGTGCCGATCAGCTATTTTCAACTTACCACCCACAGTTAGTTTTTCTTGATATTCAGCTGCCAGACATCAATGGCAAGGTACTATTGCGGCGTTTCAAACAATTGGATGATCAGACGAAAGTTTTTATGGTGTCTGCATATTCCAGTGTAGAAAATTTGAAGGATGCGATTGCCGGCGGTGCCAATGCTTTTGTGGTAAAGCCCTTTTCGGCAAAACGAATTTGTAATCTGGTACAGTCAATTCAGCACTAGCTGCAATGGCTATTCTTTGCCTTATTCATGTTTGTTTATTGTTTTATTTTGTTAATTAACAATGATTATCTTGTCGCATTCAGGTCTAATCGGTACTATTTTGCCAAATACAGAAAGTCAGAGAAATGAAAATGAACTTGAATGACATGCTGGAAAATTCAGCGCAAGCAGTGAAACTGTTAAAAGCAGTGTCGAATGAGCGACGTTTAATAATTTTATGCCACTTGCTGGAAGGCGAAATGTCAGTAGGTGATATCAATGACAAGCTGGATTTAAGTCAGTCTGCTTTGTCGCAACATTTGGCATTGTTACGTCGCCACAAGCTGGTTAAAACCCGTAAAGTAGCACAGACCGTTTATTATCGGTTGAGCAGTGATGAAGCAGAGCAACTTATTGCGTTAATGCACAAAATGTATTGCAGCTAATTACCAGTGCTCACCAACAAAAAAGCCAGCTTGCGCTGGCTTTTTTGTTGGTCACGACCAATTAAGCGGTTTTTAATGCCTTAACATGCGCATTTAAACGAGCTTTATGACGTGCTGCTTTGTTCTTATGGATAAGGCCTTTGGCCGCCATACGATCAATTACAGGTACCATTTTGTTGAACGCTTCAGTAGAAGCGGTTACGTCAGCAGTTAATACCGCTGCGTAGGTTTTCTTGATGAAAGTACGCATCATAGAACGTTGACTGGCGTTTTGCTGACGACGTTTTTCTGATTGAATTGCGCGCTTCTTAGCAGACTTAATGTTAGCCAAGGTAACACTCCTAAAAACTAAAACCGGACTCTTTAAAGGCCGCATAATATGCCTATTTAATGGCCCGTTGTCAAATGCTTTAACGCTAAAGTGCAGGAAAAAGTGCAGGAATTAAATTGTTGCAGCTACTGGTAATCATTACTAATAAAGAGCCAAAATAGCGATAGCGAAAATAAAGGAGCAGCGGGTGTCGGGAAAATTATTAAAATCTGGCTTGATTGTCAGTGCTATGACACTGATTTCACGAGTGTTAGGTTTAGTTCGTGATGTCGTGGTGGCAAATTTCGTTGGCGCAGGGGCCGCCGCCGATGTGTTCTTTTTCGCTAATCGGATCCCTAACTTTTTAAGACGACTGTTTGCTGAAGGCGCATTTTCTCAAGCTTTTGTGCCGGTTTTAAGTGAAGTTAAAGCGCATCATGGCGATGATGCGGTAAGGGAATTGATCGCAAAAGTTGCCGGTACGCTTGGCGTAATTGTCACCCTGGTAACCTTGTTTGGCGTGATAGCGTCACCGCTTATTGCCATGTTATTTGGGATGGGCTGGTTTATTGAGTGGCTGAACGATGGACCTGATGCTCACAAGTTTGAGCTTGCCAGTCTTATGCTGAAAATTACTTTTCCTTATCTCTGGTTTATTAGTCTGGTAGCGTTAAGTGGGGCATTGCTAAATACTTATAACCGGTTTGCCGTTGCTGCCTTTACCCCGGTTTTCTTAAATATCGCGATTATTGGCTCGGCGCTTTATCTGGCACCGCAGCTGAATGAGCCCGCCATGGCGCTTGCCTGGGGGGTATTTATTGGTGGGTTGGTGCAGCTGCTGTTTCAGCTGCCGTTTCTGGCAAAAGCAGGTTTACTGGTCATGCCCAAATGGGGCTGGCGTGACCCTGGCGTGAAGAAAATCCGTACCTTAATGCTGCCTGCCTTGTTTGGCGTGTCAGTAAGCCAAATTAATTTATTACTAGATACGGTTATCGCGTCATTTTTGCTGACCGGCGCCGTAAGCTGGCTTTATTATTCAGACCGGTTAATCGAGTTTCCGCTGGGGTTGTTTGGCATTGCCATTGCCACCGTTATTTTACCTAATTTGTCGCGCCATCATGCGACGGCCAGTGCAGCTAAATTCCGACATACTTTGGATTGGGCTATCCGGTTTGTTGCCATGTTTGGTTTACCGGCAATGGCGGCACTGATGGTATTAGCACAACCGATTATCATGCTGTTATTTATGCGTGGCGAATTCAGTCAGCAAGATGTGATGATGGTGTCGTACAGCCTTATTGCGTACGCCAGCGGTTTGCTGAGTTTTATGGTGATTAAAGTCCTCGCCCCGGGTTTTTACGCCAGACAGGATATTAAAACCCCGGTACGCATTGGTATTATCGCCATGGTGGCCAATATGGTGTTTAACCTGATACTGGCACCCTGGCTAAGCTATGTCGGCCTGGCACTGGCTACGGCAATGTCGGCAAGCTTAAATGCGTTTTTACTATACCGCGGGCTGGCACAAGCAGAGGTATTTCATTTTAGTAAAAGTAGCTGGATATTTCTGGCAAAAATTGCCCTGGCAAGTGTCGCTATGGCGGGCGGTTTATTCTGGCTAAGCCCACCGTTTTCGCTGTGGCTGAGCCTGGATTTCTGGTCTCAGGCTGGCCGGTTGGCGCTTTTGTGCGTATTGGGTATTGTCAGTTATTTTGTCATGTTATGGTTGTTGGGCGTGCGGTTATCAGATTTTAGGGTGCAAACTGTTGCTGAAAGCAATTAAGTTAGTGGTTATAATGCCGCGTTTATCAGCAGTAACAGCAACCTTAAGGCAGGCATGGAGTTAATTCGCGGCTTACATAACATACAACCCCGGCATCATGGCTGTGTGTTGACCATAGGTAACTTTGATGGTGTGCATCTTGGGCATCAGGCGGTACTGCAGCAAGTACGGGCCATAGCGGAGCAACGTAACTTACCCTCCTGCGTTATGGTGTTTGAGCCGCAACCACTGGAATTATTTGCCGGTAGCGCAGCGCCTGCCAGGTTAAGCCGCTTTCGGGAGAAATATAGCCAGTTGTCCCGGCTGGGCATTGACCGTTTAATTTGTGTTAACTTTAACCCGCGCTTTGCGTCAATGCAGCCCGAGGTATTTATCGAGCAGCTGTTGTTAAGCCAACTGGGAGCGAAGCAGCTTATCGTCGGCGATGACTTTCGGTTTGGTAACAATCGGGAAGGTGACTTTAACATGCTGGCAGCGGCCGCAGCGCGCTATCAGTTTGGGCTGAGCAGCACCTCGAGTTTGAAACTTGGCCAGCAACGGGTAAGTAGTACCTTGATCCGTCAGGCATTGCAGCAGGACGATTTATACGCAGCTGAAACCATGTTGGGTCGGCCGTTCAGTTTAACCGGACGGGTGCGGCACGGTCGTAAGCTGGGGCGGGATCTAGGCTTTCCAACGGCTAATGTCTGGCTTTACCGGCGCAAATTGCCGGTTAGCGGCGTTTACGCCATTACCGCCGAGACCAAATATGGTCGTTTTCAGGGCGTGGCAAATATTGGTAACCGGCCTACAGTGCAAGGTCAGCGAGAACAGCTTGAAGCGCATCTTTTTGATTTCAAAGGTGATTTATACGGCAGTCAGATAGCGGTAACGTTGCGCCATAAGCTGCGATCTGAGCAGCGTTTCTCAGACCTGACCGCCTTGCAGCAACAAATTACGGCAGATATGCATGCTGCCAAAATGTATTTTAGTCGCCTGGCTACTAATGCCAGCAGCGTCAGCTAACTTTTAAAACGGAATAAAACGGATGAGCGATTATAAGCATACCCTTAACCTGCCTGAAACGGCGTTTGCCATGCGCGGCAATCTGGCGCAGCGCGAGCCGCAAATGCTGGCGAAGTGGACAGAAGATAACCTGTATCAGCAGATCCGCAGCGCCAAAAAAGGCAAAAAAAATTTTATTTTGCATGACGGTCCTCCCTATGCCAACGGCAACATTCATATTGGCCACGCCGTTAATAAAATTTTAAAAGACATTATTGTTAAAGCGAAAACGCTGTCAGATTTCGATGCCCCCTATGTACCTGGCTGGGATTGCCACGGTCTGCCCATTGAGCTGGTTGTTGAAAAGAAATACGGTAAACCCGGCACTAAACTGACGGTAGCCGAGTTTCGCCAGCATTGTCGTGATTACGCGCAAACCCAAATTGAAGCGCAGAAAACGGATTTTGTGCGCTTAGGCGTGTTGGGTGACTGGGATAATCCTTACCGCACCATGGATTTTAGCTCTGAAGCCAATATTATCCGGGTATTGGGCCGGATTATTGAAAACGGTCATTTGCAGCAGGGCTTTAAGCCAGTGCATTGGTGTACTGACTGTGGTTCGGCGTTGGCCGAAGCGGAAGTGGAATATCAGGATAAGGTATCACCCGCAATTGATGTGCGCTTTAAGCTGGTTGACGAGCAGCTGGTTGATAAATTTGACCATCCTGAGCAACATCGTGGCCAGGGTCCGGTGTCGGTCGTAATCTGGACCACCACGCCCTGGACAATTCCTGCCAACCGGGCCGTCGCGGTTAATGCCAAATTGGACTACAGCCTGGTGCAGGTAGAGCAGGGCCCGAATGGTCAGGAGCGTTTAATTATCGCCACCGATCTGGTGAACGAGGTAATGGCACGCGCCAATATTGAACACTATCACGCGCTTGGCTTTTGCAAAGGTGAAGCCCTGGAGTTGGTGCAGATCCGCCATCCACTTTATGATTTCAGCGTGCCGGTTATTCTGGGTGAACATGTTACCACCGAGTCGGGAACTGGCTGCGTGCATACTGCGCCTGGCCATGGCCAGGAAGACTTTGTGGTGGGCAAACAATACGGGCTGGAAGTTGCTAACCCGGTAGGCGCCAATGGCGTCTATCTGCCAGATACACCGTTGTTTGCCGGCCAGCACGTATTCAAAGCCAATGACAGCGTAGTCGAAGCATTAAAAGCCGCCGGGGCGTTGCTGGTTCACAAGGCTTACAAACACAGTTATCCGCATTGCTGGCGCCATAAAACGCCGATTATTTTCCGCGCCACACCGCAGTGGTTTATCAGCATGGATAAACAAGGTTTACGCCAGCAATCATTAACTGAGATTGCTAATACCCGTTGGATCCCGGATTGGGGCCAGCAGCGAATAGAAAAAATGGTTGCCGGTCGGCCAGATTGGTGTATTTCCCGCCAGCGTACCTGGGGCGTGCCGATTGCGTTGTTTGTTGATAAAGACACCGGAGCTTTGCACCCGCAAACTCAGGCTTTGCTTGAGCAGGTAGCCCAAAAGGTTGAACAGGGCGGTATTCAGGCCTGGTTCGATTTAGAGGCAAGCGAACTGCTGGGTACTGATGCTGAGCGTTATGTCAAAGTGAGTGATACGCTGGATGTCTGGTTTGATTCAGGGGTAACCCACGCTTTTGTGGTTGACCAGCGGCCGGAGTTTAATCAGGCGAAGCAGGCAGATTTATATCTGGAAGGCTCTGATCAACACCGCGGCTGGTTTATGTCGTCCTTAATGACTGGTGTAGCGAGTAAAACGCACGCGCCTTATCGTCAGGTGCTGACCCACGGTTTCACCGTTGACGGCGAAGGTCGCAAAATGTCGAAGTCACTGGGTAATGTAGTGTCTCCGCAAGAGGTCATGAACAAATTAGGGGCTGATATTTTACGGTTGTGGGTCGCCACTACCGATTACACCTCTGAAATGACCGTTTCAGATGAGATCCTGAACCGGGCTGCCGATAAATACCGGCGTATTCGCAATACCGCGCGTTTTTTACTGGCTAACCTGAACGGCTTTAATCCGGCAACGGATTTGGTGCCATTTAATGAAATGGTTGAGCTTGACCTGTGGATGGTAAGCCGGGCGGCCAAACTACAGCAGGAAATTGTTGAGGCCTACGATAATTACCAGTTTTTACAGGTCAGCCAGAAGTTAATGAATTTCTGTACGGTAGAGCTTGGCAGTTTTTATCTGGATGTGATTAAAGACCGCCAGTACACCGCACACAAAGACAGTGTTGCCCGCAAGTCGTGCCAGAGTGCGCTGTACCATATTGCTGAAGGCATGGTGCGCTGGATGGCCCCGGTAATGAGCTTTACCGCCCAGGAAATCTGGCAAGCGCTGCCCGGAGAGCGCAGCAAGTATGTCTTTACGGATGTCTGGTACGACGCGCTGGCGGCTATGCCTGCAGGAAAGTTTGATGACGAATACTGGCAACAACTTTTGCTGGTACGGGATGAAGTGAACAAGGTACTGGAAGCGGCGCGACGCGAAGATCGGATTGGTGCTTCGTTGCAGGCCGAAGTCACCCTGTATGCCAATGCAGAATTGGCCGCGGCGCTGGCTAAACTGGGTGACGAGCTACGTTTTGCATTAATTACTTCAACCGCGCAGGTAAGTAGCGATGACGCTCCAGCCGATGCGGTAACCACCGATATTGACGGTTTAAAAGTGCTGGTTGTCGCCTCAGCCGCTGCCAAATGCGAGCGCTGCTGGCATCACCGGCATGATGTGGGTGCCGATAGTGCTCACCCCGGAATTTGCTTACGTTGCGTCAGTAATGTCGCCGGCGTTGGTGAGCTGAGGAAATTTGCCTGATGCAGTTACTTAAAGAAACGGGCTGGCGCTGGTGGTGGTTGATCCTGCTGCTGATCATAGCTGATCAGGCATCAAAACAATGGGTGTTGCATGCTATTCCGTATCAGGGCAGCATACCGCTATTACCCGTATTTGAGCTGGCGCATGTGTACAATCACGGTGCGGCATTTTCATTTTTAAGTCAGGCTGGTGGCTGGCAACGCTGGTTTTTCACGGCTATTGCAGTGGTGATCAGTATGGTTATTGCCGTCTGGTTAAGCCGGGTAGGGCGTGGACAGCAAAAGCTTAGTCTGGCCCTGGCGTTGGTACTGGCAGGCGCCATTGGCAATTTAATTGACCGGGTGGTTTATGGTTATGTTATTGATATGCTGCATGTGTTCTATAAAAGCTGGAGCTATCCGGTATTTAACCTGGCAGATTCGGTGATCTTTATTGGCGCCATCTTACTAATATGGGATAGTTTTAGCAGTAAACCCGAGGTAAAAGCATGACGCAGGCAGCAATTAGTACAAACAGTAGTGTGCTGTTTCATTTTGATATTACTCTGGCCGATGGCAGTGCCGCAGACAGTACCCGGGTGCATAATAAACCGGCTAAGTTGCAAATGGGTGACAGTAGTATTTCTCCTGCTTTTGAAGCTCAGTTATTAGGCTTGGTCGCCGGTGAGAAGAAAACGTTTACCCTGGCACCACAAGATGCTTATGGTATGCCTAATCCTGATAATATTTACTATGTTGATCGCAGCAAGTTTTCTGGTGATGCTCCTGCCAAGGTGGGCAGCATTATTGGCTTTGGGATGCCGGATGGCTCTGAACTGCCGGGCTTAGTGCGAGACGTGGTGGGTGATTCAGTAACAGTAGATTTTAATCATCCCCTTGCCGGACAAACCCTGACTTTTAACATTGAAATCGTAAAAGTGAGCTAAGCAAATGGATATTTTATTAGCCAACCCGCGTGGCTTTTGTGCCGGGGTAGACCGCGCCATCAGTATTGTCGAGCGGGCTCTCGAATTATATGAGCATCCTATTTATGTGCGCCATGAAGTCGTGCACAACAAGTTTGTGGTAGATGGCTTGCGCCGCAGTGGCGCTGTGTTTGTGGATGAACTGGATGAAGTACCCGATGGTAACATCGTCATTTTCAGTGCGCATGGTGTATCACAGGCCGTGCGCGAAAACGCCAAACAACGCGGGTTAAAAGTATTCGATGCTACCTGTCCCTTAGTGACCAAAGTGCATATGGAAGTGACCCGGGCCAGTCGCAAGGGTATTGAATGTATTTTGATTGGCCACGCCGGACATCCTGAAGTAGAAGGCACCATGGGCCAGTATGATAATCCGCAAGGCGGCATTTATCTGGTTGAGTCGGTTGAAGACGTCGCCAGGTTGCAGGTAAAGAATTCAGAACAGCTGTGTTATTCCAGCCAGACCACGTTGTCGGTTGACGATACTGCAGATGTTATTGCCGCACTGCGCCAGCGCTTCCCTGATATCGACGGCCCTCGAAAAGATGATATATGTTATGCCACTCAAAACCGGCAGGATGCAGTACGTGATTTAGCATCAAAAGCTGATTTACTGTTAGTGGTAGGGGCAAAAAACAGCAGTAATTCGAACCGTTTACGTGAGCTGGCCGAGAAAATGGGCTGTACGGCTTACTTAATTGATACCGCCAATGATATTCAGCAAAGCTGGCTGCAGAACATTAACGCGGTAGGGGTTACTGCCGGCGCATCAGCACCTGAGGTACTCGTGCAGCAAGTGGTAGCGCAACTTAAAATGTGGGGCGGCCAAACGGTGAACGAAAATCCGGGCAGGCCAGAGAATGTGGTGTTTGCCATACCGGCAGAGCTGCGTTAAGCCATACATAACATCAGGCAGGAGGACAGGTGAATAATTCAGTAACCGGCAAGTCTAACCTGCTATTTCCTCTGCCTGATCTATGCCACGGCAGGATGGTGCTCAGAGTACTGGTACTGGCACAGGCTGTGGCTATTTTACTGGCTTTTGCGCCAGGTACCGCTGAAAGCCCCTGGCAACGTTTGGGGTTAATCAGTTTATTTGTGCACTGGATAGCCCTGCTGTCGGGTTACAGTTACTGCAAGCTGCGGCCGGTATTGGCCCGGCAAAAACCACTATCCATAGCCGCCAGCTGTCTGTTAATTTTGTGTGTGATCACAGCGCTGATAAGTAGTCTTGCCTGGTTATGGTTGCATGATGCCGGCGTGTTGCTTTCCCAACATTTTGTCCATTTTATTCTGGCAAATCTGATGATAGCTCTGGTGGTGGGGTTAATGGCCATTCAGCTTGGACTGATGCATGCCGAGCGCAGTCAGCAGCTTGCAGCACAGAGCCGGGCCGAATTAGGAGCGTTGCAGGCACGGATCCAGCCACACTTTCTATTTAACAGTTTAAATACTGCAGCTGAACTTACTCAGCATGACAGCCAGGCTGCCGAGCAGGCCTTATTAAATCTGGCCGACTTATTTCGTGCGGCAATGCATGCGGGCGAGCAAATTAGTCTGACCGATGAGCTGACCCTTGCCAGGCAATATCTGGCGCTGGAGCAGTGGCGGCTGGGTGAGCGCATGTGCCAGAACTGGCAGTTACCAGCAAGCTTACCCAAATTACAGGTACCGGCGCTGACCATACAGCCTTTGCTGGAAAATGCCGTGCGTCACGGTATTGAAAGCGCGCAATATGGCGGTACCATTGATATTGAACTGATTAACAGTACTCAGTCGGTTACTGTGCTTATTACTAATCCTTTTGCACCTGCGCTGGATAGAAGCCGCAGTAATGGCGTGGCGCTGGCCAATATCCGGCAACGCTTGCAACTGTATTTTGGCGACAGCGCCAGTTTAAACCGCAGTATTGTTAATGGACAGTTCCGGGTTAAACTGGTGCTTCCTAAAAACCAGGCTGGCCCGGGCGGATGAAAGTACTGATTGTTGATGATGAACCACTGGCAAGAGCCAGGCTTCGACGTTTACTTGGGCCGATTAGCGGTTTCAGTTGTGTTGGTGAGGCGCATAACAGCCAGCAAGCGCTGACAATGTGCCGACAATTGCAGCCCGATGTATTGCTGCTGGATATCGCCATGCCAGGTGGTGATGGTCTGCAACTGGCCGCGACTCTGGCCAGTCAGGCGCTGCCACCGGCTATTATATTTGTCACAGCGCACCCACAGCATGCGCTGGATGCGTATCAGGTTTGCCCGGCGGATTATATTTTAAAGCCGGTTTCAGCTGAACGGCTTGCTGCAGCGCTGGCTCGGCTGGGGAATCGAACCCGGGCGCACATCGGTCGCCAGGCAGCAGCAGATGAGACTATCAGCTATCAGCTTGGATC
Source organism: Arsukibacterium sp. UBA3155 (assembly GCA_002364615.1). GTDB lineage: Bacteria > Pseudomonadota > Gammaproteobacteria > Enterobacterales > Alteromonadaceae > Alishewanella. The sequence goes on along the minus strand of DEYP01000025.1, from coordinate 249,138 downwards.
CGCAACCCGCCAGATTGGACTAAGCAAAGTGCAATATTTTAGTGCTGACAGTAAATACGTACGCATGGTTTTTGAAGACGGTGAAGCTTTACTGGAGCTTAGCCTGAATCAATTGCAGCAACGCTTTCCCGAGCAATTGGTGCGTATTCACCGTAGTACGTTAATAAACAAAAGCTATTTTAGTGCGTTACGGTCAACCGCTGATGGCAAACATTATATTGAGTTATTCGCGCTTGACGACCGGCTGGAAGTTAGTCGCCGGGCGCTCGGTCAGGTAAAAGAGGCGTTAAAGCTCAACCGGAGTTAACGTGGCGGTAATAACCGTTTAGACACGATGCCGCTTATCGGCAGAATAAACCTTTAGTCCGGGTCGCAATAGGAATAGACAACGCCTTTTGTTAGGGTAACGCTATCAAAAAGTTTTAATCAATTAAATAACACAGAAATGGGAAACACTATGGCATTAGTGGTTGCAGATAACAGGCAGAACCAGCACTTACCCATCGGCTGGCAATATGGCTTTACCCTGATTGAATTGATGGTAACCGTCGCGGTGTTAGCCATAGTGCTGACTGTGGCGGTGCCGAGCTTCGCCAGTTTGGTGAACAGTAACCGGCTTACATCTCAGGCTAACGATATTCTGGCCGGCCTTATTCTGGCCAGAACCGAAGCTATAAAGCAGAACCAAAGCATGATTTTTTGTCATTCTGCAGATGGCGAAACTTGCTCCGCGGCGCCTTCAGCGGGTTGGCAGGGCTGGTTAGTTCGCGGCACTATTGACGCCACTCCGATTGCCAGCAGCGTGATGTTGTCATCCAATTTAACGGTTCAGGGCAGTGACAGTGTGGTGGAGGCAACAATTGGTAGTACCGGGAGTTCTATCCGGTTTAGTCCGCAGGGATTAATTCGCAGCGGTACCGCCAATAACGCCTTAAATGGCATTATACGTATTTGTCTGCCAGACAACCCCATTACCCCGAATAGTCGGGATATTGAGCTTCGCTCCGGGGGCCGTACCCGGGTGGTGAGTAATGATGTAGCTGATAGCTGTCCAACCCCGGCTAATCCGGTTTGATAAGGTGCTAAAAATGAGAAATCACCCATTAGGTTTAAAAAAACAGCATGGCGTATCCTTACTGGAAGTACTGGTATCGGTGTTGGTGCTGGGGATCGGTTTGCTGGGCGTTGCCGCGTTACAGACATCCAGTATGCGTAATACTAACAGCTCGTTGGAGCGCACCATGGCGGTGATTCTTACTGATTCTCTGGCGGAACTGTTACGTGCCAACCCGGCACAGGCACGGTTAGGTAATTATGCATTCAGTGATTGTGTAGGCAGTACGGAATTAGGAACCGCTAACTGGGTGCTGGATGTTAAAGAAGCTACCCGTCAGGAAACATGCCCTGAAGTAAGCTGGGATGTAGACCGTTATACCGTAAAAATTAACTGGGGTGATGAGCGGTTAGGTGCTAATAACGAAATTGTAACGCAGGTAATGCCATGAAAATTAAACAGCAGGGTTTTTCACTGGTTGAGTTAATGATTGCCATGGTACTGGGATTAGTAGTTCTTGGCGGCGTTATTGGTGTCTTTATTGCCAACCAAACTACCAGTCGGGCAAATATGGCATTAAGCGAACTGCAAAGCACGGCTCGCCTTAGTTTTCAGTTAATGTCACAGGATATTCGTAATGCCGGCTTTTCAGGTTGCAATAACTCTCCCAGAGTGGGCAATACTATCGCGTTAGCCGGAGTGCGCCCGGCTTGGGCAGACTGGACTAATGGTTCTGGCATTGTTGGAATAGCCGCACCAGCACCGGCAATTAACGGGCTTGCGCCAAAAAATGATACTCAGGCTTTACGATTGATGTTTGCTGCGGGTAACAGTAATTCTATCCGCAATTATGACGGCACAACGTTTACCTTAAATGCTGATTCAGTGGTGGATGCCGGAGAGGTAGCTATCGCATGTGACGAAAATGAGGCCAGTATTTTTCAAGTAGCAACGGTTACAGGTGATACCGTAACTCATGATGACAATGGTTTAAATGCCGATGCTAATTTGGGGTTTATCAGCCCATGGGTTCCGGGTACCGCACCAGCGCGAAGTTTTACCAACAACGCGATGTTTATGCGCTTTGAGTCAATAGCCTGGTTTGTGGCACCCAGTCAGGATGACGCAGCAGTGCATTCGTTATATCGCGCTTCCTTAATTGGTGATAGCCAGGTTAACGAAGAAGTGTTGTTTGGTGTCGTTGATATGCAAATGCTGTTTTTAAACGGTATTACGATGAATTTTGAAACCGCTGCAGCGGTGACTGCCGCTGGCAACTGGGGCAGGATTATCGCGGTAAATGTCACTGTTGAGCTGGACGAGGCGGTAATGCAAGGGCTCGAAGTTCCAGATAGCGTCCGGAATATTAGTTTTCTGGTGTCACTTCGTAACAGGTTAGGGGGTAATGGTGCACAAGTTATATTCTAAACAACAGGGCGTCGCTCTGGTCGTCAGTTTACTGTTGCTATTGGCAATAACCTTGCTGGCTGTCAGTAATATGAAACGTACCACTGTCCAGGAACAGATGACAGGTAATTTACATGATCGCCAGCTTGCGTTACAGCAAGCCGAAGCTGCCTTGTTAGTTGCAGAGCGAACTCTGGATACCGCACCGCTGCCTGGTGGTCCGGTAGCTTTAATTAATAACGCGGGTTTTTATGATATTCCAGATCCGGTTGCTGCCGATCGCTGGGCACCGGGTGTGCCGGCAACCTGGTTAGGGGCACCACCAATGAACACTGGCCTGGCCAACCCGGCAATCTATATTGTGGAGTATATGGGAGACTGGGCTTTCCCACCACTCTGTGACCGTGCCACTACACCTCCGGTAGGCTGTTTACAACCTACCTTTCGGATTACTGCCAGGACCCCGGCCACACCGGGCCGGGCTGAAGTGACTTTGCAAACTATCTGGCGCCGCTGAGGATATGACAATGAAATTATTACGCTCAAAAATGCTGCCAGTGAAGTGTGCTTTTCTGGCGAGCATGTTATTTGGCTCAGCGGTAGCGCATGCGGCAATAGAAATTTCGCAAACGCCGTTGCAAACCGGTAGCTCTGTACCACCGAATATTATGTTTATTATCGATGACTCCGGTTCGATGCAATTTGAATTGTTACCCGATGAAGCAATTTTAGAAAGCGCCCGTTATATCTTTCCTCGTGCTGACGGTATTTACGAAGCTGGAGATTATAATAACCGGGTGCCCACGGTGCAGGATGGTCAGCCTTATAATGCTTTTTCCCGTTCGCCGCAAATGAATAAAAGTTACTACGACCCTTCTGTAACCTATAAAACCTGGGTGAACGCAGATGGTACGGCTATGCCAAATGCCAATCCCTCTTGTGCGTGGCATAACCCAGTCAGAACAGGCTCTTGCCCAAGTAGCGCAGTGAATAGTAGGGCCCGAAATTTGACGGTGACCAACTCTAACTATAACGATAGCCGTTGGGTGCGTTGTACCAGCAGCACGGGTGGCTGTACTACGGAAAGTGATGAATCAGTAAGAAATTTTTGGCCGGCGTCATATTTTAATCATAATGGCGGCAGTAACTGGGTCTGGGGCAATTACACCAAAGTCGAAATAAAACCTACCACCGCGGTTTATAGTGGTCATGGCCGGACAAGCCGTACAGATTGTACTGCGGGCGTATGTACATACGCCCAGGAAATTCAGAATTTTGCCAATTGGTACACTTATCACCGTTCGCGTATTCTGACCAGTAGAGCAGGTATCGGCCGTGCCTTTGTCGGTCAATCAGAGAAAATGCGGGTTGGCTTTGGTGCTTTGAATAAATCTAGCTCAAGTGTTGATGGTGTCAACACGAGTGTTATCGTTCGAGGTGTGCGCGAGTTTAAAGAGGGTGCTAAAGCAACTTTCTTTAGTGATTTATATAACAGAGCGATGCCAGCTGCAGGTACACCCTTGCTATCGGCGCTAAATGCGGCAGGCGAATATTACTCCAGAGACGATAGTAAAGGCCCTTGGGGAGTTAACCCGGGTTCAGGTACGGAAGCACCTGTTGATCATATATCGTGCAGACAGAGTTTTACGATATTAATGACGGATGGCTATTGGTCAGATTCCGATGATATTTCAGTAGGTAACCAAGACGGTACCGCTGGAACCACTATTTTAAGACCTGTCGGCGATACTGGCGGAAATTACACTTATACACCGGTTGCGCCTTTTTCAGATAGCCGTAACAAAACGTTAGCTGATATAGCGATGAAGTTTTGGAAGGCCGATTTACGCACTGATCTGGATAACCGGGTACCCACCAGTACCATCAATCCAGCATTCTGGCAGCATATGGTCACCTTCGGTATTGGTTTAGGCGTTGTTGGTAATATTGAACCAGATGATGCCTTCGCGGCAATAAACAGCGGTGCCACGATCAATTGGCTTAGTCCAAGTTCAAATCCAGCAAAAATCGATGATTTACTGCATGCCTCTGTGAATGGTCGGGGTGGCTTTTTCACTGCCGATAAACCGGATGAGTTTGCATCAAAGCTGGAGCGTACGCTTACTGCGATTATTGACCGTGTAGCGTCTGCATCTAACCTGGCAGGTACTACCACCTCAATGCAGGCTGATAACTTCGTGTACCAGGGTAGCTTTAACTCTGGTGAGTGGAGTGGTTCGCTGAAGTCCTTTAATATTGACGATGTGAATACCCCCATATGGGAGTCAAATTTCCCGGCTTGGGACAGTCGCAAAATTTTATTTGGCAAAACCAGTGGCATCGCTGCCGACTTTACACCAACTAATGTGACTGCTGATGGCAATGCCTTGAGTGGCAAAATTAACCTGATTAATTACCTGCGTGGTGATCAATCGCTGGAGGTAGGTGATAGTGCCCAGTTCCGGCGTCGGGTGTCGTTGCTGGGTGATATTGCTAACTCTTCGCCACTTTATCTTGCCGCGCCGGTTAACCGCAATTACCAACGGTATAACTGGGACGGTGCCAGCAGCTACCGGTCGTTTTTAATCAGTAATGCTGCCAGAGCGCCTATGGTTTATGTTGGTGCGAACGACGGTATGTTGCATGCGTTCAACGGCAGCAACGGTACTGAAGTGATGGCCTATGTGCCAAGACAGATCTTAACTGAAGATGCAGATTTAGAATCTTACGCAGATCCTGAGTATCAACATAAATATTATGTTGATGGCTCTTCTGTGGTGTTTGATGCTTATATAGGTAGTGCCTGGCGTTCAATATTGCTGGGTTCACTGGGCCGTGGTGGTGATAGTTTATTTGCCATTGATGTTACTGACCCCTCTGCCTTAACGTCGGCAACCGCTGCAGGTAAAGTACTTTGGGATAAGCGTTATCCTGAACTTGGCGTGACGACAAATAAACCGGTTATTGCCCGTTTGAATAACGGTAAATGGGTGGCAGTCGCGGGCTACGGTTATAACAACAGCACCAATAAAGCAGGGTTGCTGATTATAGACCTGGCCAATGGTGAAGTTTTGAAAAAACTGGAGACCACCAGTGGTTCACCAAATGGTTTAGGCCAGGTTGAGGGCTGGGATGCGACTGGCGACGGCAATACCGATTGGTTCTTTGGCGGTGATTTATTAGGCAATATCTGGAAGTTTGATCTTTCTTCTACTAATCCATCAGAATGGAATGTTGCTTACAGTGGTCAGCCTTTATTTGCTGCCAAAGATGCCGTAGGCGATGCGCAAGCGATAACCGGTGGTCTGTCTTTATCTGCGCAGCCGGAAACCGGCCATTTATGGGTATTTTTTGGTACCGGTAAAATGCTGTCCAGCGAAGACCCACTGCTAAGCGATCCAAATAGCTGGTATGGCATTCGTGACGGTATTGTGATTAATGGCAGAGCAGATTTAAAACAACGTGATATCGTGTCACAGGCTGATAATGCCAGGGTTATTGAGCCTGGTGCGCCTTACGATATGTTAAGTATGCGGGGCTGGTATATCGATTTAGGTGATGCCAGAGAACGGATAGTTAACCGGCCTCAGCTGGTCGGTAATAGTCTGGTGATCAATACCATTACGCCGGGCGACAATGACTGTAACCCTCAGGGTAGTGGTTGGGTTATGTCCGTTAGCCCCTATACCGGCAGTCGTTTAAGTTATTTATTTTTCGATAGAAACAATGACGGTGTGGTGGATAGTGAAGATGGCTTAACGGTTGATGACGTTGTAGTGCCGGTCACTGGCGTCCGTTTTGACGGTATGCCAAGCGAACCGGTATTTTTTGAGGACAAAATGGTTGTGGGTTTAGCGGATACCCGTATTGCTAATTTAACTGTTGCTCCCGGAGTACTTCGCGGCCGGGTATCCTGGCGCGAGCTTACTAATCAATGAGTGGTATTATGAAATATAAACAGCAAGGCGTGACCCTGATTGAGCTTATGGTGGTCGTAGCAATAATTGGCATTTTAGCTGCTATTGCTTACCCCTCTTATCAGACTTATGTGCAGCGTACGAATCGCACGGCGGCAGCTTCCTGCCTGATGGAGCAAGCCCAGTTTATGGAGCGCGGGTACACAGCGGCCTTTTCTTATGATGGAGTCGTATTGCCGGCAATGCAATGCATGGATGATGTGGCTGGTCGCTATACTTTTGAGTCTGCTGAACCAACAGCACGTACGTTTCTGCTAAGCGCTGTGCCTAGCACAGCTCAGGCTGCTGATGGCTGCGGCACGCTTACCCTGAATCAGGCCGGGCGCAGAGGGGCTAATGGCGGTTTTGCTGTTGCTGATGTGCAACGCTGCTGGTAATTAATTTTGGCTAAAATTTGATCTTTTGAAATAATGTTGTAACTTTATAGTTAAATTAATTGGCTATGGCATACGGATATGCGGTTACAACGCGGTGTGAGTCTGCTGGAAGTTTTAATCACCTTACTGATCCTTAAATTGGGGTTGCTTGGCGTACTAGCCGGGCAAACCCTCGCTTTACAATACGTAATAGATGCCACGCAACGAACTACCGCGGTTGCACTAAGTGCTACCCTGGTACAGGAGCTTGGCGCCGTGCTTACCGACCACCCTGCTTTTTCCCTTGAACTTAATGCAGCTAGCCTGGCAGAAATGCCAGACTGTTCGGCTGAGGTTAGCTGCAATGCTACGCAATTGCGTGATTATCAGTTAGCGCGTTGGCAGCAGTTGTGGCAAAGCGAAACAGAGCGTGCAGCACCTTTATTCTCGCCACAGTTTTGTCTGCAGTTTGCCGGGAGTAGCGTGCAGTTGCAGGCTAGCTGGCAGCAAAGAGCTAATGCAGAAGATACCACCACATTAAGCTGCGAAGCGGGCCCGGGTCGCTCTGCTCTGGCATTGACCGCGCGGGTTCCGTAATAATGTCCGGCCGTGGGTTTTCACTGGTAGAACTGTTAATCGCCATGCTGCTAGGGCTGGTGCTGCTCGGTTTCACCGTGCAAATTTTTATCAGCCTGGCAGCGTCCTCCAAACAAAGCCAGCAATTGGCACAGTTGCAACAAAATGGCCAGCTGGCGCTAAACCTGTTGCACAACGAATTACAGAATACCGGCTTTTGGGGTGGCGTTAGTCTGAACGATATAAGCCAAGCGGCTGTTGAGATAGTGCCGCCAGCGCCGGATTGTATTGAAGATGAGCTGGATAGTGGCAGTTTTCCCGTCGCGGGTCAGGCTTTTACCAGTTTGTATGGCAAAGTCGCAACATCAGGGCGCCAGCTTAATTGTCTGACATCGCTAGCCGTCGATAGTGAAGTATTACAACTGAAAAGAGCGATTGGCCTGGCGGTCAACTCAGCAGAGTTGAGGCCCAACCGGTTTTATATTACGCCACATTGGCAACAAAGCCGTTTTGTCAGTCAGGATAGTCCGGGGCTTGAAGTTGACAGTCTGTATTATCCTTATCAGCATTTAGTTTTTTATATTCAAAATCAGCGTGTTGATGGAAAGATCATTCCGGTATTGATGCGAAAAAGGTTAGTTCGCTCCGCTGCGGGTAGCGCCCGGATCGCAACCGATTCAGTTATCGACGGGGTAGAGCGCCTGCATTTTGAATTTGGCATCGATAGTGATGCGGATGGCCGCTTAAATTATACGCTGCCAACTGCGTTAATGCGCCGCGAACACTGGCAACAGCAACTGGGCCATATTGTCAGCATCCGGTTTTATATTTTAGTGCGCAGCACGTTACCGGATCCGAGTTATGTCAATCAGCAAATTTATCAGATGGGTACCATCCGGTTTGAAGCGCCCGATGATCATTACCGACGGCTGCTATTGGCCGGTAGCGTTTATTTTAATAATGCTGCCTTTTAGTCGCAGTCGCCGCGCCGGCAACTTTTAGTTAAACAATCGAAAAGCAGTTATTTCATCTACAGAGAATGACTACCCACAACAGGGAGGTTGTATGCGACAGAGTGGTATGGCGCTTATAAGCGCATTAATATTTCTGCTGATAATGCTGTTAATTGTCAGTGCAAATTTATTTATCAGCCAGATGAGTATTAAATCGGCCCAAAGTGCCCAGCGGCAATTGCTGTTTGAGCAACAAGCCCTGGCACTTCATCTGAATTCAGTGACTGACACCACCGATGACATTAGCGAAACCGATTTAACCGTTGTCAGCCGTTGCCCGGCCAGTTATGCGGTGTGGTCTGACACACTTGTGCAATGTGATTTGCTGACACTGGCAACCAGCTTGCTATCGGACGACAGCCGCTTTGCCACCAGTTACAGCAGTATGTTGCTGCGCCAAAAAATTGTCGACGGGGAGGTGCTAAGTGCAGACTAACCGTGCAAGTGCGCAGTTTAAAACCAGTAGAAAAACAGCGGTGCAGATCCAGCAGTGGTTAAAACTCGCTCCGCTACTGGCCATAGTCTTACTTTCCTTGCTCGCGACTGTCGTGTTTTGCTTCAGTGCTCTGGCAACCACTGCAACATGCTGGCGTGCACCGGCAGAACCACGGATGCTGGAAATAAAAGGTAGCAGTAGTTCTGGTCCGGTACAGCGATTCTTGCATCACAACGAGCATGATGGCGCTGGTCAGCTTCAACTGTATTCCGCTGATAGTCCGCTAGCACTGGCATCATTGTACCGCTGGCCATTGCCAGACAGTACAGGCGTTGCCGCTGCCTTTTATGCCAGACCCGAGCCGCTGGACAGCGATTATGATGGTCTTATTGATCAACTTATCAGCACCGATATTGCTGGCCGGATTTGGCTAACCCAGGTAAATGCAGCAGGCTTTGGCCCAACACGCCTGCTAGCCGATTTAACCCAACCAGACTGGCGGTTTATTGCCAGCGCAGGGGTAATTGACGTGAGCTTACCTTTGCTGTTGCGCCCGGAGGGTTTAGCAGGCAGGCACCATAAGTTGCTACTGATTGCCAGGAATATTGCAACTGGTGAGGATGCATTGTTTACGGTGCGCCTGCCAACTCATGTTCCGGTATCAGACCCTATTGAGTTTGATGCCTTGTTTGACCGCACTGTGTTAACCGAGATTGAGCGGGAAGAGGGACTTAGCCGCGAACAATGGAGAAATATCGTCAATAGTGCCGGCTGGTGGGCCCGCTTATCTGGTCAGGTTACCCAGCCACCCAAGGTAGTGGCAGGTGTAATCTACAGTGCGGTGGCTACCAGTGACTTTAGTGCAGAAACATGTGCAGATCAGAGCGCAGAGCACGATATTGTGGCCATGCAATTGCACAGTGCCGGTCTGGTGTACAGTCAGCGCCGTTTTCGGCTGCTAAATGGCGAGGGGCAATTAAAGTTGCAGCGGCAATCTGATGGCACTGCAGCGTTGGTTCTGGACAATACCGATGAGCAGCAACGGGTACTGGAAGATCTACAGGTGATCTCGTCCGCATGCCCGGACTGTACCGAGCAATTAAAACTGGACGAGTTTCCCCGTTGGCTGAAGTTGGCAACCTACCGGCATGAAACAGGGGCACATTAATGGTCGCAATAGTGCGCAACGGTTTTACCTTAATCGAGCTAATGGTTGCGGTTGCGATAGTAGGCATTCTTAGTGCGATTGCCTACCCGTCTTATCAGCAGTATGTGTTAAAAACCCATCGTGCTGAGGCGAGCCGGGTGTTGCTGACGGCTGCGAATATTCAGGAGCGGCGGTTAGCAGATTATGGTTTCTACACCGATAATGTTGCGGCACTGGGCGTAGCATCAGATGGTATGACCGCCAGCGGACGCTATCAGTTACAGGTAGTGCTGCGTGATGCTGGCAGCTTTACCCTTGAAGCAACGGCCCGGGGCCCACAGACGGCAGATACTGAGTGCCTGGTATTCACCCTCGACCATACCGGTCAGCGTAATCGTAGTTTGCCATCGTCATTGTTTTGCTGGGACTAACTTTAGTCAGGGCAGGGACTGTGATGAAAGGTTAAACGGTTCCGTCCTGCCTGGTTCAGTACCAGTGTATAATGCCAGCGAAACGTTGGCTGCGGGCAATAATAGAAAGTGCCATTCTCTAACGCATTTAAACTGCCATCCCGGCGGAACTGTATCTGACTGCGGTTATATTTTAATTGGTGCTGGCTGAAAACCGGCGGTATCTGCCGCAACATAAATTCGGTATCAGTGTGTGGGTTAATTAAGCTCATTATCAGGGGGTAATTGTGCCAGTTGCTCTGACATTCGCTACCCGACAGGGGGCAGACTCTTACCGGCTGCTGGCTGTTTGCCGCCTGGATCCTGGCGAAACCCAGGTGGCGGCTAAACTGCGCCATATAACTACCAGCGCGCTGCTTGTTAATTAATTCAGCCATGGCGGGCAGGGCAACCTGCAACAAAATAGCCATAATTGCCAAACCCAGCACTAATTCAAGCAGGGTGAGCCCTGCATGCTTTGAAAAGTGAGTCATTAATGCATTCCTTGCAAACCAGAATTAAGGTAAGCAAAGTGTAGCAAAGATATTTAATAATTGTATTTTTGTGTCGGTATGCTGGCACCATGATGCGTTAACGATGTAATTATTGACCTGTATACGATTCAACAGTGCACGAGGCGTTAGTCGTAAATCGTCGGTATAGGGTCGCGTTTATGTTGGGTTTTCAGATAAATACTTATTAAACGCTGCGCAACTTCAGGTGCGACAGGTTTCCCCTCCAGAAAATCATCTATTTGATCATACGTCAGCCCCAATGCAGCCTCATCGGCTTTTTGTGGAGCAAGGCATTCTAAATCTGCCGTTGGCGTTTTTCCAACCAGCACTTGTGGCGCGCCTAACTTAGCAGCAAGGGCGCGAACCTGGCGTTTACTTAAGCCAAAGAGAGGGGCTAAATCGCAGGCACCGTCACCCCATTTGGTATAGAAGCCGGTAATATTTTCAGCAGAATGATCGGTACCCAGCACCAGGCCATTATTAAGCGCCGCAATGTGATACTGCGCTATCATCCGGCAGCGAGCTTTAACATTACCTTTAGCAAAATCGGCTTTTGCTTCACTTATTGTGCTGTCGCTGGCACCTGAAAGTGCGGTCAGAGTAGTCTGATGCATGGCATCAGCCGATGCTTTAATATCGACGCTTATTACGCTGGTTGGTTTAATAAAGCGGATAGCCAGTTGGGCTTCATCTTCATCATGCTGTTTACCATAGGGCAGACGAACCGCAATAAACTGATAGCCAGCACCATGCTCAATGTTGAGTTCGTCGATGGCCATTTGAGCCAGCCGGCCACAGGTCGTCGAATCTACGCCGCCGCTAATGCCAAGGACCAGACTGGTCATGCCGGCATCACGTAATTGTTGTTTTATAAATTTGATCCGGCGCTGGATTTCAACTTCTGCATCTATTTCAGGTAAAACCCGCATTTGGGCAATGATGTGTTCAGCCTGCATTTTAGTTAGCCTGTGGTTTTAAAAAGCACAATATCTTAACGTATCTGACAGAAATAGGATCAACTAATTGCTGCTAAAAAGCTGATGCAGGCCGGCGCATGTATTATACTGGCGCTAACTTCTGGCCCTAAGCTTTGGAATTCGTGATGAAAAAAATTGAAGCCATTATTAAGCCTTTTAAACTTGACGATGTGCGGGAAGCACTGGCCGATATCAAAATAACGGGCATGACAGTGACCGAGGTAAAGGGCTTTGGCCGGCAAAAAGGCCATACCGAACTCTATCGTGGTGCAGAGTATATGGTTGATTTTCTGCCTAAGGTTAAATTAGAAATTATCGTTGGTGATGAATTGGTAGAGCGTTGTGTTGAGGCCATAATGAAGACCGCACAAACCGGTCGGATTGGCGATGGTAAAATATTTGTGTTTGAAGTGGAGCGGGTGGTTCGGATCCGGACAGGCGAAGAAGATGAGGACGCCATCTAAGCTAATCTGAATACGATTTACCAGTCAAAGCTCAACTGATCTTTAGAGGGTGTTTTTTTGCGTGCCTCGGGTCGTTTGCGACTGGCATGGCGCTGCACTACTGCCTGTTTCTGGTGTTGCCATTGCGCTTTGGGCCGGTTGTTAAGCCAAAACCGTAATTTTGCTCTGGCTTGCTGCTGCGCCTGCTGTAAATCAACAATCGGTGCCGGGTAACTGCCATCAATAATACAGCCATATTGCTGCTGCAGTACTGGTGGCAGTAGCCAGGGCGTGTGCAGCCAACTGTTCGGTAACTGCCGCAGCTCTGGCAACCACTGGCGGATAAACTGGCCATCGGCATCTTTTTGCTGACTTTGTTTTATCGGGTTATACATCCGATAGGGATTAATGCCGGTAGTGCCCGCCTGCATCTGAATTTGTGGATAATGTATCCCGGGTTCGTAATCAACAAAACATTGCGCTAAATGCAGCGCGACCGGGCGCCAGTGCAACCACAGGTGATAACTGGCAAAGGCCACCAGCATAGCGCGACCACGAAAATGCAGCCAGCCAGTGGCCAACAGGCAACGCATGGCGGCATCAATTAACGGGTAGCCAGTCTGACCATTTTTCCAGGCGTTGAACAATGCCGGATTAAAATCATCCTCGCGCATACCATCAAAACCCCGATGCATATTATAAAACTCAATCGCCGGTTCATCTTCCAGTTTCTGCATAAAGTGACAATGCCAGCGTAAGCGGCTGAAAAAGGCCTGCAACCCTTGCTTATGCCGCAGCTCGGTTTGCTGTTTCAGCGCCAGCAAACTGTCTTGCTGCAATTGGCGTAAACTAAGCTGACCATAACTAATGGCTGGGCTTAAGCGGGAACCGCTGCGCTCTGCTTTGGCTGGCAATGAAATATGCTGTCGGTAGTGGCGGCTGCGCTGCTCAGTAAAGCTGTGAAAGGTAGCTTCGGCGTCTGCTGCTGTTTGCAGGATGCTAACTGCAGGTAAATCTTTGCCACGGTGGGGCCAGAGTGACGCAGCGCTGCTGCCTGAGGTAAGCCACGGCAGTTTGTCAGGCGTGGGACATGTCGCTGATTTCAGCCAGTTGTCTGCTAATTCAAACCAATTGTCGCGGTCTGCTAAGCGGCGGAACACGGCAAACTGGCGGTGTTGTTGCCAGGGGATCTGTAGGTTTTTCAACAGCCTGCCAACAGCCAGATCACGCTGATAGGTCCATAAATTACCGGTTTCCTCGTGGCTGAATACCCGTTGTATCGCAAACTGCTGGCACAGTTGGCGAAGCACCACGGTGGCTGCGCCTTTAACAACTAATAACGGCTGACCGAGCGCGCTTAGCTGCTGATCAAGTTCTTGCAAAGCCTGGGCAATATATTGCCAGTGACGCAGTGACGTATCGGGCTGCTGCCAGTAATCGGGTTCAATAATGTACACCGGTAATACCGGGCCTTGCTTAGCGGCATCCCACAAAGGCTGGTGATCCTGCAGCCGTAAATCCCGTTTAAACCATACCAGACTGGTCATTTGCTCAGGTCTTACTATCAGTCAGTTTCGACAGCCAATGTTGCCAGTGCTCAGGAACATTTACCCCCGGGCCAGGCTGATGGATCAGGCTGCCCTGCGCTGAAAGTTCCGGCAACATGGTACGAACGAAATCACCGCTTCTATCATAGTTAAGCGCTTGCTTAATCACGTTAAACTGGCGCTCGCCGCTGTTGCCGCTGCCGGCAATATAAGCCCAGTTGCCCCAGTTGCTGGCGACATCGTAATCGAGCAGACGCTGCTCAAAATAAGCAGCGCCAAGTCGCCAGTCAATGCCAAGGTCATGGATCAGAAAGCTCGCCACATTTTGCCGGCCGCGATTGCTCATTAACCCAGTGGTGTTTAGCAAGCGCATATTGGCATCGATAAAGGGAACCCCGGTTTGTCCGGCGCACCAGTGGTTAAAGTTTTTTTGCTGTGACGCGTTAAGGTGGGGCTTACTGAAATCCAGTGGGCCTTTTATCGCACTGTTACTAAACCAGGCTTTACCATATTTTCGAAACTGCCAGCGGAAAAACTCCCGCCATAACAGCTCAAATTTAAGCCAGTATGTTGAGTCGTTCGCCAACTGTTGCTGCTCAAATTGAACAATCTGCTGCCAGCAAAAGCGCACAGATAAACAGCCAGAAGCCAACGCTGCCGAAAATTTGCTGGCATAATACTCACCCAGCAAACCATTACGGCTGATTTTGTAATGACGAATAGCCTGTTTTTGCCAGATAAAATCATCAAGCCGGTGCAGTGCTTGTCGCTCGCCGCTACCCGGTAGGCTGCCTGGCTGACTAAAGGCGGCTAACTGGCTGAAGTTCTCACAAAACTCAGCGGTGTTTGCAGGTGTCAGCCATCGCTGCTGTGGCTGGGGTGTAAACTCAGGCACCGCAACGTCAACTTGCAACAGCGGTTCCCGCTGCTTGCGAAACTTACTGAAGCTATCCGGCAAATCAGGTAATTGCGGTGCGAGGGAGGGGCTACCCAGTAAACTGTTTACATCGTCGGTAATAACCTCAAAGCGCTGTGCAAGTTGCATAACGAGTTGTTGCTCGTGATAGCCAACCGGTGCTGCTGTCAGGATCTGAGTTACATTAAGTGCCTGGGCCAGGGCAGTTAATTCAGTTATCGGTTCACCAAATAAGGTCACCAGGCCAATATTTAATTTAGCCAGTGCCTGCTTGCTCTTTGCTATCAGCTGCAGTTGCTGTTGCAGCCGGAGCAGACTGGCTCGTGCTACGCCATACTGATGGCCAAAAAAAGCTTTTTCATCAAGGCAAACCACAGCCACTAAAGGCAGGCTGCTATCTGCTATGCCTGCCTGACATAACAACGGGTTGTCATGCAGTCGCAGGGTTTTGTCCAGCAATACCAGGCAGCTCAAAGTTGCTCCAGATTTATCAAATATTCATCTGCTTTATCGCGGAGTGCCTGTTGCTGTTCTGCTGTTTTGTTGTACCAATTTTTATAGGCCAATTGCATTCGGGCATTGCCACCAAGCTTGTCTTCGTTTCTGGCCAGAAAGTCCCAGTAAAGCGCATTAAACGGACAGGCATGCTCGCCGGTACTTTCTTTTACCTTGTAGTGACAATTCTGACAGTAGTTACTCATTCGGTTTATATAGGCACCACTGGCGGCATAGGGTTTTGATGCAAGCACGCCTTCATCCGCAAATAACGCCATGCCCAAAGTATTAGGCAACTCCACCCACTCATAGGCATCGGCGTACACAGCCAGATACCAGTCTGTGACTTCAGTAACATCAAGGCCGCTTAGCAGCGCGAAATTACCGGTTATCATCAGCCGTTGAATGTGGTGTGAGTAAGCGTGCGTCATGGTGTGGCTGACCGCTTGCTGCATGCAACGCATTTTGGTTTTGCCGTGCCAGTAAAACCCGGGTAAGGGTCGTTCTGCTTTTAAAAAGTTTCGTTCTTTATATTCTGGCATGAGCAGCCAATACAAACCACGCACGTATTCGCGCCAGCCAATCAGTTGCCTGATAAAGCCTTCCGCCGCATTTATCGCGACGTTATCTTCCTGATACGCCGCCTCAACTTTCTGACACATCCAGCGCACATCAAGCAACCCACAATTTAAATATATTGAACAAATACTGTGAAACAGGAAAGGTTGATCCAGCACCATCGCATCCTGGTAGTCGCCAAATTTAGCCAGTTGCTCTTTAACAAAGTGTTTAAATGCTGCCCTGGCTTGCTTGCCCGTTACTGCGTAACAAAAGTTATCTGCTGATCCCGGATTATCTGCAAAATGTAGCTGCACCAGCTTTATCACGTCAGCGGTGATCTCATCAGGTTTAAATTGTAACGGGGCAACCGCTTTCAGATCTGATGGCGGGCTCTTCCGATTGGCTTTATCAAAGTTCCACTGGCCACCAACAGGCTGCTGCTTTGCGTCAATCAGCAGTCCGGTGTAGCGGCGCATCTCCCGGTAGAAATATTCCATTCGTAGTTGCTTACGTCCATCTGCCCACTTGGCAAACATCCTGGCGCTGCACAGAAAACGGTCATCTTCTAAAATATCGACGGGTAAATTGAAAGCCTGCTGCCATGCGTTAATTTCCTGCGCCAAGCGATACTCGCCGCATTCCGTCAGCATAATGCCACTAAGCTTCGGATACTGTTTCAGGCTATGTTCAATCGCAGAAGTTAATGAATCAAAACCTTGTTGATAGTCTAAATAGATAACGTTACGGTCTTGCTGGCGTAACACCTCGGCAAAGTGTCGCATGGCACTAAACAGTAAAATAATTTTATGTTTATGGTGCTTAACGTAACTGGCTTCCTGTTTAACTTCAGCAAATAAAAAAACGTCGTCACTTTTTGCTTCACGCAATGAGGGTAATGCCGGACTAAGCTGGTCTGCGAGGATAACGATAAGCTTGGCCATAAATCCTGACTCTTGAGAATAGTAGTCAATGTTACGCCGCTCTGCTGCCGCCAGATCAGCCATTTAAAGGGGTTACTATCTGCCGGATGCGGCAATATATTGCGTTGCATTAACAACTGGGTATGATAACAACACGAAGAAAAAGCAAGGAACTGACAGATGGCATTTTTACGTTTTAGCGCAGCGACACGCTGTTGGCTGCAGGTGATAACCCTGGGGGCCGCTTTAGTCGCAACGCCAATGGCGCTGGCCCAACAAACGGGGGCGACAGATGAGTATCAACATGATCATAAACATGGCCATGAACACGGCGAAGACGATTTCGGCAGTCCTGGCACACATGTGCATGGTCAGGCTACGTTAACCATCGTGGTTGAAGGTAATGAGGCGATGGTAGCGTTGCAGTCTGCTGCTTACAATATTGTAGGCTTTGAACATGCGCCGAATAACGCAGAGCAGCGCCAGGAGATCAATGCCGCCTTGGATATATTGCGTCAGGGCAACTGGTTTAGCATTAACCCACAAGCCGGCTGTGATGTTGGAGAAGCTGATGCGAATACCGATTTAACTGCAAAAGTGAGCAGCAAACATAGTGATTTTTACGCCAACATCAGTTTGGTTTGTCAGCAACCGGCACGGTTTAATGAATTAACAGTAAGCTTGTTTAATCTGGTGCCAACGTTAGAAACAATATCAGTACAGTGGGTAATTAATGGTCAGCAGGGCGCTACTGACTTAAGTTTAGCAAAGAGTTCCGTTAGTTTTTAACACGATTAAAAACGTTTAGTTGATCTGCTTTCCGGTATAAAAAGCCCCCGTCATACCTTATGGTCGCGGGGGCTTATGTTTTGCAGTAACAGCGTTAACGTCAGTAGCTACACTTTTAGTAAGTATACTCTTCCACCGCATCTGCTTTCAAACTGTAAGCCGCATTGGCTAAATCATGGCTCATTGGCTGGGTAGTGATGGTGCCAACAATCCAGAATGGTGAATAAATCATATCGGCTTTCAGGTTTTTTGCGCCACTGACGTAAATAATCTGATTTGGCGGCGGTGGCGGCACATGAATACAAGCGCCAAAGTAAGGTACCAGGAAGAAGCTGGTGACATTTTGCTCGCTATCAAACTCCAGCGGTACAATAAACCCCGGGATCCGGACTTTGGTGTTGTTGTACTCTTCTTTCACCTTAGCCGACTGCAGGATCTGCTCCCAGGCACCTGCGGCCGGGTCGTCGCCATTGTAGTTATCATCAAACGGTGACGGCTGACTGTAATCATGCTGTACTTCAGGCATTGCTTGTAACGCCGCTAAGTCTTCTTCCGGCATTAAATCGGTCCATTCAATTGTTTTCACTTCGCTGGCACTGAGCAACATGCTAAAGCTTGCGACCAACACCATAGATAACGTAACAGATAACTTGTTAAGCATTGGAGCTTACCCTCTTAATTTTGCATAATAGACGCCAATTAATGGAGTAATCATAACATGACCGGGATTAAACCTGTGACCGACAAGCCGAAAATTCCTGCTATTGAGCTCAAAAATGTCGTGTTTTATTACCGGCGTGGGGGCTGGCAACTGAGTTTGCCTGAGCTGTCATTGCCCCCCGGCCAGCATTTGTTTATCAAAGGTGCCTCGGGTAGCGGTAAAACCACGTTACTTAATTTACTGGCCGGTATTATTTCGCCACGGCAAGGCGAAATTAAGCTAAACGGCGAGCCATTTAGCAGCGTGTCGGCAGCAAAGCGCGATACCTTGCGGGCTCGTCATATTGGCGTCGTGTTTCAGCAACTTAATCTGATTTCTTATTTGTCGGTGCTGGACAATGTGTTGTTAAGCGCCCATTTTGCCGGCAGCAATAAGCAAACCAGCGAACAGCGGGCCAGGGTGCTGCTGCAACGTCTGGGCCTCGAGCCTGAGCTATTTGAGCAACAAGCAGCGGCATTAAGTGTTGGCCAGCAGCAGCGTGTTGCGATTGCCAGAGCGCTGCTGACCGAGCCGGCACTACTGATTGCGGATGAACCTACTTCTGCCCTTGATGCCGACAACCGGGATAGTTTTATGCAGATATTACTGGAGCAGGCTAATGCTTGCGGCACCACAGTGATATTTGTCAGCCATGACCCCGGGTTACGCCGTTATTTTGATAAGCAACTGGATATGCAACATCTGGCACAGGGAGTAAAGTCATGTTAATAAAACTTGCCCGGCAAAGCCTGTGGAATCGTCGTAGCACGGCGATCATGACCTTGTTTTCGTTAACAATAAGCCTGGTATTGCTGTTTGGCATAGATCACTTGCGAAAAGAAGCCAGACAAAGTTTTACCAGTACTATTTCTGGTACCGATTTAATTGTCGGTGCCCGTTCTGGCCAGCTTAATTTATTGCTTTATTCCGTATTCAGAATTGGCAATGCCACTGCCAATGTTAATTGGGCGACCTACCAGCGTATTAGCAAGCATCCACAAATTAGCTGGACTATTCCACTGGCGCTGGGTGATTCGCATCGCGGCTACCGGGTGCTTGGCACCAATAACGACTATTTTGTGCACTATCGCTATGCGAACCAGCAAAGCTTACGTTTTAGCGAAGGCCAAGCCTTTGAAGGGGTGTATGAGACCGTATTAGGGGCTGAGGTTGCCAGCAAGCTGGGTTACCAGTTAGGCGACGAGATAACCCTGGCTCACGGTGTCGGCGCGGTTAGCTTTAGCGAGCATAAGGATAAACCCTTTACGGTAACCGGTATTCTTGCCGCCACCGGCACCCCGCTGGATCAGACCGTTCATGTCAGTCTGGAAGGCATAGAGGCTATTCATATCGACTGGCAGCAGGGCGCACCAATGCCGGGGCGTAAATTAAGTGCAGAGCAGGCGTTGCAACAGGATTTAACACCCAAAGCCATTACGGCGTTTATGGTGGGGCTGGAATCCCGAATGGCCACTTTTGTGGTGCAGCGCCAGATAAACGAATTTAAAGGAGAAGCGTTATCGGCAATATTGCCGGGTGTGGCATTGGCTGAATTATGGCAAATGCTGTCAATGGTTGAAAACCTGTTGTTGCTGATTACATTATTGGTACTGGTAGCCGGGCTGGTGGGCATGATGACCACCTTGCTGGCATCGATGAAAGAGCGGCAGCGGGAAATGGCGGTGTTACGTGCCGTTGGCGCCCACCCGTGGTACTTATTTGTACTTATTCAGCTGGAAGTGCTGCTACTGACGGTTTTAGCCTTACTGGCAGCGGCAATTACGCTGGTGGTTACGTTATGGGGCTTGCAAGACACCCTGGCCAGCCATTATGGTCTGTTTATTACCATTAATCCGTTTAGCCTGCAAAGCCTGTATTGGGCTGCTACGGTATTGATGGTCAGTGCATTGCTGGCTTGTATTCCGGCGTTTACTGCATACCGCAGGGCGCTAAATGACGGCCTGGCAATCAGGCTGTAACACTTAGCTGAACGCTGGCAGCTGCTTCAATGTGCAGCTGCCAGTTTTTGCTGCATCCAACGCAGCGTGGCCGTCATATCATAGGCTCTGGGTAAGGCCAGTGGTGGTGCACTGGCATCAGGTGTCACTTCGAAATTGAAAGCGTAATTTTGGCGTAAACCCATTCTTAAATCAGTCAGAATAAGCTTATCATCTTGCGGCGTTAAGCTATAAAAGCCGTGGCTAAATGATGCGATACGGGAAATATCCGGGTGATCTGCATAGTGCTCGCGTAAATCGGTATCCTGAGCAAAAAACTGATAGTCAATGGCTGTATCCTGGCTCAGCACATTATAGAAACCTTCGTAATAGCCGTTTTCATTCATAATAAGCACCCGCCACAACAGGGTATTAAAAGGCGTTGGCGTGACCAGTATTCCCGTTGGGGCTGGCGCAGGAAGTTTCGCATTAACCTGTGCTGTTATGTACTGCTGTGCGCCCAAACTCCAGATTAAATAAAGTGAAGACAGACCCAAACCACAAGCCGCAGCGCGACTGCACCAGTTTGGCCTTAGGAATGCAACTACCAGCGTAATCACAAGCGGTAAGGTATACAACGGGTCAATAATGAAAATACTACCAATGCCAAAGGGCGTATTGGTAAAGGGTAAACCCAGTCGGGTGCCATAAATGGTCATTACATCCAGTAAAGGATGGGTAATCAGTACCAGGCTGATGGCCAGCCACCAGCGCGGAAATAGTAAACGCTGGCGATGGATAGCTGAAATCAGCCACGCAAAAAGCGGGCTTAGTAATGCCAGATAAAGCAGAGCGTGCGAATTGCCACGGTGGCTAACCATTTTAGTGATCGCATCGCCAGCACCGAACAATACATCCAAATCCGGTAAGGTACCTGCTACCGCGCCCCATAACAGCGCGTGTTTTAGCGGTACTTTGTTACCCATAACCAGGGTGGCAACGCCCGCACCTAAACAAATCTGACTCAACGAATCCATAGTGGCTATCTGTTAATCAATGATAATTCAGATACGCAATCTATCAGGCTATGGCCCAATGTAAATCAGAAGCTGATTTAATCTGCCGGTTTACAACATGTTGTTCCGTTTTGCTGAGTAACTGCCGACTTAAGGTTTGCATTAATAGCCGGTACTCAGGTTGTAAATTAGCGATAACTTCACGACCGTCCAGATAGTAAGGCGCTCGCTTACCGTTAAAGTCGATGGCTTCGCCGATCTGGGTAAAATTAATGCCAATGCGTTGCAGTATTCTGGCCAGGCTGGGCTCAATACTAACAAAGCCGTGGTAGTATCCTTTTTCCAGGCACATTGCTGTTGCCATAAGGTACAAGCCAATAGCGATATAACGATGAAATGGTTGTTTCGCACTACTAAGCGCGGGTAAATCCTTGGCCGAAGCATCTTTCAAACGACGCCTGAATTGTGCGGCAACGGCCAGTCTGGATATCTCACACACATTTTCCCGTGGAAAACACTGGGGAATTAAATGCGGGGTGGTAAAGCGGCCGGCGTAGAATTTTTCAATGGGCAGCGGGCCAGGATCTTGTTCACAGTGAATTAATCGCACAGTACCGGCGATCTCACCGCTTTGCACTTCAGCCAGAGCGCAATGCAGTGCGCGCTGGTCATCGTCATCGTGCTCCAGACCTGAAGCCCGTGGCGGCTCGAAGCTGAGTTCTTCACAGTATACTTTATGACGTAAGCGAAATACGTTATTCTTTTGCTGGTGGCTCAGCGCCTGAGAGGCTTGGAAAAAAGCACTAAAATCCGAAAGGTTCAGTTCAGTTGCTGATTTCTCTTTTGATATTGTTGGCACAAAAGCATTTTGCTCCGGCGTTCGCAATGTCGGATTAAACAGTGTCATCGTTATACCCTGAAGATGATAGTACTACCTAAGCTATCGATAAAATTACGGTCTGTGTTTATTGGTGCTTAGCCTGCTAAGACCTAACCGTCCATGATAAAGTAGGGCACTTCACTGTGCTCAGGCACAATTACTATGCAGATCATCTTTTAGTGGGTCAAACCCAAAGTCGCCGGATCTGTTCCAATAAAAGATAATCTTTAAATAATAACTTGATTTTACAGTTGTTAATTTTTTAAACTTTTTTGTCACCAGTTCGCTGATCAATTAAGCGTAAGTTCATAAAGTGGCAGTTGAAGCGGAAATAGGAAGGAAATGCGTGGCAATTACAATTTCTACAAGCGTAAGCATCGCCGATAACGAGCTCGAATGGCAATACATTCGTGCTTCCGGGGCAGGTGGTCAACATGTTAATAAAGTATCGACTGCCGTACAGATTATCTTCGATATCAATGCCTCGTCATTGCCAGATTTCTATAAACACCGCTTACTTAATCGCAGCGACCATCGCATTACTAAAAGTGGCAAAGTGATTATTAAATGTCAGCAAAGCCGTAGCCAGGAAATGAACCGGGAACTGGCATTGGCGCAGTTTATTGAGCTGGTGCAGTCGGTTGCTAAAGTGCAGAAAAGACGGGTGGCAACCAAACCCACTTATGGCAGCCAGCAACGACGGTTAGAAGGCAAGAAACAACGTAGTAAAACCAAGGCGTTGCGACAGGGTAAGCCTGATCATTAGAGTGTTTTTGTTTCAGAAAATTGTTATAGAAAATTATCACAGAAATTGGTACAGCAAACACAAGGCCACCTTAACAGTGGCCTTGTCAGCTAAATGTTCAAATAGTTAGTCGCCATAATGTACTTGCGGCACATCAGTGAAGGGTTTAATACCAAACTCTGGGTAAACCTCAGAGGGGAAATAAATCTGACCATCTTTAGCGACCAGCGATACCGTCTTAATAGCGCGTAAGTCTTCAAGTGGGTTGCCGGGTACTAAGAAAAAGTCGGCCAGCTTCCCGGTTTCAATGCTGCCTAACTGCTCGCCATATGCGAGGTAGTTCGCCATATCGTATGAAGCCCGGCGCAACACTTCTGCATTTGACATTCCGATTTTTGAAAATAACTCTAACTCGCGATGCAGCTCAAAGGCACCGCCTAAATCAGTGCCAGGGACAATGAAAATACCCCGCTGATGCATCAGGCTTAAGGTCGCCAGTATTTTCTCAAACGCGGCTTTATAGGCTTTATCTTCCGCCTCATCTGCTACATTAAGCAGCGCTTGTTTGGCTGAGCGCTGCACACCAATAGGCATGTGATCAATGTAATCTACCATGCCAACCCGGGTCTGGCCGTTGCGCCCGGTAAGCCCGAATTCATGAATTACCATGGTTGGGTCTATCGCAATATTTTTGTCGACCATAATATCCAGTGAGGTTTTAACGGCTTCGCTATTAAGATCTAACTCTGCAAAACGTTTCATGCCGGTAATGCGAAACAGGGTACGGGTGTCTTCTTCTCTGTCCAGCACCCAGCTCAACATCAGCTGATTAATATGCGTCACTTCGTCATAGCCGTTTAGCATCATTTCATCAACTTTAGAAAATGCCGGAATGTGGCCTGCTACCCGCATGCCGTGCTTTTTGGCCTCCGCTGCCATCGCTGGCACCCATTCACCTTTAACAGAGCTGTAAATTTTAATCTGATGATAGCCACCGCGCTCAGCATACATTTTGATCAAATCTACTGCTTCTTGTTCGCTTGCTGCCAACTCGCCGGTAGCGTTAGAAAACGGACTTTTGCCTTCGATAAAGGCACTTTTGCTGATGCGTGGGCCAATTAACACATTGCGCTCTATTTTATCTTCCAGGGCCTCAAGTACCTCCATTTCATTACCCATATCGCGTACCGAGGTAACGCCAGCCATTACATTTAGCAAGGCATCGTCGTCACTCATATGGCCATGCATTTCATACAACCCGGGAATAAGGGTGCCGCCATTGCCGTCAATTACTACTTCATCAGGCGATGGTTGTTGCACGACGGCCTCAATGGCCGCAATTTTATTTTGGTTTAACAGCACCGATTTAGGCTTCGACAGCGACAAGGTTTGTGGTTCAAATATCCGCACGTTATTAATGCGCACCGGTTTTTCAAATGTATTGGTGGCACGCTGTGCGATCGCTTCAAAGCGAGAAGCATTAAGCTCTGCTGCCAGTTCCCGTAATTTCTGATCCTCGCCAATCAGGTCATTTCGAAGCAGGGTAAAGCGAGGAGATAAATAACCGAGCATTTCGGCTTCATTATTAAGTGCAATATAGCTCGGATCTAGACTAATACCTGAAATGGCGAAAATGCTGGCTTCGACCGGAGTGCCTGCATTGGTACTTTTCAGAGAAATGGTATCAATTTTGTCAATTCGAAGTTCGCCGCCAGGTAGCGCAGGCAGCTTATTGTTTTCACTATTGAGCAGCGCACTGGCATAAATATACAATGAATAAGGGCTGGCGTTTTGTGCCACGTACATTGACTCATCTGAGAAGGCTGCTTTACCGCCGCCAGCGGCATCTTGCCATGAAGCGCTGCCGTCAGCGGCCTGAAAAGACTCAGCAACGGCATTGCCAAACACGGTTTTGCCATCAATTTGCCATGCTAACGGCAAACCGGTATCAGATAACCGCAGGCTTTCAACGCTGCTTGAACCGCGACCATTGTTGCTATAGCCATAATCAATCTTCAGCTCATTGTTCAGTCGCTCAACCTTGAGCTCACCCACCTGAGTGCCACCAAATAACACCGCATAGTTTTCACTGCTTTTTACTGTTGTTTGGGTACTACTGCTGTCTTGCGAGACGGGTTTGTCTGCAGGTGAGCAGCCAAATACGCTAATGCATAGTAAGCTTAAGGTCAGGTGTTTAAACATGTGAACGGCCTGTAGTTAGGAAATCTGTTGCCAGTATTGCACAGTCATCGAAAAAGACAATCAGCAGACTAATTTGAAAATTATAAGGGATTCAATGCCTAAGCAATTATATGTTAGCCGTAAGCTTGTGATCGCTCATCACCGCCACTGTATTTCTGCCTTGCTCTTTGGCAGAGTAAAGCGCTTCATCGGCCAACGTAATTAATTTATCCAGGTCTATTTGGTCCGGCGTAGCACTGACAACGCCAATGCTCATCGTCACGCTGCCTATATTATTAAGGTCGATTTTTTCAATTTGTGTCCGTAGCGCTTCCGCGAGTTGGCTAGCCTGCTTACTGCTGGTATTGGGTAAAAACAGTAAAAATTCTTCTCCACCCCAACGCAATGCAATATCTGAATCCCGCGTGCGACTTTTTATTATTTTAGCCACGCTTTGCAGCACTTTGTCTCCCATAGCATGACCGAATTGGTCGTTAATTCGTTTAAACCAATCTAAGTCCATCAACATAATGGACATGGGCGTATTGTTTCTTTTACCCAGCTCCCAACTTGGGCTAACCAGCTTGGAGAATGCGCGGCGGTTATACAAGTCGGTCAAAGGATCGTGCAGGGCATTGCTTTCTGCTCTAATACGCGCTTCCTGCGCTAATTTGAAATTAAAACCAAGTGAAATAGACAGCAATGACATTTCTAATAGCATACCCACTTCTATTCCCCGGAACGCCCACTGCGAATAAGGAATAATTCCCCAGGTCACAAAACTGGAAAAGGTGGCGCCTCCCGTTCCCATAATGATTGCTGGTATAAAAAATTTGGCTATCGGATCGTTGTTTTTAAATGCCAGGCATCCAACCAGTACCATCCAGACCGAGAGGCTGGTTAACATGATCAACTGAATCATGATGATCAACGAACGATTACCGGATAAAAATATCAGCCCGGCTATTATCAGTAAACTGACATATATTAGGTGCCTGTAACCATATAAAGTCGGTAAAAAAGTACGCGTATTTAAAAAGCCGATGGTAAACATTACCGCCGAAAACAAGTAGCAAAACATCAGACCTGGCATCATCCACTGTTGCGTGGTGACAGACTCAGACCAAACCAGCCAGAAACCATGTCCTGTATAAGTGAAGTTAAATGCGGTAAATGCCAACAGATAGATGGGGTAGAGTAAATACCTGAGTTCTCTTATATAAAAAAACAACGCAAGATTGTAGATAAGCAGTATGAGTAAACCGCCATACAAAGCACCATAAAAATAAGCATTTTCTGCAAACGAAGACAGCATTGCCCTTTCACTTCCCAGGTAGATAGGAATGGTCACAGGGTCTTCGGAGTTAAATCGAAAAAGTACATGAGACGTGCCCATGGGGAATTCAAACGCAGCGGAGGGCATTCTTTCTTGTCGCAAACGTTGGGTAAAGGGCACGTTATCGCCTATCGATACCTGGCTAACTAATGCGCCGGCAGTGAAAAAATAAAGCTCAACATTGTCCAGCCAGGCGTTATCAATTTTTATGACATTTTGTACCGGAATTTCAGAGGCATTCTCAAAAGGCAATACCGCCCATATCGTGCTTTGGGTAAAACCAAAGCTTATTTTATTTTGAATATTTTTAGTAAATTCATTGTTTTTATATGCCTCAAAAGCGGCCTGAGCACTTAAGCTGGACTTGGCGTCCTCGAGTAAAAACAACTGGTCATTTACAAGTTGTATTTGAGGTTTAGAGAGTGGTGCATCTGCCATTGCGTGGAAACACCACGAGCAAATTACCAGAAAAAAAGTCGCTCTAGCGAGCATTCTACAACGGCTCATATATAGTTGTTGTGATCCACGTTTGCTCAGCGTTATTTATTAAAGATTAGAAAGCCACAATGGCTAACACGGTTAACTATAGCCTATATCCAAGCCAATACTGCGATAACTTGTTGAGGCGGTATAAACGATTTAATAGCATTAGTTAAGGTTTTTTTGAAGTTGAAAAGCAAAAGGCCACCTTGCGGTGGCCTTTTGCTTTGTGTGGTGGAGCTGGGGGGATTTGAACCCCCGTCCGAAAAACCTACATCTTCGGTACTACATGCTTAGCACATTCATTTAGTTAACCCTATGAGCGCCGAATGGCAGGCTATCGTCGGGCGAGCCTGATTGGTTTTAACGTGTTGTCTCCAGGCGAAGACGCGACGCGATTCTGTTAGGGGTGATCTTCCAGAGTCTCAGCTTACAGACATGCGTGAGGGGAAGAGCTCTCTACTGCCTATTAAGCAGCGAGTGCGTAGTTTTCGTCGTTTGCGACTAGTTTTTTGCGGTTTTTTTACGAGGCCTACCGCACCTCGGCATGCACCTAGGAGTTCGTGAATCCCGTCGAATCCAGTATCAGCCCCGAATTCTGTGGTTTAACACTTACACTCTCAGTGTTTGGCTATTGTACGCCTGCTATTGGTTTATCACAAGGAACAAACCTTAACAGTGCCTCCAATTGCCGTTTTTACCAGCAAACTGACTGTGACATTTACCATCTGTCACAAACTATTAGATGGTACTAGTGCACGTTAGTTTCAAGGGCGACTTAAAAATTAACGTTTACTGTGCTTCATCATCCGTTCTTTTTCGCGCGACCAGTCCCGATCTTTAATGTCGTCACGCTTATCGTGCTGTTTTTTACCTTTAGCCAGATGGAATTCAACTTTAACCCAACAGGCTTTCCAGTACATGGCGGTAGCAATAAGGGTGTAACCGTCACGCTCTTTTAAGCCGATAAGTTTCATTAGCTCACGTTTGTTAAGTAACAATTTACGGCTGCGGTCGGGGTCGCAGATAACATGGCTGGAGGCACTTTTTAGCGCTTGAATTTGCGCACCAAACAAAAATGCTTCGCCGTTATTCAGAATAACGTAGGCGTCGGACAAATTTACTTTGCCTTCACGGATACTTTTAACTTCCCAGCCTTGCAAGCTAATGCCGGCTTCGTATCTGTCCTCCAGAAAGTATTCATGGCGGGCCTTTTTGTTGGTAGCGATAGTACCGTTTGTGTTTTTACTTGATTTTTTTTTGCTCATAATTCGCTATTTTTTCTAACGCGCGGACCGGGTACGCTGCTTAGGATCCCGATGACGCCGTGCTATGCCGGCCTTGTTGCCCCGCGTTATTCTGTTACAATCAGCAGCGAGTTTAAGGGGAGTGAGTATGCCACAAATTGAGCGCAGTGCCTTGGTTTTTTACAGTGCGCAGCAAATGTTTGACCTGGTAAATACCGTACCAGATTACCCACAATTTCTGCCTGGCTGTACTTCAGCAAACATTGTAAGCCAGTCAGAAAATGAGATGGTGGCGAAGCTACAGGTTTCCAAGGCGGGAATTGGTCAATCTTTTACCACCCGTAATACTTTGCACCCGAACGAACGGATAGACATGCAATTAGTGGATGGCCCTTTCAAACGATTACAGGGCGGTTGGCACTTTGTGCCGCTTAATGAACATTCCTGTAAAGTGGTGCTGCGACTGGAATTTGAGTTTTCCAGCAGGCTGGTGCAGTTTGCTTTTGGTAAAGTATTTTCTGAGCTTACCGCGGCCATGGTTAATGCGTTTACGCAAAGAGCAAAAGTAGTGTATGGAGCGAACCATGGCTGAGCAAATTACGGTAGAAGTGGCTTATGCCTTACCGACCCAGCAAAGCTTATTAACCCTAAACGTGCTGCCCGGCAGCACCGTTATACAAGTTATTGAGCAATCAGGTATTTTGCAGCAATACCCGGATATCGATTTAAACCAGCAGAAAATAGGTGTCTGGAGCAGGCCGGTTAAGCCTGAAGAGCAGGTAAATGAAGGCGACAGAATCGAAATATACCGGCCGTTAATTGCTGACCCGAAAGATTTGCGCCGGCGCCGGGCAGAAAAAGCGAAAGAGGAAGGGCGGGCAGATAAAGTAACGGGTGGAAGAAAGCAGGAACACTAGCCGCGCAAGCAAGCGAATCAGTTTACCCACAACAACACGCCGTAAACCCATCCATGGGGCCTCGTTTCCGCCCATCCAGGGCTACAACGGTTGTTTTAGCGTAAACTGATTCTTTGAAATGTTTGCTATGGTGATTGCCAATAATCAGATATCTAAAGGGGTGTTAAACTCTTCCGACTTTTCAAAATCGCCTGAAATATCCTGTAACTTGTCGTCTTTAAATTCGACAATTAATTGCTTTTCAAAGTTATTACCACGCCCACCTTTTAATGAATAAAAATAATGCCAGGTGTCATTGTCAAACGCGTTTTCTGCAACAGGGCTGCCCAGCACAAATTTCACCTGCTCTTTGGTCATGGCTACCCGCAGCTTATCAATGTCTTTTTGCTCCAGAAAATTACCCTGCGGTATGTCAATCCGGTAAATCATGTTTGAGCATGCGCTTAAGCTGGCAAGCAGGCCAATTACTACTAAAATCTGTACTACTTTATTCATCATTTTCGTCTGTTAAGTCCGGTTGCGGCTATCATACCCTATGACAGCCTTGCTGAAAAATCTCTTTTCAGACTGCCGGTGCACACAAAAGTTCGCGGGCATTGGCCAGCGCACTGGCACTGATATTTTCACCGGCCAGTAACCGCGCAATTTCACCAATCCGTTGTTCATCATTCAAGATCCGCATTCTGGTTTCGGTTGCCTGTCCATCAGTATATTTTTCAACAAACAACTGCTGATGTCCCTGGCTGGCTACCTGTGGTAAGTGGGTTACACAGATTATCTGGGTGGTTTCACCAAGCTGGCGCAACAGTTTGCCGACTCCGGCAGCTACCGGACCACTAATGCCTACATCCACTTCATCAAAAATCAGGGTGGGTGTGGTAATTTTATCCGCCAGAATAACCTGTACCGCTAAACTTATTCTGGATAATTCGCCGCCTGATGCTACTTTTGCCAGCGGTTGTAATGGTTGGCCCGGGTTGGTAGATACGCTAAAGCTGATCTGGTCCCAGCCATGGTTGCTGGCTTGCTCCAAGCTAAGGGCCTGCACGTTAATTTCAAATTTTGAATTGGCCATACTCAGTTCATGCATGCTGCTGGCAATTAACGCACTGAGTTTTTCAGCAGCTTGCTTACGCTGCTGATGCAATTGGGTAGCAAATTGCTGGTAACCTTGCTCTGCTTCGGTAAGTTCAGCTTCTAACTGTACCAAACGTCGGTCATCGCCGGTTATCTCTGCCAGTTGCTGGGCCAGCTGTTGGTGAAAATCGGGTAATTGCTCAAAATTCACCTGGTGTTTTCGGCTTAAATTAAGCCATTGGCCCAGCCGCTCATCAACCTGCTGCAAACGCTCCGGATCAAGTTCAACTTTGTCGGCATAACGGCGCAGCTCGCGGCTAGCTTCTTCGGTTTGCATTAGCGCTTCTGCCAGCATTTGTTGTAGCGGGCTTAGGCTGGTATCCAGCTCGCAAAGTTGTTGCAGCTGTTGGTTTACCGCAGAGAGCCCCTGATAAATGGAGCTTTCGTCGCTATCGTACAATTGTTCAAGGCACTGCTGACTCTGGCTAAGTAAGGTCTGGCCGTGACTCAGGCGGCTTTGCTCGGCCTCCAGCTGACTGAACTCCTCTGCAGCGGGAGCAAATTGATCCAGCTCGGCAACCTGATACTCCAGCAGCTGGCGCTGCGCATCGCGCTGCTGCTGACTATGCTGCAGTTGCTGGTATTCTTGTTTTAACCCCTGCCATTGTTGATAGCATTGTTTTAACTCGGCACGCAGGGGGGCGTTTTCAGCAAAAGCATCCAGTAACTGGCGCTGGTAATCGGGTTTTAACAGTTGTTGATGAGCATGCTGACCATGGATGCTGAGCAAGTACTGGCCTAACGCTTTTAACTGCTGGGCTGGCACCTGCACGCCATTGATATACCCGCGGGAGCGACCCTCGTTATTAATTACCCGGCGCACGATACATTCACTGCCCATGGCCAAATCTTGTTGCTCCAGCCAATGTTGGGCTTGTGGTAACTGGGCAATATCAAAGGTCGCCACAATATCGGCTTTGTCGGCACCGGGTCGCACTACGGTCGCATCTGCCCGTTCACCTAAACACAGTGACAACGCATCGATGGCTATCGATTTACCCGCGCCGGTTTCACCGGTAATGGTCGACATACCGGCCAGCCAGTCTATTTCCAGGGCGCGTACAATAGCGAAGTTGCTGATATGAAGGTGGCTTAGCATGCTGCGACTCCCGTCAGAATAACGAATGTTAGACGTTACTGGTAATTACTGTGTATAGATACAGTGTAAATTTATACAGTAATTATCAAATATGCAAGCCTGCCTTTAAAGAAAGTATCGTTATCTAGTAGAGTTTTTTACCCCAGCCCAGTTTATTGCGCAGCACATGGTAATAGCTGTAGCCTGGTGGATGCACTAACCGCAGCGGAGTAGGGTGTTTGCGGATATAAATTTCATCGCCCGGCATTACGGCCAGAATGACATGGCTGTCGCAGCTGATTTGCAGGTGAGCATCGTTAGTATCGGCGACTTTCAGACAAATTTCGCTATTGCCTGACACCACCAATGGTCTGCTGCTTAGGGTATGCGGGAACATGGGTACCAGGCACATCGCATCCAGATCCGGTGTCAGAATTGGCCCACCGCCAGATAACGAATAGGCGGTTGAACCGGTAGGCGTGCTGACAATTAACCCGTCTGAACGCTGACTGTAAACAAACTCGTTGTTAATGTACGCTTCAAACTCAATCATGTGAGCGACTTTATCGGCGTGCAACACGGCTTCATTGACGGCGCTGTTGCTGCTTTTTATGCTGCCATGGCGGTGTACTGATATTTCCAGCAAATTGCGTTTTTCAGTGACGAAGTTGCCATCAAGCACATCGGCTAAGGGTTGCTCAAAAGCCTCCGGCGACAAGTCGGTCAGAAAACCTAAATTTCCCCGGTTAACACCAAGCACGGCCACATTAAACCGGGCCAACACTCTGGCGGCACCAAGCATATTGCCATCACCACCAACCACAATAGCCAAATCGCAGGTTTTACCCAGGTCGACCAGGTCGAGCACTTTAGCATCGTCCAGGGCGAGAGATTGGGCAACGCGCTCTTCGACAAATACCTCAAGGCCTTTTGCACAAAGGAAATGGTACAGGCTAACCAGGGTATGGTTGGCACCCTGATGATTGGGTTTTCCAATCAGGCCAATTTTCGTAAAAGCATGACTCATATCGCGGTTCCTGGCTGGCGTTTTGCCAGTATAGCGGCCACATTGGCCGACCACCAGCCTCAGTGTTATTTTAGTGATTTATCAACTTGATATTGCCGCTTTAGCCCCCAGATCTGTAATTAACACTGAACAAGGTATGACGTAGTATGGCGGTGGCGCTAAGCAGAACAGAGCTTATCTTAAAGCTGATTGTTGAGCAGTATCTGGCTGATGGCTTGCCGGTATCAAGTAAACTGATTGCCGAAAACCAGGCGCTTAATGTCAGCTCGGCCACGGTGCGCAATACGATGGTTCAGCTGGAACAGCAAGGTTTTATCCGCTCACCTCACACATCAGCAGGCCGGGTACCAACAACCAGTGGTATTCGCTTATTTATTGATAAGATGCTGACCATGCAACCGTTACAAGACCGCTGGCAGGCAGAAATTCAGCGTCAACTGGTACCGACCTTGCCGGTATCATTGCTGTGCCAGCAAGCCGGCCAGTTGTTAACCAACCTGACCGGTTGTGTCGCCATTATCAGTGCCCCCAAAGCCAGTGGCCGCGAAGTGCGGCAAATAGATCTGGTGCGTCTGGCCAGTGACCGATTGTTATTGGTGGTAATAGATGAAGATGGCGATATTTTGCATCGGGTACTCGACTGTGCCCAAAGCATCGACAGTGCTACCTTGAGTAAAGTATTGTGTTTACTTAATGCCGCCCTGTCGAATGGTCAATGGCAGGATGGTATTGCCCGTCTGGCCGGTATAGCGAAAAATGAAAGTGGTTGCAGCCAATTGCTGATGAACAAGGTCTTGGGGCAATTGAGTCTGGATGAATTTTTACAGCATCAGCCGCTGATTTTCGGCCAGTACCAGTTATTGCTCAGCCCGGAATACCAGCAAAACTCTGCGTTACAGCAGGTATTTCAAATGTTGGAGCAACCGACCGGGCTGATAAATTTATTGCAAAAAATCTCCAGTGACGCCCACCCTAAGCTTATTCTGGGCAAAGAGTCTGGGTTTACTGATCTGGCGCCTGTCAGTATTATTAGTCAGCGCTATCAAACCGAGCCGCACCGCTTTATTGCCTTACTGGGGCCAAGGCGCATGAATTACGCCAGGCTGGTACCCTTAGTGGAAGCCTGTGCGCATCGTTTAAATTTAAACTTGAATCGTCAGAATCCATCCCCATAATACACCTACTTTCATTTGGAGTAGTTAGCATGACAGAGCAAGCAAAGCCGAACGAGCAGGCTGAAGAAATTAAGCAGGACAACGCCAGCCAGGAAAGCCCGGCCAATGATCACGGCGATACTGTTGAATTATCTGGTGAACAAGCAGTAATTTCAAAATTGGAAACTGAACTGGCCGAAGCAAAAGCCCGGCTGGCAGACCAGCAGGACTTAATGTTGCGCATTAAAGCCGACGCCGAAAATGCCCGGCGCCGTGCGACTCAGGATGTGGAAAAAGCTCATAAATTTGCTTTGGAGAAATTTGCCGGTGACCTATTGCCGGTTGTGGATAATCTGGAGCGGGCGCTGGGCTTTATAAACCGCGAAGATGAAGCTTTTGCCGGTATTATTGAAGGGGTAGAACTTACCATGAAAAGCTTCCTGGATACCGTTGGCAAATACGGTGTGCAGCAAATTGACCCGCAAGGCGAGCCGTTTAACCCGGACCAGCATCAGGCGATGACCATTCAACCGTCAGCGGATGTGGCACCCAACACCGTTACTTTTGTAATGCAAAAAGGTTATGAATTAAATGGCCGTTTATTACGCCCGGCCATGGTGGGTGTGTCAAAAGCGCCTGAATAAGTGGGGCGAGTTTAACAAGAAACCGGCGAATGCCGGTTTTTTTATGTTTACCTGTCATAGCGTATTAAAGCCCATAGCCAAAACAACTAAAACCTGTTATCACATAACCAAAGTGCAGATTTGAGACATTATGTTGTGGCATTACCGGTTGTATTTCAAAGAGCCGTAAAAAAGCTTATTCCCGCTGAGCGCTATTTTGACGATCCTATCGCCACTCTGGCTTATGGTACCGACGCCAGTTTTTATCGCCTGTTACCCAAACTGGTGCTGCGGGTTGAATCTGAGGCAGAAGTGGTAGCGCTGCTACAGTTGGCTAATAAATATAACGTTGCCATTACCTTTCGGGCGGCCGGCACCAGTTTATCCGGCCAGGCGGTAACCGATTCGGTATTGCTGGTGCTGGGTGAAAACTGGCAGCAGCGCGAAGTAAGGGGTCTCGGTGAACAAATTCGCTTACAACCCGGGGTTATTGGCGCGGCTGCCAATAGTGTCCTGAGTAAGTTTCAACGCAAAATCGGCCCGGATCCGGCATCTATCAACAGCTGCAAAATCGGTGGTATTGTTGCCAACAATGCCAGTGGTATGTGCTGTGGTACCGCCCAAAACAGCTTCAATACTCTGGCCGCAATGCGCCTGGTATTGTTTGATGGCACCGTGCTGGACACCGAAGATAGCGACAGCGTTGCGGCATTTCGGCAAAGCCACGCCAGTTTGCTGGCTGATTTAGCGCTGCTGGCCGGGCAAACCCGGCAAGACGAGCAACTTTGCACCAAAATCCGCCACAAGTATCGCTTAAAAAACACTACCGGCTTTTCACTGAATGCGTTAACTGAATTTACTGATCCGATAGATATTCTGACCCATTTAATGGTGGGCTCTGAGGGCTGCCTGGGCTTTATCAGTGCCGTTACCTACAACACCGTGCCGGAGTATCCGCACCGGGCCAGTGGTTTATTAGTATTTCCCTCTGTGGCCAGCTGTTGTCAGGCGGTAGCGGTATTAAAGCCGTTGCCTGTGTCGGCAGTCGAGCTATTGGATAGGCGAAGCTTACGCTCGGTTGAGCACAAAGCAGCAATGCCTGCGTGGATAAAGCAGGTATCAGATAATGCTTGTGCTTTATTAATTGAAAGCACAGCAGCAACCGACCAGGCTTTGCAACGACAACTGACAGCGTTACGGGCAGTCGTTGCCGGTTTTACCCTGGAACAGCAGGTGGATTTCAGTACGGATCCTGGCGTATATAACCAGCTCTGGGCCATTCGCAAAGGCACTTTTCCGGCGGTGGGGGCGGTGCGGCAAACCGGCACCACGGTCATTATTGAAGATATTACCTTTCCGCTACTGCAACTGGCTGATGGTGTGGCCCGGCTGCAACAATTATTTGCTAAATATGAGTACAACGAAGCCATTATTTTTGGTCATGCCTTAGAGGGCAACCTGCATTTTGTGTTTACCCAGGGCTTTGACGACCCGGCAGAGGTTGCGCGCTATGATAATTTTATGCAGGACGTTGCGCACCTCGTCGCCGTTGAGTTTGGCGGTTCGCTTAAAGCCGAACACGGCACCGGCCGCAATATGGCACCCTTTGTTGAGCTGGAGTGGGGTAGTGATGCCTATCAGTTGATGTGGCGCATTAAAAAACTGCTCGACCCTAAGCATATTCTCAATCCGGATGTGGTGCTAAGCCACAATCCGCAGCTGCATCTGCAAAATCTGAAACCGTTACCAGCAACAGATCCGTTGGTAGACAAATGCATCGAATGCGGCTTTTGTGAGCCGGTGTGTCCATCACGAAACTTAACCCTGACCCCACGTCAGCGCATTGTGACCCAGCGCGAAATCTCTCGTTTGCGGCAAACTGGTAACGATGCTAAGCGGCTTAAGGCATTGACTAAAAGCTATCAGTACGCTGGCAATGATACCTGCGCAGCCTGTGGTATGTGCAGTACAGCCTGCCCGGTTGGCATTAATACCGGTGATTTAACCCGGAAGCTTCGCGCCCAAAACAACCGACGCTGGCAGGGGCTGGCGGCTTTTATAGCACGCCATTTTGGTGCTGCCAGCACCATGGCGCGCTTTGGTTTGAGGGCAGGCCAACGTTTAGTTAAGGTTTTACCTGGCTGGCATAGCGCTATGCCAGGCGCGAACCATACTAAAGTCACGCCAGCAGAGAGTAGCCTGACTCCCGTTATTTATCTGGCCAGTTGTAGCAGCCGGGTAATGGCGCCGCAGGCCAATAGCCAGGACAGCCGCAGCTTAATGCAGGTATGTACTGACTTACTGGCCAAGGCTGGTTATCAGCTTATTATTGCTGAGGATTTGGCCAACCAATGTTGTGGCATGCCGTTTCAGTCCAAAGGGCAGTTTGCCGCGGCTAAGCTTAAACAGCATCAGCTGGAGCAATGGTTACTTGAGGTGAGTAATGTCGGTGAGATACCCATTTTCTCTGATAGCAGCCCTTGCAGCCTGACCCTGAGCGGTAAACTGGATCCGCGGTTAAACATTATCGACAGTGTCGATTTTTTATATGATCAGGTGCTGCCAAAGCTGGTGTTGAACAAGCAGTCCGGGCCGGTCGCGCTTCATATACCCTGTAGCGCCAGTCAGCTGGGACAGACCAGAAAATTACAGCAATTGCTAGGCGCCTGCACAGATGAGATGGTGATCCCTGAAGGCATAAGTTGCTGCGGCTTTGCTGGTGATAAAGGTTTTGTATTGCCAGAACTTAACGCTGCAGCACTGTCAGGTTTGGCTGCTCAGGTAAGTAAGTGCTCACGGGGGGGGTCTACCAGCAGAACCTGCGAGATTGGTTTATCACGTCATAGTGGTATTGAGTATCAGCATATTGTTTATTTGTTGGATCGATGTAGCATGGCAGCTACGATAAAAATATGAAGACATTAAGAATTAGCTTAATTGAGGTTACACTGTTATGCCGTTAAAGAAAATTATGCATGTTGAAGACGATGAGTCTATCCGGACCGTGGCAGAGATCGCGCTGACAGATTTAGCCGGTTTTGAGTTGCTAAGCTGTGATAGCGGTCAAAGTGCACTGGCACAGGCTGCAGAATTCGCTCCACAACTTATTCTGCTGGATGTGATGATGCCGCAAATGGATGGCTTGCAGACTCTTGCTGCATTAAGGCAGCTGCCGGCAACAGAACATACACCTGTAGTGTTTATGACAGCAAAAATTCAGCAGAGTGAGAAGCAGCAATATTTAGATGCCGGTGCTATTGCTGTTATTGATAAACCCTTTGATCCAATGCAATTAGGGGAAACCTTGCATCAGTTATATAATCAGCAGCCTGACCTAAATTAGGTAAAAATAATTCAGGGAAGCTATCCTCCGGGTAGGCTTTCTATTGCAGTGATACGACCTGCAAACACCGTGCTACTTTTTAATAAATGTTGATCTCCGGAAATAATATGCAACAGCCGCAAATACCTGAATATGAAAAAGAACGCTTGCTGGCTCTGCTGGATGCCTCATTACTTGATACCGTTGCCGAGACCCGGTTCGATAGGTTAACCCAGCTGGTGCAACAATGCCTTGATACTGAGATTGTGCTTATTTCATTAATTGATAGCAAACGGCAATGGTTTAAATCCCGCCAGGGGCTGGATGTGTGTGAAACTGGCCGCGATATCTCCTTTTGCGGCCATGCTATTCTGGATAGCAGTATTTTTGAAGTATCCGACGCCAGCACCGATCCTCGTTTTGCTGATAATCCGCTGGTGACTGAGGCACCTCATATCCGGTTTTATGCCGGCGCTCCCTTGACCATTAATAACCAACGTATTGGCACCTTATGTGTTATCGACAGTACTTCGCGGCAGTTGACTGCAAAAGAACGCCTAATCCTTCGAAATTTTGCAGATGCGGTTGAGCAGGAAATTGCGGACAGATTACAAGAGCAAGCGCATCAGAGATTGGCAGCCAGTGAACTGATGCATCGTTCAGTATTAGAAGGAACCCGAAT
The DNA here is from genome assembly GCA_002364615.1 of Arsukibacterium sp. UBA3155. Classification (GTDB taxonomy): domain Bacteria; phylum Pseudomonadota; class Gammaproteobacteria; order Enterobacterales; family Alteromonadaceae; genus Alishewanella. The sequence continues at coordinate 211,098 of DEYP01000025.1, read as the reverse complement.
TGGTACCTGGCAATGGAATATCCAAACCGGCGAAACGGTGTTTAACGAGCGCTGGGCAGAGATTGTCGGTTATACGCTGGATGAGCTTGCACCGATAGATATTAATACCTGGCTGGGCTTTGCTCATCCTGATGATTTAGCAGAATCGGGCAAGCTACTAGAGCAACATTTTGCCGGTCAGTTACCCTTCTACGATTGCAAATGCAGGATGAAGCATAAAAATGGTCAGTGGGTTTGGGTGCATGACCGTGGCAGGGTAGTTAGCTGGACCGGGGACGGAAAGCCCCTGATGATGTATGGTACTCATGCAGATGTTACCGAGCAAAAAATGGCTGAGTTGGAGCTGCAGGCCAGCCGTGACCAGTTTAAAAATTTATTGGCCAATATTCCGGGTATGGTCTACCAGTATCAGCAGTGGCCTGATGGTAAAGCTGCGTTTCCTTATACAAGTGATAATATTAAGAATATTTATGGGGTAACAGCTGAGCAGGTAAAGCAGGATTCAACTTTTCTCTTTGATAAAATTCACCCGGATGACTTAGACGGTCTGGCACAGAGTATTGATAAATCAGCGAAGCATTTATCGCTTTGGCAGCATCAATACCGGATTTGCCAGGAAAATAAACAACCAACGTGGCTGTCCGGTCGCGCCACTCCTGAGCGAATGGCCGATGGCAGTACACTTTGGCATGGCTATATTGAAGATATTACCGCTATCAAGCTGCACTACCTGGAGCTTGAGCGCGTTAACACCGCGTTAAAAATAACTCAGCAGCGACTCGATACCGCAAGTGAAAATGCGCTGATTGGTTTCTGGCAGGCGTCACTTAAAACCGGAGAGCTTTGGTGGTCGCCGGTTATCTACCAGATATTTGGTTTTAGTGAAACAGTGAACCCTAGTGTTGAATTGTTTAAAAGCACCCTACACCCGCAAGATGCAGAGCAGGTTTTTAAGAGTGAACAGCAGGCGCTTAAAACCGGAGTGCACGATGTGGTGCACAGAATTGTCAGACCGGATGGCACCATTCGTTGGGTGCATGAACTGGCCAAAATGTTGCCACCACAGGAAAATCCAGAGCTGATTATGGTGGGTTCGGTGCAGGATGTGACGGAGAGAATGCAGCTGCAACAGATGAAAGATCAGTTTATTTCAACGGTCAGTCATGAGCTGCGAACACCACTAACCGCAATAAGTGGCGCCTTGGGTATATTGCTCTCAGGAAAACTGGCTGAATTTGATCCTAAAGTAAGTAAATTGCTGAATATTGCCCATGGAAACAGCAATCGCTTACAGCACTTAATTAATGATTTGCTGGATATTGAGAAACTGACGGCCGGCAAAGTCCAACTGAACATGGAAGTTTTGTCACTGCAGCCCCAGCTGAAGTTGGCGCTGAGTAATTTACAGCCTTACGCCTTAGAGTATAAGGTAACGTTAGTTTTGGAGCCAGGTCCAACTCAGCTTCAGATCGTGGCGGATAGCCAGCGTTTACAGCAGATACTGGCAAATTTATTGTCAAATGCCATTAAGTTTTCTGGTTCTGGTAAAACGGTAAGCCTGTCGGCAGCCATTAACGAAGACAAAGTCAGAGTGTCGGTGCAGGATCAGGGCTCAGGGATCCCGCCAGAGTTTCAACCCCGTCTATTTGAACGGTTTGCGCAAGCCGATGGCTCTAACCGTGGCCATAAAGGGGGAACTGGTTTGGGTTTAGCAATTAGTAAAGGTTTACTGGCACAAATGAATGGTCATATCGGGTTTCAGACGAAGGAAGGGGTAGGCACTACTTTTTACTTTGAGTTACCGCAGGTGTCCGCTACTATCAGTGACAGCAGTAACCATTGAATTAGCAATAAATGTCGTCAAAAGGCATGGTGCGTGCACAAACAATGCTAAAGGCAGTATCTAAATGAGTAGCAGCAAAAGTAAACTTGATTTGTCATCCGCGTTTTCTGCCTTGCGTCTCAGGTTTGAGCAAACACTGGCAGAACGCGCCGCCAATTTGCAGGTTATTCTGGCGGTTGCCGACTCCGAAGCCGCCGCGCTATTACCCTCCGTAATTAATGAAGCGCATAAACTGGCCGGCGCCTGTGGTACTTTTGGTTTTGCTACCCTGGGCAGTCTTGCCCGGCAAATAGAACAGTTAGCGGTGGCCGTTCAAGGCAAAAATTCTTCAGAGCAATTGTATTCATTAGCACAATTAAAGCATTTATTACTTGAATTTGATGTTGCCATAAGTACGGCATTGCAGTCAGGTCAGCAAGATGCTGGCAACAGCATGGTATCGATAGCTGAAAACTCCAGTATCTGGTTGCTGCTTGATGATCAACACCTGATTGCAGAACTTACCGGGCAGTTACACGCCTTTGGCCACGATGTTACCTTGTTTTCAGATTTTGACAGCTGCTTAAGGCAGTTGCAGAAAACGGCGCCGGCGGTACTGTTCGCTGACACTGATCTTAAGCGGGGCGGCTCATTGTTTCAGCAGAAGCTGTTGCTGGAATCACTTATAAAAAGACATTCCCGCCTGATGGTGTATTCAACCACCGATAGTTTTGAGCTACGAATTAAAGCTGCCGAGTACCGGGCCGCTGCTTTTTTTATTTCGCCGCTGAATATACCTGACATGGTGACGTCAATTGGTGAAATGCTGGAAGAAAGCATTGGCAAAACCGGTCGGGTTTTTATTGTCGAAGACGATAAGCTGCTGGCTGAGCATTATGCATTGGTGCTGAGCAGTATGGGGGTCGAAACCCAAATTGTCGGTCGGATCCGCAATATTATAGACGAACTAACCCGGTTTCAGCCTGATCTGATTTTGATGGATATGTATATGCCGGAATTTTCCGGCGCCGAAGTGGCCGGGCTAATACGCCAGTACAAGTCTTTAAAACGGCTGCCAATTGTCTTTCTATCGTCTGAAACAAACAAAACATTGCAAATAAAAGCCATGGCGCATGGTGCTGATGACTTTATTACTAAGCCCATAGACGACATTCAACTGGCTCAGGCGATAAAAGTGCGACTGGCGCGTAGTTTACAAATTAAAAATCTGATTGAAAAAGACAGCTTAACGGCACTGATTAAACATAGTGCCATTAAGGAGGCTGCTGAACTGGAGTTCGAACGCAGTGAGCGAAGTCAAAAACCAGTGAGCGTGGTGATGCTGGACATTGACCATTTTAAAAAAGTTAATGACAATTATGGCCATGCAGTGGGTGATTTGGTGATTACGTCATTGGCAACACTTTTGCGTAAGCGGATCCGTAAAACTGACCGCGCCGGCCGCTACGGTGGTGAGGAGTTTATGCTGGTATTGCCAGATTGCCCGGCAGAGCAAGCAAAAGTGCTGGCCAGTCAGTTATTAATAGCGTTTGCCACCCTCCAATTTAACATCAATGACCGACCTTTTTCCTGTACCTTTTCCGCCGGAATTGCTGCGGCACCTGCCAGTAACATTACCAGTGCAGCAGAATTAATAAACGCCGCTGACGACGCCTTGTACCGGGCAAAGCGTGCAGGGCGTAATCAGATAGCTTAATTATGTTAGCCGTTTCAGACTAACTGCCGCTCATTCTAAATTTTTTTAACTAATAACCTTGAATCGATCAGGGCTAATCCCCACTAATCAGTCAACGCAATTTTTAATTGTTCAGAATATTAGGTGGAGAGCAGTTATGGGTAGAATAATCGGTATTGACTTGGGTACAACCAATTCATGTGTTGCTGTGTTAGATGGTGACAAACCTCGGGTATTAGAGAACGCGGAAGGCACACGTACTACGCCTTCAATTATTGCTTATGCTGAAGATGGTGAAGTATTAGTGGGTCAGCCGGCAAAACGTCAGGCAGTTACCAACCCTAAAAACACCCTTTATGCGATTAAGCGTTTAATTGGTCGTCGTTTTGAAGACGAAGAAGTGCAACGCGACATCAAAATTATGCCGTTTAAAATTGTTAAAGCGGATAATGGTGATGCCTGGGTTGAAGTAAAAGACAAAAAGCTGGCCGCACCGCAAATTTCAGCTGAAGTGCTGAAAAAAATGAAGAAAACCGCTGAGGATTTCTTAGGCGAAGCGGTAACGGCTGCAGTTATTACCGTACCGGCATATTTTAATGATGCACAGCGTCAGGCAACCAAAGATGCCGGTCGTATTGCCGGTTTAGACGTAAAGCGTATTATCAACGAGCCAACTGCTGCGGCACTGGCTTATGGTATGGATAAGAAGAAAGGCGACACCAAGATTGCAGTGTATGACTTGGGTGGCGGTACTTTCGATATCTCTATTATTGAAATTGATGATGTTGACGGCGAGCAAACCTTTGAAGTGTTATCGACCAATGGTGATACCCACTTAGGTGGTGAAGACTTCGATAACCGGGTTATTAACTATCTGGTAGAAGAGTTCAAGAAAGAGCAGGGCATGGACCTGCGTAACGACTCTTTAGCCATGCAACGTGTTAAAGAAGCCGCTGAAAAAGCCAAGATTGAGCTGTCTTCAGCCTCGCAAACTGAAGTAAACCTGCCTTATATCACCGCAGATGCGTCAGGCCCGAAACACTTAAATATTAAAGTAACCCGCGCCAAGCTGGAATCTTTAGTAGAAGACTTAGTGCAGCGTACCCTAGAGCCGCTGAAAAAAGCTTTAGCCGATGCTGATTTAAGCGTTGGTGAAATTAACGAAATCATCCTGGTGGGTGGTCAGACCCGGATGCCTAAAGTACAGGAAGCGGTAACTGCTTTCTTTGGCAAAGAGCCGCGTAAAGACGTGAACCCGGATGAAGCGGTAGCAGTGGGTGCAGCGATTCAGGGTGCAGTATTATCTGGTGATGTTAAAGACGTTCTGTTGCTTGACGTTACGCCTTTATCTCTGGGTATTGAAACCATGGGTAGCGTAATGACTGCGCTGATTGAGAAAAACACCACTATCCCGACCAAAAAATCGCAGGTGTTCTCAACTGCTGACGACAATCAGGCAGCGGTAACTATTCACGTGCTACAAGGTGAACGGAAACGTGCTACTGATAATAAATCGTTGGGCCAGTTCAATTTAGAAGGTATTCGCCCGGGTCGTCGCGGCGAGCCACAAATTGAAGTAACCTTCGATTTAGATGCTGATGGTATTTTACATGTGTCAGCCAAAGATAAAGACACTGGTAAAGAGCAGAAAATCACCATTAAGTCGTCTTCAGGTTTATCGGAAGATGAAATTGCCGCTATGGTACGTGATGCTGAAGCGCACGCTGAAGAAGATAAAAAGTTTGAAGAGCTGGTGCAAACCCGTAACCAGGCTGATGCGATGGTACATGCTACCCGCAAGCAGCTGGAAGAAGCAGGTGACAGTTTAGCCAGTGATGACAAAGCTGCTATTGAAACGGCAATCAACGAACTGGAAACTGCCCTCAAAGGTAGCGACAAGGCAGCAATTGATGCCAAATCGCAGGCGTTAATTCAGGCTTCTCAGAAGCTGATGGAAGCGGCGCAGGCTAAAGCCCAACAGGGTGGCGCCGATGCCGGCCAGCAGCAATCTGCTGGTGCTGACGATGTTGTTGACGCTGAGTTTGAAGAAGTAAAAGACGACAACAAATAATATAGGCCCGGGCTGCAATTCATTGCAGCCCTTTGACTAAGAAGTAAGCACTGAATTTATGTCAAAGCGTGACTACTATGAAGTATTGGGTGTCGCTAAAGGCGCCGATGATAAAGACATCAAAAAGGCTTATAAACGCCTCGCTATGAAATTTCACCCTGATCGTACTCAGGGCGATAAGGGCATGGAAGAGAAGTTTAAAGAAGTTCAGGAAGCCTATGAGGTTTTATCAGACGAGCAAAAACGCGCTGCCTACGATCGTTTTGGCCATGCCGGGGTAGATCCTAACCGCGGCGGCGGTGGCTTTGGTGGTGGCGGTGCCGGTGCCGGAGACTTTGGCGATATTTTTGGCGACGTGTTTGGTGACATTTTTGGTGGCGGCGGTCGTCGCGGTCAATCCCGGGCGCAACGTGGGTCAGATTTACGCTACAATCTGGAACTGAATCTGGAAGAAGCAGTTAAAGGTAAATCGGTAGATATTAAAGTCCCGACCTACGTTAATTGCGACAGCTGTGACGGTTCTGGTGCTAAAAAAGGCACTTCTGCGAAAGGTTGTCCAACTTGTCACGGTGCAGGTCAGGTGACCATGCGTCAGGGCTTTTTTGCAGTACAGCAAACCTGTCCAACCTGTAATGGTCGCGGCAAGATTATTCCGGAACCCTGTACAAAATGTCACGGCGAAGGCCGGGTAGAGAAAACCAAAACCCTTTCGGTTAAAATTCCGGCGGGCGTTGATACTGGCGATCGTATTCGTTTAACCGGCGAAGGCGAAGCCGGTATGCACGGTGCACCGGCTGGTGATTTGTATGTGCAGGTTAATGTCAAAGCGCACCCTATCTTCCAGCGCGATGGTAACAACTTGTATTGCGATGTGCCATTGAGTTTTGCTACCGCAGCGCTTGGCGGTGAAATTGCTGTGCCAACGCTGGATGGCAGAATTAAACTGAAAATACCGGCAGAGACCCAAACTGAGAAAATGTTCCGTTTGCGGGGCAAAGGGGTGCAGTCAGTGCGCGGTGGTGGCGTTGGCGATTTGGTTTGTAAGGTGGTGATTGAAACACCGGTGAACCTTAGCGACAAACAGAAAGAGCTGCTGCGACAACTTGAAGAGTCTATGGGTGGTGAAGGTGAAGCCAAGCACCGACCCAAATCGAAAGGTTTTTTTGATGGTGTAAAAAAATTCTTCGATGATTTAACCGGTTAACTAAACATAAAACCACCTACGGGTGGTTTTTTTTTCAACTGCCGATACAATTAACAACATGGGTACACTTGGTGGTCATGCATTAATAAGGATTTTGATATGTTGAAGAAGTTTTCACTCGCTGCGCTAGCTGCTCTGGTTGTGATGTCATGCGCACAATCACCGACGGGTCGTAATCAGATTATGCTGTTTGATAGCAAGCAGTTGAGTACGATGGGGGCGCAAACTTTTGAAACAATGAAGGCAGAAACGCCGATAAGCAAGGATGCCAGAACCAATGAATATGTGCAGTGTATTGCCAGTGCATTATTACGGGTAACACCGGAAGAATATCTGACTAACCCTTGGGAAGTGGTGGTATTTGACAGTGAACAGGTAAATGCTTTTGCGCTTCCGGGTGGCAAAATTGGCGTCTATACCGGCTTGTTAAAAGTTGCCGAAAATCAGGAGCAACTGGCAGCAGTTGTTGGCCATGAAATAGCCCACGTCATCGCCAGTCACAGCAATGAGCGTTTGTCCACCAATCAATTTATGCAGTCAGCCCTGGCACTTGGTGATGCCGGTACTAAAGCATACGGGGTGCAATATCAGCAGGAAATTATGGCTGCGCTTGGCTTAGGAGCGCAATTAGGCGTAATTTTACCCTTTAGCCGTACCCATGAAACGGAAGCCGATGTCATTGGTCTGGATTTAATGGCCAAAGCAGGATTTGAACCACGTCAGGCGGTAAATTTGTGGCAGAATATGGCGGCAGCCAGCAACAATAACACGCCGCAGTTTTTATCCAGCCATCCTATTCCGGAAAACAGGATAGCCGAATTGCGCTCAAGAATGCCTGAAGCGATGACCACATTTAATGAACGGAAGAAGACGGGGCGTTTACCAAGCTGCAAGCGCTAAGCGTTTGTTAAACCAGTAGTTGGCGTCAGCATACTTTACAAATTCGCAAGTTTAGATGGCGGTTCTTAAAGTAAATTGCTTATGATCAACGAATTACAGCTCTGGTTTAAATTTTGCATTAACCAAGGCAATGTTCAGCGTAATGCTGAAAACGGAACAAGGGTGATAAAGTCTATGGACAATAAGGATATCAAAGCAACGAGTGGCCGCCGTAAGTTTTTAGTGCGGGCGGGCATGGGATCGTTGCCAGTGCTAATGGCGCTGAAAAGCAAAGGCGCCTGGGGTTATAGCACCCAAAACTGTAACCTGAGCGCCAGCATGTCAAAAATGCAATCAGTGCAGGCTGACCAATTTGAAACGTGCCGAGCTGGTTTTTTATCGCATGGTGGTGGCAAGCAGTACTTTGCTCTTGGCAATGGTAACGAGCGAAAAGGTTATTTTAATTCAAAGTCTGCCAAATATCACAAGAATGGTGTTGAGACTTATACCTATGCTGGCATAGTGATTAATGAAAATACCCGGTTTGATGAGATTTTCACTGGTGGTTATGGCGGTACTCTTGCAGAGGCCGTTAATCAGGGCGGAGATCACAATTTAACCCGCAATATTGCCAGCTCATTTCTGCATTCAATGTTTTACTATGGCCAGGGTTTATACCCGGAGCCTGCTGCTTTTGTTGACGCGTACAATACGGCAATGTTGAGCGGCCAAACTGATCAATTAGCTAAAGTGTTGCGCTATTATATAGATGGCACTGGCGACTAATGTCCTCATTACTTACCTCTGATTATGCCGGCTGGTTGGCCAAGGCCAGACAACCGGCATATCTGCAACAACAGCGTAGTAATTATGTTTTTTTGACTGATAATACCGCTGTATCTTTCGATAATATCAGTTATGCTACCACCAGGATTTCAACGGAAGAACAGCATAAGCCGGAGTGACGTTGGCTTTTTTTTCACTGCATACCCCACCGTTTTCGGTGCGTATCGATACTGACAGCCCGACATTATTTAATGATTTGTCGGTATTGTACCCACCGGAAATACTGCTGCAGTCCCCTTGTATCAAGCACATTTATGATTTTCATATCGATTATAAAAGACGTTTCGCTGGTAAAAGCCGACCATATCATTTTCGTACCGGTAGCGAGCACTTTCGGATGGCTGATGCCAATCAGCTGATCCCAACCTTTGAGTGGGGCTTAAACTGGTGTGTGTCAGCTTATCAGCAGCAATACCTAGCCATTCATGCTGCCGTGCTGGAAAAAAATGGCCGGGCGTTGATTATGCCGGCGCCTCCGGGTAGTGGGAAAAGTACACTGTGTGCATTACTCATGCTTCGGGGCTGGAGGTTGCTGTCTGATGAAATGTGCCTGATCGATCCAGCCAGCGGCCAGTTGCAGCCCTACGTGCGGCCAGTTAGTTTAAAAAATGCTTCTATTGACGTGATTGAGCAATATCATCCAGAGATAAAGGTGTTCCACCGCACACCCGATACCGAGAAGGGCACGGTAGCCTATTTACGGCCTTCAGATAGCAGTTGGCAAGGGGCCAATGTATGTGCAAAACCTGCCTGGATTGTTTTCCCTGCTTACCAGGCGGCGGCTGAGTCAGTTGCGGTATTTACCATGCCTAAAGCAGATACCTTGCTTTATTTGGCACAAAACAGCTTTAACTACGCAGTATTTGCTGCGCAAGGGTTTAGCTTATTAAGTCAGCTGGTAGAAAATACTGAAAGTTACCGTTTGGAATATAGCGATACTGAGCAAATGCTGGAATGTGTGGAGCAGATACTGTGCTAGTCCCATTAGCCATTAGATGCTTTCGAGACCCTCAGACCTTTGCGGCAAATGCCACTGCGACATGCTGGACAGATCTACTACAACAGGCGCGTAGTCTGGGTTTGACGGCGCAGTTGCATGCATTATTTGCACGGCATCAGTTGTTACAATCGTTACCCGAAACCGTACAAAAACACTTCGCCTGGGGCTGGCGCTATTATCAGAAACAGCGGGGCAGTTTATTTTACGAGTTGATGCAGCTTGAACCTTTTCTGGGGCAGGCCGACTATCCTTGCCTTCTGTTAAAAGGTGCGGCTTATCAGGCGCTCGGACTGACTGTCAGCGAAGGCCGGTTGTATTCTGACATAGATTTGCTGGTAAGACGGCCACAGTTAACTGACTGCAAAGATAAGTTATTTTTTGCGGGCTTTTTCGAACCTGCTATCTCGGCGTACGATAAACACTTTTATCTTGAGCTTTCGCACGAAAACCCGCCGCTTTATCATGTAAAGCGGGGTACTGCGCTGGATCTGCATTTTGCATTATTTCCGTTGGCGGGTCGCAAGAAACTGAACACAGAGTTAGTGTTTGCCAGTGCCAGTAAAATTGCCGGTTCGTGTTTGCAGGTTCCCAACCTGAGTTATTTATATATTCACGCAGCAATTCATTTTTTCTGGCAGGAAGAGCAGCACAAATTAGTAAAAGATCTGATCGATTTGGATTTGCTTTATGGCCAGCTGGCAGAGCAGAATTTATTACTACAGCTGCTAAATGACGCTCAGCAGTTTGGTGCACTTGAGCCGACCGTAAATACGCTGCTATTAGTGCAGAGTTTATTCAAGCGCGCGTTACCAGCAGAGGTTACTGCAAAACTGGTTAACAGCCCTTACCGACGTGATGTGGCGCGGGCTTTAGTCTTATGGCAATTAGGCAGTGGTGTGCGTGCTCGCCTGGCGGGTTCACTGTGGTATTTGCGGGGGTATCACCATAAAATGCACTGGCGCGCACTATTACGCCACGTCTGGGTTAAAGGTAAATTGGCCTGGCAGCAGCGTCACCAGCCCGGTTAACCAGAGCTCACTTCGCCTGCAACTTGATCCGTTTTACGAATTAATATGATGCTAGTGGCTACCAGCAGTAAAATTAAACAATAATAACTGTGCGTTACCACCTGCCAGGGAGAAATACCAAAGCTGGCGCCTAGCAATAATGCCTGTGCACCATAAGGCACTAAGCCCTGACTGATACAGGCAAAAATATCCAGCAAACTGGCACTGCGCCGGGGGGTAATATGATGCTGCTGGGCCAGGTTTTTGGCCACATCACCGGTTAACACAATAGCGACCGTATTGTTGGCAATACACAGGTTGCTGCTAAAGGCCAATGCGGCTATGGCCAGCTGCTGCGCTTTGCTTCCTGCCAGTTTTAGCTTGCCGGTAATATGTTGAATTTTCGCTGAAATCCAGCTAAGCCCGCCTTGTTGTTTTATAAATTCACTTAACCCACTGACCAGCATCGCCAGCAGAAAAATCTCCTGCACGCTTGCAAAGCCCGTGGCAATATCCTTTCCCAGGCCGGCAAGCTGGTAGTCAGCAAATATACTGCCCTGAACTGCGGCCAGAATAATGCCAAGCACTAATACAACAAATACGTTTAAACCCAGCACGGCCAGCACCAGGATGGCAGCGTAGGGCAGCACCCCGGTCCAGCTGAAATCTGCTGCGCTGATTGGCGCGGTAGTTCGGGTGAGTAGTGTATAAAGCAGTAAGGTCAACACGGCGGCCGGTAAGGCGATTTTGATGTTTTCTTTAAACTTATCCGCCATTCTGGCGCCCTGTGTGCGAGTAGAGGCGATGGTAGTATCAGAGATAATCGATAAGTTATCGCCAAACATCGCACCACTAAGTAGCACGCCTGCAACGAGTGCATTGTCCAGGTTGGCCTGAGTTGCCAGACCTGCCGCTATGGGCGCTAACGCGCCGATGGTACCCATGGAAGTACCCATTGCGGTTGATATCAGCGCCGCGATAATAAATAAGCCAGGCAACAGCCACGCTGCCGGCACAACACTTAGCCCGGCATTAACGGCAGCATCAACGCCACCGGTTGCTGTTGCCACACTGGCAAAGGCACCTGCCAGCAGGTAAATCAGACACATGGTGATAATATTCTGATTACCAGCGCCTTTTATCAGCACGTCAATCGATTGTTGCAGTGGCGCCCGGTGCAGCCAGACAGCCAGCATAATTGCCGGGATGATCGCAACATGGCCAGGTAGCTGGTAAAACGCATAGTCGATTTGCTGTGCCTGAAAATACAAACCACTGCCTAAAAACAGCAATACAAACAGTACCAACGGGATAAGCGAGCGTTTGGCACCAGGCGGGCTTAGCGGATTAACCATGATTTACCTCTTCAAAAACGGCTGCGAACTATATAGATGGCCAGACGTCTTGTCAATATTTGCAGGAACTGCTGGTATCAGGTGACTAACTTAGGGTATTTTGATGAAAAAACCTACCGTTTTCAGTGCTGCGAAAGCCTGGCCACCAACACATAGGGTATTGTAATGTCAGAGCGTAAAATTATTAACAGCCGCCGGTTTCTGCCCTTTTTTCTGACCCAGGCACTGGGAGCCTTTAACGATAACGTCTTTAAGAACTCATTGATGTTATTACTGGCGTTTACCGCAGCCAGCGCACTGCCGTGGAGTACCGATGTCACCATGAACCTGGCAGCGGGTTTATTTATTCTGCCTTTCTTATTATTTTCAGCAACCGCGGGCACCCTGGCTGACAGTATGTGTAAAACCAGACTGGTTAGGCTGCTGAAACTGACTGAAATCGTGTTAATGGTACTGGCAGCCGTCGCATTTTACCTGCAGCAGTACTTATTATTGCTGGGCTTGCTGTTCTTAATGGGGACGCAATCTGCCTTTTTCGGGCCAGCTAAATACGCCATATTGCCGCAGTTACTAAATGATAAAGAGCTGTTAGCCGGTAACGCCTGGGTAGAAATGGGAACTTTTATTGCCATTTTACTGGGGACTATTGTCGGTGGGTTACTGGTTGGTGTGCCTTACGCGGCGCTATGGATTGGTGGTTTGCTGATCTTATTTGCAGTGCTTGGATATATTGCCAGCAGAGCGGTACCGGAGGTTGGTCAGGTTGATAACGCGGAACGCTTTCAGTTCGCGCCACTTAAGCAAACCTTAAAGACCATTAAAATAAGCTATGCCAACCGCACGCTGTATTTGTCAATCATGGCCATCAGCTGGTTCTGGTTTTTAGGTGCCAGTTACTTAACGCAATTTCCTAACTTTACTAAAACCGTGCTGGGTGGCGACAATACGGTAGTAACCGCTTTACTGGTGGCGTTTTCTGTCGGTGTGGGCATAGGGTCAATGCTCTGTGAACGGCTATCGGACAACCGGGTTGAACTGGGTATGGTGCCGCTTGGCTCTATTGGTTTAACGGTATTTGGTTGCAGTTTATATTTTAGCGCGCCGCAGCTGATATCAGCAGAGTTACTTGGCCTTGGGGCGTTTTTAAACAGCGGCTATGGCTGGTGGGTATTGATAAACTTAACCATGATTGGGGTATCGGGCGGCCTGTTTATCGTGCCGTTGTATGCCTTGCTGCAAAAAAGAGCGGAGCCAGCGCAGCGTGCCAGAATGATCGCCGCCAATAATATTTTCAATGCGCTGTTTATGGTAGTAAGTGCCATAGCCGGTATTGTCTTCCTGGCAGTACTTGGCTTGACCATACCAGAATACTTTTTAATTCTGGCCATTATGAATGCCGTAGTGGCATGCTACGTGTATAGCCAGGTACCGGAATTTGCGCTGCGGTTTGTTATTTATTTACTAAGTCATACTCTGTACCGGGTTAAAAGCCAGGGTCTTGATCATATTCCTGAAGAAGGTGCGGCGGTGTTGGTGGCCAATCATGTCAGCTATGTTGATGCCATGCTGATTGCCGGCGCGGTGCGCCGCCCGGTAAGGTTTGTAATGGAAAAAGCCATTTATGACTTGCCAGTGGCGAATTGGTTATTCCGTGCAGCCCGTACTATTCCAATCTGCAGTAAACAGAAAGATGAACAGGTATACGAGGCCGCCTTCGCGGCTATTCGCCATGAACTGGCAGAAGGTAATCTGGTTTGTATTTTCCCGGAAGGCCGCCTGACCAAAACCGGCGAAATAGATAACTTCCGGCCAGGTATCGAGCGGATAATTGCCGAAAGCCCGGTGCCAGTAGTGCCAATGGCACTGCAGGGACTGTGGGGCTCGTTTTTTAGTCATCATGGTAAGGGCGCTTTTAAACTAAAAGGCCGGTTATGGTCTAAGATTAGTTTGCACGCCAGCAAGGCAGTACCGGCAGCTGCAGCAAATGCTGCAGAGTTGGAGCGACAGGTGCGGTTATTGCGTGGAGATAGCAAGTAGTGAGATTGTTCTAAGGCAAAAATCACATCAGGACGTGTATCACACAAATTCATACATGGATTGATGGAGATACACCATGAAAAAGCTATTCACGCTGACTATTGTGGTAGGCATTGCCGCAGCAGTGAGTTATGCAATTTACATTGAAAAAACAGATGTTAATTCGCTACTTGCCGGCCCGGTAGCGTCTGCTGAAGCTAAGAGTTACCTGCCAGAGATTTCACCGGTTGGGGCTACCTTACTTGACGGATTAGGCAGTTACAGTGTACCGGTTACAACAAGCAACCCTAAGGCCCAACGTTGGTTTGATCAGGCATTGATGCTGACTTATGGTTTTAATCATCAAGCGGCTGAGCGATCTTTCCTGAAAGCCATTGAACTGGATCCAGAGTGTGCGATGTGCTGGTGGGGTGCGGCTTTAGTCCTGGGCCCTCATGTTAATGCCGGTATGGACCCCGCGAATAATCTGGCTGCATGGCAACGTTTGCAAGCCGCGCTTAATTTAGCCCCAGATACTAAGCCTTGGGAGCAAGCATTTATCTCCGCCCTGGCCGCCCGTTATGCCGAAAACCCCGCTGCTGATCGCTCAGCGCTGGATAAAGCCTACGCGGTATCGATGTCTGAGTTGGTAAAAAAACTGCCGGATAACCTGGACGCGGCGACGCTTTATGCAGAATCGATGATGGACCTGCAGCCCTGGTCCTACTGGGACAGCGAAGGTAAGCCCGTTGGCGAAACGGCAAAAATACTTGAAGTATTAGAGAGTATTATCGCCAGAAATGCTGATCATGCCGGGGCGCTGCATTTATATATACATGCGGTTGAAGCGTCAAATGAGCCCGAGCGGGGAGCCATTGCTGCAGATCGATTGCGCACGTTAATTCCCGGTTCCGGACACCTGGTGCATATGCCCGCTCATATCTATGCGCGTGTTGGCAGATGGCATGACGCCGTTGTAGCAAACCAGCGGGCAATTGAAGCTGACAATAACTATCTGGCGGCATGCCGGCCAGGCCCTGGCGTGTATCCTTTGGGCTATGTACCGCACAATCATCATTTTCTCTGGTTTGCTGCGACCATGACCGGCAATAGTGAAGTTGCGCTGGCGGCAGCTAACTCTACTGCAGAGCGAACGAGTGATCCCCAGTTAATGCGGATGGCAGGGATGGAAGCCATGCAGAACTTTGCCGTTACGCCCTTATTTGCGAAGGTACGTTTTGGTCAGTGGCAGGACATTAAAACCGTACCTGCACCCGCCGCGGATTTACCCTATATGAACGCGATCTGGCATTATGCTCAGGGCATGGCGGCATTAAGAACCGATGACGTGGTTGCAGCAAAAAAGCATCTAAGTGCGTTGCAAACGTTAAGCAAAGATCCGGCTATCGCAGCAATGAAAGTCTGGAACAGGTACCCGCTTAGCCATGGCGTAACGGTTGCAGAAAACATGTTGGCAGCGGAGCTGGCCTGGGCTGAAAATAAGCCGGAAAGTGCTTTTAGTTCACTGCAGCAGGCGCTGCAGATAGAAGATGCACTACCCTACGATGAACCACCCGCCTGGCATGCGCCGGTGCGACAAACACTGGGTGCCATGCTATTACAGGCAGGGCTGGCGGCTGAAGCCGAGCAGGTTTATCGCAGTGAATTAAAGCGTAACCCTGAAAATGGCTGGTCGCTATTTGGCCTGGAGCAGGCATTACGGGCACAGGGTAACACCGTCGACGCTGACGATGTGGCGATGCGGTTTAAACAAGCCTGGTCGCATGCTGACATCACCCTGACCTCATCCCGGCTTTAACAGGTTAATTAGTAGCTGGCAGCAACGAGAAGTCTGCTGCCAGCTGTGCGGTGTCTAACGGGGCTTTCCAGTACCCCGCCATCTTGCCCTGAGGATTAAGCAGTACGATGGCAGTAGAGTGTTCAATGCTATAGTTTTCCCCAGGAAGTGACGGAATACGAACTTGCGCCAACCCCATACTGTCCAGTAACTTACTGAGGTTTTCAGGTTTACCCGTCAGACCAATCCATTGGGGCTGAAATAAACCCAGATACTGCTTCAGGCTGGCCGGGGTATCGCGCTCGGGATCAACCGTAATAAAAACAATTTTATGCTGCCTGCTGCCTGTCATTTGTTGTTCGGCAGCCAGCAGCTGCCCGAGTGTTAAAGGGCAGATATCCGGGCAATACGTAAATCCGGAAAACAATATGGTCCAGCTACCTTCTAAATCGGTGTTACTAAACGCATTACCGTGCTGATCCTGCAGTTGAAAATGGGCTAGCGGTCGGGGCTCGGTTAACACCGTCGCATATTGCAACGACAGTTGATGGTCTGGTTTCGAACAGGCGTACAGTAAAAGCAGGCAGAGCAGGGCACTGTAGTGTTTTGTCAGCATCTTAACCTTTCACACTTGATGATGTACTTATCTGTAGCAGTATTGTTGGCGTCAAGCGTTATAGCAAGGTTGTCGTGTTCGCCTTGCCCCTGAGCCCATCTGTCGCAATTGCCGTCAGGCTACTTGAAATTGCTCTGGGTTGGCCACAATTCGCTTTATTATAACTGGCCAGCGCCAGAACTTTGGAGTGATACATGCTTAATTTTTCCTATCAAAACCCCACCCGAATTATCTTTGGTAAAGATCAGCTGAAGCAGCTTGCTAAGCTTATTCCTGCAGGCAGCAAAGTATTGTTGTTGTACGGTGGCGGCTCTGTTAAACATAACGGCGTTTATGACCAGGTTGTAGCAGCGCTTGATGGCTTTGACTGGCAGGAATTCAGTGGCATTGAGCCCAACCCCAGTTTTGAAACCCTGATGAAAGCTTCAGACTTAGTACGTGAGCAGAAAATTGATTTTCTGCTGCCGGTAGGTGGTGGTAGCGTTATCGACGGCGCAAAGTTTGTCGCCGCTGCTGCGGTATACCCGGGCGATGCCTGGGATATATTGGCCAACGGCGGTAAGGTAGAGGGAGCCGTAGCACTTGGCTGTGTACTGACGTTGCCAGCTACCGGCACCGAAAGCAACGGCAACTCGGTGGTTACCCGCTACGAAACCCAGCAAAAACTGGCGTTTTCCAGCCCGTTGGTTTATCCGCAATTTGCGGTGCTTGACCCAAGCTTTACCTTTTCATTGCCACCCCGGCAAGTCGCCAACGGCGTTGTCGATGCTTTCGTGCATGTCATAGAGCAGTATTTAACCTATCCGGTAAATGCCCCGGTGCAGGATCGCTTTGCCGAAGGCTTGCTGCAAACGCTTATTGAACAAGGCCCCAAGGCGCTCAGTCAGCCAGATGATTACGATGTGCGGGCTAATATCATGTGGGCGGCCAGCATGGCGCTGAACGGTTTAATAGGTCAGGGCGTGCCGCAAGACTGGGCAACGCATATGATAGGCCACGAAATTACCGCGAGCTATGGTTTAGACCACGCCCAGACTCTGGCTATTGTGTTACCCGCCCTGATGCAGCAGCAGCGCAGCCAGAAACGTCAGAAACTGCTGCAATTTGGGCGGCGGGTATGGCAGTTAAATCATCAGGATGAAGAGCGCTTAATTGACGATACCATTACGCACACCCGCGCTTTCTTTGAACACATGGGCGTGCCAACTCGCCTGGCCGACTATGGCATTGCCGCCGATGCGGTAGATAAGCTGGTGGTTAAACTGGAAGCCAATGGCATGCTGAAGCTGGGCGAGCATGGAGATATCTCTCTGGATGTGTCTCGGCAGATATTGCAAAAGGCTGTATAACAATCTTGGATAAGAGAGGGTGCTAATGCCTGACGGGGCGACACAGAGTGTCTGAGGGAACGCGCAAGCGGTAGCGAGTTGCTGTGGCGAGCCCGGCAGGTGTTCGGACCCGAACCAACTAGGTAGTATTTAATATTTATAAATAGCCATCTCAATGGCTATTTTCCTTTCTAGTGTTCGTTACTTTTGTTTTAATAGCGGCCATTATTATTTATTCAGAGTCAGATTATGCCTGCTATCGGAATTTTCGGTGCTAACGGCCGCATGGGGCGTGCACTTACCACTGTTGCCAATGAGCAGCAGCTACATTTAACTGCAGCCACGGTTCGTGCCGGTTCGGCGTTAGTTGGCGTTGATGCCGGCGAGCTGGCCGGATGTGGCAAGCTGGGGCTGGCGCTTAGCGAGACTAGCGAGACCAGTATTAACCAGGCAGATATCTGGGTCGATTTCACCATGCCAGAAGCCATGCTCGCGCATCTTAAGCTGGCAGTTGCAGCCCAAAAGGCCCTGGTGATTGGGGTAACCGGTCTGAGCGATGAGCAATATGCCGCGATGCAGCAAGCCAGTGCCCATATTCCGATAGTCTGGGCACCCAATATGAGTGTCGGCGTTAACCTGTTGCTGCATTTGGTGCAAACGGCAGCCCGGGTTATGGGGCAAACTGCCGATATTGAGATTATAGAAGCGCACCACCGTTATAAAAAAGACGCCCCTTCAGGCACCGCCATGGCCATTGGCGCCAGCATTGCCAAAACACTTGGCCGTGATTTAAGTGAGGTGGCAGTATATGGCCGCGAGGGCATAACGGGTGAACGGGCGCAGCACACTATTGGTTTTGCCACGGTGCGGGGCGGCGATATTATTGGCGATCATACGGCGCTATTCGCAGATTTAGGCGAAAGACTGGAAATAAGCCACAAAGCATCTAGCCGTAACACCTTTGCTCAAGGCGCGCTGCGTGCTGCTCTGTGGTTGCAAAATAAACAGCCAGGACTTTATTCTATGCAGCAGGTGCTGGGATTGGCTGACTTAACATAAGCTTTTGAGCAACTGAACATAAAAACGCGTTAA
The DNA here is from genome assembly GCA_002364615.1 of Arsukibacterium sp. UBA3155. Taxonomy (GTDB): domain Bacteria; phylum Pseudomonadota; class Gammaproteobacteria; order Enterobacterales; family Alteromonadaceae; genus Alishewanella. The sequence continues at coordinate 192,368 of DEYP01000025.1, read as the reverse complement.
AGTAGGTATTTTTGTGAAAATGCAAAATAGCCATAGCCAAAAGCACGCATATCGCCTAAAATAAGCAGGTTTGCCCGGTCACTCGCCCGGTCGAATACGAGGTTTAGAATTTTGGGTCAAAACGGGTTGTAAAACACAGTTAGTTTTCGCCCGTTTTTTGCTGTTTGGAGGTTATTTTGACTAAGTCCGCCCTGCTCGTACTGGAAGACGGCACCGTATTTCACGGTACAGCCATTGGCGCTGAAGGAGTTTCTGTAGGTGAGGTGGTGTTTAACACCTCGATGACCGGGTATCAGGAAATATTAACTGATCCCTCATACGCAGAGCAGATAGTAACACTCACTTACCCACATATTGGCAACACCGGTACCAATAGTGAAGACGAAGAATCCGGCCAGGTTTGGGCCAAAGGCCTGATTATCCGTGATCTTCCGCTGTTAGCCAGTAACTTTCGTAATCAACTCTCTCTTAGTCAATACCTTTCAAAGCACAACATTCTTGGCATTGCCGATATCGACACCCGTAAGTTAACCCGCATTTTGCGCGAAAAAGGTGCCCAGAACGGCTGTATTCTGGCCGGAGACAACCTTGACCAGGCCAAAGCACTGCAACTTGCTAAAGGCTTTGCCGGCCTGGCCGGAATGGATTTAGCCAAGGAAGTAAGCGTAAAACAGCAATATCAGTGGACTGAAGGCAGCTGGGCTTTAGGTGAGGGCCATCGCGCGGGCGCCACTGAGCAATTTCATGTTGTTGCTTATGATTATGGCGTTAAGCGTAATATTCTGCGCATGCTGGCTGACCGTGGCTGTAAGCTGACCGTAGTGCCAGCCCAAACCCCGGCCAGTGATGTGTTGGCCCTGAAGCCCGATGGTATTTTTCTGTCAAATGGTCCTGGCGACCCGGCACCGTGTGACTATGCCATTGCTGCGATTAAACAATTTTTAGAAACCGATATTCCGATGTTTGGTATTTGTTTAGGCCATCAATTACTGGCGCTGGCCAGCGGTGCCAAAACCTCGAAAATGAAGTTTGGTCACCATGGTGCCAACCACCCGGTGCAAAATGTTGATAGTAAAAAGGTGCTGATTACTGCCCAAAACCACGGTTTTGCGGTAGACGAAGCCACGTTACCTGCTAATTTACGTGTTACCCATAAATCGCTGTTTGATGGTTCACTGCAAGGTATTCATCGCACTGATAAGCCGGCATTTAGTTTTCAGGGCCACCCTGAAGCCAGTCCCGGCCCGCATGAAGCCTCTGAGCTGTTCGACCACTTTATTACGCTGATGCAACAGCATAAAGCCTAAGCAAACACGAATTACGGAGAGAGCGACCCCATGCCAAAACGTACCGACATAAAAAGCATTCTGATTATTGGCGCCGGCCCTATCGTTATTGGCCAGGCCTGCGAATTTGACTACTCAGGCGCCCAGGCCTGTAAAGCGCTGCGCGAAGAGGGTTACCGGGTAATCCTGGTGAACTCGAACCCGGCGACCATTATGACCGATCCTGAAATGGCCGACGCTACTTACATTGAACCCATTCATTGGCAGGTAGTGGAAAAAATTATTGAGAAAGAACGTCCTTGTGCGGTATTGCCCACCATGGGTGGCCAGACTGCACTTAACTGTGCGCTGGACTTAGAGCGACACGGTGTGCTGGCCAAATATAACGTGGAAATGATTGGTGCGACTGCGGATGCTATCGACAAAGCAGAAGACCGTAGCCGCTTCGATAAAGCCATGCGCTCCATTGGCCTGGCCTGCCCGCGGGCCGGCTTTGCCCATTCAATGGAAGAAGCTTATCAGGTACTGGATGATATTGGTTTCCCCTGTATTATCCGGCCGTCTTTTACTATGGGTGGCTCGGGCGGCGGTATTGCTTATAACCGCGAAGAATTTGAAGAAGTCTGTACCCGTGGCCTTGATTTATCGCCGACCAAAGAGCTGCTCATTGATGAGTCGTTAATTGGCTGGAAAGAATACGAAATGGAGGTGGTACGTGATAAAAATGATAACTGCATTATCGTCTGTGCCATTGAAAACTTTGACCCGATGGGCGTGCATACCGGTGACTCCATCACCGTAGCACCAGCGCAAACGCTGACCGATAAAGAATACCAGATTATGCGTAATGCATCGCTGGCAGTATTACGTGAAATTGGGGTGGAAACCGGCGGCTCAAACGTGCAGTTTGGCATTAACCCGGTAGATGGCCGCATGGTGATCATTGAGATGAACCCGCGGGTGTCACGCTCCTCAGCCTTAGCCTCTAAAGCAACCGGTTTCCCGATTGCCAAAGTAGCGGCCAAGCTGGCAGTCGGCTATACCCTGGACGAACTGGCCAATGACATTACCGGTGGTCGCACTCCGGCTTCATTCGAGCCAAGTATCGATTACGTTGTCACTAAGGTGCCACGCTTTAACTTTGAAAAGTTCGCCGGTGCCAACGATCGCTTAACCACCCAGATGAAATCGGTGGGCGAAGTGATGGCCATTGGCCGTAATCAGCAAGAGTCGTTGCAAAAAGCATTACGTGGTCTGGAAATTGGTGTCTCCGGCTTGGATCCGATTATTGACCTGACTCAGCCGGAAGCGAAAGAAAAACTCACCCGTGAACTGCGTGAGCCTGGCTCGCACCGTATTTGGTACATTGCCGATGCCTTCCGTTTTGGCATGAGCATGGATGAAATTTTCAGCCTGACCAATATCGACCGCTGGTTCCTGGTACAAATTGAAGATTTAGTGAAAGAAGAGCAGGCGCTGGCGACAGATGGTTTTGCCGCGCTGGACGAAGCACGCTTAAAACGACTGAAGCGCAAGGGTTTCGCCGACAGTCGCATCGCGGCCGTGTTGGGGGTCAGTGAAAACGAAGTACGCAAAAAGCGTCACGGTTATAAGTTGCACCCGGTGTATAAGCGGGTGGATACCTGCGCGGCAGAGTTTGCGTCAGATACCGCTTACATGTACAGCACGTACGATGAAGAGTGTGAAGCGGCGCCAACTAACCGTGACAAAATCATGATTATTGGCGGCGGCCCGAACCGGATTGGTCAGGGTATCGAATTTGATTATTGCTGTGTGCATGCTGCTCTGGCGCTACGTGAAGACGGTTATGAAACCATTATGGTTAACTGTAACCCGGAGACAGTCTCTACCGATTACGATACCTCTGACCGTTTGTACTTTGAGCCGATCACCTTAGAAGATGTGCTGGAAATCGTGCGGATAGAACAGCCCAAAGGCGTTATCGTCCAATACGGTGGCCAGACGCCGCTAAAATTAGCCCGGGCGTTAGAAGCGAACGGAGTGCCAATTATTGGCACGTCTCCCGATGCGATTGACCGCGCTGAAGATCGCGAGCGTTTTCAGCAAGCCGTTGAGCGCTTAGGCTTAAAGCAGCCGCAAAATGCTACGGTAACCAGTGTAGAAGAAGCATTGTCGCGCGCCCATGAAATCGGCTTTCCGATGGTCGTTCGCCCTTCATACGTGCTGGGTGGCCGGGCCATGGAAATCGTCTATGACGATCAGGATTTACGCCGTTACATGACCGAAGCCGTTAGTGTGTCAAACGATTCGCCGGTACTGCTGGATAACTTCCTGGATGATGCCATCGAAGTGGATATCGATGCCATTTGTGATGGCACCGAAGTCATTATTGGCGGCATTATGGAGCACATTGAGCAAGCCGGCGTGCACTCAGGTGACTCTGCCTGTTCATTACCGCCGCACAGTTTAAGCCCTGCCATTCAGGATGTAATGCGCGATCAGGTTAAAAAACTGGCGATGGAGCTCGGTGTAGTGGGCTTAATGAATACTCAGTTTGCGGTAAAAGATAACGAAGTTTACTTAATCGAAGTGAATCCGCGTGCGGCCCGTACCGTGCCTTTTGTTTCTAAAGCCACCGGCGTAGCGGTTGCCAAAGTCGGTGCCCGCTGCATGGCGGGGCAGTCCCTGGCATCACAAGGTATTACCAAAGAAATTATTCCGCCGTATTTTTCGGTGAAAGAAGTGGTTATCCCGTTTAATAAATTCCCGGGTGTTGACCCTATTCTTGGCCCTGAGATGCGTTCTACCGGTGAAGTCATGGGCATTGGCGACACGTTTGAAGAGGCTTTTGCCAAAGGTGAGCTGGGTTCGGGTACTTTGATCCCAACCGGCGGCCGTGCCTTGCTTTCGGTACGCGACAGCGATAAAGTGCGCGTTGTTGAGTTAGCCAAACGCATGGTAGAAATTGGTTTTGAGCTTGACGCCACTGGCGGCACTGCCAAAGCATTGGCTGCAGCAGGTGTGCCGTGTCGTACAGTAAATAAGGTATACGAAGGCCGGCCGCATATTCTGGACCGGATTAAAAACGGCGAATACAGTTATATTGTTAACACCACCGAAGGGCGTCAGGCTATTGAAGACTCTAAAGTTTTACGCCGTGGTGCACTGCAGCATAAAGCCAACTATACTACAACGCTTAACGCTGCATTTGCGACGTGTAAGGCAAATACAGCCAGTGCTTTTAATAACGTCAATTCTATTCAGGAATTACATAAGAGAGTGAACGGATGAGTCAAATCCCGATGACAATTCAGGGCGCAGAAGCATTGCGGGTTGAACTGCATGAGCTTAAATCGGTAAAACGGCCGGCTATTATTCAGGCTATTGCTGAAGCCCGTGCCCATGGTGATTTAAAGGAAAATGCTGAATATCATGCGGCGCGTGAGCAGCAAGGATTTTGCGAAGGCCGTATTCAGGATATTGAGGGTAAATTATCCAACGCCCAAATTATCGATATCAGTAAAATGCCTAACAATGGCAAAGTGATTTTTGGCGCGACGGTATCTATTTTAAACCTGGATACCGAAGAAGAAATGACCTATCGGATCGTTGGCGATGACGAGGCAGACATTAAAAACAATTTAATTTCTGTTAACTCACCCATCGCCCGCGGTTTAATTGGCAAAACCACCGATGATGTAGCAAACATTACCACTCCAAAAGGCGCGGTTGAGTTTGAGATAACAGACGTTAAATATATTTGATAGCATAGCGTCAAACGAAATAAAAAACGCCAGGCTTGTCCTGGCGTTTTTTATTAGCCCCAAAACCAGCGGCCACTACTTATCAGCCCAATAATTAAGCCACCAAAGCCTGCTATACTGCCACCCGCCATACCAAACCAGCACCAGAACAGGTTGCGTTTATATGCGATTTTAGCTTGTGGGTCGTGCAGCATTTTTTGTTGCAAACGAGGCTTAATTGTCTGCCAAACACTATATTGCAGGTAGCCCAGTCCGGCCATAAACAGGCTGAAGGCTAATACGGGTGCTACTGCTCCAGCAGTAAACTGATAGGCCATTGCCAGCAGGATACCGCTAAGTAATAGCCAACCGATACTGATGTTTCGGTATTTTAGCAGTCGCTGGCGCTCTTGCAGCGTTTCCGCTCGTTTCAGTGGTTGTTTCATACCGAGAATTACCCCTAACACGCCTCCGAGAGCACCCAACATTGCGCCGCCTAATAGCCAGCCGAATTTTACCAGACCACTGCTATTGGCCGCCAGAGCACTGGCCGATGCAGCCGCTACCGGCGGGCTGGTTAACGTCAGGGCGCTGCATATGGCCGTAGTAAGGCCAAGCCCGGGAGCGGTGCTTAAAATCATTTTTCCGTACTTCGCCAGGATCTGATCTTTTAACAGTTCACGCACCCGCTGCAGCTTTTTACGGACATTGCTTTCGCTTAAACCCAGTAGCTCGGCGACTTGCTGGCTGTTTTGTTCTTCACGGTAAAACAGCAGCACGATTTCCCTGCTATCGGCGGGTAACTGGCTGATAAAGTCTGCCATAATATGGTTTTGCTGGTGTTTAGCTAAGTCGTGGTCCGGTTCAGACTCGCTGGCAAATTCTGCCATAGCCTGTTCCGCGTCATCGAAACTCTGGGTAATACTCACCTTGTTATCCCGCAGGTAGTTGAAGGCGCTATAGCGGGTGATCTGCCGTACCCAAGGCAAAAAACTGGCCGGATTTTGCAAGGTATTCAGCTGCTGCCAAATATGAATAAACACTTGCTGGGCAATGTCTTCACTGGCATCTAAATCTTTGACGATAGCCAGGGCAATACTGCTGACACTGCGCTGGCAGCGTGCAACCAACCGCTCAAAGGCACCGGTATCACCTTGCTTAGCGGCAGTGACGTCCGGAATAAGTTGTTGTTCAATCATTGAGATACTCATGTTAATTCGTCCTGCAACTTATTCTTTTAGGGCCTGTGCGATGCGGGCGGTTAGCCATTCTGGCTGGTCGAGCATAATAAAATGCCTTGAGTTGGCATTAAACTCAACATGGGCGTTAGCAATAGTAGCAACTTGCTGCTGATAAAGGGCTTTTGCTGCAGCGCGGTCAGCGTCATTTGACATGGCACCACTGGCACCGATTAACAGTACCTTGCTTTGAATTTTGTGCACTTCAGGGCGCAAGTCCGTGGTCAGTAGCTCATAAATCGCCTGACCTGCCGCTCTGGCATCGGAAGCAGTTGCCATATCCAGCACCTGTTGCTGGTGAACCGCACTCGTGGCCTGGATAAACAGCCCTTGTGCAGTCATTGCGGTTAACTGCGCATTTGTCATCTGCTGGTATTGCTGGCGTAAATAACTCGCCTGGCCCTGCATCATGGCCACGGTAGTGTCGTTACTACGGGTAAATACCGGCGCCAGATACGGTAAGCCATCTACCGCGACAACATTACCAATACTTGCAGGTGCTGAACTGGCCAGGCTAAACGCCATAAATGCGCCCAGGCTGTGACCGACTATTGCCGGTTGTTGTAGTTTGTTTTGGGTAATGTACTGCAGCAATTGTTGCTTTACTGTGGGCAGCAGTTCGCCATCAATAGCCGGTGTGCCGGCAAAGCCAGCAATACTGATTAAATGCAGCTGGTAATCGCCCGCCAGAGCTTCGGCAGTGGGTCGCCATACTCTGGCATCTGACATTAACCCTGGGATCAAAATCACCGGTTTACCGCTACCGATAACCTCAACACTAAAGCTTTCAGCTGCTTTAGCACTAAAATTAGCAGCCAACATGCCACTAACAATGGTTAGGGCAATGGCACAGTGGGTCCAGAAGCCGGTTTTTGTTTTAGTCGTGTTGGTTGCTTGCTTTTTAGTGTGCTTATTCATGTTTCGACCTTAGTAAGTTGTGAGTGACATTACTAAGTACCGGCAGCAGTTGCTGCTGTGACAAAAATATTTAAATATTTTTCGGGCAGGAAAATCTGGAGCGGGTGGCGGGAATCGAACCCGTGTCTAAAGCTTGGGAAGCTTTCATTCTGCCATTGAACTACACCCGCCAGCAGCACTGCGCTAAATTACTGCATGCCCGGCTATTTCGTCAACAGGCTGCTCTGCTTACTTTTTAAGACAACTGCTCTGCTGCACCCGGTTAACAGACTTTGTGTTACTGCGGCCGGGGCGAGTGCAACCCTTAGTGCTGAGTGTTGTCGTAAGTAATGGCTTGATGATTTAATCAACGCCGCTATTAACGCAGTTATTAATGATAAAACGGAGACTACTATGGCAGGAGGATGGTCGCGGGATGGCGCGGTGCAGGAGCAAATTGATGCAAGTGTCGACGATGCAGTACAACAGGTCCGAAGTAAATTAACGGTAGGTGACAGCGCGGTTTATTGTGATGAATGCGACAGGCGTATTCCTGAACAGCGCCGCAAAGCAGTTCCGGGAGTGCGTCTTTGTATTGCCTGTCAGGAAGCGGTTGAAAAAAACCGTACGACAGCAGGTGGTATGAACCGACGGGGTAGTAAAGATAGTCAACTCAGATAGCGGGTATAACGTTTACCCACCCCTGTACCTGTTTTAATAAATCAATTTAGTAGTAGTGATATCGACAGGGTTAGTCTTAATCAGAAAAGCTGCCTGAGTATGTTTCAGAATTCTGGTAGCGGCCGCTGTAATCAAAAAAACTGTCGAGATGTTGCCAGCCTTTGGGCTGCTTTTTTAACAGGATCAGTTGAGGCATGCGAAACTTGTGCTGATCAGCTACCAGCTCGCTGGCAGTTTGATATTTTTTTTGAGCAAAACCCGGTGCTCGGCTATGCGGTTTAATAAACAAGGCATATAAGGCCCGGCGCTGCGGTGCTGTTTGCATTTTAAAATAGCGGTAAAACGGATTGCCATCACTGTCCTGATAATGCACTTTTAAATCACCGTTATGGTCAATAAGCTGCATTTGCTGGCAGCGAAATAAATGATGGTGTTGCTTGCTAAGCACTTCTTTTAAGCGTTTATCCGGATCAATGAGTTGCGATTGGCAGGCGTGACAAACCCGTGCTGCAATATCATTCTCGCCACCGCAGTCTGGGCATATTCTGGCTCGAAACCGATAGCTGCACTGGGTGGCTGCTGTGTTTGTTTCGGGTGCAAGCAAACCCTGACAGCGTCTGCCATAGTGCTCGATAATATCGCCATCGTTATCTGTAAGTCCCCAGAAAATATTGGCAAAACCACACTCCGGGCAGGGTACCTGTACTGGCACAGATTTGCTGTTGGGGCGGGGGCTGCCTACTTCCGGATAAAACAAGTCATAACCGTTGGCTGCATAATCAATGATCAGGCACTGGCTTTTATCTGGCGCGCTGCGCAGACCCCTGCCGACCATTTGCTGAAACAAACTGACCGAGGCGGTGGGGCGTAAAATAGCGATTAAATCGACATGAGGCGCATCAAAGCCAGTGGTCAGTACCGCCACATTCACCAGAAACTTCAATTGTTTTGCTTTAAAAGCCGCGATCAGTTGATCTCGTTCTTTTTCAGGGGTTGTGGCAATTAACAGCGCCGCGCTTTGCCCATGCTGCAATAGAAGGTTCAGTACTTCATTGGCGTGACGCACTGTGGCAGCGAAAACAATAACGCCCTGTTTACTGGCAGCCAGCTGAACCAGCTGGCCAGCAATTAGCTTGGTGGCCCGGCCCATTTTGCCCAGCACCGATTCAATTTCCTGTTCACTGTAGTCCATACTGCTTAATGGCTGCAGGGCACTAAAGTCATACTGAGCGGCTAAGCCATCGAGTAATATCGGTTTTGCTAAGTAGCCTTTGTTAATTAACGGTCTTAACGGCAGTTCGAAAATACAACGTTCGAAACTGGCATTTTCGGTATTGCCAACCCGACCATGATAGTGACTCTGGTAGATCCAGCCAGTACCCAACCGGTAAGGGGTGGCGGTTAGGCCGAGAATTTTCAGCTCTGAATTTTGCCGGCGCAACTGGCTAAATAGCAATTGATACTGACTGTCGGCATTGAGACTAACCCGGTGGCACTCGTCAATAATCAGTAAGGAAAATGCCTGCTCGAATTGTGACAAATTACGGGCAGCAGATTGTACGCTGGCAATCACCGTTTTAGCACGGCTGTCTTTCTGGTTTAGCCCCGCAGCGAAAATACTACCAGGCTGGCTTAATAACCCTACTTTTTCGGCGTTCTGAGCAACCAGTTCTTTGACATGAGTAAGAATAAGTACCCGGCCTTTCGCTACTCTGGCCAGTTCTGCTAACACCAGGCTTTTGCCGGCGCCGGTAGGAAGCACCATAACTGCAGACTGATTACTTTGTTTGAAGTGGCCGATAGCTGTGGCAACGGCCTGTAGCTGGTAATCTCTTAATTTCATAATCTTAGTGGCTTATCGGGTTTTTAATTTGGTTAATTGCTGCTGGCAGCCTCTGTGGGCTATCTATTAATAAATATTTACAATTTACCTACAGGTCAGAGTTTAGATTCACAGCGTATAGGGTACAGTAACCAGGCTGCAACGGGAGTAATCAATGAAAAATAAAAAAGCGTTCAGTCTTGCTCTTGAACAACGGGTTTTATGGGTAAGGGCTGATGGCATCTGGAATGAAAGCACAGCAAAAGATTATGTGCTGGAGCTTCGCACACTGGTGCAGGATCTGATCGCTCAGCCCTGGGCAATCGTGCTGGATATCCGGCACTGGCAACTTAGCCCGGCAGCGGTTTTCGGCATTTTAAAAGACAATACCCATTGGTGCTTTGACCATAATCTAATGCACGTTGAAATCATTTATGCTGACAATGCAGTGGTGATGTGGCAGTTTGAGAAAGCGACAGAAGTGGACAACCGGCCGGCAAATTTGATCAGTCAGGTTGCAAAAGACGATAAAGCTGCCCGCATCGCGCTGCAGACAGCGGGCTATCTGGCCGGATAAATCAGTTACGTGGTAACTGAATTTTTTTCGCTTCGCTCTGGCGATACAGTACCAGCGTTTTACCAATCACCTGCACTTTTTCAGCTTTGGTTTCACGGATAATTGCATCCATGATCAATACTTTTTGTTCGCGATCTTCAGTAGGCACTTTAATTTTAATTAATTCATGAAAACTCAGCGCGACTTCAATCTCAGCGACCACGCCCTCTGTCAGGCCATTGCCACCGAGTAAAATTACGGGTTTAAGCTCATGCGCTTTTGCTTTTAAAAATTGTTTTTGTTTATTGGTTAAACTCATATGGGTAGAATATCCGGATTCAAGCTTGATTTTTGCCTATTGTAGCGCCATCTCAGGCATAACACTATTTAAGAGTGGTACTATGACCAAGAAAAAGCGCTCTGCCAGTTCAACCCGATGGTTAAAAGAGCATTTTGATGATCATTTTGTGCAAAAAGCACAGAAGCTGGGCTTACGGTCGCGGGCTTCTTTTAAGTTAGAAGAAATTCAGCAGCAGGACAAGCTGATGAAACCGGGCATGACCGTGGTTGATTTAGGCTCAGCGCCGGGCAGCTGGTCGCAGTATGTAGTGGGAGTCGTTGGCCAGAGTGGCACGGTAATAGCGTGTGATATTTTGCCGATGGATCCGCTGGCCGGCGTGGCTTTTCTGCAAGGCGACTTTCGGGAGGAAGCTGTTTTAGAGGCATTACTGAGCCGGATCGGCGGTAAAACCGTAGATGTGGTACTATCTGATATGGCACCAAATATGAGTGGTAATGATACAACTGATCAGGCCCGCTCTATGTATCTGGTAGAGCTTGCTTTAGATATGTGTCAAAAAACTCTGAAGCAAAATGGCAGTTTTGTGGTCAAAGTGTTTCAGGGTGATGGCTTTGAAGCCTTTTTAAAGGATATCAGGGCGTTATTTAACACCGTGAAAATACGCAAGCCCGATTCTTCCCGCGCCAGGTCTCGGGAAACATATATCGTGGCGACCGGCTTCAAACTCTAGTAAAGTAGCCGGTAAATTTTTTTTAAGCGAAGATGAGGTTATAACCTTGAGCGACATGGCAAAAAATCTGATTGTCTGGTTGGTTATCGCAGTAGTACTGATGTCGGTGTTTAACAGCTTTGGCCCCAGTGAGAATGCAGACAGACAAACCAGTTACACCCAGTTTATTAAAGACGTAAATCAGGGGCAGATCCGTGAGGTCAAAATTGAACGCAGCGGTGTCATCACCGGTTTGCGTAGCAGTGGCGAGCGGTTTGAGACGGTATTGCCGGTAAATGATCCTGGTTTAATGAAAGATTTATTAGACCATGACGTTCGGGTAATTGGAGCTAAACCTGAAGAGAGCAGCTGGTTAGCTACTATTTTCATTTCCTGGTTCCCGATGTTGTTGCTCATTGGCGTCTGGATTTTCTTTATGCGCCAGATGCAAGGCGGCGGTGGCAAAGGTGCCATGTCGTTTGGTAAGAGCAAAGCGCGCCTGATGGGTGAAGATCAGATAAAAACCACTTTTGCTGATGTTGCCGGCTGTGATGAAGCCAAAGAAGAGGTTTCCGAGCTGGTAGATTACCTGCGCGACCCGTCTCGCTTTCAAAAGCTTGGGGGTAAAATTCCGAAAGGCGTACTGATGGTAGGCCCACCGGGTACCGGTAAAACCTTGCTGGCTAAAGCCATTGCCGGTGAAGCGAAAGTACCGTTTTTCACTATTTCGGGTTCTGATTTCGTCGAAATGTTTGTAGGTGTTGGTGCCTCCCGGGTACGTGACATGTTCGAGCAGGCTAAAAAGGCAGCGCCATGTATTATTTTCATTGATGAAATTGATGCGGTTGGCCGCCAGCGTGGCGCAGGGTTGGGCGGTGGTCACGATGAGCGTGAGCAAACGTTAAACCAGATGCTGGTTGAAATGGATGGCTTTGACGGTAATGAAGGTATTATTGTGATTGCTGCGACCAACCGGCCAGATGTGCTTGACCCTGCATTATTGCGCCCGGGCAGGTTTGACCGCCAGGTTGTCGTAGGCTTACCAGATGTAAAAGGCCGCGAACAGATTTTAAAAGTCCACATGCGTAAAGTGCCATTAGCCGATGGGGTTGATGCCTCAGTGATTGCCCGTGGTACGCCGGGTTTCTCAGGCGCCGATTTAGCCAATCTGGTTAACGAAGCGGCATTGTTTGCAGCGCGCAGCAGTTGTCGGGTTGTGTCGATGGACGAATTTGAGAAAGCCAAAGATAAAATCATGATGGGTGCCGAGCGCCGGTCAATGGTGATGACGGAAAAAGAAAAAGAAGCAACCGCGTATCATGAAGCAGGCCATGCCATTGTTGGTCGGTTGGTGCCAGATCATGACCCGGTTTACAAAGTGAGTATTATTCCTCGCGGTCGGGCATTGGGTGTAACCATGTATTTGCCAGAGCGGGATCGGGTAAGCCACAGTAAGCGTCACCTGGAGAGCATGATTAGCTCGCTATTCGGTGGCCGGATCGCAGAAGAAGTGATTTATGGTTTTGAGTTGGTGACAACTGGTGCTTCTAATGACATTGAGCGAGCTACTGACCTGGCTCGTAAAATGGTGACGCAATGGGGTTTCTCTGAAACGCTGGGTCCTTTGCTGTACGCTGAAGAAGAGGGCGAAGTCTTTTTAGGTCGCTCGGTTAGCAAAAATAAGCATATGTCAGAAGACACTGTTAAAGCAATAGACGCTGAAATACGGGTGTTTATAGACCGCAACTATGTGCGGGCGAAAGAGTTAATTGAAGAGAATATGGACATATTACATGCGATGAAAGACGCATTAATGAAATATGAAACCATAGATGCCAAACAGATTGACGACTTGATGGAGCGCCGTGAAGTACGCCAGCCTGAAAACTGGGAGCCGCGTGATAAGGGCAATAGTGACGACGATTCGTCAGGCAAAGCGAAAGCCGAGAGCGACGGACCGGTAGCAACCGATAAACCGTCTGAAGGCAATCTGCATTAAGGTTTGAGGGTAAGCCTGTGTGCTGAAACTATATAGTAACTGCATGCACTTCCCGTAAAGTCTGTTTATACTCCAAACCCCGGCATGCCGGGGTTTGTTTATTTCAGAGTCCGTTTTCAAAGTATCAGGGTTTAAGGGTGTCACTATGCTGCTAAAACTTCCCCGCCAACGTCAGTTAGATTTAAGCCGCCCGGTGGTTATGGGTATTTTAAATATTACGCCCGATTCGTTTTCAGACGGTGGTCAGCATTTTGCGCCCGAAGCAGCACTGCGTCAGGCTGAACAAATGTTAACTGATGGCGCGACGATTATTGACCTGGGTGGTGAGTCAACCCGCCCTGGCGCCAGTGCCGTGCCCTTACAGCAAGAACTGGATCGGGTGCTGCCAGTAATTGAAGCTATACGGCAACGCTTTGACTGTGTGATATCGATTGATACCAGCAAAGCTAAAGTTATGTCAGCGGCGGTTAAGGCTGGTGCCGATATGATTAATGACGTGCAGGCATTGCAAGGCGAAGGCGCATTGCAGTGCGCTGCAGAATTAAAGGTACCAGTATGTCTGATGCATATGCTGGGCGAGCCCCGCACCATGCAGCAGCAGCCACAGTATGACGATGTAGTGGCAGACGTGATTAAATTTTTGCAGCGTCGGACTCTGGATTGTCAGTTTGCCGGTATTGCAAAAGAGCAGATTATACTGGATCCGGGCTTTGGCTTTGGTAAAAATCTGAGCGATAACTATCAGTTACTGGCCGCAATAGCGCAACTGTGCGGCTTGGGTTATCCGGTGCTGGCAGGTATGTCAAGAAAATCAATGATTGGCAATTTATTAAAGGTGCCGGTTGAACAGCGTTTGGCAGGCAGTCTGGCCTGTGCCACAATTGCTGCATTACAAGGTGCCCGGATAATCCGGGTGCATGACGTGAAAGAAACGGTACAGGCAGTGCAGGTAGCCACTGCGGTACGCTATGGAGTAGAAGCATGAGCAGAAAATATTTTGGTACCGATGGTGTACGTGGCCGGGTGGGTGAGTTTCCAATCACGCCGGAATTTGCGATGAAACTGGGTTGGGCCGCTGGCCGGGTTTTATCTGCACGTGGTACCCGAAAAGTGCTGATTGGCAAGGATACCCGGATCTCTGGCTATTTACTGGAAACTGCGCTTGAAGCCGGTCTGATCGCTGCTGGGGTTGATGTTCGTCTACTTGGCCCTATGCCGACACCGGCAGTAGCTTACCTAACCCGGACATTCCGGGCTGAGGCTGGTATTGTGATCAGTGCCTCGCACAATCCTTATTATGATAACGGCATTAAATTTTTCTCTGCGGATGGAACCAAATTGCCCGATGAGGTAGAGCTGGCCATTGAGCATGAGCTGGAACAGCCCATGGTATGTGAACCCTCTGAAAAGCTGGGACGGGCAATGCGCATTGACGATGCGGCAGGACGCTATATCGAGTTTTGCAAAAGCCATCTTAAAAACCATTTATCATTGAAAGGCCTGAAAATTGTTATCGATTGTGCTCATGGTGCCACTTACCATATTGCACCGGCAGTATTTAAAGAACTGGGCGCAGAAGTTATCGCTATAGGCTGCAAACCAGATGGCTTAAATATTAATGATAAGTGTGGCGCAACCCATACCGATTTATTACAGCAAACAGTGCTTGAGCAACAAGCCGATTTAGGTATTGCCTACGATGGTGACGGCGACCGCGTGATGATGGTGGATCAGCAAGGTCGGGTGCTGGATGGTGACGAAATTGTCTACATTATTGCCCGCTGCGCGCAACGCGAAAAAACCTTACAAGGCGGTGTGGTCGGTACCCTGATGAGTAACCTGGGTCTGGAGCTGGCGCTGGCGGAACTGGATATTCCGTTTGTGCGAAGTGCAGTGGGTGATCGTTACGTTATGGAGCTGCTTCGAGAGAAGAACTGGCGGATTGGTGGTGAAAACTCCGGCCATGTGCTTAATTTAGATTATGCCTGTACCGGTGATGGTATTATCGCGTCGTTACAGGTGCTCAATGCCATGCTGGTAACCGGTGAAAGCCTGGCGCAATTGAGCGATGGTATGCATAAATTGCCGCAGGTACTGGTCAACGTTAAATTTGAAAAAGGCACCGCACCGCTTGAAAAGCAGCATGTTATTCAGAAAATAGCCGAAGTGGAGAGCTTGCTGGCAGGTAAAGGCCGGGTGTTGATCCGTAAATCAGGTACTGAACCTCTTATCCGGGTAATGGTTGAAGGTGAAGATGCTACGCTGGTGCGTGAATATGCGGAGCAAATAGCGGCGGCGGTCAAACTGGCAAGCTGAACGTCAACATGCCCTGGCGCGTTGACTGTTTTAACCGCAGTTAGTCTGTTGTTTGGTGGTTATTACTTGTTCTTAGCGGCGTGCTTGGTTAGTATCCCGGCGTATTACATCAGGAAATAACGTTATGTCTGCAAAAAAACTAATCGCTGCCAACTGGAAGATGAATGGTTCCAGAGCACTGGTTGAAACTGTTTCGCAGCAGTTAACGACCTTAAATTCAGAGGTTGATGTCTTGATCTGTCCGCCGGCAACCTTGCTGGCGTATTTTCCGGTTAGCGAGCATTATTCTTTAGGTGCTCAGGATATTAGTGAGCATGCTGAAGGGGCTTATACCGGCGAACTCAGTGGCAGCCTGATTAACGAGGCTGGAGCCAGTTTCGTTTTAGTTGGTCATTCTGAGCGCCGCCAGTATCATGCTGAAACCGACCAGCTGGTTTGTGCAAAAATACAGCAGGCAATTGCTGCCGGTTTAACGCCAGTGCTTTGTATCGGTGAAACATTAGCGGAACGCCAGCAAGAAAATACTGAGCAGGTTATTGCGAAACAATTAGCGGCGGTGTATGCTTCGCACCCCGAATTACTGGCGAAATCAGTAATTGCTTACGAGCCAGTGTGGGCTATTGGTACGGGTGAATCGGCATCACCGGAACAGGCGCAGGAAACGCATGCGTTTATCCGTCGCCAGCTGACCGGGTACAATAGTGAAGCTGCGGCAAAGGTAAGAATATTATATGGCGGCAGTGTAAACGCGGCAAATTGCCAGGCACTGTTTACACAGGCCGATATTGATGGTGCATTGGTTGGCGGTGCCAGCTTGAAACCAGCAGAATTTTTGCAAATTTGCCAAAGTGCAAAGGACTAAGCATGTACGAGATAATAATTGTAGTTTATTTATTGGTAGCTATGGCGTTAATTGGCCTGGTATTAATTCAGCATGGTAAAGGCGCTGACATGGGTGCTGCCTTTGGTGCAGGTGCTTCTTCTACCGTGTTCGGTTCATCAGGTACCGGCAATTTCTTAACGAAAACCACGACGGTGCTGGCAACATTATTTTTTGTATTAAGCATCGTATTAGGTAATTATACTGCGAAGCAAAGTGCACCGGTCGATGAATGGGATTTATCTGCTCCAGCCGTTGAACAGGCACCTGTGAAGAAAGAAGATAACAGCGATATCCCGGTAGGTTAACCTCTTATTTAAGCCGAGGTGGTGAAATTGGTAGACACGCTATCTTGAGGGGGTAGTGTCTTCGGACGTGCGGGTTCAAGTCCCGCTCTCGGCACCAACTAAATCAATAGCTTTGTGATGCAAGGCTTGCGATAACAGGCAAGGCGCTATATAATACGCGCCATTACACGGACGCGGGATGGAGCAGTCTGGTAGCTCGTCGGGCTCATAACCCGAAGGTCGTCGGTTCAAATCCGGCTCCCGCAACCAACTTTTCAACAATACTTCATTGGCGATATGGGTGTTGTTCGGATGTTACTTCGCCCCGCTTGTTCGGGGCGTTTTCGTATCTGGCGTGTCAGTTTTATGCAGTAATGGGCGCTATGCCCATTTTTTATTGGTGTATTCGGAGGTCTTTTTGACTAAACAAGAACAACAACTGGTTGAGTTGTTGAACCCGACAGTAACTGCTGCCGGTTTTGATTTATGGGGTATTGAGCTGCTGCGTGCTGGCCGCCACACGACATTGCGGCTATATATTGATCACAGTGATGGTATTACGGTCGAGAATTGTGCTTTGGTCAGCCGTGAAGTGAGCGCGATATTAGATGTAGAAGATCCGATCCCTAACGAATACACCCTTGAAGTATCTTCGCCGGGTTTATCCCGTCCGCTGTTTACCGAAGCACATTTTATACAGGCAGTAGGTCAGCAAATTGAAGTAAAACTGACAATTGCGCAAGATAACAGAAGAAAATTCAAAGGCATGTTGCAGGCGATTGACGCTGACATGCTCGTTATGGAAGTCGATGGCAAACCCTATCGTTTGCTGCTGGATAATATAGACAAAGCAAACGTGGTACCGGTTTTTTAAGGTATTCGGGTCGCGTCAGAACGAGGCAGATACAATGGCAAAAGAAATATTATTAGTTGTCGATGCAGTATCCAATGAAAAATCAGTACCGCGGGAGAAAATATTCCAGGCACTGGAGTTTGCATTAGCTGCAGCCACTAAAAAGAAAAACGAAGGCGATATTGAAGTTCGGGTAAATATTGATCGTAAAACCGGATCCTATGAAACCTTCCGGCGTTGGGAAGTGGTCGCAGATGATGCGGTGCAGGAACACCCTACCCGGGAAATTACCTTATCGGCAGCCCAGTATGATGCACCAGAAGTGCAGATTGGTGATTTCTACGAAGAGCAAATCGATTCTATCGAGTTTGACCGTATTACCACTCAAATGGCCAAACAGGTTATTGTGCAAAAAGTGCGCGAAGCCGAGCGGTCTCAGGTAGTTGAAGCCTATATTGATCAGGTAGGCGAGCTGGTAACCGGTATCGTTAAAAAAGTTAACCGCGACAGCATCATTGTCGATTTAGGTAACAATGCCGAAGCGATGTTACCGCGCGAAGAAATGTTACCGCGGGAAACGTATCGTCCAGGCGATCGGATCCGTACCTTATTATTTGATGTGAAGCCAGAAGCACGCGGCGCTCAGCTTTTTTTAAGCCGTGCCCGTCCGGAAATGCTGCTTGAGTTGTTCCGGATCGAAGTACCGGAAATTGGCGAAGAAATGATTGAGTTGCGTGGTGCGGCCCGTGATCCGGGTTCTCGTGCAAAAATTGCGGTGAAAAGTAACGATCGCCGGATAGATCCGGTAGGCGCTTGCGTTGGCATGCGTGGTTCACGGGTACAGGGCGTGTCAAACGAGCTGGCCGGTGAACGGGTTGATATCGTGTTGTACGATGATAACGATGCGCAATTCGTTATTAACGCTATGGCACCTGCAGAAGTGGCTTCTATTATTGTTGATGAAGACGCGCATTCGATGGATATCGCCGTTGAAGACTCTAACCTCGCTATGGCGATTGGTCGCAATGGTCAGAACGTGCGCTTAGCCAGCCAGTTAACAGGTTGGGAGCTGAACGTTATGTCGGTTTCTGATATGAAGAAAAAGCATCAGGAAGAGACTGAGAAAGTGCGTCAGGCCTTTATGGATGCGCTGGAAATTGACGAAGACTTTGCTGATGTGCTGGTTGACGAAGGTTTTTCTACTTTGGAAGAAGTTGCCTACGTACCCATCAGCGAACTACTGTCGATAGACGGTTTTGATGAAGAGATTGTTGAAGAACTGCGTGGCAGAGCAAAAGCGGTGTTAACTACCCGTGCGCTGGCCAGCGAAGAATCATTAGAAGATGCCAAGCCAACTGAAGCGCTGTTAGCGTTAGAAGGCTTAGATACCCATACCGCATACGTGATTGCCAGCAAAGGTGTAACAACCCTGGACGATCTGGCCGATTTAGGTGTCGACGATTTATTAGATATAGCAGATATAACTGAGCAAAAAGCCGCAGAGCTGATTATGGCTGCCCGCAATATTGTTTGGTTTAGTGAAAGTAACTGAGTAGTCAACGGAGGTAACAACACAAATGGCAGAAGTCACCATAGAGAAGCTGGCCAGTGATGTCGGTACAACTGTTGATCGGTTAGTACAACAATTTGCTGATGCAGGTATTACTAAAGCTGCAGGGCAGCAGGTATCTGAAGATGAGAAAAAAACCCTGCTGTTGCATTTAAGCAAGCAGCATGGCGGTAAATCATCAGAACCTTCAAAGCTTACCCTCAAGCGTAAAGAAAAAACCACGTTAAGTGTGGCTGGCGGTGCCGGGCGTAACCGGGAAATTCAGGTTGAAGTGCGTAAGCAAAAAACCTATATCAAAAAACCGGTTGTTGACGAAGCGACCTTAAAAGCGCAGGAAGAAGCCCGTCTGGCTGAAGAACAAGCTAACGCAGAAGCGAATCGTGCCAAGCAGGAAGCTGAACATAAAGCGCGGGAAATTGCTGCAGCGAAAGCCAAAGAAGAAGCAGAGCGTAAAGCGGCAGAAGCTAAAAAACGTGAAGAAGCGAAACAAGCTCAGCTGTTAAAAGACGATCCGGAAGAAGCGGCACGTCGTGCAGCCAAAGAAGAAGCTAAGCGTGAAGCTGAGCATATGCGCCAGCAGCAAGAAGCTGAAGCGCTGCGTAAGCTGGAAGAAGAAGCCAAGAAACAGGCTGAAGCAGCACGCAAGCTGGCTGAAGAAAACAGTGAACGTTGGGCCCAGGAAGAAAAAGCCAAATCTACTGAAAAAGACGATTACCACCTGACCAGCAATGAATTTGCTAAGCAGGCAGAAGACGAAGTTGACGCGAAAGAAGAACGTGCGGGTCGTCGTGGCGTGGGTAAAAAAGCCCCGCCAGCTAAAGGTAAAAAGAAAGATGACGGTAATGACAAGGAAGCCTTTAACCGTGCTAACCGTCATACCAAGAAAAAGAAAACGCCAACCAGTATGCAGCATGGCTTTAATAAGCCTGCCCAGCCGGTAGAGCGCGAAGTAAAAATTGGTGAAACCATTACCGTGGCCGAACTGGCCTCTAAAATGGCGGTAAAAGCGTCTGAAGTGATTAAAGCCATGATGAAGATGGGCGCCATGGCGACCATTAATCAGGTAATTGATCAGGAAACGGCGGCCATTGTTTGTGAAGAGATGGGCCACAAATTCACCCTGACCAAAGAGAATGAACTGGAAGAAGCGGTAATGTCTGACCGCGAAGGTGAAGGCGAGCTGGAGCCACGTGCACCAGTTGTTACGGTAATGGGTCACGTTGACCATGGTAAAACGTCATTACTGGACTACATTCGTAAAGCTAAAGTTGCTGATGGCGAAGCAGGTGGTATTACCCAGCATATAGGTGCTTATCACGTTGAAACGGACCGCGGTATGGTGACGTTCCTTGATACACCTGGCCATGCTGCGTTTACCTCAATGCGGGCTCGCGGTGCTAAAGCAACAGATATCGTTATTCTGGTGGTTGCAGCGGATGACGGCGTAATGCCGCAAACCAAAGAAGCAATCCAGCATGCGAAAGCAGCAGGCGTGCCACTGGTAGTCGCAGTAAACAAAATTGATAAAGCAGAAGCGGATCCTGACAGAGTAAGAAACGAGCTATCCCAGTTCGATGTTATCTCTGAACAATGGGGCGGCGACACGCAGTTTGTGCAGGTATCGGCTAAGTCTGGTATTGGTATAGATGACTTACTGGAAGCAATCCTTAACCAGGCTGAACTGTTGGAGTTGAAAGCGGTTAAGAAGGGCCTGGCACGTGGTGCGGTTATTGAATCCCGCTTAGATAAAGGACGTGGTCCGGTTGCTTCTATTCTGGTGCAGGAAGGCACGCTGAATCAGGGTGATATCGTACTGTGTGGCTTTGAATACGGCCGGGTTCGTGCGATGCGCGACGAAAATGGTCGTGAAGTAAAAACCGCCGGTCCATCAATTCCGGTTGAAATTTTAGGTTTATCAGGCGTTCCTCAGGCTGGTGACGAAGTCACCGTAGTTAAAGATGAGCGTAAAGCCCGCGAAGTCGCATTATATCGCCAGGGTAAATTCCGTGATGTTAAGCTGGCACGTCAGCAAAAAGCCAAGCTTGAAAACATGTTTGCCAACATGGAAGAAGGCGATGTCTCTGAACTTAACCTGGTATTAAAAGGTGATGTGCAAGGTTCAGTACAGGCGATTTCTGAATCACTGGCTAAACTGTCTACTGATGAAGTGAAAATTAAAATTATCGGTAGCGGCGTAGGTGGTATCACCGAAACTGACGTAACGCTTGCTGCAGCATCACAAGCCATTATTATCGGCTTTAACGTTCGTGCTGACGCGTCAGCCCGTAAGATGATAGAAGATGAAGGCCTCGACTTACGCTACTACAGCATCATTTATGAGCTGTTAGACGAAGTAAGAGCCGCGATGACCGGTATGCTCGCACCAGAGTTTAAACAGCAAATTATTGGTTTAGCACAGGTACGTGATGTGTTCCGTTCACCGAAGTTCGGCGCGATTGCCGGATGTATGGTAACTGAAGGCCTGATTAAACGTAACGCGCCTATCCGGGTGCTGCGAGATAACGTGGTTATCTATGAAGGCGAACTGGAATCACTGCGTCGCTTTAAAGACGATGTAAACGAAGTCAGAAACGGCTTTGAATGTGGTATCGGTGTTAAAAATTACAACGACGTTCGCGAAGGCGACCAGATCGAAGTATTTGAAACCATTCAGGTTGAACGTACCTTATAAAGTACCGCTGGCAACACATAGTACAGGGGCCTTTAGTGCCCCTGTTGTGTTTTCCCTGACCCCAAATTTGGAATGCTTAACATGGCAAAAGAATTCTCCCGCGTTGACCGGTTGTCTCAACACATAAAGAAAGAGATGGCGGTTATTCTGCAGCGCGAAATTAAAGATCCGCGCTTGCATTCAATGATTACTGTTTCTGATGTCGAAGTATCACGTGATCTGTCACATGCCAAGGTGTTTGTAACCTTTTTAGGGATGGATGACAGCAAGGTGGAAGACAATCTGAAAATTTTGAATGATGCCGCTGGCTATGTCCGCAGTTTAATTGGCAAGCGCATTCAGACCCGGATTGTGCCGCATATCCGCTTTGCGTTTGACCAGTCATTAAATGAAGGGATCCGCATGGCCAGTTTAGTGGCTTCAGTGCGCCAGGAAGATGAGAGAAAGCGCAAAGATGCTGGCATGGAACCAACAGATACTGATCCAGATACAGACAGCGACGGAGTTGATGAGTAATGGCGCGTAAAAATGCCAGGGCAGTTAATGGCATTCTATTACTGGATAAACCGTTAGAAGTCAGTAGCAATGGCATTTTACAGCGCGTCCGTTGGCTATACCAGGCACAGAAAGCCGGACATACCGGTGCTCTGGATCCGATGGCCTCGGGCTTATTACCCATCTGTTTTGGTGAGGCGACCAAGTTCAGTCAGTTTTTACTGGATACCGATAAAACCTATCTGGTGACAGCCAGTTTTGGGGTGCGCACCAGTACCAGCGATTCAGAAGGCGAGGTAATCAGTGAGCGGCCGGTCAGCTTTACTGACACCGACCTGGAACAGGCACTGCAAAGTTTTCGCGGTGATATTATGCAAGTGCCCACTATGTTCTCTGCATTAAAGTATCAGGGCCAGCCTTTATATAAATATGCCCGTCAGGGTATTACCATAGAGCGGGAAGCCCGGCCGATTACCATATTTAAGTTTGAACTGTTAAAGCGTAGCGGCAACCAGGCAGATTTTATTGTTCATTGCTCCAAAGGCACTTATATCCGCACCCTTATCGACGATTTAGGCGAGCTGTTAGGCTGTGGCGGTCATGTCAGCAAATTGCACCGCACTCAGGTCGGGCCTTTTACTGCTGCGCAAATGGTAAAGCCTGCTCAGTTAGACGCCATGGCAGAGCAATGCCACAGCAGTGCTGATTTTAACCCCTTAGACGCGTTATTACTGCCGTTGGATGCCGGTATTGTTGCTATGCCAGCAATGGCACTTAGTGCTGAGCAACAGCATCAGTTGCAGCACGGTCAGAACTGCAGTGTCGCAGCGGATGATATTGCTGCGATTAAGTTGATCGGGCCAGGTGAGGTCTTTATTGGTATTGGCCAGGTACAGCAGGGCGTACTTTGTTCACGCCGCTTGCTTAACACCAGTGCGGTGCAACAGTCCGCTACTGCGATAAACGCCTTGTAAAAAGATAGCAAAATGCTATTATGTGCCGGATTTTCTGGGGTCTGCTGGATGAGTGATCGGCGATACCCTTATTTTAGTTCACTCACATTGGAGTTAAATATGTCATTAAGCGCTGCTGATAAAGCAAAAATTGTTGCTGACTACGCTGTAAAAGAAGGCGATACCGGTTCACCAGAAGTACAGGTTGCCCTGTTAACTGCGTCAATCACTCACCTGCAAGGCCACTTTGCTGAACACAAGCACGACTTCCATTCTCGTCGTGGTTTGTTACGTATGGTTAGCCAGCGTCGTAAGCTGTTAGACTACTTAAAAGGCAAAGATCAGAGCCGTTATACTACCCTGATCGGTCGTTTAGGTTTACGTCGTTAATCGCTAAGCGATAACGTAGCAAAAAAGAGGCTTTTAAGCCTCTTTTTTTATGGGAATGATTTAAACACTATTTTTATTGAGCTCTTTACTGAACTATCTTTTGTAACAGGTTACAGAGTATACTGTACAGGCAGAAAACACAGAGAAAAACATCGCAATTCGGCGATTAAGATTAAGGAAATACACACGTGACTCCCATCGTAAAATCATTTCAGTTTGGCCAACATACCTTTACTTTAGAAACCGGCGTCATCGCCCGTCAGGCAGATGCCGCAGTGTTGGCCAGCCTGGGAGATACTTCAGTTTTAGTAACCGTTGTTGGTAAAAAAGAACCAAAACCTGGTCAGGATTTCTTTCCGTTAACCGTGAATTACCAGGAAAAAATGTATGCAGCTGGCCGTATTCCGGGTGGCTTCTTTAAACGTGAAGGCCGGCCAAGTGAAGGTGAAACCTTAATATGCCGGTTAATCGACCGTCCTATCCGTCCATTATTCCCGGAAGGGTTTACCAATGAAGTGCAGGTTATTGCTACTGTCGTATCAGTACAACCTGAAATTCAGCCAGACATCGTTGCGTTAATTGGTACGTCAGCAGCATTAGCGTTGTCAGGTATTCCGTTCGCCGGCCCTATTGGCGCTGCCCGGGTTGGCTATATCAATAACCAGTATGTGTTAAACCCGTCAGAAGAAGAGCTGAAAAGCTCAAAACTGGACTTAGTGGTTGCCGGTACCAATAACGCGGTACTGATGGTGGAATCGGAAGCGAACATTCTGTCAGAAGACGTGATGTTAGGCGCGGTAATGTATGGCCATGAGCAAATGCAAACGGCCATTACTGCAATTAATGAGTTAGCGGCAGAAGGCGCTAAGCCAAGCTGGAACTGGCAGGCACCTGCGAAAAACTTACCGCTAATTGCTAAAGTTGCTGAATTAGCGACCGCTGATATTGGCGAAGCGTACCAGATCACTGAAAAAGCTAAACGTTACGAGCGTATCGCAGAAATCAAAACTGCCCTGCACAACAAGTTATTGGCAGAGATGGCCGAAGACGAAGCGCTGGACAAAAACGAATTTGGTGATATTTTCCATGACCTGGAAAGTAAAGTGGTTCGTAGCCGGATTACCAAAGGCGAGCCCCGTATTGATGGCCGCGACCCGGAAATGATCCGTGGTTTAAGTGTTATGACAGGTGTTTTGCCACGTACTCATGGTTCTTCGCTGTTTACCCGTGGCGAAACCCAGGCACTGGTTACCTGTACTTTAGGTACTGCGCGTGATGCGCAGAATATCGATGACTTGTTAAGTCAGAAAACCGATACCTTTATGCTGCACTACAACTTCCCTCCGTACAGCGTGGGTGAGACCGGTATGGTAGGGTCGCCGAAGCGTCGCGAAATCGGCCATGGCCGCTTAGCTAAACGTGGCGTACTGGCTGTTATGCCTGATTTTGAAGATTTCCCGTACACGGTACGTATCGTGTCTGAAATTACCGAATCTAATGGTTCAAGCTCTATGGCATCGGTATGTGGTTCATCATTAGCATTAATGGATGCCGGTGTACCAATCAAAGCCTCTGTTGCCGGTATTGCTATGGGTTTAGTTAAAGAAGGCGACGACTATGTCGTACTGTCTGATATTTTAGGTGATGAAGATCACTTAGGTGATATGGACTTTAAAGTAGCGGGTACCACCGAAGGTATTACTGCGCTGCAAATGGACATTAAGATTGACGGTATTACCCAGGAAATTATGCAAAAGGCATTAAAACAGGCAAAATCAGCCCGTTTGCATATTCTGAATGTCATGGATCAGGCGATTAGCGGTCACCGTGAAGAGATGTCTGAATACGCGCCGCGTATCTACACCATGAAGATTAACCCGGAGAAAATCCGTGAAGTTATCGGTAAAGGTGGTGCGGTTATTCGTCAAATCACCGAAGAATCTGGCACCACTATTGAACTGGAAGATGATGGCAGCATAAAAATTGCCGCTACCACTGCTAAAGCCGCGCAAATAGCTATTGATAAAATCAATGCTATTACTGCTGATATTGAAGTAGGTGCAATTTACCAGGGTGAAGTTGTCCGGATTGTTGACTTTGGCGCCTTTGTAAACGTACTGCCAGGCAAAGACGGCTTAGTGCATATCTCGCAAATCTCTGATGAGCGGGTAAACAACGTGTCTGAACATTTACAATTAGGTCAGAAAGTAGCCGTTAAAGTGTTGGAAGTAGACAAGCAGGGCCGGGTACGGTTAAGTATTAAAGAAGCGAATACTAAACCAGCTGATTCTGCGGCTAACACTGAGCAAGACGCGTAATATGCGTCGCGCTAAATCCGGTATCGCAGCGCTGTTAACAGCGCTGCTAACCTTAAGCGGTTGTGCTACTTTACAACCGTCATCGTCTGCGGCCTGGCTAACGCCAGAGCCGTTGGCGGTTCCTTATCGAACTGAGCTGGCCATTGCCCGGCTAAGTGAAATATTACACCGTGCTGAGTTATCAGAAGAGCAGTCGGCACGTTTATACTATGACCGCGGTGTTATGTATGACAGCGCAGGTTTGCGCTCACTGGCCCGGCTGGACTTTATGCGGGCGTTGCGCCTGAAGCCAGATATGGCAGATGCCTACAACTTTGTTGGTATTCATTACACGCTTAGTGGTGACTTTGACCAGGCGTTTGAAGCTTTTGATTCTGTGCTCGAACTTGCCCCTGATTACGAGTATGCCTATCTGAACCGCGGTATTGCCCTGTATTATGCTGGCCGTGCTGATCTGGCGGTGCCAGATTTCGTAAAATTTCTTAAACTACAGTCCTCAGATCCCTATCGGGTAGTGTGGCTCTATCTGGCTGAACGTGATTTATCAGAGCGCGCGGCCAAGGCACGTTTAACGGCTAACGTTGCCACTTTAGCGGCGGATGACTGGGCAACTAACATTCCACGTTTTTATCTTGGTCAGTTGTCTGAGCAACAATTATTAAATTCCGTTGTTGATGATCTTACTAGTCCGCGGCTATTAGCAGAGCGTCTTTGTGAGGTTTACTTTTATCTGGCTAAATGGCATGAGGCAGAGCAACAACCTGAGCAGGCTATTGAATACTACAAAAAAGTATTGGCTACTAATGTTTATGAGTTTGTTGAGCATCGTTATGCCAGGCTCGAGATGGCCAGGCTCAGAGGCGAAGCGCTGTCTGGCGAGAGTGATGAGTTTCA
Source organism: Arsukibacterium sp. UBA3155 (assembly GCA_002364615.1). Classification (GTDB taxonomy): domain Bacteria; phylum Pseudomonadota; class Gammaproteobacteria; order Enterobacterales; family Alteromonadaceae; genus Alishewanella. The sequence goes on along the minus strand of DEYP01000025.1, from coordinate 165,506 downwards.
TTAATTTGCGCGCCCTGTTAATTAAAAGCCAGCTTGCTGGCTTTTTTGCATTATTACTGTCCGGTTGTTCACCCGAGCACAACGCCGCTAGCGAGCAGCAGTTGGTGGATCAGGCAACCATCGAACCCGCAGCGGCGATGCAACTTGCTCGCCAGCGACTGGCTGATAACGAACTTGAAGCCGCTTTGCAGTGGTTTCGACAGGCCGCAAAACTCGGTGATACCCAGGGCTTAAATCACGCTATTCAGTTGCAGCAACGGTTAGAAGGGCGCTTAGCCACGGCAACGTGGCTGCAACACACCGTCGATAGCAATCAGCTGCCGGCGGTTGCTATTAGCCGTGCACAGCGGGCTGCACTGGGGTTGTGGCAATCGTCACCAGCAGCTGTTGCCAATAGTGGGTATCAGGCCGCTGCGGGGTGCAACCTTATCATTCAACCCGTGGCAAGCCAGCAGGCGGGTATTGTGCGCTGGCAGCAGCTGCAAAGCGCCTGGGCAAAGGATCCGTTGCTTGGCAGCCTACCGGTGTGTTTTAACGATTTAATTAAAGTGAATGCGCCTGCACTTAACTGCTCTGAGCAGGCTGCCAGCCGGATTAGTTGCAATTATGACGTGTTAACCGAGCAGGTGCTGGCCGGTAAGTTCAGCCAGTTACTGGTCATTGCCGGCAGCGGGATTGCCAGTTATAACAACGGGATCTTACAACTGCCTGATACAGCAAGTCTGGCGTTATTACAGCATGAATTTATGCATGTGCTGGGCTTTATTGATGAATATCCGTTAAGCCTGGAGTCGGCCGAGTCAGTCTGCCAGCCAGGTACATTTGCAACTAATCTGTTGTTCGGCAATAGTCCGGCAACCCTGGCTGCCTGGCAACATAAATGGCAGCCGCTGGCAGATAACGTAACGCTACAGGCTGTTGCAACTTGTAACGCAACCGGGCTGCAAGCGTACCGGGTGGTGGCGACAATTAACCCTATGGAATCTTATCAGACTGCGATGCCGGCGTTCTACCATCAGTTGATGGTCCGGGCGTTGGATCAAACTGAGTATATTATGCCGGTGCAGTATTATTTTGCTTATCTGGCCAGACAACAGCAAGCCTGGCAGCACTGGCATGCGTTAATGCAACTTGCCGCTGGCCATGGCTACCCTAAAGCCTTAGAAGCGTTACAGTACCTTTAGTGGCATTTAGCCATGCTCATCGACTGACAACTCAGACAATTCGCGGCTTAAGATCTGACTATCACCTAAGTTAAGCTCAATCAGCCGTTTTAAATGACCCGCACTTTCCAAATCAATTTTATCGCAGTGCAAGCCAATCACTTCGTTATGCTGATGGGCGATACTAACCTGCATACTAAAATCAAGTGGATAATCACTCAGGTGTACCCGTAATATCAGGGAGCCGGGTACGTCAGGCTGCCAACCTGCAGGAATACTGATTAAGGCACCTTTTAACGATAAATCGAGTACGTCAGTGGGGTAGCTTTGCTCAGCGGTTTCTAAATGAGCTTTACCCTGAAAATTAACCCGGCTAAAACGTCGTTGTTCCATATATCCCCCAATAATCGCTGCTAAAAGTGTAGTTGCTCTGCAGCTAAAAAGCCTAGTAGTACTGTCGATGTTACACCTGTAAAAAAGGCTGCAACAGCAGCCTTTCGTTTACGTCATTGTTTTAGCTGACTTCTTCGCCGGCAGCCTGTCTGTCGGCATGGTATGACGAGCGGACAAAGGGGCCACAAGCGGCGTGTTTAAAGCCAATGTTGTTGGCAAAGTGTTTAATGTCATCAAATTCGGCTGGTGGCATATAGCGTTTAACCGGCAAATGATGTTTGCTCGGTTGCAGGTACTGGCCTACGGTCAGCATATCGACATCATGATCGCGTAAGTCTTGCAGCACCTGCAGCAATTCCTCGGTTGTTTCACCCAGGCCCACCATCAGGCCCGACTTGGTGGATACTTCAGGATGGGCTTCTTTAAAGCGTTTTAGCAAGGTCAGTGACCATTTGTAATCAGCACCGGGCCGCGCCAGTTTGTAAAGCCGTGGTGCCGTTTCCAGATTATGGTTAAAGACATCTGGCGGGCTCTTGCTGAGGATTTCCAGCGCGACATCCATCCGGCCACGGAAATCCGGCACCAGCACTTCAATTTTTATATCCGGGCAATATTTCCTGATAGCGTCAATGCAATCTGCAAAGTGCTGGGCGCCACCATCACGTAAATCGTCGCGATCAACGGAGGTTATTACCACGTATTTTAATTTCATATCGCGAATCGTTAACGCCAGTTTTTCCGGCTCTTCCGCGCTTGGCGGTAACGGTCTGCCATGCGCGACGTCACAAAATGGACAACGGCGGGTACAAATGGCACCGAGGATCATAAAGGTAGCTGTACCATGATTAAAACACTCAGGCAGATTAGGGCAGGCGGCTTCTTCACATACCGAATGCAAACCATGTTTGCGCATCGCACCTTTAATCTGATCGATCCGCTCTGAATTTTTCGGTAACTTAATTTTTAACCAGGCAGGCTTGCGCAGCATTTCTTCAGGTTCGGTCGGCAATACCTTAACCGGAATTAACGCCATCTTGTCGGCGTCACGCAATTTAACACCTGGTTCCATTCGCGCTGTCTTAGTCATGTTGCCACTCTAACCCTGTTTTAAAACTTAATTCGGATACGGCCAGAAGCCGTTGGAAAATGTTGCTGATATCTGTTTTTGCCTGGGCAATGCTCAGCGGCCCGCCGAAATCTTTAGATTGAATCATCTGCATGCCGGCATAACCACAGGGGTTGATCCTGTTGAAGGGGCTCAGATCCATATCTACATTCAGTGCCAAGCCATGAAACGTGCAGCCTTTGCGCACTCTTAACCCCAGCGACGCCACTTTTTTACCTTCAATATAGACCCCTGGTGCGTCTGGTCTGGCATTAGCAGTAGTACCATATTGGGCCAGCAGCTCAATTAGTGCCTGTTCCAGCAAGGTTACCAGCTCTCGTACCCCAAGCTTGCGCCGTTTGATATCCAGCAGCACATAGACGACCAGTTGGCCCGGCCCATGATAAGTTACCTGGCCACCTCGGTCGACTTTAACTACCGGTATATCACCTGGTTGTAGCAGATGCTCCGCCTTACCAGCCTGGCCCTGAGTAAACACCGCAGGATGTTCCAGCAACCACAGCTCGTCGATAGTGTGCTCGTTCCGATTGTCGGTGAATTGCTGCATCGCCTGCCATACTTGGGTATAGTCCTGGCTTGCTAAATCACGGATCACAAGTTGCTGACTGATGCTCAAAATTCACTCCGCATAAAAACTGGCTGCATTATAGCGATTTATCTGGCCAATGCGAGTTCAGGCGATTAAAGAACGTAACGAACCAACTCTATTTTGCCAAGCTCGGTATACAGCAATTCGATATGGGCTTTGCTGGTTACGGTAACTTGCACCGATACCGAGTGATAATTCCCTTTCGCGCTGGGTTTTACTTTCGGACTGTAATCTGTAGCATCGGTGTGGCGGCAAATTACAGTCATCACATCGTCTACCAGGGTTGGCTCAGCCAGACCTAACACTTTGAAGTTAAACTGACAGGGAAACTCCAGGTACTGATCAAATTTAGTGTCTTTTACTTCATTGGCCATATCGTTATTCTCACAGATGCTAAAGTGTTACTGACAACCTGCTGCACGCTATGGTTAGCAAAGGTTGTTTAAAATATTGTAACAAAAAATCCCGGCAGTTGCCGGGACGTGTCACCGCACAGATACCACTGATTAATTAAATTGCATTTTCACGTAATCGACCATCCGGCTGAAGAAACCGCCACGGCCAACATCTTCTAATGCCACCAGAGGGTACTCAGCAATATCCTGATTATCCAGTTTTAAATAAATGGTACCTACTACCTGGCCCTTATTAATGGGGGCAATCAGTTGCTGATTCAAGCTGACGTCTGCTTTGAGGTTACGGCGCTGACCTCTGGTAATAGTAATTGGCGTGCTTTGTAACAGGCCAAGCTGGATTTGTTCTTTATCTCCCTGCCACACCCGTTGCTCAGCAAATTGCTCGCCGCTCTGATAGGGCGCAAAAGTTTCGAAAAAACGAAAACCGTAGCTTAACAGTTTTTTGTTTTCATTCGCGCGCTCGCGCTCACTGTTAGTCCCCATCACTACCGATACCAATCGCATATCGTCGCGGGTGGCAGAGGTAATTAAGCTATAACCTGCTTCACTGGTATGGCCGGTTTTAATACCATCTACTGCCAGGCTGCGATCCCATAACAATGAGTTGCGGTTGTACTGCCTGATACTGTTGTAGGTGAACTCTTTTTCGGCATAAACGGCATATTCTTCTGGCACATCCCGGATTAACGCCACAGCCAGTTTACTCATATCCCGTGGCGTGGTGTATTGTTCTGCCGCCGGTAAACCATGGCTGGTGCTGAAGGTTGTATTAAGCATACCCAGGCGTTTGGCATGGGCATTCATTAAATCAACGAAGGCACTTTCACTACCGGCAATATGTTCCGCCATCGCGACACAGGCATCGTTGCCCGATTGAATAATAATGCCCTTGTTAAGATCGGCTACGCTTACCTGAGTACCCACTTCGATAAACATTAACGATGAGCCCGGGAAATTTTTTGCCCAGGCATTTTCGCTGATTGTCACTTTATCATCCAGGCTGATATTGCCATTTTTTAATTCAGTACCAATAACGTAACTGGTCATCATTTTGGTAAGGCTGGCTGGTGCTAGTGACATATCAGCGTTTTCTTCGGATAGTACCTTGCCGGTATCGTAGTCGATCAGAATATGGCCTTTTGCAGCAACGGAAGGGGGTTGCGGCACCACAACCTGCGCCTGGGTGATACTGACAAAACAAAAACTGCTGATGGCAAAAATGCCGGAAGTAACGATGCGTCGATAACTATTCATGAGACCCGTTCTTTTATTATTAAAATTACAAAATATATTAACAGCAGACGATGGCTTAACTGCATACGGTGCTGTCAAAATAGTAGGCGCCCGGATATTGGTCGGCTTTTAATTTTGCCAGCCAGCTTCGCGCTTGCCTGTTATCCTTACTCGGACCCACCAGCAGCCGGAAAATTCCATCGGCAGCTTTAATTTCGGTAGGTACCGCCAGTTTTTTTGCCACTTCTGCACTTAACTGGTTTAGCTTAACATTGTCGCTACTGGCAAATATCTGGATATAGCAGGGTTGCTTTGCAGGGGTTAAATCCTGCGCCAGCATGGCCGGGGATTTTATAAGCTCAAGCTGAACTCTGGCTGTACCTTGTTTTAGCATGCCAATTTTACTCGCGGCAGAGTAAGATAAATCAATTATTCTATCCCGGTGAAAAGGTCCGCGATCATTCACTCTGACAATTGCACTGAGGCCATTATCCAGGTTGGTTACTTTAACATAAGAAGGCAACGGCAGGGTTTTATGGGCCGCCGTCATGGCAAACATATTATAGGTTTCACCATTAGAGGTAAGATGGCCATGAAACTTGCTGCCGTACCATGAGGCAATTCCCGTCTCCTGAAATAGGGTAATATCGGCAATCGGAGAGTAATGCTGGCCAAATACCTGATAAGGCCGGTTGCCACCGCGGCTTAGCGGTTCCGCAACGGGCGCCGGATCGGTCGTTTCCAGCAAGGTGGGTAACCGATCAGGTATGCTGTCCTGTTGTTGCTGATATCGGCCGGCATTCGGAGACGTATGTTCAGGTTTGCTGCTGCAGCCGGTCAGCGTCAGTATTGCTGCCATCATCACAACCCAATAACACTTAACCATTTGCCAACATCCGCTTATGCGTACTGACCGACATTAATACACCAAACGCGGCCATTAACGTTACCATAGAGGTACCTCCATAACTGACCAGCGGCAGCGGTACGCCAACCACCGGTAATAACCCGGAAACCATGCCAATATTAACAAAAACATAAACAAAAAAGGTCAGAGTAAAACTGCCTGCGACCAGTTTACTGAAATTATCCTGTGCGGTGCTGGCAATGATAAGGCCACGGCCAATGATAAACAAATAAATAGCAAGCAACAACAGCACGCCAATTAGCCCAAACTCTTCACTTAACACAGCAAAAATAAAATCGGTATGACGTTCTGGCAGAAACTCTAATTGCGATTGGGTTCCCTGCAACCAGCCTTTGCCATCCACCCCACCAGAGCCGATAGCAATTTTAGATTGAATAATATGATACCCCGAGCCCAGTGGGTCTGTCTCAGGATTAAGAAACGTCAATACCCGTTGCCGTTGGTAGCCATGCATTAAAAAGAACCACATTACCGGGGCAAAGGCTGACACCATTACAGCAATAAAGCTGATTAAGCGCCAGCTCATCCCCGCCAGAAATAATACAAAGACGCCTGACATGGCGATCAATAGCGATGTGCCCAAATCAGGTTGCTTAGCGATCAGCAGAGTGGGTACAGCACACATAGCAAAACCGACAATCAATCGCCAGATACGGGGCGGTAAATTATCTGCCGCGATAAACCAGGCTACGGCCATTGGCACCGCGAGCTTCATTATTTCTGAGGGCTGAAATTTCATAAATCCTAAATCAAGCCAACGCTGCGCGCCTTTGCCAACATAGCCAAACAGCAATACCGCGACCAGCATTAACAACCCGACACCAAATAGCGCAATCGCCCAGCGCCGGATAGTTTGCGGGCTTAATTGCGCAATACCCACCATTACAGCTAAAGCGACCCCCAGACGAATGATCTGCGCTTTCATCATGGCTTCGCTCTGGCCCGTAGCGCTGTACAATATGACCAGCCCAAAACCTAGTAAGGTTAGCAACCCCAGCAGTAATGGCAGGTCAATATGAAATGCGGCCAGCCGGCCGCTGCGCTGTGCCGGATTAACCATGCTGTTACTCATTGGCATTTACTCCGGCAGAAAAATAGTAGTCCAGTAACTGGCGGCCAATAGGTGCGGCAACACTGCTGCCACCACCGGTGTTTTCTACGGCAACCGCAAATACGACTGTTGGGTCTTTGGCGGGTGCATAGCCAATATACATGGCGTTGTCCCTGTGTCGTTCATCGAGTGACTTGGCATCGTATTTTGCGTCTTGTGCTATTGCAACCACCTGCGCAGTACCGGTTTTACCACCTGAGCTGAATTCAGCTGTTTTAAAAGCGGGATGTGCCGTACCTTTTAATGTTGCCACGGTTTGCACCATGGTATCGGCAATGACCCGCCAGTTCTCTGCATCAACCACGTTCACACTGGGCCTAAGGCCTGGGTCGACTAATTCACTGCTGTCTTCTGAGCTGAGCTCAGCGGCCATATGCGGGGTGGGTAACAAGCCTTTGTTAACCAGAACAGCGGTAGATAACGCCAGCTGAAGCGGCGTGGCAGTCCAGAAACTCTGGCCGATACTCAATGGTACTGTGTCGCCAGGGTACCAGGGTTGATTAAAACGGGCCCGCTTCCAGCCTCGGGACGGCATATTGGCACTGGCTTCCTCATGAATGTCGATACCGGTGCGCTCACCAAAACCGAATTGGCGCATATAATCTGAAATCCGGTCAATACCGAGCTTAATTCCCAGGTCGTAAAAGTAAATATCACAGCTTTGCGCTACCGCGCTGTAGACATCAACCCAGCCATGGCCACCTCTTTTCCAGTCACGAAAACGATGGTCACTGTTTGGTAAAGTAAAATAGCCCGGATCCCAAACCCGGGTATCGGGTTTTACGGTATTGGTTTCCAGCCCCAGCAGGGCCATCAGTGGTTTAATGGTCGATGCCGGTGGATAAATCCCCTGGGTAGCGCGGTTGATCAATGGCCTGTCTGGTGAGTGCAGCAAGGCATTATAATTGCTGCTGCTAATGCCGTGCACAAACAAATTAGGGTCGTAACTTGGGTTAGAGTAAAAGGCCAGCACGGCGCCATCCCGCGGGTCCATTGCCACAATAGCACCACGATGCTCAGTCAGCGTTTGCTGGGCGGTCAGTTGTAAGCCCACGTCCAGGCTAAGTTTGATGTTTTTACCGGAGCGGGCGGCTACCGAACGTAAAACCCGGATAATCCGGCCCCGGTTATTAACCTCTACTTCCTGAAAACCCATAATGCCATGCAATTGCTCTTCGTAGTAACGTTCCAGTCCGAGCTTGCCAATTTCCCGACTTGCGGCATAATTTGCCAGGTGACCCTGCTCATCCAGCCGACGTAAATCATCGGTGTTAATTTTGCCAATGTAGCCCAGAGCATGGGTAAATAAGTCGCCAAAGGGGTAATGCCGGCTTAACCGCGCTTCTACCGTCACTCCGGGAAATCGATGCAGGTTCACCGAGATCACCGCCACTTCCTGCTCGTCCAGACGTTCTTTTAAGGCAATAGAGTTGAAGCGTCGTTGTTGCCTGACCTGCTGCAGAAACTCCTGTTGTTGCTCTTCAGAAATCTCAATTAACTCAGCCAGGCTGCTCAGGGTAGTGTCGATATCGTCTATTTGCTCTGGCACCAGTTCCAGTGAAAATACCGGCTTGTTCTCTGCCAGTAAAATGCCGTTACGGTCGCTTATCAGGCCGCGATTAGGTGCCAACGGCAATACCTTAATGCGGTTGCCCTCAGAGCGAATTTGATAATCCTGATACGAGCGTACCTGCAAATTGTACATATTGAGCAAAATAGTGCTGAAAGAAAGACAGACTATCAGCATAGCCACCACCGCTCTGCTGTTAAACAGACGGGTTTCGGCAGCAATATCCTGCATAGCAACGCGTTTTTTCAGCATAACTACTCGCGATGATAAGGGTGATTAGTACTGATGCTCCAGGCCCGGTATAACGCTTCTGCCAGTACCACCCGAACCATAGGGTGGGGCAGGGTCAGCGCTGATAATGACCATTTTGCTTCACTGGCTGCAATACATGCTGGGGCAAGCCCTTCGGGCCCGCCAATCAGGAACGCCACGTCACGGCCATCCTGCTGCCATAACTCCAGGCGCTGTGCCAGCTGTGGGCTGCTCCAGTTGTCTCCTGTTACCTCCAGGGTAATTATCCGGCTGCCCTTGCTTACTGCAGCCAGCATTTTCTCACCCTCCAGTTCCAGAATACGCTTAATATCGGCGTTTTTACCGCGTTTCCCCGCAGCAACTTCGATAAGTTCCAGCGGCATATCGCGGCCAAAGCGTCGGGCATATTCGTTAAAGCCGGTTTGCACCCAATCTGGCATTTTGGTACCAACAGCGATCAGACTAAGCTTCATAGCAGATCAGGCACTCCAGAGTTTTTCCAGCTGATAAAAGTTGCGTGTTTCATCCAGCATCACATGCACGACTACCGAGTCTAAATCGAGTAATACCCACTCACCGCCGCTTTCACCCTCAATACCTAACGGCTGAACACCGATTTTTTTGCACTCTTCTGCCAAATAACCGGCAACAGATTTAGCATGGCGGGTAGAGGTACCTGAACACACCACCATAAAGTCCGTTACGCTAGATTTACCGCGGACATCCAGGGTTACGATATCGCGACCTTTCATATCATCAATTTTGTCTGTGACAAAGGCGACCAGTTCGTTCGTTTGCACCTATTTTCCTCAATACTGACTAAAAGCGGCTATTTTACCACAGATTTTGTGCGGTTATAGCGCTTAGCTCTGATAGAGTCGATGTTGCTGTATATAGTTCAGTACTGGCAGGGCAAGTTCGCTGATATTTTTCCGGTTTTGTGCAAGCGCTGAGCGGATAGCGGTGGCACTAGGGCTGAAGTCGGGATTATTCAGCTCGATAATTTTGCCGTGGGTATGCTGGTGCAACGCGGCCGGAGTTGCAGCATACTGACGAAGCAAGGTGGGGGCGTCGCCCTCCTGGCGGCTGTAACCCGGGCGCTGGCAGACGATAAGATGGCTAAGCTCAAGAATTCGCTGCCACTGATACCACCTGGTAAAATAGCACAGCGAGTCCATGCCTATTACAAATGCCAGGGTGCTGTTGGGCATGCTTTGTTTGAGTAATGCCAGGCTGTCTGCGGTATAAGAAGGACTACTTCGGTTCAGTTCCAGCGGTTGCAGCACCATGGCGCTTTCATCTGCAATAGCCAGCTCTATCATGGTGGCGCGCTGCTGTGCGCTTACTCCCGGGCTTGCCCGGTGCGGCGGCACATGACAAGGCATAAATTGCAGTTGTGCCAGTGCACAGTGCTCCAGCACATAACGGGCACAGGCCAGATGTCCCTGGTGTATCGGGTCAAAGGTGCCGCCAAAAATACCGATTGGTGACCGGGGGCTGGCGGGGGTGTCAGTCATCATGCTGTTGTTGCAAGCTGTAAGTCCGAGGCACGGGTTTAATAAATAAACACACCAGGTGGCTCAGGGCGGTAGTAAGATCTGCCAGCTGACCACCTTTGTATAAACGGTCAAACGCGGCCAATTCCTGTAACAAGTAATCCAGATAGTTTAACGATAATCGTTGCAATGCCTGTTGATACAACGGCTGGCGTTTCGGCCAGATGGCCAGTTGTTTAAAGGTCTGGGCCGGGGCAATACCCTGTTGCTGCTGATATTGCAATTGCTGCAGTTGCTGCAAGTCTTTTTGCAACTGCCAGATAATAATAGCGGGCTCCATATCTTGTTGTAGTAAACGATGCAGCCGATGCAAGGCCTGCTGACCGTCACCAGCGAGAATTGCATCGCCGAGTTGAAATACGGTAAACGAAGAGTGGTCAGCTAAAAAATTTGCCAGTACCGCGGCATCTACCATTTGGTTTGGATGGGTTAATGCCAGCTTTTCCAGTTCCTGGCGCGCCGCCAGTAAATTGCCGGCACTGTGGTGTTGTAACAGGCTGAACGCATCTGCAGACAGGCGCAGGTTAAGCACGTTGGCACGCTGCTGCAGCCATTGCCGGGCCTGGCGATCGTCCAGCGGATAAATGGCAACCTGTATGGCAACCTGTTGCAGCTGTTTAAACCACGCCAGTTTGCTCACCTCGCCAAACCCGCGCTGGCCATGCAATACCAGAACAATATCCGCTGATAATGAATGCGCCAACTGTTTTAGCTGATCGCTGGCGGCAGCGGAGAGTTTCTGAGAAAGCTCCAGTTCAATCAGCCTTTTAGCTGAAAATAGCGACATGGCGCTTAGCTCATTATGCAATTGCGCCCAGTCAAACTGGCTATCCAGGGTAAAACTCAATCGCTCGTCATAGCCTTGTTGTTTCGCCGCCTGGCGCAGTGCATCAATGGCTTCAAGCTTTTGTAACGGTTCTTCGCCAAATATCAGGTAACAGCCAGCTAACCCTTGCGAAAGCTGGGCAGCCAGCTGGTTAGCATACAACTTTTGCATCAGTCTAACCGGGCCAGTTGCCGGATAATCCGATTTGCAGCCTGTTGCCGTAATTCGCCAAGTAATAAATCCAGCTCGCGGGCTTTGGCCAGGGCCTGATTCGGATCGTCCTGATAGTCACGATACAATTCGAACTGATTAAATGCCGGCTCCTGGCCGGGCATAATTAAATAGTAGCTCACTTTATAAATCAGTTCATATTCTGCGACCTGACCGCTGGGAAACAGCGATAACGTTCGCCGCTCCAGAGTATCACTTACCAGCTGAATGGTCGGTGCGTCAGCTTGCATACTGTCCAGTAATTGTACGCTGTTCTGACGCAAGCGTTGATTCAGCAATTGAGCCAGTTGCGAATGCGCCTCACTTTGCACATAGATAGCCGGAAACTGACTCAGCGGTAAATTACCGCGTAAGTGAAAACCGCAACTACTGAGCATCACAGCCAGAGCGGCGGCTATGGCAATTTTAACCATATTAGCCAACCACCAGGTTTAATAGTTTTCCTGGCACGTAAATCACTTTACGCACTGAAACACCTTCCAGAAAACGCTGCACATTTTCTTCCTGCATGGCGATATCAAGCACCTGCTGCTGAATGGCTGCAGCCTGCACCGTTACTTTGGCTCGTACCTTACCGTTTATCTGCACCACCACCAGTTTTTCGTCTTCTATCATCGCTTGCTCGTCAACCACCGGCCATGGCGTTTGCTCTATGCCCTGGTCCTGACCCATCTGGTCCCACAAATATTGGGCAACGTGCGGCGTTATCGGGTTTAACAGTTGCAACAGTGCCACTATGGCTTCGTGCATTACGGCTTTATCCTGCTCTGTTTCCAGCGCGGCCCGTTGCAACTTGTTGCTTAGTTCCATAATAGCGGCGATTGCCGTATTAAAGGTGTAACGTCTGCCAATATCGTCGCTGACTTTAAAAATGGTTTTATGCAATTCACGACGCAAGGCTTTTTGCTCGCCATTCAGGGAGCTAATGTCCAGCACGCCGGGTGCGCCAGCGGCTTTGACATCATTAACCAGGGTATAAACCCGTTTAATAAAGCGATGTGCGCCTTCAACGGCAGAGTCTGACCACTCCAGGGTTTGCTCAGGTGGCGCGGTAAACATCATAAACAGGCGCACGGTATCGGCACCATACTGATTAATCACTTGCTGCGGATCGATACCATTATTTTTCGATTTAGACATTTTACTCATGCCAGCCGACTGCACGCTCTGGCCATCGCTTTGTAAAATAGCCTGAGTAATCCGGCCTTTTTCGTCACGCTCTACAATGACATCCTGTGGTGATAACCACTGTTTGCCACCGTTTTCAGTGTCGCGGTAAAACGTCTCTGCCAGCACCATACCCTGGCACAATAAGCGCTTAAAAGGCTCATCACATTGCACCAGGCCAACATCGCGCAGCAGCTTATGGAAAAAGCGGGCATATAACAGGTGTAAAATAGCGTGTTCAATGCCACCAATATATTGGTCTACCGGCAGCCAGTAATTGGCTTTTGCCGGGTCCAGCATGGCCTGATCGTGATCCGGGCTGCAGTAGCGGGCATAGTACCAGCTTGACTCCATAAAGGTGTCGAAGGTGTCGGTTTCATGAAAAGCCGGCGCGCCGTTGTACTCGGTTTTTGCCCATTGTGGGTCGGCTTTAATGGGCGACGTTACCCCGTCCATTACCACATCTTCCGGCAGTCGCACTGGCAATTGATCTTCAGGCACTGGCACCACCGAGCCATCGGCCAGGTTCAGCATAGGGATAGGAGTACCCCAGTAGCGCTGACGCGATACGCCCCAGTCCCGCAGCCGGTAATTTACTTTTACTTCGCCTTTGCCCAGGCTGGCCAGCCTGTCAGCAATGGCCTTAAAGGCATCCGCAAACTCCAGACCGTCAAATTCAGCCGAATTAATCAGGGTGCCTTTCTCGGTGTAGGCTGCCTGACTTAAGTCGGCGGCATCGCCGCTGCTGGCAGCAACAACCTGTTTAATATTCAGGCCATACTTTGAGGCAAACTCATAGTCGCGCTGATCATGGCCGGGAACCGCCATAACCGCACCTGAGCCGTAATCCATTAGCACAAAATTGGCGACCCAGACCGGCAACTGTTCGCCGGTAAGCGGGTGAATAGCAAATATGCCGGTGGCACAGCCTTTTTTCTCCATGGTGGCCAGTTCGGCTTCGGCCAGCTTGCCGCCTTTGCAGTCTTCAATAAACGCAGCCAGCTGCGGATTGGTTGCTGCGGCCTGGCGCGCCAATGGATGCTGCGCGGCCACGGCCAGATAGGTTACGCCGTAAAGGGTATCGGGACGGGTAGTATACACTTCCAGCTCGCGAGTCTCTGCTGAGGCGACATCAAAACGGATATTCACGCCCTCTGAGCGGCCAATCCAGTTTTTCTGCATGGTGCGAACCTGCTCTGGCCACTCGGTTAGCTGCTCTAAGTCTGCCAGCAGCTCTTCGGCATAGGCGGTAATTTTAATAAACCACTGGGCCAGCTCACGCTGCTCTACTACCGCGCCTGAGCGCCAGCCACGGCCGTCAATAACCTGTTCATTCGCCAGCACGCACTGGTCAACCGGATCCCAGTTAACGGTGGCCATTTTTTTATAAACCAGGCCTTTTTCATACAGCTTGGTGAAGAACCATTGCTCCCAGCGATAGTAGTCCGGTTTGCAGGTGGCAACCTCGCGACTCCAGTCATAGCCAAAACCCAGGCGCTTTAACTGGTTTTTCATGTAGTCGATATTTTCGTAGGTCCACTTTGCCGGGGCAGTTTTATGGTTAATGGCGGCATTTTCGGCAGGCAAACCAAAGGCATCCCAGCCCATAGGCTGCATCACGTTTTTGCCCTGCATCCGTTGAAAACGGCTAACTACATCGCCAATAGTGTAGTTACGGACATGACCCATGTGTAAACGCCCGCTCGGGTAGGGGAACATTGACAAGCAATAAAACTTCTCTTTGCTGGGATCTTCAGTCACCTTAAAGGCGTCGTTTGCTTCCCATTGTTGTTGCAAAGCGGTTTCAATTTGCTGCGGGTCATATTGTTGTTGCATTTACATCATCCACGATAAAGTTCTGGCAGGGCCGGCAATGCCGGAAAAAGTGGCTATAGCATACCGCAGCGCGGTTTTGACAACAATAAGCAAGCGCGTTGTCTATACTAGGAAAAAGCAGCAAGGAGTAAATATGAGTGATTTTAATAAGAAATATCAAAAATGGTTAGCTGACTTTAACCGCAATTTGCAGCAAAACCCGCATAATTACGATAACCAGCTGGTTAAGTTTATTGATACCTTAAAAAACTATCTGCAAGCGGGTAAAGATCTCAGCGCTTATGAAACCCGGCTGTTTATCGAAACGCTGAAACGCCAGTGGCATGAGCAGCAAGAGGAAGCAAAAAATACTGAACCCGAAACGCCAGCCCCGTCATTATGGCCTGAAGCGTTATGGCAGGAGCTTAGCGGCATCACCGATAAAACCCAGTTGGAATGGCAGGAGCTGACTCAGGATTTCAAGCATCAGGGCGTGTATTTTCAGGGTGAAATGGTCGGCATGGGCCGCTACCGTTGCAGCAACTGTTATCAGCATATCGATTACACCCATCCTGGTGAGCTGCTACCTTGCAGCCACTGCGGTGAAGTGCAGTTTTATCGGGAAGGTTTGCCGGTGTAGTTTTACCACAAAAGTTGGCCGGTACTTTTTATAAGCAGTATTTATTAATGATTTGCAAGGCGATTTAGCGCAGTTTTTTCTAGTTTTGTCGCCTACAAAACTTTATACTGCGCGCTGTTTTTTTTGCTTCAAACGATTCTAACCTTCCGGACATTTATTAATATGCTGAACTCACTGAAACAGAACTGGCTCTCTAACGTGAAGGGCGATGTTCTGTCTGCGTTAGTTGTGGCGCTCGCCTTAATTCCTGAAGCTATTGCTTTCTCAATTATTGCCGGGGTTGACCCCAAAGTTGGCTTGTATGCCTCTTTCGCTATTTGTTTGATTATTGCGTTTGTCGGTGCCCGCCCGGCAATGATTTCCGCTGCTACCGGCGCTATGGCGCTGCTGATGATCACCCTGGTTAAAGCGCACGGTTTAGAATACCTGCTGGCTGCCACGTTATTGTGTGGTGTTATACAAATTATCTTTGGTCTGTTTAAGCTCGGCGATTTAATGCGCTTTGTGTCACGCTCCGTGGTCACCGGTTTTGTCAATGCATTAGCCATTCTGATTTTTATGGCACAGCTGCCCGAATTAACGGGCAGTTATGGCACCTTAACGGTGTACGGCATGACCGCTTTGGGCCTGGCTATTATTTATCTGTTTCCTTACCTAACCAAGGCAGTGCCATCACCCCTGGTGTGTATCATAGTGCTTACTGCGCTGGCCTTGTATTTTGGTATGGATATCCGCACCGTGGCCGATATGGGCGAATTGCCCGACAGCCTGCCCATTTTCCTGTGGCCTGATGTGCCACTGAATTTTGCTACCCTGCAAATTATTTTTCCTTATTCATTAGCGCTGGCGGTAGTGGGGCTACTTGAATCATTAATGACCGCAACAATTGTTGACGATTTAACCGATACCAGTAGTGATAAAAACCGTGAATGTGTGGGCCAGGGTGTCGCTAATATTGGTTCAGGTTTAATCGGCGGTATGGCCGGCTGTGCCATGATTGGCCAGTCTATTATTAACGTAAAATCAGGCGGACGAACCCGTTTATCAACTTTATTAGCCGGCGTGTTTTTATTGATGCTGATTGTTTTTGTCAGTGATTACGTGGGTTTGATCCCGATGGCCGCTCTGGTAGCCATTATGATTATGGTATCAATTGGTACCTTCAGCTGGTCTTCTGTTAAAGACTTACGCAAAAACCCGAAAAGCTCTTCTGTAGTGATGATCATGACCGTGCTCGTAGTGGTAGCGACTCACAACCTGGCCTATGGCGTGCTGGTGGGCGTGTTGCTAAGTGCCTTGTTCTTTGCCAACAAAGTGGGGCAGATCCTGTTTATCGGTTCTACCTTATCGGCCAATGGCCATCAGCGCGACTACACCGTTGTTGGTCAGGTGTTTTTTACCTCGGCGGAGCAGTTTATTGATGCATTTGATTTTAAAGAAGCGGTGGAGAAAGTGAGAATTGATTTAAACCGGGCGCATTTCTGGGATATCACCGCCATCAGCTCGCTTGATAAAGTGGTGCTGAAGTTTCGCCGCGAAGGCACCGAAGTAGAGTTGGTTGGCCTGAACGAAGCCAGCGCCACGCTGGTTGACAAGTTTGCGGTACATAATCGACCTGATGCAGTAGAAAAGTTGATGGGACATTGATCTCAGGTAAGGTTAGTAACACTATTTCGGGCTAAATTGGCCCAGGCGACAGGAGCAAAACAATGACTAAAAAAGTAATGGCGTGTATTGACGCCTCACCTTATGCCGAAGCTGTATGTGATTATGCCGTATGGGCAGCTAACCGTTTAACTGTGCCAATGGCCGTCATTCACGTGCTGGATAAAGCACAGCATACCCATACCCCGGATTTAAGCGGCAGTATTGGCCTGGGTTCGCAGGAAGTGTTGCTGCAACAGTTAGCAGAGCTGGATGAAAAACACGGCAAGCTGGCGCTGGAGCGCGGCAGGCTAATGCTCGATGCCGCGAAAAGCCGGGCTGAGCAGGCCGGCGTTGCCGCTGTCGATGAACGCTTGCGTCACGGCACCCTGGTACAAACCCTGGTCGAGCTGGAAGAAGAAACCCGGTTACTGGTGCTGGGCAAACGCGGCTTTAGCAGTGCCGATGCCCATGGCCATCTGGGGTTGCATGTCGAGCAGGTTATTCGCAGTGTGCATAAACCTATTTTATTAACCCAGCAAAGCTATAAAGAACCACAACGCATTATGCTGGCCTATGATGGCAGCGCCACCGCACTAAAAGGCCTGGAAATGCTGGCTGCCAGTCCGCTCGGTAAAGGGTTGCCAGTGCATCTGGTGATGGCCGGCGCCAATATTGAAGCCGCACAGCAGCAGATGGAAACCGCAGCACACATTCTGCGTAATGCTGGTTTTGATACCCGCATTGCCATAGTAGGTGGTGAGCCGGAAGAGGTACTTAACCAGTACCAGCAAGAGCATCATATTGACCTGATGGTGATGGGGGCGTACGGCCATTCCCGCATTCGTCAGTTTATTGTAGGCAGTACCACGACTGCCATGATTAGCAAAGCGAAATGCTCTTTGTTAATTCTTCGCTGATAAAATAAACAGCCCGGCACCCCGCCGGGTTGTTGGTTTTATTGTATTACTTATGTTGTTTAAATTTGAAGTAGCCAATCATGTTTAAGTTCAGCATCATGCTGTTTAGTTTGTTTGCGTTGTTATGTTCACCTTTTGCCTTTGCTGCCAGTGGTCCATTGCTGTTAACGGCCTCGACCACAGGTTATGTGGCATTATCTATTTTCATCATTGCTTATATTCTGGTGATGCTGGAAGAAAAGATTCATCTGCGTAAATCCAAACCAGTACTGGTTGCGGCCGGTATTATCTGGGCGTTGATTGGTTGGCGCTACATTCAGGCTGATATGCCAACGGTTACTGAAGAAGCGTTCCGTCATACGCTGCTGGAGTTTGCGGAGCTAATGCTGTTTTTGCTGGTCGCCATGACCTACATTAACGCGCTGGAGGAGCGGCGGGTATTTGATGCGCTGCGTAGCTGGATGGTGCGTAAGGGCTTCAGTTACCAGTCATTGTTCTGGATAACCGGCGTACTATCATTTTTTATCTCGCCAATCGCCGATAACCTGACCACCGCGCTACTGATGTGCGCCGTGGTAATGAAAGTGGCCGAAGGCAACAAGAAGTTTATTAACCTGTGCTGTGTAAACATTGTGGTAGCGGCAAATGCCGGTGGTGCTTTCAGCCCCTTTGGTGACATTACTACGCTGATGGTGTGGCAGGCAGGCGTATTGCGGTTTATGGAGTTCCTGGCGCTGTTTTTACCCTCGGTGGTCAATTATCTTATCCCAGCCATTATTATGAGTTTCTTCGTAGAAAAACGTAAACCGTCGGCTGTGTACGAAGAAGTTGAATTAAAGCGTGGTGCTATCCGCATTTTATGCCTGTTCTTATTAACTATTGCAACCGCAGTTGCCTTTCACTCGGTGCTGCATTTACCTCCGGTTCTTGGCATGATGACCGGTTTGGGTTACTTACAGTTCTTCGGGTTTTTCCTAAGGGTTACTCTGCCGGGTTCATTGGCTCGCAAAAGAGCAATGGCCGAAAGGGAAGGTGATCAGGAGCGTATTAAAGCACTGGGACAGATAGTCCCCTTTGATGTATTCAGCCGGGTATCCCGCGCCGAATGGGATACCCTGTTGTTCTTCTACGGGGTGGTAATGTGTGTGGGCGGACTGGGTTTTATTGGCTATCTGGAACTGATGTCGACAGTGCTTTACACCCAATGGGATGCGACCTACGCCAACATTGCGTTAGGGCTTATTTCCGCCGTAATCGATAATATTCCAGTGATGTTTGCGGTACTAACGATGATGCCAGAGATGTCGCATGGCCACTGGTTACTTATCACCTTAACCGCCGGGGTGGGGGGTAGTCTGTTATCGATTGGCTCAGCTGCCGGTGTAGCGCTAATGGGGCAGGCACGAGGGTACTACACCTTTATGGGGCACCTGAAATGGGCTCCGGTCATTTTATTGGGATATTTTGCCAGTATCGCTGTGCATTTGTGGCTCAATGCTGCCAGTTTTGCCGAGTATGGTCTGGCAAGTTAGCGATTACTGTATTATTTGCGTGAGAATTTGAGCTGGGCTCATTTACAATAGGCATCTGCCAACGATATCTAAATATATAACCGAGGGTGAGCGCGTGAAACAGTGGCTGCTGTGGCTGATAGTCTGTGTGGTATTTACACCGGTGG
Organism: Arsukibacterium sp. UBA3155; assembly: GCA_002364615.1. Lineage (GTDB taxonomy): Bacteria > Pseudomonadota > Gammaproteobacteria > Enterobacterales > Alteromonadaceae > Alishewanella. The sequence continues at coordinate 146,248 of DEYP01000025.1, read as the reverse complement.
CATATGCTGCGACTGGCGAGTTGGATTTAACCGGCTCTCCGGTAGGTATTATTGCGCTGGTGCTTTTTGCATTGGCATATTTACTGGTAATGGCAGAAGAGAAAATACATCTGCGTAAGTCTAAACCGGTGTTGGTTGCTGCCGGCATTATCTGGGCATTAGTCGCCTGGCGTTATATGCAGGATGGTATTACTGGCGTTACCGCAGATGCCTTTCGTCATACGCTGCTTGAGTTTGCCGAGCTTATGTTGTTTTTGCTGGTGGCGATGACCTATATCAACGCCCTGGAGGAGCGGAGATTATTTGATTCGTTGCGGGCCTGGTTAATCCGCAAAGGGTTCAGCTACCGCAGCTTGTTCTGGATCAGTGGTGTGCTGGCGTTTGTTATCTCTTCGTTTGCCAATAACATGACCACGGCCATGCTGATGTGTGCGGTGGTGATGAAAGTGGCGGAGGGGGATAAGCGCTTTATTAATCTTACCTGCGTCAATATTGTTATTGCTGCCAATGCCGGCGGCGCTTTTATTCCGTTTGGCGATATTACCACCCTGATGGTATGGCAAGCGGGTATTATCACCTTTAATGAATTCTTCACCTTGTTTATTCCGGCGGTCGTCAATTATCTGGTGCCGGCAATTATTATGAGCTTTTTTGTCGAGCGCCGTTACCCTGCAGCGTTGCAAGAAGACGTAGAACTGAAGCGCGGTGCCCTTAGAATTCTAACCTTGTTTCTGGCTACCATAGCCCTGGCAGTGCTGTACCATTCCTGGCTGGATTTACCGCCGGTACTCGGCATGATGACCGGGTTGGGGTTGTTGCAGTTTTTTGGCTATTTTTTGCGCAAAACCTTACCCGGTTCACTGGCGCGCAAGCGGGCCATGGCCGAGCGGGAAGGCGACCAGGAACGCATTCGCTCACTGGGGCAGATAGTCCCGTTTGATGTCTTTAGCCGGATTGCCCGTGCAGAGTGGGATACCCTGCTGTTTTTCTATGGCGTCGTGATGTGCGTTGGGGGCTTAGGTTATATTGGTTATCTGGAGCTGTTATCGAACAGTTTATACGCCAATGGCAATCCGACGATTGCTAACGTTGTGCTGGGGTTAATGTCATCGGTGATCGATAACATTCCGGTGATGTTTGCCGTACTGACTATGCAACCCGATATGTCGCATGGCCAGTGGTTGCTAATTACCCTGACTGCTGGTGTTGGCGGTAGTTTATTATCCATCGGCTCTGCTGCCGGGGTGGCATTAATGGGCCAGGCCCGCGGCTATTACACCTTTATGGGGCACCTGAAATGGGCGCCGGTTATTTTGCTCGGCTATTTTGCCAGCGTCGCCATGCATTTGTGGTTAAATGCCGCCAGCTTTACCTAGTTGCCCTTCTCTGACGCCTGGTCTGTTGCAGCAGCACCAGGCGTCAGCCTTCCTGTTTATATTGAATACCTTACGAGCTGCTACACTGTAACACTACAAAGTACAGATTGACTGAACCTCTGTGGCTGCCAGCTTGTCTGTTAGTCAGGTTTACAGTTTCTGCTATTCGAATAAGGAGGGGGTATGGGTAAACTACACGATCAGGCGTTATTAAAGTATGCATCTTACTGGCAGGGTAACTGGCAGAGCGCAGCGCGTTCTTTTAATGTCACCAACCCGGCAAACGGCGAGATCATTGGCACGGTAGCTGATGCAACAGCTGCAGACGCAAAGAAAGCAGTGGCCGCAGCCGATACGGCGCAGGCTGACTGGGCGGCACGCCCGGCAGCAGAACGGGCAAAATTATTAATGCGCTGGCAACAACTGATGCTGGAGCATCAGGACGATTTAGGTCTGCTGTTAACACTGGAACAGGGCAAGCCGTTAGCCGAAGCTAAGGGCGAAATTGCCTATGGCGCCTCTTATCTGGAATGGTTTGCCGAAGAAGCCAAGCGGGTTTACGGCGATACTATTCCGGCCAAAAGCAGTGATCAACGAATCATTGTCTTAAAACAGCCGGTCGGCGTGGTCGCGGCCATTACTCCCTGGAACTTCCCCAATGCCATGATTGCCCGCAAAGCGGCGGCTGCACTTGCCGCAGGCTGCACCTTTGTGGTTAAACCTGCTCAGCTTACGCCTTTATCGGCACTTGCCATGGCGGAACTGGCAGATCGCGCTGGCATCCCGGCCGGGGTATTTAACGTGGTGGTCAGTACCGATGCAAAAGCGATTGGTAAGGTACTTACTGAAGATCCCAGAGTAGCTAAGTTTAGCTTTACCGGCTCAACCAACATTGGCAAACAACTGGCAAAGCAGTGTGCAGACACGGTCAAGCGGGTCTCATTGGAGCTGGGTGGCAATGCCCCCTTTATCGTATTCGATGACGCCGACCTGGATGCGGCCATTGACGGTTTAATGGCCTCTAAATTTCGTAATGCCGGCCAAACCTGTGTCTGTACCAACCGGATCCTGGTGCAGGACAGAGTGCTGGATGCCTTTACCGAAAAACTGCAACAGGCTATTGGCAAGCTGAAACTTGGCAACGGTACCGATGATAAAGTCGATATTGGCCCGCTGATCAGCGACGAAGCCTGCGACAAAGTTGACGAGCTGCTGCAGCAAGCAACCGAAAACGGCGCTAAGGTACATTGTGGTGGTAAACGCCAGGCAGCAGACAGCCTATTTTATTTACCAACCTTAGTTACCGGCGTCAACAATGATATGGCACTGGCGCAGCAGGAAATATTTGGCCCGGTAGCGGCAATTCAAAGCTTTAATGATGAAGCAGAGGCCATAAAGCTGGCCAATGCGACCGAATTTGGTTTAGCAGCCTACTTCTACAGCCGGGATATTGGCCGCATCTGGCGGGCAGCCGAAGGCTTACATTATGGCATGGTGGGTGTTAATGAAGGCATGATATCCAACCCCGTTGCACCCTTTGGTGGGGTAAAACAATCTGGCTATGGCCGTGAAGGGTCTAAATATGGCCTGGCTGATTATATGGACATTAAATACCTGTGTCTGGGTGGGCTTGATAAATAATGACAACCACAGTAATGGCCTTGACTGATATCACGCAGGCCATTAGCCTCAGTCAGCTTGAGTATGCGGCTAATGGTTTTTACCTATTGGCAGTATTTCTGGCGGCACGAAACAGTATTCATACCTGGTGGCTGGGTATTATTGGCTGCGCTTTATTTGCGGCATTATTTGTTCAGGTGCAGCTGTATGCTGAAAGTATGCTGATGCTGTTTTTTATTATTACTAATGTTATCGGCTGGTATCAGTGGGGCCGGGCCTCTGGCATCAAGCGGGTAAGCAGCACCCGCCCGACAAAATTATTGCTGTTTACTGCGCTGGCACTGCTTGTTACTGCGGCGCATGGTTTTATGTTGCACAGCCTGACCAATGGCTATGCCCCCTATATTGACTCCTCTATTTTAATGTTCAGCCTTATCGCCCAGTTTTTGCTAATGAACCGTAAGCTGGAAACCTGGTGGTTCTGGTTACTGGTCAATACCATCGCCATCCCGTTATATGTTTCGCGTGAGTTGTATGTCACCGCTATTGTCTATTGCGGCTTCTGGTTTAATGCCTGGTATGGCTTGTATCTGTGGCGTAAGTTAAGCCGCGCAGCAGGATGATGTCGCAGCCAGCGCTGTTTGCTGGCGATAAAATTTAGTCATTGGTTTTGGAGCTCACGATACTGATAACTTACTTTTAAGTCAGCACTTTTTCTACCATTAGGATTGATGCTGCGAGCTTTATAAAGATCTGAGACACTGATGACAAGCTTCTGCCACTTGCTCACCACTTGGTGATGAAACAGTATTTACAACAGTATGATGGCAAAGCGTTTGGCAACTCTTAAGAACAAGAAATAGAGAGCCCCAGCAAACCAGTAGAACCCAAAAAGAATAGCCGCCAAAATTAAATAACATTTTCTTAATTGTAGATTGCATCAATTCTCCCTATAAAACCCGCAGCATGTTGCGGTTATGCATTGGGCTCTGACCAGACGGCATATTCATTGCCAGTTTGTGCGTATTTTTGCACAAAAGGTGAGGGTGGGAATTTGTCCGGTGCGGTCGCTTGTCAGAGTATTTACTCAGTACAAACAACATAGATACCCCGATCTCCCGATCCTTCCCAGCGCATAATATTCTGTTTATCTCTTGGCACACTTGCTAAATGGCAATAATCACGGGAGACTACTTCACTTGTAGCGAAATCATGAAATTTCTTGTGCATCTGTTCTTGAATCAACTTTTTTTGCCCTGCTGATTCGGTGATTTCTTCATATCGTTTCCAACCAACAATCACGACAAAACCTTCCGCTTCATCTGGAGGTACGGTAACAGAACCACAAGAAGTACTTGCCGCCATGTTTTCCAAACACGGTACATACTTAACTGGACGAACCGAAAGCTTGTTTTTGACGGAAGGAACAAAAGCACATCCAGTCAAAAACACACAGATTACACCAAGTGCTGCGATTCTTGTTTTCATGGCTCTCACGCTTTACTCTCCGAAAAATGACGAGCGTCAACGAGTTATTTTTCCGGTGCAGTAACTTATTAGCTGCCTTTTGCAAGGGCCGAGTCTAATAGTGATAACGGCACGAGATTATCGTAATCGTATTATCATCAACTGCGTACACCAACCTGTTCGTATCATCTATACGTCGGGACCAAAAACCAGCTAGGTTTTCCTTTAACGGCTCAGGCTTACCAATACCTTCAAACGGTGAGCGTCTAACGTCGTTTATAAGCTTGTTTATTCGTTTGAGCTTTTTTTTGTCCTGGGTTTGCCAATAAAGGTAATCGCTCCAGGATTCGTCAGTCCATGACAGCAAACGACTACTCATCAATCAAGTCTCTGCAGGTTATCTTACCTGCTTTGAATTGTTCAATTGAGCGATTCAAATGCTCAGCATTGGCAGGTGAGCGCAGTAAGTGAACCGTTTCCATCAGACTGTTGTAGTAGTCCAGCGACATAACAACAGCATCTTCCGAATCACGGCGAGTAATGACTGCTGTATCTGCGTCATTAACGACGGAATCTAAAACCGCTTTCAGGCTATTTCTTGCTTCAGTAAAAGACACAATTCTCATACAACCTCCACATGTACGTTTCACAGGACAAGTATAGCCTCAAACCTTAACATGTACAACATGATGGACATGTCATTTGTAGTTACGCAAAGCTTTGGAGCGGCTGGAGCGTAGCGTAAACCGTCCCAGCCACCCCTCCAGCCGTTTCCGGCCAGTATTCGTTCACCCTACATCCCTCAGGTTCAGCCGTCAGGTTGTCCCTGAGGCCGTGCTACTAACACTGACGCCAGATGCAATAACGCTATCTGACAATGCGGGCAATGCCAGCAAGGTGTTTCCCTCTCTGTAGTTGGTGCTTCAACTTTAGATTTACGCGGCGTTTATTGTGAGATACTGAAAAAAAAATGTCCGCTTTGGCTCTAACCGGAAATAGTAATCAGAGCGAGCTTTGCTGCTACAGCCAAAGCCGTAGCAGGCTGGCGGCTATGAGCGCCAGGTAAGTTACTGCCACCGTGGGTTTGACGGCCTGTTTGGCATAGCCCTGTATTAGCTGTAACGGGTTTTGCCGCTGATATTGCCACTGGCTGTGCCACTGACAACCAATATCCTGAGCCTGCAGTATGGCCTGCTCCAGTTGCAGTAAACGGTTGGCGGCGCGTAGCTGAAAGGTTTTAAGGATGGCTTCATGCAGCCAGAATAAGCCAACAACACCGAGTTGCAGCTCAATGGCTGCGGCGTTTTTCAGCAACCACAGCCATACCAGAATGGTGACAACTTTTAGCCATAATGCCTGCTGCTCTTGCTTGTCATAACTTTGCTGAATTAACAGCCATTCTGCCTGATTTTTGTCGGTCATTCTGCTTCCCTGCGCCATACCATACTGCGTTAAATAAATTTAAGCTGTTGCTGAAGTTTAGCGGGTAATTGCTGTAAATCCTGCTCATTTTCACTGACTACCACTAAATCAGCGTTTTTTAGCGCTACACTGCGACCGCGATAGGTGCCATCAGAGAAATTATGCTCAAATTTCAGCTGATTATCCGCTGGTACCACAAACACTGTTGCCAACCCTTGTTCGGTTTGCATCACTAAATGTAACGAACGGGTGCCGCGAAAATCACAAAAATTTGAATAAACAATAGATTGCGACCAGTCTGTCAGTTCAGCGCCAAAGCTTGCCAGCTTAGCGTTAACCTGAATCAGCGGTTGCGGCGCCAGCATCTGGTCCATATAGGGTGCTTCATGATACACATGCGCCAACGCATGCTGGCCTAAGGTCATGTCAGGAAAGCCATAGTTAAACCAGTTCAGGGTCAGGCCGGCAACAAAGGCGATAGATGCGGCTAAGGCAATAGCGCCGGTAAAACGCCTAGTTTGCGTTTTCTGAGTTAGCTGCATTTGCTGGCGTAGCAGTTTTACCGCTAAGGTATCGGGCACATCCAGGGTAAGTGCTTGCATAATGCGCACCTGGTCCAGCAGTAACTGGCGTTGCAGTTGTTGTAACTGAGGATCGGCGGCAACGGCCTGTGCGAGCTTGGCAGAGCGGGCCTGTGGATCGGCAATCAGAGCCTGTCTTAATGATAAATCAACCATCGCTTTACCCCTTTTCTTGCGCGGTCAGGCGCTGCTTCAGTAAGTGCCGGGCCCGGAATAAGCGGGTGTTCACGGTATTTACGTTTAAACCTAGTAGTTGGCCAATTTCGTCGCTGCTAAAACCTGCTAAGGCCTGCAATAGCAAGGGCTCGCCATATTCAGGTGGTAACAGCAGTAACTGTTGTTGCAGCACGGCATTATCATATTGCTGCTCTAATGCCGGGTTAATATCATCGGTTAGATTCTCTTGCTCAACATCACTGTAATCCAGCTGTTTTCGCTCAAACCGCCGCGCGTTTTCCCGGCGCAGAATAGTAATAAGCCAGCTTTTCGCCGCGTTGTCGTCCAGTAACGAATCCAGCGCTTTCCAGGCCCGTAAAAACGTATCCTGCACAATGTCTTCGGCAATATGCTGGTCGCGGCATAACCAAAAAGCGTACCGGTATAAATCCGCATGATACAGCCTTACCAACTGCTCATAGCGCTGGCTGTTGCTTTGTGCTTTGCGCTTAAATAAAGAGACCGGCAAAGTGAGCAGTGTCTTTCGTGATGTCGACATTAATCGGGACTTTTGCTTGGTTGCATGGGCCGTAAGCGTAATGGACATAAGCTGAACCTGTAAAGCAATCATTTAAGGTAATTAAGGTGGCTGGCCGCATTAGTGCCTGGCAACGCCAGAGTAAAGCGGCTGACAGTAGCGATGAAGCCAGTAATCAACGCTGACATAACGCCCGCCGCCACTAAACAGCAGGCTTAGCAACATGGCTAAATACATGGCCGCAAATTCAATGCCATTGTTCAGGATCACCAGTTTGCCGCTTGAGGTGAGCCAGTCGTAATTACCGTGTTGTTGCAACAGACTGCGGGCGGCTTCAATTTTTTCGCTGCTGTCCATTACCCGCTCGTTCAGTAAAATCGTGCCATCGGCCAGCCAGCTGCTGCTATCTGCTATGGCAGGCCAGCCGTAGGGCAGATGCACCGCAAAAATAGCGATTAGCATGGTTATTAATAAAGGTATTGCCACCAGCCGGGTCAGTAACCCCATTAGTAACAAGGCTCCGCCGATTAACTCAGCGGCAATTGCCAGGCCGGCTAACAGTGCTGGCAGCGGCAAACCTAAGCCCCAGTCACTGTTACCAAACCAGGCGACGGTATTGTCAAAATGACTAAATTTATTCCAGCCGGCCTGAATAAGCACTGGTGCCAGTATAAGCCGCAATAGCAAGGGCGCCAGGCCACTGACCTGCGCCAGACGGCTGACCGTTCGTTGATAATAAGAATAGAGTCGCTTTAACATAAACCTTGCCTGTTAATTTGTTGCTAGAATCACCATGCATAACAAGACCGTGGCTGACGTAGTGTTATTTCACTGTTTTGTTGTCGACCCGCTTTTTTATTGAAAAAAGCTTAACCTTGATAACCGTGAATCGCGCCTTTTTGGGCTAAATCCTGCAACAAGGGCAGGGCGCCCTGTTGTAATTGCTGCTCAGATAAGCCGGGTAATTGCGCGCTGATGGTATGTATTAATGCGGGAAATGTCAGACCGGGCTGCTCTGCTAAATGATTTAGCAATAATAAGGTGGCCTGGTTAAGCTGCACAAATTTAACTTCATGCTCTGTGTTGCGATACAGCAAGAAAAAAACGGGCTGCCCCGGTTCAGCAGGTTGAAAATCGGTGCATATTTGCTGCACTGGCCACTGGTAAGCGCAGAGCATGGCCAGCTCAGACAGCTGCAACCGGGTACTTTCGAGCTGTGTGCCAGTTAATTGCCCGGACTCAAGTAAAGGCTGGGGCTGGCTTAGCACCTGGGTAGCGATATACAGCTCCGCCCATTCGTAATGCGCCAACTCCGCTAAAAAAGCCGGATCCGTCTCTGTCGGCGGGTAGTCTTGCAAAAATGCCACAAATTGCTCGGCAATATGCAAAAAGTAAGGGCTGTGGCAGGCATACTTACTAAAAAATTGCTGGGCCAGTGCCGTCCAGGCGCTGTCGCTGTACAGGGTTTTTAACACCGGAAACGCCGTGTCGAGAAAGCCTTTAACATTATTAAAAAACAGGTCTCGGTATACCTTTAACCGACGCGCTTCGAGCCCTTGCGGCGGCGGGCAGTTGCCAGGATCACGAATATAAGCCGCGAACTGCAGTTGCAGCTGTTTAAAGTCGTTATCGCTGGTCGTGTTGCTGTCAGAATTAATGGGGTGAGAACTCATAATACGGCAGTCTTTGGCGAACTATGTTTTTGCGAACCGGTTTTTTGGCTGCTGGCGTTAAGTGCCTGTTGTTGCATCACTCTGATCGTATCCAGTTCGTGCTGCAAGCTGCTAAGCGCCGGAATATTAAAATCGCGCTCATATAAGGTGGGTTTTACGCCGTGCTGCAGGTACGCCTGTTGCAGTAACTGCCAAACCGGATCCGGAATATCGGCACCATGAGTATCGACCAGTAAATCCGGTGCTTCCTGATAATGACCGGCTACGTGATAGTAGGCCACGCGCTCAGAGGGTAACGCCCGCAGAAACGCAGCGGCGTCATAGCCATGATTTACCGAGTTAACATAAATATTATTAACATCAAGTAGTAGTTGGCAATTGGCTTGTTCGAGTACTTCACCAATAAAGTCCAGCTCGCTTATCTGCTGGCCAGGCGCAGCATAATAAGACACATTTTCCAGAATCAGGGGTTGTTCCAGAATATCCTGTACCGTGCGTATCCGGGCGGCGACATAACGGGCGGCTTCTTCGGTAAAGGGAATAGGCATTAAGTCGTATAAATGCCCTTTAGCAGAACAATAACTTAAGTGTTCGCTGTACAGCTTGATATTGTGTTCCCGAAAAAACACCTTTAACTGTTTAATAAAATTAATATCGAGTGGGTCGGGACTGCCAATTGACAAAGATAAGCCATGGCAGGCAAAGGCATGACGCTCGGTCAGCGCTTTAAACTGACTGGCCAGTTTACCACCGTAAGGCAACCAGTTTTCCGGGGCGACTTCAAAAAAATCCGCTACCGGGCGGGTGGTCGCCAGCACTTCACTGAGCATTTCCCGGCGCAGGCCAAGGCCTGCTCCGGTTAATGAGGCTTTAACATTCACCGCTTACGCCGCACCGCATTTGCCTTCGCCACACTTCATTTCTTTACTTTTTTCTGCCGCTTTATCTTCGGCTTTTGCTTTGGCTTTATCGGCGCCACACTTGCCTTCGCCGCACTTCATTTCTTTGGCTTTATCTTCGGCTTTTGCTTTTGCTTTAGCTTTATCAGCACCACATTTGCCTTCACCACATTTCATTTCCTGGCTTTTTTCTGCAGCTTTATCTTTAGCTTTGTCTTTGGCTTTATCGGCGCCACATTTGCCTTCGCCACATTTACCCTCGGTAGCGGCAAGCTGATACGCCATGCTAAGTTCAGCAGCTGCAAAAGGGTTGGTGTCGGCATGCGCCGCACCGGCGGCAACAGAACCTAAAGCCATGGCGCCAAGCGCAAAAGAAAGTTGGGTTTTATTTAGTGATTTCATCAGATTTTACCTTTTGGTTGTCAGAGTCAGTTATAAGACCCGGCCACCAGCAAAGGTATTTCAAAAATTTGCTTATTTCAATGAACCCGGTAAAAACGGCAGAAAAAATCAACAATGCTATCGGGGTCAAGCCGGCTGAAATGCACTTTTCTGTTGGCGACGATAATCTCTCCTAAGGCACGCAACGTATGGTCCAGTGGTATCCCGGCAGGGCGCGTTGCACCATGGTCGGCAAACAAAAAGTTCAGCGCCGTAGCAGTATAAGACTTGCCCGGTGCTACTTGCACCAATTCCAGTTCCTGTAACCGGACACCAAGATTGCGAATTTTCTGCAGACAATTTTGCTCGTTCATAATGCCCCCGGCTAAGGTTAATTTCTGTTGCTAAGCTTGTATCGGCGCGATGGCCAGATCCTTTAATCAGGAAACTGAAAAAATAAAATAGCCAGCACAGCACAGCATGTTTTTGGTAGTATGTCGGCAATTGCGTTTGCATTATATTTTGTTGTTAATAAGGGATGACATGACCCATAGCCATTTGTCTTTAGCGCTCGACCCGGCTCAGCTAGGCCCCATTTTGCAAGATGATCAGATTGAACAAGCACTGGCGACCGCTGAGCTGATACCGGGTTTTATTGGCCAGGAGCGGGCTAAATCAGCACTGGCATTTGCCATTGGTATGGATATGCCCGGTTATAACCTGTATGTGATGGGCGAACCGGCATTAGGCCGCTTTACCCTGGTGCAGGATATTTTGCAGCATGCCGCAGCGGAGAAAGCGACGGCCAATGAATGGTGCTACCTGAATAATTTTGATGACGAGCGCGTTCCTAATACCCTGCGGTTACTGCCTGGTGATGGCCGTATACTGGTAAAAAAGCTGGAAGCCTTAATTGATGAATTGCTGGATACCTTTCCGGCCGCCTTTGATAATCCGGGCTATCAGCGCAAGAAAAAAGCCATTGCCCGCCAGTTTGACGATCGCTACGACCTGGCCATTGAGCGGGTCGAAAAAACCGCACTGGAAAAACATGTGGTGCTGTTTGAAGACAATGGTGCAGTGAGTTTTTCGCCCATTATTGACGGTAAGCCATTGGAAGACAGTGAATTCAGCAAAATGACTGACGAGCAGCGGCAGTACTTTTACGGCGTTGTGTCGGAGCTGGAGACGGTATTAAACGATGCCCTGCTGGAATTGCCACGCTGGAAACGTGAGCTGTCAGAAAACCTGAGAACGCTTCGTAAAGACACCATCGAACAAGCCATTAAGCCGATGCTCAAGCATCTGGAGCATGATTACAGCACCGAGCTTGGTGTGCTGAAATATTTAAAAGAAATGCGGCCGCATTTAGTAAAAGCAGTGCTGGAACTGCTGCCTGATGAATCCGACGCTGAAAAACAGGAAGAGATAGACAGCCGGGAAATTTTTGTCGAAGAATTTGTTCCTAATGTACTGGTGCATCATGAAGCGATGTCCGGCGCGCCAATTATTTTTGAACCCAATCCCAGTTATGGCAATTTGTTTGGCCGGGTAGAATATAACTCGTCCAGCGGTGCCCTTTATACCAATTACCGGATGATCCGCCCTGGCGCGCTGCACAAAGCAAATGGCGGTTATTTAATTCTGGATGCCGACCGCTTGCTCTCTCAGGCCTCGGTATGGGACGCGCTTAAGCTGGCTTTAAAAAGCGGTGAAGTGGTAATTGATACCTTAAGCGAACATGCGGTAACAAACTCTACCATTATTACCCCAAGGGCTATTCCGCTTAACGTCAAAGTGGTGCTGTTAGGGTCGCGTGATCTTTATTATCTGGTACAGGAGGTAGACGAAGAGTTTAACGAGCTGTTCAGAGTACTGGCTGATTTCGAGCACTATCTGCCGTATAACGAACAAACACTAAGCTACATGTCGCGGCAAATTCAGCTGCAAATGCAACAGCTTAATATTACCAAGCTAACGCAGTGCGGTCTGCGCCAGTTATTGCAATTCAGTTTCCGGCAGGCAGAGCACCAGCGCAAGCTATCAGCCCGCTTTGCTGATGTACTGGAGCTGGTACGTGAATCCTGTTACTACGCGGCCCAGGCCGACAGCGACATTCTGAATGAAACTCACGTCCAGCAAGCCTTGCAGGGCAAGCAGCATCGTACCGGCCGCATCAGCGAGGGGTTTCTTGAAGATATTCAGGAAGGCCAGATTTTAATTGATACCGACGGCATGGCGGTCGGCAAAATTAATGGTCTGACGGTACTGGAGATTGGTGATACTGCCTTTGGGACGCCGGCCAGGGTCAGTGCCACCGTATTTGCCGGCTCCAGTGGGGTTATTGATATCGAACGGGAAGTTGAACTGGGTAAGGCGATACACTCCAAAGGGGTGTTATTACTGACCGGGTATCTCGGGGCTAAGTATGCCCGCAATTTCCCGCTAACACTGTGCGCCAACATTGCGATGGAGCAGTCGTATGGCCATATTGATGGTGATAGCGCCTCCCTGGCCGAAGTGTGCGCCCTTATTTCTGCCATAACCGATATACCCATTGAACAGAGCCTGGCAGTAACCGGTTCGATTAACCAACATGGTCAGGTGCAGGCAATTGGTGGGGTTAACGAAAAAATTGAAGGCTTTTTCCGGTTGTGTCAGTCACGCGGACTGACCGGCGAGCAAGGGGTTATTATTCCGGCCAGCAATCAGCTTAATCTGGTTCTGCGCGATGAAGTGATAGCCGCAGTAGCCGAGCAAAAGTTTCATATTTATGTGGTGAGAACCGTCGATGAAGCACTGGCACTGTTAACCGGTGAAGAAGCCGGTGAGCTGAATCGACGCGGTCAGTATCCGAAAAAATCGGTTAATGGCCGGGCCATGCAACGTTTGGCTGAAATTGCCGAACTGGTTAATGGTGCTCTGGATGAATAGCACGCGCGCAGACCAGCCCATTGTGGTGCTGTACGCCGATCTGGATGAGCAACGGGTACAGCAGCAGTTATTGCCGTTATTGCGTGCCCGGTTAGGAGAGGGCTTTGCCGCGCTGAAAATTCAGGTATTTAATCCTGAACAGCCTGCCGGGTTTATCGCCGGTAGTCGTATAGTATGCTACCTGAGCGACGAGCTACTGCGCGAGTTAGTACTGCAAATCCAGCGCCAGCAATTAACCCTGGCGCTGCTCCCTCACCCGGAAATGAAACATGCCCGTTATGGCTTTGGCATTGCCGGCAAAATGGAAGAGGCGCTAACCGATGCCTTAAACAACAACGCCACCGAGGCTGATTTACTGTTATGTAACGACGTACCGGTATTTAACTCGGTGGTAATAGGTGACGCATTAACCTTAACTCCGGGAGAAGCACTGGCTGAGCCTCTGGCGAAGCGGCTTAAACGGTTTGTCCGGTTGGTAAAAGGTATTGGCAAGGTAACGTTCAACGCCTTTAAAATTACCACCCATAAAGAAAAAATTGTTGATACCGCCGCACTGGGGATTGTGGTGGTTGAGCATGGCCGCAGCTCGGTATTGTCAAGGCGGCTGGTGGCGGACTCCAGCGTTAACGATGGTATGTTACACGCGTTGATACTGGCACCACGAAGTGTGTTTGAAATGCTCAGGTTTTTATTTGCTTCGCTGTTTTTACGCGATTACTGGAATAATAACACCCCGTCTTTTGTCGGCCATGTTAAAAGCCGTAGCCTGATGATCAGCAGTCCAAAACTGATCAGTTACACCCATGATGGTTTAATTGAAAAGAACAGTGTCTTGCATTTGAAAGTGGAGCCGAGGGTATTGCTGCTGGCACCGGGACGCTATCTGGCACTGGAAGAGGCTGAAACAGAGAGCAAAGAAGCAGTCAGAACCAAAGCGTTGCCTGCCGGTAAAGCAAAGAGCGAATTAGTGACCTATCCGCTGCCATGGATCCATCATGCTGCAACGGACGAGTTTAAAGAGTTATTTATGGCGATGCGCGAGAGCGCAAAGGCGTCCTCATCGTATTTAACCCTGATGGTGCTGGCGACCTTACTGGCCGTATTTGGCTTATTTGCTAACTCTACTCCGGTGATCATTGGCGCGATGATCTTAGCGCCATTAATGGGGCCCATTGTCTCAATGGCACTGGGTACGCTGCGTCAGGATGTGAGTTTAATGCTCATCAGCAGTCGCAGCATTGCGGTCGGTACCGGTTTGGCCATGGGCTGTGCCATGGTAGCGACCTGGTTTATCCCGCTAACAACCATTAACAGCGAAATAGCGGCAAGAATAAGCCCAACCTTACTTGATTTAGGAGTAGCGGTCATATCCGGTATTGCCGGCGCCTATGCCCATGCGCGGGCAGAGGTAGCGAAAAGCTTAGCTGGCGTGGCGATAGCGGTAGCGCTGGTGCCGCCTTTAGCGGTGGCCGGTATTGGCCTTGGTTGGCTCGATTTCACGGTGTTCTGGGGCGCCTTCTTATTGTTTCTGACTAACCTGGTCGGAATAATTTTAGCCGCCGTAATTACCTTTATGTTTCTGGGATACAGCCCGTTTCACCGGGCGAAGCGCGGTTTGGCACTCACCCTGATCCTGGCTGCTATCTTGTGTATTCCACTGGCTATTGGCTTTGGTCATATGGTGGCAGAGCATCAGGTAGTGCAGCAGCTGGATGGCTTAGAGCTGGAAGAAGTAAAACTGCGGGATGTGAGTGTCCGACCTGGAACGCCGCTTAGGATCAGCCTGACCCTGGTATCAGGCAGTGCAGTGGACGATGCCACTATGGACCGGGTAAAACGGCGTATTGAGCAAAAGCTGCAGCAGAGCGTCGAACTGGAAATAGGGGTTAAGGTGATCCGCTAAGCCCCAAAGTTATAACATGACGGTGCAGTTTCGGCCCTGACTTTTTGCCTGATATAAGGCTTTGTCTGCCTGATTCAGCAAGACTTTATCGCTGATGTCCTGGCCCAGTTTCAGGCTGGCGATACCCAGGCTAATGGTAACAAAGCCGGCTGTTGGACTGGCCTGGTGAGGCAGCATTAAGGCTAATATTTCCAGTCGCAATTGTTCCGCCATAATGAATGCTTGCTCCGGGCTGGTATTCGGCAGGACGCAGGCAAATTCTTCTCCACCATAACGGGCAACCAGATCGACCTGACGCTGCAAGGTGGTTGCCAGGGTGTTTGCTATCGCTTTTAAGGTGTCATCACCGGCAAGATGGCCGTAGCTGTCGTTATACGCTTTGAAGTCGTCAACGTCCAACAGGATCACTGCCAGCGTCTGTTTCATTCTTTTAGCCATTGCCACGGCGCTGTGTAAATGGGCGTCGAAGTGGCGGCGATTGGCGATGCCAGTCAGGCCATCCGTTAAAGACTGACGTTCTAATGCCGTTTGCTGGGCCGTAACCAGTATTACTATACTGGTTAAAAGAACGGGCAATGTCTGCAATTTCATCATTACTGCTGAACAAACGGTCGTCATCCGTAAAACCAGTGCCAGCCTGCACTTTTTCATTAAGTAATTTTAAACGCTGAATTACCCGTTTCTGGGTATAAAACATCATCGCCAGCAGCAACAGTATAGCGGCCAGTGCCAGAGCGGCACTTAACCGGTTTTGCCGGGCAAGTGAATTCGAGGATTGCTGACTTAACTGCATCAGTGACGCCGCGGACTGATAAGCATTAAGCTCGGTTTCGCTGGCGTAGTCAGTCACCAGACTGCGTAAAAAGTTTGCCTTGCCGGTGGCTTTGGCAATATTGCTTAATTCTGCCTCTAGTAGCGCCAGGATCCCTTGCTCAGACATCAATGCAGCCAGCAGTTGCTGGTACAGCACTTGTGCGGCTGGTTGTACCGTGGCGCTTAACTGGTTAAGCATTATTTTATTGCCTGCCAACGCCTTATTTAGTTCTGTACGACTTTGGCGCAGGTTATATAAGCGGTCAATGCTGTACAGGGCGGTAATATCACGTAGTAACCCTGAATAGCTTAGCAGCCAGGGCTGATTGGCTCTCAATTGCTGACTCTGTTGTTGCAGTTGACTTAATTTGTCCAGCCAGCTGCGGCTTTGCTGCTGCAGAACCAGCCGCTCGGCAATCAGCATGTCCAGAGCGCGGGCTTCATCAGCAATCAGTTGCAGCCGCTGTTGCTGATACTGGTGTTGCACATATTGCTGATGATCAAGACTGCTTATCTGAACAATAATCTGCCGTATCTGCTGTGACGCTCTGTCCCTTGCTGCCTGGCTGACTGCATTGCGTAATAGCTCTGATTGCAGATTAAGTTCCTTCACTTTATCGTGTACCAGGCTGGCTTCCAGTACCGCAGGAATGCCTTGTTCTGCAACTCTGCTGACAATTTGCTGCGCCTGGTGCAGACGATGATAAAACATCAAACTCAGTAAAATAAACAGCAGCAGGCTTAGTAATAATGAAGCAAATAATAATCTGGCGCTGGAGTAATAACGTTTAGAAGGTGAACTCATGGCTTAGCCTGCTGGCTGATATCGTGCAGCCGGCCGTCTGTTACCAGAGTAATGGTCTGCTGCTTTTTAATGGCGGCGGCAATAATATCTGCAATGTTTCGATCGCTGGGGTTAAAGAAATTCAGTTTGCTGCGTTTCTCTAAAATCTCAAAACCATCACCGCCCTCGGCCAGATACTCTACTGTGGCAACGTTATACATTTTATCGCTGATAACGGGGTCGCCATTAACCAACAGTTTGACAACCCTGTTACCTGCTGGCGCAGTACTGTCAAAAAGCAGCGTAAAACCGGAGACCTGTAAAAAGAATCCGCGCTGGTTATCTAAGCCACTGAGCCCATGTTCAAAAATGCTGACTAAATCCTGGCCGCTAAGTTGCAGCAGCACCGGCGTATTGCGAAAGGGTAGTTCAGCCAGAATGTCTCCCCGGGTAAGCAAGGTACCCGCCGGGTAATCTTTCACCCCACGGATGGTGCCGCTGTTGATAAACGCCAGCTGTGCATCAGTGTAGTTTCTCAGGGTATCGGCCACAAAATTAGCAAACGCATTCTCTCTGTTACGCACGTCATCCCGGCGGGTGGTAAAGTCTAGCACGGTGTGTCCCAGGGGTTCTTGCAATAACAATTGCAAACGTTGAGTGTGCGTAGCAATTTTTCTGGCTATCTCCGGCTCTGCTGGTAACGTCGCCAAATCAATGTAGCTGGTCTTTAGCTTGTCCAGCTTGAGATCAGTATCTAATTTAGCCTCAACAATTACCGCCTGATTCAGTTGCTGTTGCAGGATAATATTGGGCTGGTTGGGCAGCAGTTGCTTACCATCATAATTATTGCGAAATGCCAGGTTAATAGTGCCCTTTGCCAGCAAGTCGGGTAAAAAATCCAGTTCGGTCGTGTGCATTACTACCACAAGGTTCGCACCCTGCGCTTTTAGTTTTGCTGCCTGCAGGGTAATAGCCTGCTCGGCGGGGGTGACCTGTAATCTGTCCAGCGCATATTGCTGAATAACATAAGGTGCGACCAGCGCAATCACACCCAGTTTAATGTCACCCTGCTGCACCAGAATACTGTCTACCAGGCCATCAAGATTACCCTCTGTCATCGGGTCGTACAGGTTGCTTAACACCAGGGGGAAGGCGGCCTCATAGGCTCGTTGTGACAATTCTTCTGACAAAAATGCAAAATCACGGTGCGAAACTGCCATCGCGTCTGGTTCTAAACTATTAAGAATATCTATTATATGCGCGCCGCGGTCAAAAAAGCCAAGCGGGCTGGGGCCAAGACTGCTGCCACCAAACAGAAAAAAGGTGGGTGTACTTTTGCGACGAGCTTGCTGTAATAAGGTCGCCAGTTGCGAAAAATTAGCTTCAGGATGATTCGCTTCTGCCATTTCAGCAGCGTATACAATGGTAAATTCGGTTTCGGCGTGACTGAGTAACAGTGGGTTGCTTAGCAATAATGCCAGCAGCACTAACCTGAAGAAAACGATCATAAGTGGTTAATTTTCACCTGAAACACAGCGTTATCATTCAGTCTAATGGATCTTCTGGCGATGAGCAAAGCAAAGTAATAGCACAGCAAAATAACAGTGCAGCTTAGTCAGGCTAGCTGTCTGAAGAGAATGAGGCGGTGCAACTATCAGACTTGCCAGGTTGGCGCTAATAAAAAGCCGGCATTATGCCGGCTAGTAGTAGTGGGTTAAATAATTAACCACATTTTCTTGGGCCGCCTTTACATGGCTCTGGCTCTGGATCAGTACCACCACCGCCGCCACCGCCAGTGCCGCTACCGGTACAGCCATTCGCTGTCAGGTAGTCATAAGCCGCTTTCGCTTTCACAATACCGTAGCCGAAGTATACGTCCTTGCCCGCTGCGCCCGCATCTTGTGCCGTTGCTTTTAAGGCATTACGAATTTCAGTGCCGCTGCAGCTTGGGAAGTTAGACCATACAAGCGCCGCAATACCTGAAACAGCCGGCGTAGCCATCGAGGTGCCGCTCATATAACCATAGTCGCTAGCTGACGATGAAATAGTAATGTTAGTAGCACCTACCAGGTTGCTACGTGATTCTAAAGCTGCACCGTATGACGGGATATTAGCGGCGCCGGTAACATCCATATAAACCGGGCCTTCACCAGCAACGTTGTTGATTACAATCGCGCCGATACCACCAGAGTTTGCACAGTTATTAATTTTGTCAGCAAACGAGACGACACCACGGTCAATTGTACAGATTTTACCGTTTGCACCGGCATCAGTAGTTTGAGCTGTACCCATATGGTAAGTAGCGTTGTTCAAAGAACCTGTATTATCAGAAGGAGCTGCAGCAAAACCAACACCGTCGGCAACTGCTGTCACCATTGAAGTGCCGCCTGCCGGGTAGGTTGATAAGGTATCCACACCGCCCGCAGAGGCTTCTACACAGAAACCGTCATTGGTAGTGGTGGTAGCATTTTTGCCACGACCAGACGTCACTGTACATGAAGGGTACTGCGAAAAACTAGCAATGTTATTATTGGCATCGTTAGCACCGATCATCATTACCGAAGCATAACCTGCCGGGTAAGAGCGGGTGGTATTGCCGTCATTACCTGCCGCTGCCAGTACTAAACCACCATTGTTGGTAAAGGTGTTAAAAGCGTTTTCTTCAGTGCTGTTGGCACCGCCACCGCCTAAACTCATACTGATAATCTTGGCACCAGCTTCAGTACATTTTTGCGCTGCGAACGCTAAATCAGAGGAATAGCCCCAGCCTGCATCGTTAAATACTTTTATAATATGCATCGGGTTGCCTGGTGCCATGCCGATGACACCGATACCATTATCGGCAGCTGCAATTGTACCGGCAACATGGGTACCGTGCGGGCCACCATCACGGAACCAGTCACCGGTGCCGGAATTGCTGGTACCCGTAATATTTGACCAGTCGAAATCGTTATTGCCACCACCGGTTTCTCCGGTGTCACGGGCAATGCCTGAGTCGATGACACACACCTTTTTGGTATTACCTAAGTTCAAACCAACCTGATTGGCCTGCGACTGATAAACTGCGTAAGGGGTTAATTGCTGAGTTGCCGGATTACCGGCATCATCGTTGAACAGCGCCATAGCGTGGCGTTGAACATCGGCTTCAACCAGCTTAATATGTGGGTTATTCAACAGGCCTTTAATTTCACTTAACGATTTGCCGCTAAACTGCGCGGCGATAAAACCATCAGCGTCAACTTTAATTTCACCGCCAAGCTGTTTAGCAAGCGCTTTAACCACGCCTTTCTTGCTGTTATCAACCTGGATAATAACTCTGTCAGATGCGGCAGCAGCGGCTGTAACACCCATTGCCAGCAAAGTAGCGGTAGCTATAGTGGATAATTTATTTAGTTTCATTCAAATACTTCCTTTGGATTTATCAGTCGTTGCAGCTGATTTTTTGTAATCTGTCGCGCTCTGTCGGCGCTTTAACGCATTGCTTTATTGTTTAACACCACTTTGTTTTGCCATAAAAAAACAGGTAAAGCAAAGAATAAAAGTCAGCTTTCCGAAAACAGCCGTTAAGTGTAATTATTGTGAAATTAGTTAATGTTTTAAATGTAACCAAATGTAATAATTAGAAGCGTTAGTTTCTTTTAAAGGTAAATAATGCTGCTTTACCGCTGATGCTTTACTGATGAAGGCAAGTTGGTGGAATGTGGATTTAAAGTAGAGGGGTCAGGCTGACGTTTGGTAAAACGAAGGTTGATTAAGGTGCCAAGCAGCACCAAGCCAACAATGATAGCCAGTGGCCAGTCGCCAAAACGACTGTACCAGGTACGGCCAGTGCTTAGGGTTAGGGTATCGGATAGTACGGCCTCTTTAAACTGAGGTAGCCGCTTGGCAATGGTGCCGTCGGGCTTAATAGAGGCGGTGATGCCATTGTTTGTTGCACGTAACACCGGCCGGCCAAACTCGCGGGCCCGCATCTGGGCTATTTGCAAGTGCTGGTGGGGGCCGATGCTGTCTCCAAACCAGGCATCGTTGCTGACGGTCAGAATAAAATCGGTGTCAGTGGTAAAGTTGGCGCGAATTTGGCGCGGAAAAGCAATTTCAAAGCAAATGGCACTTAACAGCTGATAATCATTCGCCAGTAAATTAGGCTGCACATAACTGCCGCGGGTAAAGGAGCTCATGGGTAGATCAAAAATGGGTGCCAGATGACGCAGCCATTGCTCAAAAGGAACAAATTCGCCAATGGGCAATAAATGGTGTTTGCTGAAACGATTAGCATGGCCATAAAAGTATTGGCCTTCCGTTGCACCGGCCGTGTCTTTGCCAAGCACGATTAAATTGTTCCAGGCTTGCTCGGTTGAAAGGTTATAGTCCAGTATTCCGGTGATCAGTGCGGCATCATTATAAAAAGCCGCTTTGTTCAGGTTATCCAGAAAGGCTTCAGCCATCGGTTCCAGTTGCGGTATGGCCGCTTCAGGCCAGATCACAATATCGGCTTCGGCGAAATGCGGTCGGGTCAGGTCCAGATACTTAAGCATGGTTGGCCACTCCTGCTCAGGTTGCCAACGTAAATCCTGCTTTATATTGCCTTGCACCATCACAATATTGACGCTGTTGCTCTGGTAATCCCAGCCTTTGAACTGTTGCAGTAAAGGGGCGCTTAGCATAATTACCCCTGCCACTACTGCCGGGCCAACCCGGGATAATACCGGGCCGCCCTGATACAGGCGGGCTAATGCTGCCGCGCTGGCTGCCAGGATAAAGCTGATACCGGTTTCGCCAATTATTGGTGCAAAGTCGGCTAAGCCTGCACTAGTCTGGCTGTAGCCCAGAGATAACCATGGAAAACCAGTGAGCAGGGTGCTGCGCAACCATTCAATGCTAACCCAAAGCGCGGCAAATGTTAGAGCGGCAAGCCGTTTTCCATTGTGCCGTTTTAGCGTAAACCAGTATGTAAGCAGCGCCGCAAGTGCCGGGAACAATGCCAGATAGCTCACCAGCAAGGCCATTAAACCCAGGCTGGCAATCAGCGGTAAACCGCCAAACTGATCAATGCTGACATGCACCCAGCTAATACCAACACCAAACCAGCCAACACCATAGAAAAAGCCAGCAAACAGCGCCTGGCGCCAATGGCTGACCCGACCGATCACTAACACTAAGATTGCCAGGGTGAAAAAAGGCAGCCACCACAGAGTGAAGGGCGCAAACGCCAGGGTATTCAGCGCCCCGGCGCCGGTGAGCAACAGCGCAGCCGCGACCGATTTAACTTTGCGGGTAGTTTGGGTGACGGTAATTATGATCCGTTATCCTCAGTAACAACGCTTTGCTTGGCTTTAATTACCTGCAATTGCAGTAAGCGCCGGCTATTGGCTTTACTGACTTTAAAGGTCAGATCTCCCAGCTGAATACTTTCGCCCCGCTCAGGCATATGTCCAAACGCATGTAGCACAATACCACCAATGGTATCGGCATCTTCTTCGTCAAAACCGGTACCAAAGCTTTCGTTAAATTCATCCAGCGGGGTAAGGGCGCTCACCTGAAATACGCGGGAGGCCATTTTTTTAATATCGTTATCTTCTTCATCGTCGTGTTCATCTTCAATTTCGCCGACGATTTGTTCCAGAATATCTTCAATGGTGACCAGGCCGGATACGCCGCCGTATTCATCAACCACAATTGCCATATGGTAGCGCTTTTGTCGGAATTCTTTCAGTAACGCATCTACCCGCTTACTTTCGGGAATTATCACTGCCGGGCGTAAAAACTCGCCGATATGCCAGTCTGTCTGATTCGGATCCAGGGCATATTGCAATAAGTCTTTAACCAGTAGAATACCTTCAACGTGATCTTTGTCTTCGTTGACAACCGGATAACGGCTGTGGTTATTTTCAAGTAAGATAGGTAAGAACGCGCTGACCGGTTGTTCAATATCGATGGTCGCCATTTGCGAGCGTGGCACCATAATGTCGCGGGCCCGCATTTTTGATACGTCCAGCACGCCTTGCAGCATGCTTTTGGTGTCACTATCGATAAGCTCGCCTCTTGCCGCTTCGCTTATGATATCTTCCAGGTCTGATATATCCTGTGGCTCTGCACTAAAAATACTGGCGATACGCTCTAACCAGGTTTTGCCGGCAGAACCGCGGCTAGAGTGGGGGTTGTCGTCACTCATTCGTGAACTTATGCTCCATTAGTAATAAGAAACCTAGTTATCATCCAATAAATAGGGATTATTGATGCCAAGACCGGCCAGAATTTGAATTTCTTCCGCTTCCATCTCTGCCGCATCGTCGTCATTTATATGGTCAAATCCCAACAAATGCAAGCAACCGTGCACAACCATATGGGCCCAGTGGTCGGTAGCTGTTTTATGTTGTACCAATGCTTCGGCCTGCACTACCGGGGCGCAGATAACCAGATCGCCAAGTAACGGCAGCTCAATTCCTGGCGGTGCCTGAAAAGGAAAGCTCAGCACATTGGTCGGTTTATCTTTACTGCGGTACTGCAGATTAAGCTGCTGGCTTTCTGCGTTATCGACAATACGCACGGTAACCTCAGCCCCGGCCTGAAAGGGATGCACCGCAGCGTTAAGCCAGCGCTGAAAGTCGGCCTGCTGCGGAATGCCGGCAGTATCACTGGCCAGTTGCAAATCAAGGATGGTACTCATTGTTCGGCGGTGTTCCTGAGCTTTTCGGCTTCGTGGCTTTCATATGCCTGGACAATACGCTGAACGATGGGGTGACGCACCACATCTTTGGCGTTAAAAAAGTTAAAGCTGATTTCAGCCACCTCGCTTAGCACATCAATCGCATGTTTTAAACCGGAATACTGACCACGAGGTAAGTCAACCTGAGTAATGTCACCGGTTATCACCGCTTTGGCACTAAAACCAATACGGGTTAGAAACATTTTCATCTGCTCTGTCGTGGTATTCTGACTTTCATCGAGAATAATAAAGGCATCGTTCAGGGTCCGGCCGCGCATATACGCCAGCGGCGCAATCTCTATTACGCCACGCTCCAGATACTTTTCCACTTTTTCAAAGCCAAGCATCTCAAACAATGCATCGTACAAAGGGCGCAGGTAAGGGTCGACTTTCTGCGCCAAATCGCCAGGTAAAAAACCGAGTTTTTCACCGGCTTCCACGGCGGGGCGGGTTAACACAATGCGTTTTACCAGACCGCTTTCCAGCGCATCAACGGCACAGGCTACCGCCAGATAGGTTTTGCCGGTGCCCGCCGGACCGATCCCAAAACACACATCATGGCGAAGCACATTGGCCACATAGCTGGCCTGATTCGGGTTACGGGCTTTAACTAAGCCTTTTTTGGTTTTCAGGCTGAAATCGCCGGTACTGCCGTGATCATGTTGATACTGAATATCAAAGTTCTCACTGATGGTCAGATGCACCTGCTCCGGGGTAATGGCTTCTGCGTGTTGCTTATTACCGCGGGTAAGTTGAAATAACTGGCGCAGAATATCTGCAGCAGCGGCAACATTAACATCCGGTCCGGCAACTTTGAACAGGTTATCCCGATAGCTGATATCAACCAGCAAACGCCGTTCAATATGTTTTAAGTTATCGTCATAAGGGCCGCACAACAGGCTTAATCTGTTATTGTCGGCCGGTTCCAGTACCAGTTCAGTTACATTCAGGTTGTCAGTGTTCAATAGTGCACTCGCGGTTAAGGCCGGTTCAGGGCGTAAAAGTGGTTACACCTAAAGGGTCTGCTTTAGGTTGTCTGGCTAATATCTGGGCTGGAGCAACTTCCCGGCGCAGGCCCATTTCAGTCTCGGTGCGCAGTAATTCACCACGTAATGAATTGCTGAAAACGTCGGTAATTTTAACGTCGACAAACTGGCCAATCATTTCTGGCGAACCTTCAAAATTAACGACCCGGTTGTTTTCAGTGCGGCCGGTCAGTTCCATAATATTCTTTTTTGATGGCCCCTCAACCAATATTCGCTGCTCCGTACCCAGCATATTGCGGGCAATTTTCAGCGCCTGCTGGTTAATTCTGTCCTGCAAAATATATAAGCGCTGCTTCTTTGCTTCTTCACTGACATCATCTGGTAAATCTGCCGCTGGTGTGCCCGGACGTGCGCTGTAGATAAAGCTGAAGCTCATATCAAAGTCTATCGCCTGGATCAGGTCCATGGTGGCTTGAAAGTCAGCATCGTCTTCACCGGGAAAACCAATAATAAAGTCGGATGACATACTTAAATTTGGCCGGATTTTCTTCAGCTTACGAATTTGCGCTTTGTATTCCAGTGCAGTGTGGCCACGTTTCATTAAATTTAAAATGCGGTCAGAGCCTGATTGCACCGGCAAATGTAAATGGTCAACCAGTTCCGGTACGTCGCGATACACTTCAATAATGTCATCACTAAATTCAATCGGGTGCGAGGTGGTATACCTGATCCGGTCTATACCATCAATCGCGGCCACCAAGCGTAACAATTCTGAGAAATGACAAATATTGCCATCATGAGTGTCACCGCGATAGCCATTAACGTTCTGACCCAGCAGGTTAACTTCACGCACGCCCTGTGCCGCTAATTGGGCTACTTCGAATAATACGTCGTCTAACGGCCGGCTCACTTCCTCTCCCCGGGTGTAGGGCACAACACAGAAGGTGCAGTATTTCGAGCAGCCTTCCATAATTGAGACAAAGGCCGTCGGACCCTCTGCTTTAGGTTCAGGCAGACGGTCAAATTTTTCTATTTCAGGAAATGATACATCCACTACCGGTGAATGGGAGCCCTTAACGGCGTTAATCATTTCTGGCAGGCGGTGCAAGGTTTGCGGGCCGAATACAATATCAACAAAAGGCGCGCGCTCACGAATCGCTTTACCTTCCTGTGAGGCAACACAGCCACCAACCCCGATAATCAAATCCGGATTTTTTTCTTTAAGTGGACGCCAGCGACCCAGTTGATGAAACACTTTTTCCTGTGCTTTCTCCCGGATGGAACAGGTATTGAGCAGAATAACATCTGCATCTTCTGCCTCGTCGGTCAGGGTGTAGCCATGTGTTGCATCCAGCAGGTCTGCCATTTTTGAAGAGTCATACTCATTCATCTGGCAGCCCCAGGTTTTAATGTGCAGTTTTTTGCCCATTGGTGGTCGTTACCTGTGTTGTCGCGTCTGAAAAAGGGAGCGTATTTTAGCCTGTTCGGCGCCGCAGTGCCAGCCTCGTTGGCAAAAGCTTTGTTCTTAGCCGTTTTACTTACTATCGCGCGTTACCGCGGCAACTAAAACAGGCGCTGGCGGGTGGTAACGTAACCCGCATAAAAAATAATAATCACCCCAGCCAGCCAGCTTAAGGTTACCGGCTCTTGCCAGAATAAATAACCAAAAGCACCGGCGAACAGCACGCTGCTGTAGGTCCACATGCCAATATCACTGGCAGGGGCAACGGCAAAGGCACTGGTCATAGCTAACTGACCAACAGCGGCGAGCACACCCATTGCCGCAAAGGCCAGCCACACGTCGCTGCCAAGAGGTTGCCAGTAAAAAGGCACCGGTATGGCAGAGAGCACGGCCGTTAGCAGGGAAAAATAAAACACGATGCGCACCGCCGATTCAGTGCTGGCCATTGCTCTGATGGTGGTTTTGGTAATGGCAACTAAAAATGCCGCAAAAAGCGCCAGCAGTAACACCAGATTTAGACTGGGATCCGGGCTTGGCAGGGCCAGAATAACCCCGATAAAGCCAAGGGCAATGCCAAAACGGGTAATGCGGCTTGGCCGCTCATTCAGCCAGAAACGCGCCAGTATTGGCACGATAAAAGGGGATAACATAATCACCATCATGGCCTGGGCCAGCGGTAATTTTGATAGCACATAAAAGAAACAGTACATGGAAATCAGGCCGGTCAGCGCCCGGCTTACATGCAGGTACCAACGCTGGGTTTTCAGCATAGCAAAGCCGTGCCGGTATAGAAAAGGCAACATCAGTACTAGTGCAAACAAGTTACGAAAAAACACAATTTGTACTTCGCTGGCCATGTCGCTACTGTATTTCACCACAGCGCCAATACCGGCAAAGCAGGCTTCAGCCAAGAGTAACAGCAGGGCGCCTTTAAGCAGGTGAGGTTGCATAACAGTCCTGGCAGCGGGGTAGTATGGCTGCGCAGTATAGCAGGCCTGTGCCGGGGCAAACGAGTCGCCGGCACATTTTGGTCGCAGCACGCTGCCAGCTTATCTTATCAAGCCATAGCGCCGCAGCTTAGCGCTGCTGCCAAAACGGCGGAATTTGTGCTGCTGTCAGTGGTTTTGAGTAAAAATAGCCCTGAATTAAGCTGCATTGCCGTTCAGTAAAAAACGCCAGTTGCGCTTCGGTCTCAACTCCCTCTGCTACACAATACATGCCCAGGCTGCTGGCCATACTCAGCATGGCATCAATGATGGTCTCGTCGCTTTTATCAATGCCAATATCACTGACAAAACTACGGTCAATTTTTATGGCATCTATCGGCAGTTGCTTTAAATATTTTAACGACGAATAACCTGTACCAAAATCATCTAGCGCTAACTGAATACCCAGGGCACTTAATGCCAGCATGGTTTCAATGGCACTTTGCTGATCATTCATCAGGGCGCTTTCTGTCACTTCAAATCGCAGACAACTGGCAGGCAGTTTGTATTTATTCAGCAATGTTGCAGTATGGCTGGCCAGATTGCTTTGTTCCAGATGCTGAGTAGACAGATTTACAGACAAATAAATGTCGATGCCATACTGACGCCACTGACTTAAATCGGCCAGCGCTCGTTCCAGTAACTGCTGTGTCATGCTAACAATCAGGCGTAATTCCTCTGCCAGTGGAATAAATTCGACCGGAGAAACAATTCCATCAACGCTGTGCCAGCGCATCAGTACTTCAGCCCCGACCATTTGCTGTTTACTGCTGTCAACAATGGGCTGATACACATTGAAAAACTCGTTATTCTGGTGCGCTTTACGTAGCCGTGTTTCGCGCGCCAGCTGCATATGCGCTTTTTCGTTCATTTCGGTGGTAAAAAACTGGAAGTTATTGCGGCCTGCTTCTTTGGCGTGATACATGGCCACGTCAGCATGTTTCAGCAGTTCCTGCGCGGTCAGTGCGTCATCCGGATACAAGGCAATACCGATACTGGGTGAGACGCCAACGGTGTGCGGCCCCAGCTGCATCGGCTCACTGACCACGGATAACATTTTACGTGCTACCATGCTGACGTTTTCACCGCGACGATAGCCTTCCAGTAACACCACAAATTCGTCGCCGCCAAGCCGCGCCACGGTGTCCCGCTCACGCAAGGACAAGCCAAGCCGCCGTGCCACTTCTTTTAGCAGTAAGTCACCAATATCATGGCCGAGTGAGTCATTGACCTGTTTAAATTTATCTAAGTCGATAAAGCACAATGCCAGCGCTTTTTTCTCACGCCGGGATTGCTCCATTGCGTGTAATATCCGGTCCATTAACAACGCCCGGTTTGGCAAGCCGGTTAACGCGTCATAGTTAGCCAGATAGCGCAGCTCTTCTTCAGCCATTTTCTGCGCGGTAATATCGGTAAACACCAGTACGTAAAATGCGACCTGCTGCTGTTCGCCAATGGCACTGATATTAATCAGGGTGGGGCGTTCGCGCCCTTCCGGCGTAATAACCTGCTCTTCACCCTGCCAATGCGCGCCGGCGGACAATTCTTGTAGCAATTTGGTATAAAAGCGCCGGCGAACCAGGCTAATTCCCAGATGGTGTGTTCGCGGGTTATCCAGGTACTGCTCAACACTGCCAAATGCCACAGAGAATGACTGGTTTGCTGCAATGACCCGTTGTTTACTGTCTAAAATGACCACCCAATCACGGGTTTGCTGAAATGCCTCGCCAAACAGTTTCGCCTTTTCCATATTGGCGCGGGTTTCGGTAATATTGCTATACGTACCGCTCACGCTGATAGCCCGCTCATTGCTATCGAGCGCCGTCGCCCGGCCCTGATCGCGAAACCATAACCATTGGCCATTTTTATGCTTTAAACGGTAAGTGAGATCGAAGTTACCATTGGGATGTTGCAAAAAACGTTGCCATTGCTGCAGATAATTCTCACGATCTTCCGGATGAATAAGCGACTGATGCTGTTGCAGGGTAATCGTATTCATCTGCTCGCCATAACCCAGCATCAATTGCATTCTGGATCCATATAAGCTGTTTTTGTCGGCACGCCATTCAAAAGCACCACTATCGACAGAAGCCAGGGCTTGCTTTAACCGTTGTTCACTGGTCGACACTTCCTGGTGAGCTTCATAAATAATTCGCTGCTGCTCACGGCGCAGTCGATACAAATGATACAGCAATGCCAGACAAATCAGGGCATAAAATGTCAACGCCCAGGGAGAACGCCAGGGTGGCGGGGCAATGTACAGGCTAATAGAGCTAACATCACTTTCCAGCCCGGTATGAGGGGTAATAGCGACAACATTAAACTGATAGTGACCACTTCGCAGCCTTGGGAACACCACACTATTGGCTTGCTGCTCAGGAAAATTCAGCTTTTCACGCCCTTCCAGCCAGAAGCGGTAGCGCATTTTATGATTGTCCCGAAAGTGCATGGCACTAAATTGCAGTTCGATACCTAAATCTTCATGGCTTAATTGAAAATGCTGATTGTTAAGAATGCCACTGCGTTCGCTGAAATCACCGTCCAAAATGCCGATGTCAGTAATATTGACCTTGGGTTTTGGCTCAGCACTACTTAATTTAACCGGATCGACCAGCGTGATACCGCGCATGCTGCCAAATGCAATGCGGCCATCAGGTAACACCGTAGAGGCACCGCCGTTAAATTCATGCACTCTTAAGCCATCTGCTTTAGTAAAGTGTTCTATCTGCAGGGAATCCGGGTTAAGCCGGCTTAAGCCGCGATGAGAGGAAAACCAGATATTGCCAGCGGGGTCTTTTTGCAAAGCATAAACCTGCTCTGCTTCCAGCTTATCCTTAGAGCTAAAATGATGCTT
This sequence comes from Arsukibacterium sp. UBA3155, assembly GCA_002364615.1. Classification (GTDB taxonomy): domain Bacteria; phylum Pseudomonadota; class Gammaproteobacteria; order Enterobacterales; family Alteromonadaceae; genus Alishewanella. The sequence continues at coordinate 116,707 of DEYP01000025.1, read as the reverse complement.
TAATTCCATTGTTTCACTGTTAAAACCCAGCAGGCCAATGCTGTTCATGCCGAGCCAGAGAATACCATAGTCATCAAGCACCATCTGATCGGCAATCCGGAACAGCTCTGGCAAGTAGGGGCTGTGCTGGAACACCAGCCGTAAGGTATTAAACTTGCTGTTATATACCCATAGCTGGTCTGAAGCAGTGACCAGCAGCTCGTCGGGCTTGCCAGGTAAAGCACCGACAATCCCTTCAAAATAGCGCATGGGTAATTGCTGGAAAATTTCTAGCTCTATTATTTCGCCCGTGGCTGGGGTATAGCGGTATATCTTACCTGCGGAGCTGAAATAAAGCTGGTTCTGGTTAAAACCAGTGTCAAGAAAGTAATAATAACTGGTGCTTCCTAATAACTTTCGATCATTCTCGTCTGCTAACGGTGGCGTCAATAATGTATTGCTGGCCGTATCGAACAGATTTAAACCGGCTGCTGAGACAAACCATAACCATCCGGGGTTGTTAGGATCTAAGAAAACCTGTTCAATAGTACCGGAATGCCAAACATCTTTGCTGTGGTCAGCAACAAAATACTGGCTGGTGACGCCAGTAGCCACATTTAATTTATTTAAACCATTACTGGTACCAATCCATAAATTATCATCTGCATCTGCCGCCAGTTGATAAATTTTGTCGTTGCTAAGATTTTTGCCAAGGGTAGTCTGACGACTGATGTGCTCAAACGCCAGTGAACGGGGGTGCCAGTAAAAGGCTCCATTGTCGCGAGACGCCAGCCAGTACCCTCCAAACTTATCAGCCACCAGGTCGATAATGTTATCGTCATATACCCCATGTTCACTGTCACTAAAACGCATTAAACGTTGTAAGGTATTATCAGTGCTATTGAAGCTAAAAAGTCCAAGGTCGGTTGCAATCAGGGCTTCGGTATCCAGCCAGTGCATTTGCCAGATATTATAGTCAGCAATATGCCGTTGAGGTTGCAGTGGCAAATCAGTGACATCACCACTTTTTTCTAAATCAGCCAGGCTCAGACTGTAGAGACCTTCAACTGTACCAATGTACAAGCGATCCGCTGCGATACTTAAATTCTTGACATGTCGCTGGTCGTCACTGGCAATCTGAGCATCAAGATAGGGAATGTACTGATAACTGGCCGAGAGAAGATGATACTGAATCAAGCCATCAGAGGCCCCAATATATAAAAAATTGTTGTGCAGTAAAAAGGTTCTAAGCCAAATATCCGAAGCATTGTGTTCTTTGAGCGTCAGTAATAGTGAAGTCTGGCCGGAGTTTTTATTGACCCGGTGCACCTGGTCATTAATTATTATTAATAAATAGTCTTGGTTTTCATCAATAACATCAACGATATAGTTGTAATCGATATCTTCAGTGGTGTCATTGACTGCCAGAAAAAGCTCAAATGTACTGTTCTGAGAATTGTATAAATACAGGCCTATATAGGTCGCGGCGGCCCAAATTCTACCTTGCTTATCTTCAATAGTTTTGACAAATGCTATGTCCTCTAAGCCATACTCTTCTGTCGACATCTGCCTCACTTTATTCGCATCAAACCGGTTCAGACCGCCTTCGGTAGCCAACCATAAAAAGCCATTACTGTCGATCATCAGGTTGTTAACGGTGCCCTGGGAAAGGCCTTGGTCGGGTGTCAGAGGTTGCAGTAAGGGGGGTTGTGCCAGACTCTGGCCAGATAAGATCAACAACAGGCTAAACGTCAGCGTTCTGGCTAAGAACCTGATATGTTCAGACAACAGATCAACTCTGAATATCACGTAATCTCTCCAACCTGGCAGCTTTGTATGATTATTATTAGTGCTACAGCCATCTTGCTGTGACAGACCTTATACCGACAACACCTACCATGTCTAGTGCTCAGTGCAAGCTGCAGAGTATATAACCTATCTTATTTATATCAGCAATAATATGCGGGCAATATATAAAGCTAACATACTGCTAAGTAAGATAATTAATGCAGTTTGCTGGGCGTTAATCAGCAGAATAGCCCGTAAAATGTCTTTGCTGGCGGGTTCTACTCCGTCACCAAACCGCTGTCTGGGTGTTTTAAGCGCATCGTAATACGCCGGGCCGCCCAGTTTAACGCCAAGCGCAGCGGCCCCTGCAGCCAGCAAGAGGCGGCTGGGCCAGTAGTAAAAAAGCGTGTCGGCCTGACGATAATTACGCCAAGCTCTGCCAATCCCTGTTTGAATGGCTAGTAACAGAGCAGAAATTATAAGGCCAGGTGCTAATGCCAGCTGATAACAGCGCGCTGCCCCGCGGCCAAAGTAGCGGTAGTGGGGCAGTTTACTATTCCACTGGCGCGCGGCGGTTTGCAGCAGGGTATAGGTCAGAACCAGCAAGCCACCACCCATTAAAAACCAGCATAACGTGGCCACCAGATTGGCCGCCTGTTGCTGCAGCAGGCTTTCAATACAGGCTTTACTTAAGCCCATTGCTGATAAATTCTGGCGATCCCGCAGCAATAGGGGGGCAGCTTGCTCTTTGGCAAGGGTAAGCTGCTGGCGTTGTAAACTGAACGCCACGCTAGCGCCTTGCTGCAGGCTAAGCCGGCTACCGAGGCAGAAATAAAGAATAATGGCATCTAATACCAATGGCAGTTCTGATAGCAGATAGAAACCATAGGTGATAGCCAGCGGCAGCAACACTACCAGCAGCAGTGCCAGAGTGCCGGATAACTGCTGCTGAAAGTGACTGCGGGTGATATCCGGATGCACTTTTTTAGCCAGACGTTGCAGTATTAGCGCAAAGGCGCTAAACGGTACTCTGGTACCCGGCAATACCATCAGCCGGCTTAGCAGCAGCGCAATTAACGCCATACCTGGCCAGGCAGGCATGGCCTCAAGCCACGGCATCATTGTAAACTTACGTTGCTCAATTGGTTTAACAACGCGACTACCATCGCTGAACTGTTTTTCGAAGCGATTTCAAGATAGGCATCAAACGATATCGGTGACTCTTTTCCGGCTATATCACTAAGGCTTCTAATCACCACAAAAGGAGTATTTAGCATGTGACACACCTGCGCAATGGCTGCCCCTTCCATTTCCACCGCCAGCATAGTGGGAAAACGCTCACGGGTTTGTGCTATCCGCTGTGGGTCACACATAAAGCTGTCGCCAGTGGTAATGAGGCCGCTCTTGGTTTTACAAAAACCCAGACTACTAATGGTTTGTTCAGCGGCACTTACCAGTTGTGGATGGGCGATATAAGCCGGTGGCATTTGAGGTACCTGACCATACTCGTAACCGAATGCCGTCACGTCAACATCATGATGGCGTACTTCAGTGCCAATGGCGATATCGCCGACACTCAGTTCTGGGTCAAAGCCGCCTGCTGAGCCGGTATTGATAACGCAATCAGGCTTAAAATGATCGATGAGTAAGGTCGTTGCCACGGCCGCAGCCACTTTACCAATCCCGGATTGCACAATCACGGTCTCGTTGCCCGCCAGGTTGCCACGATAAAACACGTAGTTGCCGATTTGTTCGGTTGTTACCTTACTCAGTTGCTGTTTCAGTAAAGCAACTTCCGGTTCCATTGCACCGATAATACCAAAGCGTTTCATAACAGGGCCTCTACACTTAAAAGCGCTAGTATAAAGGCCCTGTGTCAGAAAATCCTCTGTTTATGCAGGCGTATTAAGCTTAATTTGACCTGCCGGGCCAGCTGCAGTGAGTTGGCCTTGCTGATAATCGCGGATAGCCTGCTCAATTTCGGCCGGCGTATTCATAACAAAGGGGCCATATTGTGCGATGGGTTCGCCAATGGGTTTTCCAGCCAGTAAAATGAGGCTTACGTCAGTGTTAGCACGCAGCGTGACGCTGTCCCCTTCGCTTAGTAAACCCGCGTGGTGCGTTTTTAATTGCTGCAGGCTGTCATCTTTTTTTACCGCAAGCTCGCCATCAAAGGGATACAGCATGGCATGATGAGCAGCGGGCAGGGCAACGGTTAACTCAGTACCCGTCTTCAGCCTGATGTCATAGAATTGAGGCTCTGTGCTTAAGCCATTAATCGGACCGGAAACGTTGTCTTTGCCAAAGCGAAAATTGCCGGCAATCACTTTTACTTCGATCCCCTCTGCCGGGTGATATTGCGGTATTTGCTCCGGGCTAATATCCACGTAGGCTGCAGGCTTCATTTTTTCGGTTGCAGGAAGGTTTAACCACAGCTGAAAACCGCGCATCATGCCTTGCTCTTGCTGCGGCATTTCAGAATGAATAATACCGCGACCTGCGGTCATCCATTGTACTCCGCCGCTTTTTAAATGCCCCTGGTTACCCAGGTGATCTTCATGCAACATATGACCGTCCAGCATATAAGTCACGGTTTCAAAACCGCGATGTGGATGCGCTGGAAATCCCTTAATATAATCGTCAGCCTGTTCAGAACCAAAACAGTCGAGCATCAGAAATGGGTCAAATCGCAGCTGGGGGTTAAGGCCCAGACTGCGCTTAATTTTCACGCCAGCACCATCTGACACCGCTACGGCGGCAATTATCTGCACAATATTGCGACTTTTCATAATGCTCTCCTGACGAGCAATCAATTATCGTGCTATTAAAGCGCAACTAAACAGAATATAAAATGCCAATTTACGCCGCACTTCTTTCGAAAAACCTGAAAGATTAAGCGAAGCAAAGTTAAGTTCAGCCGCTGTTAAGTCTGTCAGGCTAAGATGTCTGCCGTATTGCGACAGTCACTTGACATAAAAATCAGTCACTTGATTTAAAAAAGTAACGGAGTATTAAAGATGAAAAAAGTATTAGCAGTATCAGTTCTGGTGGCAATGACAATAAGCGCAACCGCTAAAGCTAACCCGGTTTGGGATTATGTTGGTGCGGGTTACACCGATGCCGCTGGCGATGGCCCCTACATTGAGGGATCTTTTCGGTTGAATCGCAATTGGATAGCTGATGCCAGCTATGCCCGCTTATCAAACGGTCCTTTTGATGCCAATCAGCTGAAAGCGGGTTTGAATTACATTCTGGGTACTTCACTGGGATTTTCAGCTGATACTCAAACGTATCTGTTGGGTGGCGTGGAGAACTGGTCTGGTGATGCCGATGAAACCGGCGCCTATGCAGGTGTAGGTATTCGTCACCCGTTAACCCCACAAGTTGAGTTGTACAGCGAAGCGACCTATCACACGGTTTTTGATGAGCATGGCAGTTTAGCGGGCGGTATTACCTACTTTTTGACGCCGGCCTGGGCTGTTCGTGGCAATTTAGCGCTTAATAGTGGTGATACCAAAAACGAGTTCCGCTTTGGTGTGTCTTACCAGTTCTAAGTACAATTCAGTTAAGTACTGTTTATCTCAGTCATGTTTTTGCTTGCAGGTTTGCCGGGCGTTGCCCGGCTTTTTTCTGGCTGCAGATTAATGTTGCAGCTTAAGACGTTGCTCATGCTGCAATAACCAGGCTTTATTGCGCAGGCCACCAGCGTAGCCGGTAAGGCTTCCATTGGCGCCTATTACCCGGTGACACGGCACCACAATTGCCAGCGGGTTTCTGCCATTTGCTGCTCCAACCGCTCTTACTGCTTTGGGCTTGGCAATGCTGTCGGCAATGCTGGCATAGCTGCAGGTTGTGCCATAAGGTAGCTGGCAAAGCGCCTGCCAGACTTGTTGCTGGAACGGCGTGCCGGTCGCTGCCAGTGGCAGGTTAAATGTGGTTAAATCACCGTAGAAATACTGCTCAAGCTGCTCAGCCGCAAGCCTGGTCAGGGCTGATGAAGCATCAGGGGTGGCGACTATTTTGCCAAGGGTTACCCTGAGTAAGCCCTGCTCGTTGGCAAAAATTTGCATGTCGCCCAACGGGCTGTCGATAGTTTGCTGAAACATTTTATTCTCCTTTTTGTAACCAGAGCTGAAAAGTAGCATAGCTTCGCCACGGTGCGAGGGTATCCGTGTTTGTTGCAGTGTTTTCTGTTCTGGCCAATGCTTTTTGAATACCTAAATCGCCAGCAAGCCAGATATCACTGTCACCCAGGCCGCGCATTCTTGCGTAATTAATAGTCCATGGGCCAATGCCCTTAATCGTCAGCCAGCGCTCAGCTGCTGCATCAGGCTCAGCCAGCACAAAAGCGGCAAGATCGCGCAAGGTTTGCCGGCGCAGCGCAGGAACTTTAATCATCTGTAAGTCGCTCGCCAGCACAGCTTGTGGCGAAGGAAACAACAGTTTGTTGTCAGAAACAGGGGCCCCCAGTGCCTGAACCAGACGATTAAGCTGGGTCCTTGCACCGGCTACGCTAACTTGTTGACCAAGGATCGCTCTGACACCGGCTTCCCACTGGTTCCACAGGCCTGGGATCCGCAGACCATTGATCAGCTGGCCTTTAAATAACGGATGGCTAGCCAGTTGCTGTTCAATTTGCAGCATGCTGGCGTCTAAGTCCAGCAACCGGCGCAGCTGCTGAACCAATGTGCCTAACCCTTCTGAGCCAGCCCAGTGCAATCTCAAAGTAAGGCTATGGGTTGTGCCGGGTTCAACTTCAAACCAGCCCGGTTGCTGCAAATAGGTAAACGTTCTGCCATAACATCCCGCATTAACCCATTCTACTTGATGCAAGGTGCGCGCCTGCCAGAATGCCAGCATGTTGTCCCACGCTAACGGCGGCTGATAACGTAACTCCAGCTGTCTGACAGGAGCAGTTTCTATGTTTAACATAAACCAGCACGATAAGTTTCAGATGACAAGAGTATACCAACACTGCTGCTTAAAACTGGCCATACCGCAACTAAAGGCTAATTTTATCTCCGGGCGCGGTAAGTGGTATTGCAGTTCGCTTTACTGCGGCTTACTATCAGTGCTAGCGTGTCCGGGCAGGATAACAGCGGCCAGCGAGGCCGGTTCAACGCAGGAGTTGCAATGTTAGAGCGCTTTTTTATTCAGTTAAGTACCGAGCCTGAAACCATTAGTTTTGAGCAAAGTATTGGCATTATTGACCTGATGTACCATTTTGAGCCATGTGACTTTAAAAACGGTGAGTTGCACAATCCGGCCGGTGAGAATGTCGGTGCCTGTAAAATACTGGCTTTTGGTTTACTGCATCAGTTATCTGAACCACAAACCTTATTTTTATTTGGCGACTTCTATGAGGAAGTACTCGCTGATCCTAAAGGCGCTGATCATGTGAACATCCGTAACTTTATGCGAAGCGGCTGGGATGGTGTTGCATTTAATCAGCAACCACTGCGTTTAAAACAATAACAACAGCGGCGTCATGCTGATTTTATATCGTTAATGGCTAAATACGGCTGGCTTTGGCCCGCCGTATTTTTAGGAAATGCCTCAGGCTGCGTTTTTGCTGTCTGTTGGTGTTTTATCTTCTTCGGATGCTTTAGCCGCTTTGATCTTGTCGCTATGCATCAGTTGATGATCAGGCAGTTCGGTTTTTCCTTGTTTAAGAAAATGATCCATCCAGCGGATTAACCGCATGCCGTAGTCCAGTTGTGCTGCGGCCTTCTGATTACCATGGCCCTCTCCGGGGTATAACACCAAGCGAACGGGCACTTTGCCATGAGTCTTCAGGTAACGGTAAAGCTCCATTGACTGGCTCGGATGCACCCGGGTGTCTTCTTTACCATGCATAATCAGAATAGGGGTTTGTGCTTGCTCCGCATGGTAAATAGGGCTGCGCTCTAAATACCACTGCCATTTTTGCCACGGATAACTGCGTGCATGTACCAGATGCATTTCATTGGCAATGTCTGTGGTACCAAACTTAGATAAATTATTGCTGATACCGACAAACATCACGCTGGCAGCAAAGTGTTCGGTTTGTTTGGTGGCTGCCCAGGCTGAGGCGTAACCGCCGTATGAGCCGCCGGTAATGCCTACTTTACTGGCGTCTGCCAGACCAATATCAACCAGATGTTTTTTGGCATCCACTAAGTCATCAAACTCTTTACCCGCATAGTCATTCTGGCCCAGTTTCGAGAACTCAACGCCCCGACCGGTGCTGCCACGGTAATTAGGAAAAAACTGCATATAACCTTCAGAGGCCATTAATTTCACCGGGCTGGCATAACGATCCAGCCAGCCATTTGAAATATGTGCTTCCGGCCCGCCGTGAACTACCATGACTAACGGGTATTGCTGGCCTTTAACATAATTCAGCGGGTAAACCAGGATCCCTTGCAGTTCGAGACCGTCGCGGGCCTTATGTCTAACCGTTTCCTGTTTTGGCATGCTAATGTCGGCCAACCAGGGGTTGGAGTTAGTTAGCCGGTTAAGCGCGCCGCGTTTCGTCATGGCATAAACTTCAGCGGGATGCCCGGCTTTATTTAACAGCACTCTGGTGTTTTCGCTGTTACTGGCAATGGCCAGAGTGGTTACGATGCCATTGCCGGCTTTAACCACGTCGCTACGTTTCATATTTCGCACATTTAAGCGGCCTACCTCAGCTTCAGTACCGACATGGCCAACATACTCCAGCTCAGTGTTACTGCGCCAGGCAACATCCTGCACATGCCCCATGTAATCAGGCAGAATGTCGGTTACCTGGCCACTTTTCAGGTCAGCCAGTAGTAAACGTCCGGCCGAGGGATCATGGATATCCTCACTGCCAATCAGCGCAATTTTGCTACCATCAGGGGAGAACTCGGCTTTATCCAGTTTACCGGCGGTGGCAAATCGCTGCACAGTTTCACCTGCAAGGTTAACTACCTGATACTGGCTGGCCATATAGTTGTCGTCTATCAGGGCGGTTGGGGCGGTGCGGATCAGCAGGTGATTGTTGTCAGGGGCAAAGCTGAGCGACAACACATTCCCTCCGATTGCAATCACTTCTGGTTTAAGCTCGCTGGCAGTCAAATCGGCCAGCCACAGCTGGTTTAATTCAGACTCCTCCTCATATACCTCTGCTTTAAATCCCTTTTTGGTTAATTGCTCTTTGGTTTTTGGCTCAGCCGGTTTGGCAATGAAGGCCAGATGTTTGCCATCCTGGCTGATGTCATAGCTGGCAATTGTGTTGCCATGGCTCAGAACTTTAGTGGCTTCACCACCATTGACGGCGATGCGATATAAACTGGCAAATTTATCTTTCCCACGCTTACTGACAAAATACAGCTGGCTGCTGTCAGGGCTGAATTTAAGGTTGCCCACCCGGACATCGCCGGTAATAAAGGGTATTTCCTGGCCTTTGTCATGCATCATAAATAATTCGCGGTAGCTGCTGCCATCGTCTTCTGTGTAAGGGTTACGCGGTCGATTACGAATAAAGGCAGTATAGTTGCCATCAGCACTGATGGTCAGTTCCGTGACGTGCTGCACTGCTACCGTTTGCTCCAGAGTAATAGGTTCGGCTTGCAGTGCGTTACTGCACAGTGCTGCGCCAACTAACAAGGAGCCTATTAACGGTTTTGTGGTTCGCCTCAGTGCGTTGAGCGAGGTTGAAACGAGATTGAGCATTGTTCTACCATCCATTTTTATCGTGCTATTTCAAATAACTGTAGCTTACAGGCTAGCAGCCTATTTTCTCCCACTGCTGCGCTGTGCTATGTTGACGGAAAAAGCTGGCGGTCTAGCCGCTGCCATAACAATAATAAAATGACACAGGACGCAATATGTCTCAACCACCCATATTTACTAATGATGCCGTGGTGCTTGGCTTACTGGCGGTTATTCTGGGCCTGGTTTTTTACACCAGCCACAGCAACAACCGTGCTTGCCAGCGTTTTTACAAATACATTCCTGCTTTATTACTCTGCTATTTTATTCCCTCATTGTTGAACAGTTTTAATGTGATTGATGGCGAAGCATCGTCGTTGTACAAAATGGCCTCACGCTACTTGCTGCCTGCCAGCCTGATTTTGCTGACATTGAGCGTTGATTTTAAAGCGATCCTGGGCCTTGGTCCCAAGGCATTGATTATGTTTTTTACCGGCACCGCGGGCATTATTATTGGCGGTCCGATCGCTTTTCTCAGTGTCGGGTATTTTTTCCCTGAGCAGCTTGGTGGTGATGTCTGGCGCGGCTTAACCACCGTTGCCGGCAGCTGGATAGGCGGTGGCGCGAATCAGGCAGCAATGAAAGAAGTATTTGAGGTAGACGGCAGTTTATTCTCGGTAATGATAACCGTCGATGTGCTGGTCGCCAATGTCTGGTTGGCTGTGTTGTTATTTATCGCCAGCCGGGCAAAGCAAATTGATCAGGCTAACGGCGCGGATACCCGGGCAATAGGTCATTTACAGCAAAAAATAGAGCAATATCAGGCTGAAAATTCCCGCATTCCGGCTATTCAGGATATTATGCTGATCGTGGCGGTAGCCTTTGGCGTGACGGGCCTGGCGCATGCCCTGGCCGATATTATTGCACCATGGATTGGCGAGGTGGCACCGCACCTGGCAGATTACAGCTTAACCAGCGGGTTTTTCTGGCTGGTGGTCATTGCAACCACGGTGGGGTTGCTATTGTCACTAACCCCTGCCCGGAAATTAGAAGGCGCGGGTGCCTCTAAAGTCGGTACGGCATTTTTATATATTTTAGTGGCAACCATTGGTATGCAAATGGATGTTACGGCAATTCTCAGTAACAAATTGATGTTTTTGGTCGGTATTATCTGGATGCTGGTACATGCAATTCTTTTGCTGGTGGTCGCCAAACTTATTAAAGCCCCGATGTTTTATCTGGCGGTGGGCAGCCAGGCCAATGTTGGCGGGGCAGCATCTGCGCCAGTAGTCGCAGCCGCATTTCATCCGTCCCTGGCACCGGTTGGCGTATTGCTTGCGGTACTTGGTTATGGCTTAGGCACTTATGGCGCCTATATTTGTGGGTTGATTTTGCAGCAGGTTGCGCCCTAGTAAGGGTGGCTTGCACTAAAAAGGAGTTTAACGGGTGAGTAACGAATTTAAAACCGAGCCAGGGCATTGGGTGCTGATCGTTTTCTTATTGCTGGCGTTATATGCCAGCTATTTGTTGATTGAGCCTTTTATGGGGCCCGTGGTGCTGGCCTTTGTGTTGTCATTGCTGTGTTTTCCGGTGCATCAGCGAATTGTGGATAAATTTCCTGACAAACCTAACCTGGCCTCGACCATCACCTGCTCGTTGTTGGTTGTGGTTATTCTGGTGCCTGCAACGTTAGTCATCATGGCGATTGTTCAGCAAGGTATTACTTTTGCAAAAGACAGTTATCAATGGGTTGAAGACGGGGGCGCCGAGCAGCTATTGCAGCAACCCCTGGTGAAAAGCAGTATTGATAGACTTAATGAGTTTTTACCCACCAGTGATTTTAGTATCCGCGGTATTATTGACCGCCTGGCTGAATTTGCTTCAGGCTTTAGTAACGAGCTGCTTAATATGAGTACGAAAGTGCTTGGCGATGTTACCGGGATGATCATCAGTTTCTTCCTGATGTTATTTGTGCTGTTTTTTTTACTGCGTGATCATAAAAAAATCATTGAAAGTCTTTACTGGGTAATACCGCTGGCCCGCTCTCAGGAAGAAAAGCTGTTAAAGGAAGCCAACACGGTCGCCCGCTCAGCCGTGATGGGCACATTATTGACGGCATTAGCTCAGGGCATCGCTGGCGGTATTGGCATGGCTATTGTTGGCATGCCGGGATTATTCTGGGGCACCATGATGGTGTTTGCTTCCCTGATACCGGTGGTCGGCGCGGCGTTAATCTGGGTACCGGCCAGTTTATACCTTGTCCTGACTGGTGACTGGCCCTGGGCCTTGTTTTTAACCTTGTGGGGGGCAATAGTGGTTGGCTCAATCGACAACTTCTTACGACCTGTGCTAATGCAGGGCACCTCTGATATGAGCACCTTAGTGCTATTTTTGTCACTGATTGGTGGTTTGCAACTATTTGGCGTTATCGGCCTGATTTATGGGCCCATTATATTTGCCTTGACTCATGTGCTTATTAAGCTTTACACGATTGAATTCAAAGATTTTCTTGAGAAGCAAGATAATAGTTGATGCCAGTGAGTCCGGTATAAAATGAGTAAGTCCTGGCAAACTGAAGAGAGTTTCCAGTTTGCCAGGTGTTGTATTGATGTTGTGTGATGTTGCGTGATACGGCGTTAAGCCACTTTAAACTGACGGGCCAGTTGTTGCAGTTCGGTGCCCAGCCGGCTTAAATCATTGCTGGCAGCCGCCGTCTCTTCACTGGCCGTGGCCGATTGTTCGGCTACATCCCTGATACTGAAAATACTACGGTTAATTTCTTCGGCCACGGTGCTTTGTTCTAATGCCGCGGCAGCAATTTGCTGGTTCATCTGCTGAATGCTGGTCACCGCACTATTAATGGCCTGAATGGCCTCGCCGGCTTCATCAGCGCTTTCCAGAGTATTATCAGCCAGGCCAGAGCTTTTATGCATATTGCTTACTGCCGCTTCAGCTTTTTGTTGCAAGGTGCTGATAAGCTGTTCTATTTGCCCGGTTGATTCCTGAGTACGAAACGCCAACGCTCTGACTTCTTCGGCAACGACTGAGAAACCACGACCTGCTTCACCGGCGCGAGCGGCTTCAATGGCCGCATTAAGGGCCAGCAGGTTGGTCTGGTCGGCTATGCTTTTAATTACATCCAGTACCGAGCCAATGTTGTTGCTCTGCTCTTTCAGCTCACCAAGAGAGTTAGCTGATGTTGTCACTTCATGAGCCAACGCCTTTATTTGCTTAATGGTTTTTTGTACTACCTGCTCACCAACATCAGCCTGGGCAGAGGATTCAGTGGCTGCAGCAGAGGCATCTTCAGCACTTCTGGCCACTTCCTGTACCGTGGCCGCCATCTCGTTCATGGCGGTGGCAACTTGTTCGGTTTCTTGTTTTTGCTGATTAACGCCATTGGCATTTTGCTCAGATATCGCTGCCATCTCTTCAGTTGCCGTTGCCAGTTGAGCGATGCCGGCCGTCAGATTATTTATCAGCGCCCGCAGGCTGATACTCATTTTTTGCATTGCCTGCATCAACTGGCCAGGTTCATCCTGGCGATCGGTTGGTAAATCCTCTGTAATATCTCCCGAGGCAATTTTTTCCGCCACTCTGACCACATGCTGCAAGGGAGCTACCACCATTTGGGTAATGATGATTGCCGCCAACACACCAATAATAATGGCAATTATCGCAGCAATAATAATCATCCATTCTAACTGATTAGTTTCTTGATCTAATATCTGCAGTTGATTGGCAACCGACCTTGTACCCGCATCGTCCGCCGCAAGGGCAGCGGTGACCATTTGCTGCTCTATTTCCTGCAGCTGCGCTTGTTCAGTTTGCTGATTAGTATTGCTAAGCAGCGATAATTGCTGTTGATACGTAGCAATGTTGGCCAGCATCTCCCGCATTAACGCGATACTTTCTGCATGGGTAAATGCTTCCAGGCTTTTCTCACCTAACTGTCTTGCCTGGGTGCTTATTTCGATTGCCTGTTGTAAAAACCTCGGCTCCTTTTGGATAAAGAAATTTTTATCCTGATGGCGCGCTTCGCTGATTAGCAGGTTAGTCTCACTGACATTCGTTACCACCTGAAAGCGGGCGTTCATGCTGCTTAGTGCGTTGTAGCTCAGCACTGAGCTAATCAGTAAAATAAGCAATACCAAGCCAAAACCGGTAAGTAATTTGGCACGAACACTCAGATTCTGGATTAACGTGGATTTATCAGACGATTTCTCAGACATAGTGGAGCCTCGTATTCAGTGACAGCTACCCCTCTTTATAACTAGATATTATTCTTGATGTTGATTGACATTTCACAGAATAAATAGAGGGCGCTGTGAATTTTTTGATACTGCTTAAGCTTAAATGCAATTAAGGTGAATGCAAGTTATTCGCAATTTACAACAACGGCTCTCGTTAATAAGATAAAGGTCAGCAAATGCTGACCTTTGATTCTTCCGGCCAGAAAACCGCTAAACACTGATATTAATATTTTGTCCGATATTACCTACAGGTGACGCAGCAGAGGTTTGCTCAACCGTTTGCATGGCACTTTGGAGCAATATATTAGCCATCTGTGCTTGCTGATTTTGCTGTTTTTTCGCCATAACGGCGCCCAGTATTTCAAAGCTCTGTGCGTTTGCCAGAGCAGCAACGGATTGACTCATAGTACCTCCTATTAACAATACGTCAGCAGGGTATCGGCCGCAGTTAGGAAAACTTTAGGTGTTTTTATTGCTATTAGGCTTTCAAGCATTCTTTTTAACGTAAAAATGCCGCCCGTGTAAGGGCGGCATTTACATGTAGCGTAAATTGAATTATTTCAGCCAGACGCTAAGACGCCTGAATGAGTCCGGTTTGCTGCGCTTTAATCTGAGAGTGCGATAGCACCGGGGTTAGGCCAGTGCCGGCTGGTTGTGCGGGTTTGTAGGAGCGTACAGGCCGGGTAGGGCCTTTTTTAACCAACCCTTTATACATAGGCTCGGCTTTTACTACTGGCTTACCTAAGCGCTGGGCCAGTGCCTGTTGTAAATCGGTGGCGGTGTAACCGGCTTTAATTTTAATGCGTAAATAAGGCACGCCAGCTGCTTCTAATGCGCCGCTGACAAACCAGTCTGGTGCGGCTTTGTGGCCATCTTTGTTGCTATTATTTACCAGGTCCAGCACGGCAATCACCCGCAGGTCATCGGTTGAGCACAGCACAAAATCCAGATATTTCGCATTAAGTTTTACCGAAGTGCTGCGTCGGGCTTTCTCGTTAGCATTGCCTTTTACCTCAATTAAATCGGCAAGTTTAATTCGGTTTAAAATTTTATACTCACCCTCCACTGCTTTTTCCAGTAAGTTCTGAAATGAGCGCTCAACCGGACTAAACAGACTGCTGCGCTTTTGCACCTGAAAAGGGTTGCTGTTATCAATAAAGCGACTGGCTACCATAGCTACCAGCACCACCAGTGCTACCAGCAACAACATAATAATTTCCATGTCCACCTCCGACGATAATTTGACATACCCAGTAATAATAGAAATTTAAAGCACAAGTCGTGCCATCAATTTCAATTGCTGTCCTTTATTACTATTGTTTTAGGTGATGCTAAGCATTTTAGCCATTAATGGCATTTATGGTTTGAAAGGGCTTATAGTTAGTGTACTAACAGCAACAACGGAAAAGGTTTGAATATGTCTGATACCATTACCCGGGCGGGATTGACCATCGCCGGCGAACTTAGCAGCGAGTATGAGCAAATTTTAACCACGGAGGCCTGTGCCTTTGTCACTGAGCTGGTGCGGGAGTTCCGGCCACGTTTAACCGAATTACTGGCTAACCGGATCAGCCGCCAGCAGCAATTTGATAATGGCGCCTTACCTGATTTTTTGCCAGAAACCGCACCAATTCGTGGTTCAGACTGGAAGGTAGCGCCTATTCCTGCCGATTTGCAGGACCGGCGGGTTGAGATAACCGGCCCGGTAGATCGAAAAATGATCATCAATGCCTTAAATGCTGATGTAAAAGTCTTTATGGCCGATTTTGAAGACTCGCAGGCACCGAGCTGGGCCGGCGTTATTGAAGGGCAGATTAACTTACGCGATGCCAATTTAGGCACTATAAGCCACACCGATCCGCAAAGTGGTAAACACTATGCGTTAAAAGATAACCCGGCGCTGTTAATTGCCCGGGTACGCGGCCTGCATTTATGGGAGAAACACCTGCTGGTGGATGGCGCGCAGGTACCGGGTTCACTGGTCGATTTTGCGCTGTATTTTTATCATAACTGGCAAACCCGCTTAAAAAATGGCTCAGGTGTCTACTATTACCTGCCAAAACTGCAAAGCCATACTGAAGCCAAATGGTGGGATGAGGTGTTCAGCTTTACCGAGCAAAAATTCAACGTAGCGACAGGCACTATTCGCGCCACGGTGCTTATTGAAACCCTGCCTGCCGTGTTTGAAATGGATGAAATTCTGTATAGCTTAAAAGATCATATTGTGGCGCTTAATTGCGGCCGCTGGGATTATATTTTCAGCTATATCAAAACCTTAAATAACCATGTGGATCGGGTATTGCCCGACCGGCAAGTGGTTACCATGACAAAGCCATTTTTAAATGCGTATTCACGCTTGTTAGTTAAAACCTGTCATAAGCGCGGCGCGCTGGCTATGGGCGGCATGGCGGCCTTTATTCCGGCTAAAGATGCTGAGGAAAACGAAAAAATTCTGGCGCGGGTTACTGCCGATAAAGAGCTGGAAGCCAGCAATGGCCACGATGGTACCTGGGTGGCACACCCAGGTCTGGCCGCTACCGCCAATGGCGTATTTGCTAAATATCTGACTGGTGGCAAGGTTAATCAGCTTGATGTCAGCCGGGAGCAGGATGAAGAAATTACCGCAGCTGAGCTGTTAGCGCCCTGTGATGGTGAACGAACAGAAGACGGTATGCGTACTAACATTCGGGTAGCGCTGCAATATATTGCCGCCTGGATAAGTGGTAAAGGTTGTGTGCCGATATACGGCTTAATGGAAGATGCGGCAACAGCCGAAATTTCCCGCACGTCTATCTGGCAGTGGATTAAGCATGGAAAAAGTTTAAGTAATGGTAAGTTAATTACCAAAGCCTTGTTTGCCGACTTTTTAGAGGAAGAGGCAAAAGTAGTGTTGCAGGAAGTGGGAAGCGAGACCTGGCATAGTCAAAACTTTGACCGGGCCAAGCAATTGCTGCTGGACATTACCACAGCTGATGAACTGGTAGAGTTTTTAACACTACCAGCTTACCAGCTGCTTGATTAACCTGAGTAAACCAAACCAAAGGCGCTGCCATTGCTGACAGCGCCTTTTTTGTTTTATTGGTTAAGCCAATACCAGAAGGAGAACGGCTGGAACCCCGTTTTGGTCGACACAGAGTGTCTGAGTGAGTGCGCAAGCGCGAGCGAGTTGCTGTGGCGAGCCAAGGCGGGTGTTGCAGTTGTTCTCAGACATGCCGGATACAACACTCTTCCTCACTCGCCGGGGCAACTCGCCCGTTGCCTTGCGGCAGGGGCTCAGACACTCCCCGGCTCCTTCAAAAGAGGTTCTATCCTCTATTGGTTAAGCCAATCTTCGAAAGAGAACGGCTTGAACCCCGTTTTGGTCGACACAGAGTGTCTGAGTGAGTGTGCAAGCGCGAGCGAGTTGCTGTGGCGAGCCAAGGCGGGTGTTGCAGTTGTTCTCAGACATGCCGGATACAACACTCTTTCTCACTCGCCGGGGCAACTCGCCCGTTGCCTTACGGCAGGGGCTCAGACACTCCCCGGATCCTTCAAAAGAGGTTCTATCCTCTATTGGCTAAATAAGCTAATTTAATTCATCTGCGGTTTCGACAATCAACCTTCTGAACCAGATATGGCTGGCGTCCTGGTGTAATAGCGGGCTCCAAATCATTTTCAGTTCAATCGACGGAATAGCAAAAGGTGGGTCCATAATGGCCATGGTCGGGTCTTTTTCATATAGTTTAGCCGCGCGGCTGGGCAGGGTGGCAATTAAGTCTATGCCTACTGCCAGGTGCATTGCCACATGATAATTACGGGTAAATACCGAGATATTGCGCTGCTTGCCAAGCTTAGCTAAGGCCTCATCTACCCAGCCGAGCTTTTGTACATCTTTAGGATCCATACCCACACCAACCCCAAAACCGGTTTTACTAACCCAGATATGCTGGGCTTTTAAATAGCTGTCTAGATTAAAGCGTTTGACTATCGGATCACTGGCATTAATCAGGCAAGAAAAGCTATCGCGCCAGACCGTTTTCTGGTGAAACGACTGTGGCAGCTGATCAAAGCGGTTAATCGCCATATCTACTTTGCCGTTTTCCACGTCATGAAAGGTCACGTCCGAGGGCGTCATAATATCCAAGCTGGTTAATGGCGCCTGTACACGCATCTTCTTCAATAATGCTGGTATCAGCGTCGAAGCAGCGTAATCACTGGCCATAATCCGGAATACCCGCTGACTATGCAGCGGTTCAAAATCTTTATTCGGCTGCAGGGTTTCTTCTAACGTGAGTAGCACACCACGCACCACAGGGGCCAGTTCGCGGGCGCGCTCGGTCGGAACCATGCCATCCGAGGTGCGTACTAAAATAGGGTCATTCAGTAAATCACGTAGCCGTTTTAAGCCATTACTCATTGCAGGCTGCGTAATATTCAGTTGGTTTGCCGCCCGGGTTACGTTCTTTTCGCGCAACAACACATCCAGATAAACCAGCAGGTTTAAATCCATCTTATTAATATTCATCTGCAAAATGCCTTTGGCTACAACTATAACTGAGTTGAATCATAACATTGGCTGGGCTGTGCTCGTCAAGCGCAACTTGGTATTCACAAGGAAAATGATGAGCATCATAAAAATCAGCTGGATGAATTGTTGTTTTGTTATCTATAGTGAATGACAACAACCCGCACAACAGTTTTAGAAAAGGAAACGGCCATGACAGCTTATCAAGATGATATCAGACACTTCGACAACGTATGCAAAGAGGTCGGTTCTGCCTGGAACGCGATTAGCCCGGAATACGCCGCACGGATGAAACTGCAAAACCGCTTTAAAACGGGACTGGACATCGCTCAGTACACGGCAGACATTATGCGCGCTGACATGGAAGCTTATGACGGTGATACCAGTCAGTACACTCAGTCATTAGGCTGCTGGCATGGTTTTATTGGCCAGCAAAAAATGATCGCTATCAAGAAACATTTCGGTACCACAAAGAAAAAGTACCTGTATTTGTCGGGTTGGATGATTGCCGCATTACGCTCGGAGTTTGGGCCACTGCCTGATCAGTCCATGCATGAGAAAACCTCAGTTCCTGCATTAATTGAAGAGTTGTACACCTTTTTGCGCCAGGCGGATGCCCGTGAACTGGGTGGCTTATTCCGCCAGTTGGACGACGCGACCGATGCAGCCAAAAAAGCTGAGATCCAGGCGAAAATAGATAATTTCGACACCCACGTGGTGCCAATTATTGCCGACATTGACGCCGGTTTTGGTAACGCCGAAGCGACCTACTTACTGGCAAAGAAAATGATCGAAGCCGGTGCCTGTGCAATCCAGATTGAAAACCAGGTGTCGGATGAAAAGCAATGTGGACACCAGGATGGCAAGGTCACCGTGCCACATGCCGATTTTCTGGCCAAAATTAACGCCGTACGCTACGCCTTTTTAGAGCTGGGCATTGATAACGGCATTATCGTGGCCCGCACCGACTCTCTGGGCGCAGGTTTAACTAAACAAATTGCAGTAACCAACGAGCCGGGCGATTTAGGCGACTTATATAACAGCTTCCTGGATGGTGATGTGATTAGCGGTGCTGACGATATTGCTAATGGCGATGTGGTGGTAAAAGCTGACGGCAAACTGTTAAAACCAAAACGTTTAGCCAGTGGCCTGTTTCAGTTTAAAAAAGGCAGTGGTATTGACCGGGTCGTGCTCGATTGTATTACCTCACTGCAGAACGGCGCCGACTTGCTGTGGATTGAAACCGAGAAACCGCACGTTGGCCAGATTGCTGAAATGGTAAACCGTATTCGTGAAGTGGTGCCAAACGCTAAGCTGGTATATAACAACAGTCCGTCCTTTAACTGGACCCTGAATTTCCGCCAGCAGGTGTTTGATGCCTGGGAGAAAGCCGGTAAAGATGTCGGCCAGTACGATCGTAAGGCATTAATGAGCGCCGAATACGACAGCACGGAACTGGCACAGGAAGCGGATGAGCGTATTCGTACTTTCCAGGCCGATGCGGCTCGCGATGCCGGTATTTTCCACCACTTAATTACCTTGCCAACGTACCATACTGCTGCCTTGTCTACCGACAACCTGGCAAAAGAGTATTTTGGTGAAGCCGGTATGCTGGGTTATGTCGCCGGCGTGCAACGTAAAGAAATCCGCGAGGGTATTGCCTGTGTCAAACACCAGAACATGTCGGGTTCAGACATTGGTGATGATCACAAAGAGTACTTCTCAGGCGAAGCAGCGTTAAAAGCCGGTGGTAAAGACAACACCATGAATCAGTTTTAAACGATTGGTTGCTTAAATTGTTTCGCTACGTGGTCAGTTGACCCCAGGCAGCCGTTAGGCTGCCTTTTTTATAGCTGTAAGCACGGTTAGCTCCGTCACGTTATGCCCGTATTAAGCACTAAACTAAATTAGCCCGGCGTGATATGTTTAGGGCATAGTCGTTATTAAAAAGTCTTTTATGAGTGAGTCATTTTTCTTTGGTGCCTGGCAGGTAGAGCCGGCAGCCAACTTATTGCGCCAGGGCAAGCAGCAGCAACAGCTTGAGCCTAAAGCGATGGATGTACTGGTGTTGTTGTGCAGTAAGCCGGGTGAAGTATTCACTACCGATGATATTGTCAGTCACTGCTGGCCGGGAACTGCCACAGGCGATAATCCGCTGCATAAAATACTGACCCAGCTACGTAAAGCGTTGGGTGATAACGCCACCAACCCCAGTTATATTGAAACCATCCGCAAACGCGGTTACCGCACGCTGGCAGAAGTGCGTTTTCCACTGGGGCAGCAGCAAAGTGTTAGCGAGCACAGCTGGCAGCAAGGCTCGCCGTTTCCGGGCTTGCAGGCCTATGACGCGCGTTTTGCCAGCGTGTTTTTTGGTCGTGGCGCACAAATTGATACGCTACTTAGCCGTATCGCACAGCAAATTAAATTCGGCCGCGATTTTTGCCTGCTGCTCGGCCCCAGTGGCAGCGGTAAATCATCATTAATTAATGCCGGGGTTATGCCTAACCTGATGCAACCGGGCGGCTTTAATGGCGTTGAAGTGCTATCTTACAGCAGCCTGGATTTGGCCGATGTCAGCAAAGACCAGTTATTTAGCAGCCTGGCCAGTGCGTTGCTGGATTGGGAGCTAAACGACAGTCCGGTGTTTGCCGGTGATAGTGCCGCTAGCCTGGCGGATAAACTACAACACCAAAGTGACGCGCTGCTGCAGCAGTGCCGTCAGCTGCTAGCCAATGGCAGGCAGTACACCCGGCGTTTTGCGCTGTTCGTCGACCGCCTGGAAGTATTGTTATCGTCGCCTCTGTTTAGTGAGCAACAGCGCAGCGACTTTGTTGGGCTATTGGAGCAACTGGCCAGCAGTGGCGCTGTGCTGGTGCTAAGCGCGTGTCGCAACGAGTTTTATCCCGATCTGGTGGGTTACCCAAGCTTAATGGCGGGTAAAGCAAAGGGCGCGCATTTTGACTTAGCCGCCCCCGGCCGTGCCGATTTACTGCAAATGATCCGCTTACCGGCGCTGGCCGCCGGCCTTAGCTTTGACACCGACCCCGCGACAGCGCAGGGGCTGGATGAAGTACTGGTGCAGGAAGCAGCCAGTAATCCCGATGCCTTGCCGATGTTGCAATACACCTTGCAGCAGCTGTACTTGCAGCGTAGCGAGGACAATAAATTACTGTTGTCCGTGTATAACGCGCTGGGCGGCATTGAGGGCGCAATTGGTAAAAATGCCGAACAAGCCATTAAAGGCTTAAGCAACATCGAGCAAAATGCCCTGCCGCAGGTGTTGTCATTGCTGGTAACGTTGCGTGAAGACGAGCAAAGCATTACCAGCCGCAGTGCCAGGCTCCAGCAGCTGCACACCGATGCCGAGCGGGCACTGGTCAATACCATGATCGAGCAGCGTTTGTTTGTGTCTAACCTGCAACACGGCGAGCCTAGTTTTAGTATCGCGCACGAAGCGCTGCTAAGGCGCTGGCCGCGCGCCACCGCCTGGATATCCGAACACTTTGACAGCTTAAGCGTAAAAAGCCGTTTGCTGCATTTAAGCCAGCGCTGGCAAAGTGAGCAACGTAACAACGCTTATTTACTGGCTGAGGGCAAACCGCTGCAAGAAGCGCTGTTACTAAAGCAAAACCGTTTATTTCAGCTAGACCCCGAAGAGCGGGAATTTATTCAGGCATCCAGCAACAAAGCCCGGTTAAAACGCTGGAGCCGGCGCGCGACCTTTACCATGTTGTGCCTACTTACTGTGACAGCGGTGACCATGGGCGTGCGCAGTTTTAATGCTGAGCAGCAGGCCCAGCAAAAGCGCCTGGCGGCAGAAAACCTGCTGGGGTTTATGGTCGGCGAGTTTGCCGACAAACTGCGCAGCATCGGCCGCATGGACTTACTCGACGGTATCAGCAATAAAGCGCTGGAATATTTTACTGATTACTCCGCTGATGACAGCAGTTTAAGTATTGCTGCCAGGTTACAGCACGGCCAAACCTTAGAGGCCATGGGCGAGGTGGCCTACTCGCGCGGTAAAACCGACGAAGCAGTAGCAGCATTACAAGCCGCCAGAGTGCAGTTAGAAGCAGTATTGGCGCAGCAGCCCGATAATTTAGAGCTGTTAAAAACACTCGGTGCCAATGCGTTCTGGCTCGGGCAAATACAATACGATGCCAGCAACTGGCAGGGCACTCAGCCTGAGTTTCAGCGCTATTACCAGTATAGCGAGCGCATGTATCAGTTAGCCCCTGAAGATTCAGATGCCATTATGGAGTTGTCGTATGCCACCAACTCCTTGGGCTCGCTGGCTATGAATCGTCAACAATTTGATATTGCGCAGCAGAATTTTCAGGAGTCTTTGCGGTTAAGGTTGTTAGTGCAAGCACAGCAGCCAGACAATAAAAAACTGCTGGCAGATATTGCTAATACCCGCTCCTGGCTGGCCAGCGCTGCGCTGGCACAGGGCGATATCAGTGCTGCTGTATCTGTGCATAATGATATTCAGCAAGCCATGTTGAATGCTGGCAATGATGCAGAGCTCTACTTATTGGAGATATTAGTCAGTAGTTACCAATTGTCTGCAAATTTACTGGGCTTTCTGGGACAGCATTCGGACGCCCTGAGTAATGTTGAGGCGTCTACTGTGATTATCAACAGAGCACTTACGCAAGACCCCGACAGCAGTCGCTGGCGAAACAATAAATACTACGCTTTTTATCAGTCACTGAAATTTTCGCCGGATAACTCTGTGCAACATATTAAACAAAGTCCGGCACAATTGGCTGAGTTGTTACAACAGGATGGCTCAGATTTGTCTGCATTGACAGACAGGCAGATGCTGGCCAGGCAATGGCTGACTGCTGCAGAACAGCTGCTTGCCAGAGGCGATGTTCAAACAAGTATCCGCTATAGCCA
Organism: Arsukibacterium sp. UBA3155; assembly: GCA_002364615.1. Taxonomy (GTDB): domain Bacteria; phylum Pseudomonadota; class Gammaproteobacteria; order Enterobacterales; family Alteromonadaceae; genus Alishewanella. Next base: position 93,625 of record DEYP01000025.1, on the reverse strand, counting down.
GCAAGCGCTTGCCGCGTATCAGGAACTGATCAGAGAAAACAGCAGTAATCTTCGTTTTATTGTGGCCAGATCAAACAGCTATCTGCTGTTAGCAAAAGCACTGTCTAAAACCCAGCGGCAAGAAGCGCAAACGTTTTGTCAAAATGCGCTGAACGATCTTGCCGATATCGTCAAAAAAAACAAAGAGCCTGAATTTACCATTCCCTATGTTAAAGCGCTTGACTGTCAGGGAGCATTGGATATTCAGTCCGACGTTGTAATGCTATTGAAGCAACATGGCGTATTAAATTTTAACTTTTAACACTTCAATTTGAATCACAAAAATAAGGAAAAACAGATGGTCAATCCTCAGGCTTCAGAATTAATTCAGGTTATGGTTAATCTGGTAAACGGTGAACCCCAATTTAGCTATTTAGACAGTGGCGGTCAGCCAATTGATGGTGATGTGACCGTGACGCTGGCTGAAACCATTACTTATCAGCTGGTCGATAATACTGGCAAAGGCCTGAAATTTTCCGGTGCCGGTTTTACCACTCCTTTTGATGGGGTGATTGACAGTGTTGCGGTATCAGCGGATGGCATGCAATTGCAGATGGTTGATACTGACCAAACAGCTGGCAGCAGCAAATTCCAGTTTGTTCTTACAAACACGACAAACACCCTTATGATCTTAAGCCCGGATCCTGAAGTTAAAAATGTACCACCTCAATAACCGCTGAAATTAGCAGATAAATATAATAAGCCCGCTGACGGGCTTGTTATATTTAGAAATTTCTTTCAAGTAAATCAATTAAATTCAGTGGGTTAAATCAGAAGGTTGTCAGAAGGTTCACACGTATAGAAAAAGCTAAAGTTGGCAGCAGTTAAACCAATTTAGTGAGATACGCCGATGAAAACTGCACACAACAAAACCTTACTGCAACCTATGGCGCTGAACGATGACAGCCTGTGGCCGGATGAAAATGGCCAGGCCAGCGGCCTGGATGTTGGCAGTTTTATTCAGTATCTGGCCGAGGCGGTGCTGATTGTCAGCCCGGATGGCATCATTGAGTGTGCCAATGCCAAAGCCGCGTTATTACTTAATTGCATTAGTACGCCGTTAATCGGCAGGCGCTGGCCAGAGTTTTTAACCAGCCGCTGTCAGCAGCAATATGATGGCCTGGTGAAAATGGTCGCTAAACGAGTGTTATCCTTGCAGGCGGGGCCAAGCGAAATGGCACTGCGCTGCGCCGATGGTGTGGTGAAAGACATCGAGCTGTCAGTGTCGTTTTTACCGGAGCCTGAAGCACGCTTAGTGCTGGTGATGCGCGATTTAAGCCGCTATAAGGCAGAGTGTGAGCAATTACGACAGCAGGCTACCACTGATGCGTTAACCGGTCTGACGAATCGCCGTGGTTTTGATGAGCAGCTGCACAAACAGTGGCAACAATGCACCGATGACCGTCGGCCACTTAGCGTGGTGATTATTGATATCGATTTCTTTAAACAGTTTAACGATAGCTATGGCCATATTCAGGGCGATGCCTGCCTGCGTAAAGTGGCGGCTGCGATTATGCAGGCTATGCCGCTGGAGGCGAAACTTGCCGCCCGTTATGGCGGAGAAGAGTTTGCCCTGATCCTGCCCAATCATAATCAGGACGGTGCGATGAGGGTGGCGCGGGACGTGCAAAAAGCCGTACGGCAACTACAGTTTCGCGATGCCGGCTTACCGGCAGCGACCAGTGTTTCAGTCAGCCAGGGCGTTGCAACAGAATTCAGCGGCCAGTACCGCACCAGCATGGCGTTGTTGTGCGCGGCCGATACCGCACTGTACCGGGCAAAGGCCGAGGGCCGCGATTGCATTAATACCGGTCACTAATACCGGATATTGATAGCGTGGCTAATAATTAGTGATATGAGCCTGGTAATTATAAACCGGGCTTTCGCCACCTTATTGCGCTGATTTCAGGTTCAGGGTTTCGCTGCCAAATATAAGGGTATCACCGGCAGTTACCTGTTTGCGTTTCTGGGTTTCCACCACCCCGTTTACTTTTACCAGGCCGGCATCGACTGCCGCTTTGGCTTCACCACCACTGCTGCATAACCCTTCAAATTTTAACACTTTATATAACTCTACCGGCTGCTTGCTTAAAATAACGTCACGGGTGTTGTTGCTCATAAAATAGGCCTTTTATTCAGTAATGTTAGCGGGTTCGCTTAGGTTCATTCGCTTAGATTTAAGTGTGGCTTGCCAACCAGATAGGCTCGGCGAAACTGGCTGAAATACTCAGCCAGGCACTTAGCCGCATTTATTTCGCCCGCCATTGCCAGCACCTCAATGGCTACTTCAGCAGTGCAAAGCTGATGCAAATGAGCGGCTTCGCGCAGGGCATAACGTGATGCCTGCTCGGGCTGAATGCCCAGTACCGGCAACTTTGCCAGGTAAGCACTTTTAAACATTTTTTTTGCTTCACGCCAGGTGCCATCCAGCATCACAAATAATGGTATTTTGCCGCGGGTAGCTAACGCTAACTGATGGGTATCCTGCAGGCAGCGCTCTGGTACCGCATACTGCTGCGGAAAGACCAGCACCGGGGCATAACGGCTGTCGGTTAATAATGCCAGTAATGCCGGATCAGGTTGGGTGCGGTCCCAGACAAACGCATGGTTATCGGCGATAACATCGCAAATTAGCCGCCCGGTGTTACTTGGCTTGTAGCACTCGCCGGTATACATAATAAAACAAAAGGCACAGTTGCCGGCGGCTACAGGTTTAGCTGCACAAATACATTCGCTGGCCGGCAGCAGACACTGCTGGCAGCGCACCACTTTGCTGCCACGGGCGTTAAACACCCGCTTAGCTTTTGCCAGCTGTTCGGTGCGCAAAGAGAGTATGGCATTTTTTTGTAAGCCGATGGCAGGTGACATGATGTTTTAACAGTCAGACGTAGAAAAGCCGCTATTGTAGCGGCTTTTGGCAGTAACTGCGCGCTGATTTTGAGCTGTGGCATTAATTTGCCGCAGGCGCTGCTACGTCATGAATTGTGACACGGCCTTTGATCCGATCTTCGTACGGCTTAAGCATCGCAACCACTTTTGTCGCCTGATTAAGCCTTGCAAAATCGGTTAACAATTTGCCATTGCAAACTATTTTTTCTACCGCACTTTGTTTGCTGATACGGTATTCCTGCAGAGTGTTGTGTAAGCTACGGCGATCATCGTCAGCCGTGTTGGTACAAACCTGCACTAAGGCGTTATAGATATAACTGTCTTCGTAAAAAACATCGGCGCTTGCCGGTACTGCCATACTGGCACTTGCCAGAGATACTGCGAAAATAAGTGTAGTTTTCATCGTATTGTCCTCTGATATCTGGGTTATGGCGTTTGCCATAGCGTTAGTTTGGCAAGGATCAGAAAGGATTACCGCCACGATGGGGTAAGCGGTGGCATGGTTGTTATCAAGTGATAAGCCGGTGCTGAGCAGGGATAAACGGTATTATTCAGCTTTGAGGAAGCGCAGTTAACTGCCCGCTCCAGTTTAGCTTGTAACGCCTGGAGGCATTGACCAGTTTGCCATTGCTTAATACAAACTGATAATCATTGTTATGGGGTTGCAGTTTATGGACATGATGCAGATTCAGTAAGGTAGAGCGATGGACCTGAACAAATTGTTCCGGCAGGCGTTGTAGTAAGTCTTTCATCGTTTCACGGATAACCAGCGTTTCGTTCAGGGTATAAATACACATATAATTGCCGGCTGCTTCAATCAGCAAAATTTCAATGTCGTCCAGTAACAGGGTGGCGCCACCGGTTTTAAAGGCCAGTTTGCTGGCAGGGGCAGGCTGAGGTTGTTCGGGGTGTTTATCAAGCGCTGTTCTGGCATCCAGCAGTGATTGCGCCAGGCGCTGGCGTGACACCGGTTTAAGCAGATAGTCAAAGGCAAAATGTTCGAACGCGGCAAAAGCAAATTGCTCGTAGGCGGTAACCAGAATATACAGTGGTCTTGCCATGGCAGAGCCTTTACCGGTTTGCTGTAAAATATCAATGCCTTTAACCCCCGGCATCTGAATATCCAGAAAAACCACATCGATATCAGGGGCGGTTTGTAAAAAACGTAGGGTGTCGTCACCATTATCAAAGCAGTCGACAATCTCCAGGTTTGAGTATACTGCCAGTTTAGCTTTCAGGTTGCTGATGGCCAGAGGTTCATCGTCGGCAATAATCACTTTAAGTGGCTGGGTCATAGAGGGCCTCCGTGGCAATGTTAAGCTGGCTGTAAAAGCCCGTTGCGTTGTAACTAAGGGATAAACTGGCTCTGTGGCCAAACAGCAGCTGCAATCGCTCAGTCAGGTTAATCAGGTTTGCCGGACGCTGCGTGTCAGCCCAGCCGGCGTTGGGGTCAGCACCTTGCTGGGCCAGGGTGATCTGCAATTGTGTGGCCGACTGCTCCAGCCGGATAATCAGACACAGCGCGCCGGCAGTTTCTGCCACACTGTACTGAATAGCATTTTCTGCCAGTGGTTGTAGCAACAGCGGCGGTATCAGTAAATCAGGTAACGGTTGTGGTAATTGCCAGCTTAGCTGCAGCCTTTCGCCAAAGCGGACTTGCTGAATTGTCATATAGGCTGTTAGCGCGTCGAGTTCCTGCTGTAACGGAATAAATTCATCCTGCTGATTTCTCAGCGAGTGGCGCAGGTAGACACATAAATGCTGGATCAGCTGTTCGGCATCATGGCCGCTGCGCTGCACGATCAATGCATTTAAGGCATTGAGGGTATTGAACATAAAATGCGGGTTCAGCTGATAGCGCAATACTTTTAATCTGGCCTGGCGTGCCTGCTTAGCCAGTTGTTGTTGTTTAACCAGGCCGGCAAAATGCAACTGGTTGGTTTTCAGCAGCATAAATACCGCCAGCCAGCCGGCTAATGGCAATAACACCAAATTAAACGCCAGAAAGAATCTCAGGTTGGAACTGACACCCTGCAGCATATCGGATGCATAAGTCGTAATCAGATACTGGCGCAGCAACACCATTAGCAGCCACCAGGGCAGTAACACCAGCAACAGCCGCCGTAACTGAACCAGCAACGGTCGCCGTTGTGCCAACTCATGCTGGCCCAGAATGCCGGTAAGCAGAATACTCAGTACGGTAACCAGCGTATATATCCACAGATAGGGCCAGCTCAGCTCATCCTGCAGCGGTACCAGCACGTTGAGATGGGTAAACTTGATCAGCAGATAACTTAACCAGTACAGCAGATGCCAGTACCAGAAGCCCGCCAGGCGCTGCTGTTCAGCGCTTGTTGCCGTCATGCCGTTTGCCATGGCAAGCAGATACTGACTGCAAACCCCTGAGGGCTGGCACCGATTTCCAGCCGGGCTTTATCGCCAAAATGTTGCAGCAGGCGGTTACGAATATTATCCAGCCCGACCCCGGCACCGCCGCAATCAGCTTGTAACTGCGAGCCCGGGCCGTCATCACTGACACACAGTTGCAGGCTGTCCTGCTGTCGTTTACCGCCAATGGTAATGGTGGCGCCCTGTTTACGGGTTGCGACCGCGTATTTAATGGCATTTTCCACCAGCGGTTGTAACAGTAAAGCTGGGATCCGCTGCCGTTTTAACTGTTCATCAATTTGCCAGTTAACTTTCAGTTTGTCACCGAAGCGGGTTTTCTGCAGCAGCAGATAAGCATCGATAGCGGCCAGCTCATCGGCCAGCTGTACCAGGCTGTCGGGTGATTTACTCAGTGAATAACGTAAAAATGTCGCCAGCTGCTCCGACATCGTTTCGGCATCATCATAGCGCTCTGCTTCCAGTAACGCGCAAACAGAATTCAGGGCGTTAAAAGTGAAGTGCGGATTAAGCTGCTGACTTAATGCCTGTAGCTCCAGTTGCTGGATTTTCTGGCTAAGCTCGGTGGTTTGAGCCAGCCGTTGCAGCTGCTGCTGATACAATAACACCGTCAGGAAGCAGGCTGTCCAGACAAAAAATGCCAGCACTGAGGTGTCAAGGTTGCCAATCAGCAGCCGGGCATCGACAACCTCTTTGTCCCATAACAGCAGCCAGAAGGCATTCTCTGCCGGAATATAAAGTGCCGCAACAACGATCACGCCCGCCAGTAAGTGCCAGTTGCTGAATGCCTGCTGGGCAAGTCGTTGATGACTCCAGATAACTAATGCCGCTGTCAGCAGCATTGCTACCAGCTCACTGGCCAGCATCATCGGTAAATATGTCCAGTTAAAAGGCTTTTCTGATATGACGGCAACCTGCCAGGAGGCAAGCAGGCTCAGCACTAAAATGGCTAACCAGTAGTACAGATTAAAGCGTAATAACGTTCCCCGACAGACTAACGGCATAACCGTCCCCACAATCTTGATTAAGCATTAGTATAAGTGCCACGGCCAATTTTGCTGCGCGCTCTGGATAAGCGGATGAAAATCCGGGGTAAAACCAGTGATAATCTTCATAAAACTGCCATGTTCAGCCGCCGGATATCAGATATGCTGGCAATTAAATTTTTTTGGTATTGATTCGAGGTTTGGTTGCAACTGCAGGATATGCTGCCGGAGCTTGGACAGCTGCAGCAATTAATTGCCAGCGCGCCACAGGCGCTTCGCTCAGAAATACTGACCACAGTGCCGCATATGACTGAGCAACTGCCGGTGTATGCGTTAGCATTAGGTAATCCAGAACCAAAGTTACCGGCCGTAGTACTGGTCGGGGGTGTCCACGGCCTGGAGCGGATAGGTACCCAGGTAGTGCTGGCGTATCTGCAAACCCTGCTGGAAAGGCTACCCTGGGACAAATGTTTACAACATACCCTGGAACACTGTTGCATTTATTTTGTGCCGCTGCTTAATCCCGCTGGCATGGCAAATGGCTGGCGGGCAAACGGCAACTGTGTTGATTTAATGCGCAATGCCCCGGTAGAGTGCCAGGAAGGCGCGGCTTGGCTGGTCGGCGGACAGCGGTTCAGCCGGGCCATACCCTGGCATCGGGGCCGGGCGGATAAAATGGAAACTGAAAGCCAGGCTCTGGTAAGTTATATCTCACGCGAGTTATTTACCCGGCCGTTCTCATTGGTGCTGGATTGTCACTCAGGCTTTGGCCGCACCGATCGGATCTGGTTTCCTTACGCGAAAAGCGCGCAACAGCCTATTTCGCATCTGGCTGAAATGTATCGTCTGCGTCAGCTGTTTTTTCAGACTTATCCGTATCAGAACTATATATTTGAACCTCAGTCGCAACATTATTTATGTCATGGCGATTTATGGGATTATCTGTACGATCAGGCGCTGGCGCAGCACACAATGATGCTGCCGCTAACGCTTGAAATGGGCTCTTGGAACTGGGTACGGAAAAATCCGTTTCAGTTGCTATCCAGCCTTGGCATGTTCCATCCGGTGAAACCACACCGGGTTAAACGGGTGCTGCGTAGTCATTTGGTCCTGATTAATTTTTTAATTAATGCTTCCTTGTCTTATCAGAACTGGTTACCGTTAACCAACCGCCGTCAACTGGAAAATGCAGCAACTAAGCTATGGTATCAGTAACCGATAACCTAACCCCGGTACTGTTATTGCGTGGCTTAACCCGCGAGCAGCGCCATTGGGGCCGGTTCAGTCCTTTGCTGGCTGAAAAACTAACTAACCCTGTACTGGGTTTTGACTTTGCCGGCAGCGGTGAGCTGTATCAGCAACGTTCGCCATCCACTGTCAACGCACTACGTCAGTCCGTTCGCAGCCAGTTGCTGTCGCATCCCGCTTTCAACGGTAAGGTGCATCTGGTGGCACTGTCGCTGGGGGGCATGATGGCAGGCGACTGGGCGCTGGCTTTTCCTGAAGAAGTCGCGTCGGTAACTTTAATAAACAGCAGTGCCAGGCCCCTGGCACCGTTTTACCAACGCTTACGCTGGCGAATTTACCCGGCGCTTGCCAGATTATTATGGCTGTCAGCCAGCGCGCGTGAACAATGTATTTTACAGCTGACCACGGCACAGGCTCATCAGGACCCGCAGCTGGTATGTCAATGGCAGCGTTGGCAGCAGCAAAGACCGGTGTCAGCAGCAAATGCGCTGCGTCAGTTACTGGCCGCCAGCCGGTTCAGGCTAAGTGCTAAGCCTGACTGCCGTATACTGATTATTAGTAGTCAGGGCGACAAGCTGGTTAATCCGCAATGCTCGGTGGCGCTGGCAAACTATCTTCAGGCCGCGCATCAGCGGCATAGCTGGGCCGGTCATGATATTGCGCTGGATGACCCGCTCTGGCTGGCCGGGCAAATAAGCCAATTTATTCAGCAGCTGTGATAATCTAGTGCTTATTTTTGCCGGAACACGTTATGTCGATAGCCCGTCAGGCCTCTGAAATTACTTTACCAGCGATTAATAAGGGCTGGGATACCGTGTTGCAGTTTTTATGCAGCCGGTTTGAATATATCAGCGAACCGGTCTGGCGCCAGCGCATGGCAGATGGCAAAGTGTTCTGGTTTAATGGTGATGCGGTGACGCCCTCGACGCCTTTTTCGCCAAGTAAAAGATTGTGTTATTTCCGTGAGGTGGCGGCCGAGCCGGTGATTCCGCTGTCACATCATATTATCTTTCAGAATGACCATATTATTGTTGCTGACAAACCCCACTTTTTACCGGTAACTCCGGGTGGCGACTATGTTAATGAATGCCTGCTGGCCCGCTTACAACGTGATACTGGTATTGACGATATGGTGCCGGTGCACCGTTTGGACAGAGATACCGCAGGACTGGTACTTTTTTCGGTAAATCCGCACAGTCGGCCAGCGTACTATCAATTGTTCAGTCAGGGGGCTATCCAAAAGCAGTATCAGGCTGTGGCAATGTTAACGGCGGCGGCACAACAGCATGAGTTGCCACAGCACTGGCATATTGAAAACCGGATTGAAAAAAGTCACCCCCGCTTTATCAATGCGGTTGTGCCGGGCGAGGTTAATGCGGTGTCTGATATTAAGCTGGTGGCGAAAGCCGGCGTGCTGGGACTGTTTGAGTTAATGCCGCGCACTGGCAAAACCCATCAGCTGCGCTTGCATATGCTTAGCCTTGGCATGCCAATAATGCATGATAACTATTACCCGCTACTGCAGGCTAAATCGTTGCCGCAATTTGACACGCCACTGCAGTTGCTGGCCTGTGCGTTAAGCTTTGTCGATCCGGTTACTGGCGATGTTAAGGCATTCAGCTCAGATCTTAAACTTTCTTCATTTCAAACCCTGTAATAATCAAACATCTAGCGGAATGTTCCGTCACTATAAATTTTGTCATTTACTGTCTGGTTGTTGGTAAAACTCTACTATGCTAATGAAAGTACTTTGCTAATAAGAGTGCTGAACTTGCCACTTTTGGCACGTTTTAGTCAGGGGATATAAGCGCATTATGAATACACTAAAAAACCTCTCGGTAAAAATGCAGATCTCTTTACCTATTTTAATCCTCTCTGTGCTTATTGCTGTAGTGGGCTTGAAAAGCCTGCTAACCATTAATAGTGTTATCGCCCGGACAGATGTCGCGATTAGTAATTTAAGTCCGGCTACTACCTCAATATTAAATGCGGATCGTGATCTTTATCAGGCTGAACTGGCACTACGTGAATATGTGGTATTAACGGGCGAAGGACAAGATATCACTGAGGTGCAACAGGAGTTTACCGATAATGTGAAGCAAGCATTTGATCGGATGGAAAACGCGGCGGCATTAGTTCGCGATCACGACGTGCGCGTGATGCCTGCTGCAGAATTTATGCAGGTGTTTAACCGCTGGCGAACGGCTGCAGATCAAGTTATTGGTTTTGCAAAACAGAATAATATTACTGAAGCAAGAGCGCTGATCACCGGTGCTGAAGGTATAGCATTTGCGACTTTACGCGAAGAATACAATGGCTTAGGTGAACGAATTGAAGATCGCCTGGTGATATTAGAACGCGAGCTGAGTTCGTATGTAAGTTTGCAAAAGAACCTGACCATACTACTGGTGATCATTGCCTTTAGCATTGCAATCATAACCGTTATATTTAGTCCGAGACTTATCGTTAAACCATTGGCACAGTTAAAAAATATGGTTAGCGACCTGGCCAGTGTCGGTGGCGATTTGACCCGTCGTATCCCGGTGAGCAGTGACAATGAAATTGGAGATGTGGCAAAGCGAACTAACGATTTTATCGCTACGCTACAAATGATGATGCAGCAGGTACAGCGTCACTTAGCAGATTTGGAGGATGCATCTGCAAATATTGCTGAAAAAACCAGTCAAACCAGCGCTAAAGCCGAACAGCAGACCGGTAATATTGAACAGGTGCTGACCGCCATTCATCAGATGCAGCACGCGGTGCAGGAGATTGCCGGAAATGCTGCGTTAACCAGTGATGCAACAGAGCAGGCCAATACTGATGCAGATAGCTCAGGCAAAGTGATCCGCCAGTCCATGGGTGAAATTGGTGTGCTGGCACGTGATATTGAGCAGGTGGTGCAGGCAATTAATAAGCTGGAGGCAGAAAGCCGTAACATTGTTTCGGTACTTGAAGTTATCGGCGGTATTGCTGATCAAACCAATTTACTGGCATTGAATGCAGCAATTGAGGCGGCCAGGGCAGGCGATGCTGGTCGTGGCTTTGCGGTTGTTGCTGATGAGGTTAGAACGCTGGCATCACGAACACAGCAATCGACCAAAGATATTCACGATATGATTATGCGATTGCAAACCGGTGTTAGCGACTCAGTAAACGCCATGAACAACGCTAAAAAACAAGTGTCCGAAACTGAGCAACATGCCGCGTCAGCCAGTCAGTATCTGGATCGCATTGTGTCCGGTATTGCGAATATTAATGACATGGCTATCCAGATTGCTGCGGCGACAGAACAGCAATCAACGGTTTCTGAGCATGTTAATCAGACAGTAAATGGTATTAGTCAAAATGCCGCAGAGTTATCTGATCTGGCTCGCAATACCGGCAATGACGGTAATCGGGTACAACAATTGGTGCAAGTTGTTAGTGAACAGGTTGGTCGGTTTAAAGTATAAATGGCTTATCAAGCCTGATGTCTTTGTAATAGCGTATCCAGCTTATTGGCAAACGCCTGCCGATCGCTCTGGTTCATTGGCGGCGGTCCTCCTGTATGCACCCCGCTGCCGCGCAAGGTATCCATAAAGTCACGCATAGTCAGCTTTTGTTTAATGGTATCGGGGCTATACAGTTCGCCACGCGGATTAAGAGCGTGGCCACCTTTAGCCAGCACGTCGGCTGCCAATGGAATATCGGCGGTAATCACCAGATCGCCTGGCTGACAACGACGCACTATCTCATTGTCAGCTTCATCAAAACCCTGTGCCACTTGCAAACTGCTGAGAAAAGGCGAGGGCGGCACCCGGACTAATTGATTGGCCACCAGAGTTGTACTGATCTGCCGTTTGATGGCGGCTCTGAATAAAATGTCTTTAATGACCACCGGACAGGCATCGGCATCAACCCAGATTTTCATTTCGTTGCTCACTTGATGTTTCAGTCATTTAATGTTTTGGTCATATCAGGTTTCGACCCTCATGCTCATCATTGTGCTTGATCAGATGGCAGTGGAATAACCAGGTTAAATTCAGTCCCTTTGTCCACGGTGGTTTGCATTTCAATGCTACCCTGCAGTACCTGAGTAATCAGATTGTAGCATAGATGCAACCCCAGCCCTTTGCTATGGCTGGCCCGCCGAGTGGTAACAAAAGGATTAAAAACAATATCCTGCACACTGGCATCGATGCCTTTGCCGTTATCGGCAACTTTAATAAGTAATTGCTGATTGCTGCAGTGAATTTCCAGCCGTATTTCACCGTGATCATCTGGTTCAAATGCATGCAATAAGGCGTTTTCCAATAAGTGAGTCAGCACGGTGGCAAGCGCACTTGCCCGCAATTGCAGGGTCAGATTATCCGGACACTGCAAAATGATGCCAATGGCGGCATTAGGTGGGTTAAGCCTGGCAACCAGGTGCTGTAGCCAGGGCTTAAGCTTAATAACCACCGTATCGGTGGCACTTTCATTTACGGCCAGCTGTTTAAACTGGGTCACCAGATCTGCCGCGCGCTGCAAGTTATAGCTAATCAGGCTCAGGTGTTGTTCGCTGTCGTTAATAAACTGACTGAAGGCCTTGGCACTGAGCGTTTTATTGTCGAAATGCTGTTTTAAGTCAATCAACTTTCCAGCTAAAGCACTGCTGGCAGTAATGCTAACGCCTACGGGTGTATTAATTTCATGGGCTACCCCCGCCACCGTCTGGCCTAAGGCAGCCATCTTTTCGTTTTCCAGCAGGCTTTGCTGGGCCACTTTTAATTGCTGACTGCGCTCTTCTACCAGCCTGGACAATTCCCTGGCCTGTAATTTAGCCACCCGCGTCCGTACCTTCACCAACAGGAATATTGCCAGCAACAGGCTAAAAATTATCATCAGCACAAACCACCAATGTTGCCAGAATGCCGGTTTTACCGTGAGTTGCAGTTCTGTTTGACGATCGCTCCATTGCCCTGCGCGGTTAGTAGCCTGAACTTGCAACGTGTAGTTGCCGGGCCACAGATTGGTATAACTGGCAATCCGCTGGCTGGCATCCGAAAACTGCCAGTCCTGATCCAGGCCCTGCAGCCGGTAGCGATATTGTAATTGTTGCGGCGCCGATAAATCCAAAGCGCTGAATTCAACACTGAAACTGCGTTCGTCGGCATTAAGGATTACCGACTGCTGCTCAGGTGCCAGTTGCCGGCTGCGACCCTGCACTTTAAGTTCTGACAATAACACCGGTGGCTGATACTGCCAGGTGCTGAACTGGTCGGGGTCGATGACTAACAGACCGCTAATGCCGCCATACAATAATAAGCCGTTATGGGTTTTGGTATAGGCGCGATACCAGGGGGTGCCGATATCGACACCATCCGCCGGGGTAAGCCGATACAACTGGTTCGTTGCCGGATGAAACCGGTATTTTGCTGTCCAGATATTGCCTTGCTTATCTTCCAGTAAATTGGCGCCAAAATCTTCAGAAAGACTGCTATTAGCAAAGCTTACTTTACTCAGAGCCGGTTTTTGTTGTCGATATTGTACATAGTTAAACTGATACAAACCCGTCGGCGTATCCAGCCATAAGCGGTTCTCACTGTCGTTAAGCATCCCATTAATACTGCTTAGCGCGTTGCCTTCAATTTCCAGTCCGGTAGGTATAGTCTCAGTAGCAGGTTTAATAAGATAAAGCCCACTGGCACCAGTGCCAAGCCAGATATTGCCGTCATGATCCTCTACGATAGCGTTAATGTAATCCTGCAACGGTTCACCGTTGGTCTGTTTGATCCGGACAAAGCGTTGCTGCTGTGTGTGCCATAATGCCACGCCAGTACTGCTACCCAGCCAGAGTCGTTGCTGACTATCAATGAACAGCGTTCGGACATTGGTGCGCCAGATACCGTGTTCTGGTCCTAATATTGTAAACTGGCCGCTAGCCGGATTATAACGATAGAGCTGCCCCGGGTTCACCCCCAGCCAGATAGTGCCATCGGCTTGTTCGACCATTGCGGTTATCCAGCCATGCTCCAATTTACCGGGGGTATTCGCTTGTGGCGTGTGCCGCGCTACAATGCCGCTGACCGGATCAATTACATCTACGCCTTTGCCCCGGCTACCCAGCCAGATCTGGCCATTAGCTAATTCGAGAATGCTGCTGATATTGCCACTGCTAATGCTGTTATCATCTACCAGACTATGTCGCAGCGTGCTGACGCCCGCCTGACCGTCAAAGCGCTGCAGGCCGCCGCCATAACCGCCAAGCCAAATTTTACCGGCCCGATCTTTCAGTAATGTACGAACATCCTCATGAGCCAGGCTAAAGGGATCTGAAATATCATGCTGATAATGACCCAGCAGCGTTTGCCTGGACGTGCTTAGCCGCATAATTCCAGCAAAGCCTGCCAGCCATACCTCATCATCGTTAATTTGCAGAATATCGTATATCGGGCCTGGTGTATTGTCGGCCTCAATCGTCTTTGTCACATTTCTGAGGCTGCGGTTAGGCTCAATAGCAAAGACTCCGGCACCCGAGGTCCCCAGCCAGATTTCATTTGCCACCCTGGCCAGGGTTAATACCTGACCCAGTTCCGTGTCCGGCGTTTGTATTTGCTGTGGTCCGGCGCTACCCGGGGTTAACAGAAACAAGCCATAACGACTGCCTATCCATAAGTTACCCTGCAGGTCTGTTAATAGTGCCCGGATGTCTTGCAGCTCAGCCTGTGGAGGCACAAACTGCAACACCTGACCATTCTGACTTAGCAGTACTATCCCCTGATTTCCTGCCAGCCAGATATTGCCATTGCTATCTTCGGTTATGGCCTGTACCTGTTGGCCAAAATCATCAGCTATGCCTGGTGCGGTAATTTTGGGTTGATAGAAACTGTCGTTGCTACTTTCATAACGTTGAATACCACCAGGAGCGGTAGCCAGCCATAAGGTGCCATCATTTGCGTGAAACAGATCCCTGACAAAATTACCGGCAATAACATTATTACTGAGATTTTTACTTTGCAGCAAATGCTGATCGGCTTGCACATAAAGTCTAAAGCGATAACCATCATAGCGGATAAGGCCGCCGGTACTGCCAATCCACAAGCGACCATAACTGTCCTGCGCCAGTTTAGTGACAATATTGTCGGGAATTTGCTGTCGATCGCTTATGCGGGTAAAAAACTCACTGGCAGGTGGGAAATAGGCCGGCGCGTCGTTTTTGCTGTCAGCGCGCTGGGCAAAAGCCGATGGCAGCAGTGCCAGCAGGCTCATTGCGCAAAATGGCAGTATCAAAGCAAATTTTTTCAGAAAACGGTAGATCAAGGAATACTGCTCTCGGTGTTAGCGGGATAGGTTAAATTTACGTCTGTTTTTATTAAAAATCAATTAATTAACTGTAGTTTTAATTGTGGTATTAAATCAGTGGCTACCAGCCAGGGACGCGGTTGTTGCCGGGCCAGACTGGCCGCGGCATTAAGGTGCAACCAGGCACCAAGCTGACAGGCATCGGCGCCGTTTAACCCTTGTGCCAGCAGGGCGGCAATAATGCCGCTGAGCACATCGCCCATGCCGCCGCTGGCCAGTGCCGGGCTGGCGGCCGCCAGCAACGTTACCTCGCCGGATTGATCGCATATCAGAGTGCCCGCGCCTTTTAGCAATACAACGCCGCCAAAGCGCTGTTGTAACTGGCTGACAGCAGCCAGTCTGTCTTGCTGGATCTGCTGGCTGCTACAGTTGAGTAAACGGGCGGCTTCGCCGGGGTGAGGCGTTAACACCCAGTTTTGTCGTTTAAGCGCAGCCTGTTCTTTCTCTGTCAGGCCTGCGATGTAGTTAAGCGCATCGGCATCCAGCAGCATAGGCTTATTGGTAGCCAGTGCCTGGGCCATTAATGCCTGGCCCCAACTTTGCCTGCCAAGGCCCGGTCCAATGGCAATAACATCTGCCCCCTGAAGCAGACGGGCACAATCTGTGCTGCTTACCATCACTTCCGGCTGGCGGGTTAGCATGGCGCCGACATGTTCACTGCGGCTGTATAAACTGACCATTCCCGCGCCACAGTTTACTGCAGCTTGTGCTGTCATTATTGCCGCGCCGCCAAAGCCGTGATCACCGCCAATAACCAACACACGGCCAAAGTGGCCTTTATGGCTGTTGGCGGCACGCCCGGGTAGCAAGTTCTGCAAAGCTTTAGCCGTAATACTGTGACACACTGGTTTAATGCTCTCTAGCACGGCATTTAGTTGCAGGGGGCTTAACCAAAGCTCACCACAATGATCCAGGCCATCTTGCATTAAGAGGCCAGGCTTCAGACCAATAAAGCTCAGGGTAGCGCTGGCATTGACCGCAACAGGCATGGCGACGCCGCTATTTGCCTTCAGGCCACTGGGGATATCCACGGCCAGCACCGGTTTGTCACTGTGGTTAATTTGATTAATCAGCGCTATGGTTGGCTTATCTAATGGCCGGTTCAGGCCGGTCCCAAATAATGCATCAATTAACAGCTGTGCTTCGGCAAACTCCTCTACCAAAGGCACGCCGGCTTTAGCGGCTGCAGCCGCCGCCTGTTTCGCTGCGGGACCGAGGGCGCTATGATCGCCATGCTGCGACAGCCTGATATCGTAGCCGCTGGCCCGGGCCATTGCCGCCAGCAAATAGCCGTCGCCACCGTTGTTGCCACTGCCGGCATACACCAGAATACTACACGGGGCTGGCCATTGTTGCTGCAGCAATTTAAGTAAAGCCGCTGCGGCGCGTTGCATTAAAACGTAGCCGCCGTTACTGCCAAGCTCAGTTATTGCCTGTTGTTCCGCTTTAACAATACTCTGCGCCTTATACAATACTTGTGACGTGCGGATATCTACCGGATATAACTGCGTTGTGCTGCTGGTATCAGTTGGCATCGTTAGTCTCACTGGTAACATTATGGTTAGCATAGCGCAGACCAAAGCGCAGTTTCTCCGGATACGGAAAAATATCCTCTACCACGCCTTTGCTGATCGCCTGTTGTTTAGCGCGCCAGTAAGCTGCATCCAGTAATTCGGGGTGCCTGCTAAAGAGCAGCTGGCGAATTTGCGGCTGTGGAGTAACAAAAGTCGCCATTTGCTCAGGGAACACGTCGCCAGGGGCGGCACAGCAATTGGCCTCGGCATTAATCGCATCTTCAAAATTATCAGTTTTAGGCAAAGAGCGGAAGTTGACATCCAGCAGGTATTGAACTTCATCGTAATCATAAAATACCACCCGCTTGTGGCGGGTTACCCCAAAATTTTTCAGCAGCATATCGCCGGGGAAAATATTGGCAGCAATCATTTCTTTAATGGCGTTACCATAGTCAGCCATAATGGTGGCTTTCTCATCGTCACTGGCCTGCTCCAGATAAATATTCAGTGGCACCATCCGCCGCTCGATATATAAATGTTTAATGACCACCAGCTCGTCGTCGACTTGCAGCGACCCACCAATGGTGTCGGTCAGTTCCTGTAATAATTCCGGTGTAAAGCGGTTCTTTGGTAACGCCACATCGGAATATTCCAGTGTGTCAGCCATCCGGCCGACCCGGTCGTGTTTTTTGACCAGCAAGTAACGGGCTTTAACGGTAGCGCGGCCAAACTCCTTGCTGGGGGCAAACTTATCGCGGATAACCTTAAAAACGTAGGGAAACGAGGGCAGAGTGAATACCATCATCACCATGCCGCGAATACCGGGGGCGGCCACAAACTGGTCATTACTTTTGGTCAAATGACTGAGTAACTCGCGATAAAACTCGGTTTTACCCTGTTTATGCAGGCCAATACTGGCATAGAGCTCTGCCAGCGTTTTATGAGGCAGCAATTCCCGTAAAAAATGGACCAGAGCAGAAGGAACCGGGCACTGCACCATAAAATAGGCCCGGGAAAAGCCGAAAATAATACTCATATGCTGTGGATCGGTTAGCAGCGTATCAAGGTACAGACCAGCATCTTGTTGATGCAACAGCGGTATAATAAAAGGCTGTTGGCCATTGGGGGTCACAACCCGGCCGACGATATAGGCTGCTTTATTGCGATAAAATACCGATTTAAGCATATCAAAACGGATTTGGTGTACCGGGTGGCGACCATGCTCTGACTGATGAATAAAGCTTTTTACGATATAGCGGATATCGCGCTCAAGATTAATAAAAGGGGTGTTAAATGCAAAGTCAGCGACAATATGCCGGATACTTTGCTTTAAGCCATCTTCAGCTGGAAAATAGCTTTGATATACCGAAGAGATCGGTGCTGGCAGATGCTGCTGATTTAGCGTGGATTCAACAAAAATATTTTGGTTGTGGAAGTACTTGCGGGCAAATAGCCTGCAAAATACCGAGTTGTAGAATGTTTCTGCCAGTTCTGCTTGCGGATGAAACAGCAGATATTGCAGATATTGCTGTTTCACCTGTTGCCATAATGGCTCGTTTAAACACGCCTGGGGTAATTGCTCGCGAAGTTCGCTAATCGTCTCATTTACCCGTTTGTCGTAAAACTGGATCCGTTCTGAGCTATCTTGCTGATAAGCCAGCCAGTCTGCCTGCTCAAACCGCTGTCGGGCCAGCGCGGTAACTTGCTGAAACACCCTGAAGTGTTTGCGGAAACCTTTTAAGATCACTTCAGCAATTTGTTGGGCTTTCGTCATGGTTTTTATTCTTTTTATGGTGGTATGCAGCCAATATCATAGCATGTCACATCTATGTCCTCTGCCACCGCTTCCCGGGCAATATACACTGTCCAGTATTCAACATGCGGGCTTGACCATTTGTAGTGGAAGCCGACACCTATGTGCAGCTGTTGCCGATAAAACGGCAACTCACCAAGCAAATGACTGCGATGTCCGTTAGAGGCTTTGAACGCAGCCCACACTTCTTCGGCAGTGCTATAGCCGCCAGCGACTGCTTCAACCTGATTACCTATAGCCCCACTGTAAAAAGGCGGTAGCTGATAACCAATCATTCTTAGTCTCTGGTTGGCACCTAAGCCACCAACATAATGATTAACAATGCCTTTTTGAGCCATTGTTTTCGCTTTTTCGGCCGCCGCTTCGGCGAGTAACGGATGACAACTCAGCCGGGTTCGTTGCTGTAGCGGGTCCTGAATAATCAACAAAGCAAGTTGTTGGGCTGCTTCGTTAAGACCACAATCGGTAATGGTATTGGTTGGAATAGTATCAGGATTACTTTTGACATTGTCAGTGGCTCCAGCAGGGAGATGCAGCTGTGGCGGAGACGTATCGGTTGGTGCTGGAGCAGCCAGCGCCGATGCGGATAACAGCACCAGCATCATGATAAAAATCAGCAATATCAACATCCATAGTTCAGAGTTAACCGCACGTTAAACCTGGCGGCATTCAATGTCAATGTTCAGGCAGCGCGGCAACTGCTGACTGCCTGAAGGTCTTTAATCAATTGCTGTTGCTGTCACTATTGCTGATAACTGTGCTGTTTTGCGTGGCAGGAGGCTGCACATCATCACCGTAGCCAAATACGACGGCCAGTACCAGCACCAACGACGCCGCCAGCATCAATTTCAGAATCAGCGGCAGGCAAAAGCGTACCCAATGGCCATAGGGAATTCCGGCAATACCGATAATTCCCATCAATATGGCATTAGTTGGAATGATCATATTAGAAAAACCATCACCAAACTGGTAAGCCAGTACGGCAACCTGGCGCGGTATTTCCAGCAAGTCTGCCAGCGGCACCATTAATGGCATGGTGACAAATGCCTGGCCGCTGCCCGAGGGAATAAAGAAATTAAGCAACGTTTGAATAATCAGCATTCCTACTACCGCAATTTCAGCACCTACGTAAGATAAGGGCAGTGACATACCATGCACCAGCGAATGCAGGATCTGACCATCTTCCATTACCAGAGAAATGCCGCGGGCAACCCCGATCAGGATCGCGGTGGTAGTCAGCTCCATAGCGCCATCAATAAATTTTTGGGCAGCGATATCGGCGCTAAGTCTGCTGATTACCACTGTGGCCAGACCCCAGGCAATAAAACAAGCGCTTAGCTCGTACAGATACCAGCCATGTGCTTTGATCCCATACGCTACCAGCGCAATGGTGGCGACAAAGCTGGTTAGGATCAGTTTATGTTTCAGCGCCAGCTTTGGGTAATCAACTGCTTTGCTATCACCGAGCGGGCAGGGCAAGTCGGCGACCATCGAATTAGCTGGGTTTGCCAGCACTTTTTTGGCGTAGCTCCAGACATGGTGAAAACCAATCAGCACGAAGGGCAGAAATATAGCAAAGCGTAACCAATTGCCTGATAGCGGCGGGATACCGGCAATTTGCTGGGCAATCAGTACGGTAAAAGGATTGACTGCCGATACGCCATAACCAATGCCGTAGCCGGCGACTGTCATGCCCACGGCGGTCATGGCATCCAACCGCATTGCTTTACATAGCGCGACCAGAATTAGCACAAAGGGAATATATTCACCGGCGGTACCAATAAAGCTGGAAGCCATGGCAAAGCAGAACACCACCATAAAGATTAAAATGTGTGGTTTTTCTCCGAAGCGTTCCAGCATCCGGCCGATTAACGCATCGACAGTGCCGGTAGCACGGGCAATCGACAACACACCGCCTAAAATCATCACAAAGAAGATGACGTCCTGAGCACTGGCAAAAGCGCGGGGGATAGCAGTAAGTAACTGCCACGGCGTCATGTAATTTTTATCTTCGGCCAGGGTAAAGGTACCCGGCACCACAGCCTGACGGCCAGACTCCAGTGTTTGCATTTCAAAAGAGCCCTGCGGCACTATCCAGGTGGCAATCATCGCGATTACCATCATAGAAAACAGCAGGGTAAGGGTGTGAGGTACTTTAAATCTTCCCATGGTCTATGGTTCCCATAACTAAAATATTGCTTGTTAAATGTGCGGTTTACGCAGCGTTATTCTGATGTAAAGCACCGGAGTCTACCCCAAGCGTGGCCGGCTCACAAATTTTAGCCGTCACTTTCAATCCACTGCTGCCACTTGCCTGTGGGCTGTTGTTTGTATAGGCTTGGCGGCTTTTAACCTTGCTGTTAATTGTGGAGCCTGCTTTGGCCTTGTTTCCTCTGACGATTCTGATAAGTGCCGCGTTGTTGTTTCTGGTGCAGCCGATGTTAGCTAAACAGCTACTGCCTTTCTTTGGTGGCGGGGCGGCGGTATGGACGGCGTGTATGCTATTTTTTCAGAGCATGTTGCTGGCCGGCTACGGTTATGCGCACCTGCTTAGCCGTTATCTGAAGCCGCAACAACAGCGGCTGGTTCACAGCAGTTTATTGCTGTTGGCGCTGCTTTGTTTGCCACTGCTGTGGCAGGAAACACTCATTCCCGATACCGCAGTTTCACCACTTTCTGCCATTCTGCTGCTGCTAACTGTCACGGTTGGCCTGCCGTATTTATTGCTGTCCGCCACTGGCCCACTGTTGCAGCACTGGTTTGCCAGCCGTTTCCCGCTGCGCTCACCCTACCGGCTTTATGCGTTATCTAATGCCGGCTCGCTGGGTGGTTTACTGGCATATCCGTTTATTATGGAGCCGTTATTCAGCCTGAGCGAACAGCGTCAGTACTGGGTAATAGGTTTTGTGTTGTTTACCCTTTGCTGTCTGTTGTTAATGTGGCGCGAACTTGGCCAGTTATCCGCTGCTATCCGGGGCATCAGTGCCCGCGTTAATCAACGCTATGCTGTGCGCTGGCTGGCATTATCGGCCTGTGGTGTCGTATTGCTGTTAGCGGTGACACAGCAACTTACCCAAAATGTGCCTCCGGTACCCTTTTTATGGGTGTTGCCACTTTGTTTATATTTAACCACTTACATCGTGGTCTTCAATCAGCCCCATTGGTATCAGCGCAGCCTCTGGTTATATGTGTTCTGCCTCAGTATGGTATTTGGTTTGTTGTTGTTTTATCTGGGGCGCCAGTTCGATCTTATTTCACAACTGCTGTTGTACCTGACCATTCTATTCAGCGGTTGTATGCTGTGTCATGGCGAGCTGGCCCGCTTAAAACCTGAACCTCAATACTTAACGGGCTATTATTTGCTGCTGGCGGCGGGCGGAGTAATAGGGAGTGCTGCAGTTAATTTACTGGCACCGCTTTTATTCAGCCAATATTGGGAGTTTTTACTGGTATTGCTGGCGATTTATCTGCTAATGCTGTGGCCAGATCGTGCAGCAACGCCACGTTGGCAGCAGGGTTTGTGGTTAAGCGGCGGCATTTTGTTCGGCTTCAGTGTTATTGGCCTGGAATGGCAATTGGGCCAGCATAATGTGTACAGCGAGCGTAATTTTTATGGCAGCCTGGTGGTGCGGGATCTTACCGTAAACAACCACCTGCAACGGCAGCTGATTGACGGTACCACCAGCCATGGTGCTCAGTACCTTCAACCGCCACTATCCGGTGTTGCCCAAAGTTATTACCGGTCTGGTACCGGTGCAGCGCTAGCTCTGCAGCATTTTTTGCCTGCAGCCCCTAGCCGTAATATTAGTCAGTTGCGCCACCGTAGCTTTGGCATGGTTGGCCTGGGAGCGGGCGCACTGGCGGTGTATGGTAAATCAGGTGACAACATGCAGTTCTACGAGCTAAACCCCGCCGTCATTAAAGTGGCTACGGAGTATTTCAGTTATCTGAGTGACAGTGCAGCAACAGTTGAAATTGTGCAGGGTGATGCCAGGCTGACTCTGGCAGAGCAGTTACAGCAGGGCAGCGCACAATTTGATGTATTGGTGCTCGATGCATTTAGCAGCGACAGTATTCCGCAGCATCTGCTGACCAGTGAAGCCATGCAGCTGTATTGGCAGCACTTGCAAAGCGACGGCGTGCTGGCAGTGCATGTCTCGAATAATTATCTGGATTTAACCAGCTTATTGCGTAATCAGGCGGCTAAGCTGGGTGTGCAAGCCTATTTTGTAGCGACTGAAGCGCAAGGTATTAATCCGGCAGCCCAGTGGGTGCTAATTACCGCTAACCAGCGTTTTATCAGCCAGCCGGTAATTCAGCAAGCACTAAGTTCTTGGCCGTCGGCGCTTAACCGCGACGTTAGCTGGACCGATCAGAGTAGTAATTTGCTGCAGGTTTTGAAGTGAAGATAAAGCGGGCAGCTAATACATAAGTCAGTGGGGGTGTAAGGTTAGCGAAACGATCAGTTTATAGGTCCTGAGGGTGCGGGGGTTGATGTAAGGGCAGGGTAGCTGGCAATACTTACTTCACCGGCTTCAAGGAGCACATCCTTGTGCCCCTTCAGCCTGCGCAGCATCCATGCTGCTGTTCCGTAAGCACACCAGCCACTTTGCGCCTGAGTCCGAGAAAAAGGGTCAGAGTGATTTACTGGGCCCGTTGAGGCTATCTCAGGGCCAGCTTTTTACTAAGACTCGTCGTCTTCCACCATGGTCATCAGTGAGGTATTACCGCCAGAAGCGGTAGTATCAATACTGATGGTTTTCTCGGTAATTAAGCGTTTAATCAGCGTATCGTAATACTCAGCACTAATTACCGGCAGTATTGCTCCCTCACGCTTGGCCAGCTGCTGACTGAAGTAACCCAGCCGCGATGAACGGGCTGCTACTACTGCACCGGCTAAATGCGGGTGGGCCAGAATTGACTGTAACTGATCGGGCCTTGCCACCTGGAACACACCTTTAGCCACACCGGTAGCAATAAACTTATCCCGAAATGCCTGCGCTTCTTCATAAAACAACTCTGACGCTACAGTAATCACGGTATTACCCGCTGCCAAGGCAGTAATGATGGATAAGGTCCAGAAATTAAACGACGTGCTCTTATCGGCATAACACACCACGCAACCGCGTGGTTCATAATGCAGAGTATTTGACTCACCCGTTGGTCCTGGCAACACAATGGCTTTACGCATGTGTTTTTCCAGCCGGTTTAGCTGGGCACGGGCATCTGACAGGGTAGAGCCCAAGTCGTCAGCCAGTTCGTCAATAATGTCAACCGTAGCAATTTTAGCCAGTAACTGGCGTACCACAGATACCCGGTCATTTAGTTTGGTGGCGCGCCATTTTTTCTCATCCTGCATGGAATTTTCCATCAGCTGCTGAACCTGCGCGTCCGCATCGGCAGTATGGTGTAAATCCAGCTCATCGGGGGTCAGGTTAGTCATCTGGACGTTTTCTGGTGATGCTTGTTCTTTGACCAGACGCAGTAAATAATTCGGGCCACCGGCTTTGGGTCCGGTGCCTGACAAGCCACGGCCACCAAAGGGTTGAGCACCGACGATAGCGCCGATCATGTTGCGGTTAACGTATACGTTGCCGGCTCGCGACATTCTGGCCAGATACTCGCAACGCTCTTCAATCCGGGAATGAATACCCATGGTTAAGCCATAACCGGTGCCATTGATTTGGTCGATAACTTTGTCTAAGTCTTTGGCTTTAAAGCGAATAATATGCACGCATGGCCCAAATACTTCCCGCTTTAATACTGACAAGTCTTTAATTTCATACAACCGTGGGGCAAAGAAATACCCACCATTTTCGCTATTGTCGGGAATTTTACATTCGTAATGCAAGGTCGCTTTGTCTTTTAAATATTCGACATGCTCGTTCAGATTTTTCAGCGCTTTTGCATCAATCACCGGGCCAATGTCGGTGCTAAGCAGCGCCGGATCGCCGACATGCAGTTCTTTTAACGCCCCTTTGAGCATCGTAATAATGCCATCGGCCACGTCTTCCTGAATAAATAATACTCTTAACGCTGAGCAGCGTTGGCCGGCACTTTGGAAACCGGAACTGATCACATCATCTACAACCTGCTCGGGCAGAGCGGTAGAGTCAACAATCATGCAGTTCTGGCCACCGGTTTCGGCAATCAGCGGTACCTGAATGTCGTTGCGATTCGCCAGGGTTTGCGAAATCAGGGTGCCGGTATCGGTAGAGCCGGTAAACATCACGGCCTGTACCCGTTTATCCGGCACGATGGTTTTGCCAACGTCACTACCACGGGCTATTACCGCCTGCACCACGTTTTCGGGCAAGCCGACGATGCCCATCAGCTCAATAGCACGCAAGGCAATCAGGCTGGTCTGTTCCGCCGGTTTGGCAATGACCGTGTTACCGGTAACAATAGCCGCCGCGACCTGGCCTAAGAAAATGGCCAGCGGGAAGTTCCACGGGCTAATACATAAGATCACGCCGCGTGGTTCAAAACGCTCATCTTTTGCCAGCTCTTCGGCCCTTGCCGCATAATAGCGACAAAAATCGACGGCTTCCCGTACTTCGTCTATACCATCCTGCGCCACTTTGCCAGCTTCTTTAATACAGATAGCAACCAGCTCGTCGTTATGACGCTCTAAAATATCACCGATACGGCGCAGCAGGTTGGCGCGCTGAGCAATCGGGGTGGCCGACCAGCTTTTAAAGGCTTCATCTGCATTGGTCAGCAGTTGCTGCATTTGCTCGCTGTTGTGCAGGGTAACGTGGCCAATGATTTCCTGAAGATTGGCCGGGTTTTTTACCGCGACTGCGCCCTCAGGCAAGCTATCTTCAGTAAGCTTATTTTCTTCCAGCCAGCGGTCAAGGTTGGCTTTAAACGGTACCAGGGTGTTTATATCGGTTAAATCAAGCCCTTTAGAGTTGGCCCGTTCAGCACCGTATAAATCCAGCGGCATTTTAATCTGGGTATTATATTTATTACGCAGGCTTTGCAGGGTTTCTACCGGATCTGGCAGCAAGGCTTCTACCGGTTGGGTAGTATCGACGATGGCATTAACAAAAGAAGAGTTTGCGCCGTTCTCAAGTAAGCGGCGTACCAGGTAGGCTAACAGATTTTCGTGTTCGCCCACCGGTGCATACACCCGACACTGAATTTTTTCTTCAGTGACAATCTGGTCAAATAAAGATTCGCCCATGCCGTGCAAACGTTGGAATTCGAAACCGGTATTATCACCTTTGGCTACTTCTAAAATGGTAGCGGCCGTGTACGCATTGTGCGTAGCAAACTGTGGATACAAGGCATCACGGGCTTCCAGCATTTTAATCGCGCATGCTTTGTATGACACGTCGGTAGAGGCCTTGCGGGTAAATACCGGGAAGTGATCCAGACCATCTTGCTGGGTGGTCTTAATTTCAGTATCCCAGTATGCCCCTTTAACCAGGCGCACCATCATCTGGCGGCCCACTTTGCGGGCTAACTGCGTTAGCCATTCAATCACAAAAATAGCGCGTTTCTGATAAGCCTGTACCGCTAAGCCAAAGCCGGTCCAGTCACCTAAATCAGGGTCGCTGAACACAGCTTCAATAATATCCAGGGAAATATCTAAACGGTCCGCTTCTTCTGCATCGACCGTAAAGCCAATATCATAACTTTTAGCAACTAATACTAATTCTTTTAATTTTGGCACCAGCTCAGACATTACCCGTTCACGATGGCTGAATTCATAACGTGGGTGAATTGCCGATAATTTAACCGAAATACCCGGGCTTTTAATCGGGCCGCGGCCCTTGCCAGCTTTACCAATGGCGTGAATAGCCGTTAGATAACTTTGATAATAGCGATCGGCATCGGCCATGGTGCGGGCACCTTCGCCGAGCATGTCGTAAGAATAAACATAACCTTTTTTCTCGGTATCCGCAGCGCGATCAATGGCATCGTCAATGGTGGTGCCCATGACGAACTGCTTACCCATAATTTTCATGGCATAGTTAACTGAGCGGCGAATAACCGGCTCGCCTAAGCGGCCCAGGGTTTTTTTCAGAATACCAAATTGTTCTGCTTTGCTATTGTCAGAATAGTTGACCATTTTGCCGGTAACTAACAAGCCCCAGGACGAGGCGTTAACAAACAGCGATTCACTGCTACCTAAGTGAGAGCTCCAGTCGCCATTGGCCAGCTTGTCACGGATCAGCACTTCCTGGGTTTTCTTATCAGGCACCCGCAGCAAGGCTTCAGCCAGACACATTAGTACGACGCCTTCTTCGCTGGACAGGGAAAACTCGTTAAGCAGCGCATCAATACCGCCCTGGCCGTCCTGATCTTTACGGATATTAAGTACAATTTGCCGCGCGCGTTCCCAGGCCCGGCTGCGAGCTTTTACGCCCACTTCGGCCAGCGGTAACAGCATGTCGATAATCTGGTTTTCATCAATCCGGTAGTAGTCACGGATTTTCTGTCTGATGGGACATTCGGTAGTTAAATTACCAGTAAATAACATAATTCACCCTTAACAAAATGGAGGCTGACCCTAAGTACGCTAGCCGAGGGAATGACACGCAAGCACGCGTGCATACTAATCAAAATGTAGCAGAATGTGCTGGCTTAATTGCGATATTTCTCCCTAGTTTACACGGCGTAATAGCAAATTAACCCTATAAAATGCTGCCTTTTCTGGCAAAATGCCGGCTGACTACGATTGTGGCTACGTGCTGGCTGATCGGGTTACATCTGACTACAGTAATAAGCCTGACAGCGTTATACGCTGCAAGTTCATGAACATACACAAACTAAGGCTTGCAAATGGAAAAAATTCGTCGATATTTCATTACGTTGCTCATAGGTTTTGCAGGGCTGTATAGCAGTATAGGCCATACACAGCAAGGCCAGGGGCAAAACAGCCAACAGCCGTCTCAGGGCTTTTTATATGGCGTGGGTATTGGTATAAATCAGGAAATTTATCGGGGCTACAAACGCCGAACTATTCCCCTGCCACTCATTGGCTATCGTGGTGAGAAGCTTTCGGTATATGGCCCTTTTGTTAGTTATCAGTTGCTGCAGCAAGGCAATATCAGCGTTAGCGCTAAGCTTTCCCCGCGTTTTGCCGGTTTTGATGAATCTGACAGTGACGTGTTTTCCGGTATGGCCAAACGGAAAAGCTCGCTGGATGGCGGTATCGGTGTCCAGTATCGCTTGCAGAGGTGGGTGTTTGAAGCAGACACTTTAATAGATTTACTGGGCAACTCTAAAGGTCAGGAATCAAAACTGGCAGTAGGTTACACGCTGCGCTTCGGGCCGGTGCTGATGGAACCTAAAGCAGGTATAAGTTATTCCGACAGCAAACTGGTCGATTACTACTACGGCGTGCGCCTGAATGAAGCTACCTCTAACCGTATGCCGTATCACGCCAAATCGGCATTTAACTATAATGCTGGTTTGTCATTAAGTACCCCGGTATTCTTTGGTGGCATGACCCGGCTGGGCATTGAACACCATTGGTATGATAGCAGTATCAGCGACAGTCCGTTAACCGACCGTGACAGTGGGGTATCAGCGTTTTTGTCCTGGTCAAAATTCTTCTGAGTATGGCGCTATGACAGATAAGAATATCGCTGTAATTACCGATATTTTTGGCCTTTGCAGCGGTCTGGACCGGTTGCTACAGGATTTGTCCGGGCAGCCGGTAAATCAGGCTGGTGACGCAACACTAACGATTACGCTAATCGATCCGTATCAGCAACAACGGCAACAATTCAAGGATGAGCAACAAGCCTACTCGGCCTATATTGACCAGTGTGGCCACGATAACTTTGCGTCTAACGTTGCCAGAGCATTGGAAACGCCGGTTGATCTGGTCATTGGTTTTAGCGCCGGCGCCAGTGCGTTATGGCGGGCACTTTCCACGCCTGCCGCTGCTAATATAAAGCAGGCTGTATTGTTTTACCCCGGCCAGATTTATCAGCACCTGAAACTCACGCCAGAGGTAACCACCACCCTTATTTTTGGTGCTACTGAGCCTCACTTTGATGTCGACGCTATGGTAGCGCTTTTACAACAAAAACCAGCGGTTAGCGCCTTTAAGACCTGTTATCAGCACGGCTTTATGAACCCGCCATCGGCTAACTTTAATGAGGCGGGTTATCGGGATTATTTAGGTATGTTGCAGAATAAGCTGAGCTAACGTTTTCTTAATACTCCCACCAGCATTGCTGCCACCACTCTGCAAATTCAGTAAAGTCGATATGACCATCATTATTTTTGTCGATGAGCTGAAAGGCTTCGCCAACATGACTGGCTTTGGTTTTGGGTGCCAGTGCCGTTAACAGCTCTATAAATTCTGCTATATCAATCTGGCCATTGCCATCCCGGTCAAAAAAATCAAATTCTTTTTTTATGGCTGCGGTTTGTTGTTCCGATAGGATTTCTTTACTCACGGGCAATGCCTTATAAATTAGTCAAATTCCTGCCTAGTTTACGTGGTGCGCTATTGCCTGTCCAGATTGCAGATAAGCCGTGCCGCCAGCATAAGCCGGCGGCACAGCAGAAAGCAGAGTTAGTTTGAGGCTGATAACTGTTGTATGACCCTGGCCGGATCAGAGAAGTCGGTTATTTCAGTAACCACCTTACCGTCAGTAATTTTTAACAGCAGTGGCATATTGCGAACATTAAAGTGTTGAAACAACACACCATGGTTATCAATCTGAAACGGTATCGCGATCGCGTATTTGGTTGTAAATTCGGCAAGTGCCGCTTCGTCTGTCCACAGATGATTAACTATGCCAGTCCAGTTAGCCTCTGGTGCCATCGACGCTAACTCATTGAAGCCACGCTGGACTCGTTGACACTGCTCGGCCATCGCCGGGCGCGACTGGGCAAGATACCAATCGCACCAGGTCGCGGTGAAAAACAAATAGTGGCTGCCCTGCTGATAAGGGGCCAGTATCTGTTGTTGTCGGGTTTTACTTATCTCGCTGGACTGTGCCGCTGGCAACTGCTGGCCCGCGGCCAGGCGCTGGATAAAGCCATCAAGTGCCTGATCAGATAGATGACTACTATAAACCTGCTGGCCCTGGTCGTTGATTAACACCGATAAGGGGGTTCCTACCAGGCCCAGTTGCAGGGCAAGCTGACCCTCAGTATCAACCCAAACCGGCATGGTTAAACCAAAACGTTTAATCACCTCTGCGATGGCCGCCGGCTTTTCGTTAATATCAATATTTACCGCGATAAAGGTGACGTCGTCACCGTATTGCTGATACAACTCCTGAAAATGTGGCATTTGCTCCATACAAGGTTGGCACCAGCTTGCCCAAAACTTGATGTACAGCGGTTTATCGCTAGCCGCGGTTGCTAAGTCTGCCGCAGCATAATCTGGGAATTTCTTTAATCCGGCCGAATTCAACGTGGTGGCGCTGGCATTTTCAGCTAGCAAAAAAGCAAGACAGCTGAGCACCAGCAGACTGACTAATTTATTCATTATTCACTCCTGATTATTTAACTTTCGCGATGGTAACTGCAGGGCTTCGCTGGGTATTGTAAATTTGCGACAACCTTCCTCATCCTTCGACAACTTGCGCAAGCGGTACAATGCCGGCGTTTCCGTGACAAAACCCCTGAACACATGGGTAAAGTGAGCCTGATCATAAAAGCCACATGCTAACGCGACATCAGCCAGTTTAAATTCGGGTCTGCAAAGCAAATGCCTGGCTCTTTTTATTTGCTGACATTGCTGGTAGTAAGCCGGGTTAAAGCCCGTCTGCAATGTCATCTGCCGCTCTAAGGTGCGCCGGCTGATAAGTAATGCCGAAGCGACAGCGCTAACGGTTTGCTCAGTGGTTCGCAGCAGTTTAAGTGCCTGCTGTAACCTGGCGGGCATGGCAGAATTAGCTGCCTGTTGGATTAACCACTGCTCAAAGTCAGTTACTGCCAGCAAGCGGCTGTTAGCCGCCAGTCGTTGTAACAGCTGTTGGAAACTGCTTTTTACCGGCCCGTTTAACAGTGCTAAGGCGTCGGTACGCCGTTCAGGTAGTTCAGTTGGCGACAATCCGAACAGAGTGAACAAAGCACCTGGCGTAAACCTGGCACTAATTTGCAGGCTACCGGTGGAAAACTGCTGGATTTGAGGGTGGCGGTTACATTCAAACCAGGCTGTTGTCTGGTACTGGTGAATATCAATTGTCAGGCTACAACCACCATCCGGGTAAAGTTTTTCTGCAGAGCTTACCGGCGCAGTGCCGGGCCCACCAATTGTCCACAGGCATTCCACAAAACCCGTTAAGGCCGGATGGGGGGCGAATAGCCGAAAACCGAGGTGGGATAGCCCTTCGGGCGATAACGCGCTCATTTTTCACCTTTGTTCAGACATCACCAGGTGTGTAGCTTGCCTGCAACGACGTCTTAGCATCAATCCACAGGCTATTGTAAAGCTAAATAGCATAAAAAGCCTGTTAGTTGTCACTTTACCTGTAGTTTGGCGACATATTGCTTGTGCTGTTATGCTTTACTTTATTTATGATTTCACACGGATAGCCCGGGTTGATCTGGCAGGGGGTAATTGATGCATACTCGGTTAAGCCGCAGGCAAAGCTTGAAATTACTAGGGGCAGCAGTCGCTGCTGGTTTGCTGCCGTCTTTGCCAGTTGTGGCTACGCCGGCATTAGTCAGCGCAGCTGATAAAAGCCCGGCAGTTTTGCTACGAAAACCAATTGGTAAACAGGGCAACACGCTGCCGGTTATTGGTATGGGTACCTGGCGCACTTTTAATGTTGGCAGCGATCCGAAATTACTGGATGCCAGAACGCAAGTGGTAAAGGCTTTTTTTGAGCTAGGCGGTGGTCTGATTGATTCCTCGCCGATGTACGGCTCGGCCCCTGACGTGATGGGTTATGCCCTGCGAAAGCTTGGCATACCCGACAGCCTGTTTTCAGCAGAAAAAGTCTGGAGCCCGGCGGGTGGCTCAGCGCGTGAGCAGGTGGCTGAGCTGAAAAAGCGCTGGCAGGTCGCTCAATTTAATCTGGTACAGGTGCATAACCTGACCGACTGGCGCGAACATCTGGCGGCATTACAACAAATGAAAGCTGAGGGCAGCCTTGGTTATATCGGTATTACCACATCACATGGCCGGCGCCACCAGGAGCTGGAACAGATAATGACCTCGCAGGATATCGACTTTATTCAGCTAACTTACAACATCACCCATCGCGAAGCTGAGCAGCGCTTACTGCCTTTAGCGCAGGAAAAGGGCATAGCGGTGATCGCCAACCGGCCTTTTGATGGCGGCAGTTTAATTAAAGGGTTGCAGCGCCGTGGCGAAAGCTTGCCCGATTGGGCCAAAGCGGAGTGCGGTTGCACTAACTGGGCCGATTTTTTACTGAAATTTATTGTCAGCCACCCGGCGCTGACTTGCGCTATTCCTGCCACTACGCAAGTAGCCCATATGCAGGAGAATATGAGCGCAGGTCACGGGCCAATGCCGTCTGCCAGCGCCCGGAAGCGGATGCAGCGTTACTTTGCTGCCTTATAAATGGAAGCACGATAAACGGAGACACTAAAAAGGAGGCGCTATGAGCGGCGGTGCAGGTTACCAGTTACAGCAATTTATCCCGTTTAGCAGCGATGTTTACCTGCGGCTATTGGAGCGGATTGGTGAAACTTACTGGCCCTGGCATATTGCTACGCTTTTACTCGGTGTAATAGTGCTGCTGCTGGCACTACGACATAAAGCCAGCGCCGGCTGCATGCTGCTGGCACCACTGTGGCTTTTTGTAGGTTATGGTTTTTTCCTGCAGCATTATGCAGAGCTGAACTGGGCCGGTAATTATATTGGCTATGCTTTTATTGCCGAGGCGCTATTGCTGCTGTGTATCGCGCTAAGCGGCAAAGGCCTTGCTAAAACAGCGCCAGACAAACGGCCAGCGGTCGTTATTGGCTTGGCGCTCGCCTTAACCGGGCTGGTGGGCTGGCCGTTTATAGGCCTGCTAAGCGGGAATAGCAGTTTTCAGGCAGCGGTGTTTGGCATTTATGCTGATCCTACCGCTATTGTCACCCTGGGCCTGCTGCTGATTATGCTAAGAGGCTGGCTACTGTGGCTAAGCGCTATTATACCGCTGCTGTGGCTGGTGGTCTCGGGCCTGACCTGGTGGGTGTTGCTGACGCCACAATGATGCTGTATTTATGCCGGATACAACACTTTTCCTTTAAATCTCAGCACTTCCTCATCTTTTGCTCATGTATTTTCAGTCTGGTCAGGTCATGCTGCAGCTTAGGCAATCATCAGGAAATACGCTATGCAAACATCTGTACCTAAAAAAACATTCTGGCAAAACCCATGGCGTAAAGCAGGCTGGGGGCTGATTGTCAGCCTGTTGCTGCTACCGCTTATCGCTATGCAATTTACCGCGGAGGTCAACTGGACTGCTTTTGATTTTGTGGCAGCCGGTATTCTGCTTGGTGGTACCGGCTTATTAATTGAACTTGGCTGTCGCTTTAGCCGAAGTGGTGCCGGTCGCGCTGGTTGGGCAGTAGCCGTATTAACCTCGTTGCTGCTGATTTGGATAAACCTGGCAGTGGGCATAATTGGTAGCGAAGATAATCCGGCGAATCTGCTGTATCTGGCAGTGCTTGCATCAGTGCCACTGGGCGGATTATTGGTGCGCTTTAAAGCTAAGGCTATGAGTTATGTGTTGCTATTTACTGCCGGTTTGCAAATCGCAGTAGAACTGGTAATTCAGGTCGCCGGGCTGGGTGCCGCGCCGGTTATCAATGCCGCTTTTGCGCTGCTATGGTTATTGGCAGCCGGGTTACTACGAAATGCCGGCACAATACTCGCCGCAAACGCGGCTTCTGATGCATAATAAAGCCATTGTAATGTAGCCTCTCGGGCTGCATAAGCCGGGAGTAGTTTTGCCTTATGACGGCACAGCGTTATTATTTTGCCGATTTTGTTTTGGATCCGGCACAGCGACAGTTGTTGTGTGGTAGCCGGCAGCTGGAGCTGAATGCCCGTTATCTGGATGCGTTAGTATTACTGGTGCAGGATTCGGGCAAGCTAATCAGCAAACAGCAGTTTTTTGATGAAGTATGGCAGGGCACGGTGGTAAGTGACGAAGCGCTCACCCAGTGCATTCGCAGTTTACGGCGGCAATTGCAAGACAGTGCAGCTGCGCCTCGTTTTATCGAAACGGTACCTAAACATGGTTATCGCTTTATTGCCGCGGTAAGCTGCTCAAGCCCAGCTGCAGCAGTCGAAAAACCGCCTGTTAAGCCAGACCGGCGCCAGCTGCTTTGGCATTTAACCGGGCAGGGGGCATTGGGTGCTGCTGTAGCCGGGCTGATTGGCGGTGGGCTGTATGGGCTGTTTGGCGCAGCACAGGCGCTGGCAACCGGCAGCCAGGCGCTTTCGGTGCTGCTGGTGATGCTTACGGTTACCACGCTGATTGCAATACTGGCCGGAGCGGCGGTGGCATCCGGCCTGGCGTTGGCGAAAATGTGGCTGATCCAGCCGTCGGGGCAGCAGCAAAAGCAGCTGCGGATCAAAAAACTCAGCTATCTGTTACTCGGTGGAGGCGCCGCGGGTTTATTAATCGGTGCCTTTGTCAGCTTATTGCTGCAGGAAACCTTTTTGTTATTTCTGGGGCGCAGCCCGGCGCATATTACCGGTGCCACCGAGGGGTTAATAATTGGCCTGGCGGCAAGCATAAGTTACTGGTTACTATTAACTGCCCGTCGCTCTGCCAGCCCGCAGCGTTTTAACTACCTTACTGTGGTTATGGCAGCAGTGCCCGGTCTGCTGGCTGGGTTGCTAATCAGTGTTGGCGGTGGGGTGTTGCTGGCAGGCAGTCTGGCGCAACTGGCGACAGAGTTTCCGGATGCCGCCGCCGCTGGCTTGCTGGCGATGGATGGCTTTAGTCCGGCACAGGGCTTCAGCACAGCGCAAGGTTTCGATGCAGCTGGTGTTATCAGCGCTATGCTGGAAGCCGGCTTATTTACTACCGGCCTGACTCTGGGATTAACATCCCGATCGCAGCGGGGATAGCCAGCGCGCCTGCCGTTTTAATTGGCAAGCTCGTCTGTCAGCTCCTGCACCAGTGGGTCCATAAGTTGGTAAACCCAGACTGTCTCACCACTTTCAAGCGGTAATTCTACCCGCTCATAACGCACACCCAGCCGCTCATATCGGTCCAGCGCCCTAAGCTCGGTGCCACTTACGGTAATAACCAGACCTTTGGTAACCGCGCCGGGGGCAGGCGTTATATTCAGCGCTTCTTTCTGATAGCCGGGCAGGGTGGCGGGGTTACCAGTGCCGGCACGGCCCATTACCAGATAGCGCACCCAGGGTTGCTTAAGCGTGCCATAAACAAATACTGAATAACGGGCGTTATCGTCAATCGCCGGTAGTTCGCCCCTGGGGTGATAACCATAGGGGCTGGCAAAGGTCAGCCATAGATATCCGGCAAGTATCATAAATAAAGCTGACAAAGCAAGCATGGTGCGAACAACTGATTTTTTCATTATGTTTAGCCGCTTATACAGTTCGTTCCCTCGGCGGTGAATTGATTTAAGTGATAAACCAGCAATTTCTGGTTTGAGTAGCCAATCGTAAATATAAATCATTGGAGTATTTCGATTAATATCATAGGCTTTGTGTAAAATTCAAGGGTGCAGTGAATTCTGGAATGTAAGATTCTGTTACAAAACTGAGCAGCGTTTACGATGATTTACCGCCAATTCGTGCTAGATTTTTCACTGATTGCAAATTAGCTGGCGGCTATCGCTGCGAGGAAATGATTATGAACAAGCTAACCTGTAACGCTGTTGCTGCACTGCTGCTTTTTGCTGCAACTTATTTATATAGTCCGCAAACCCTGGCTGCATCAGAAAACAAGCTGATAAATAAATTGTCTGACCAGGCTTATGTGTTGCGGTTTTCAAATTCATGGACAAATATTGGTTTAATAAATACAGATCAGGGTGTGGTGTTAATTGATCCGGCCGCAGGAAGCGCTAATCTGGAACAATTACGCCAATTTGTCGCTGATACGTTTCCACATGCAACATGCTTTGTGTTAAATACCCATGGTCATCCTGACCATACAAGCGGAAACGATTATTTTCAGTCCAAAGGCTGCGCGCTTATCGACAATGTCGACAATTTTGATGAGCTTCAGGCGCTACGCTTCAGTTCCCACACCAGTAACGATCAGGTGTTCTATCACAAGCAAAGCAATAGCATTTTTGTCGGCGACATCTATGAAACCAGAGGTAAAGCCATTCCTTCATTCTGGTCTGGCGGTCTGGCTGGGTTTAACCTTGCCGTGGCAGGCATTGAGGCGCTGGGCGATAGCTCGGCAGTTGTTATTCCAGGGCACGGCGAGCCCGCAAGTAAAGAAGAATTAGCGTTATTCAGAAAAAACACCGCAGCCTGGGTAGCCAGAGTAAAGGCGCTTAACGATGATAACATGGCGGCCAGCGACATCAGCAAAGATGAACAAATCAGAAGCATTTATGAAAACTTTAATGTCAATAACGTGCAGCCATACGTCGCAGAGCAGGCGCTTATCAGATTTATCGAAAGAACCCTGCACACATTAGCGCAATAAATGTAAACCAGAAGCATCTACAAGGAGCAGTCGATGAAGACCTGGTTTTTTGTTTTATTCGCTTTGTACTGCTGGCGGCTTGCTCTCACGGTTCAATGCCAAGCCAACTGCGACTAACCGGCCATGTGCTTTCGGTCTACGAGTCCAGCGATACCCTGGCAACGAGTTGCCAGTCACTTTCAGAGCTGACCGAGCAGCCGCAGTCGTTTAAAGAGCTCAAAATTGCTACCGGCAAGTTGCATGGTGCCTTCTATCTGCCGCATGTCGAATGGGTTGAGCTAGTAATGGATTGGGTTCACCAGGCCGGTGACTAACTTACTGCTAGCTAATTTGGTATGAGTTTTGCTCCTTATATATTGAACCCGGTGAATGCCCGCTCTTTTCCGGGGCATTCATGCACATTTTTCCATTAAAGGAGAAAACTATGAAATATATTCAAAAACTCGCCCTTCCTGCACTTATTGCCAGTTTAATGGCTGGTTCTGCATTCGCGGCAGAGGGTTTATATTCCATGGACAAACTTGAAGATGCTGATGTTTTCGACAGCACGGGTAAAGAAATAGGTGAGGTCGAGAATATCCTGATGGGTAACGGTATGTCCGTACATTCATTAGTTATTGAAACTGGCGAAATACTGGGGCTTGGCGGCAGAGAAGTCGTCGTTCACCGTGGTGCTTTTACCGTTGTGCCAGAGTCCGGCAAAAAGGGTTTCACTAATGTGGAGTATGAAGTTCATCTGGAAATGACCCAGGACCAGTTAAAACAACAACCGGAGTACAGCCAGGACTGGTGGAACCAAACCAGTGCTTCGCTGCAAAAGACCTGGCAGGAAACCAAGCGCGTAAGTGAAAGCGCCTGGGAGAACACCAAGGAAGCCACTGCGTCAGCATGGTATGAGATAGAGGAAGGAGCTGAAGAGTTGGGCGACGATATTGATGACGCGACTAACTAAATTCACTCCTGCTCGTGTTATGCAGCTTGTGCTGGGTAACTCTTAGAATGAAACGCTCCACCTTTATTAGGTGACTTAATAAAAAGGAGGGTTACAACCGCGCTGTAACCCTCCTTTTTTCAGTACTGAGGAGCAGAAATTCAGTTAATAATTACTTCATTAACTGCTGACTTAAAAAGGTGTACTCAAGCGCCGATCTTTTAGCAGTTTCCTGCAGATTTGCCGCTGCCGAGTGGCCGCCATCAATGTTCTCATAGTATTCAAAATTGTGGCCATACTGCTCTAACATGTAAGCCATTTTTCTGGCGTGGGCCGGATGCACCCGGTCATCTTTGGTGGAGGTTACGAAGAATATGGCTGGATACTCGCCCTGAGGATCAATATTATGTAACGGCGATATCTTTTCCAGAAAAGCGCGCTCTTCCGGAATATCCGGGCTGCCAAACTCACCTACCCATGAAGCGCCGGCCAGCAGGGTGTGATAACGCAACATATCCAGCAATGGCACCTGACACACCACGGCATTCCATAAATCAGGCCGCTGGGTATACATCACGCCCATTAATAAGCCGCCATTTGAACCACCCATTACCCCCAGATGCTCTGGCGAAGTGATTTTTTTGGCAATGATATCTTCTGCTACCGCAATCATATCGTCGAAAATAACCTGGCGCTTCGTTTTTAACCCTGCCTGATGCCAGGCCGGGCCGTACTCACCGCCACCGCGGATATTGGCCAGCACATAAACACCGCCTTGTTCCAGCCAGTTTTTACCAAGAATACCGGAATAGCTGGGCTTCATCGATACTTCAAAGCCACCGTAGGCGTATTGCAGGGTAGGGTTGCTGCCGTCGAGGGTAATACCTTGTTTGTGCACCACAAAATAAGGTATTTTTTCACCGTCAGTGGAACTGGCAAAATATTGCTGCACCACCAAATCCGCGGCATCAAACCGGGCCGGTGTAGATTTAATCGCTACAATATCAGCGTTGCTGACATTGACCTGATACAGGGTGTCTTGCGAGACAAAGTTTTCCTGATTAACAAAAATAATGTCGCTGTCGTCATTGGCTGAAGAGACCGACATCGTGCTGTTATCGGGTAAGGCCAGCTTGCTGTGCTGCCAGTTACTGTCTTTGAAGTCATACACATAGATATTGTTAACTACGTTTTCGAGCAGATTAAGCACCAGTTTGCTGGCGGTAATGGCTACACCATCCAGCGTGGCACGTTCATCCGGTTGATAAACCAATTGCACGGCACCAATTTTATTGTTCTGCAGCCAGTTTTGTATATCAAAAGACACTAAGTCGCCACTTTTAAAGCTGGTGGCACTGCCATCTGGGGTCCAGTCTTGTTTCAGGCTTAAAATAAGTTGCCCTTTAAAAATACCGTTAATACTGGACGTGTTGGGAATAGGTAACTGCACCGGGTCGCCATTTTCCGGTAACCAATAGTACTCAGACTCGTAAAAAGTAATGGCGCGCACTACCATATTTAACTGCTGATCCTGATGCTTCAGCGCATAGGGAAATACCCCGACATCGGTTTTATTGCCACTAAATACCGTTACTGCTTCGTCCAGTGACTGACCGCGTTGCAGTTGTTTAATGACATAGGGGTAGCCGCTGTCGGTTAGCATGCCATCACCCCAGTTGGTGCCAACATGCAGGCTGTCGGGGCTGCTCCAGCTTAGGGCTGTTTTTGCTTCCGGCAGATAAAAACCCTTATCAACAAAGCTTTTACTGGCGCGATCCCACTCGCGCATTTCTACTGCATCTTTGCCGCCATCCGATAGCGAAACCATGCACAGGTTGTAATCGCTTTCTGCGCAGGTTGTCCCGCTAAACACCCAGTTTTTACCTTCGGCGGCAGAGAGGGCATCAATATCCAGCAACGTTTGCCATTCTGGTTGCGCTTTGCTGTATTCTGCCAGACTGGTTTGGCGTAACACACCCCTGACATGGTTTTCATCCTGCCAGAAGTTGTACACCATATCGTTACGGTAAGTGCCATAGGGGATTTTATCGGTGGCATTGACGATATTTAACGCCGCTTGCTGATACTGACTAAAACGCGGGTCGCTGGTAAGTTTATCCAGCGTGCGTTTATTCCAGTTGGTCACCTTGGCAAGGGCCTGTTCGCCTTCAACTTCTTCTAACCATAGCGGTGCGTCGCTAATACTTGCTGTCATGGGCGTTTGCACTTCTTGATTGGCTTGCTTTGCAGTATCTGCAGGGTTACATGCGCTTAGTAAAGATATGCTTGCAACCGTGACGATCATTTTTAGTTTCATGGTAGCCTCAGTTTTTATTATTTTTATAACACTGTATTTAATGTATAGGGATTTAATGTAGAGGGTTTTAATGTAAATACACGGGCGGCCAATGTAAACCAGATTATTGCCCAGGCGGTGTATCAGGAATGGGTATATTCAGCTTATATTTTCAGTACTTATTTTCAGTACTTATTTTAAGTACTTATTTTAAGTACTTATTTTAAGTACTAAGGTATCGGCTACTTTATCCTGAATAGCTTGCCGGTTTGGATCCCAGTATATCTGAATAAACCCCAGCAATCCTGTGGCAAAGCCTGCGCTATAGCCACCCTGGCGACCAAATGCCTGCCACAGCGTAAGCGGTGTGTTATTTAGCTGCACCACTTTTATCGCCATACAGGCTTTGCCAAGTGTCTGGCCACCATTCCAACTAATAAACAGGGTGAAATAAAACACCGCCCAACCAAAGCCAATGCCTAAATCAGTTAAAATGCCTTGCAGCCATTTAAGAACACTGTGATCTGATTGGGCTAACTTTTGCCACCAGGAAGAGTCTGCTTCGGACTGGGTGGTTGTCTTAATTAACTTATCGGTAGCCTGCTGTGCGGCTTGCTGGCGATGCTGTTTAATATTGCTCATTGCTTTATTCAGTGCCACCGTCTGCTCTGCCGGTGTCAGTATTGAATCCTCAAGCAAGTCTTTAATCATGCTGTTAATTTCATCGTCGGTAAGCTTACTGCCGCGTAACTGTTCGCTGATATTCTCTAACTGCTTATCAGCGCATTCAGCATTGCAGTCTGTGCTGGTAAGCGCAATGGCGCTTGCGGTAATTAGTACACCTTCTTTTACGTTGTAGTCGCTGTGCTCGTCGGTTTCCACCTGCATCAGTGGTAATAAAAACAACGACAACAGTGCGAAGGTGATGACAATATTCCGGCGCCGGTTGTTATGTTGCAAATGGCAACGATAAGCCAGATAAGCCGCGACAGGTAGCAGGAATAAAAAGCTACCGGAGGTAAGTAAAGCGATAAGCACACCATCCAGGACTATTGCCACACCACGGCGCCAAGGCTTTGCCAGGGAGCGACCCACCAGGGCATTGGCTACCGTGAAATCGTGCGGGGTAACCACCTCGCGCACTTGCTTCGGTGAAAGCTGGTGGCCATTAAGGTCAACATACACCCCCGGAGATACTTCCGTAATGCTGGCATTACCGTCAAACTGGTGCAGACTCATCAAAATGTTGCTCTACTATTTTAAAAAAATTCAATTTACGCTAAACCGACCGGAAAGCTATTGTAATATGTTCCCCAACGTTTAGGGTGATAAAAAGACGACCTGAAACCGTATATTTTTGATTAAGAAAGGAGTTATCCGATGCACTTTCTGCTTATCTATGACACCGCGCCAGATTATTTACAGCGCCGGGCTGAATTTCGCCAGGCGCATTTGGCATTGGCCTGGCAAGCCGTTGAGCGCGGCGAATTACAGCTGGGCGGCGCGGTGGGCGAGCCAGCAGACAGCGCCTTGTTGCTGTTCAGCTGCGACAGTGCGGATATTCCAGCCGCCTTTGCCAAAGCCGACCCTTACGTAGTAAACGGCCTGGTGACAAACTGGCAGGTAAAAGCCTGGCATACTGTCGTGGGCGCGGGCGCAGCGAACCCGGTAAAAGCTTAAGCGGGCCGGCCTGCTTGGGGTTAATGCCTGGTGTCACTGCTCCCAGTGTTCTGCCTTAGCTACAACAGTTTGCAGACATCTTTTGTTACTTAATAATATTTTTTATTTCACATCACGCCTGCTAGTGTTATCAAGCGCTTAGCCCAAAACCCGTTGCGGCATAACGCCATGTATGGTTGTCATGTTCTTTGCAGAGCTAAGGAGTCGTCGTTGCCGGTTATTTTATCTATTAAAGCGGTTTTGGCTAAATTGCTACTGGCGATCACCATTATCGCGCTGGCGGTGATGGCATACCGCTGGCTGATGTTACCGGCTTTACAGTGGCTGTTTCAGCTGGATGAGCCCACTACAGCACTGCTGCGCCGGGTGGGTATTTTGCTGGTTATATTATTGGCCTACGGTGTATATGTGCGCTACGGCGAAAAGCGGCCTGTTACCGAGTTACGATTTCCAGTTAGCAAGGTCGCGGTCGGCTTATTGGCCGGCGCTGGGATGATTGTCCTGGTGTCAGCACTTTTATTTGCTGGAGGTGTATACGAAGTAACCGCTTACCGTGGCTGGCAAAGCGGCTTAGCCGATATTGCCCTGGTAATTCTGGTGGCCGCTGTTATTGAAGAAATTGTGTTCCGGGCGGTGTTGTTTCAGGCACTGGAAAGCCAGTGGGGCACGGTAACAGCACTGTGGCTGCAATCGCTGATTTTCTCCTTGCTGCATATCGCTAATATTGACGGCCAGTTGGACCTGCAGGCGCTAATTATTACCGTGATATCCGGCACCTTAATTGGCGCGCTCTGGACAGTGATGTATGTTTATGTCCGCAATGTCTGGGTGGTGGCGGCGCATCATGCCGCCTGGAACTTTACCGTGGTGCTAACCGGGTTACCGTTATCCGGTCTGGACGACTGGCAAGCAATGGCGCCACTGCAAAGTGTGTATCACGGCCCAAACTGGTTAACCGGCGGCGTGGTAGGACCGGAAGACTCGGTAATTACCCTCGCCATGGTAATTATCTCAGTAGCCGCTTTACTCTGGTTGGCAAAAAAACAGCAGCGGTTTTATTCATCAGCCGCGGAGCGCCTGGCGCAGGCTGCTGAAACAAAATCGGCGCGTACATGCTGACTGTAATCTTTAAAAGGCGATAGAAATTGAAGTTGGTACTGTTGCCAGGAATGGATGGAACCGGGCTGTTGTTTGAACCATTGGTAAAGTATTTTCAAAACGGGACAGCGCAAGAACACGCAGGCCAAGATCATAGCCTGGCAATACAGGTTTTACCTTTGCCAACGGACGGAGCCCAAGACTACCGCACCTTAGCAGCCAACGTAGTAGCGCAACTTCCAACAGAAGACTTTGTGCTCGTTGCCGAATCATTCTCAGGCGGCATTGCCGCCTGCCTGTCTCAACAGCCTGTGCCGCATTTAAAAGGCATTATATTTGTTGCGTCGTTCCTGTCAGGCCCTAAAAAACTAATCGCCTTGCTGGCATCGTTTTTACCAATCCGCCATTTAACCATGTTGCCATTTTCTGGTGCTGTCTACCGGTTGTTGATGCTAGGTAAAAACGCCACACCCGCGCAAATGACATTGTTTCAGGCTGCGTTAAATACTGTTCCTGCCAATGTTCTTAAGGCAAGGCTCAGGGTAATTGCTAAGGCTAAGTATGATGGGTTTACTTCAAATGTACCTGCAGTATATATAGCGGCGACAAACGACAGGCTGGTGCCGGCAATAAAAAAACAGCAGTTTGAGCAGGCCTATAGCAATATAACGTTCGCAGAAATTAACGGCCCGCACTTTATTCTGCAGGCAAACCCCAAAGACGGTTCCGCTGCCATAGTAAAAGCCACCAACCTAATACTAAGCAAAAGATGCTGATAGCTGCCATGCTGGTAAACCTGGCGTTTGTTTACTGAATATAAGGGGCAGATCAAAATTAAATAGCCTGAGCTGACTTTAATTTTGTTCTGGCCCCAATAACTCGCCCGAAGTGTGGTGTGGCTAAATATTTTAATCTAATCAGCACGATGCAGCATAAGTTGCGCACATTTCTCAATTAAATCGGACCTAAATTGCTCATCTTGCAAGGAACTCTGTAACTGTTCTTTATGTTCTTGATAATTGGGCTCAGTGAGTTTAAATTCATTAATCATTTTGGGTAAGTCCATAAATCGAATATTATTTTCTAAGCTTCCAATAAGGGTAGGCTGTTCAATGTCATTTTCAACATGATCAAGGCTATTGAGCTGAAGTATCAATGAGCTCTCATAGCGATGTAGCATTCGGCACTGGGAGGTTTTCTCGCAGGCTATCTCCATTAATACTACGGATTGACTTTGATCCATATCTACACAACTACTAACGCTAGACAGAATATCAGGGTTTCCTGCTTGAAGCTGCTCTGACAGGAAAGCATTTATTTCAGGGAGATCAATATTCACGGTCATTGGTGGCAGCAGAGGGATACCTAAAATATTGATGACAGCTTGCTCATGGCCTGCCTGTGCGGCCTGAACGAGCCAGTAAAAACCTAAGCTCCATGAAATATCTGATTCACTAGCAAAGCGACTTAAATAGAGCTCATTTTGAGGAAAAAACAATTCCAAATTCTCAGGATAAAAATGTGCACACGCTTGCATTAATCGCTCTAAGTCCGGTATTACGTTGGCAGGCAGTTCATCGGCATACGCATAGAGCATATGTAAGTTATTTACCAAGATTTCGCGGTCGTAAGCTACAATAGTACAAACACTTAAAATACGACCAAGTTCGAACTGACTGTTAACGTCCCCGGTCATTGCCAATTTATGCAAGGCTACTGCGATATCAAAGTAGTCTTCTATTGCTTCGTCGGCTGGCAGAGCAGGTGTTAAAGATGTAACTTCCAGTTCGGTGTCGACAACTTGCTTAAGGGTATTTTGTATGGGTGCTAACTCGGTTAAATGTAGCGTACACAAACACCAGCCAATAAGCATAATAAACAAAGTGGCAAATAGAGTTGTAATTGGTTTCTTAATAGTCAAGGTTGGTGTGCCTCTTTTTTTCATGATCTATTGAAAAAAATGCTGTGATTGCTTCAATTTTAATTGCTCAAAGCACCTTAGTAGGTTGTTCCGACTAAGGTGCGTGAGTTAAATTTAGTATGTCATATGATAACAAACCGGATCTTGTCCCTCAATTGCGGTACAAACCTTAACCGATTTTCTATTAGAAGCTATTGTCACAGATCGAATGTAATAGTTACCGCCGCTACTTCCGCCACTTAGATTAGCAAAGCCTGCTGCTACAA
This sequence comes from Arsukibacterium sp. UBA3155, assembly GCA_002364615.1. Taxonomy (GTDB): domain Bacteria; phylum Pseudomonadota; class Gammaproteobacteria; order Enterobacterales; family Alteromonadaceae; genus Alishewanella. The sequence goes on along the minus strand of DEYP01000025.1, from coordinate 49,624 downwards.
TTTTATCCTGTTCATCTAATATTGCTATCAATCTATGTGTTCCATACACAGGATGAATAATCATGCGTACTTTATAACCATTACTGAGCCTTCAGCACAGCCTTCAGGGTCAGGTCTTGCCTTTTGACTTTGCTACTCAAGCGCGGGTTCTAGTCTCAAAATCTTGGTACTATTATCCGCATAAACAACCTGGCTTTGGGCTAACGTCACCTTGGCCTGTATTGAGTGTTAGACCGGTTTTAGCGGAGTTTTTAAAAAGTGAATAGCGATATCCTTAAACAGCAATTAGTTCAGCTGGAACAGCTACTGGTGCAGCCTGCTACCCGGATATCTGCTGAGCTACTTAACCGCTATCTGGCTGATGATTTTTATGAGATTGCTGCTACCGGCCGGTGTTTCGGTAAAGCCGATGTGCTTAAGCGCCTGCCAACTGAAACGCCGCCGGTTATTAGCCAGCAAGATTTTGCATGCCGGGTTTTAGCTGAAGGACTAGCGCAGCTAACTTATCGCGCCACGATACAACGTGCAGACAATGAGCCAAGTTACTCGGTGCGTAGCTCAATCTGGCGTTTTGATGGTGAAAAATGGCAGATGGTTTTTCATCAAGGCACACCGTGCGGACCACTTTAACCACAGGAATTACCCGCCGATGCGCGATGCCTTAAGACAAAAAATTATTGCCGTTTGTGACAAAAAATCCTCGCCAATAAAATGATGACCCCCAGCTGCTTATGGAAGCGGCGACGTGGTGGATCCAAACCCACCGCCTGGACCATTTTGAGAAAGCGCTGAAAATAAAGCAGTTGGTTATGGCAGGGCTTTAGTCGCCACTAGTTGTAGTTACCAATTTCATGTAAGGGCTGATGTTTTGCGGGATGCTTAAACAGCTAATCTCCGCTTCTGTTTGCTTCGCTCTGTTTTTTAACACGATACTCCGTTTGTTCACGCAGCTTTCGCGAAACAGCTGATATGCCGCAATACCCTCTTTGTAAATATCGAAGTTACCAACATATTGGATTTCATAACTTTTCTCGAAAGCTTTACAAGATTCTATCGGGTAGGTTTTTAGATAGTCATCATAACTGCTAATACTGATGGCATTGCAATGCGTCCGCATAAGATCAGAGACAATTTGCTTGCCCCAATGTTGTTTTACCGCAGCTGGGTAATCTTCCGATAATGAAACGGTTGTGCCAGACTGCTTAAACCAGCTTGCCACTTCTGTTTGGTTATCAAGCTCAGTGTCGCGGCTAAAGCGCGCTAGGGCTTGTGTCAGCGTTTCCGAGCCCGTTAATAAGCTTAACTGGTCAAAATAATCTTGCTGGTTGTAGCTCCTGCTTACTGCATTGGCTTTGAATATCCCTTGCCAAACATCAAACACAGATTTCTCCGGAGATTCTGCCTGTATTGCCAGATGGCTGGCCAGTGCCATGGCCGCACCGCAATCGTAATAGTTCCGATAGCGCCATAATTCAGCAGCTTGCTCCAGTGACTCCGTACCTTTGTTTAACACGCAGTTATTAGCGGCCTGTTCGAATCGCAACATCATTTGGCTGTTATCAATAAGGCCGAATTCCAGCATGGCAAAATTGGCAAAAGCATCAGCGCCGCCTTCGTGCATCCAGGCGTGATGTTGCTCTTCAAATGTAAACATTTGGCCGTTCCAGAAGTGCGCGGCTTCATGCGCTAAGAAATAAAACAGGGTATTGAACTGCCGGTCATTTTCTTCAATCCAGCGCTTGCCGTTTATGGTTAGCTGTACAAGGCCATCTAAGGTGCCGCCACTGTAGTTCGAATAGTCACCGTCAAGCTGGTCGTAATTAAAAAACACAACCGGCTTGAAATTCAACGCCTGGCCCGTTTTTGATTGGTAGTAGTCAAACAGCTGCGGAAAGTATTTCAGTGTCTGGTTCCATACCCATTTCGGCAGTTGCGGGTCGACGATAGCCAGCATATTGTCCGTTTCAATCGGCGTTATATTACCAAAATAGATATAGGTGCCTTCATTTTCTAAGGTCCAATGGGTCTGGTCCGAGTATGCTTGGCCGAGAAAAATAATGTTCTGCCCGGGGGCGTAAAAATGGAATTGGGTGCCGCTAAAGGACGCTCCTATAGGACTTACGGCTTTGTCCTCAATAATATTGGCGCCAAGCGTCAGATGGTTGGTATATAACAGCGTACTGCCATCGGTGTATTTTATATTGTGGGTATAGTCTTTCTGGATAAAGTCATAGTAAGAACTAAAGCTCAGTTCCAGTGATGTGAACTTGCTGCCGTCTAGGCTTCTGATCAGCAACACGTCGCCAGCTTTGTCCCAGACAAATTTTGTCGGGTCAAGTTGGTATAAATTGCGCCGGTCAAAATTGCTGTTGCGGTTAAAAGCGACATGATCCACCGCTATCGGCAATTGATAGATGACCTGCCATTGATCGTCATTTTGCTGATAACGCACATGAATGTGTAAGGCAAAATCGTTTTCCTCAGCACTCACCTGAAACACGAAAATGTGCAGCAATACGGTGATAAGTAGATAAAATCCATTAATCCTACAGCGCATGTTAGAAAATCCTTTTAGATGGTGTTTTTTATAAGTGACTGATTATAAATAGAGCAGCAAAAATGCCAAGCATAAATTCTCAGACGTGGTGAACAGCTGCTTAACCGCCACTAATTTACCATCAGAAGTTGCGGGTTGCGAAACTTGCGTCCAGAATATTCATGTGTTTCAGTGTTTCAGTGTTTCAGTGTTTCGATACGCTGTTCTGAGCAAAGGTAATTAATAAAATGAAAAATACTACTGAATTACTGACCAGTGACAACCTGCGTGAGATGGGCCTGATTGGCGCGCCAAAAGGGGCTGGTGCACATTTCAAACGCTTCCTGCAACGTAAGAACCTGACAGCAGCTGATGCTGCCCGTGATTTGAATGTGGCTAAATCTACCATTACCCGTTTTATAAACGGCGAAAGTGAGTTGAGTATTGACCTGGCAACCAAGATTAAGCGGGTTTATAACGCGCCGGTAGACGTGTTCTTTAGAATTGACGCCCAGTATAAGGCGTATGTTGTTTCGCAAAATATCAGCAAGTCAGTGGCATAAAAATTGGCAGGCGATTTTTCATCAGGGCACCGCGTTTAATCCACCATAATCTTCGGAAATCTTCAGTTATGCGCGACAGCTTAAAACAAAAAATTATTGCCATTTGTGACAAAAAATCCTCGCCAAAGGCGAAACAGTAGGTGTGTCGTTTTATGCGTTATTTGCCCATAAAATTGATGACCCCGAGAGCTAACTTTCTCAGGTCGTCAGTAAAGTTTACAGTTTTCTGTCCATTTTTCCGCTTAATTTACCTGCTCAATTCCTAGTTGTTGATAGCATTGATATTAATTTGTTGGCGCGCTTAATGCGTGGCTACTTAGTAGTGCTGAGATGTGGTCATTTATAAAAACCATATTAAAACATTATGTTAATAATAAGGCTCTGTGGAGTATCTGCTTTGTTTTAACGATGTTGGTGGTTGGCACTTCAGATGCAAATGTATAAATGCATACCAACGTTTTTCAAACAATATCGCAGAGGGCAACATTATGAAAACAGCATTGCCGTTCAGCGGCTACTCCAGGGTCGCTGCAATTTTTCTTCTTAGTCTGGCATCAGTAAACCCGAGCGTTGTCGCAGACGAAACCGGCAACTATACCGTCAAGTATGATGCACAAAGCATTACTGAGTACCAGCAAAAATGGGCCAACATATACGGGCCACTAGAGTTAGCCGCCGGTGGCAGCTTGTCTGTGTCAGAGCAGGAAATTGTAGTGAGCGCTATTCCTTTTCAGGTGGGGGCGGACTTTAGTGTTTTCGATCATTTGAAATACATTGCTGTAAGCACCCAAACATTTCAGGTACCTGAACATGGCTCGTTAGAATTTTCAGCTGAGATTATTGCCCATACACCGGGTACCCAGCCTGACAGATTGATTCAGGGCTGCTATGGCCCGGCATTTTCATATCTTAGCCCGACAGACCCGTGCGACATTCCTTATCAGCAAACCGTGTTGGAGGGGCAGCAGGCAGGTGTTGTGTTAAATATGATTAATTTTGAAACCGGGCAATTATTTGATTGGTTTATTTCCGGCAATAAAGCCTTCGCACTAATTGAGCGTTTACCTACGGTAGTAACCGGCAGCCCCGGCACCGGATTAGACCTTGCTTACACCCAGATTATCAGAGAAGTAGATATTAAAGCAGGCAAAAAGCAGCGCGTTGCCATTCGCTACAGCCGTGGGCCGGACGCGTCGTTTGTTGAGTATTTTCTCAATGGCGAACTGTTTGCCCGGGTTGATAATGTCGGCATACCATTAGACAAACAAGGCGTGCCCTATACTGGCTATGCGCCCTCTACCGGTGATGGCGAACCATTAAAAGACCGGCTGAACTCGTTTGTCATTGGTCACGGTTTATTTAGCTTACTGGATGCCTACCCCTATCAACATCCGGATGCGCCCGAGCTGAGTGTATCTATTCCAATGTCAGAACGGCTGTTTGGCCAGGGCGCAGCAGGGCAGTGGAGTAAATTTAAAGTGCAGCAAAAAGTGCAGCAATAAGTGCATTAGGCACCAGCAAAGCAGAGCAAAGGATCCAGCTAAAGCACGCGGTAGTTAATCGCTGGTTTGGCTGCGATCCTTTGTTTGTATTGCTTGTGCCATAGATCATAGCGGGTATTATTTGGTTGCCAGTTAAAGCGCCACCAAAGCTACGTACCGCAACATAGAAATGAAAACTGGTCGGAGGTAATTACTCTTGCTTGGTTTACTGATTAGTTTAATCAGACCTTCAAGCGCGACACTCGCTTTTGAAATGCCCGCACTACCCTGTTACGAGTCTGCTGTTTCTAATGTTTTGCAAACCGGATTTTAGCTATGCGCTGGACATTGCAAAAAATTATATCTTTACGTAAAGATAAATCTGTTGCTATAGTGCTCTCAATGCATAACACAAAGGAGAGCCACTATGGTGCGTGTATTTGCTGCAGCAATATCTATCTGCATGTTACTGACTTTAGGTTCAGCTGCGGCGAAAGCTGAACAACCCCCAGAGCAGACAGCTACTGCCGCTAAGCTGGCTGAGGTGGCGCAGGCTTATGCGGATGTGTATGGTTTTTCCGGCACGGTAAAGGTAGTAAAGCAAGGGCAGGAAGTGTTGCTTGCCAGTTATGGCTTGGCTAACCGCGAGTTTGGTATTAGCAACAGAGCGGATGTGAGGTTTTCAATTAACTCTATGTCGAAAACCTTTACTGCTGCGGCGGTGCTACAGTTGACAGAGCAAGGTAAGCTTAAGCTGCACACGCCGGTGGCGGCCTATATTCCCGAGCTAAGTGCCGATTGGGCTAACAAAGTCACTCTGCATCATTTGTTGACCCACAGTAGTGGCTTGCCGCGGGAGTCGGGCATTCAGCCACATCAAAACTTAACCCTTAGCCAGCAGATTACGCAGCTGGTTAATAATCAGACGCTGCTGTTTGAACCGGGTAGCCGTTATGAGTATTCCAACATTGGCATTATTTTACTTGGCCGGATAATAGAAACGGCGTCTAAACAAGATTTTGCCAGCTACATTACCGAACACATTCTCAAACCGCTTAAGCTTAGTAATACCGGCGTATATCTGGCGGAAAAGGTGGTCGAGCGCCAGGCGACACCCTACCGTATTTCACCAGAGGGGGTTGCTACTGCGGCGAGGTCGAAGCATTTAGGTGTAAACCCCGGTGGCGGCATGTATTCTAACGTCAACGACCTATATCAATTTGTGCTGGCGCTGGAGCAGCACAAACTACTTTCGGCAGAAACCACCCGGCAAATTTTTCAGCAACAGCTGACATCGGCAGAGGGCGATAGCCACGGCTATGGCTGGACGCTAAAACCCTTCGGTGACCGCATGCTGTATTTTGCTGCAGGCAGTGGCTTTGGCACCAAAAGCGTTATGCTGCGTTCGGCATCGCAAGATGACTTTATCGCTATTACCGCAAACTGGGGCAATACGCCGGTATTACAGCTGATGGCAGGGCTGTTCTTTGTGCTGAACGACATGGATTACACCTTGCCGGATAAGCGCAGCTTAGCGTCTGAGTCACAGTTTACGCCCCGTTTAGGCCGCTACAGTTTTGTTGCAGACGAGGTGCAGAAACATTTGATGATGCAGTCCAACATTGTCACCTTGCAGGCAATAGACGGCAAAGTATTTATGAATGATGAACTGATGGCGGTGCGGCCTGATAACACCTTACGACTTACCTATACCGATGAAGTCAGCATTGGCTTTGCCGGTAATAACATGATCATCAGTATTAACGGTAATACGCTACGCGGTGAAAAGCTGCCGTAAGTTAAGTGCGTCATATGCAGTTGAATAAGCGTTTTGGAGAATTTTAGATGAATAAACTCAATCAGGTACCCGCTCTGTTACAGCGGGCGGCTTCGCAGTGGAAAGCAATCCACCCACAGTTGCCGGTTGACGATGCAGTGCTGATTGGTTTGCTGATTGGCGTCGGCGCTAATGCCGATACGCTCGGCGTGCAGCAACTCAAGCCGTTCGCTTTGTGCCAGACCGAGCATGATGTGCTGGCGTGTGCCAGGCGCCAGGGACCGCCTTATCAGGTAACGCCGGCACTGTTGTTAGAAGAGGTGCGTATTACGTCGGGCGCTTTAACCACCTGCCTTAACCGTTTAATTGAAAAGTCGCTGATCAGCCGGGTGCCCAGCCAGACAGATTTGCGCTCTAAGCCATTACAGTTGACAGAGCAGGGCTTGGCGCTGATAGACAAGTTAACCAAGGTGCGTTTTCAGCTGGCAGCACAAGTGCTGGCAAATTTTTCCGCTGAGGAGAAAACACAGTTAAGAAGCCTGCTGGCTAAAGTACAGCAGGGTTTAAACCAGGATAGCGCTGCGGCTACAACAACGGTTTAGTCGCTACCAGCACGCCATTATTATCGGCATAGACATACTGGCCGGGGATAAAGTCTACCCCGGCGAAGGTAACAGTCAGGTTAATATCACCTAAATCACGCTTGTCGGTTTTCATCGGGTGAATACCCAATGCCTGCACGCCAAGTGGCGTTTGGCGGATGATGTCAATGTCACGAATACAACCGTTGATAATAATGCCTTGCCAGCCGTTGCTTGCTGCTTGTTCAGCCAGCATATCACCCAGTAGCGCATGGCGCTTTGAGCCGCCACCGTCTACCACCAGCACTTTGCCATGGCCGTTGGTTGCCACCAGCTGTTTTACCTTGGAGTTATCTTCAAAACATTTTACCGTAACAATTTCACCGCCAAAGCATGTGGTAGCGCCGTAGTTGGTGAAAATGGGTTCGGCTACGCGAATGCAGTCGGCGTGGGCGTCGCATAAGTCGGGCAGGGTAAATGGTGGCATGGCATAACCTCTTGCTAAATTTTTTAATCAGGACGTATTGTTAGTGCTGGTAATTAGTATGCCAGGCTATCGGCAGATGGCCGCTGTCGGGTTTGCAGCAGCATTAGCTGTAGTGACAAACTAAGCACGATATACAGCAGTTCCGGCTTTGCCTGAAATGCACCTAATAATAAAAATAGCACCAGCAGCAAATTAAAGCCGATGATCGCCTTAAGATAATGGTTAACTTTACGCTGCGTCTGCAACTGCTGGAGCTCCGGGGTATCGTCAAAATTTCGCCGCTTGCGAAACACCGTGAAATACACAGCGGCACATAACGCCGTATTGGTGAGCAAACCGACAGTGATTAACCGCCATAGCTTTGCCATATCAGGTGCCCAGTTACCGCTAATTACCAAAATGGCGGCTAACAGCGGCACGGTAAGCACGGCACATACCGCCATGACTCGATCGGCTGGCTGCACATAATCCAGTACCCGGCGCGGTTGTAAACTGGCTTTGCGCTGCGTTGGCACTATTGGCGGGGGTTGTAGCCATTGACGTTGTACCAGCAATAAAAAAACCTGCAGGCTGGTGAAACCCAGCAGTAGTGATATGTTCAGTGCTATCCAGCCAGACAACTGGGCCAGCAATAAAGCCGAACCTGCCAATAACACCAGCCTGTTTATCCATTTGAAATAAACGCGTAGCAGCGGTTTATTGGGCTGTAGCGGGTGCTGCTGTTGGCAACGATGAGGCAACCAGCCAGAAAGCAGCGCCAACTGCAGCGCAAATATCACATTTATCGCCAGATGCATGATGGTCATAAGGGCTCCGTTAACGTTGGCTCTTTGATAAGTTCAGCAAACTGCAGGCGAATTTCAGAGTCGGTCAGCCCGAGATCCCGCAGTTGTATAATCGTTGTTGTCAGCAGTTGCCGGGCTTGCTGGCTATGATCAATCAGGCAATTCTGGTTTGCCTGTGCGTGAATAAAAGTTCCGCGATACCCTTTGCCGACAATTACTGCGTCACGTTCCAGCAGCTTATAGGCTTTGGCCACTGTGTTCTGGTTAATGCCTAAATCGGCAGCTAACTGGCGAATAGAGGGCAACTGAAAGCCTGGCTGCAAGGTTCCTGCGTTGACCAACTGCTTAATCTGGCTGATCAGCTGGCTAAAAATCGGCTCTGTGCTGTCGGTATCAATCAGAATTTCCATATGCCCCCCGCTAAATCCTGATTTTGTTGTACTACTTGATCTAATAGTACACCGGTGCTAGTCTGCTTACAACATGTACTATTTGAACTAGTGGTGCATGTGGGTCATGCGTGTGTATCAAAAGTGCGATTTTAACTAAATTAACTGCCGCGCCGCGTGCAGTAATAAGGAGATACTGATGAAAAAACCACCCGTTATTGTGTTGCATAGCCTGTTCTGGGCCGCGATTATTCTGCTGTTTGCCTGGGTATTCCGTGATGCCGGGCAATCGGGTAGCTGGTTATTCTGTGCTGTTGCGCTGTGGTGCTGCAGCCATTCGCTGCTGCAATACGGCGTGTGCCGTCGTAAACCTTGCTGCAACTTAGTAAGCGATAGCAATAAGGATGTGAAATGAATACGTTTGAGCGAAGTCTAACTACTACCCATATATTTTTTTTATTTTTGCTTAGCGGACTGCTTAGCGTGACAGGCAAAGCGTTTCGCAGGGCCGGCCTGATAGCCGGTGTGCTGCTGAGCATGTTAGTACTGAGTGCGCAGGCTGATACTGTTACGAATACTGTGGCTGATGCTGAACCTGATTTGCAGGGGGCCTGGGTTGGCACGTTGCAGGTTGGGGATAACAAGTTGCGTTTACGCTTTAATGTCAGCCGAGAACAAGATCAGCCATATCAGGCAACCATGGACAGCATTGATCAGGGCGCCAGCGGCATTCCGGTTAGTCGGGTTACCGTTAAGCAACAGCACATTGAGCTGGAAATAGACGCTGCGCAGGTGCTTTATGTCGGTGAATACCAGGTAGCGTCTGAGCAAATACAGGGGCAATGGCAACAAGGCGGTCAGGCGTTTGATTTGACGTTAAGCCGGCAACAACAGGAAGCGCGCAAACCGCAGGATCCGGTAAAACCTTATCCGTATATTGAAGAGCAAATCAGTTTTAACAATACGGCTGCCGGTATTCAACTGGCTGGCACGCTGACCCGGCCGGCTGATACCTCGCACGCTGTGCCGGCAGTGGTGTTAATTTCAGGCTCGGGGCCGCAGGACAGAGATCAGCAACTGCTCGGCCACAGACCCTTTCTGGTGCTGGCTGACTATTTAACCCGCCAGGGTTTCGCGGTACTGCGGTTTGACGACAGGGGCATTGGCAAGTCTGGCGGGACATTTTATCAGGCAACCAGTCTGGATTTTGCCACTGACGTTGCTGCTGCGGTGCGCTATTTGCAGCAGCGAATAGAAATTCGTGCCGATCAAATTGGCTTGATTGGCCACAGCGAAGGAGGGCTGATAGCCCCTGTGGTAGCGCAGCAACAGGAGGGCGTCAGTTTCCTGGTGCTGCTGGCTGCCCCCGGTATCACCGGCGCCGAAATATCTGCTAATCAGTTTGAGCAGATGCTTGTCTCGCAGGGATTGCCTGAAACAACGGTCAGACATGCAACTGCGATTTATACCAATATGAACAAGCTCGCGGCAAAACCCAGGCAGCCCACTGCGGCAGAGCTGAACGGGTATTATCAATTGCAGTGGCAGAAATTACCCGACGAGATTAAGCAACAACTGCTGCCTTTGGGTGGCGGGGCATTGTCGAAAGAGCGGTTGGCCGAATTGCAGAACGCGTGGTTTCGCTACTTCCAGCAACATGATCCGCATCGCTGGCTCAGCAAAACCAAGTTGCCTACGCTGGTATTGTATGGCAGTAAGGATGTGCAACTGGATGCCGAGATCAATATTGCTGCCATTGAACAGGCGCTGCAGCAAGCCAGAAACACTCAATATAAGGTGATCCAATTACAAGGACTTAATCACCTGTTTCAGGAAGCAGACACCGGGCGCTGGGATGAATACGCCAGTATCAGCCAAACATTATCGCCAATGTTACTGAGTAATCTCGCAGACTGGTTGCTGCAGATAACCATGCAAAAGGCCCCTGAGCTTAAGTGAACCTGAAACCAGAAACGATAAACCGGTTCGAGCATTACACCGGAGTTTGCCCCTTAATCTCGCTGATCAGCTTTGGCTTAGCGGTTGCCAACTTGAATCTAAAGGGCCTGAGCCATTGATTTAAATTAAGGGGGAATAGTCGTTGATTGCAAATGGCGTTGAAGGGCTGGACTTACCTGTTGATTTTATAACCAGTAAAAAACTCTCTGTGAGTTAGTCTTAATTACTATGATGACTCGCCTCATTCCGGCTGATTGCCGAAATCCTAATTTAGGAACCGAGGCGAGTCATCATATTTGAGCCTGGTGGCTCATTGATACTTTTTGAAAATAACTTTTAATTAGCGTTTTGCGAATCTACGTAATGCTAATAGTGCGATACCAAACAAAGCCAGTGAACTAGGTGCTGGTACCTCAGTGGCAACCTCACCAATCACCACGTTACGTCCGGTCATGCCAAACTGCTCCCATATCTGCCACCAGGTTGTTTCGCTATAGGAACCAACAATATTCTCACCTGCAGTTGATGAGTTCATGGTGTAAGAGATACTGAAACTGTCAATCATATTAACAGAGCTAAAATCGATATTCTCAGGCCCCATATGAATACATGACTGGCTGCCCTCAGAATAATTGGCAGATAAAACTGACGAGCCATCAAAGCCGGCATTGTAAGAACCTTCGCTTGATCTTGTACCACATGAACCAGGGTACTCAAAACCAAGGTTTACATTGCCTGTAATGCTAACAGCCGAGAAGTCCCAGTAATTAGTATCGAGTGCTGTAAATGTAAGATTTAATGTATCGCCTACATTCAGCACAGTGCCAAACAGGTTATTGCCATAAATAGAAGTAAAGGTTGAGCCGTCCCACTCATACTCAATATCAATAATTGCAGCGTTTGCTGAACACGCCGATAAAGCTAAAATCAGACTTAATGCTTTTTTCATTAGAATACTTCTCTTATTTTGATAGTTATTATTTCCAATTGCCGCAGCGATCTTTGCAAAAAATGAACCACTATATAATATATGATATATATCAACAGCATAGGTTTGTGTTAATTGTGGCTAGTTATTTTTTGTAAAAAAAGCTGACAAAGGCGGGTGCATTGCAGTTGAAAACGCATAGGTTTGCCAACGGCGACAGTTGTCTAAAATTACTATCTGGATGGACGCATGGAGCTGGCTTTTATAATCTCAGTGTAGATTAGTGTGCACTGCTCGAACCGGTTTGCCCGCGCTAACACGCCGTAAACCCATCCCCGGGGGCTTCAACGGTTAGCTTAGGGCAAACCTAATCACGCTTATAACCTTCGTCCTAGCAGCTGGCATAAACAGGTGGTTATACCTTTAAATAATCCAGCATACCTTCCGCAGCTTTGCGACCCTGGGCAATGGCGGTAACCACCAAATCAGAGCCTAATACCATATCGCCACCGGCAAAAATCTTTTGCTGGTTAGTTTGCAGCGCGTAGGGGCTTTGCTCAGAGGCAACTACCCGGCCTTTACTGTCGAGCGCTACACCCATGTCAATTAACCATTGTGGTGGGCTCGGCTGAAAACCAAAAGCGATAATAACCGTATCAGCAGCTATTACTTGCTCTGAACCTGCTACAGGCTGCGGGCTGCGTCGGCCTTTAGTGTCGGGCGCACCCAATTCAGTAGTCACCACTTTAACGCCGCACACCTTGCCTTCGCTGTCTACTTCAATACCCAGCGGCTGCAGGTTAAACAAAAACTCGACGCCTTCTTCGCGGGCATTTTGCACTTCTTTGCGTGAGCCAGGCATATTGGCTTCATCGCGCCGGTAAGCACAGCTGACTTTGGTGGCGCCCTGGCGAATAGAGGTGCGTACGCAGTCCATCGCCGTATCGCCGCCGCCTAAGACCACCACGGTTTTATCTTTTAAGCTAACGAACGGATGCTCGGTCTGCCAGCCCATCAGGTTATTAATATTACCAATTAAAAACGGCAGGGCTTCATGCACCCCTGGCGCATCTTCATTTACCAGGCCGCCTTTCATTGGCGTGTAAGTGCCAAGCGCTAAAAATACCGCGTCATACTCATCCAGCAGGCTGTCGAAGCTGACATCGACCCCAACATTGGTATTTAAGCGAAACTCGATACCCATGCCTTCAAAAATTTCCCGCCGCCGACTTAGCACTTCTTTTTCCAGCTTAAACGGCGGAATACCAAAGGTCAGCAGCCCGCCAATTTGTGGATAGCGGTCAAACACCACCGGCGATACGCCATTACGCACCAGTACATCGGCACAGGCTAAGCCAGCCGGACCGGCGCCAATCACTGCCACCCGCCGATCGGTTTTTATTACCGCCGATAAATCCGGCCGCCAGCCCATTTCAAAGGCTTTATCGTTAATGTACTTTTCAATACTGCCAATGGTAACAGCGCCGAAGCCTTCATCGAGGGTACAGGCGCCTTCACACAGGCGGTCTTGCGGGCATACCCGGCCGCATACTTCCGGCAAGCTATTGGTTTTATGCGACAACTCGGCCGCTTCAATAATTTTGCCCTCGTTAGCCAGCTTTAACCACTGCGGAATATAGTTGTGCACCGGGCACTTCCATTCACAGTAAGGGTTACCGCAATCGAGGCAGCGGTCGGCCTGGCCTTCCACCTGGGTGTTGGTCATCGGCTGATAAATTTCCACGAACTCGATAGTACGTTCGCTGTGAGAGCGTTTTGGCGGATCAATCCGTTTCACGTCAATAAACTGATATACATTCTGTGCCATAACGTTTCCTTTGCCCTTACATCGCCTGAACCCGCAGCTCGGCAGAAGAGCGAGCGCGGTGTCCCAGCAAGGTATTTACATCGCTGGTTTTTGGTTTCACCAGCTTAAATTTGCTTAAGTAATTGTTGAAGTCAGACAGGATGCGCTGGGCTTTATCGCTGCCGGTTTCTTCTACGTGTTGGTGCAACAGGCTACGCAGGTGCTCTTGCAAAATGGGCGTGCTGATCTCCAGCGCTTCAACCAGCTCTGGGTTTAGCCGCAGTTCCAGGTCATCCTGCTCATCCAGTAAATAGGCAAAGCCACCGGTCATGCCCGCGCCAAAATTCACCCCGGTGCCGCCCAGCACCACCACCACACCGCCGGTCATATATTCGCAGCAGTTATCGCCGGTACCTTCTACTACCGCCAAGGCGCCGGAGTTACGCACGGCAAAACGCTCGCCGGCCTGGCCCGCAGCATAAAAGCGACCGCCGGTGGCGCCGTATAAACAAGTGTTACCGGCAATAGCAAAACCGTTTTTGGCAAAGCTGGCACCTTTGGCCGGGAATATCGCTATCTGGCCGCCGGTCATGCCTTTGCCGACATAATCGTTAGCATCGCCCTGCAGCGCTAAGTGCAGGCCACCGGCATTCCATACCCCAAAGCTCTGGCCGGCAGTGCCGGTAAAGCGCAGGCGGATTGGATCGGTTGCCATGCCCTGGTTACCGTGCTTGCTGGCGATAAAGCCTGATAACGTGGCGCCAACTGAACGGTCGGTGTTGCGAATGGGCAGGCTAAGCTGACCACCGCTTTTATTAAGCACCATTTGCTCACAGCGCTGCAGCAGTTGCTGGTTTAATGCACCCGGATCAAACGGCGTATTATTTTTAACGCAGTGCAGCGGTTTATCTGATGTTACTCCGCTGGCCTGTAAAATAGGGGTTAAGTCCAGTTTGGCTTGTTTCTGGGTTTCGCTGGCTTTAGCGGTCAGTAAGTCGGTACGACCAATAAGCTGAGTAAGCTCGGTTACCCCAAGCTGCGCCATTAGCTCACGGACTTCTAAGCCTAAAAACTTAAAGTAATTCATTACCATTTCTGGCAAGCCGGTAAAGTGGTCACGTCGCAGGGTTTCATCCTGGGTGGCTACGCCGGTGGCGCAGTTATTTAAATGGCAAATACGCAGGAATTTACAGCCGAGCGCCACCATGGGCCCGGTACCAAAACCAAAGCTTTCAGCACCTAAAATAGCCGCTTTTACCACATCGAGGCCGGTTTTTAAGCCGCCATCAACTTGTAAGCGCACCCGATCGCGCAGGCCATTTTCAACCAGCGCCTGATGCACTTCGGCCAGGCCAAGCTCCCACGGGCTGCCAGCATATTTAACCGAGGTTAACGGGCTGGCGCCGGTGCCGCCATCGTATCCTGACACGGTAATTAAATCGGCATAGGCTTTAGCCACACCGGTAGCGATAGTGCCGATACCGGGCTCTGATACCAGTTTTACCGAGATCAGCGCCTGCGGATTAACCTGTTTTAAATCGAAAATAAGCTGGGCTAAATCTTCAATTGAGTAAATATCGTGATGTGGTGGTGGCGAAATAAGGGTAACGCCGGGTACCGAATAACGTAAGCGGGCTATTTCGGCAGTGACCTTTTCACCGGGTAACTGACCACCTTCACCGGGTTTTGCGCCCTGCGCCACTTTAATCTGAATAACTTCAGCATTTACCAGGTAATGCGGGGTAACGCCGAAGCGGCCAGAGGCAACCTGTTTAATTTTGGAGTTTTTCTCGGTACCAAAACGGCGTGGATCTTCGCCGCCTTCGCCTGAGTTAGAACGCCCGCCTAAGCGGTTCATGGCGATGGCCAGCGCTTCGTGCGCCTCGGGGCTTAATGCACCAATGGACATGGCGGCACTGTCAAAGCGCGGATATAAGTGTTCGGCCGCTTCTACCTGGTCTAATGGGATACTGTTTTTGGCTGCGTCGGTATCATTAGCCAGTTGTAGTAAGTCACGCAAATGGGCCACCGGGCGCTGGTTAACATGGTTGCTGTAAACCCGGTAATCTTCGTATTTGCCAGAGCGTACCGCTTTTTGCAGGCTGGTAACCACATCCGGATTGTAGGCGTGGTATTCGCCGTCATGCACGTATTTTAGCAGGCCACCGTGGTTCATTGGTTTGCGTTTAAGCCAGGCGACATTGGCCAGCTGCTGCACGTCCTGTTCAAAATCAATAAAGCTGGCACCACCAATGCGCGAGGCTACGTCGGCAAAACACAATTGCATCACGTCGTTGTTAATGCCCACTGCCTCAAACAGGTTAGAGCAGCGGTAACTGGCCACGGTGGAGATGCCCATTTTCGACATTATTTTATAAAGGCCTTTGTTAATGCCCTTGCGGTAGTTAAGCACTGCCTGGCGCGCACTTAAATTAATGGTGCCTTTTTCAACCAGCTGCTCAACGGTTTCATAGGCTAAAAACGGATAAATACCGGTCGCGCCCAGGCCAATTAACACTGCAAAGTGATGCGAGTCACGGGCGCTTGCGGTTTCAATAATTATGTTAGAATCACAGCGCAGCTGCGCATTAACCAGTGCCAGTTGCACCGCACCTACTGCCATGGCGGCCGGAATAGGAATTAAGCCTTGTTCGATACGCCGATCGGTCAGGATCACCAGTACCACACTGTTGTCGCGCACCGCACTGACCACGGCGTCACACAAGGCGCGGGTCGCCAGCTCTAACGTTTGTTGCTGAGGGTCAAAGTTTAATGAGAACACCTGGTTTTTATAATATTTTTCATCAGCCTGGCGTAGCTGTTTTAAGTCTGAATACATCATTACCGGCGATTCAAACTGAATGCGGCGGGCATAACCGGCCGTTTCTTTAAACACGTTGTGCTCACGGCCAATACTGGTAGCCAGCGACATTACGTGTGACTCCCGCAGCGGATCGATAGGCGGGTTGGTTACCTGGGCAAACTGCTGACGAAAGTAGTCAAACAAGTTGCGGGGCTTGCGCGATAACACGGCCATTGGCGTATCGTCGCCCATAGAGCCGACCGCTTCCTGGCCGTCTTTGGCCAGCACGGTCATTACCTGCTCAATTTCTTCGTAGCTGTAGTTAAACAGCTTGTGATACACCTGCATGGTGTTGTCGTCAAATACCCGTTTACCAATTAAATCGGTCTCGTACTTCTCATAAGGCACCAGCCGCTGCACGTTGTCATCTAGCCAGCTGCGATAGGTATGTCGTGCCTTTAAATCGTTATCAATTTCATCCGAGCGCCAAATTTGCCCGGTAGTCGTATCAATCGCCAGCATTTCACCGGGGCCAACCCGGCCTTTCTCGACCACTTCATCCGGGGTGTAATCCCAGATACCCACTTCAGAGGCTAAGGTAATCAGTTTATCGCGGGTTATGACAAAGCGGGCAGGGCGCAGACCGTTACGGTCCAGGTTACAAGCCACATGCTGGCCGTTGGTCATGACGATACCGGCCGGGCCGTCCCACGGCTCCATGTGCATTGAGTTAAATTCGTAAAAGGCTTTTAAGTTGTCATCCATTACCCGGTTGCCTTGCCAGGCTGGTGGTACCAACAAGCGCATGGCGCGGAATAAATCCATGCCGCCGGCTAATAGCAGCTCCAGCTGGTTATCCAGTGAACTGGAGTCTGAACCACTCTGGCCGACAAATGGCGCGGCGTCTTGTAAGTCGGGTAACAGGGGTGAGGCAAATTTATACTGGCGGGCGCGGGCCCACTGCCGGTTGCCGGTAATAGTGTTAATTTCTCCGTTGTGCGCCAGATAGCGAAAAGGCTGCGCCAGTGGCCAGCGTGGCATGGTGTTGGTAGAAAAACGCTGGTGAAAGACGCAAATGGCGGTTTCCATCCGGATATCGGCTAAATCGGTGTAGTAACGCGGCAAGTCGGCCGGCATCATCAGGCCTTTAAATACCGTTACCAATGACGAGAAGCTGGGAATATAAAAATCCGGATCAGCCATTAATTGCTGTTCTACCCGGCGACGAACCATATAAAGGCGGCGTTCTAAATCATGATCGCCCCAACCATGGGGGGCATTAACAATAACCTGCTCAATTTGCGGCATCGATTCCAGTGCCAGCGGGCCTAACACGCTGCTGTCGGTAGGTACAGCGCGCCAGGTCACCAGGCTTAAGGTTTCACGGGCTATTTCTTTATTAATAATGGCTTTGGCTGTGGCAGCTTTTTCCGGATCCTGGCTTAGGAAAATCATACCGACGCCGTATTTTTTTGCCAGGTTCCAGCCATTCTCCTCTGCAATTGCCCGGAAAAAACTGTCAGGTTTTTGCATTAATAAACCGCAGCCATCGCCGGTCTTACCGTCAGCCGAAATACCGCCACGATGCTGCATGCGATCCAGGCCGTTGATGGCAGTTCTGACAATCCGGTGGCTGGCAGCACCTTCTATATGAGCGATAAGGCCAAAGCCACAATTTTCCCGCGCCTGACTATGCTGATACAACGCCATGACTTACCTCCAAACTTGCCTTGAAAATATATAAATATTTACAAAAAATGAATTATTATTCTTAAAACCAATTTTTCTGCAAATGAAAGAAAATAACGAGGTCTCTTTCAGTAATTTATGCGCTGTAGTGTTTTTACTCTATTTTGATTGGCGCTCTGCAGCCACCAAGCTGAACAGGTATACTAAGAATAAGCTAAAAAAGCAAGTGAAGTTTATCCGTCTGGCCGTCTGTTTGATTTTGAAATTGCCCGGCTGAAAATGAAAATAAATTACATGAATTGGCGCTATTTCCAGCATCAATATTACTTTGGCATAAAAAAAAGCTGCCGAAGCAGCTTTCTAAGTTCTAGTAGTACATTTGGTTTGCATATATTTATGCTAAACGTGCTTAGTGCAATGTTAGCGCTCAAACATGCCTTTTACCGTGGCTTTGCCTGAATTTACTAGCTGTTTGCCCTTGGCAAATACCTGGTTGATAGCCAGATCGTCGCGATTAAGCAATACCAAATCGGCATCTAAGCCGATTGCCAATCGACCTTTTAGCTTTAGTCCTAACACAGCCGCTGGCGACTGGGTGATAGCGCAAATGGCGTCACTGATACTTACCTTGTGCTTTAATATTGCATCGCGGGCTGACTGATATAGCGTGCTTACCTGGCCAACTTGCAGCCCCAGTAAATCACCGTTGTCCGTGTAAATTGGCAGACTGGCATTGCCGTCTGAGCTAAGCGTCAGATGCAGCGGATTGATATCTTCCTGCAGTGCCTCAGCCAGCGCCGCTGCTGCTGCGACTTCGCCGTGTTTTAGATCGTACTCTGTGGTACTGGTGGTGAAGTCAATCACGCCGCCTTTTTTAGCAAATTCAAGGCCGGCTTCGAAAACCCGGCGGTTGCGGTTCATATGGGTAGGATAAAACTGCTTTAAGGTTAATTCTGTGCCAGAAACCGCCTGATAAATAGGTTGCAGGATACGTTCGCCAGCACCCATATGCACGCTGACGACCCCACTCTTACCTGCCAAAATACCGCCCACTCTGGCTGCTGCTGCGATCTTACGGATCTCATCAATGGTAGGCTGTGATGAGCGATGATCACTTATCGCGATTTCACCTACACCAATAAATTTATCAATTAAGATTAAATCATCAGTAATACTACCCGTTAAGGTACGGCAGGGAATTTCATATGAGCCGGTATGGCAGTAGGTGGTAATACCTTCTATATCTAGTGCATGTGCTTTGGCCAGCAGGTTGGTTAATGTGCGGGTGGTGGCATCGGTCCCCAGCACACCAATAGCAGTAGTCACACCCCCTAAGGTGGCATCAGTAAGTTGCATTTCCGGGGTGCGGGTGGCAAAACCACCTTCACCGCCACCGCCAATAAAGTGTACCAGCGAGTCGACAAAACCCGGGGTCAGGTAATAGTCACTGCCATCGATAATCGTCACCGGCAAATTGCTGCCAGCCATGTTAAAGTCATTGCCAATGGCGGCTATACGACCGCCGGCTATTACTACGTCCAATTTGCCAAGTGGCTGTGGCGCAAACAGCTCGGCATTTTTTATAAGTACAATTGAATTCAAAATATTAACCTCGAACAGCCGATTTGCTGCTATTGATAACCTATTGCCACAGCGATAAGCATAAAGCTGCTGGCCAGCGCAAACAGCCAAAGCTGTAATTTCCAGACAAAACGAAACCACACGGTCCAGTCAACCCTTACCACACCTAAACAACCGATTAACGCCGCTGACGTCGGGATAATGCAGTTGGTCAAACCATCACCGAGCTGGAATGCTAATACCGCAATTTGGCGCGACAGTCCGACTAAATCGGCCAACGGCGCGATAAGTGGCATAGTTAGCGCCGCCTGACCTGAACCAGAAGCAACAAAGAAGTTTATGACCGACTGAATAATCAGCATTAACCAGGCGGACAAGTACGACGGTAAATCGCCAAGCGCCTGGCCGCTGTAATAAAGCAGGGTGTTTAGTACCGACGGCGAATTGGGCTCATCGCCACCTAGCAACAGCACTATGCCTTTGGCCATACCGACAATCAGTGCGGCGGGTAAAAGCTCTGCAGCGCCATGTTTAAAACCATCGGCCGCTTCATTCATGGTTAAACGTTTACCAAATACCGCGATAACGGCGATAATAATACCAATAGTAAAGAATTGGCTGGCAATCTCCGGAATATAGTATTGGCGAGTGGTTACACCCCAGATAATCCAGACCAGGCCGGCGAAGAATGCCAGTAAAATAATGCTATCGAGCTGATTGTAGTCGTTTTTTGCTTCTGCACTTTGTTGTGCCCGCAATTTCTGGTCGGTATTGAAACTTAACGACAGCTCTGGCTGCGCTTTTATTCTGGCGGCATAGCGCATGGTGAAAACCATGCCAAACAAAGTGAAAATCACCCACATAGCGATGCGTAAGTCTTTGCCAGACATTAATGGAATTTCCGCAATGCCCTGGGCAATAGCGACATTAAACGGGTTCATCCAGGAGGTTGCAAAACCAATTTGGGTAGCAACGTAGGTAACCAACACCGTGGTGATGGCGTCATAACCAAGTGCCAGCATCAATGGCAGCAAAATGATACAAAAAGCGATTGCTTCCTCGCCCATACCAAATACCGCACCACCTAGTGAAAATAAGCCAAACATCAGTGGAATAAATACAAATTCCATTCGTTTGGTTTTTTCGATAAGCGCCAGAATACCGTTGTGAATAGCACCGGTTTTCATAATGATGCCAAAAGCACCACCCGTAAGCAGAATAAAAGCCACTACACCAATGGCTGATCCCCACTTATCGCCGGATACCAGCCCTTCAAAGGCATAGTTAAAAAAGCCAATGCCACCGCCCTCCGCAAACAGCGGCACACCTTGTTGTGCATCTGTTACCAGCGTAAAGCTGTTTGGGTCAATTTTACCCTTAAGTTTGGCTGCCCCTTCGGCCACCGGCGCAGGCTCGAGTAAACTAAATGAGCCGGCAGGGACCAGATGCGATGCAACCGCAGCCAGAATCATCACAAAAAACAGGATGACAAAGGCGTCCGGCATTGCTACCGGTTTTTTTACTTGGTTAGCCATAATGTAAGCCTTGTAATAGCTATCGGTAATTAGCGGGCGTAATACCAGTTGTAGTATTTACGCCCGCGTCTTTGCTAATTAAAAGAAGTAGCTAAAGGATACACGATAGTTGCGGCCAAAGGCGTTGTGGTTAATAGAGTCGAACCCGCGGCTGCTGCCATATACCGCTGGTGGGTCACGATCCAGCAGGTTGTCGATAGTGAAGTTAAGCGATGCATGCTCAAAATCATAACCAATGTTGGCCCGCAGTGTGGTCCAGGCTGAGACATCACGAGTGCCATCAGCGTCAATCAGACCTAACTCATCAAGCTCGTCCAGGTTGCGACTGCGTAACCGCGCAGTATCGTCCAGGTATGACGAGGTATAAAGTGCTGTCAGGCCCAGATAAAGCGCTTCGCCACTCCAGGAAATGCGGGCACTACCGATATTTTCCGGGTAGCGGAAAGTACCAATGAGTGCTTCAACTTCATCCGAGCCGGCTTTATTGCGCTCAAACTCCAGATAGTGGGTCCAGTCAAGATCCAGCCCTAAGCGGCCACCGGCCAAATCAAGTGTATGGCTGAAACTAGCATCAATACCGCTAACATCCTGACGGCCAACGTTATCCAGCTGGATAACATGGTCACGGAACAGCGGCAATTCAGCAAAGCGCGGATCGTCGTACTCAACCCAGGCATCCAAGATTTCTGCCATATTGGCGCCGTCATCTTCAACAGTTCTGCCGGCCAGATCGGTAACATCACACAAGTCAGGATCGTAAGAGATACCCAGTTCGCCATCAGGCACCAGGCCACAATGACGGACACTGGCATCGGTTGCCGTGCGGGCCAGCATCGCGGTCATATCGGTATCGACCAGTTTTTTATGCTCAAACTGCCAGTAATCGACGGTTAGCGTGGTGTCCTGAGTCGGGCTCCAGCCAAAACCAACGCTGACAGACTCTGAAGTTTCGGCTTCAAGCGCAGCATTACCCAGTTCCAGTACATTCGGGCTGCTGGTAAAACCGGCACCGTCACAGTACAAATCAGAAACGGTTTGGTTAGCACTACAATCAAAGGTTGCGGTAGTGGTTCTTAGTTTTACCCCTGCCTGAGTAAGTGACGGTGCCCGGAATGACGTGGCCCAGGAGCCACGAATCACTAAGCTTTCCAGCGGACGCCAGGTAATACCCACTTTCGGGTTAAAGGTACTGCCAAAATCGTCGTAGTGGTCGTAGCGGCCAGCCAGCTGTAACTCAACCGTATCACCTAATGGCGCATAAATTTCGGCAAAAGCGGCCATCTGGGTTCGATCAGCAGCAGAGAGGCTGGAACCAAAGCCGAAGACATCTACCAGGTAACCATTGGCGGCACTGGCCTGAGCGTTAGCAGATGGCGTATCAGTAATTTCTTCTTTACGTAATTCAAGACCAAATGCCGAGCGTACCAGCTGACCATTCAACTCAAATAAATCGCCACTTATCCGTGCATCCCAACCATAAACTGTGCTGACGCCATCGCGGGTAGGTACCTCCTGAGCCAGTGCTAACAGTGCTTCATTACCGGCATCATTGGCTAAAAACGGATTATAAACACCCGCCAGACCTGCACCACTGCCGCACGTTAACGTGTCGGCATCACTATTGTAACTGGCGATAGTACCGTCCTGGCAAAGCTCACCGGCGATTGCAGCATGATATTTATAGCGGTTGTAAATCCCGGCTATGGCGCGCTGCTCTGACTCAGAGCGTGATAACAGCGCTGCAGTTTCCCAGTCCCAGTTTTCAGTGCTGCCAGCGATACTGCTAACAAGACGGAACGAATCGCTGGTAACTTCAACAGTTCTTGGTGTATTAAAGCGAGCATCGAACTGAAAACCAAACAACCGCTGACCCGCCACACTGGTGAACGGGTCAATATAAATTTGATCGAGCAACGAGTCGCGCACGGCGTCAGGGAACACATCCAGTGCGGTTTCCCGAACCCAGGCGCCCTCGCTGTCATCAACCTGATTAATTGGTGCCGGGCTGGATGAAGAAACCGACGAGGTGTGGCTGTAGAAAAAGTCGGTATTCCATATCAGGTTGTTGCCCAGCTCTTTGCGGAAATTAAAGCCGGCTGAGGCACTTTCAAACGGCGTTTCTAATACATCATCCTCGTTTGCATAGTATGCACAGATTTGCTCGCCAAATTCGGTGGTAACCAGTTGGCTGGTGCAGCCCGGGCTGGCTATTTCATCGCCACTAACGGCTGAAAAGAAATAAATATTAGGTACGCCTTTTGGTAAGTAAGAGTAGTTACTTACCAGGTTTGGGTTGCGGGTAAAGTCACGATCCTGCGCAGTGTAGCCCTTGCGATCATAGACATCAGCAAATATGGTCAGATTACCGCCGGCCAGTTCTGTACCCAGCACAATATTGGCGTTAACTTTCGCATCATCTGATGAAGCAGTACTGTTGCCGTAGGATACGTTGAGTTCTGCACCTTCATAATCTGTTTTCAGTATATAGTTAATAACCCCGGCCACAGCGTCGGCACCATAGATTGCTGAAGCACCGGTTGCCAGCACTTCTATCCGCTCAATGGCTGCCAGCGGAATGCTGTTTACGTCAACAAAGTTCTGAGTGCCGGCTGCAAACGAAGAGGCTGCAACCCGGCGGCCATTTACCAGCGTCAATGTTGAAGAGGGACCAAGACCACGCAGCGATGCTGCAGCCTGACCTGCTGGAGTCGAAGTAGACGTTGCGCCGCTCTCAGAAGTAGAAAAGGTACCACTACCACCTCGTACCTGACCTAGATCTTTAAGCAGATCATAAATTGAACTGGCGCCAGAATTTTTAATCTGTTCGGCAGAAATAACAACCAACGGTTGCGTGCCTTCCAGATCAACACCTTTGATCCGTGAACCTGTTACTTCAATTCGTTCTACTTTTTGTTCTTCGTTGGCCGTTTCTTGTGCATAGCTAAAAGGAGACACGACTAAGCTGCCAGCAATAGCCAGCGCCAGTGGGGTTAATTTACGCATAGTTACACCTGTGTTTTTTGGGCATGCGATCAGCTAAGGATCGGCACAGCCACTTATTTGCTTTATTTTTGCTTTAATGGGTTTGTTTAAATAGAACACCTCAGGTCAACCGCAGTTGCCTGATAGGTTTCTATTCGTTAAACCACTCAGAAAGGTAGTAGGACGAATAGTGATATGAGCCGAGCATTAGTGCTTTCTTTAACATATCGCTACTTTGAAAAGTGAGTTATTAATTATAAATTGCCTTATTTTGTGATCGGCACTGATCTAAATCAGTGCCGATCACAATCTTATTTCTACTTCTAATTGGCAAAGATGTCAATACAGGATAATCTGTATGCCTTAAATATGGGGTTCGCGCCTGGCGCATTATCAGTAGTCTGCAGGCCCTGGTGGCCTGAAAAACAATAAGAAAGAGCCGATGAAAAAAATAACTGCTTGTTTATCAGCCATTTTAGTGGCAATGCCGGTTTTTACTCTTAGTGCCAATGATGAAAATAAAACGATGCCTGAGTACTCAATGCTGCTAATGGGGGGCGGGCTTGCTGCCTGTAGCTCAACCAGCACCCGGCATTGTGTAAATAATGAAGTATTTTCTGCTGCGGCTAAAAAGCATAGTTTGTTCCAATTGACTGCAGAGCATCTGCAAGCAATAAACAGTCAGGGATTC
Organism: Arsukibacterium sp. UBA3155; assembly: GCA_002364615.1. Taxonomy (GTDB): domain Bacteria; phylum Pseudomonadota; class Gammaproteobacteria; order Enterobacterales; family Alteromonadaceae; genus Alishewanella. The sequence continues at coordinate 25,050 of DEYP01000025.1, read as the reverse complement.
TGGTCCGAAGATCGGATTATCGAACAGCAGCAAACTCTGGCCATTTTAGAATTTTTGCGGGGACAGTTGGCTAACGACGCCGTGCCTGAACGTGAACTGCTTAGATTATGGCGCAGCGCTGAGATTGAAGTGGATGGTATCTGGGTTTCTGGTCGCACGGTTTATGAGGGCTTAAGTGGCCGTGAACTGAATTTCGTGCTGGACCAACTGGAAGTACCGGTAATGACTGAAAGCAGTGCAAACCGCACCAGTCAGCGGAGCCGGGAATTTGCTGACCTGGCCAACACTAAAAATAAGTTTACTGTGGAACTGTATCAGAAGTTTGTAGCGATGGCTCAGCAAATAGCGGGTGAGCAACGTAAACCGAGGATCCTGGTTGTTACTGCGTCATCACGCGATCCTTTTGCGGCTGTCGATTTTTATACTAATTTATTTACTGAAGCCGGAGCTGATGTTAGTTGGTTGCCTATTAGCGCAGCCTATCAGGCTGCATGGCAGAGCGGCGATAAAAATAGTTGTGCAGAACTGGATAAACATCTGGCAGAGCAGCATGGCAGTTATCAACGTCAGCGGGTGTACGCTGATTTAATGACCCAGAAAACTGAGTTTTGCCAGGCTGGCAGTAAAGGCGCTGTGGCAAAGATTCGTCGGGCAGATGGTATCTTTTTTAATGGTGGCGATCAGAGTTTGACCCTGAAAGCCCTGCGGCTGGATGACGGCTCTGCCTCAGCCGAACTGCAGCAGATAGAGCGAATGCTGGCAGCTGGTCAAATTGTGGTGGCAGGCACCAGCGCCGGTACGGCCGTGATGTCAGGTGGTAGCTTTAACGGACAACGCACCCCGATGATTACCAATGGTGATAGTTTTAATGCCATGCAATTTGGTGCTTTCGATCTGCCAGCACCGGAGGTAGGTTGCGATAAAGATTCAAGTTGCAGTAATGGTCTGGCAGAAAGCCATCTTACCTATAGCGCAAGCGGTGGTCTGGGATTATTTCGTTGGGGCGTGCTCGATACCCATTTTTCAGAGCGTGGTCGGCAAGGGCGTTTGATCCGCTTACTGCACGATACGCAAAGTCGTTTTGGCTTTGGTATTGATGAAAATACCGGTTTACTGGTGGGTTTTGGTGCTAATCCTGAACAGCCTGCTGTACGAATGGCGGTAATTGGTGAGGCAGGTGTTTATGTTGTTGATATGAGTGATGCTAATAGCAGTGGTGAAGGCAATGCCTTAGCGCTGCGTAATGTGGCAACCCATTATCTGACCCGGGGTGATGAATTAGAAATAAACGCAAACCAGATGCGAAGCCGCTTTGCCAACTGGAAATTTGCACCCAATAATCTGGCGCAACCTTTACTGAGCTCGGGTGATATATTCGACCGTGACAATTATAAGCAAGTGAGTCATTTGCTTTGCATGACTCAGGCTCGACAGGCGGAAGGGCGTGCCATTAAAGTTGGTCAGGGCTATGCCGTGACAATTTATAAAGACCATAGTTCTTATACCCGCCAGGGTAGTTTTAGACAGCAAGCAGAAGACGTTGCATACTGTTCATATCGCAATATGATGGTAGATCTGCAACCCGCCAATTAAGGTGCTTGTGGAACATAACCTTGTAAAGGGTATCGAATAATGCAAAGTCCGGTACACCCAAAGGTTAAAGCTTTTGCTGCATTGATAAAGCGCTGGGGTAATTTTCGTCTCGGCCTTTTATCATGGCTATGTTTGCTGGCATTGCTGGTAATGGGGCACTACACCTACGCTGCGTTATTTGCGGTAGAGGTCGACTGGTTAATGCTGCAGGCCCAGTTGATCCTTGTCATGTTCGCCAGCCCCATTGTTATTCTTATCGTTTTTTATCTGGTACTGCACCTCAATGCTGCCTTGCTGTACCTGAAAGACTCTGCCCATCAGGAGCGCCTGCTAAACCAGAATATGCAGGACAGTATCCGTCAGCTGAACTTTGAAATAGAAGAACGTAAGAAGGCGTTTCAGGCGAAAAGACGTGCTGTTGATGAGCTACGCAAGGAAATCTCTGAGCGTAAAAAAACCCAGCAGGAACTTGAAGAGCAGAGTTTACTGATCCGTTCTATTGTTGATAGCTCGCCCGATTTATTCTACTACCGCGATGAAAACGGCCATCTGGCCAGCTGCAACAAAATGTTTGAAATTATCATGGGTAAAACATCGCAGGAGCTTATTGGCTTTCATCCTGCTGAACTGTATACCGAAGACAGTGCTCAGGCTGCTATTTTAACGGAATATGAAGCAGCAGCAGAACACACTGAGCTAACGCTGGATGTTGAGTTTGTGAAGCAGGACGGCCAGATCCTCTGGTTTGAAATGCGTAAAGTACCATTTTACGACGGCCAGGGTCGCTATATCGGCTTACTGGGTTTTGGCCGCGATATTACCTCACGGAAGCTGGCAGAGCAGGCCCTTGAAAAAGCCTATCAGGACAAAGGTAAATTTATTGCCACTCTGAGCCACGAGCTTAGAACGCCACTTAATGGCATTGTCGGGCTAAGTCGGCGTTTACTTGATAGCACCTTAGGACCCGAGCAGCACAGCTGGGCTAATACTATATTCAGCAGTGCGGAAACTCTTGGTAATATTTTCAATGATATTATTGATTTAGACAAAATTGATCGCCAGGACTTAGACATTGTTTTTCACAGTATCCACATTCAGGGCTTTTTAAATGATATTGCAAACTTCGCCGAGCTGATTTGTCAGCAAAAGGGGCTGCATTTTGTACTGCGTTGTCAGGGAGATATGGAAACCTATCTGAAACTTGACGCAACCCGGCTGCGTCAAGTGCTATGGAACCTGCTGAATAATGCCGTGAAGTTTACTGCTCAGGGCCAGATAACCCTTGATTGCACACTCAATACTGACCTTTCGCAGCTGCTGTTTAAAGTTCAGGATACCGGCATTGGCATTGCTAGCGCTGAGCAAGAGCGTATCTTCGACATGTATTATAAATCTACTGATGGCCGTCGGTTAAGTATTGTTGGTTCTGGCATTGGTTTGTCTGTGTCCCGTGCGTTGGTTGAAGCTATGGGGGGAGAAGTCTCCTTAACCAGCAAACCCGGCGAGGGCAGTTGTTTTAGTGTCTTGCTGCCAACTGAGCAGGTAAGTGCGCCAAGCGATACCACGGTGTCCTGCCCGGAACTGGTTATATTGTTGATTGAAGATGTACCATTAAATGCGGAAATTGCCATAGCCCTGCTGGAGCAACGCGGACATAGCGTTATCCACGCAGAAACAGGCGAAGATGCCATAGCCTTGCTGGAGACCGAGGACGATATTGATTTGGTGCTTCTTGATATGCAGTTGCCTGATATGAGCGGTGACCAGATTGCCCGCTATATTCGTAGTGAAAGCCATTTGCAATCTATACCCATAGTAGTACTTAGTGCAAATGTCAGGAAGGCTGAAGAGCAGTTAACTGATATTCAGGTAGATGGCGCTTTAGCAAAACCAATAAACACTAACAAGCTTGATCAGATGCTGGCGAAACTGTTTTCGCCCAGTGCGTTAAAGCTGCAACAGTTACACCCCGGCACTGAGATTGATACCGAGAATCAGATCCTGGATATGGCAACTTTGCACGACTACATGCAGTCATTGGGGCCTGATGCGATGAAACGCAGCGCCCAGCTATTTGCGCAGCTATTGCCCGGCTACATTAATAAGATGATTGAAGCTGCGGTGCAGCAAAACCAGGTAGAGTTTAAAGAGTCGGCTCATAAGCTAAAGGGTGCGGCCGCATCAGTTGGCCTGCTTTGGGTGCAGCAACAGGCAAAAATGTACGAGCAGGGGCCAGAAGGCTGGCAGGGCATGGAACGTCAACTGGTAGACTATCATTTAAAAATAGAGCAGCACCTGGCTGCTCTGCAAGAATTTATAGAAGCTAACTAACCGGTAGTTAGCTCGCTATCTTTACTTATCGATTTTACCAACGAAACGGTAACCTTCACCATGGATAGTGCTGATTAACTCCGGGCTGTCGATATCAGATTCAAAATGCTTGCGGATACGACGGATGGTCACATCTACCGTGCGGTCATTCGGACGTAATTCACGGCCGGTCATATGGCGGATAAGCTGTTCACGGGTAAATATTTTGCCTGGTGTATCCAGCATTAAACGCAGAGCGCGATATTCGCCTTTCGGTAAACGACGAGCCATACCTGTAGGTGAAGTCAGGTTGCGGCTGTTTTCATCCAGCGTCCAGCCGTTAAACTTAACAATACTTTTATGCTCTTCAACCACCGGTTGAGCGACTGTGCGGCCCAGCAGATTACGGGCACGAATCGTTAATTCACGTGGGTTAAAAGGTTTGGTCAGATAGTCATCAGCACCAATTTCCAGACCCAGGATCCGGTCAACTTCACTGTCACGACCTGTCAGGAAAATTAAACCGATGTTTTCTTTCTGGCGTAATTCACGTGCCAGGATCAGGCCATTCTTGCCGGGTAAGTTGATGTCCATAACAACCAGGTTAACCGGATTTTGTTCCAGCTTTAGATACATCTCTTCGCCATTAACTGCTTCGATGACATCATAGCCTTCACCCTGGAACAGATTAACCAGATTGAGTCTGGTAACTTCTTCATCTTCAACGATCAGAATCACAGGTGTTTGCATTAGAGTTAAACCTTATGTTTTTTTTGTGAACAGTATAGCGTACTAATTACTATAGTTGCCGTGGACATGTCAAATATTGGCGCAATTATAGCGGGCCGCCCAATTGTTAACAAGAATTTTGTTAACAATTGACGTTTCATTATTAGCAACTGTCTGTGAATGAATAAAAACATGTTTTAATACAATGAGATATTATTAACTTTTGTTTTGATGGCTATTATTGATTACCGGAAAGTCGATGAGTATTTGCACACCTTGACCAAGAGTGCTGGTAAAACTGATTGTGCCATTTAAAGCCTGGGTAACCAGATTATATACCAGGTGTAAACCCAGGCCGCTGCCTCCTTCGCCGCGTTTAGTGGTAACAAAGGGATCAAAAATTCGTTTTTTAATACTTTCAGGTACACCACTGCCATCATCGCGATAGGATAGTTTACAACGCGTGCCACTGATTTTTACTGCAATAGTTATGTTACCCTGGTCAGTGTTGTCAAAAGCATGAATAAGACTATTCATGATAAGGTTAATCAGAATCTGGTTTATCGGTCCCGCTTTGCTTTCAATAATAAGTTCTGGCGGACATTCAACCACAACTTGATGGTGATTTTTCTTAAGGTTAGGTCGCAAAGAAAGTAATACTTCATTTATCAGTTGCGCCATATTGAAGCTGCGCTGACTGTCATGCGACTGATCGACCGCTACTTGTTTAAAGCTGCTGATTAAACTCGCCGCGCGCTCCAGGTTGCGATAAATAATGCCCAGGTTTTCTTTGCTTTCACTTAAAAATCGACCCAGTTGGGAAGAGGTCAGTTTTTTCTCGGTATAAGCACGTTCTATTTGGGTCAACCGATCCTGTAGCAAGGTTGACGCAGTTACGCCCAGTCCAATGGGGGTGTTTACTTCATGAGCAACGCCTGCCACCATCTGGCCAAGACTGGCCATTTTTTCTGTTTCGACGATTTGATTCTGATATTGATGTAAAGTAGCAAGGGTATTCAGCAGTTCCTGATTTGATGATTTCAGCGCATCGGTGCGTTCACTTACTTTTTGTTCCAGACCTTGATAAAGCTCACGAATTTCTGTTTCAGTTTGTTGTTGCTTAATAATTTGTCGCTCAACTTTGTCGAGCATAGTGTTCAGCGCTTTACCAAAAGTATTGAATTCTGCCACATTAGTTTGCTGCGCACGCAGGTGATATTCTTTATCTTTGGCAATACGCTGCACTAACTGCAATAGCTGATGTATAGGTGTGGTGAAGCGCTGATCAAGCTTTCTGGTCAGAAAATAAGCAATGGTTAAAGCGCAGAGAATAATCAACAGATCAATTAACACGTTGTTTTGGATATAGGTCTGCAATTTTTGCTGACTTGCTCTGACGTAAACATAACCTGCAAGCGTATCGCCAACCCTGATTTCCTGACTCAACTCTATATGATTGTCAGTTAAATACGGGGTTAAAAAAGAAGCTACTTTGTCGTACTGCGTTGGATAAGGACCAATACCTCTGGCGTTGTAAATTGAGTAGAGTGCTAATTTATCGGAGGCCGCTTGCAGCCGGTATATGTGAATGTTGTGTAACATTGGAACGGCTTCAAAAGAATACAATCGGTTTTCTTCTATGTGGGCAAAGTCGTTATAAATGTTTTCCTTTTCATCGGTAGTTTTTGCCTCTGATTGTTCGATGCGTTGCTCTGCTGCGATAAAGCTAACTTGGGCATTGTACGCAATAACACTGGCATATGTTTTTAGTTCATTAATCAGCGCTGTACGCTGTTGTCCGATATCGTGCAACGTTGAAGCAAGCATTGCAACACAGATTGTCAGGCTGCAAATGGCCATTACACCGACAAACAACGCACTTCTGATAGTACTGGTTTTTGAACTGGTGTTGACTACTGCTTTCATGCATTGCTCACTTTTAGCTGACATTGCTGCAACTGATCCAGATTAAGCATTGATGTTATGCAGTTAAGGACGTTTTAGCAAACCTGTTTGGTAATTTTCTGGCTGGCGGGTATAGTTAGCTGGATTGTTTCAAGTAGGTGTAACATATGTCGTTATGGCAAGCTTACAAAGACAGTGTGTTTATCTGCCGGCAACGCCTGGCAACTCAATTAGATTTTGCGATTATTAGTGCCCAGAATCCTGCCGGTGAAATCAAAAATTCGCATGTCAACTTGTGCCTCGACAAACAATTTGAAGATATATTGCAACAAGCGCGCATGCCTTTTCGGGCGGTTATCGGCGCCTCTGCCGATTTAAGGTTTCAGGAAAAAAGCTGGATAGTATTGTGCGAAAAATTGCAGGCAATGCAGTTGGCCCGTGATTTACAGCAAAATGCCCTTTATTGGGTAACAAATAATAAGTTGTATCTGGTTCCTGTACTTTACAAGCAGACAGAAGAGTATCTTGGCTTATTCGATAGCAGAGTTATTTTACTGGCTGATTAACGTTGCCGCTTGAGGATGGCCAGGATCACAGGTAAATCTTCTTTATATTGCGCCTGATACTGGCGCCGGGTCATGTTTTGTTCAATTCTTTGCTGTTCGCTGCCGGGTTGTTGCAGCAGTGGCAGAAAATCTGTCACGCAAATACAAAGTAACTGTAATTCGTTTTGAGATGGCAGAGTATCGGCCCGATACAGCTGGTGAGGGCAGGCTTTAAACCGGTTTTTATTTTGAATACACTGCTGTGGCACATCGGCGTGTGCTGGCATTATTACTGCTACAACCAGGGTAAACCCCAGCACTTGCCATGCCAGCGTCATTAACCGCTTTTTCATTGCCTTACCTTTTAATTGCCTGATATATAACAAAACCATTGGCTTTAGCCAATATTGCCACTTTGCCAAAGGTTTGTTCAAGTAATGTGTGGTATGCCAGATGCGAGTTGGCGACCAGCGTTAAACTACCACCAGCATTCAGGCGGCTTTTACTCTGACTGATAAACGCTTCACTTATACTGTAGTCGGTCTTTATGCCGGTATGAAACGGCGGGTTACTGACAATATGATCAAAGCTTGCTGGTTGTGCCGGCAGGCCGTCTGCTGTTATTACCGTGCCTTGCAGATTATTAGCGCTTAGGGTCTGACGGGTGGCTTCAGCGGCCAGTGCACTAACGTCCGAACAATACAAATTAAGCGCGTTGTGACGTTTTTTCAGATAAGCACCGATAACGCCGCTGCCGCATCCAAAATCTAAAACAGTGCCTTTAACAATATGTTCCAGATTATCAAGTAATAAAGCTGTACCAATATCCAGTTTGCCATGGTTAAACACTCCGGCGATGGAGCAAATGTTAAGTTCGGTGCTGTTAATGGTTAGTTTGTGCTGGCTGAATGCAGGTTTGGCAAGGTTTTGCAGTGAGCCACTTAAGTAGTACCACAGGCAATGCTTAGCATTATCCAGTTTGTTAACCTGCAAGCCTAACTTATCGGCGTGACTGCTGAGGCTTTTAATACCGCCTTTATTGTCACCAACCAGATAGAGCTGACTGTTGTCGGCTAAGGCAGGAGCCAGGTTTGCCAGCGTTAAATTAAGTTGCTCTTTACTTTTCGGGTAAAAAATTACCACAGTATCAAATTGCTGGTTAAATGTTGGCAGTGCACTGAAGTGGCAGGTTGCTGAAGAATGCTGCCAGGTGCTGGCAACGGCTGCATTTGTGGTGTAGCAGCTTAATGTTGCATCCGTAGGCAGGTTTGCCAGCAGGCTGCGGCAAAGTTCATCAGCTTCTGGTTCAACAATTAATATATTGCCGGTTAAATCGGCAATATTCCGCAGTAGCATCTGACTGGTGTTAGTGAGCATTAACTTATCCTTTCAAACATAAGATCCCAGACGCCATGGCCAAGACGCTGCCCACGTTGTTCAAATTTGGTTAGAGGGCGCTGTTCCGGACGTTCAACATAATCGCCGGTTGCAGATACGTTGGCAAAGCCTTCAGCTACCTGCATTACTTCGAGCATATGCTCAGCGTAATTTTGCCAGTCTGTTGCCATATGAAACACTCCGCCAATCTGTAGTTTCTGGCGCAGCAACTGAACAAAATCAGGCTGAACTATCCGCCGCTTATGGTGGCGTTTTTTATGCCAGGGATCGGGGAAAAACAGCTGCACGGTACTCAGACTACTATCCGCTATAGTGTCGTTCAGTACTTCCACCGCATCATGTTCGAATAAACGCAAATTGCTCAGACCCGCCGCCGCCGCATCACCAAGACAAGCTCCCACGCCGGGTTTATGAACTTCAATACCGATAAAGTTTTTGTCGGGTGCATGTTGAGCCATGGCAACCAGTGACTTTCCCATGCCAAAGCCGATTTCCAGTACCACCGGCGCAGCGCGGCCAAACACTTCAGTCAGGTTTAATGGCGAGTTCTGATAAGCCAGACCAAATGCGGACCAGTGGTTATCCAGGGCATTTTGCTGGCCTTTGGTCAGCCGGCCTTCTCGCAGTACAAAAGAGCGGATTTTACGCATGTAAGGCACGTTTTCGTCTTGCCCTGCGGCCGGTTTTTGCGTTTCTGGTTGCTCTGGGGTGGTGGTCATTTATGGCTCCATAATCAAACTGCGGCGCACATTATGCGGATATTAGGGCAGAAGCTCAACTGACGTTTTGCGTTGGCTTTCAACTGCAAGCTGCTTATACTGCGCAGCTATTCGCAAGTTGGCTGAGATGTGGAGAGCGCTGTTGCAAAAAGATACTGCTAATTGGTTTTCAGATCAGCTGCTTAGCTGGTATCAGTTACACGGCCGTAAAACGCTGCCATGGCAGATAAATAAAACACCTTATAAAACCTGGCTCAGTGAGGTGATGTTGCAGCAAACCCAGGTGAGTACGGTAATTCCTTATTTTGAGCAGTTTATTCAGCATTTTCCTGATGTGAAAAGTTTAGCGGCGGCGCCACTGGATCAAGTGCTGCATTTGTGGACTGGCCTTGGCTATTATGCCCGTGCCCGAAATTTACATAAAACGGCTCAGATAATAGCGACTGAGTATGATGGACAGTTTCCGGTTGAATTTGCCCGGGTACTTGCCCTACCCGGGATTGGCCGCTCTACCGCAGGTGCCATTTTATCGCTGGCACTGGGCCAGCATTACCCTATTTTAGATGGCAATTGCAAAAGGGTATTAAGCCGGTTTTCTGCGGTTTGTGGATGGCCAGGTAATAAAGCTGTCGAACAAAAGTTATGGGATCTGGCTGAACAGGTTACCCCGCAGGGAGAACAGGTCTCGGCATTTAATCAGGCAATGATGGACCTGGGGGCGACACTATGTAGTCGCAGCAAACCCCGTTGTGCACAATGTCCACTGCATTTAAACTGCCGGGCAGCTCAGGCTGGTGAACAAACCGCGTACCCTGGGAAAAAGCCTGCAAAAACCATCCCTGAGAAACAAAGCTTCTGGTTAATGCTGCAGTATCAGCAGCAGATACTATTGCAACAAAGGCCTGCAAGTGGGTTATGGGGCGGCCTGTACGGCTTTATTGAGTTTGGCAATGAACAGCATCGAACAGATTACCAGTTGTTAAATAACTTAAAAGTAGCAGCAACGCTTGAATTACCGGCATTTCGACATACATTCAGTCATTTTCGCTTATGGATAACCCCTCTGTTAGTGCAGCTTGCGACAAAACCTGAGCTGGTGCAGGAGCAAACGGCAGCGCAATGGTTTACAATAGCGCAATTACCGCAGGTGGGGTTATCTGCACCTGCTAAAATCCTGCTGCAACAGTTGCAGGCATTACAACCCCGTAATGAGGAGAAAAGTTGATGAGTAGAACGGTTTTTTGTCAGTATTTGCAAAAAGAGGCACCTGGAATGGATTTTCAGTTATATCCGGGCGAGCTTGGCAGTAAAATTTTTGCGTCGATTAGCAAAGAGGCGTGGAGCAAGTGGCAGGCCAAGCAAATAATGCTGATTAACGAGAAAAAGCTCAATATGATGAATCCTGAACATCGGCAATTTCTGGAGCAACAGATGGATGCCTTCTTGTTTCAGGGCGAAGATATTGAGATTGAAGGCTATAAGCCCCCAGCCAGTTAACTATTGAGCTAAGTAAATTTATGGCGCGTCGTCTGCCACCACTAAATGCGTTAAAGGCTTTCGAAACAGCCGCCCGACACCTTAGTTTTACTAAGGCTGCCGAAGAAATGTATGTAACACAGGCTGCGATAAGTCATCAGATCAAGGCGTTAGAAGATCATCTTGGTCTGAAATTGTTTATGCGTAAAAACCGCTCGCTGTTGCTGACAGAAGAGGGTCAAAGCTATTTTCTGGACATCAAAGAGATTTTTCTGCAGTTGCATGAGGCGACAGAGAAGTTACTGGTACGCGGTGCTAAAGGTTCGTTAACCGTAAGTTTGCAACCAAGCTTTGCAATTCAGTGGCTGGTACCCCGCTTAAATCAGTTTAGTGAACAGCATCCGGATATCGACGTCCGGATTAAAGCGGTGGATCTGGATGAAGGGTCATTAACTGATGACGTAGATGTGGCCATTTATTATGGTCGGGGCAACTGGCGTAATTTACATGCAGATAAGTTGCACACGGAATATTTGTTACCGGTATGTTCGCCATTGTTGCTTAACAGCGGAAAACCGCTGAACGAACCTACAGATTTAGCAAAACATAATTTACTTCATGATAGCTCACGCCGGGCCTGGAAAGCCTGGTTTACCAGCCAGGGCTATAAACAGTTTAATGTTAATCAGGGACCAATTTTCAGTCATTCTTCAATGGTGCTGCAGGCGGCTATTCATGGCCAGGGTGTAGCTTTGGCGCACAACGTGCTGGCACGGCCAGATATTAACTCCGGTCGTTTAATTGTGCCGTTTAACCATGTGCTGATTAGTAAAGATGCCTATTATCTGGTGTGCCGGGAAAGTCAGACCGAGCTGGGTAAAATTACAGCGTTTCGACAGTGGATGGTCGATATGGTAACAGCGGAACAACAACTATTCACTGAACAACAATTTACTAATGCTGTTGCCCTTGACTAACCCCAAAGCCTGTTTAATTCTGGCTCACGGTGCCGGAGCCTCCTGCGATAGCCATTACATGAATGCTCTGGCCGAGGCGCTTGGGGCGCAAAACATTCAAGTACAGCGTTTTAATTTCGGTTACATGCAGCAGAGCATTGAGCTGGGGCGTAAACGACCTCCGGGGAAAATGACAGTATTGCAGCAAGAGTTCTTAGCGCAAATTGACATGGCCAACGCCAGTACACCATTATTTATTGGTGGGAAGTCGATGGGCGGTCGGGTTGCCAGCATGTTGAGTTTGTCAGAGGTGCCGCGCTTTAAGGCGATATTTGCTTTTGGCTATCCCTTTCACCCGCCAGGTAATAACAGCTGGCGTACTGAACACTTTGCCCGGTTGACAGCACCTTTGTATATTATACAGGGCGAGCGAGACCCGTTTGGTAAACGTACAGAGTTAGCGGATTTAAGTTGGCCAGAAGTCAGGATACATTGGCTGGCGAGCGCAGATCATGATTTTAAACCGACTAAAGCCAGCAAATTACGGCAGCAACAACTGATTGAGCAGGCCGCAGCATATTGCAGTGAGGTAATAGATGAAATTCTTCTGGTCAGCCAGTAACAGCTTCTCTGCTTTGTATGGTGCAGCAGTAGTAGGGTTGGCGGCGGCATTGATGCATCTGTGGGCTGGGCTCGATAGTAAAGAGTTTGGTCGCCTGTTAAGTGCTATCAGTATCCTGGCATTTCATACTCTGGCGTTGATGGTTATTGGGCGTCAGCCCGATTCTGCCAGGCTGATAAAAGCTGTTGCGTTATTCTGGCATCTGGGGCTTTGGCTGTTTGTCTGGACGCTATGTGCCGGCGTGCTGAAATTACCGTTGTATAATTCTGCCTTAGCACCAACAGGTGGACAAATTTTGATTATTGGCTGGTTGATGCTTGCAATAAGCGCCTGGCGAAAGGATGTTAGATGAAACAATTACTATTGTATTGCCGTGCCGGTTTTGAAAAAGAATGTGCCGCGGAAATTCAGGACAAAGCCAGCAGCTATGACGTTTTTGGTTTTTGTAAACTAACGGCGAATTCAGCCTTTGTTATTTTTGAAGCTTATGATGCTGATGGTCTGGCAGAGTTTTATCGTGATTATCCATTTGAGCATTTTATTTTTATACGCCAATGGTGTCTGTTGCAGGCGCAACTGCTTGAATTACCATCTGAAGATCGAATAGCGCCGGTGCTTGAAGCTCTTCTTGCTGCTGAACTAACCGGCTGTGGTGAGCTACGGGTCGAATATCCTGAAACAAACGACGGTAAAACGTTATCAACCCTGGCACGTAAATTAACCGTGCCTCTTCGCCAGTCACTGCGCAAAGCAGGCGTATTATTGTTAAAAGAGCAAAAGCGAGCGCCGGTTTTGCATATTTTATTGCTCAGTGGTCAGCAAGGGTATGTTGGCGTGTCTTATCCAGAGAATAATAGCCCGCTGGAAAACGGTATTATGCGGCTGAAGTTTCCTGGCGAAGCGCCCAGTCGTAGCACGTTGAAACTGGAAGAAGCGTTTCTGCAGTTTATTCCTAAATCTGAATGGGATAAGCGATTGGGCGGTGGCTTAAATGCGGTTGATTTAGGCGCCAGCCCCGGTGGCTGGACTTATCAGCTGGTCAAGCGCAGCATGATGGTGACCGCTATCGATAACGGGCCAATGGCTGAATCGCTAATGCAAACTGGCCAGGTCAAGCATTTAACGGTAGATGGTTTTAAGTTCGAGCCGCAAAAGAAAAATGTCTACTGGGTTGTTTGCGACATGATTGAACAGCCACAGCGGGTTGCACAGCGGATGGGCGACTGGCTGATTAATGGCTGGTGTCAGGAAGCGATATTTAACTTAAAACTGCCGATGAAAAAGCGCTACGAAACAGTAACAGACATATTGGCTCAACTGGAGCAGCGCCTGGTAGAAGCCGATATTAAGTTTCGTTTACAGGTTAAGCATCTTTACCATGACCGTGAAGAAGTTACGGTACACGTGCAAAACCTGGTTTTGAAATTTTAAGCGTGTCTTAAATATTGTCCCGAACAGAGTTGCGCGCTGAATTACTCAGCGCTTAATTCAAGCTTCAGCCAAACCAGACGATGATCTGAGCTGGCGCCACGAGTGCCGACCATAGCATAGTCTGCTTCATTTTTTGCCGGCCAGAAAACCCCACCATCGGTAGTGTTAAAACCAAAGTCAGAAGCCAGCACATAATCTGCCCGCATCCGCCATGCCGCGGTGTGATATTTAGCATGTGCCTGTTCGGGCGAGTTTTCAGCCGCTCCTTTACTTTCTGGGGTAACGCTCTGGCTTATTCTCTGATGGCTTACCAGTGCTTTAATGGCACTGCTGATAGCATCACCATCGCCATCCGCTGACGCATTTAAATCGCCGAGTAACACAAAGCGACTGTTTTCTGCCAAACCACCTTTATTGCCTTCATCATCATAAATGTAGCCAGCGTTACCCGGATCCAGATAGTCCAGCCAGAAACGGATCTCGTCGTGATTGCGGATGCCATTGCGGTTTTCCGGTCCATCAAATACCGGTGGAGTAGGGTGGCTTGCCAGAATATGCACCGTGGTGTTATCAACTTTTATTGGTATATCCCAGTGTGACTTAGACGACAATGGCATTTGCTGCCATGCTTCACTACTATACCAGGGGCTGCCGTCAGGTTTTAATGTGGGCATAAACTGTGGCATATCTTTCCACTTAAAATGCTGAAACGTGCGAACGTTTTTGAGATCAATCGGGTATTTCGATAGCAAAACCATACCGTACTGGCCCGGGTAAAAGCCATAACCCCAGGCATCGGCACCGACACCGGTAGCTTTACCACTATTATCCAAATCAAACGGGCTGGGCTGTCCGGTATTTACGGTAGAATAGTAAAAATACGGATAGTTAATAGGCTCGCTGCCCGCTTGAGGCTGGTTTAAATAGTGTTTAATAAAAGCCTGAATACCCTGCTTGGGGTCAGTAATATAGTCAAACTCATTTAATAACAGGACATCGGGCCTTGCACGCTGAATTATTGCGGCAATATTTTTTACCTGCGGGTTGTCACCATTTGCCAGAATTGACGCCAATACCCGGTTGTTCCCGGTTTCACCTTGCGCCAGGTAATTAGAAGATTCCATGCTGACATTGAAGGTTGCGACCTTAAGCTCGTTGACGTGATCGGCCATAGCTACTCCGGAAAACAGCAAAAGAAAATAAAACACAGAATGATTAAACATAGATAAACGATAGTTTTTCAAGGGGCTGCAAGGAGTTGGTAGCATAACCAAGCGAATGCTGAAACACCAGCATGCTGCCGCTTTATTCAAAAATTGATATTTTTTAATCAATTTAGGTCGTGATTATTCGCAACTCTGACCAGCCATGTTACACTTGGATGACAGGCGCACTTTGACTAAAGAAGAGCTTAAAAGTTCCCGGTTAAATTGTGGTGTAATCAAAGTGACATAAAATTGCGTTACACTTTTGCCCTTAATTGAACACAGATTTTTGTATTCAAACGGATTAGAACAAAACTACTAACTACCAGGTGATTAACGATATGAAAATAAAACATTTAGCGTTAGCCGTAACACTCGCATTGGGCTCGGTTAATATCGCTATGGCAAATGATACCTCTTCTGGTGTCCGTGGTAATGTTACAGGCCCTGCTGGTCAGGTTATAGCCGACGCCAAAGTTGAAATTGTCCATGTACCATCTGGTACCCGTTCAACGGCAGTAACTAACCAGTCTGGTGCTTTCTCCAGCACTGGCCTGCGGGTTGGTGGTCCATATACAATTACAATTACCAGCGCTCAGGGTGTAAAAACCTATAACAATATATATCTGTCGCTGGATGATACCCTGCGCTTAAATGCTCAGGTCGAGTCTGCTCAGCAAGTTGAACGTATTACAGTTACTGGTAGTTCTATAGTCGCCCAGAACATTGGCAGCAACAGTTATTTTGGTGCTGAAGACATTGCCAATTCACCTAGTTTTAACCGCGATATCAAAGATATCGTTCGTAATAATCCGTTGGCAGTTTTATCATCTAAAGATGGTGAATTAAGCGTAGCAGGCACCAACCCACGCTTTAATAGCATTAGTGTAGATGGTATTGCTCAAAACGATGACTTTGGTTTAAATGCCAACGGTTATCCTACTACCCGGTCACCCATTTCTTTAGAAGCCATTGATCAAATCACGATTGATGTTTCCCCTTTTAACGCCAAAGACAGTGGCTTTCAGGGTGCAAAAATCAATGCTGTAACCAAATCAGGTGGCAATAAGTTATTTGGCTCTGTGTTTTATGAAACACAGAATGACGACCTGGCCGGTACACCTCAGGACGGTACGAACGAGATCCCTATAAAGTTTGATGAAACAACTTACGGCGCTACCCTTGGTGGTGCTATCGTAAAAGACGAATTGTTCTATTTCGTATCATACGAGTACTACGAAGCGACTGCGCCAATTGAGTGGGGCCCGGCAGGAAGTTCAGCGCCTAACCAATCAAGAGCTAACCTGGCTGATTATAATGCAGTTAGAGATATTGCCCAGCGCGTTTACGGCGTTGATCCTGGGGTATGGGATCTTGCACCGATAACGGATGACGAAAAGTTACTGTTAAAATTAGACTGGAACATTAACGATGAACACCGTGCGGCGTTTACTTACCAGTATACCAAAGGTAACCGCACCTCGAATCAAAGCAGCAGCCCGTTTGAACTGCGCTTATCTTCGCACTGGTATAATCGGGTTGAAGAGCTTTCTAATTATGCCTTTAAATTATATTCTGACTGGACACCTGATTTCTCCACCCAGTTCAGCCTTACCTACCTTGACAACCCGACTATACAAGCATCATTTGGTGACTTTGGTGATGTATTAGTTGAAACAAGTTCTGGTGATATTGCACTGGGTTCTGACTACTCCAGGCACTCAAATGATTTAAGAAAGAAATCATTTATCTTAGGCATGGACGCAGATTATCTGGTTGGCGATCACAGCATAAGTTTTGGTTATCAGTTTAAGCGTTTAGACATTTTTAACCTGTTTTTACAGCGCACCAAGGGTGAGTATGAATTTGCGAGCCTTGCAGACTTTGAAAATAGAATTGCTGCTTCAATTGATTACCAGAACGCTAACAGCTTGGACCCGAATGATGCAGCAGCTTCGTTCGTGCGTGATGAACATGCAATATATGTGCATGACGAGTGGGCTTTTGATGAAAACTTCACTTTCGACATAGGTTTACGTTACGAAATGCTGGCATCAGATGATAAGCCACTATTTAACGATCAGATGGCGGCCAGAACGGGTGGCTTAGATAATAGCGAAAGTCTGGATGGCATCGGTATTTTATTACCACGTTTGGCATTCAAATGGGATGGGTTTGATGATTTAGTAATTCGCGGTGGTGTTGGTCGCTTCTCCGGAGGTCAGCCAACTGTATGGGTATCTAATTCCTATTCTAACCCAGGTGTAGGTATCGCAAGAGAAAGCGGTGAAGATTTCACTAATGTAAGCTTAACTCAGGTACCACAAGAACTGCGAGATGCAGTAGCTAATGCAACTGCTTATGGCAGCACCAACTTTACTGATCCAAACTTTAAGCTGCCGTCCGATTGGCGCGTTCAGATTGCTGCAGATTATCGCTTCGATATCCCAATGTTGGGTGATGATTTCTTGTGGACAAACGAGTTAATGTACAAGAAAGGCGAAAATACCGCTTTCTGGCAAGACGCAAGTCTGTTTGGTGACGAAGATGGCACGACCGCTGATGGTGGCCGGATCATTTATGACGATGCAGATGGCAATACTCGCGATCTGATGCTGACCAATACCGATAAAGATGGCCGTTCTATTGTCTTCAGCACTATCCTGAGCAAGAAATGGGATAATGGTATCAATGTAACGACCTCTTATACTAATCAAGACATTACAGATGCGCACACCAGTACCAGCTCTACTGCTTCCAGCAACTATGGCTTTAATACTGCAATAAACCGTAATGAGGCAGTTGTTGGCCGTTCAACCTTTGAAACTGAGCATCGCTTTGTTATTAACTTTGGTTATGAGCATCAGTTCTTTGAAGGCTATAACACCAACATTAATATGTTCTTTGAGCGCCGTTCAGGTAAGCCAATAACCTATTATGCCGATGGCGCTGATTTAGATGGGCGTTCTGGTCCGGGTAGTGACCCATATGGCCTAATAAGCCCAGGTACGTTTAATGATTCGTTCCTGCCTTATATTCCAACGCAAGGTGATCCTAATGTACGGTTTGTTTCAGCAGCAGCTGAAGCTACGTTCTTCAATACCATTAACCAGCTTGGGTTAAACCAGTATGCGGGTGGTTATTTACCAAAAGGTGTCAATACAACTCCTTGGGTAACGACCCTGGATTTAAGCATCCGTCAGGAAGTACCAGGCTTTAAAGAAGGCCACAAAGGTATGGTCTACCTGACAATAGATAACTTCTTGAATCTGATAGATAGCAGCAAGGGCAAGGTGTACGGTAGTAACTTCGGTACTACTGAACTGGTTGAGTTTACTGTTGACCCGGAAACCCGTCAGTATGTTTATGGTAACCCTTCAACCAATACTAACAACTTTGATACGTTTTATGTTGATGATTCAACCTGGCGTTTGAAAGTAGGTGTAAGCTACCGCTTCTAAGATTAGTTAAGCTAAAAACTAAAATGCCCGCGTAACGCGGGCATTTTTTTTAGCTGTTTTTATTTCTATCTGCTGCATTATTAGCGATAATCGCCAGCTGTTTTCCACAAAGTAGGCGATGTTGTGGCTAAAAATACTATTATTGCTATTGCGGGTGCCTCTGCATCTGGTAAAAGTTTATTTGCGTCAACCGTTTATCAGGAGTTGGTTGCTGAACTGGGCGGCGAGCGTATTGCTATTTTATCGGAAGATGCTTATTACCGTGACCAAAGCCATCTGTCTTTTGATCAGCGGATCCTGACTAATTACGATCATCCTTCTGCGTTTGAACATAGCTTACTGGTTGAGCACTTGCAGCGCTTGCGTGCTGGTCAAAGTATTGAAATGCCGCAGTACAGTTACAAATTACATACCCGGCTGGATGAGTCTATAAAAGTGCAGGCCGCCAAAGTTATACTGGTAGAGGGTATTTTACTGCTGAATGATGAAAAGCTGCGCGGGCAGTTTGATATCAGTGTATTTATGGATACGCCGCTGGATATTTGTCTGCTAAGGCGAATTAAGCGTGATTTAGAAGATCGCGGCAGAAGCCTGGCATCTGTTACTGAACAATATGAAACAACCGTACGGCCCGCTTTTTTCGAGTTTATCGCACCGTCTAAGCAATATGCTGATTTAGTGGTTACCCGCGGTGGTAAAAATCAGATTGCAATCGATATTATAAAAGCAAAAATTCGCCAGTTACTGGCAGAATAATAATAATCAGGGAATAACATATGATGGGATTAGTGGGCATTTTTGCCTTATTACTGGTGGCGTTTGCTGCATCTGCACATCGCAATCGTATCAACTGGCGCACGGTAGGCGGGGCTTTTGCTATTCAGTTGGTGATTGGTGCTTTTGTACTTTATGTGCCTTTTGGTCAGGACGTGTTGTACCGCGTGTCGCAGGTTGTCGCCAATGTTATTGGATATGCCAACGCGGGCATACTGTTCTTGTTCGGTGATTTAGGGAGCTTTTCTCAGGGCTTTATATTCGCCATTCACGTACTAACGATTATTATCTTTTTCTCTTCGTTAATTGCGGTGTTGTACCATATTGGTTTAATGAGCTGGGTTATCCGGTTAATCGGCGGTGGTTTACAAAAATTACTCGGCACCAGCCGGCCAGAATCGATGTCGGCAGCTGCCAATATTTTTGTTGGTCAAACTGAAGCTCCATTAGTGGTCAGGCCCTTTATTCCAACAATGACCCGTTCAGAACTATTTGCCGTAATGGTGGGGGGGCTTGCATCAGTAGCCGGCTCAGTGCTGGCAGGGTATGCCGGTTTAGGTATTGAACTTAAATACCTGATAGCGGCCAGCTTTATGGCCGCCCCTGGTGGCTTTTTAATGG
Organism: Arsukibacterium sp. UBA3155; assembly: GCA_002364615.1. Taxonomy (GTDB): domain Bacteria; phylum Pseudomonadota; class Gammaproteobacteria; order Enterobacterales; family Alteromonadaceae; genus Alishewanella. The sequence continues at coordinate 5,305 of DEYP01000025.1, read as the reverse complement.
CCAAAATAATATTGCCTGAAACCGAACAACCGAAGAATGAATTAACCGAAATAAGCACGGAAAAACCGCATACGAATGTTATCGATGCCGCAGCGGCTGGCGCGTCCAGTGGTATGCAACTTGCGCTGAATGTTGGTGCTATGTTACTGGCCTTTGTTGGTTTAATTGCCCTGGTTAACGGTATTGTTGGTGGCGTTGGTAGCTGGTTTGGCATGGAGAACCTGACGCTGCAACTGATATTCGGTTATGTGTTCCAGCCGCTGGCGTTTATTCTTGGCGTATCCTGGGATGAAGCGCGTTTAGCGGGCAGTTTTATTGGCCAGAAATTAGTTATTAATGAATTTGTCGCATACCTCGACTTTGTGCAGGTGAAAGAACAGCTAAGTGCCCATACTCAGGTAATCGTGACAATTGCCCTGTGTGGTTTTGCTAACTTTTCTTCAATTGCTATTTTATTAGGCGGGCTGGGTGGTATGGCGCCAGGTCGTCGGGCTGATATTGCTGAGCTGGGCTTAAAAGCGCTGCTTGCTGCAACATTAGCTAACTTAATGAGCGCTGCAATTGCAGGGTTCTTTTTTTCCTTAGGCTAAAAAACAGGTCTTTTATATGACACAGCAAGTTCCAACGTTAGATATAAGACGGTTTGCCACCGACAAAGATAACTTTGTTGCCGAAATTGGCAAGGCCTACACTGAGTTTGGATTCTGCGGCATTAGTGGCCACGGTATTCCAGACGAAGTGGTAGCAAATACTTACAGCGCGATTAAGCAGTTTTTCGCGTTACCGACCGAGGTGAAGACCAAATATCATAAACCAGGGCAGGGCGGTGCCAGGGGTTATACCGCCGTTGGGGTCGAAAAAGCTAAAGACTCTAATCATCCTGATTTAAAAGAGTTCTGGCACGTTGGTCGCGAGCTGGAAGGTCCGGCACCGCACCCCAGCTTATACCCGAATATCTGGCCTGCTGAAGTGCCTGGCTTTAAAGAGGCCACTTACACCTTATTTGCTGAGCTGGAAAAGTTAGGCAATCGGGTGTTGGAGGCGTTAGCGTTATACCTTGGCCAGCCACAGCAGTATTTTGCTGATAAAGTAGATTACGGTAACTCCATCTTGCGGCCTATTCACTATCCGCCAATTAAGGATACCTCCACGGAATCTATTCGGGCCGGCCAGCATGAAGATATTAACCTGATTACCTTATTGGTTGGCTCTAACGAAGCAGGCCTGGAAATCCTGCGTCGTGATGGCAGCTGGTTACCGGTAACGACCATTGAAGGCACCATAGTGGTCAACATTGGCGATATGCTTCAGCGCTTAACTAACCATGTGTTGCCTTCTACCACTCATCGGGTAGTAAATCCGGCCGGTATGGCCGCGGGCGAGCCACGATATTCGATCCCGTTCTTTATGCACCCTAATCCGGACTATGTAATTGAAACACTGGATAGTTGTATTAGTGCAGAACGGCCAAACCGTTATCCAGAGCCTATAAACTCTAACGACTATTTAATGCAGCGTTTAGAGGAAATTGGCTTGCTTAAAAAGGCGAAATAAATAGCGCCTTGCTCAGCAAATAAGCGAACGGATAAAAACGAGCAGAATAGTTGAATTCAATAGTTGACTAGTTATTTTGAATCGCTATACTGCTCGCCATGTTAGGCACCTGGTGCAAAACATAACGCAGATGTGGTGGAATTGGTAGACACGCAAGCTTCAGGTGTTTGTGCCCACAAGGCGTGAGAGTTCGAGTCTCTCCATCTGCACCAAATTAACCGGCCAAGGCCGGTTTTTTTGTGCCTGCAATCCGTGCAGGCATCCCTCGGGACCAGCCTTAGGCTGTCCAAAAGCACTCCCGGCGCTTTTGTGTTTTTACCATCCATGGTAAATACCTGCTACGCAGGCCAGCTGAAGCTGTCTAAAACTGATCCCGTCAGTTTTATGTGCCTGCAATCCGTGCAGGCATCCCTCTTAATTTATCTTTTCAGTTCTATCCGACGGATAAAGTCTTCGACTAAGATGTCGTAAAGTTTGTTACCCAGGTGCAAGTCTTCCACACCATCATCAATATTCGGGTTGTCGTTTACTTCTATTACATAAACTTTATCGCCGTCTTGTTTAACATCTACTCCGTAAAGGCTGTCACCAATTGGTGCGCAGGCACGAATAGCTGCATCTAATACATGTGCCGGCACTTCATTCACTGCGCAGGTGCTAAAACCACCACTTTCGGTTTTAGCCTTACCATGCTTATAAATTTGCCAGTGATTGCGGGCCATAAAATACTTACAGGCAAATATAGCCTGGCCGTTCAACACGCCAATCCGCCAGTCGTATTCGGTAAAGGTATACCGCTGCGCCAGGATAATAGCGCTTTGTTCAAACAGAGTGACTAGAGTAGAGCGTAATTCGGTCAGGGTTTTTACTTTTATTACGCCGCGGGAAAAACTGCCATCAGGAATTTTTAACACTAGCGGCAGGCCAAGACTATCGGCTGCGCGTTCCAGGTTGTCTTCATCCTGCTTGAATAACATAATACCGTCAGGCATTGGCACCTTATGCTGTTCAAACAAAGTATGAAGGTACACTTTATTACCACAGCGTAAAATAGAGCTGGGATCATCCACTACCGCTAATCCTTCGCGCTCTGCTTTTTGTGCCATATGAAAGGTATGATGATTCACTGCTGTTGTTTCGCGGATAAACAGACCATCAAATTCTGCTAACCGGTGAATATCTTTTGCGGTAATTTGCTCAACATCCATCGCCGCTTTTTTCGCAGCTCGGACAAATAAATCCAGCGATTTTGGTGTGCATGGCGGAAACTTTTCTTTTGGGTCAACTAACACGGCAAGGTCGTATTTAAACTTGCGGTTCGTGGGTTCCAGGCGCCATATTTTATGGCTGTATTTCTCCAGAATATTGCCAAATAAACTCTGTTCTGTTTCAGTAAGTTTGTTTACGCTGCCAATTTTCAGGGTTTTGACCTGCCAGCGGACTTTTTTCTGTAGTTCCACTCTGAGGATAGGTACCGGAAAAGCTTCAAACAGATAGGAGGCAACCTTTTTTAAAGCTTTATGCTCTGTCTCCCCAAAGTAAATATTAAACGTCAGCTGGCTTGCGGTTTCTTCAGCCAGGTCTTTGTTCAGCTGTTGCAGCAATGCCAATGGCACTTCGTCGGCGATATCTGCAATTTCATGGCGATTAAATTTATTAAATGCCCGCACCGATGGCATTACATTATGCCCACGGGCCTCGGCCAGTAGGGAACAATAGTAGCCGCTTCCCAAATAGTGTGACTGGCGACACAGGTTAATCACCCGCACACGCTGTTTTTGTTTGGCAGACCACTTAAGGTAAGCGGGTAAACTCATTACACCGTCATATTGATGAAAAGGTGCCCAGTCCTGAGCTTTATCTACTATTATTATCAGTTTCGCCATGTTGCCTCCTGTTAGCATGTCAAGCCTGACTGATTATGGCAGTGAAAGACAGCAAATTTATTTTCAGCATAGCATCAGAATTTCTTACTGGCATTTCAAACGCATAACTGTTGTGATGTATTTAGGTTGCTATTAAGAATGATGTTAAGGGTAAAAGTGTATGGTTAAGTCAGAACAGGCGAACGATATCAGATTACGACCTGCGATGCTGGCTGATGTTGCTGCTTTACAGTTTATAGAACAACGTTGCTTTAGTTCAGACAGATTAAGTGTGCGTAGTTTCAGGCGTTTTATTACTGAAAAACGTAGTGACTTGCTTGTGCTTGAAGTGGGCGACACGCTGGCAGGATACTTTTTGTTAATCTACCGCAGAGGCACCAGTCTGGCGCGGTTGTATTCAATAGCTGTGGATCCTGCATTCAGGCAGCGGGGCTTTGCTGAAAAGCTGATGGCGGAAGCAGAGGTCCAGGCAGCTAACCGGCATTGTGCATTGCTGCGTTTAGAGGTACGCAAAGATAATGAGGCGGCAATAAAACTTTATAAGAAGTTGCAGTACCATGAGTTTGCAATAAAGCATGACTTCTATGAAGATCATTCAGATGCAATCTGTATGCAGAAGCAAGTGATCCAGTTTAAGCGTGACTCGGGTACCCGTCAGGTTCCGTACATCGCCCAAACCACTCCATTTACCTGTGGGCCAGCCAGTTTATTAATGGCTTTTAATTATTTTAAGCCGGGCTTGTTTAACCCTTATCAGCATGAAATCGAGCTATGGCGGGAGGCCACTACCATCTTTATGACCAGTGGCCATGGCGGCTGTGGTCCGAGAGGATTAGCACTGGCGGCGCATCGCAGAGGGTTTTCTGCCGAAGTTTATCTGAACAATGATGGCTTGTTGTTTGGTGACAGTGTTAGAAGTGAGGTAAAAAAAGCGGTTCTGCAACGGGTTCATGACTCTTTCAGGCAACAAACGGAGCAGCAAGGTGTCACAGTTCATCATGCTGAGCTTACGGTTAGTGCAATTAAGCGGTATCTGCAACAAGATAAGCTTATCATTGCTCTGATCAGTACCTGGCAATTTGATAAGAGCAAAGCGCCGCATTGGGTAGTAGTGTGCGCGGCCGATGATAATTTTATCTATATAAACGATCCTGACACAGCCGACATTCCCTGGTTGTCGACAGCAGAGCGACAATATATTCCAATTGAGTACAAGGTGTTTAGCAAAGCTTTCAGCTATGGTAAAAAACGGCTTAAAGCTGCTATCGTTGTTGGCCTGGGTTAGAAACAGGCATAATTTGTAGGTGTTTTCGCTAAATCGTTTGCTTTTTGCGCGAACAATCGTGTTCTGCATGTTTTTAATTGATTAACCCTTGCACCCACAGCTGAACTCTCTATAATGCGCGCCATGTCATGCGGAGCGCTGCGAAAGTAGCGCCTCAGGTGAGATAAGCCGGATTGCAAAAATCTTTCAAAAAGACGCTTGACAGTCAGGTTTAAATCACTAAAATGGCGCCCTCGCTTCAGGGTGGTAACGAAAGCCCTGAAATGCGATGTTAGCAGTACCAAATAGTGAAAGAGTCAATCGTGATGATGTGTTTGGTAAAAAGATAAATCATCACGCTTGACTTAAAATCTGGGAAGTGTAACATACGCCTCCCGCTTCAAACGAGTTTGAAGCACGCTCTTTAACAATTAGCAATCAATTATCTGTGTGGGCACTTATGATGATGTTCGTGTAAAACGAAAAAATCAGTATGAGTGACCAAATGTAAGATTTAGTCAGTAATGCTGAGCTGGAACGTCGGTTCCGAAAAAACTTTAATTGAAGAGTTTGATCATGGCTCAGATTGAACGCTGGCGGC
>DEYP01000027.1 GCA_002364615.1 Arsukibacterium sp. UBA3155 | reverse complement strand
TGGCATTGCGAAACACTTCCCTGTATTTCGCCCTTCGGGCCGTCGCTTCGCTACGTCCTAAAACGCTCCCGGCGTTTTAGTCGCCATGCGAGAGTAGGGCGACCCCAGGGATGGGCTGAGCAATGTAGTACACCGCTGGTACGACACTCCCACGCCAGCCACAGCGCTGTGCTGGTGGCATTGCTTGCCCCATCCCTGGGGCTCGTCCCATTGTGACCTGCCTGCGGCAGTCCAAAACTGCTCCCGGCAGTTTTGTCGCCATTCGATATTGATATCGAGAAGGGCTGTTTAATTTGCTGAGATCTACTGTATTGTTCTTTGATGTAAGCTTGCGTTACAAATTTTGTACATGCAAATACAATGCTTTTAAAATCTTCATTTTTTGCTCATCACTGGCATGTTCATGTGCCAGGTTCTCCAGTACCAGGCTGAAGGCTTCCATGGTCAGGTTGGGATTGTCCACGCCATGCATCAGTTTATCAGTTCGATAGCGTTGCCATTTTTGCTGTTCAGTATCATTCAGGCTTTGTGGATAGTTCCGTGCCCGGTACAAAAACAATAAACTGTTTAAGCGCTCATCAGCAAAAAGTGGGGCATTTATGCCTAGTTGCTCTGGGGGCAAGCTATGCAGCTGCTGCATTTTGTGTTTATCTGCATCACTGATAAAACCACTGTAAAGCTGATAATCTGGATTGGTTTCACTCGGATAATCAGACGGTTGTTGGTATAAATCCAGCACTTTTTGTTGCAACTGCCGATGTTGTTTAAACCATTCAAGATGATCAAGGCATTGTGCGCGGTTTATACCCAGTTCAGTCGCACGCTCGACACTGAGTGTTTTAGCATTAGCCAGCACCGGGCATTTGTTTAAATGAATTAATTTTAAGCCAAGCCGCTGTTCACCTTCGGCCAAATCAATACTGCGGGTATAAAGTTTGGTGGTGAGCGTTGCCAGATCATCATCTAGTAACGGTTTAGGATCAGCCTGCAGATTGTAGCAAATCACCGCATTTTTGTTGGTAGGGTGAAAGGCCAGTGGCACTATCCAGCTAACACAGCCTGAGCCTGCAGGAAACTTAGACGACACATGCACCAGTGGTGTTAGCCCTGCCACATCTATCAGTTCGCTAACCTTATTTTTTTTACGAAGCTCAAATAAATAGCTAAACAGTTTAGGCTGCTTTTCTTTAATTAACTTTGCAATAGCGATAGTGGCATACACATCTGACAACGCATCGTGTGCCTTGCTATGTGTCAGATCATTGGCTTCGGTTAAATGCTCCAGTTTAAAGCTTGGGCTGCCGTCGTCACGAAGCGGCCAGTTGATACCCTCTGGTCGCAGCGCATAACACGCGCGAACCACATCAATTAAATCCCAGCGGCTGTTACCATGTTGCCATTCCCGGCCGTACGGCTCATAAAAATTACGGTATAAACTGTAGCGTGTTACCTCGTCATCAAAGCGCAAACTGTTATAACCCAGAACGCAGGTGTTCGCTTCACTAAACCGTTCCGCTATTTTCTGCATAAAATCGGTTTCGCTCAGGCCTTTTTTATTGCAAAGTTGCGGGGTAAGTCCGGTAATTAACGCCGCTTGCGGATGGGGCAAATAATCATTTGCCAGCTGGCAGTACCACACGTCGGGCTCACTGATAACATTTAATTCCAAATCAGTACGAATACCCGCAAATTGCGCGGGACGATCGCGTTTTGGATCTGCGCCCCAGGTTTCAAAATCATAAAAATACAGACTGGCATCGGTCATAAGTAGATACTTTGCGATAAAAATTTCAGACATTATAGCAAGTTGCTATCTGGCTGCATCCGTTAAGTGCTATAAAATATCTGAGCGCTTGTCGCAGTGCTACGCGGTTTTATCGAGTTTAGCTTCGACTAATTGGCTAAGGCAGCATAGTCTTAAAGACAACAAATAAGATAAGGTTCTCGATATGAAGTTAACACTAATACAAGCTGTCTCGTTGAGTCTGGCGGCTGTTACTGCAAGTTATGCGGTTGCTGATGTGCCTGTTGGTATCGTTATACACGGCGGCGCCGGCACTATTGAACGCAGTCAGATGAGCAACGAGCAGCAAAAACACTACGAAGCTACCTTAGCTGAGGCTGTAAACAAAGGGTATGAATTACTTGCTGCAGGGGGCAGTAGCCTGGATGCTGTAACGCTTGCTGTTACCGTGCTGGAGAATTCCCCCTTGTTCAATGCCGGAAAAGGCGCGGTGTATACCTGGGATGAAACCCATGAACTGGACGCCGCCATAATGACAGGTCACGATCGGAATGCCGGTGCGGTTGCCAGTGTTACCACAGTAAAAAATCCAATTTTACTTGCCCGCGCGGTGATGGAGAAATCTGATCATGTCATGTTAACGGGCAAGGGCGCAGAACAATTTGCACTCGCCCAACAGTTAGAGCAAGTAGATAACCGCTATTTTAATACCGAGTTTCGCTATGAAGCATTAAAGCGGGCCAAGCAGGCCCAGCAACCCTTGCCACATCAGGCAGCAATTGTGCCTGATCCAAACTGGAAAATGGGCACTGTTGGCGCAGTTGCGATTGATAGTAAAGGCAACCTTGCTGCAGCAACGTCAACCGGTGGTATGACCGCGAAACGTTGGGGCCGGGTGGGCGATGTTCCGGTACTTGGCGCAGGTAACTTTGCCGACAATACCAGTTGTGCCGTCTCGGGCACCGGCCATGGTGAGTATTTTATTCGCTACAATGTGGCGTCAGATATCTGTGCCAGGGTTAAATATCAGGGTAAAAATGCAGCGCTGGCCGCCAAAGAAGTTATTGCAGAGTTATTACAAGCAGGCGGGACCGGTGGTGTTATTGTAGTGGATGCACAGGGCGAGCTTAGCTGGGCATTTAACACGCCAGGAATGTATCGGGCTAAGCGTGACCAGGCTGGTACAGTAATTGAAATATTCGCCGATGAAAGTGAAAAAGCGGGCAATTAAATCATTATTGGCTAGACTAATTAACAGGTGCAGCCTTAAGTTGGATGGATTAGAGGGGAACGTATGGACTTACTGAAAGTAGCTGACTATATGCATCGTCATCCGGTAACGTTTACGGTTGATATGCCGGTTGAAATGGCAGTGGCTTTGCTGATTAAAGGCCGCCAGACCGGTGGGCCCGTCGTTGACACCAGCAACAGAATTGTCGGTTTCGTTTCTGAGCAGGATTGTCTGGCCAGAATGCTGATGTCAACTTACCATGATCAGCAATCAGCCCGGGTCAGCGATGTGATGAACGCTGAGGTATTAACAGTAAAGCCGTATGACGGCATTATCGACCTAGCCCAGATGATGCTTAAAACAAAGCCCAAGCTTTATCCGGTAGTGGATGATAATGGCGGATTACTGGGTATTATTACCCGGTCTGACGTGTTAGCTGCAATTGACAAAGAATTACATTCTCACTATCGACGCGTTGTATAACGCTAGACCTAAACCCCGCTAGCTTGGTAGCATAACGCCCTCTGATTTCTGAGGGTGTTATTTTGTCTGTTGAGCCCATAGTAACTGTTTCATCTTTATATTCCCAACTTAACGATTGCCTGCTGCAGGATCAATTCAGGCTGCGTCGTCGCCTGGCGAACTGTAAAAAAATCAGCGGGAACGCCGAACTGCAACCGGTGTTGCAAAAAATAGCGGCGGATATTCAGCGTTCTGTGGTCCAGCGACAACAGCGTCAAGCCGCTATTCCAGCGATTAGTTACCCGCCGGAGTTGCCTGTTGCTGCCAGTAAAGAGGATATTAAAGCTGCCATTGCTGCCAACCAGGTGGTCATTATTGCTGGTGAAACGGGTTCGGGCAAAACCACGCAAATACCAAAAATATGCCTTGAACTTGGGCGCGGCGTAGCCGGCACTATTGGCCATACTCAACCACGGCGATTGGCGGCGCGAAGTGTTGCGGATCGCATAGCACAGGAGCTTAATTGTCAGGCCGGCCAGCAGGTCGGATATAAAATCCGTTTTGGCGATCACACCACAAATCAGACGTTGGTAAAACTGATGACAGACGGGGTGTTGCTGGCGGAAATGCAGCAAGATCGCTTCTTAAATCAGTACGATACTATCATCATTGATGAAGCCCACGAGCGCAGCCTCAATATCGACTTTTTATTGGGTTATTTAAAGCAGTTGTTACCAAAGCGGCCGGATCTAAAGCTGATTATTACCTCGGCCACTATTGACCCGCAACGTTTCTCAAAACACTTTTTTGATGCGCCGATTATTGAAGTGTCTGGCCGTACCTATCCGGTGGAAACCCGATACCGTCCGTTTACTGAGCAAGAGGATAAAGATGCCGATCAGTTGCAAGGCATTTTTGATGCGGTGGAAGAATTGTACCGGGAGCCGCCAGGCGACATTCTGATTTTTTTAAACGGTGAACGCGAAATACGGGATACTGCCGATGCGCTGGAGAAGCTCAAGCTACCCCACACCGAAGTATTGCCGCTATATGCCAGATTAAGTGCTGCAGAACAAAACCGGATATTTCAGGGCCATACCGGACGGCGAATAGTGTTGGCAACGAACGTTGCTGAAACCTCATTGACGGTGCCGGGTATACGCTACGTTATTGACCCTGGTACGGCGCGGTTATCCCGCTACAGCTACCGCTCAAAAGTACAGCAACTGCCTATCGAGGCCATTAGCCAGGCTAGTGCCAACCAACGCAAGGGACGATGTGGCCGGGTGGCCGCAGGTATTTGTATCCGGTTGTACAGCGAAGAAGATTTTATTGGTCGGCCGGAGTTTACGGATCCGGAGATCCTGCGGACCAATTTAGCCTCCGTTATCATGCAAATGCTGGCTCTGGGGCTTGGCGATATTGACGCTTTCCCGTTTTTACAGCGCCCAGATAGCCGTTTTGTTAATGACGGTATCAAATTGCTGGAAGAGCTCGGTGCAATAGAGCCCCAGCGTGGCAAACAAAAATTAAGCTTAACGGCTCTTGGCAAACAACTCGCCCGACTACCTATCGATCCACGGCTGGCCAGGATGGTGGTGGCGGCAAGCAGCACTGCGGCGCTGCAGGAAGTGCTGGTAGTTGTTGCAGCGCTATCAATTCAGGACGCGCGCGAACGGCCGCTGGACAAGCAACAGAAAGCCGATGAATGCCATAGTCGCTTCGCCGATCCCGACTCGGATTTCAGCAGTTGGTTAAAACTGTGGGCATATTTGCAACAACAGCAGGATGAGCTGAGCAATAATCAATTCAGGCGGTTATGCCGCCAGGAATTTTTGAACTATCTGCGCGTCAGGGAGTGGCAGGATTTAGTTAGCCAACTACGCCAATTAGCAAAAGAGCAAGGGCTTAACCTCAATAGCAGCCCGCCAGGCTATCAGCAATTGCATAGTGCATTGCTTACCGGTTTACTCGGACAGGTGGGATTTAAGGATACAGAGGCCGATTACCTGGGACCACGGCAAACGCGCTTTTATGCCTTTCCGGGTAGTCACCTGTTCAAGCGCAAGCCCAAATGGGTAATGGCGGCAGAATGGGTGGAAACCAGTAAACTTTATGCCCGTAGTCTGGCAAAAATTGAACCAGAGTGGATTGAGCCACTGGCAGCTCATTTAGTCAGCCGTAGTTACAGCGAGCCGCATTGGGAGAAAAAACGTGGTGCGGTGGTAGCATTTGAACAAGTATCGCTCTATGGCCTGGTTATCGTGCCAAAACGGGCCGTGCTATACAGTAAAATAGATGAAGCGGTGTCTCATAGCATTTTTATCCGCGAGGCACTGGTTAATCAGGAGTTAGGCACTAACGACGCATTTTTGAGTTTTAACCAGCGATTAATTGACGATGTGACGGCACTGGAGGAAAAATCGCGTCGACGGGATATTCTGGTTGATGAAGATACCCTGGCCACCTTTTATGCAGAGAAAATCCCACAGTGGGCAAATAACCGCATCGATTTTGCAAAGTGGTGGAAAAAGCAACGCGCAGCTGATCCTGATTTTTTAAACTTTGATCCCGACAGTCTGCTTAATCGTGATACCAGCGATATTACGGCCGATAAGTTTCCTGAGAGCTGGCATCAGGGTAACGTCACCTTGCCGCTGAACTATCATTTTGCACCGGGCGAGCCGGATGATGGCATTAGTGTCATTATACCGCTGGCATTACTCAATCAGATAGAGGACAGCGGTTTTGACTGGCTTATTCCGGCACTACGCCATGAACTGCTGGTGGCGTTAATCAAAGCGCTACCAAAGCAGTATCGACGAAACTTTGTGCCGGCGCCAAACTATGCTGATGCGTTAATGCAGCTAATAGCGCCCGAGCAAGGCAAACTCATTGAAGTGGTAAGTCAGCGTTTAAAGCGAATGTCGGGCGTGACGATCCCGGATGATGCCTGGGATTTATTCGCTATACCTGTGCATTTAACCATGAACTTTAACGTAGTGGATGAAGCCGGTAAAACGCTGCAACAAGGCCGGTCTCTGACGGTGTTAAAGCAGGGTTTGCAAGGCGAGGTGCAACAAAGTCTTAGTCAGGTAGCCGAGCAGGGCATTGAACAGGAAAACCTGACGCAGTGGAGCTTTGGAACCCTGCCAGAAGAGTATGTTAAATTACAGGCAGGATACGAAATTAAAGCGTTTCCAGCCCTGGTTGACGAGCGCGATTCGGTTTCAATTAAGCTGTTAGATAATCCGCAACAGGCAAGGCAAGTGACGTTACAGGGGCTAAGGCGTTTACTACTGCTAAACGTGCCGTCACCGGTCAAGTACTTGCAGGAGTCGTTACCTAATAAAGCAAAATTAGGTTTGTATTTTAATCCGTTTGGCCGGGTGCTGGAGCTAATTGACGACTGCATAGCTGCCGGTGTTGATGCATTGATTGCAAAAGATGCTTTGCCCACCACTGATCAACAATTTAATGTGCTGCGCGAAAAAGTCAGAGCCGAACTGGGTGATACAGTCGTGGCCATAGCATTGCAGGTTGAACAAATTTTAACGCTTGGCCACGATATCCAGAAGCGTTTAAAAGGCAAAGTGGATTTAGCGCATATTCAATCACAGGGCGATATTAAGCAGCAACTGAATGAATTAGTCTTTAAAGGTTTTGTCAGCAGCCACGGTGCGGCCCGGTTAGCCGATATTCTCCGCTATTTACAAGCCATGTTAAAACGGTTGGAAAAGTTACCGGTTGATCCACAACGAGACCGGTTATTGATGCATGAGTATCAAAAAGCAGCAGATGCTTATAACAACTTATTGGGAAAATACGCTGGCGCAGCCATTGTACCCGCGCCACTGCAGGACATTTACTGGATGTTGCAGGAACTTAAGGTATCACTACATGCTCAGCAATTAGGCACGCCTTATCCGGTGTCGGTAAAGCGTATACTGCATGCCGTAGCAGAGTTAAAAAATTAGCCGGTGGTCGATTATCTCTGAAGCCGCTGGCACCAGATGGTACTTTACACACCGTTAGGAAAGTTCTATAAATAGTATTGTTGTATTGACAGGGGAAAGTTATGTTAACAAAAGGCGATGGACGGCATTATTTCAGAATGATGGTAAATGCAGATGTGCAGTTACTGTTAAATGATCCTGAAGCAGGCCGAACTATAGATGGGGTTTGTCGTGACCTTAGTGCCTCGGGTATGTCAGTTGACATTGACGAACCGTTAGAGATGGGCACGTTGATCAAAGTGCGCCTGGAATCTAACAATGCCAGTATCCCGCCACTCGATGCCACCGCCAAAGTGGTAAGGTGCGCACAGGAAAGCGAAGATGGCTATCAGATTGGCCTGGCGTTTATGGAATTAAACTAACCCACTTTTCTCAGCAGGTTAGTTTTTAGCAAAATTGCTTGTATCAGGCAATTTTGCAGATAAGCCCTTTCAGATAATGGCCCTCAGGGAAGGTGCTGAGCACCGGGTGATCGCTATCTTGTTGTAGGCGTTCTAAAAACTGACATTGCCGCTTGGCATCTAAAGCGGCATCCGCAACTATTTTCTGAAACAGACTGTCTTCCATTAAGCCTGAGCAGGAAAAGGTAAAGAGTAAACCACCAGGCTTTACCAGTTGCATTGCTACCATATTGATATCTTTATAGCCGCGACATGCTCCTGCCATTTGCGACTTATTGTCGGCAAATTTTGGTGGATCCAGGATCACCAGATCAAACTGGCGGCCTTGTTCCCGATATTGTCGAAGCAACTTAAATACGTCGGCTTTGCTTTGCTCTAGCAAGCTCAAATCCAGCTGGTTTAAACTGGCATTGCGCTCAGCCGTTGCTAACGCCAGCTCAGACAAATCAACATTCGTGACGTTACTGGCGCCGCCTTGCAATGCCGCCACCGCAAAAGTCCCGGTGTAACTAAAGCAGTTTAAAACGGTTTTACCTTTGGCATAGCGTTTTACTGCCTGACGACTGGCCCGCTGATCCAGATAAAACCCGGTTTTGTGGCCATTAATAACGTCAACCAGCAATGCCATACCATGTTCCTGAATAACAACCTCACCGTCCTCCCGGGGCAGATGAAGCCAGCCGGTTACTGGCTCAAGCCCTTCTTTTTTGCGGACATCGACATCAGAGCGTTCATAAATGCTGTGCTCAGGAAACCGTTTAATCAGGGCTGCCAGCAGAGGCTTTCGACTGGCCTCGGCGCCGGCCGATAATAACTGACAGACCAATACATTGGCGTATTTATCGATAGTAATGCCGGGCAAACCATCAGATTCGCCAGCGATGAGTCTGACAGCATTGGTAGTGCTTTGATTAAACAGCTGTTGTCGTAACTGCCAGGCGTCGTCCAGACGGCTTAAGAAAAATGCTTCATCTATTGGCTGGTTTTGCACGAAGCTCCAAACTCTGGCGCGGATCTGCGAGCGGGGAGAGTATGCGGCAGTTGCCAGCCATTCTCCCTTACTGCTTAGCACATCAATAATGTCTCCACTGTTAGGGGTACTAATAACCTGACTTATGGCATTTGAAAAAATCCAGGGATGTTGCCGTTTCAATGCTTTTTCCCGACCGGGGGCCAGAATTATGGCCGGACTTGCAGTTTGCTTGCTCATTCGTTTGGTTACACTGTGCTAGACTAAAAACCGCATTTTAGAGAAGCTGACAGCAAAGCTAAAGTAAAAACTGTCAGCGGCTGACAATTAGAGGTGTTATGGCAGATGTTCCTCCGCTAATGCAGGTTATTGCTGTGCAACAACCGGGTAAAAACAGCACTCTGTTGATAGAGCAGCAACCCGTGCCCACGCCTGCCGCCGGCCAGCTGTTAATACAAGTAAAAGCAGCCGGGGTTAATCGTGCAGACTTAATGCAACGCCAGGGGCATTATCCAGCACCACCGGGCGAGAGCGATATTCTTGGGCTCGAGGTTGCCGGTGTTGTGGTGCAGGTTGCTACACAAACCGATGAAAAGTGGATGGGAGTAGAAGTGTTTGGTATTGTCGCCGGCGGCGGTTATGCTCAGTATGCCCTGTTGCAAGCCAATCATGCGATCAAAAAGCCAGCAACATGGAGCTGGGAACAAGCCGGAGCAGCCGCTGAAACGTTTTTAACCGCGTATCAGTTACTCTTTACGCTGGGTAACTTGCAGTCGGGTAATAAAGTATTGCTGCACGCGGGCGCCAGTGGTGTGGGTACCAGCGCCATTCAATTAGCGAAGTTAGCGGGAGCTAACGTAGCGGTTACGGTTGGTCAGCCAGAGAAGGCCGCTGCCTGTTTGCACCTCGGTGCTGATATCGCCATAAACTATCGACAACGCCGTTTTTCCGATGAGTTGGCAGAATGTTGGCCAGCAGGTGCTGATATTATTCTTGATCCTGTTGCTGGTGCTTATATTAAAGATAACATTAAAGTTTTAGCCGTCGATGGCGTTATTATTGTCTATGCCCTGATGGGCGGACGGATGATTGAGCATTTTGACATGGCACCGCTGTTTAAGAAACGAGGCCAGCTGCTCTGCAGCACCCTTAGAAACAGAAGTAATGAATATAAAGCAACATTAACAGCCAGCTTTACTAAGGCTTTTGCTTCACATATGCAAGATGGCCGATTGTCACCATTGCTTAGTGAAGGCTATAGCTGGGAAAACGCACAAGATGCTCATAACGTAATGATTAATAATATTAATATTGGCAAGTTGGTGTTGACATTGTAAAGTCTTAAATGGGGCGACAATGTATAGTGTTGCTCAGGGTAAGCAAATAAGGATAAATACGAACAATGTCAATTGGAACTGTAGGTAAATCCAATTTTACAAAAGCGGTCAAAGCCCTGTTAAACCGAATTTACGACGATACACCGGTAGCCGACTCGTTGTTTGAGCAGGCAACACTATGGTTTAGAGGCGCTGCTGAACGGGAACAGCAACAGGCCGAGCTTGAGCAGCAAGTATTTCTGTTTAAGAACCGGCAAGCCCAGGCTAATAAAGGCGACCAGGCGCTGATCGAGCGAAACCTGCAACAGGTGCAAAACGAGCAGGAATTATTCAATAATCAGCAACAGCAAGACAAGCTAATTCGTTATGAATCGTTACGGCGTTTATGTTTGGATATTCTGGCCCTGTCTGAAAGCGATTCTTATGACGAAACCAATATTCAGACCGCTAAGATGCTAGGCACAATTCAGCTGATGTCACCGACTGTTGGTAAGCATATCGCGCCAACAAATCAAAAAAGTAAGCATCTCTATAAAGCACTGCTCAGCCTTCGTTTACTAGAGCGGTTGTTACTCGATAACCAAATAACCCAACCCTTTATTGTTCAGCGTTATCAGGCTGCTAAGCAGACTGCTGCTGAGGACGAATATCAACCGTTTCGAGACGATGTGCAAGTACCTTTGCTGATGGCGGCTCTGCTGCAGGATATTGGTAGTTGCCACCCCGACGCACAACTTATTCTTAAAGGCGCTGTTGGCGATTTGGATGAATTTAGGGTGCTGGAAAATGACGAGCGAACCGAGCTTTTAAAAATCAGTTATCGGGAAAGCTTAAATTTTGTGGTGCAGGCAATTGGTATTGGAGTTTATCAGGGGAACTCCAAAGAACAACGCGACAGGTATTTGCAAATTGAGCGTGAAAAGCAGGCGTTGCTGATATTTCTGCTGAAAAATGCCATAAAGCCTGAGCATGGTGTTGGAAACTTATTAAAAATACCGCAAATCTATACTTCGGTGGTGTTGTCGACTAAAGCAAACTATAGCTACGAATCATTACCAAAAGTCGGTTTAGTGTTGGAAAAAGGGGTGGAAAAGGGCGTTTACAGCCCGGTAGCGGTATCTGGCTTGCTTCAGATCTCCGGGGTGTTTCCGCAGGGGTTTGGTATAACCTATATTCCAAAAGATTCAGATCGTCAGGATTTAGATCGTTACGAATATGCCATTGTAACCGGTTTATATCCACAGGACCCTAAGATGCCAATCTGCCGCATGGTTACCCGTAATCTGACTTATAATGTGTCTGCTCAGGGCTGTGTGGTGAGTGTAGAGAATAATTTATATTATCCACTGGCCCGGAAAAAGCTGGAGCGGGTCACTGAGGAGCGGCTTTTGGAGATTTTAAGTAAATTGGTCTCTAATTTTGAAGAGCGCAAAACTATGGCTTTGTTACCTAAATGCTGGCACCCGAGAGAATATTTTTCTTACTCCAAAAATCAGAACCTGTGGAATAAAGCGGTGATAAATCAAAACTAGCCGTTAATTTGGTTTCACTGGCGCAGAGCTTTGTTCTGACAATGAACTATCTTTTGCGTCCAATGGGTCTTCATCAGTATTTTCTGTATTTTCAGCAGTATCCGCAGGCTTCGCAACGTGCTCTGACTCATTCTCTGCAGCAGGGATCGCATCATCCCGCATTTGTTGTTGCACTAAATCCTCGTCGACCCGCGGATCAAGTGCCGCAGCCAAAGGCGATGACACTAAATCACCTGATGCTACCTGGTAATCAGACGATGATTGTTGAGACAACATACGTTTGGCCATTTTCTGATTGTAATTAACCCGCTGCAGCCGGATAAACAGAACCAGGCAGGCAAGTGACATATAGCCATACAACATGCTGTTACCCAATAACTGCATTAACCCTGACGCGATCAATGGGCCTATGGTGGCGCCAATGCCAAAGGTTAACAATATTGTTGCGGACAAGGCCACTCGCTCGTTGGCGTCTATATGTTGATTGGCCAGCGCCGTGGCCAGTGGATAAAGGGTAAATGCCAGAATGCCAAAGCAGAAGGTCATGCCAATTAACAGTGGGCCTGTTATCGGCAGAGCCGCCATGGCAAGTACGATGAGTCCAAGTAACGCACTATTTACCCGTAACAGCCGGCTGCGCGGTATTTTATCCGACAGCTTACCCATGGGCCACTGAGCCAGTAATCCGGCGAAAATGGTGGCTGACATAAATACCGCAATTTCTTTTGTCGACAAGCCAGAACCAGCCGCAAATGCCGGTGCCAGACCATAGAATGAGCCTGAGATCCCGCCGGCCATCAGTATGGTCGTCAGTGATTGCGGTACCTGACGCCAGAACGGTAGAATTTTCAATGGCGCAGGATGTAACGGCGCTGGGTGGATCCGTTTCGTCAATGCTATAGGTACAATACACAGCGCGTAACAAATGCCAACCAATAGCAAAGGCTGTAAGCCGAGTTCAGGAAAAAACGATAGCACGGTCTGGCCGCCAACCATCCCAACATAAGAGACAATCATATAACTGGCGAATACGGTCCCCCGTTGGTTCGTTTCAGCCTGTTCGTTAAGCCAGCTTTCCAGCACCATGTATTGACACATCATGCCGGTACCTACCATCAGGCGTAATACCAGCCATACCTGTAGATCATCGGTTAAAGCGTGGCCTAATGCAGAGGCCGTCACCATGCCGGCACTTGCGACAAAGGTTCGGATATGGCCAACCCGGCCAATAAGTTTATGACCCAGTTTCGAGCCTACTACCAATCCCAGATAATAAGCTGACATCATGCCGCCGATCCACAGCTGCGCAACACCGTCAGCCGCCAGTGATAACCCCAGATAAGTGGTTAACAGGCCAGCCCCTAACACCATGATCAGGGTTGTGGCAAATAATGACGAGAAACTGCGCATTGGGTTTAGCATTGGCTTATTTTACCCGCATACCCGGAAGTGCACCATCATCTGGGCTTAAGATAAATAAATCGCCACCACCAGGGCCGGCTGCCAGTACCATACCCTCTGACAGACCAAAGCGCATTTTACGAGGAGCCAGATTAGCCACCATAACGGTGCTTCGGCCTACTAAATCTTCAGGCTTGTAAGCCGCTTTAATGCCGGCAAATACCTGACGGGTTTCACCTTCGCCAATATCCAGCTGCAATTGCACCAGTTTATCTGCACCCTCGACGGCATTGGCGCTAATGATTTTAGCCACCCGCAAATCTATTTTAGCGAAGTCGTCAATACTGATGGTCTCACTGATAGGTTCGCGAACGCTACGTTGCGAGGTTGTCGCTTCGTTGGTGGCCGCTGCCGGGGCTGCCTTGTCCGGTGTAGCTTTCGGCTGGTTTAGCGCTGCAGGTTGCAGGCTTTCGGTTGAATCAGCCACCATAGCGGCTACTTTTAACGGGTCAACCCGCTGCATTAACGCTTTAAACGGGTTAATGCTATGGTTAAGCAGTGGGGTCTGATAGTTCTGCCAACTGAGTTCTGTATTTAAAAAGGCTTCTACTTCTTGCGCCATTACCGGCAGTATCGGCTTTAAATAATGCATTAATACCCGGAATAAATTCAGGCCCATTGAACATACATCATGGGCTTCTTGTTGGCGTGCTTCGTCTTTTACCAGGACCCAGGGCGCCTTGTTATCAATATACTGATTTGCCTTATCGGCCAATGCCATAATGTCGCGGATGGCTCTGGCAAATTCCCGCTTTTCAAAACTGTCAGCAATGCTGGTACCCGCATTAACAAATTCTTGTAATAAATCGGGTTCAGCAATGCTTGCTGCCAGTTTTCCGTCAAAGCGCTTACTAACAAAGCCGGCACAACGACTGGCAATATTCACCACTTTACCGACTAAATCAGCATTTACTTTCTGGGTGAAATCTTCAAGATTTAAATCTAAATCTGTAATGCCGGATGTTAGCTTAGAGGCAAAATAATAGCGTAAATATTCCGGATTTAAGTTATCCAGGTAGGTACGGGCTTTAATAAAGGTGCCGCGAGACTTAGACATTTTGGCGCCATTTACGGTAACAAAACCATGCGCAAAAACTGCGTTGGGCTTTCTGAAACCGGCGCCTTCCAGCATGGCAGGCCAGAACAAGCTATGAAAATAAATAATATCTTTACCAATAAAATGGTAAACCTCAGCGCTGGAGTCTTGCCGCCAGAAGCTGTCAAAATCTATATTGTTGTTATCGCAATAATGTTTAAAGCTGGCCAGATAGCCGATAGGTGCATCCAGCCAGACATAGAAAAACTTACCGGGGGCGCCTGGGATCTCAAAGCCAAAATAGGGGGCATCGCGGCTGATATCCCACATTTGCAGGCCATCGGTAAACCACTCCTGTAATTTATTAGCCATTTCTTCCTGCAGGGCACCACTACGGGTCCAGTCCTGTAGCATCTGGCTAAACGCCGGCAAATCAAAAAAGTAATGTTCGGAGTCTTTCAATACCGGGGTGGCACCTGATACAACAGAGCGCGGGTTTTTAACATCGGTGGGGCTGTATGTGGCACCACAGACATCACAACTATCACCATTTTGATCAAGTGCACCACATTTCGGGCAGTCTCCTTTGACGAAGCGATCCGGCAAAAACATATTTTTTTGTGGGTCATACAACTGACTGATGGTTTTACGTTTTATATGGCCCGCGTCATCCAGTCGCTGATAAATCAGGCTGGCAAACTGCCGGTTTTCTTCGCTGTGGGTAGAATAATAATTGTCAAAACCAATGGCGAAACCGGCAAAGTCGGCTTCATGCTCAATTTTAGTTTGGGCAATCATTTGCTCCGGCGCGATCCCCTGTTGCTGCGCTTTAAGCATAATAGGAGTGCCATGAGCATCATCGGCGCATACATAGTAGCATTCGTGGCCCCGGGCTTTTTGAAAGCGTGACCAGATATCGGTTTGAATATATTCAAGCAGGTGGCCTAAATGGATAGGGCCGTTAGCATAGGGTAAAGCACTGGTAATTAAAATTTTCCGTTGCGACATCGGGAGGGCTCTTTGCATAAATAACTGAAAAAATATTGCTGAATGATACAATAGCCAGCTTAAAATCGCATCCGCCAAAGACCGTATGCAGCAAAATTGTCGCAGTTAACTGCGAATTAGTTTCTTTTGCAGCATAGTTTGTAGCTTAGTTTGGAGCAACAATGTTCAATTGGTTAAAAAAATCGGCAATAAAACCGCAGCCAGCAGTATCGGGCGACACGAAACCAGATAGCAACTACCACGAAGAGACAGTTGCGCTCGATACCCTGTTGGAGGGACTGCGGGTAACGGAACCTGTTATGGCCAATATTCAGCATATAGTGTTGGTGGCTTCAGGCAAGGGCGGAGTAGGTAAGTCTACTACGGCGGTCAATCTGGCCAGCACCCTTGCAACCATGGGCCTGCGTACCGGCTTGCTGGATGCGGATATTTACGGGCCTTCTATTCCGTTAATGCTTGGCCTGGCCGGTGCCAGAGCCGACTCGCCAGACAACAAGCTCCTTAACCCAAAAAAAGCGTTTGGCATCAGTTTGCAATCAATCGGTTTTCTGGTCGATCCGGAACAGGCGTCGGTCTGGCGAGGGCCAATGGCCAGTCAGGCACTGTTACAACTAATTAATGAGACCTTATGGCCAAAGCTGGATATTCTTATTGTTGATATGCCACCGGGTACCGGCGATATTCAGCTTACCCTGGCCCAAAAGCTGAAAGTAAGTGGTGCTCTGATTGTAACTACTCCGCAGGATGTGGCATTAACTGATGCCGGTAAAGCCATTGCTATGTTTAAACAGGTTAATATTCCGGTACTGGGCCTGATAGAAAATATGAGTTATTACCTGTGTCCGCATTGTGGCGAAACCGATGATATATTTGGTACCGCGGGCGGCCTGCGGCTGGCTGAGCGTTACCAGGTACCGGTACTTGGTCAGTTACCGCTTGAGCGACAAATTCGCGAACATGCTGATCAGGGCGAACCCGCAGTATTAAAGCTGCAGCCAATTGCCGAGATTTACCGTACAATCAGCGGCAAAATGTTAACTAATATCACCGGCGCCACCGCGCAACAGGTAGAAATTGTAATAACGGATGACTAAGCATGAGATTGAGTGACCGCGATATAGAGCGTTACCTGGCTGAAGGTAAAATAGGCATAACCCCGGCGCCAGATGTCGATATGATCAGCGGAGTTAGCGTTGATATCCGACTGGGGAACAAATTCAGAGTATTTCAGGCCCATGCTGCTCCTTATATTGATCTGAGTGGCCCGCGGGCGCAAGTAGATGCTGCACTTAATTCAGTAATGAGCGATGAAATTTATATAGCAGATGATCAGGTTTTTATTCTGCATCCCAGCGAGTTAGCGCTGGGTGTCACGCAGGAGTCCGTGCGCTTACCGTCAGACATTGTGGGCTGGCTCGATGGCCGCTCGTCTTTAGCGCGTTTAGGATTAATGGTGCATGTTACTGCGCATCGTATTGATCCGGGCTGGTCGGGCAATATCGTGCTGGAATTTTATAACAGCGGAAAATTGCCATTGGCGTTGCGTCCGCATATGAAAATTGGTGCGCTTAACTTTGAGTTAATGACAACCCCGGCGGACCGACCCTATAACACCCGGGCAGACGCGAAATACCGGCAGCAAACCGGCGCTGACGCCAGCCGGATTGGCCATGATGACAAAGGCTAAGTAACGCCAGCTTACTAAAATTAAAAAACCCACGACAATGCGTGGGTCAAAAACATAAAGCTATAAAGCAAAAATGAAGCGGGATTATTATGCAATAAAATTGCATAGCTTGGCAATATCATGCTGTTAAATAATTGCTGATTTTTAGAGATTTACTCAGTTTTTTTGCAGGGAGCTGTACTGTGGCGTTTGCCAGTATTATTCGTTTACTAAGTCTGGCCGCAATTTGGGGCGCATCCTTTCTGTTTATGCGTCTTGCCGTGCCTGAACTTGGGCCTGCCTGGTTAATGTTTGGCCGGGTGTTGCTGGCATCACTGTTTCTGGCGCTGGTGGCCATAGGCTATCGACGGAGTCTGCCTATTCGTCAGTATGCCGGCCACTTTATGGTGCTTAGCTTTTTTAATACCGCCTTACCTTTTTTGTTGTTTGCTTATGCAGCGCAAACACTAACCGCATCTTTACTGGCCGTGCTAAATGCCACCGCGCCGTTGTGGGGAGCGATCATTGGCTGGTTGTTTTTCAGGCAGGTCATGACGTTCAAAGTGGTAGCAGGTTTATTATTGGGGATTGCTGGTGTGGCTATTCTGGTTGGTTTCGATCCAATCGTGGCAGACAGCGCTGCATTACCTGCTATCGCAGCGGCTGCAGGCGCCGCCTGTTGTTATGGTATTGCTACCTGGTATACCCGGCAGGCCAGGCCAGTACCGGCCTTTATAAATGCCCATGGCAATATGTGGGGTGCTACCTTATGGTTGCTGCCGCTGTTGTGGTTTATACCGCTGACTGAAACTCAACCAGCAACGCATACGCTCCTCTCGGTATTGGCATTAGGTGTGCTTTGCACCGGTGTGGCTTATTTACTGTACTTCAGGCTGGTGCAGGATATTGGTGCGACACCCACCCTTACCGTCACTTTTTTGATCCCGGTGTTTGGTGTAATGTGGGGCCACTTATTTCTAAACGAAACGATAGGCTGGCACACCTTGGCAGGGGCCGGTATTGTTATCATCGGGACTATGCTGGTTACCGGTTTTAATTTAAATGCGGTCCGAACCGCGACAGCGTTAAAGGAATCACAATGAAATTATACGGTTCACAAACTTCACCTTACGTCAGGCGGATCCGCCTGTTTCTGGCAGATACCCCCTGCGAGTTTATCAGGCTTAATATTCTGGAAGGTGCTGATCGTGAAACACTGGCAGCTATGAACCCTACATTGCGTGTTCCTATGCTGGTAGCTGATGGCAATGTTATTTTTGATTCCGGGGTGATCTTTCGTTACCTGGTGGCGAAAACCAAAGCCGCGGTCAAAGTTGAAGCGCTAAGCTGGTATCAGGAGAATCAGCTGACGGTGATCAATGCTGTAAATGACTCATTGGTCATGCTATACCAATGCAGCCGCAGCGGTCTGGATACTAACGACGACAAGCTATTTTTTAACCTGCAGCGTGAACGTATTGCCACGTCTATGTATGTGTTGGAACAACAGGCCGCTAATGCTGAGTTCGCGAACTGGAACTATCCGGCAATAGCACTGTACAGCCTGCTTGACTGGATTTTATTTCGAGAGCTGCTGGAGCTGGATGAGTATCCGGCGTTACTGGCGTTCATTGACCAGCAGCAACAGCAGCCGATGGTAACTGAATCTGATCCAAGATTAACATAACGCCAGCTTTTGTCAGTGGTCCGCTAGGCCGGTTATGGCCCGTGTTTCAGCACTACCGGCTCAATCAGCACACTCTGAGTGGCATCAGATAACCAAATCTGGCCCTCACTGATATTGCATTGCAGCTGCATATTGCGGCTGACTAATGCGGCCATTTCCTTTACTGCCGCTTCAGGAATGTCGATAACCCGCAGGTTTTGATAACGCTGTAAGGCAGCTTCAATATTTTTCCACCACACCGGCACACTGCGACCACCATAGCAAAATAATTGTACCTGACGCGCCCGGCCACATGCTTTACGTAACCATTTTTCATCGCTCTGGCCAAACTCGATCCACAAATTCACGTTGCCGGTTAAGTCGCAATCCCACAACTCGGCTTGATCTTCTTCAGCACTTAGCCCTTTGGTAAACGTCAGGCTGTCAGAGGCGTTAAGCATAAATGCCAATAAACGCACCATCATCCGCTCATCATTTTCCGATGGATGCTGGGCCAGGGTTAAGCTGTGATCCTGATAATAATTACGGTCCATATCTGCGATTTGCAGCTGAACTTTAAAAACCGTCGCTTTAAGTGCCATAAAGGTATTCCAGCTATAAAAAAGCCGCAGTGTAACGCAGCACCGCGGCTATGGCATTAAAAACAGTTTAGTTGCTGGCAGTATTGAATAACGTGTTTACTTTATTCCAATTAACAAGCTTCCACCAGGCGGTGGCATAGTCACCACGCTTATTCTGGTATTGCAGATAATACGCATGCTCCCACACATCCAGTGCCAATATCGGGGTGCCTTGCACATCAACCACATCCATCAGCGGATTATCCTGGTTTGGTGTTGACGTTACGACCAGCTTGTTGTTTTCATCGAGAATAAGCCAAGCCCAGCCAGAGCCAAAGCGGGTGGCAGCCGCCTGATTAAACGCTTCTTGCAACGCAACTAACGATCCAAAGTCACGGTTAATCGCGGCTTGCAGTTCAGCCGAAGGCTGACCGCCCTGGCCTGGTGGGGCCATAACCTGCCAGAACAACTGATGGTTATAGTGGCCACCGCCGTTATTCCGTACCGCGTTGTTATAGCGTGACATCCGCGCCATAATGGCTTCCAGTGGCAACTCTGCTAATTCAGGAAAGTTTTTAACCTGGCCATTGAGGTTATTCACATAGGCCTGATGGTGCTTACCATGGTGTATTTGCATGGTATCTTTATCTATCACTGGTGCCAGCGCATCAGCAGCGTAAGGTAAGGACGGCAGGGTAAAGGTATCTGCCGCAGCTGTCGCGATAAAGCCCAGGTTAACTATTGCAGCAAGCAAAAGGGATGTGGCGGTTTTTAGCATTATGGAGCACTCCTGTTAAAAAATATCGGTTAGTTACGGATATGACTTGCTGGTTGTTTACGTTCTATCGTTTATTATTGGTTCAATCAAAGGAATTTAAAGGTGTATTAATGAAACTCATCATTGCCTTCATTAGCCTGATTTGGGTTTTGCCGTTTGATGTCCAGTACAACCCGCCGCAGCGCGCACAGCTAACTGAACGCCCGTCAGAAACTCCGACAAGGGAAAGGGATGCTCAGGTAAAACGTGATTTGCAGAGTGAAATAACCAAACTAAAAGGGCAAAAAGCCAGGTTACAAAGCCGGCGCGATATTGAAATTACAAAATTGCGGCAGTCTAAGCTCCAAGCTAATAATAATTTGGCTGGCGCTGTGTGGGAAGATAGCGTGTCAAAAGAGATAGCGGCAATATCAGCGAAATACGATACCGACATTCGCGCGTTGGATAGCAAAATTGACAGATTATCAAAACAATTAAGACGACTTTAGAGGCTGATGTCATATAAATAATGATTGGATTATATGCTGAACTTGCTTTCTGAAACAAAAAAACCACTAAAATTAGTGGTTTTTTTGTGGGTATTTAATGGTCGGTACGAGAGGATTCGAACCTCCGACCCCTTCACCCCCAGCGAAGTGCGCTACCAAGCTGCGCTACGTACCGACGTAGGGCGTATCATAATGATTCCCCGCCAGAAAGCAATGCTCGATGCGCTAACTGCAGTAATTTTCGCCAATTGTCGAAAATTGAATGGTTAAGACTTTTTAATGGCGGCTTTAAGTGGCGGCCATAAGTATGTTCAATAACCATTATTACCAAGCGCGGCTATTAAAACTGCCACTTGCTTGCTAGTATAGCCATCTTTACGTCTTTAGGTTGCAACTGTGCTGTGGATCCCCTTTACTTTGCTGGCTGCGTTTATGCAGGCTTGGCGCAATGCATTTCAAAAGCAACTAAGCAAAGAAGTAAAAGTGGCGGGGGTAACTCTGGCGCGCTTTATCTGGGCCTCACCATTGGCTGCGATGTATTTATGGGTACTTTACCAGTGGCAACCGGCACCATTTCCACAAGTTAACGGTAACTTTGCGGGCTATATTATTGGTGCGGCGCTGGCCCAGATCCCGGCAACCTCGTTAATGGTTAAGCTGTTTATGCTGCGCAACTATGCTATTGGCGCCGGCCTGGCCAAAAGTGAGGCGGTGCTGGCAGCGGTGCTTGGTGTCATGTTTTTTAGCGAAGCACTAACGCCATTAGCCTGGTTAGGCGTTTCGCTCGGGGGCTTTGCGGTATTTTTATTAAGTGGCGCCAGTTTGCGCCGGTTGTCCTGGCCGGTGATGTTGCTAGGGCTTGGCAGCGGTCTGGCCTTTGCATTAACGTCGCTTTGGGTAAGGCAAGCCAGCCTGGTGCTGGGCTTGCCTTTTTTGCATGGTGCTGCCTGGGTGTTACTGCTGGTTATCGTATTGCAAACCTTTCTGCTTATAACGTGGTTAAGTCTGAAAGACCGGAATACATTGCTGGCATTATGGCAACGACCTAAACTGACGTTGCTGGTCAGTTTCTGTAGCTGTATCGGTTCGGTTGGCTGGTTTACCGCGATGAGTCTGGAATCGGTTGCATTAGTAAAGACACTCGGCCAGGTTGAAGTAGTATTTATGCTACTTATTTCAACTTTTGTTTTGAAAGAGAAGCTGGTGCGAAATGACCATCTGGGACTGGTGTTTATTGTGCTGGCGGCCATTTGCGTTATGTGGGCCTAATCTGGTTATTGAACTGCTGAGTTCGCACTTATATGAGAAAAATGCGTTCTGTACTGGTGAAATTTTGCTAACTCAGTAAAATAGGCCGCTGTTTTAACTAACCGAACTGAGTACTAGTGGAGCAGGATCCTTTTGCCGACATCCGGCCATATCATGATAACGAAGTCGCTCCGGCTATCGCGCGCTTAATTGCTGACCGTGAGTTTATTCAGGCTATCCTGCATTATCGTTTTCCGCGGTTGTCCGGACCTTTTGGCTGGTTACTGTCGCCGCTGGTGCGACTTTGGTTAAAGCGGCGCTGGGCCAGATTAAAGTCGGTGAGGGCAGTGCAATTGCAGGTTGCCGGCTTTATGGACCGAATGATTGCCAGTACGACCGATAAAGTCACTTATTCCGGTCTTGAAAATTTAGACCCAAAGCAGCCATACTTATTTTTATCAAACCATCGTGACATCGCCATGGATCCGGCGCTGGTAAACTGGTGTTTGCACCAACAGGGTTTTGCCACGGTGCGCATCGCTATAGGCGACAATTTATTGCGCAAAGCTTGCGCCACAGAATTAATGAAGTTAAATAAAAGCTTTATTGTGAAACGCGGCGCGAAAGGGCCGCGCGAAATGCTGAAAAACCTGACCCAGCTCTCTGCATATATAAAACACTCTCTGGACGAGCAGCATTCGGTCTGGATTGCCCAACGTGAAGGAAGGGCCAAAGACGGAAATGATCAGACCGATCCGACCATCTTAAAAATGTTTTACATGCAGGGAAAAAAACAGGGCCTGAGTTTCAGTGAGTATCTGCAAAGCCTGAATATCGTGCCGGTATGTATCTCCTATGAGTACGATCCTTGCGACACCGATAAAATAAATGAACTTTGGCAGAAAAAGACCCAAGGTAACTATCAGAAAACGGAATTTGAAGATATTGATGCCATTATTAAAGGCATAGTGGGTTACAAAGGCAAAGTGCATGTCGCGTTTGCTAACCCTGTGCGCGCTTTGCCAGATGATCCGGATGCTGCTGCCGCCGAGATTGACCAGCAGATTTGGCAACGTTATCGCTGTTACCCGATCAATGCCCTGGCTGCAGGTAATGCTAAGCCAGACGCCACCGAGCAAGCCATTGAGCAATGGCAACAACGATTGCAAAGTGTGCCGCCAGGAGCGCAGGAACTGATGACCAAATTGTATGCCACCCCTGTGGTTAAACAGCAGCAATAATGGCTTATTTACTCAGTGTCACCGTGCTGTGGGCTTTTTCGTTCAGCCTGATTGGCGTGTATCTGGCCGGGCAGGTAGACCCGTATTTTGCCGTGTTAACCCGGATAACCCTGGCGCTGCTGTTATTCAGCCCTTTGTTACTTAGACATCGTTTTGCTGCCCGCCTGGTATGGCCGGTTATGGCGTTTGGTGCGGTGCAACTGGGTGTGATGTATCTGTTTTACTATCAGTCATTTTTGCTGTTAACCGTGGCAGAGGTATTGGTTTTTACTATTTTTACCCCGTTGTACATTACCTTGTTACACGACGTGCTTGCCAGACGCTTTAATCCACAATTTTTTGTAGCGGCGCTCATTGCCGTGTTGGCCGCAGCGTTAATGCGCTATCAATCGGTAAGTGCACATTACTGGACCGGCTTTGCGGTAGTGCAGGGTGCTAATATCTGTTTTGCTTTAGGCCAGGTCGGCTATAAAAGGTTGATGGCCCGCCACCCGGGTATTAAACAGCATCAGTTGTTTGGCTGGTTTTATGCCGGCGCCGTCTTGGTAGCACTACCTGCCTGGTTGCTACTAGGGAGTGCTGAGTATCCAACCACGACTGTGCACTGGGCGGTGCTGTTGTGGCTGGGACTGATCGCTTCTGGTCTTGGTTATTATGGCTGGAATAAAGGTGCGACGCAGGTATCGAGCGGTATGCTGGCAGTGATGAACAATGCGCTTATTCCGGCCGGGCTACTGGTTAATGTTATCATTTGGCAGCGCGATACAGATTTAGTGCGCTTAAGCATTGGCTGCGCTATGATCGGTTTTTCAATCTGGTTGTGCCGCAGGCCTGCCAGGCAGGGAGGTTAAGTGGCAAGACAAGTACAATATACCTTTAAAGGTACCAGCAAGGTTATTGCCTTTAGTTACGATCGTTTTGTTGATTTATACGAGGCGGTAGCGGCAGCAGAGGGTATCGATTTAAGCAGCTTTCTTGCTATGGAGCAACAGGTAGCAAAAACGGCGAAGGATAAAGCCGCTATAAAGAATTTCCGGCAGCAAGCCTTTACCAAAATGGGTTTTAGTAACATCATTTTTCTGCGGGACGAGCCCTGAGAACCATGTTCAGCCAATATTGGCTATGTTAGGCTTTGCCCCTTTGTACACCAGAAATTGACAGTAAAACAGGAATTGAAATATGAAAATCACCAGCAACTTTGACAGTGGAAACATCGAGATAATTAAAGCCGATGATCCGGCTGACATTCAATTGGCTATTCGTAAAGACAACAATTCTGATTTTTACCAATGGTTTCATTTTCGGTTAAACAGTCCGCATCCACAGCTGCACAAAATAACCCTTACTAATGCAGCGGGCTCGGCTTATCCTGATGGCTGGCAAGATTATCAGGCGGTTGCCTCGTACGATCGCCAAACCTGGTTCCGGGTAGAAACGGAATATGATGGCAAAGCGCTAACCATTAATCATTACCCTGAAGCAGAATCGGTTTATTTCGCCTACTTTGCGCCATACAGCTACGAGCGGCATCAGGATTTACTGCATCAGGCACAAAACGACTACAACTGTCAGCTGGTTGATTTGGGCGAAACGCTAGATGGTCGTGATATGAGCTTACTGGTAGTTGGCGAGCCGGATGACACCAAAAAGAAAATCTGGATCACGGCTCGCCAGCATCCGGGTGAAACTATGGCCGAGTGGTTTATTGAAGGTCTGCTCGACCGCTTACTGGATGAAGATGATGGTGTGGCGCGCAGCTTGCTGGCCAAAGCGGTTTTCTACATTGTACCTAATATGAACCCCGATGGCAGTGTGCGCGGTAATTTGCGCACCAATGCTGCTGGCGCCAACCTGAACCGTGAATGGCAAAACCCGACGCTGGACCACAGCCCGGAAGTCTATCTGGTTCGCCAGAAAATGCTGGAAACCGGCCTGGATATGTTTCTCGACATTCATGGCGATGAAAACTTACCCTACAACTTTGTTGCCGGTGCCGAAGGGGTCCCTTCGTACAATGACCATATGCAGCAGTTGGAGCAAGACTTCAAAGCCGCATTATTGACGGTAACTCCGGAATTTCAGGTCAAGTATGGTTATGATAAAGATGCGCCGGGTCAGGCTAATTTAACCGTTGCCACCGCTTGGGTAGCTGAACAGTTTAAATGTCTGGCGTACACGGTAGAAATGCCGTTTAAAGACAATGCCAATTTACCCGATGAGGCTTTTGGCTGGTCTGATATTCGCTCCATGAAGCTGGGGCAGGACAGTTTAAGCGCCATTTTACAGGTAGTGGACAAACTTCGTTAAGACAGCAGCGATAAGGTTAGTAAAGTATTATGGCCATTATTTCCTGCCCGTTCTGCGGGCAACGTATTTCTGATAAAGCCGCCAGTTGCAGTAAATGTGGTGGCGATCTTACCAGCAACACGCCAGAGAAACTGGCAGCGATTGAACGGGATAGAAAAAACCGGAAAATGCAATCACTGATGAACCAGTCAATGCTGGCGATGGTATTGTTTTTAGCTGGTTTTGGTATTTTGTATTGGTGGCAGCCCGTTAATCATAACTATAACCAGTATGTATCTAACGCGGCTATCGGCATTGGATTCTGCTGGTACGTCGTCTCCCGGGCCCGTATTATTTTATTAAAGCGAAAATAAGGCTATGGATTTTAAAGCACTGGTTGGCGCAATGGCGCCTGACACCTATCAAAAACTGGCAGATGCCGTTGCCACAGGGCGCTGGGCAGATGGTAATGTGTTAAGTGAACAGCAGAAGGCTCAAACACTGCAACTGGTGCTGGCATATCAGGCGACAGTGCTTAAGTCAGATGAGTTATTTACAGTAGGCGCCGATGGTCAGCTGATCCAAAAAAGCAAAGCTGAACTTAAGAAGCAATTTAACAGTGATGCAATAGCAAGGTTCGGACACGATGATATTTAAGAACTGGTTTAAACCGAAGTGGCAACATCCCGACCATGCTGTACGTCAACACGCTATTGCCAGCCTGTCCGCCAGTCAGCGAGAGCACAAAGAAATATTACACGAGCTGGCGTTTAACGACAGTAGTGAAACGGTGCGTCGCAGTGCTCTGGAACATCTGAATGATTTTTCACTATGGTGGCAGGCCAGTAAACAGGATAGCAGCGAGCGGTTACGTCAGCAGGCAGAGCAGCAACTGTTGACCATGCTGCTAACCCAGCAAATTAACAGTCAGCTGAAACGTCAATTTATCGCGCAGTGCAATCGCACTACCTTACTGGAACAACTGGCAGAGCAGGAAAGTGATGCTGAAATTCTGTTTATCGTATTGCAGCGGCTAAACCGACCGGAGTTAAACGCCAAAGCGTTAACCGAGGCGGTGCTTACCATTGCCCAGAAACAGCAATTACTGGCAACGCTCGATGACCCGAAACAGCTTGATAAACTGAGCAAAGTGCTAAGTGGTGAACTTGCCGAGCAGCTGGAACAAAAATTAACAGCGCGCTCTGAGCAACAACAACGTCCTGTAAAATTACGCAAAGAAATCACCTTACTGCTGGCCCGGCTTAATGCGCTACGTGATCGTTTTGGCGCGGCAGATATTCCGGCGCAACTGGCAGAGCTGCAAAACCAGTGGCAGCAATGTTCTACGCAACTAAGCTGCTTGCCCGCAGCTGAAGCGGCCAGTTTCAGCGATAAATATCAGCAATTGATTGAAAAGCTGCAAAGCTGGCTGGCGCCTCAATTACAGCAACTGGCAGAGGCTCAGGCTGAAGCCGCCTGTATGGCAGCTGCTGAACAGCACGCCTTGCGCTTTACCGAGGCATTAGGTCAGGTTGCCAGTCAGTTAAGTGATGCGTTAGCCAGGGTCGATATTAGTGCAGCAGAAACGGTAGGCGAACAGTTAGGCACAATCGCCAGACAAATTGCCGACACCAGTGAGCTGAACGTGACACAGCGACAACGGCTATTGCAACAACATAGCACGCTGGCAAAGCAGCTAACCAGTTTGCCGCAAACCGCTGAGAAGTTAAGTCAGGCATCGCGGTTAGTCAGTGACTGGGCGGCTCAGTCTGTGCCAGATGACCCGGTTGAGCTTGACGCTGTCAAAGAGCAACTGCAATTGTATAAACGTCAATGGCGCGATATCACGGCCGATTTGCCATTGGCAGTGCCACAGGCTGTGCTAACGGCAAAGCAGGAATTACAACACCAGTGGCAGCAGGCGATTGCCGCAGCTACCAATCAATCAGAACGTGCCGTACGCCAGTGTCGCAGTAAAATTGCAGAATTTAAACGGCTTGATCAACAAGGCCGCTACAAAATACTGTTTGGCTTATTCAAAGGGATAACTGCCGATTATGCTCAGCTAAATAATACTGAGCAGCAAAAGCTGGCTACAGATTATCAGCTGGTGAGTACCCGGATCACCGAGCTGGCTGACTGGCAGGAATATATTGCTACGCCGCGAAAGCAGCAGGCTCTGGTCCAAATGCAGCAACTGGCTCTGGCTGAACCAGCGGATATTCCGGCCCGGGCAGAGCAGGTAAAACAGGCCCGGGCGCAATGGGGTAGTTTTGGTAAAGCCGGCGCTGAGCAGGACGCTGAGCTAAATGCTGCGTTTGATACTGCCTGCGAGCAGGCCTACGCGCCTTGCCGTGTGTATTTTGCCGAGCAGGATGCAATAAAAACGGCGAATTTGACCGCTCGAGAGCAGATTATCACTGAGTTGGAGCAGCTAGCGGCAGCGCAACCAGATGCCGCTGCCCTGGAAAGTGGCTTAAAATCGCTGACCCAGGCCTGGCAGCAAGCCGGCCCGGTTAAACGCCAGGATTACCTTAGCGTACAGCAGCGTTATCAGGCCGCACTAAATGTGTTAAAAGACCGGGCTGCTGAATTTCAGCAGCAGGTTGCTGAACAAAAAAACGCGCTGCTTACTGAAGCAAACGCTGCCGTGACGCTTAGCGATAGCAACCAAACCAGTAAAATATTAAAAGAGTTGCAGCAGCGCTGGAAGATATTGGGTTATGCCGGTAAAAAACTTGATCAGCAGTTATGGCAGCAGTTTCGTAAAGTGTGCGATGACTTCTTCAGCCAACGCCAGGCGGTGTTTGCTGAGCAGCAGCAGCAGCAGTTGGCCCAGGAGCAAGCGCTTAGCACGGCGTTAAGTGACATTGCGCAGACGGTGCAAGCATTAACACCCGCCAGCAGCAGTAGCGAATTAACGGCCGTAAATGAGCAGTTGCAGCAGCTGGATGTCGGGGTGATTGCCAGTGCCCGCAAGCAGCGGGATAATTTGCGCCAGCAAGTACAGTTGCTAATCCAGCAACAGGCCAGTCAGGTCGCACAGCAAGATATTATCGCGCTGTTTACTTGCCTGGCAGATCCTGATTGCAGCAGCGAAAACTGGCCGCAGCAATTTAAGCCGCAAGCAGGGTTAGCCGGTGCGCTGGGACTTGATCGCAAAGGGATAACACAGGCACTGGAGATAATCAGTGGACAAACGGGTCCTGAGTCGGAGCGTACTGAGCGTCAGCAGGTGCAACTAACCTTACTTACCCTGAAACACAACGCTGGTGAAGTGACTGACAAAAATAGCCTTTTACAACACTGGCTGGCATTTGGTCCGCTTATGCAGCAAGAACTGAGTTTAGTGCCACGGGTTAAACCATTATTTATCAGTGAGTAAGCGAACAGGGCGCTCAGGCGCCCTGATTGGTTAGCTCGCCGCGTAAATTCTGCTGCATTTTCTGACGGATCTGAGCGGCATCTAACTGCTGACTTAACAGGTAATGCAGTTTCGTCAGCGTGGCTTCCAGGGTCATATCATAGCCACTAATTACGCCACTGGTTTTTAACGCATTACCGGTAGCGTAGCCATCCATATTCACTTTACCTTTAAAACACTGGGTACAGTTAACCAAGATCTGGCCACGTTCTGTGGCACTTTGCAGCACCTGTAATAGCTCTGGCCGCTGCGGCGCATTACCCACCCCAAATGATTTGATGATAAGTGCCCGCACCGGCGCATGCAGCATATTACTGATCACATCGGTGCTGATCCCCGGGTACAAGGTCACCACGCTAATCGGTTGCGGCGTAATTGCGGCTACTTGTAAATCCGCAACCTGTCCTGCCACCGGGCTTACTTTACCTTCAATCAGATCGATATTAATACCAGCTTCGAGCAAGGGTAAAAAATTAGGCGAGGCAAAAGCATTAAAGCCATCGGCATCAGCCTTCGTCGCACGGTTTCCCCGAAACAGCTGGTTGTTGAAGAATAACGCCACTTCAGCAATAGGGTAGTTAGCGGCCAGATATAATGCATTTAATAAGTTAACCTGACCGTCAGAACGCAATTGCGCCAACGGAATTTGCGAGCCGGTTATAATAACGGGCTTTTGCAGGTTCTCCAGCATAAAAGACAGTGCTGATGCGGTATAGGCCATGGTATCGGTACCATGCAGTACCACAAAACCATCATATTGCTGGTAGTGATGTTTAATATCATTAGCAATATGCTGCCAATGGGCCGGCGTCATATCTGAAGAGTCGATAACCGGGTGATACTCATGAATGTCAAATAGCGGCATATCCGGATGAAAAAATTCCGGCATTTGCTTTACGGTGGCCGACAAAAAGCCCGGTACCGGCACAAACCCCTGGCTGGATTGCTGCATACCAATAGTACCGCCGGTATAGGCTACATAAATGCGTTTTCTGGTAATCGTCTTCTGTTCGTTCGTGTGGTTCATTAAAGCAATAATCCAAAAAAATGCCCGCAAGATAGCGGGCATTGTAATAGAGATTAAGGTAACTGTCAGTTAATGCTGCAGGTTACACAGTAAGAGTAGATACCATTTGGATCGTTAAACTGGTTCAGAATAACCAAGTCCTTGCGTAACTGTTTGCCCACCCGTTGCAGCATCAGCTGCTCTGGTGAGACTTGCGTTTGTGGTAACCAGCCATTGGCCTGAGCGGTACCAAACAACTCTTTCAGCATTTGCTCTGTAGGGCTCAATTCCTGAGTAATGACCTGAACATCGTAGTTGTCCAGACCGGCTTTCTCAGCTGCCGCCGCGATGGCGTCATCAAAGGTACCCAGTCTATCAACTAAACCAAGCTCCAGTGCGGTACTGCCGGTCCATACGCGGCCCTGTGCTACGGCATCAACTTCAGATATTGACATATTACGGTTACTGCCAACCATGGTTAAAAATTCAGTGTAACCACGCTCAATCAATAATTGCATAATGTCTTTAGCTTTGTCGGTAAGGCCCTGATAAAGCGGTAAACCAGAAGATAAACCGGCTAATTCAGTCGTGCCTACACCGTCAACATTTAAACCCAGGCTAGCTAAAGAATTTTCGGCAGTGTGTAACAGGCCGAAAATGCCGATTGAACCAGTAATAGTGGTAGGCGAGGCCCAGATTTCATTAGCAGGGGCTGCAATCCAGTAGCCACCGGAGGCTGCTACCGCGCCCATCGAGGCGATAACCGGTTTGCCAGCTTCACGCAGCAGGCTTATTTCCTGGCCAATTACTTCCGAAGCAAAGGCACTACCGCCGCCGCTATCAATACGCAGTACCACGGCTTTCACTTTATCGTCAAAACGTGCTTTGCGTAATAATGCCGCAGTAGAATCACCACCAATGGTTCCGGCTTTAGCGCTGCCATCGACAATCATACCGCGCGCGACGACTACCGCTACTTTTGACGTTAACGGATTAACAAAGTTTGTGTTGGCAATCGCGTACTTGGCGTAGTCATCAAAACCAACGTGGTTATACACATGCTTGTCGTTTTCACCCACAATATCAATTAGCTTCTGTCTGAACTGCTCGCGGGTCGCCAGGTTATCTGCAAAGCCATTATCAATAGCATACTGAGCGGTATCGCCATCGGCGGCTTGTAGTTTCTGGAACAAGGCTTCATAGGTTTCATCAAAGTTGCTGATGTCAAAGCCACGACGGCTGCTTACGTCTTGCTTGTAGCTATCCCATAAACCAGATAACCAGGCAATATTGGCTTCTTTGGCCGCTTCAGACATATCACTGCGTAAAAAAGGTTCTACCGCAGATTTGTAAGTACCCACCCGAAACACATGAGTATTTATTTTTAGTTTCTCCAATGCATCTTTATAGTACATCGGGTAGCTGCCATAGCCTTCAAGGAGCACGGCACCCATCGGGCTTAAGCTGATTTCATCGGCGTAGCTTGCCAGGTAATACTGAGTCTGGCCGTAGTAGGCACCGTGGCTGAACACTTTTTTACCAGCGGCTTTAAAGTCGTCAATGGCGACACCGACCCGCTGCATTTTATCCAGTGAGGCAGAGCCCAAACCGGATACATCAAGCACCATCGCCTGGATCCGATTATCAGTAGTGGCCGTTTCTATCACTTTAACCACGTCCGATACCAGGATCTCTGGTAACTCTTCGCCCGCACCCAGACTTTCATTTATTGCGCTGGCAAAGGGGTCAACCCAGCGCTTCTCTTCTACCAAATCGCCATTTAAGTTAAGCACCAGGGCGGCCGTATCGGCAATTTTTACTTCGTCTTCACCACTGAACATGGCAACCAACACAATGGCGACGATAAAGATAAACAGCAGATTAAGCACAACGGCTTTGAAGGCTTTAAAAACCTTCCAGATAGCGCCAAAAAAGCGGCGTATAAGACCTTTTCGTGGTTCAGACATAGTAAATTCCTGTATAGATTACAAAATAGTATTATGGTAATCCTGCTATGCTAACCAATTTACCGGCAAAGACTAAATGCAATTTGTAAGTAAATGTTTAGCACTTGCTATCACCAGCCAAAGCGGCTACATTCTTCCTATTTTACAGGTACGACCAGAGAGGCTGCGGTGGCATATCAAAAATTATTACAACCACTGGATTTAGGTTTTACTACCCTGAAAAACCGGGTAATTATGGGTTCGATGCATACCGGCCTTGAAGAGGAAAAAGACGGTTTTGCGAAACTGGCTGCCTTTTACGCCGAGCGCGCCAAAGGTGGCGTAGGCTTAATTATTACCGGCGGTATCAGCCCGAACTTTCGCGGCAATCTGGTACCCTTTGGCAGCCAGCTTAGCCACTGGTGGCAGGTTAAAAAGCATTGTCAGGTCACAGAGGCCGTGCATCAGCATGATGCGAAAATTTGTTTACAGTTACTACATGCCGGCCGTTACGGTTATCACCCGTTTAATGTCGCCCCCAGTAAAATTAAATCGCCAATTACCCCATTTAAACCGGCAGAGATGTCAAAACGGCAAATTACCAGCACCATTAAAGATTTTGCTTATGCCGCGAAACTGGCAAAAAAAGCGGGCTATGACGGCGTAGAGGTGATGGGCTCGGAAGGCTATCTGATAAACCAGTTTGTTTGTCAGCGCACAAACCAGCGCAAAGACGAGTGGGGCGGCAGCTTTGCTAATCGCAGCCGCTTTGCCATTGAAACCGTAAAAGCAGTACGCGAACAATGCGGCAGCGACTTTATTATTATCTACCGCTTATCAATGCTTGATTTAGTCGAAGACGGTAATACCTTTGAAGAGGTGGTTGAACTGGGTAAGGCCATCGCAGAAGCGGGCGCCACCTTGATTAATACCGGTATTGGCTGGCATGAAGCCCGGGTACCGACTATTACCACCCGGGTACCACGTGCCGCCTTTAGCTGGATAACCGAACGGGTTAAAAAAGAGCTGAGTATTCCGGTAATAGCGACTAACCGCATTAACGACCCGCAGGTAGCCGAAGACATTCTGGCCAATGGTCAGGCCGATATGGTGTGTATGGCCCGGCCGTTTTTAGCTGACGCCGACTTTGTAAACAAAGCGGCTGCTGATAATGCCGATCAAATTAATACCTGTATTGCCTGTAACCAGGCCTGCCTGGACCATGTATTTCAGAACAAACGCGCCAGCTGTCTGGTTAACCCCCGGGCCTGTTATGAAACCGAGCTTAACTTTACTCCTGCTGCTAACGTTAAAAAGCTGGCTGTCATCGGCGCCGGGCCGGCCGGTTTAGCCTTTAGCGTGTATGCCGCACAGCGCGGCCATCAGGTACATTTATTTGATAAGTCGCACCAAATTGGTGGTCAGTTTAATTACGCCAAGCAAATTCCGGGTAAAGAAGAGTTTCACGAAACGCTGCGATATTTTGGCAAGATGCTGCAATTGCACGCTATTAAATTACATTTAAACTCAGAGCAAACGGCTGAAAGCCTGGCAGAAGCAGGTTTTGACGAGGTTGTTCTGGCCACCGGTGTTGTGCCGCGTGATATTGCGTTAGCCGGGCAAGATCATCCGAAGGTGCTTAGCTATCTGGATGTGCTGCGCGACCACAAAGCAGTTGGTAAAAACGTGGCGGTTATCGGCGCCGGTGGTATAGGTTTTGACGTTGCAGAATACCTGACTGAAGAGAATTCGTTGACGCTGCAGCCTGATGCCTGGTTAAAAGAGTGGGGCGTAGATAAAAGCTATGAAGGTCGTGGCGCCTTATTACCCGACAGTTTACCAGAGCCGGCTCAGCGTAAAATTTACTTAATGCAGCGTAAAACCACTAAGGTAGGTGCAGGCCTGGGCAAAACCACCGGCTGGACTCATCGCGCTTCGTTAAAGAAGAAAGGCGTAGAATCGATGGGTGGCGTTAACTATCTGCGGGTTGATGACAGCGGCCTGTGGCTGGAAATCGGCGGCGAAGAGCGTTGTCTGGACGTGGATAACGTTATTATCTGTGCCGGCCAGGTGCCGCTGCGGGAGTTGCAACAAGGCTTAACCGAACGTGGCATCCCCAACCATTTAATTGGCGGCGCAGACGTCGCCGCCGAGTTAGATGCCAAACGCGCCATTCGCCAGGGCGCAGAATTAGCCGCGCAAATTTAAGCGCTGGCTGATACAAGGTAAGCCATATACTTAAGCCCTAAGCGTAAGTATTTAACATAAAAAAACCGTACCTGTCTGGTGCGGTTTTTTATTGATAATGTTGCTCAGTAATTTTGTTTATGTGTGTCGATTTTGCTGCTAATTTTGCTGATCACTTGTGTACTTACTGAAATTAATGTTTGATAACAGACATATTTTTTCAGGAGGTCACGATGTGACGACATCTAAAAAAAAGACGACAACAGCGTCAGATATTTCGGTACCCGTTACGGCAACCCCTTTGCAGGGTGAGTTGTATGATGCTCATTTAGACTCAATGTTGCGTCAGTTTAGTATTTTTATGCTGCGCCATCCCAGTATGGTACTTACGTTTGGCTATTTACTCTGCAGCATATTGGGTATGTTGTTTTCCAACCGACTATTTTCACTTTTTGACTTCAATATTTTGCCTTACCTGGAGTTGTCAGACTTCATGCTGGCGGCATTAACCCATCCCTGGATTATACTTAATGTTATTGGTTGGCTGGTGTTTTTGGTGGTGTTATTTGCGATAGATCGTTACCTTAGGCGGCATATACGTAAGTACGCACTATGGTCAGAAAAGTACTATAATCCGGTACAATTTAAACGGTACAATTTAATTTTCGTGATTATACCGCTGTTATTTTTGTACAACGCAGCCAAGGAGGAGTCTGCAAAACTTGCTGCAGCAATTAAAAGTGGCCAGCAGCCGAAGTTTCATGTCAGCTTAATATACCCGGTACAGGACACAGTGAATACGCTGCAATTCGATCAGGTACAGGTTATTGCCCGTACCAGTAGTTATTTATTTATATATGTTCAGCAACAGGTCAAAGTCATACCGCATGCCAATGTCGCTGTAATATTCCCGCTTACGCCGCTACCTTTCGCGGGCTCTGAATCAAATGTTCAGCCAACACCTGAAGCGTCTAACAGTAAGGCGGATAGCACGGCCACTGAGAAAGTCGAAGCATTAAACGCGGAGGTTGAATCGGGCAACAATAACGCAGCAACAAATAAAAAGGGCGGAGCTATTTAATCGGAGCAGCCTTACTTTTTAAAAATTACCAGCAACGGGTTGCTGCACACTCTATGTGGTCTGTCTTAAGAGTGCTGCCAGAAACAGTGTATGGACGTGATTAACGCAATGCCAGTCAAACTTGGCTGACATTGCCTACACTTTTCGTAAGTGACGTAACTTCGAAATCGTAATTAGTAATCAGGCTTTACGGTTAAAACGAACTCGTCTGGTTAAATTTAGCAACATCAAACCAAGTGCAAGTACACCAATAGAGCCTGGCTCTGGCACATCAACTGCATTTGAAACATTGCTTATTGTAAGGCGAGAAAAACCCTGGTTTGTGCCTGGCTCGAAATAATTCACAATATCTTCATAAACACCTACTCTCCAAACCGGAGCGGAAGTTGGGCCGTCAAAAATGACATTTCCCGGTGCCATAGCAACATAAAAATTATTATCGGAAAAATTATAGCCACCGCCGTACGAAGTTGTATGCGCCCAAAAAACACCGTTTAGTTCTGGAATATCAACTTTGAAAAATAAGCCTGGTGCCCAATCGACAAAACCAGCAGCTAATGTCGCATCAGACGTTGTTTGCCACATCAAAGTAAAATCACCATATCTGCCGCATGAAGTGCATTCAAGCTCAAAATTTGTTATTAACGCCGCTTTAGCAGTACCGGCAAAAAAAGTGATCAAAAATAGTAAAGTGAATAATTTTATTGTTTTGTTCATCTAATTAATGCCATTTTAAAGTTTACAACATGGCTTTTGCCAAGCCCTACAAAGCAGGTTTTATGCCAACGATTTAAATTAATTTAAAACATAGAGTTATGACTCTCTCACTGAGGCGCTGAGGTTCGGTGTAATAAATCCTGACAGTATGGTGTAATATTTTTGTAGCTAATTATGTGCTATATGTAATTTATAACGTCGACACGCCCTTGAGCAGTGCCACCGCATTTATTAAACATTGAGCAATCGACAACTGAATTTCTTAATGTCGCTACTTTTCTGGTGCTTTATTTATCAATGCTGCTATCGTGGGTATAGGCGAGTTTAGCTTTGCTTGTGTTTTTCTCACATTACCAAGTCAATACAGGGAGTCTCTATGTCAGGTGTGTTAACCATGGTGCTTGCCGGGGGCGAGGGAACCCGCTTAGCGCCACTTACCGGTATTCGTGCTAAGCCAGCAGTGCCATTTGGCGGCAACTACCGAATTGTCGATTTTGTTTTAAACAATTTTGTTAATTCCGACTTATTGCAGATTTTCGTTATTAC
Source organism: Arsukibacterium sp. UBA3155 (assembly GCA_002364615.1). Classification (GTDB taxonomy): domain Bacteria; phylum Pseudomonadota; class Gammaproteobacteria; order Enterobacterales; family Alteromonadaceae; genus Alishewanella. The sequence goes on along the minus strand of DEYP01000027.1, from coordinate 64,808 downwards.
CCAATTTAAATCGCACTCGTTAATGAAGCACTTAGGTCGTGCCTGGCGGGTGAGTGGTTTAACCAACCGTTTTATTGACCCGATACCCGCACAGATGCAAACCGGTAAACACTGGTATTTAGGTACTGCCGATGCCATTTACCAGAATTTGCATTTAATAGAAGGGTTAGACCCTGAACATGTGTGTGTATTTGGTGGCGACCATATTTATAAAATGGATGTGCGGCAAATGCTCGATTTTCACCGCCATAACAAAGCCAAGTTAACTGTGGCAGCTATTCCGGTGCCGGTAAGCCAAGCGCACGAGTTCGGTGTTATTGAAGTAGACGAGCACGGCAAAATGATTGGTTTTGAAGAGAAACCAAAAGCCAATCCGAAAACTATCCCGGGCCGGCCGGACTTTGTTCTGGCGTCGATGGGAAACTATATTTTTGAAGCAAAATGCCTGGTTGATGTGCTGGTGGCTGATGCCAAAGAGGATGACTCGAAACACGATTTTGGCCACAATATTATTCCCGGCTTATATCCGCAGGGTGAAGTGTACGTGTATGACTTTTCCAGCAACCGCATTCGGGGCGAGTCAGAAAGCAGTGCCGGTTACTGGCGCGATGTTGGCACCATAGATTCGTACTATGAAGCCAATATGGACTTAATCTCGATTAACCCACCGTTTGATGTATACAACCGTTACTGGCCGCTTCGCAGCTATACGCCACCGATGCCACCGGCTAAATTTGTGCATGACGAAACTAACCGTACCGGCCAGGCAATAAGCTCTATGGTGGCGTCAGGCTGCATTGTCAGTGGCGCTATCGTGTATCAGTCGATACTCGGTTACAACGTGCATGTACACAGCCACAGTTACATTGAAAAATGTGTATTAATGGGTAACAACGATATCGGTCGTGGCTGTCGTATTCGCCGCGCCATTATCGATAAAGACGTCAAGATTGCCCCGGGCACTATTATTGGTGAAGATCCGGTGCAGGATAAAGCCCGCTTTCATATCTCACCAGGTGGGGTGGTTGTGATACCAAAAGGCGCGAAGATCGGATTTGATGACGTTTAAATTAAGATGACGTCTGAGTAAACAACTAAGGATTCTGTGTTGCGTATTCTGTTTATTTGCAGTGAATATGAAGGCTTAATTAAAACCGGTGGCCTGGCTGACGCGTGTCGCGGCCTGGCCAGTAGTTTACTGGCAGCTGGCCATCAGGTGAGCGTTATCCTGCCACGGTATGGCGCATTATACAATGTGGCAACGGAAGCTGAAACCTCGGTATTTGTTGAGCTGGGGGGACAGCAGTATGGCTGTGCGGTACGCTCAACCAAATTACACGGTGTTGCGTTACATTTAGTTGAACATCACGATTTTTTTGCCCGGGAAAGACCCTATGATGACGGTCAGCACGGCTACGCTGATAACCCGCTGCGTTTTGCCTTTTTTTGCAAGGTAGCCATTGCATGGGCTGCCCGCCAGCAAGCGTTTGATGTGTTGCATGGCCATGACTGGCAAAGTGCCCCGGCGGCATTTTACCTGCATCAGCATCAGCAGCACAATCAGCGGCTACATTCACCGCATAGTTTGGTGGGGGTGCCTTTCGTTTTTACCATCCACAATGGAGCTTATCAGCAGCAATGTGACGCCGGCTGGGCGCCGCAACTGGGGTTGCCCATACACCAACAAGCGGCACAGGATGGGTATTATCACGAGCTGAACTTTCTGCAAATCGCACTGCAATATGCCACTAAAATTAATACGGTAAGTCAGGGCTATCGGGACGAGTTGCTCAGTGAGCCAGCAGCTAACGGCCTGGCTGGCTGGTATCAGCAGCGCCAGCTCGATTTTAGCGGTATTTTAAATGGCTGTGATTATCAGTTATGGGATCCGGCCACGGACCAGAGCATAAGTGCTAACTATAATGCCGGTGATTTAACGGGCAAAGCGACGTGCAAACGTCAGCTGCAGCAACAGTGTCAGTTAACCCAGAGCAACGGGCCGCTGCTGGTAGCCGTTAGCCGGGTTACCGGCCAGAAAGGGTACGATATCCTGATCCCGGCATTGAAGCATGTACTAAGCCATTATCCGGTGCAGGTGGTCATTGTCGGCAGTGGTGAGGCCAGTTATTGTCAGCAATTACATCAGCTTACGGTGGTGTTTCCTGACAAGTTTCGCTTTATTGAAGGCTTTAATGAACAATTGGCACATCAGGTTGAAGCCGCAGGTGATTTTTTCCTGATGCCTAGCTTGTTTGAGCCCTGTGGTTTGAATCAGTTATACAGTTTACGCTACGGTACCTTACCCTTGGTACGACTGACCGGCGGTTTGAAAGACACGGTAGTGCCCTGGCCTAACAACATGGCGACAGGCATAGGTTTTGCCGAGCCGAACACTGAAGCGTTGCTTGAGGCATTACGCCAGGCTTTGACGCTGTATCAGGATCAACCAGCGTATAAAAAAATACAGCAGCGTGCGATGTCACAGAGTTTTAGCTGGAGTGATGCCAGTGAACAGTATCTGGCATTGTATCAGCAGGCGGTCGATGCTGCTGCGGCCACGTTATAAAGTTTGCCTGGCAAAGCGGGTGATATCGCTGTAAATATCGGCGTTGTGGCGAGCGACTGAGCAAACAGCAGTGTAGTTAAAATTTTCTCATGTGCTTACTGAATAAAGTTTGCTAGCCTGATAGCAGAGTTGTTTAAAGAGGTTTTGTTATGGATGCGTTGACGCTATTAACCACCCGATATTCCACACCACGGTTAACTGAGCCGGCACCCAGCGGCGACGCGCTGGAGCTAATTAAACGGGCGGCGCTTAAGGTGCCCGATCATGGTGGCTTACGACCATGGCGCTTTGTCATTGTTACCGGCAAGGAGCCCCTTAACCGCTTAGGTGACGTATTTGCAGAGGCGGCGATTGAAGACGCGCCGGGTATTTCCCCTGAGATGCACGAGCGGGCCAGGCAGTTGCCACTGCGCGCACCTATGGTCATTGTCTGTATCGCTAAAGTTACTGAGCACCCTAAGGTGCCAGGCCCAGAGCAAGTGCAGTCTGCTGCTTGTGCCGTAATGGCAATGCAACAGGCCGCTTTTGCCCAGGGGTTTGGTGGCATTTGGCGTACTGGCAGCTATGCCCAGCAAGATTTCGTCAAGCAATCGCTTGATGTCGGTGAAGATGATGAAATTGTAGGCTTTTTATATTTAGGTACCGCGGCAGGAAACGCGCCAGTGCGAAATGATCCGGATCCGGAAGCGTTTTTTTCTTACTTCTGATGTTCGCTGTTGCTGAAAATGCATGCGGTTAATACTATTTTACGATAATTAAAAAGGGAGCTGTTAACGCTCCCTTTTTATTATTTAGAAAATTAGCTAAGCCTTTAAAAATCTGCATTGCCTGGTGTTCGCGGGAAGGCGATGACATCTCGCACATTACCTACACCAGTTACATAAGATACCAGGCGCTCAAAGCCCAGACCAAAACCGGCGTGGGGCACAGTGCCATAGCGGCGCAGATCACGATACCAGCTGTAGTCTTCTTTGTTCAGGCCCATTTCGTCCAGCCGTTTATCAAACTGCTCCAGCCGCTCTTCCCGTTGGCTACCACCGATAATTTCGCCAATACCGGGTGCTAGTACATCCATGGCCGCTACGGTTTTACCGTCGTCATTTAAACGCATATAAAAGGCTTTAATGTCTTTCGGGTAGTTTTGCATAATAATGGGTGCGCCGACATGCTCTTCAGCCAGATAACGCTCATGCTCAGATTGCAAATCTACGCCCCACTGCACCGGATACTGGAAGGTTTTACCGCAGTTTTGCAATATTTCAATGGCATCGGTGTAGTCCATCCGCACAAATGAAGAATCCACTAACTGTTGTAAACGGCTGACCGCTGTCGGGTCAATGCGCTCTGCAAAAAACGCCATGTCATCCGCGCGCTCGTTCAGCACCGCTTTACACACGTACTTCAGCATGTCTTCAGCCAGCTGGGCAATGTCTTTCAGTTCAGCAAAGGCTACTTCTGGTTCAATCATCCAGAATTCTGCTAAATGGCGGCTGGTATTGGAGTTTTCAGCCCGAAAAGTTGGGCCGAAAGTGTAAATTTTAGACATAGCACAGGCATAGGTTTCACCATTTAACTGGCCAGAAACAGTCAGATAGGTTTCTTTACCAAAGAAATCCTGGCTGTAATCTACTTTGCCTTTATCGTTGCGGGGCAGGTTTTCCATATCCAGGGTACTGACCCGGAACATCTCGCCAGCACCTTCGGTATCTGATCCGGTAATAATAGGCGTGCTGATCCAGTAATAACCCTGCTCATGGAAAAAACGATGCACGGCCTGGGCTAAACAATGGCGAACCCGGGTAACCGCGCCCACTACATTGGTGCGTGCCCGCAGGTGCGCATGCTCGCGCAGGTATTCCATGCTATGACGCTTTGGTGCCATAGGGTAGGTGTCCGGGTTTTCAACCCAGCCGACCACCACCACCTCTGTCGCCTGAATTTCAAAAGCCTGCCCCTGGCCCTCAGAGCGCGCGACAACACCGGTAACGATGACCGAACAGGCGGTGGTTAAACGTCTAATCTCATTTTCATAATTAGCCAGATCAGATGGCGCAACGGCTTGCACCGCATCAAAACAGCTGCCATCGTGCACAGCTAAAAAAGAAATACCGGCTTTAGAATCGCGCCGGGTGCGGATCCAGCCTTTAACGGTGATCTGTGAACCGGCTTGGTACTTACCGGCCAACACATCTTTAACTACGGCATGCGTCATGCAACAAACTCCAGATGGTGTTATAACTAGGCTATATTTATGAAAGCTGTAATCATACTTTGCCACAAGCTGAAAACAAGTAAAAGTTGGAAGGAAGCCAAAAATGACAGCATATAATAAAGTGGGACCAGATAAGGGCGGGCCAGAGTTTGAGCGACGGGAAGGCCCTGACTTATTGTGCCGGGCATTTAAATATCTGGCGATTATTGCCTGGTTGTTATTTTTCTCTGCTCTTGTGGTCAGCCATTATGCCCGGCCGGAAATGGATACAGGCCTGGTACGCTATCTGGGGCTGGATATTCGTGACTACTGGCGCCCCCGCTTAACGTTTTGGTTAGTGTATTTGTTGTGGGGTAGTGTCCTGGTCAGTGTCGTTAGTATAGTGCTTAACCGCATGCGACTGAAACGGCGCAGCGATCATTTACATTTTAATATTATTCTTTTGTTACTAAGCTCCAGTGGCATGCTGTTCTATATCCTGCGCTGAGTCAGACAGAACATACTAGCTGCACGCTTTGGCTACAGTGACCATGGCGCAGGTCAATGTAGTTAACTGCGCTGGGTTGATGGTAAAAGGCGGCATAATATAAATAAGATTGTTAAACGGCCTGATCCATACTCCCAGCTCAACAAATTGCTGCTGTAACCTGGCAACATCAACTTTTTGCCGCATTTCCAATACACCAATGGCACCAAGTACCCGCACTTCTTGCACGGCTGGCAGGGCTTTGCAAGGGGCCAACTCGTGCTGCAACTGCTGCTCAATTGCGGCGACCTGCGCAGGCCATTTATGTGCGCGGATCAGACCGACACTGGCATTGGCCACTGCACAGGCTAACGGGTTTGCCATAAAAGTAGGGCCATGCATTAAACCGCCCGCGGCGCTTTGGCTTATGCCGCGTGCCACTTCATCAGTGCAAAGGGTAGCAGCCAGGGTGATATAGCCGCCACTTAAGGCTTTACCTAAACACATAATATCCGGAGTAATGCCGGCATGCTCGCAGGCAAACAATTTACCGGTGCGACCAAAGCCGGTGGCAATTTCATCAGCTATAAGCAACACCTTATAGTGATCACACAATACACGGGCCTGACGTAAATACTCAGGATGATAAAAACGCATGCCGCCGTAGCCCTGAACAATCGGCTCCAGAATTAGTGCCGCTATCTGCTGGTGCTCTTGTTCAAGCAATGTTGCAAGCGGCGCCATATCCGCCGGGTTAAATTCCCCCGCAAAAGCACTGGCCGGTGACGGTAGGAAAAAGTGCTTATTCAGCACGCCGCTAAACATATCGTGCATGCCATCTACCGGATCACAGACCGCCATCGCAGCAAAGGTATCACCGTGATACCCCTTACGCAGACTGATCAGTTTCGTTTTTTCTGGTGTGTCACTTGCCAGCCAATACTGTAGCGCCATTTTGATGGCGACTTCGACTGCGACCGAACCGCTATCGGCTAAAAATACTTTGGTGAGCGCCGCCGGGGTTATTTCCACCAGCTGCTGACACAAGCTGACAGCCGGCTGATGCGTAATACCGCCAAACATCACATGGGCCATCTTTTGTAATTGTTCAGTGACCGCCGCATTTAAAACCGGGTGGTTGTAACCGTGCGCAGCGGCCCACCAGGAAGAGGTACCGTCAATTAAACGCTGGCCATTTTCCAGAATAAGTTCACAACCCTCGGCCCGGCTTACCGGATACACCGGCAAAGGATTGAGCATTGATGTGTAAGGATGCCAGATATGTTCGCGATCAAATGCTAAGTTAACTTTCATAACAAATGCTCATAAATTAATGCTCATAAATTAACCAGTAGTAAAGTTTTTGCGGTGGTCAGCGTTGACAAGCTGCAGCCGGCGGTTAGACTAGCCGAAAAACCGCATAACAACAATGGATACGCCCTATGCAAGCTGCCACCGCTCAGGTTCGACACAACTGGACTCTCGCTGAAGTAAATGCACTTTATGCCTTACCGTTTAATGACTTATTATTTCAGGCGCAAACGGTGCATCGCCAGCATTTTACCCCGAATGAAGTGCAAATCAGCACCTTACTGTCGATTAAAACCGGGGCGTGTGCCGAAGATTGTAAATATTGCCCGCAAAGCGGCCATTACAATACCGGGTTAGAGCGTGAGCGTTTAATTGAAGTGGAAAAGGTGCTGACGCAAGCTGCTGCAGCGAAATCGCAGGGTGCCAGCCGTTTTTGTATGGGCGCGGCCTGGAGTAACCCGAAGCAGCGCGATATGCCGTATATTATTGAAATGGTGCAGGGCGTGAAAGCCATGGGCCTGGAAACCTGCATGACGTTAGGCATGCTCGACAACAGCCAGGCCCAGACCCTGGCACAGGCCGGCCTGGATTACTACAACCATAACCTGGATACCTCCCCGGAGTTTTATGGTGAAATTATCACCACCCGCACCTATCAGGATCGTCTCGACACCCTAAGCCATGTGCGCGATGCCGGCATGAAGGTGTGCTGTGGCGGTATTGTTGGTTTAGGTGAAAGTGCCAATGATCGTTCTGCGTTACTGATGCAACTGGCCAACCTGCCGGAGCATCCGCAAAGTGTACCCATTAATATGCTGGTTAAAGTAAAAGGTACTCCGCTGGAAAATGTGGAAGATTTAGACGGCTTTGAGTTTATCCGCACCATTGCCGTCGCACGTATTATGTTGCCAGAAAGTCACGTTCGGCTGTCGGCAGGTCGCTCCCGCATGAACGAGCAGATGCAGGCATTGTGCTTTTTTGCCGGCGCTAACTCTATTTTTTACGGCGATAAACTGCTGACGACCGATAACCCGGAAGCTAATGCTGATATGCAGCTATTTGCCAAATTGGGCATTAAACCAGAGCAGCGTGCTGATGTCTCAGACGAAGCGCACGAGCTGGCAATGGCCGATGCGTTAAACGAGCAGGCTAACCCGCCGCTGTACCGTGCTGCACTGTAATAATGGCAGCGCAGTAGAAAAGCGGCTAAGTAACGATGCTGCAGAATAAACTGGCGCAGTTGCAACAGGCTGTTACTGATCGCGAGGGCCGGCAGCTGATGCGCCAGCCTGTTACGGTTGAACATTACAATGGTCGGCTTATTACTATTAACGGTCAGCCATACCTTAATTTCTCCGGTAACGACTATCTGGGACTGGCTACCGCACCTGAGGTATTGCAGGCTTATGCTGACGGCGCCCTGAAATTCGGTGCTGGTAGCAGTGGCTCACCGTTGGTCACCGGCCAGCATGCTATTCACCGCCAGTTAACAGAGACCCTCAGTGACTGGCTTGGCGTGGAGCGTGTACTGTTATTTTCCTCTGGTTTTGCCGCTAACCAGGCCATGTTGCACACGTTGGCGGCAAAAGACGATACCTTATTGCTGGATAAACTCAGCCACGCCTCGCTGATAGACGGTGCCTTACATAGTGCTTCGAACATGAAACGCTTCGCCCACAATGACATGAGCGCGTTGGCGCGTTTATTACAACAACAGCCACAATCGATGGTGGTAACTGAAGGCGTCTTCAGCATGGACGGCGACAGCCCCGATCTGGCAGCGTTGCACAGATTGTGTCAGCAGCACAGGGTACCACTGCTGCTGGACGATGCGCATGGTTTGGGCGTTAAAGGCACGGAAGGTCAGGGCAGCGGGCCGGCGCAAGGTGTAGCAAACAACGAGCTGTTCTGCCTGATGGCCAATTTTGGCAAAGCATTGGGGGTGGCCGGGGCGTTTCTCGGCGCTAGCAAAACAGTTATCGATTATATTGAACAATTTGGCCGGCACTATATTTACAGTACGGCGTTATCGCCGGCAACCTGTGCTGCGGTTGTAAAAAGTATCGCACTGTGCCGCAAGCAAAACTGGCGGCGCGATAAGCTTCACAGCAACATTCAGAAATTCCGAAAGCTGGCCGCAGATTTGCCCATTATGGTTTCCGATACCGCCATTCAGGGAGTGGTGCTCGGTAGCAGCGAGCAGGCAGCTAAGGCCAGCGAGCAGTTAAAAGGAGTCGGCATCTGGCTAACCGCCATCCGGCCACCGACGGTACCCGTTGGTAGCGCCCGCTTAAGAATTACCCTGAGCAGCCAGCACAGTGATGAGGATATTGCGCTGCTGGTGCAGCAATTGAGGCGTTTGTTGTCATGATCTCCCGTTTAACACCCCGCCTATGTGAGCCTGCAGCTCAAAGCGAAAGTATTTTTTTAAAACAGGTGGCTGACAGCTTTGGTAAGGCATGCGAGAGCTACGCTGATGCTGCGCGTTTACAGCAGCAGGTGGCATTAACCGCACTTGCGATGTTATCCGCCAACCATAGCGGTAAATTGCTCGATTTAGGCTGCGGTCCGGGCTGGATCCACCCTGAGTTAAAAAACTATTGTGATGAATTTAGCGCCGTCGATTTAAGTGCTGGCATGTTAAGCAAGGCCCGGAGTTTACACTTAGCCACGGCTTATATTCAGGCCGACGCCGCAGCTTTGCCGCTGGCCACAGCACAGTTTGATAAGTTGTTTTCCAGTTTAATGCTGCAGTGGTGCCAAAGGCCTGAAGCCGTTTTGGCCGAGGCCGCCAGAGTGCTGGCCCCGGGCGGCCAGTTGGTTATCACCACTTTGGTGCAGGGCACGTTGCAGGAGCTACAGGCGGCTTTTGCGACGTTGGATAGCAGGGCGCATACTCAGCTATTTTTACCCGAAGCTGAACTGATTAAGGCAGCTGGCACCGTGTCACAGGTTAACTGGCACTTTGAGCAGCGAAACTACCCATTGTATTACCCTGACGTAAAAAGCCTGGCACGCGAGTTAAAAGCTTTAGGCGCTAATCAGGTTGCCGGGCGAAGTGCAACCGGTTTAACCGGCAAAGGTTACTGGCAAAAGCTTGCTGCGGCCTATGAAAAGCATCGGACGGCCCAGGGTTTACCGGCCAGTTATCAGGTGTTATTTATTACGGGGACTAAGAATGCCAGCTAATTGTTACTTTGTTACCGGTACCGACACGGATGCTGGCAAGAGTTATGTCTGCAGTATACTATTGCAAGGTTTCAAAGCTCTCGATATCACTGCTGCGGGGGTAAAGCCAATAGCCGCGGGAGCCGACGCGCAGGGCTGCAATAGTGACGCGTTACTGCTACGGCGTCAATCTGGTATCGCGTTACCCTATGATGTGGTGAATCCGATATGCTATCAGGCGCCGGTCGCACCGCATCTGGCGGCGATTAACGAACAGCAGCCAATTAACGAAGCAACACTTAGTCAGACGCTGGCCAGCTGGCAACAGTTACCTATACAACAGTTATTAGTTGAAGGTGCAGGTGGTTGGCTATTGCCTATTAGTAACGAGCGTTACTTAGCTGACTGGGTGGCCGAGCACCAACTGCCGGTAGTATTGGTGGTGGGAATGAAACTAGGCTGCCTGAACCATGCCATGCTAACGGTGCGGGAAATTGCCCGCAGCGGCTGCACTCTGGTGGGTTGGGTTGCCAACTGTATCGATCCGGATATGGCGCTTTTACCGCAAAATATTGCTGATTTACAGCAGCGAATTAGCACGCCGTGTTTAGGTGTGGTGCCGTATGACCCAGAAGATCAAACGCAGTTGGGTGTGAATTTAGCCAGAAATTTGCTTAAAACTTCAGGTCGCAATATAAGCTAAGCTCTACAACAGTATTTATGCAAGCTGCGTTACCACTACCAGAACGTAGCCTATATTGTAACCGACCATCTGCGCCGATTTGCTTTCGTTCCCGCTTTTTTACGTCGTTTTTTCTAATTTAATAAATAAGATAGATCGCTGTTTTCCGCTATTACTGTTTTCTCGCCGCCTTTAAATAAATAACCGCCGCCACTACCCAGCAGGGTTAAGCTATCGCCATTACGTTGTAATGCAGTACCTTCCGGTAAGGCGATAGTCGGTGTAGACGGGTTTAACACCATAAACTCTGCCAGGCGCATATCGCGGGTTTCGCCGTGAAACCCCTCAGGCTTATAGTCGCTGTAATGCGGATTTAACTGCAGCGGTAATAGCTGTAATGCGTTAAATGATGCCGGTTCAACAATCGGCATATCATTGGTGGTGCGAATGCTCAGACCCGAAATGTTAGAACCGGCGCTCCAGCCAATATACGGCACCCCACAGGTTACGCGTTGCCTTATAAGCTTAACGATATCTTGTTGATATAACTTATTAAGTAGCTGAAAAGTATTGCCGCCACCCACGGCAATCGCTTGTGCTTTGCTAATTGCTTCTTTGGGCTGTGAATGCTGGTGCAAACTAGTGACTTTTATGTTTAATGGCGCTAAGGCGCTGGCAACTTGCTTAAGATAAGCATCGCCGTTAATAGTAACGCCGGCATAAGGTATAAAAAGCAGTTCGTCTATGCCTTTTAGCTGCGATTTAAGCCAAGGCATATAAGGCGCCAGATACTCGCTGTTGTGGGCACGCGAGCTGCTTAATAGTAATAATTGCATGACGTTCTCCGATTGAATTGGCAGTTTCGGCCGTTATTGTAGCGAAATGCGTGCAGGCAAACATGTTTTCTTACAAATTTTCGGCACGGCTTAATTTGAAATTCAGTTAGCAGCCCATATATTGATAGCAGTTAAGTCACTGAGGTAGGGTTATATGAAAAGAGTTTTGCTGTTTCTGGCAACGAACCTGGCGGTTATTGTAGTACTGAGTATTGTACTGAATATCGTTTTCAGCTTTTTAGGAATAGATCACAGCAGTATCAGCGGGTTGTTGGTTTTTGCAGCCATATTTGGTTTTGGCGGCTCTTTTATATCGCTTGCGTTGTCAAAATGGATGGCTAAGCGTTCTACCGGCGCGGTGGTTATTACCCAGCCTCGTAATGCTACCGAACAATGGCTGATGCGTACTGTCGAGCGTCAGGCCCAGAAAGCGGGTATCGGTATGCCGGAGGTAGCGGTATATGATTCGCCAGAGATGAATGCGTTTGCTACCGGGATGAACCGCAATGCGGCGCTAGTGGCGGTAAGTACCGGCTTGCTGCGCAATATGAAACAAGATGAAGTGGAAGCCGTACTGGCCCATGAAGTGTCGCACATTGCTAACGGCGATATGGTCACCCTGACCCTGATCCAGGGCGTGGTAAATACCTTTGTTATTTTCTTTGCCCGTTTAATTGCCGGTGCCATCCGCAATAACAATCAGCAGCTGGGTACTTTTGCTTATTTTGGTATTGTTATCGTGCTGGAAATTGTATTTGGTTTTCTGGCTAGCATTATTGTCATGTGGTTTTCACGCCAGCGTGAATACCGTGCCGATGCCGGTGCGGCGCGCTTAGAAGGGCCAGATAAAATGGTCGCGGCACTGGAACGACTTAAAAATAACCATGAAAGCCGGCTGGAAGGCAGTTTAATGGCTTTTGGTATTGCCGGTAAAAAACCAAAGTCTGAGTTGCTGCTGACCCATCCACCTTTGGAAAAACGGATTGAAGCGCTGCGAAACCGCCGCGAGTTCTAATTATTATCATCGCTACACGGTAACAGAAGGTCCCGCAGCAGGGGCCTTTTTCTTTTGCAGTTAAATACGCCAGGCAAAAGTAGCAATCGGTTACTATTAATCCTTTGAATAGCGGCAATAGCCGAACAGTAGTGGCATGAACCGCTGGTTTTGCTATGGTAAGCAAAATCATTAGCCGGAGTTTTTATGCAACAGGCAAAGCAACAGACAACACCGCAGGCACTGTTACCAGCCCCTGCCATTGCCACATTCAATCCGCCACGCCGTATTTTAATGGGCCCGGGGCCCTCCGATGTCTATCCGCAGGTACTGGCTGCGCAAGCCAGGCCGACAGTAGGCCATTTAGACCCGCTGTTTATTGGCATGATGGATGAGCTGAAGCAACTATTGCAATACGCCTTTCAAACGCAAAACCCAATGACCATCGCGGTGTCTGCGCCCGGCAGTGCCGGCATGGAAACCTGCTTTGTAAATCTGGTAGAACCCGGTGAAAAGGTTATTGTCTGTCGTAACGGCGTATTTGGTGAGCGGATGCGCCAGAATGTCGAGCGCTGTGGCGGTGTTGCGGTGTGTGTGGACAACGCCTGGGGTGAGCCGGTCAACCCGCAACATGTTGAGGATGCACTAAAACAACATCCTGATGCGCGATTCGTTGCTTTTGTACATGCTGAAACGTCTACCGGTGCATTGAGTGACGCTAAAACCCTGTGTGTCTTAGCCCGGCAATATGATTGTCTATCTATTGTTGATGCCGTTACCTCGCTAGGGGGCGTTGAGCTCAGAGTGGACGAGTGGGGCATTGATGCCATTTACTCAGGTAGTCAGAAATGTTTATCCTGTGTACCGGGCTTGTCGCCGGTGTCGTTTTCGCCACGTGCTGTTGCTAAAATTCAGCAGCGTAAAACCCCGGTACAAAGCTGGTTTTTAGATCAAAGTCTGGTGATGGCCTACTGGAGCGGCCAGGGCAAACGCAGTTATCATCATACCGCGCCAGTTAACAGCTTGTATGCACTGCATGAAGCGCTGCGCATACTGGCAAGTGAAGGGCTGGAGCAAGCATGGCAGCGCCATCAGACCATGCATAAGTTGCTGGCTGAAGGCTTAACGAAGCTGGGTCTGCAGTTTGTGGTAGCAGAGCCATACCGCTTGCCTCAATTAAACCAAGTGTATATACCGCAAGGTGTGGACGATGCTCCGCTGCGAACTGCGCTGCTTGAGCACTATAATCTGGAGCTTGGCGCCGGCCTTGGCGAGATGGCCGGAAAAACCTGGCGTATTGGGTTAATGGGCTATGGTGCACGGCATGAAAACATTGCACTTTGTCTGCAAGCGCTGACTGAGCAACTTAAGGGATAAACTTATTGGAAAAAAACATATTTTGAGCGACGCTGGCTGACAGAGTCTTCGGGAATGGCAATGTCCCCTGCGCAGAACGCCGGTAAATCGATAAAATTGTGCAGAAAAGGCTGCCAATATTTGTCGATAACGGCTATCTTGAATCTGCTAACAACAGAGGATGTACGCTATGCCAGTAACACCTGAGCTGAATGCTGAGATAAAAATTCTGAATTTATATAACCTTGACTCACAAATGGAAGGGTTGAAAGTTCATAAGGATGCAGATAATGAAACCCGGGATGCCATTGCCCGCTTACATGCTAAAGGGTTACTCACCCAGACTGATGGTGGTTATTTAACCGACTTGGGCGTGCACTGCGCAGAGCATATCCAGACGGCCCTGCGTATTCTGGCTACCCGCTAATCTCACTCGGTAATCACCCGTCAACGTTAACTGGCCTGCTATTGCGGCCAGTTTAACCGGTTAAGTTTTTTTGTATTAGCTTTTAAGTGCTTTCTTAACTGCAGTAGTGCGGCGGGATCATTGGCAAATAATGCCCGCTGATACAACGAGTCTATCTTATCAAGTAAGGGGGCGTGGTACGGGTTGTGGATTTTCAGCTGATTAATAAACTGGCTGAAATGCTGACCTGCTGGTTTATGCTGGATCAGCTTGCCCAAATAGCGCCTGACTAAACGAACCGGCGCGGGAAACTTTTCCGGTTGCCGCTGATATTTCAGATACCACCATATTCCTATCATTAATACGACAATCCCACTCAGTATTGCCAACAGCTTGCTAATCGCTTTTAGTTGTTGCCACAGGTTGTATTGCTGGCTGTCGTCAAATCCTAATACCCAAACTGACCAGTAATAGTCCAGATGTAACAGTTGCTGATTGATGTAATTAACTGCAGAAAAACGCCGCCAGTTGGCCTGTAACTGGTCCTGTTCCTCTGCTGATAACACGGCATCCAGTCCTGCGAGCACGCGCTCGGGTGCAATAACGGCGGTGGGATCAAATCGTTGCCAGGCACCGCTATCGAAATATTCGACCCAGGCATGAGCTTCTCGTTGCCTTACTTCCAGATATTGCTGTTCGTCATGCCAGACACCACCCTGATAACCGCCGACCACTCTGGCCGGAACACCAGCTTCTCGTAATAGTACTGCCGTTGCCGAGGCGTAGTGACTGCAAAATCCGCTGCGGGTATTAAACAAAAAGGCATCAATACTGTTTTCACCCAGGCGAGGTGGGTTTAAACTATAAAAATAAGGTTGCTGGCGAAATAGCTCACCTATTTGCCCGATTAATTCGGCAGTTGACTGCGTTTTATTTGCCAACTCGATAGCGAGCGCCCGGGTTTTTGGGTTGGCATTGGTGGTACGGGTATTCAGTTGCGGCTCTGTCGCATGATCTTCAGGTATCGCTGACAGGTCACTGCTAACCTGATAGCTCAGGCGCTGGCTTACGGGACGGCGGGCTTCAGCAAGATAAGCAGCAACAGGACGTACAGTATTGGTTAGTTGCAGCGGTACGCCCAGTGCAAACACACTTCGCTGGTTACTGACTTCAGTAATAATCTGATAATCAACCCGTTGAACGAGGCTATTCTCATTAATTGGTGGGGTGACTGTTTGACGAGTTTCAAACCGCTTGTTCACGGTCCAGCTACGACCATCAAAATTTTCGTATACTTTCGCGCGCCAATATAACTGCTGTCTTGCCGGCAGTGGCCCACTGAAAATTGCCCGGAACGCCAGTGTGTCGCTTTGGACCAGATTCTCAATGCTTCCAGGATCCAGACTATCTGCCAGGCCGGTTATTGCTGAGTCTGCCGTTGGGATCCGCCACAAGGGTTGTAAGCGCGGGAACAATAGAAATAATGAGATCCATATTGGAAACGTAAGCAATAACGCTTTTCCCAGCTGTAACCACTGCAGTCGAAGTTGTTTGCTGGCGTAAAGTTGATAGTGCTGATGAAGAGTGAAAAGCAACAATGCAAGAATGAGCAAGCTTAACAATATACTCTGATAAAAAATAAAACAGCAGGCCAACAGGAAATACAGTACCCAGAGCAACTGATGACTATCATGACGCTGACGGATCAACACCATGCGACTTACCGCAGACAGCAGCAATATTTGTAACATAAAGTGAAAAACACCGCTTTGTTTCAGGCTGATAAGCAATAACAGCAGGATGAGCGCCGCAATTATATTGACGCGTTTCAGCTTATTAACCTTGCTCCCGCTTCGCTGCAACGGCCAGCGGTACCCCAGCAGCAGCACTAAAATAGCGCTGTACCATAGCGGTAACGCCTGATGAAGTAATACAATGATGGCCAGTAAAATAATACTAAAAGAGACTATCGCCTGGCGGTTTAATAGCACTAGCATAACGCTAACTCCCGCAGACAGCGTTGTAAATGCTGCTGGCCACAGGACGGACTGATACTTTTGCTTCGTATCCGCAGACCATAGGGTTTACTGCGTTGTTCCAGTTGCAACATCGTATAACAGGCCTTTGACAGCGCTAACTCAAGGGCTGCCCCGGTAACCGCTGGAATGGTTATCCAGTCAGGTTCTGGTAAAGGTACGCTGGGAGCATGTTTGACAACCGGGTTGGCTGGATCACGGGCCAGCCGCTTCCACAGCATTAGTTTTAAGCTATCTCCAGCCTGGTAGCTACGGATCGTGTCGTAATCCTCTGCAACCTGGTTTTTATTACCGCTATTTTCAGCCAAGGCATCCGCCGACTCTGATGGTAGCGGTGTTGGAAATACCCAGAAATGATAATCAAGCATTAGCATGCTTTTGCAATTAAATAAACCAAATGGATAATAACTATGAATGGTAAGCCGTGGTAATGGAAAATAACCTCGTTTTTCTACCACCAGCGGCACCATTGCCCGCATATTGACATCGGCAAGCACCGACGGCTGCTGCTTAGAAGTAAAATAACATTGTATTTGCTGTTTTGGATCCGGTGTTTGTAATGATACCGGCACCATCAGCGTTTCTGTTGCATAAGCCGTTAACACCGGCGCACAGCTCACTGTAATGTGGTGTAAGTTACGCCAGGCTAACGTCAGTGCTAAAAGCAACACCGATACCAACATATAACTCATTAATAAAATTAAATTATTTTGATAGTTAGTTCCTAGTAAATACAGCAGGATAAGCAGCAAAATATACCAGAGCCCGAAGCGGCTGGGCAGAATATAAATGATCTTCTGGCTTAGGGTGACTTCTCTGGCTGGTGGTTGTCGCTTATTCAGCCAATTATTAAACTGCTTACGAAACCACTGCTGTAACCCTCGTTTCAGGTGGTTCATAACGGGCAAACAGTTTGCTCAAGTAATAGTTCGCTATGCGAATGACTTGCCGCACTGGAACGTGGATCCAGCCGGTGTTCTGCCACCGATGGGAATACCTGCTGCACGTCATCGGCGGTGACAAAATCACGGCCAGTGATTAAAGCATGAGCTTTGCTTGCTCTTAACAGGGCTTTGGAGGCGCGCGGCGATAGCGGCAACATATCATTGCGAGTGCGACTGGCATCTACCAAGCTGAGTAAGTAATCAATAACGGCATCACTGACATTAACCGAACTAAGTTGTTGCTGCAGGCTTTGCAGCGTATTGCTGTCCAGTTGTTGTGTTAAAAATTGCAGACGCGAGCCCTTGCTATCATCGACAAGCAACTGATGTTCAGCGGCCCGCTCCGGAAAACCTAACGACAAACGCATTAAAAAACGGTCTAGCTGCGATTCAGGTAATGCAGAGGTTCCGGCATGAAATAACGGGTTCTGGGTGGCAATAACAAAGAAAGGACTGGGTAATGGCCGGGTTTGACCATCCGTACTAACCTGGCGCTCTTCCATCGCCTCTAGCAAGGCACTTTGGGTTTTCGGGCTGGCGCGATTAATTTCATCTGCCAGTAACACCTGAGAGAATACCGGACCCGGCTGAAAGTGAAATTGTTGTGACCGGGTATCATATATGCTAATACCGGTTAAATCTGCGGGCAGTAAATCACTGGTAAATTGCACCCGCCGGTAACTCAGACCCAGGCTGTTAGCGAGCGCATGAGCCAGGGTGGTTTTGCCAAGGCCGGGAAGGTCTTCGAGCAGTAAATGTCCTTCAGCGAGTAAACAACATAACGCCAGGCGAATTTGCTGTTGTTTACCAAGAATAACCTGATTAAGACTGTGTTCAACCTGATGTAATTGCGCTAGCACGCTGATTCCTTACTGCTGAATTATATCCTCTATACTAGCCGCTCTACGGTAAGGATCAACTAAAGAATAAGGCAGCCGAAGCTGCCTTAAGAGTCAGAAGAAATGGAATTTCAGAAATCTACGGTTAAATCAGCTGAGCATACCATCGTGCCTTCCAGGCACAGGGTATAGGTTGCTGAAGCCGCCATCGAATTAAACCGGTCACGATGTCTGCCATCGTTTTCGATTGTTTCGATATAATCACCATCGCGATACAGATCCAGGTTTCCTGTGGCACCCGTCCAGCGTAAGTCAACGATGGTAGAGCCGGTACGAGCTCTGATTGCCCGATGCAATGTCAGACTAATATCACTCTCAACCAGGGTAACCATCTGGCTTGTCATGTCAGTTAAGCCGGTACTGTCTGTAACCATCAGCGTAACTTCATAACTACCTCCTGCCGCGTACGTGTGGCTTGGGTTTTGTACATCAGATACCGCACCATCACCGAAATCCCAGCTCCAGCTGCTAATATCATCATTAGCATCAGTAGAACTATCACTGAAATCGACATTCAGTCCGGATGCAACAAAGCTAAAGTCTGCGGCGGGTGCCACCGGATCAGGATCGACCACGTCACCGCCAAGTGCAGTAATCGTCAAGTTCCAGCTGTTTAACGTGCCTAAGTCGGCACCGGCATTATCAGATACATTTAAGGTCCAGTCACCCTGCATCGGCTCACCATTAAAGGTGTCGACGGTCCAGCTTTCAACTAAGTCGTCTGCACTGCCGCCACTACGGTTATGAAGGGTGATTTCTGTGCCTTGCGGAGATGTCAGGCTAACAACCAGGTCGCCACGCCAGGTATGGGTGATATTAACGCCAGCTTCAACGTTAAATACGGTTCCTTCATTTGGTACGTTGATAACACTTTCAATACCAGTGGCGTTGTTATCAGGGATAGCAACAGGATTCGTGTTCTCAAAACTGAAATCAGCCAGACCTTGCGGCAATACGACCAGTGTTGCAGACACGCTTTTAACTACTGCAGGGTCTGCTGCATCAATACCCGTTACAGTAACCAGATAATCGCCCCATGGCGTTTCAGCCATGGTCGGTACCAAGACAGTAACCGTATCACCCGGTTGTGCGGTTTCAGCTGATAAGCTGACGCCTTCAATACTTGGGTCGACACTGACGCTCAGCTCTACATCGCCCATCCAGTCGGCCAGATTACCAACGTCAAGAGTAAACTCAGCAGTATCACCTGCGGTTATCTGCTGGCTGCGGGGAGATAATGCTAAGCGGAAACTCGGGGTCGGGTCCGCATCTGCCAGCGCGTTTACCAGATTTAAACGCTTGCCAGAAACCGTTTTACCATCAAGAGAAGCAAGTTCATCACCACTGTCCATCAGAATCGCTTTCATCTCAAGTGGCGTGATGTCAGGATTTATAGACCATAACATTGCTGCGGCGCCGGCTACATGAGGCGAGGCCATTGATGTACCAGAGAACACCGCATAATTGTTGCCCGGAACAGTTGATAAAATATCTGAACCTGGTGCCCCCAGATCCACTGACGTTGCGCCGTAATTAGACGCACCGACTGCAAATACTGATAAATTATCCAGCCGGTCGGTAGAGGCTACTGAGACAATAACATCAAGATCGTATCCTGCCGGATACATGGGGCTGACATCAGCATCAGCGCCATCATTGCCCGACGCCGCAATAAATAAAATACCGGCATCGCCACCTGATTGAATGGCGGCGCGCAATGTTTCAGAGAAACCACCACCACCCCAGGAGTTATTCGTCGCTTTAACGTTTACACCGTAATTTGTTTTTAAGTCGGTATAGTAATCAATACATTCGATAGCACCTGCTGTACTACCACCCGTGGGACCAAGAAACTGACAAGGCAGTAACGTTACGTTCCAGTTGACACCGGTTATACCAATACCATTGTCTCCACCAGCACCGATAGTGCCGGCAACATGTGTGCCATGGCTATCGCTGTCCATTGGATCGTTATTTTCGTTTAACGTTGAATAACCATATGGGTGTCCAGGATAGCTGCCGTCATTTTCCCAGCGGTTTGGAATTAAATCGGGATGATTGTAATCCATCCCTGAATCGATTACGCCTATAACCACGTCACGACTACCGGTGGTGATATCCCAGGCTGCAACAGCACCGATATCGGCACCTGCCGTACCGCCATTCTGGCCGGTATTGTTTAACGACCACATTTCACCAAATCGGGGATCATTAGGAACCGCAAGAGGGGCTGCTAATGCTTTTACCAGATAATTCGGTTCAGCTACTTCAATCGCCGGGTTGGAGGCAAGTTGTTTAATTAAGAAATCACGATTAATGCCTTTAGGAACCTTGATTTTGGCAATGCGCCCATCCGCAATATGCCGCATTTTAATGTCACGTCCCTGAGTATCGAGCTGCCGCAGACTGGCACCGCTGCGTTTTACAATAGAAACACGTTCTTGTTTGGATACGCCAGGTTTGAACATGATGAGAATAGAATCATCGGCCTGTGCAGCGTTATTCGCCGCGAATGCTGAACCGGAACACAGCGCTGCGGTAACCGCTAACGCCAGAATTTTTTGCTTGGACATAGTAGTTCCTATTTTAATTATTTGTAAAAAATATGCTTACTTACTGCACTAATAAGCATTAGCATGAATATTAACAATTTGCTCATATATGAATAAAAATAGTACTAATGGATTAGTAGCTAAGGGCGGTCACATGTTAACCAGGCGATCGTAAGATGCTGTATTTAATATAATATAAATTATTTTTGCGATTGATGAATTGTAATAAAAAATAAAACATTTGTCCTATTGTGGCTTTTAAATATCTCTTTAGTCTGGAAGTTGTAATAATGAATGAAGGAATATTTGTGCTAAATGTAAATGTTAAGGTGTTAATTCTGATGGTTGGAGTCGCAACCAGCGGGTGGGCGTTTGCAGATGTTTCAGTACAGTTAACTTCACTAATTGAGCGTCATGCGTTAGCTAATGGAGTTGATATTACTCAGCTGGGCGATTTGAATGTTGCTGATGTAACGCAAGGTGGCGATGCTAATTATGCTGTTTTATTACAACAAGGTGTGCTTAACCAGATTTTTCTGCAGCAGTATGGCAGCGGTAATCAGGCACAGATCCGGCAGTTTGGTAACAACAACAGTGCTGATATTTTACAGCAGGGAGAGAGCAACCTGATCCAGTTAGAGCAATGGGGAAACCGCAGTTTTTCGATTGAACAGATTGGCAACGGAGCTGAAATCTCAATAATTCAATACTAATAAGAGACTCAGGGAGAATCACATGAACCTTATTAAACCGCGTAAACATCTATTAGGTATGGCAATTGCTTTGTGTTTTGCAGGAAATGTCATGGCAGAGAACGAAGCTATTATTCTGCAAAGCTCAGCAGCCGGTTCTGGAGAAGGTAATACTGCTGAAATAACTCAAACCAATACGGGTGGCAACGCCAATCTCGCCATTATTGAGCAAGTTGGTGAATTAAACTATGGCAGTGTTTTGCAGAATGGTCTGTGGTTGGAAGCCTACAGTTTTAATACTGGCAACGATAACTCGGTGCGGATGGAACAATTCGCCGATTGGCACATCGCTTCCAGCGATATTATTGGTAATGATAACATCGTTACGGTTACCCAGGACGGATTTTACAATCAGGCGGCAATTATTATAGAAGGTAATGTTAATGATGCCGTTGTTTTTCAGGCGGGTGATTTAAACGAAGCCTTCGCTACTTTAGTCGGCGACATGAATGTTGCCGAAATTGAGCAAAGCGGTAACAGCAACTGGTCGAATGCCGACTTTACCGGCAATGACAACATGTTTTACAGCTATCAGGAAGGAGATAGTAACGAAGCAGCTATGCTCGGCGCAGCAGGTAATGCCAATGAATTTGAAGCGGAGCAGTTTGGAGACCAGAACGTCGGTGGTGTAATTGGTTTAACTGGTGATGACAACGCCATTTATGTGCAGCAGGAAGGCATGCTAAATGCCTTTATCGCAACCAATGTTACTGGCAACGACAACCTGATTGATGTTAAACAGGATGGAACCGATAACGTTTTTCTGGTGGAACCTGTAACCGGCGACACCAACTGGATCCTGATTGATCAAACTGGTGTCAGCAATCTGGTGGAAGCGCCACTGGGTCTGGTTGGCAATAATAACCTGATTGATGTTCGCCAAGATGGCACTGAGAACTATGCGGTAGTAGCGACAGACGGTGACAATCACGATTTAACGATTTATCAGGATGGTGACATGAACACCGCTGAAATGGTGCTGGGTATGGATGGCAACAGTGCAGATATATACAGTCGCGGTAACAACAATATTGCCGGTGTAGCCTTGTTTGGTTTTGATAATAACACTGACATCATGCAGCGGGGCGATGATAACTTTGCTGTAGTTGATGTGGTTGGTATTGATAACGATATCAGTGTTGATCAAATGGGTAATATGAACGAAGTATTTATTACCAGTGAGGTTGTGGTTGTAGAAAACAGTATTGCTATTGCACAGGATGGGGATCTCAACCTGGTAGATATGCTGGTTGAGGGTAGCGGTAACTTTGCTGACATTTTACAAGAGGGCAATGGTAACTGGGTAGCCGGCAATGATGGATACTTTGCACTTTCCGGAGAGAATGGTACTGTAGCAATAAGTCAGCTTGGTAACGACAACCTGGTGTTAGGTGAGCAGTATGGCAATGGTAATATCATGAGTATTACTCAGCAGGGTGACTTTAATACCGCGATCGTTACTCAAAACTAAACGAAAGGGCGGCCACTGGCCGCCATAGGCATATGAAAGTAATTTTTCTGCTGTTATGTTTGCTGCTGCCGCTTAAAGTAGCAGCGAATGATATCGAATTAAGCGGCTTAGTGATTGACCGCACCATCTCGCGTTTTGGCAAAGACTTTATGTTCTATTATTCTGGTTACTGGCGTGATATGCCGGCAACTGAAGGCGTGTCGGTGGTTATTTATGAACAAGTCTATCCGCAGGCAGGTACATTTCTGTGGGTGGAAATGAACCAGCAACGCGTTTATCAAACCTATTTTGGCCGGCGCTATAACAATGTAAAAGAGATGGCCGAACAAGCTATTTTGCGCAGTATTAATGAATTGGCGAATATTCAGGCCAGCATGCTACTGGGTGATCAGGAACAAGAAATATACTAAAGGGAATAATAATGAAAAAAACTGCAGTACTGCTATTCCTGCTGGCATCTGCCTGCGCAAGTGCAACTGAATTAGTCTATACCCCCATTAATCCCAGCTTTGGTGGCAATCCGCTAAATGGAAACTTTTTGCTGCAAAAAGCCCAAAGCCAGAACAGTTTTAGTGAAGAGAGGCCAACATTATCTTTTGTAGACAAGTTCCAGGAAGCATTGGAGCGAAACATTATAAACTCGTTGACCAGGCGAATAGCGGATGGTGACCTGGTTGATGGCATTTACAACACGGGTGAGTTTCTTGTTGAGATCACGACCGGCACCGATGGCAGTGTTATTGTCAATATTACTAACCTGGATACCGGTGAAGTTACGATCATTACTATTCCTGTGATTGGGGGTTAGTAATGAAAGCAGTAATTATTTTACTCATGATATCTGCT
This sequence comes from Arsukibacterium sp. UBA3155, assembly GCA_002364615.1. Taxonomy (GTDB): domain Bacteria; phylum Pseudomonadota; class Gammaproteobacteria; order Enterobacterales; family Alteromonadaceae; genus Alishewanella. The sequence continues at coordinate 41,311 of DEYP01000027.1, read as the reverse complement.
ATTGCAGGATGTTCTCTGGTACCAAAACCGGAGCTCAGTATTACGCCAGCCAGTGTCGATTCGATTAGCAGTACAATGCAGTCGTTGCAACAGCAAGCAAAGCCGCGGCAACAAATTCCGGTTTCTGTCTATGCTTTTCGGGATCAAACCGGTCAGTACAAACCTCAGGGCAATGTATCAAGTTTCTCTACCGCAGTAACTCAGGGCGCAACCTCAATGCTAACCCAGATCCTGCTTGACAGTGGTTGGTTTGCACCGCTGGAGCGGGAGGGGCTACAGAACTTGCTTACTGAGCGGAAAATACATGGCTCGAATAAAAAATTAACGGAATTACCACCATTGAAAGAGGCACGTTTAGTTTTCGAGGGCGGCATCATTGGTTATGAGACGAACTTAACGACAGGTGGAATTGGCGCTGAGTATTTTGGTCTGGGCTTGTCAGAACTTTATCGCGAAGACCAGGTTACGGTTTATTTACGAGCAATTGATGTCTACACCGGCCAGGTATTGCTTTCTGTCTCTACAACTAAAAAAGTCTTTTCTCAAGAGTTGCGTGCTGGTTTGTTCCGATATGTCTCGCTGAACAGACTGGTTGAAATGGAAGGCGGCTATTCAACTAATGAACCGGTACAGTATTGCGTAAAGCAGGCAATGGAAAGTGCCGTGGTTGAATTAATCAGTATAGGTTTGGAACGTGGTTTCTGGCGAACTGATGATCAGGCCAATCTTGCAAGCTCTGGCTGACTTTCTAATATCAGATTGGATTGCTGCAACCAACGCAGCAATTCAACCCGGTTTCGGGCCTGTGTTTTTCTAAAAATGGCTGACAAATGCGCTTTGACAGTATGGGCGCTGATATTTAGTACTTCTGCAATTTCTTTATTGCGGGCGCCTTGTGCAACCAATCCTATTATCCGTTTCTCTTGTCGGGTTAGTTGAGCGTTAGCGCTGGCTGTGACTTCGGTGATCATTTTTTTAGGTTTATTAATCAGCAGATCGACCACGTCCGACATCACCGTCCGAGAGTAATATAACTGACCAGACATCAGGGTTTTCAATGCGGTTAATACCCGGTCTAACTGTTCATCACGGTAGATCAAGCCTCTGATCCCACTGTGAACTGCAAATGCCGGGTCAATTAGCGCTCGCTCAGCCTGAAAAATAAAAACCGGACAACGCTGCATTAGGGTCGATAATTCGTTCGACAGACCTTTTTTGGTAAGATCATGGCTGGTAAATTGGCAACCTACCAATACACCTGATTTAACCGGTTGCTGAATAAAGTCGGTGCGACTGCACTGCTGTACTTTTATCCCAACCGACTGGGCGAGCATCGCGGTATTATGCAATTGCTGGCGCTCTGAGAGTATTATCAGTCTGGAAAACCGTTCCATTGTTTTCACCTCCAAACGACTTTAGTCTTCACCATTGACTAAAACGACTCTAATATACTGTACCGCGTGGCTGTCAATTGCAACTGTTGTCGCCCGCTAAAGTTAAAATAAAGCAGCAAGAAAACCGCTTTTTTAACTATTGCACCGGGTGTAATTTTTCAGTTTAATTGCAACATCTACGTTAAGGAGCAACCATGCGCAGCCAAAAAGTTCTGCTTGTGTGTTTAGGAAACATTTGTCGATCGCCAACTGCTCATGCGGTATTAAAGCAAAAAGCCTTGCAGCAACAACTTAATATTGAGATTGATTCTGCCGGCACCAGTGCTTCTCACCGGGGCGATCGGCCTGATAGCCGCAGCATTGAGGCCGGTATTGCCAGAGGATACAACTTTAGCGGTCTTTATTCGCGTCCGGTATTTGAGCAGGATTTCGCTGACTTTGATCTTATTTTGGCAATGGATAATGAGAATATAGCGGAATTAAAGCGGCGCTGTCCGCCGGATCATCAGCATAAAATTAAATTATTTCTCTCTTTTCATCCGGAATATCCGTCGGTAGCTGAAGTTCCGGATCCCTATTACAGCGGTAGTAAAGGTTTCGAATTGGTACTGGATTTAATCGAACAATCTTGCGACAAGTTAATAATGGCGCCTGAGGTGCAGCCTAAATAATGGTTTAGCCCGGCTTATTCCGATTACGCGGGTATTAGAGCGAAAAACTCTGAATTCAGGATTGAATTTACGTCCGGAAGTCTATAACTTGGCACCGTGTAATTACTTCAACGTATAGGAAACGCATCGTGACCACCTGGACGCCAGATAGCTGGCGAGCTCTGCCGATACAACAACAACCGTCTTATCAGGATCCGCATTTACTGGCGCAAATTGAAAAACAGTTGCACCGTTATCCACCGCTGGTGTTTGCGCAGGAAACCAGAGATTTACATACGCAGTTAGGACAAGTGGCTAATGGCAAAGGGTTTTTGCTGCAGGGTGGGGATTGCGCTGAGAGCTTTAATGACTTTAATGCGCCGAAAATCCGTGACACCTTTAAAGTGCTGTTACAAATGGCGGTGGTATTAACTTATGCCGGTGGTTTGCCCGTGGTTAAAGTTGCCCGTATGGCAGGGCAGTACGCTAAACCTCGTTCCAGTGATCTCGAAACCATAAATGACATCACCTTACCGAGTTACCGGGGCGATATTGTTAATAGTTTTGAATTTACGGAGGCTGCCCGCCAACCAGATCCGAACCGACTGGTGACGGCTTACCATCATTCTGCTGCTACCCTTAATTTGCTCAGGGCCTTTGCTCAGGGGGGGTTAGCCGATTTACATCAGGTCAGCAAATGGAATATGGGATTCGTTGAATCTAATCCGTTAAAAGATCGCTATCATAACGTGGCGCAGCGTATCCAGGAAGCCTTGCGCTTTATGGAGATTTGCGGCATTACCGCCCAAAACTCGCCCTCGATTCGTGAGACCCAGCTGTATACCTCACACGAAGCCTTGTTGCTTAATTACGAGGAAGCGCTGACCCGTCGCGACTCCCTTACTGGTGACTGGTATGACTGTTCTGCGCATATGGTCTGGATTGGTGAGCGTACCCGTCAGTTAGATCATGCCCACCTGGAATTTTTTCGGGGTATTCATAATCCGGTAGGGGTTAAAATTGGGCCAGGTATGCAACCTGATGAGTTAATCAGATTAATTGATGCGCTAAACCCAAACAACACGCCTGGCAGATTAACCCTGATCACCCGAATGGGTGCAGACAAGCTTGCCGATAAACTGCCTGCGCTGGTTCGTAAAGTGAAGCAAGAAGGGCGCACCGTGGTCTGGAGTTCTGATCCGATGCACGGTAATACGGTCAAGGCCAGCAACGACTTTAAAACCCGTGATTTTGAAGCTATTTTACGGGAAATCCGGAATTTCTTTGCAGTTCATAAAGCGGAGGGAACCCATGCCGGCGGTATTCATCTTGAGATGACCGGTGAGCATGTGACGGAATGTACCGGTGGCGCTTACGGCTTAAGTGAACATGACTTAAGCAAACGTTATTTTACGCAGTGCGATCCGCGGTTAAATGCAGATCAGGTACTGGAATTAGCCTTTTTAATTGCCGACACGCTTAGCGCCAGTCGCAAGTAGCTATTGCAAGTAGCTACTGCAAATAGCTATCTCAAGTCGCGTCGGCAACCGAACGGCTTCTGTACAGGCTTATTTTAACCAGCCCGGTAGCACATAAAACAGGCCCACAGCGGGCCTGTTTTAATATTTGTGACGTTTTAATCCGGTTTTGGCAATAATTTTCGCTGATATCTCTTCGATGGACAAATGCGTTGAATTAAGAAAAGGTATCTGCTCCTGGCGGTATAATGCCTCCACTTCATTTAATTCTGCAGCGCATTGCCTGATTGACGCATACCTGCTGTCAGGACGGCGTTGTTGCCGGATCTGACTCAGTCGTTCAGCGGTAATACTTAACCCAAACAACTTATCTTTATTTCGCATCAGCTCTGGTGGCAGGCGCAGCGCTTGCATGTCTTCTTCCACAAACGGATAGTTGGCGGCCTTTATGCCATATTGTAAAGCCAGGTATAGACTGGTAGGGGTTTTACCTGAGCGGCTTACGCCAACCAATATAATGTCTGCCTGGTCAAAATTCTTCATATTGGCACCATCATCATTGGCCAACGAAAAATTGACGGCGTCAATGCGGAAATCGTAGGTTTTCTCATGCATGCTGTGCGTGCGATGTGTTTTCGGTACGGGCGCAACGCCTAACTCGCGCTGAATAGGTTCAACGAAGGTGTTCAAAAAGTCATAACAAATACCGTCACTGCTGTTAATAATATGCCGTAAATTATCATCTACAAACGTCTGGAAAATAAGCGGTTTTACTCCCGTTGTTTTATACCGATCATTAATTCTCTGTTTGACCTGCAATGCCATATCAGCTGATTCGACGAATGGTATCGTAATATGCTCGAATTGTGCTGGAAAAAGAGTAAGTAAGGCATGGCCAAATACCTCTGCAGTAATGGCGGTTCCATCAGATATGTAGAAAGCTGTCCGCAAGGTAATCTCCAATTTGTTGTTATAAAATTACATGTAAATTAGGGTTTTAATTAATCTCAGCCAGAGTGTAAAATCACTTTGCTTTGTAATGCTGCTGGTAAGCTTACACGCCCTTCAACAAAAAATGGAGACGAACTGTGCAAGAATTTGTGATTTGGTATGAAAAGCTGGGTATGCATGATGTGGATCGGGTAGGGGGTAAAAATGCTTCCCTCGGTGAAATGATCAGTAACCTGGCTAATGCCGGGGTGCAGGTGCCGGGCGGATTTGCCACTACCGCGGATGCCTTTAATCAGTTCCTTGAACAAAGCGGCGTAAACGAGCGCATATATCAAGTGCTCGATGGCCTGGATGTCGATGATGTTACTGCGCTGAGTAAAGCCGGTGCCCAAATTCGGCAGTGGGTAATCGATACCCCATTTCAACCAGAGTTAGAGCAGGCGATTCGCGACGCTTATCAGCAATTACATGCCGACCCGACACACGATGTGTCTTTTGCCGTTCGCTCCTCTGCTACAGCGGAAGATATGCCTGATGCCTCTTTTGCGGGGCAGCAGGAAACGTTTTTAAATGTTCGTGGTTATGATGCGGTTATTACCGCCATAAAGCATGTGTTTGCTTCGTTGTTTAATGACCGGGCCATTTCATACCGGGTGCACCAGGGATACGATCACCGTGGGGTTGCTTTATCGGCTGGCGTACAGAAAATGGTGCGCTCTGACATTGCCTCATCCGGTGTTATGTTTAGTATCGATACTGAGTCCGGCTTTGAAGATGTAGTCTTTATTACCTCTTCTTATGGTCTTGGCGAAATGGTGGTACAGGGTGCGGTAAATCCTGATGAGTTTTATGTGCATAAGCCGACGCTGGCGGCCGGTCGGCCAGCGGTAGTGAAACGGAATTTGGGCAGTAAAAAAGTTGAAATGGTCTATTCAGCAGAAGAGGACCACGGCAAACAGGTGAAAATTGTTGATATTGCTACTGAGCGCAGTCAGCAGTTTTCTTTGACGGATGCTGAAGTGACAGAGCTGGCAAAGCAAGCAGTGATTATTGCAGAACACTATGGCCGGGCCATGGATATTGAATGGGCGAAAGACGGTAATGACGGCAAGTTATATATTGTGCAAGCCAGGCCGGAAACAGTCAAAAGCCGCGAAGACAGCAACAGTATGGAACGGTTTCAGTTGCAAGGCACGGCGCCGGTATTGGTAGAAGGCCGGGCAATTGGCCAGCGGATTGGCGCTGGCACGGCTAAAGTGCTTAAAGGCATTGAACAGATGGATCAAATTCAGCCTGGTGACGTGCTGGTAACAGACATGACGGACCCGGATTGGGAGCCCATTATGAAGCGCGCATCGGCAATCGTGACCAACCGCGGCGGGCGTACCTGTCATGCCGCAATTATTGCCAGAGAGTTAGGAATACCAGCGGTTGTAGGCTGTGGTGATGCTACCAGTAAACTAAAAACAGGCCAGCAGGTTACGGTATCTTGCGCCGAAGGCGATACCGGATTCATTTATGACGGCAAACTTGAATATAAAGTGGTTAGTAGCCGGGTAGATCAGATGCCGGCACTGGATTTAAAAATTATGATGAATGTGGGCAACCCGGAACGGGCGTTCTCATTTGCGAAATTGCCGCACGCCGGTATTGGTCTGGCCCGGTTGGAGTTTATTATCAACCGGATGATCGGCGTACATCCTAAAGCGCTGTTAAATTTCGATGTCCAGACCCCTGAGCTTAAAGCGACCATTAGTCAGATGATTGCAGGCTATAGCGATCCGGTTGAGTTTTATATTGCTAAGCTGACAGAGGGGATCGCAACGTTGGCGTGTGCCTTTGCACCGCAAAAAGTCATTGTGCGGATGTCTGATTTTAAATCTAACGAATATGCCAATCTGGTCGGCGGACGACAGTACGAGCCGCATGAAGAAAACCCGATGATTGGTTTTCGCGGTGCCTCACGCTATATCTCTAAAGACTTCCGCGATTGTTTTGCGTTAGAAGTTGAAGCGTTAAAGCGGGTGCGCAATATTATGGGCTTTACTAACGTTGAGGTGATGATCCCATTCGTTCGCACATTGGAAGAGGCTGCAGCGGTAATTGAATTACTGGCAGAGCATGGCCTGAAGCGGGGTGAAAATGGGCTGCGGGTTATCATGATGTGTGAACTGCCATCTAATGCATTGTTGGCGGAAGAGTTCCTTGAGTACTTTGATGGTTTCTCAATTGGTTCAAACGATTTAACTCAGTTAACTCTGGGGCTTGACCGTGACAGCGGCTTAATTGCTCACTTGTTTGATGAACGTAACCCGGCCATATATAAGTTGCTGGAAATGGCCATTAAAACCTGCAAAGCCAAAGGCAAGTACATTGGTATCTGCGGTCAGGGCCCGTCAGATCATGAAGATTTCGCTGGTTGGTTAATGCAGCAAGGTATTGATAGCGTATCGTTAAACCCAGATACCGTATTAGAAACCTGGCTGTACCTGGCAGAAAAGTTTGCTAAACACTAACCGTACTTACTCGGTGTAACGCTTAAATAAGCCCTGCCACGCGGGGCTTTTTATTGGCTGATATAAGGAAAGGCTTTACATCAGTGAAAATTGGTTAAAAAACCGCTATTCGTGCCGCGCTGGTGCTGCCAAACATAGCTATTAGCCTGATGTTATGGCAAATTAACGCTAGTTTATAATAATTAAATCCAACAACAATAATTACAGGGGAAACTGATGGAAGCCTTGGTCAGCACCGTAAATAGTATTATCTGGAGCCCGGCACTGATATTTCTGTGTCTTGGTGCCGGTTTGTTTTATTCCGTTATCACACGTTTTGCACAGGTCAGACATTTTAAAGAAATGTGCAAGCTGCTGTTTAACAGCAACGAATCAGATAAAGGGATTTCTTCTTTTCAGGCATTGGCTGTGTCGTTGTCTGGCAGGGTTGGTGTAGGTAACATTGCCGGCGTTGCTGCGGCTATTGGCTTTGGCGGCCCGGGTGCAGTGTTCTGGATGTGGGTCGTGGCTTTTTTAGGTGCCAGCACTGCTTACGCTGAGTCAACACTCGGTCAGGTTTATAAAGTTGAAGAAGACGGCCAGTATCGTGGTGGCCCGGCGTATTATTTTGAACGCTGTCTGGGCCAGAAGTGGCTGGCGATATTATTTGCCGTGTCTGCCATTATTGCCTGTGGCGTATTTTTACCAGGCGTACAGGCGAATGCCGTTGGCAATGCGTTTACCCAGGTATTTGGTGAAGGCAATATGGTGGTAACCAGTTTTGGTGAGGTGGGTACCTTTAAATTGGTGGCACTGGCAATAATCCTGATTGTACTGGCGTTCATTATCTTTGGTGGCATTAAACGTATTGCCCACTTCACGCAGATAGTCGTGCCCTTTATGGCGCTGGGTTACATTGTCATGGCACTGATTGTTGTATTTTTAAACCTGGATAAAGTTCCGGGTATTTTCAGTTTAATTATTTCTGATGCATTTACCGCTCAGGCCGGCATGGGCGCCGCGATTGGCTGGGGTGTAAAACGAGGAATTTATTCTAACGAAGCAGGTCAGGGCACCGGACCGCATGCTGCTGCAGCAGCAGAGGTAGATCACCCGGCGCAACAAGGCTTGGTTCAGGCATTTTCTGTTTACGTCGATACCTTGTTCGTCTGCACCGCTACGGCGTTGATGATTCTAATTACCTCGCAATATAATATTCAGACTGAAGATTTTAACGCTGCTACCGGCGCCGGAAGTATTATTGTTCAGAATATTGATGCTGCAACCGAGGTCGCTTCACCCGCCTTTACCCAAATGGCCTTAAATAATGTATTTGGTCAGTTTGGTCAGGCGTTCGTTGGCGTGGCGATTTTCTTTTTTGCCTTTACTACTATTCTGGCGTACTACTACATTGCCGAGACCAACGTGTCGTATTTAAACCGCTATTTTAAGGGCACCATTCCGTTAGTGGCGGTTAAAGTGGTTATTATGGCAATGGTGGCATATGGTATGGTTAACAGCTCAGGCTACATTTGGGGTATTGGCGACATTGGGGTCGGTTTAATGGCGTGGATTAACATTCTGGGTATTCTGGCTATCTTTTTTGTGGCTAAGCCTGCAATCCTCTGTTTACGCGATTATGAAGATCAAAAGAAAGCGGGTGGTCCGGTAACATTTGATCCGGTGAAGCTGGGTATCAAAAATGCGACTTTCTGGGAAAAGCGGCTGGCAGATCAGCAAGCGCTAAAATCGTCAGAGTCAAAATAAAATAAACTAATGAACGACAACTCGCATCATAAAAATGCCCGGCTATCTAGCCGGGTTTTTTATACTCAGGCGACAAAGCTGCATTAACTTTGCGAAGTCATTGTGATTAAACCATACTTAACAGGCAAAGCGACAACACGACTAAACAGAGGGAGTTAATTATGCAGGCAGCTAAATACACATTGGGTATGCTGGCCACACTGCTGGTAAGTGCAGCATTGCTGACAGGTTGTGAGCGGGAGCGCCAAAGTATTGAAGCGCCTACTGATGAAGCGGGGCTGACCATAGCACCCGAGAAAGGCATGTATGATGATCTGAATATAACCACGGCAGTGTCGACGTCGATTCGAGCTGAGCAGCGTCTTGAAAACCTTAATATTCAGGTCGAAACTGATAAAGGCGATGTCAGATTACATGGTAACGTCGCTACCGAGGAGCAACGACAACTTGCTGAAGCCATTGCCAGAGGCACGCCAGGCGTGCACGCTGTCAACAATGATTTAGAAATTCAATAACGGTTTGCCAATACAGCGGTGCAGGGCACCGCTTAATCGATACCAATAAAACCACCAGTTTGATGCGCCCACAGCTGGGCGTAAATGCCACCACTGGCGATAAGTTCGCTGTGGCTACCTTGTTCAACGATATTACCTTGATCCAGCACGATTAATCGGTCCATTTGAGCAATAGTTGACAAGCGGTGCGCAATAGCGATGACGGTTTTGCCGTCCATCAGTTTATTTAAGCTGGCCTGAATAGCGGCTTCAACTTCAGAGTCCAGCGCCGAAGTCGCTTCATCCAGAATAAGAATAGGCGCGTTTTTCAGTAATACTCTGGCAATCGCAATGCGTTGGCGCTGGCCACCTGAGAGTTTTACGCCACGCTCGCCAACCTGGGCATCAAAACCACTATTGCCGTTAGGGTCGGTTAAGTCACTGATAAATTCAGTGGCTTCGGCTTGCTCTGCAGCTAATATCAGCTCTTCTTCAGTGGCATCGGGCTTACCATAAGCAATATTCTCCCGCACAGAGCGATGCAACAACGAGGTATCTTGAGTTACCATCGCAATATGCTGGCGCAAACTTTCCTGGCTGACGGTACTGATGTCCTGACCATCGATCAGGATAGTGCCACTTTCAATATCATAAAAGCGCAGCAACAGGTTCACTAAAGTAGATTTTCCCGCGCCGGAGCGGCCGACTAAGCCGACTTTTTCGCCGGGTTTAATGGTTAACTCAAGTTGCTGCAACACGGCCGATTTACCGCCGTCGACCGGTTGTTTACCATAATTAAAGCCAACCTGTTTAAACTCGATTTTACCCTGAGGTACGATTAATTTACCGGCATTGGTTGCATCATTTACTTCAATCGGCCGTGACAGGGTGGCAATACCATCAGCCACGGTGCCAATGTTTTCAAATAGCGAACTGACTTCCCACATAATCCACTGCGCCATACCATTCAAACGTAGCGCCAGGCTTATGGCGATAGCAATAGCACCTACGGTAATCGCGCTGCCGGCCCATAAATATAGGGATAAGGCCGCAACACTGAACACCAAAATGTAATTAAGGCTCTGCACCGAGACGCTAAGACCGGTGGCAAGCCGCATTTGCTGGTAAACAGGCTGCAAAAAAACATCCATGCTGTCTTTAGCGTAACTTTCTTCGCGGTTGGTATGCGAAAACAATTTAATGGTGGTGATATTGGTGTAGCTATCAACGATTCGACCGGTCATTTCTGAGCGGGCATCAGCCTGTGCAGTAGAAACCCGTTTAAGCCGCGGTACAAAATAGAACTGCAGTGCAATATAGAGCACCAGCCAGAGCAGCATCGGCAAGATTAAGCGCAGATCGGCATCAGCAACAAAGAACAACATGGCACCAAAGTAAACCAGCACGTATACCATCACATCCAGCAGTTTCATTACCGTTTCCCGCACAGAAAGCGCAGTCTGCATTACTTTAGTAGCGATTCGTCCGGCGAAATCGTTTTGATAAAAGCTGACGCTTTGGCGCAGTAAATAACGATGTGCCAACCAGCGAATAGACATAGGATAGTTGCCTAGCAGCGTCTGGTGGACAATGGCAGAGTGAATAAACGTCATCAGGGGCAGTAAAACCAGAGTCACCAGCGCCATCCAGATTAGTGTAGCGCGTTCATCAGTAAAAAAATTATCAGGATCATTGGCCACCAACCAGTCAACGAGCTGGCCCATAAAACTAAAAAGTGACACTTCCAAAATGGCCAGAATAGCTGAAGACAGTGACATAAAAAGCAACGAACGTTCCATTCCCTTGGTGTAATGTCGGCAAAATGCCAATAAACCACGGGGTGGTTGGCCCGGCTCAGCCGCAGGGAAGGGTTTGGTAAGTCGCTCAAAAAAACGCAGCATGAAAAGTCCTGAGTGAATAATGAAGTAATAGCGCGCAGTATTGTACCCGAGTTTGTGGCTTTGGATCAGGCTAATCCTTTAATTGAGCGGCCAGTTGCTGTTTTCTGACGGATCCCCCTGCGCTCCTGTGATAATATAACGACATATTGCTGTAGCTAGGTTAAACCAGCCTGTTATAATCTGCGTAGATCGCCACTTGGATTAATCAAGCTCAGGCCCAATTTATCTTTGTTACCGCGCCTTTGTCGCTGAGATGTAAAATGACTATTAAACTTGTCACCTCCACTATTTTACCAACACCGTTTGCAGAGTTCAGACTACATGGTTTTGTCGCTGACAATGGCAAAGAACACGTTGCTTTAACGCTGGGGGATGTTACAACACATGAACCGCTGTTAGCGCGGGTTCATTCAGAATGCTTAACAGGTGACGCCCTGTTTAGTCTGCGCTGCGATTGTGGTCCGCAATTGGAAGCCGCAATGCGCAAAATTGCCGATTTAGGCCGGGGCTGTATATTGTATCTGCGTCAGGAAGGCCGGGGTATTGGTCTTATTAATAAAATCAGGGCATATGCTGAGCAGGACAAAGGTCTGGATACGGTTGAAGCTAATGAAATTCTTGGTTTCTTACCTGATATGCGGGAGTATGATATTGCGGCGCAAATGTTTACCCAATTGGGTATCCAGCAAATACGTTTGCTGACCAATAATCCACGCAAATTAAAAGCCTTAAGCGATGCGGGGGTGAATATCCTGGAGCGAGTACAGCATCGGGTAAAAACCACCGCCCACAGCCATCGCTATCTGGCAACCAAAGCCGCGAAAATGGGCCATATGGAGTAACGAACAGCTAATGATCCCTAAGTTAAACCCGGAATTGGCGCTGGACGCCAGCATCGTCGCCTTTGGCAGAGCGCTGCTGGCGGCTGGTTTTAACGGTGATATAGAGACCAGTTACGGCAGTCGCTTAGCAGTAGCCACTGATAATAGTGTCTATCAGGCGTTACCGCAGGCAGTTCTGCTACCCAAAACAACCGACGATATTGTGATCCTTACTTCGCTGGCACAAACTTCCAGTTTTTGCCATATAAAGTTCAGTCCACGTGGCGGCGGCACTGGCACTAATGGCCAGGCCCTGACCGAGCATGTGGTGATAGACTTGTCACGGCATATGCGCGCCATTTTAGAAATTAACGTTGAAGAGCGATGGGTAAGGGTACAAGCTGGGGTGATTAAGGATCAGCTTAATGCGTTTTTAAAGCCCTACGGCTTCTTCTTTGCACCCGACCTATCAACCTCTAACCGGGCCACTATTGGTGGCATGATTAATACTGACGCGTCCGGTCAGGGCTCTCTGGTCTACGGCAAAACCAGTGACCATGTGCTGGCGCTTAAAACGGTACTTATCGATGGTAATGTGCTAAAAACGCATAAAATGGCCACTTTTGAAGCTGAGCACCGGGCACAGATGCCTAACAGCATTGGTCATATTTATCGTCAGGTGTTGGCGAGTTGTCGGGATTACCGGGAGCAAATCCTGGAAAAATTTCCACGATTAAACCGCTTTTTAACCGGATATGATTTAGAGCATGTGTTTAATGATGATTTAAGCGAATTTGATCTCTCCAGAATTATCACTGGCTCTGAAGGATCACTGGGTTTCGTTACTGAAGCAAAGTTAAACATTACGCCCATCGCTAAATTTAAATGCCTGTTAAATGTCAAATATGACCGGTTTGAAAGTGCCCTGAGAAACGCGCCTTTTCTGGTGGCCGCTCAGGCGACCTCGGTTGAGACGGTCGATAGTAAAGTACTGAATTTAGCGCGTAACGATATTATCTGGCATCAGGTAAAGGAATTAATTGCCGACGTACCCGACACTGATATGCAAGGCCTGAATATGGTTGAGTATAACAGTGAGGATAGCGCCGATATTGAACAAAAAGTAGCAGCTCTGATCGCAAAACTGGATCTTGCTATCGCCAATAAAACCGATGGCATCATTGGCTATCAGCTCACATACGATGCCGCCGCGATCGGTAGCATTTATGCCATGCGCAAAAAAGCAGTAGGCTTACTGGGAAATACCAAGGGCAGTCAAAAGCCAATTGCTTTTGCTGAAGACACCGCAGTACCACCAGAAAACCTGGCAGACTTTATCATGGAATTTCGCCAATTGCTCGACAGCCACGGCCTGCATTACGGCATGTTTGGCCATGTTGATGCCGGGGTGCTGCACGTGCGCCCGGCGCTGGATTTGTGCGATCCTGAACAGGAAAAGCTGTTGCGGACCATTTCAGACCAGGTTGTCGCGCTCACGGCCAAGTATGGTGGCCTGATGTGGGGCGAACATGGTAAAGGCTATCGAAGCGAATATGGGCCAGCTTTTTTTGGTGATGAGTTGTTTAATGAATTACGAAAAATTAAAGCTGCTTTTGATCCACGTAATCGGGTGAATCCCGGAAAAATCTGTACACCTTATTATAGTGCCGACCAGCTCGTATCCGTTGATGGTCAGAAAAGAGCCTGGTTTGATCGACAAATACCAGTCAATGTTAAGCAGAGCTTTGACAGTAGTTTAAACTGCAACGGCAATGGCTTGTGTTTTAACTATGAAGAAAGCTCGCCGATGTGTCCATCAAGCAAGGTAACCAAAGATCGGCGTCACAGTCCAAAAGGCCGGGCTGGGTTGATGCGCGAATGGTTACGCCTAACCGAGCAGCAGGGTTTTGATGTACTGGCAAACGAGCGGCAACTGACTGTTAAAAAACAGAGTTTTGGTGAGTTGTGGCAAAAAGTTAAAAATAGCCTGGCCAAAAATCAGGGTGAGCCGGATTTTTCTCATGAGGTAATGGAGGCGATGGAAGGATGTCTGGCCTGTAAAGCCTGCGCCAGTCAATGTCCGGTTAAAGTTGATGTGCCATCGTTTCGATCGCGCTTTCTGCAGCTGTACCACAGTCGTTATCTGCGTCCGGCTAAAGATTATATTGTCGGCAATATTGAACGCACCGCACCCGTACTGGCTAAATTTCCTAAACTGGTTAACTTTGTAATAAAACGTGATGTTACTGCAGTGATATTGAAGAAAACAGTAGGTTACGTAGACACGCCATTACTGTCGGTGCCTACTTTGGCACAGCAGATCGGCGAAAAATACCGGTTTGATTTAACCCGCTTACAGCAAAACCCGCCGGCGGCCAACGCGAAAACGGTATTGCTGGTTCAGGATCCTTTTACCAGCTTTTATGAAGCTGAATTAGTGGCCGATGCCTTGCGATTACTGGAAAAGCTTGGCTTTGATCCTGTGCTGTTGCCGTTTTTACCTAATGGTAAACCACAACACGTCAAAGGCTTTTTACGCGAGTTTGCTAACACGGCGAGCAACGCAGCACAGTTTTTAAACCAGCTACAGCTGCTTAACGTGCCCATGCTCGGATTAGATGCCTCTCTGGTTCTGGTATATCGGGATGAATATACCAAAACGCTTGCTGATAAACGCGGCGATTTTAACGTGCAACTGTTACACGAGTGGCTGGTAAACCAAACACTTCCAAAAGCTGATACCGCGAGCGATTTTGCGCTGCTGGCGCACTGTACTGAAAAAACGGCATTACCCGAAACAGAAAAATCCTGGCAGCAAATATTCAATAAGGCAGGGCTTGGTCTAAAGCCGGTAAGTGTTGGGTGTTGTGGTATGGCGGGGACTTATGGTCATGAAGCGCAAAACCTGAACAACAGCAAAACCTTGTTTGACATGAGCTGGCGCTCACCGATTGAACATTATGGTGTTGCCAATACACTGGTGACAGGCTTTTCCTGTCGAAGCCAGGTAAAGCGGCTGGTTGGCGATAAACCCAGACATCCGTTACAGGCACTGTTACAAGCGTTACCACAGGAATGATCTAATAAAAAAACGCCCTCAGCTGAGGGCGTTTTTTATTTACCGTATAAAATTCAATTAGAATTTATACGTTGCACGGATATAGTAATAGCCACCATTAATACCCATAGGTGATGTTTCGTAGTATTTACCACCAAATTCATTGTTGGCAACACCCGCCTGGGTTAACTGCAATTTCTCTGGCTCTGCGTCAAACAGGTTTTGAGCGCCAGCCGAAAGCATGATGTTGTCGGTAAAGTAGTAACTTACCTCAGCATCGAACGTTACCTTGGCTGCTGCATTTACTTCAGTTCCAGGCTCTTCAGGTGAGCCGACCCAGTCTACGTGGACGCCTTGATATTCACCATAATAATTAGCCCGTGCAAAAAAGCTCCAGTCGTCCCAGCTCTGGTTCCAGCTCAGAGTAGCCCTGTGGTTGGGCAGGTCATTCTCAAGACGTGAGACTTTGTCAGGCCCGGTAATGGCAGGTCGACCCTCCGGTGGCGTACTGATCCGATCTACTTCTGTCTCGTTCCAGTTATAAGCCAGACTGAAAGTGCTTCGGCCATTCAGCAGGTCCATTGCATAGTTTGCCACTAAATCGATACCCTGTGTGGTGGTATCAAAGTCATTGGTAAAAAAGCTGACCTGCTGGATAGAGTCAACGTTTCTGACTCCGGCAGCGCGTAAGTCGTCACGATCGTCATCAGTCAGGTTAATTTTACTGGACTGACTGATCCGATCGGTCACTTCAATATTGTAATAATCCAGCGTGATAAAGAAGCTATTACCACTGTAAACCACACCAAATGCATAACTGGTTGACTCTTCAGGCGTTAACTCCTTTCCGCCTAACTGTAACGAAATAGGGTTGGTTGGAGGCAGCAATGCTGAATCTACCAGCACACCAGATTCAAGGTTAGTTTGCACGTTACTAACGTTAGATTGACCGACGGTTGGCGCCCGGAAACCCGTGCTGGTAGAGCCCCGTAATGCCCAGTCATCATTTAAGCGATATTGGCCGGTGATTTTATAATTGGTGGTGTCACCAAAAGTATCATAGTCTTCATAACGAAGTGCCAGACCAAGCAACAACTCCTCAGTCATTTCTGCTTCCATGTCAACATAGGCAGCATAGTTTCTGCGGGTATAAACGCCGGCATCTTCCGGTTTAAAACCCGGGAAGCCATTCGAACCGATACTAAAGCCCTGATCAACATAAGGACCTACTGTAAAGGACGCGACATCCCCTGATACGACTTCAAAGCTTTCTTCTGTCCACTGCGCACCGAAAGCAACGGTTAAATCTTCGTATAAGCCTGCAGGAACAAACTTGACAAAATCTGCACTGAAGGTTTTTTCAAGCTGGATATACTTACCTGGGTTAAATTCTGTAGGGGTATCCGGGCCAAGAGAGGCATTGACTGTATTGGTCATTTCGTACGTTGACTCATTGCGGCCAACCGAGCCACTAAAGTCGTACATAATGTCTTTTAGCCAACCGTTTTTAAATTCACCTTTGGTACCTGCGGTCAGGGCAGTATCAGTAACATTACCACCAAAAGTCGGAGTGAAACCGCCCGGGAATAATTCGTTAAAGGCAAAACAGTTTTGTCCTACAGGGGTATTAGGATCCGCAATCAGCGCATAGTCAGCCTGATTCAGCACGTTGCCAGTGGTAATATTTACCGTTGGGCAAGCGATGTTAGGGTCAAGTTGCGCCACTAGCAGGGTTTCGCCACCGTCATTAGAGAACACACCGGGCCGGTTATGTGGATTACGGTAATAAAAACCACCAGTCACATCGCGCTCTGAGTAGTTACCAAACATATATGCTTGGCCACCGTTGCCCAAATCCAGGCCGGTGTTTACAAAAATGGTAATATCATCCTTTATTTCAGGAGAGCCCCAAATCTGAGTTAATGGGGCAATGAAGTTATTGCCAGCAGCTATAAAGCCTAAAGCATCCGGGCGTTGCACACTGCGACTGGTCGCGTCTGAGTTTTTATACTGAGCACTGATGTTGACAAAACCGTCGTCAGTTAATGGCATACCAATATTAGCGGCGTATTCGGTAGAGGTACCGTCACCTTCATAATATTCGCCATGCTTAACTTCAAAACTTCCGCCGTCAGCCGCATCTTTTAATACAAAATTGATGACCCCGGCAATGGCATCAGAGCCGTATTGCGCTGCAGCGCCATCCCGCAATATCTCTACCTGCTTTAGTGCTATGCCCGGAATAACAGAAATATCAGCGCCCTGGGCGCCATCATTTATACCACCGCCTAAAAAGGCAATAACTGAAGCTTTGTGGCGACGCTTACCATTGGTCAAAATAAGGGTACTGTCAGCTGACAAACCTCGCAGGTTGGCCGGACGAACCAGTGTAGCGGCGTCGCTGATCGGGTTGGAATGTACGTTTAATGAAGGAACCGTAGTTGTTATCATGTTCAGCATATCTGAACTGCCGCTTTTAGTGAGTTCATCACCACCAATAATATCAACAGGTACCGGTGAGTCACCAATTGAGCGGGGAGCTGAACGGCTGCCAACTACTGCAATTTTTTCAATTTTCTGCTCTTTTGTCGCAGTGTCACTGGTCTCCTGTGCAACAACGGCACCACTGACTATACCTAACGCAAACGTGGTTGCTATGGCATACTTAACTGCATGCGCAACCGGGTGGTATTTATTGTTGTGTTTCATAGTGTTTTCCTGGATTATTTTTTTGAGTTTCACTAGATAACGCTTACTGCACAATAGCGCTAAATTAACCATATTTTAAAATGATGCTATTGTCCATCGCAGTTTACCGGCGGTTGGTCGAGTAATTGGGAACGGATTGTTAAAATACTCAGCTGCTGGTCAGCTGTAACGGAGTTTTATGAAATCGATAGCCGTTATGGACGAGGTGTTCCTGTCGCAAGTGGTGTTACTTGCAAATCAGGTTCATGGTGAGAATTATCTTGATCTGACTAAATTAACTGAGTTGCGTCAACGGGGCATTAAGCACAATATTAATGCCAGTTATGTCGCGCTGATTGACAACAGGGTAGTGGGATATCGACTAAGTTTTGCTGCGGGACAATGGCCTTTAGATGAGTGGTGTTCAGTTCCGCTATGGCCAGTTTCCCCAACACAAATGGCCTATTTTAAGTCTGTTGCAGTGGCCCCTGAGTTACAAGGACAAGGCCTTGGCACACAGCTATTGCGTGCATCTGTTAAGTCATTACAGCAGCAGGGTGCGACTGCAGGCCTCGCTCACATTTGGCAGCAAAGCCCAGGCAATGCCGCCCAACGCTATTTTACTAAGGCCGGCGCAGCACTTTTGCAGGTTCATGCAGATCGTTGGCTGCATTTGAGCCAGACTACCGGTTATCTGTGTCCAATATGTGGAAACCAATGCCACTGCACCGCAGCAGAAATGGTATTGCCCTTCGCGGAGCTGAGTTGATGTACGACCCCTATATTGATACCACACTTAACAGCAACCAACCTGATATCGGTAGCTACTGGCAAGCTGCAACACAGGCAAGCCCAGACTATCCGGCACTTAAGCGAGATATCCGTTGCGATACATTAGTGATTGGCGCCGGCTACACCGGGTTAAACTGTGGATATGAGCTGGCAAAAAAGTATCAGCGTGATGTTGTGATGGTCGATGCCCTGCAGCCAGGTTGGGGATGCAGTGGTCGTAATGGTGGTTTTGTGCTCAGGGGAACAGGCAGACTGGGTTTAGCTCAGCTGGCCAGTAGATTTGGTATTGACACCGCCAGAGTGTTTCACCAGGAATATGGCGCGGCGATATCGCGGGTAAACCAGCTTATTGCGCTGGGAAATATTGACTGTCAACCGCAAGCTGGCGGCTATTATAAATTGACCCATAAATCCGGTATGGCCAGAACACTGAGGCAGCAAGCGGATTTTTTAAACCAGAATTTTGACTATCCGGTGCAGTTTTTTGATAAATCACAATTGTTGCAACAGATAGTGAATCATCAGCAGGCAGATGCTGCGCTATATTTTCCGGATTGCTATGGTGTAAATCCACTTGCCTTAGTGCAGGGCTATGCAAAAATGGCTGTTGAAGCTGGCGTAGCCCTGTTTGGGCAAACCCCGGTAACCCACTTTAAACGCGTTAGCAAAGGTTTTGAAGTGATCACTCCGCAGGCAGTTATTTCTGCCCGTAACCTGGTATTAGCCACCAACGCTTACACCGCAAGAGGATTGTACCCCGGTATTAATCAGAGCTGCTTGCCGGTGCTTAGCAGCGTAATCGTAACCGAACCACTGAGTACCAGCCAGTTACTGCAGCTCAACTGGCAGCAAAACAGCATTATAATGGATACCCGCATGCTGAAGTACTATTATCGGTTGCTGCCGGATAACCGGATTTTATTTGGTGGCCGGGGAGCCATTACTGGCAAAGCTGCTTCCGACCCTGTATACCCCCGTCGGTTGCTGAGGGCGTTAAAACATTGCTTTGCTGGTTTGGAAAATCTTACTTATCAATATCAATGGAGTGGTTGGGTTGGCGTGTCTTTTGATGATTTACCCAGAGTCTGTGCTGTAGAGCCCAATCTGTTTTATGCTGCGGGTTATTGCGGAAGTGGGCTATCATTCAGTGCACTAGCAGGAGAACGACTGGCCCAATTGGTTGCCGGGGAAACGTTACCTGCATTGCCCATTTATCAAAGCACGTTGCCTGCTTTCCCGATGTCAGCATTGCGACGACAGGGGCAGCAGATGTTTTACCAGTGGGGGCGCTTTAAAGATCGCTTTTTATAGCCGTTTCGCTAATGGTTTGCTGGAGTTAAGCTGATGTGTTGCTTACAATGGGCTTTTTTTGATGCAGGGTTAGCATGTCTTTCTGGCCGGAATTTTTAATTATTGCTTCGGTACATTTGCTTGCGGTTGCCAGCCCGGGACCAGATTTTGCAATTGTGCTTCGTTATGCGGTGCGCTATGGTCGCAGGGCCGCTGTTTTTGCCAGCCTTGGTATTGGTGTGGCTATTTTGCTGCATGTTACATACTCTCTGGTAGGGATCGGTGTGTTAATTAAAACCACCCCCTGGTTGTTTCAACTGCTCACGGTATTAGCGGCGTGCTATTTGCTGTATCTGGCTCAGGGCGCGCTTCGCGCTAAGGCGCCGGTGGGCAAGGACGTTATTGAACTTGAACGGCAAGCCACGCCCGCAAGTCTTAAGGCATTCAGTGCGGGTTTTATTACCAATGGATTAAATCCCAAAGCCACCTTGTTTTTTCTTTCTCTGTTTGCCGTGGTCATTTCTGCCGAAACCCCCTTTAGCTTCAAGTTGATTTATGGTGTTTATATGGCATTAGCAACCGCTGCCTGGTTTTGTCTGCTGTCTTTTGTGCTGACTAATAGCAAAATCCGCGGTTTTCTATTACTGAAAGGTTACTGGTTTGACCGGCTGATGGGGGTGTTGTTGCTGCTATTGGCGGCGCAGTTGCTGCTCAGTAGTTTTGGCGGAGCTAAGGGCGGTTAATTTAGCAGGCCGGCTTGGCCTGCTGGTTAAGGATCGCTATAATACCGGCCGTCATTAATTTGCTCTGGATTTACGATCCAGCGTTGCAAGAGGTTAATTATGTTTGTTGTTGCAGCACTATATAAATTTGTCAATTTGCCTGATTATCAGGATTTACGTCAGCCACTTTATCAAGTTATGGCCGAAAACGAAGTTAAAGGTACCTTGCTTCTGGCTGCCGAGGGAATAAATGGCACTATCTGTGGCAGCCGTGAAGGCATTGATGCGGTAAACCAATGGTTTGCATCTGATCCGCGTTTCGCCAACCTTTCATACAAAGAGTCTTTTGCCGACGAACCGGCTTTTTACCGTACTAAGGTAAAACTAAAAACTGAAATTGTGACGATGGGGGTTGAGGGGATAAACCCGGCGCATATTGTTGGTACTTATGTGAAAGGCGATGCCTGGAATCAACTTATCAGCGATCCGGATACCTTGTTAATTGATACCCGAAACGATTACGAAGTTGCTATCGGCACTTTTAAAAATGCCATCAACCCGAACACGACCACTTTTCGCGAATTTCCACAGTGGGCAGCCGAAAATCTTGATTCAAACAAACATAAAAAGGTGGCGATGTTTTGCACCGGTGGTATTCGCTGTGAAAAATCTACTGCGTTTCTAAAAGAGCAGGGTTTTGACGAGGTCTATCATCTTGATGGCGGAATTTTAAAATACCTTGAAGAAGTGCCTGCCGAGCAAAGTTTGTGGCAAGGAGAATGTTTTGTGTTTGATCAGCGGGTAGCGGTGAAACATGGGCTGGAGCAGGGGAGTTATGACCAGTGCTATGCGTGTCGGATGCCGTTATCGGTTGCGGAGATGGCTTCGCCAGACTACGTTAAGGGTTTAAGTTGTCCTCATTGCGTCGCGCAAACCACCATAGAACAAAAAGCAGCGTTTGCAGAGCGGCAAAAACAAGTCACGCTGGCAAAAGCCCGCGGTGAAAAACATATTCGTGACGGTAAACTCGATACGTAGTGCTAAATCCCCTTCTGATCTATTCTATAAAGTAGAAAGATATCTGTCGTAAAATGCTATTTTAATTCTTTTAAGTTGAGCTATTCTGCCTTTACACGCAAGGGCGGAATAGTTCACTACCTCTGTCAGCTGATCATAATGTGTTAAACGTGCTTTTACGTGGCCAGTGTTAAGCCCTTATAGCGAATGATGCAGTTGCTACGAATTACGACCATTGACCCAAAACGATTAAACAGGAGCTTAAAGATGAAGAAGCTGTTACTTGCTGCCGCTGTTACAGCCGGTTTTAGTGTGTCTGCGCATGCCGCAGATTATAAAATTGATACCGACGGTGCTCACGCGTTTATTCAGTTTAAAATCAGCCACTTGGGATATAGCTGGTTGTATGGCCGTTTTAATACGTTTGATGGCCAGTTTAGCTACGATGCTAACAAACTGACTGACTCAAAAATTAACCTTGTGATTGATACTGCCAGTGTAGATTCAAATCACGCCGAACGAGATAAGCACTTGCGCAGTGCCGACTTTCTTAATGCCAGTAAATTCCCCAAAGCCACTTTTAACAGCACTAAAATTGTTGCTAAAGAGGGTGAAAATTTCGACTTGTACGGCACGCTGACTCTCAATGGCGTAACAAAAGAGGTTGTTATTGCAGCGAAGAAAATAGGCGAGGGCAGTGATCCCTGGGGAGGATACCGGGCGGGTTTTGCCGGAAGTACCTCTTTTGCTTTAAAAGATTTTGGTATTAATTATGATCTGGGCCCGGCTGCATCAATGGTTTATCTTGATCTCACTGTAGAGGGTATCCGTCAGTAAACTAGGCACTCGCCAGCTGCCTTGCCCGACACTAAGTCATCGCAGGTAGCTGGCAGATTATTACGTTTATTAGCGCTGTTACAATGGAGTGGTAAGCTGAACTTTCACCTGATCTTTCAGATCCATAAAGTCTTGATCTGCGCTGGTTGTATTGGCTATATCGGCAAACAGCAGTTCAGCCCGTCCCTCACTACCAGCCAGCATAAATAGTTGAACTAAACGCAATTTAGCCCAATTAAGCCGGCTTTGATCACTATCCTTGTAATAACCAATATATTCTGACAGTGCAGTAATACCTTCCAACACATTGTCGTTGGTCAGGACAGCCAGCCGACCAACCTGATAGAGAGCATTGTAACGTTGCGTTGGCTTAGTACTAAATTCAGCGGTCTTACTGTAGAGTTGCTGAGCAACAATATGCGCATCCTGTCTGGCCAGAATACTGGCTTTGGTGGCGAGTAAATCAGGCTGATTTGGCATTTTTTTCAAATGTTTATCAATTAAGGCAACTGCCTCACTTAAGCGGGCTTCTAAAATCAACAGTTGGATCTCAGCTAAGGCTCCCTGCAGCGGATTGACACTGGCAAGCAATGTGGCTTGCTCTGCCGCTAATGTTTTGCTGCCTCCCGCCGCAGGCGGTGCCGATTGATAAAAACTGATCAGCGCATGTTGCGCCGGATAATTGTCCGGATTTTCGGTTACTGCTCTTACTAACAATTGCAAGCCATCACTGGTCCGTTGCCGGGCATTAAAAATATTGCCATCAGACGCCAGCACAATTTTATTGATCCCGGCCAGATACAGTAGCTCACTATGCCGGGGATACGCTACGATGAGCTGATTTAGCAGCGTATTTGCTTCTTCGCGTTGGCGTAAATTGAACATGGCCTGGACATAAACAGCCGTCAAATCCGGATTGCTCTTCAAGTCGGGCTGCTGATCAATTTCAGTGATGATTTTTCGATATTGAGCTTGTTCGTACCAGCTGTTTGCCTGCTCCGGCTCAATAGCAAAAGCAGAAAAACTGAACAATAAACCCATAAACGCAACTTTCATTGAAACCCGCCTCAAAGCAAGATAAATACCGGATAAGTGTGCGATATAACGTGAGAAAATACCAGTGGTTCAGGGGATTTCAATTTTAATATCTGTGGTAGGAATACTACAACAGGGTAAAAATTCACCTTTTCGGACAAACGCCAGCGGCTCATGTAAATAGTGAATGCTGCCACTGAGCAGTTTACAGCGACAAGCACCACAGTAACCTTCTCGGCACTGATAGCTTATATCCTGTTTCTGCTGTTCAAGACTATGCAAAATGGTCGGTTGGCTGCCATCGAATTGAATAGCAGCCTGGCCGATAACCGTAATTTCAGGCATTACAGTTCAGAGATCGAAGTCGCCGAACTCAGCACCATCAACTTCATTGTCTATCTGGCCAACCAGATATGAACTGATTTCAGATTCTTGTGGTGCCACCTGCACATTATCTGACACCAGCCAGGAGTTTATCCAGGGAATGGGGTTCTGAGTCGTACTAAAGCGAGCCTTTAAGCCTATTGCCTGCATCCGGCTGTTAGTAATGTATTCAACGTATTGACACAAAATATCTTTGTTAAGACCAATCATTGACCCGTCTTTAAACAAATATTGCGCCCAGTCTTTTTCCTGCTCTGCGGCTTTTAAGAAAATAGCATAGGCTTGTTCTTCACATTCCCTGGCAATTTCCGCCATTTGCGGATCATCTTCACCGGCAGCCATAATATTAAGAATATGCTGAGTACCCGTCAGGTGCAGAGCTTCGTCCCGGGCAATCAGTTTAATGATCTTGGCGTTACCTTCCATCAGTTCGCGTTCAGCGAAGGCAAAACTGCAGGCAAAACTGACATAAAAGCGGATCGCCTCGAGTACGTTAACCGATAACATACACAGATACAGCCGCTTTTTAAGTTCCCGCAGGGTAATACTGACAGTCTGGCCATTAATCTGATGCTCGCCTTCACCACAGCGTTGATACAGGTTAATACCATCAATCAGGCTATCGTAATAGCGGGTGACATCATCAGCACGTTCCAGAATTTTTTCATTAAGCATAATGTCATCAAACACTTTATGCGGTTCAGACGTAATGTTCCGGACGATATGGGTGTAGCTTCGACTATGGATCGTTTCACTAAAGGCCCAGGTTTCAATCCAGGTTTCTAGCTCTGGAATAGAAACAATAGGTAAAAACGCCACATTAGGGGAGCGTCCCTGCACAGAATCTAACAGGGTCTGATACTTCAGATTGCTCAGAAATATATGTTTCTCATGGTCTGGCAAATTCTGAAAGTCAATCCTGTCTTTGCTGACGTCGATTTCCTCAGGGCGCCAGAAAAAGCTTAACTGTTTTTCAATCAGTCTCTCAAATATAGGGTACTTCTGCTGATCGTATCGCGACACGTTGACCGCATTGCCAAAAAACATTGGCTCTTTTAGTTGATCATTAATTTCGCGATTAAAGGTGGTATACGCCATTGCTGTAAATATCCTAACTAAACACAACCTGTTGTTATTACGCTCCAACTTAACGGAGCGATGACTTTTCCATGTTAAATTTTACAGGCGCCGCCTGCACAGCCGTCGTCTTCCGGCTCAGGTTTAATATCTTCCTGCATATCTGCTGCACCATCCCGGGTGTTGTGGTAATACATGGTTTTAACCCCAAGTTTGTACGCAGTCAGCAGATCTTTTAGTAATAACTTCATCGGAACCCGGCCACCATCATACTTATTCGGATCATAATTAGTATTGGCGGAAATGGTTTGGTCGACAAACTTCTGCATAATAGCGACCAGGCTCAGATAGCCATCATTTGATGGAATATCCCACAGCAACTCGTACTGATTTTTCAGTCGATCGTACTCAGGCACGACCTGCTTTAAGATGCCGTCTTTGCTGGCCTTAATGCTGATATGACCGCGCGGTGGCTCAATACCATTGGTGGCATTAGAAATTTGCGACGACGTTTCTGATGGCATTAGGGCCGACAAGGTAGAATTACGCAAACCAAATTGCAGAATATCTTTACGTAGCTGTTCCCAGTCAAGCTGCAATGGTTCTGCACAGACTTTATCAAGATCTTTTTTATAGCTGTCGATCGGTAAAATACCTTCGGCATAGGTTGTTTCATTAAATTTAGGGCAGGGGCCTTGCTCCTGCGCCAGTTTATTTGATGCTTTTAACAAGTAGTACTGAATGGCCTCAAAGGTACGGTGCGTTAAGCCATTGGCTGAACCATCTGAATATTTCACGCCATTTTTAGCCAGGTAGTACGCATAGTTAATAACACCTACTCCCAGGGTACGACGACTTATAGATGCATGGTAAGCCGCCGGAATAGGATAATCCTGATAATCCAGTAAGCTATCGAGCGAGCGCACTGCTAACTCGGCTAATTCTTCCAGTTCTGCAAGGTCTGTTATGGTGCCCAGGTTAAAGGCGGACAAAGTACACAAGGCAATTTCGCCGTTTGGATCATTTACATGTTCCAGTGGCTTGGTTGGCAATGCAATTTCCAGACACAAGTTACTCTGGCGTACCGGCGCCAGTTTCGGGTTAAATGGACTGTGAGTATTGCAGTGATCAACGTTTTGCAGGTAAATACGACCGGTGCTGGCGCGCTCTTGCATAAACAACGTAAAAAGCTCTAATGCTTTAATTCGTTTTTTGCGAATACGGCTATCTGCTTCATACTGCACATATAACTTATCAAATTGCTCCTGATCCTGGAAAAACGCATCGTACAAGCCAGGTACATCTGAGGGGCTGAATAACGTGATGTAGTCATCCTTGATTAAACGGGTATACATTAACCGGTTAAACTGCACGCCATAGTCGAGGTGACGAACCCGGTTTTCTTCTACACCGCGGTTGTTTTTAAGTACCAGTAGCGACTCAACCTCTAAATGCCATAGCGGGAAAAACAAGGTTGCTGCACCGCCACGAACGCCACCTTGCGAGCAGCTTTTTACCGCGGTTTGAAAATGCTTGTAAAACGGAATACAGCCGGTATGAAAAGCCTCGCCGTTGCGGATTGGGCTGCCAAGGGCACGAATACGTCCGGCATTAATGCCAATACCGGCACGTTGCGACACATACTTTACAATGGCACTGGACGTCGCATTAATAGAATCAAGACTGTCGCCGCACTCAATCAACACACAGGAACTAAACTGACGGGTTGGCGTTCGTACTCCTGACATAATTGGGGTAGGCAGCGACAATTTAAACAGTGAAGTTGCATCATAGAACCGCCGGATAAAGTCTAAGCGGGTGCTCTTTGGATAGTTAGCGAACAAACAGGCCGCCACCAGGATATATAAAAACTGGGCGCTTTCGTATATTTCGCCGCTTACCCGGTTTTGAACCAGGTATTTGCCTTCCAGTTGTTTAACGGCAGCGTAACTGAAGTTTAAATCACGGCTGTGGTCGATATAGCTGTTAATGGTGTCGAGCTCTTCCCGGCTGTAATCGGCCAGAATATGCTGATCATAACGTTTCGCTTCTACCATCTTAACCAGCTGATCATACAAATGCGGTGGTTCAAACTGACCGTACGCTTTTTTACGCAAATGAAACACAGCAAGCCGGGCAGCAAGGTACTGATAATCCGGGCTCTCTTTTGAAATCAGATCCGCTGCCGCTTTAATAATCGTTTCATGAATATCAGCAGATTTAATACCATCATAAAACTGAATATGAGACTTTAATTCAACCTGCGATACCGACACATTGTGCAGGCCTTCGGCTGCCCAGGTTATAACCCGGTGAATTTTATCTAAGTCGAGGGGTTCACGGCGTCCATCACGTTTAGTGACAAAGAGTTTTTGCGTCATCGCTGAAGAGTTCCGTTTCAATAATTATTATTAACTGACAGCCCGTTTGCGCACGGCCCATTACATGTACCTTGATGCTGCCATTTTGCACAACATATAGGTGTAAATTAAAAACTGATCACAAGATAGTGTGGATTGGGGGCTTTTGCAAGGGTAGCGTTTGTTGAAAAAAAAGCCGGTATTATTCTCGGTTAGTAGCTACTAACCTGTTAGCGCCTGTCGGGGAAAATGCAAAAATGAAGCAAGCTTTTTCTGGCCTATAAAATTATTTGTTCTAAGCAGCTGCTTTTAAGTTTAACTGGCTATTTGACAGACGTTGGTGTGAGCACCAACGTCTTATCAACGAGGATTACCGGCGCTAACCGTGATTAGCATGTTTTCTGGCGACCACAAAATAGTTTACATCCAGGCCCGGACCAGTCTTAAAGGTATTGTTGAACGGGTTAAAATGCAATCCGGTAGCATCGACCAGTTCCAGACCAGCGTGCTCAATATCCCGCATCAATTGCGATGGCCGGATAAACTTATTAAATTCGTGAGTTCCCTTAGGTACCAGGCGCAATAAATACTCTGCACCGACAATGGCCATCGCAAAGGCTTTTACCGTTTTATTAATGGTAGAGAAAAATAATAAACCACCGGGTTTGGCTAAATCTGCGCAGGCCTGCACCACTGACGCAGGTTCCGGAACGTGTTCCAGCATTTCCATACAAGTTACGATATCAAATGCCGCTGGCTGGCTGGCAGCGAACTGTTCTGCCGTGCTCTGCTGGTAGCTGACATTAACTTCTGTGTCCAGGGCATGCAGCCTGGCCACAGCCAAGGCATCGTCAGCCATATCAATACCGGTAACTATTGCACCGCTGCGCGCCAAACTTTCTGCCAGAATACCGCCGCCACATCCTACATCGACGATGGATTTGCCAAAAACACCACTGGCCATATCGCTGATATATCCAAGCCGGGTAGGGTTTAACAGGTGCAGCGGTTTAAATTCCCCTTCCTGATCCCACCAGCGTGCGGCAATATCATTAAATTTTGCAATTTCAGCTGGATCAACATTTGTATTTTGTGTCATGGTTCAGGCCTTAAAAAATTTTTGCCATTATAAAGCCTTGATCTGTTTCAGCAAATAGCTGACGGGTTTTGGCAAGCATAACAGGCATGGCAACTGCCATTTTATGTGGTAGAATCCTGCGTTGTCTCGCGGTTTATAACATCGAAAAAAGCGAGTTATCTATCTGATTTAAGGGAAATTAGCGTTATATGACAGATCTGGCCAAAGAAATAGTTCCGATTAATATCGAAGAGGAATTAAAAAACTCCTACCTCGATTACGCAATGAGCGTAATTGTTGGCCGGGCTTTACCTGACGTTAGGGACGGTTTAAAGCCGGTTCACCGTCGCGTGCTGTTTGCCATGAAGGAATTAGGCAACGACTGGAATAAAGCCTATAAAAAATCTGCCCGGGTAGTGGGCGACGTTATCGGTAAATATCACCCCCACGGTGATAGTGCCGTATACGACACTATAGTCCGGATGGCTCAGCCGTTTTCATTGCGCTATATGCTGGTGGATGGTCAGGGTAACTTTGGTTCGATTGACGGTGACTCAGCTGCAGCGATGCGTTACACCGAAGTCAGAATGGCCAGAATAGCGCATGAACTGCTGGCTGACTTAGATAAAGAAACCGTCGATTTTGTGCCAAACTATGACGGCACGGAACAAATTCCGGCGGTATTGCCAACTAAGATCCCCAATTTACTTATCAACGGTTCTTCAGGGATTGCCGTTGGTATGGCAACCAATATTCCGCCGCACAACCTGAACGAAGTAATTGATGGTTGTCTGGCGTTAATTGCTAACCCGGACATTGAGCTGCATGAACTGATGCAATTTATTCCAGGCCCTGATTTCCCGACAGCTGCCATAATTAATGGCCGTAAAGGGATAGAAGAAGCCTATCGTACCGGTCGTGGCAAGGTATACATTCGCAGTAAAACCTGTATCGAGACAGACGAGAAAACGGGTCGAGAGACCATTATCGTTAACGAACTGCCTTACCAGGTTAACAAAGCACGTTTAATTGAAAAAATTGCTGAGCTGGTTAAAGAAAAGCGGATTGAAGGTATTTCAGCCTTGCGTGATGAGTCTGATAAAGACGGTATGCGCATTGTTATCGAGCTGAAACGCGGCGAATCATCTGACGTGATGCTTAATCAGTTATATTCCAATACGCAGATGCAAACGGTGTTTGGCATTAACATGGTGGCGCTGGATGATGGCCAGCCGAAATTGCTTAGCCTAAAGCAAATGCTGGAATGCTTTGTGCTGCACCGCCGCGAAGTGGTAACCCGCCGTACGGTTTACGACTTACGCAAAGCCCGTGACCGCGCTCACATTCTGGAAGGTCTGGCGATTGCGCTGGCGAATATCGATGAAATCATTGAACTGATTAAAACCTCAGCCAGCCCGGCAGAAGCAAAAGCAGGCCTAGTTGAACGCGGCTGGCAGCTGGGTGATGTCAGCGCCATGCTTGAACGCGCTGGCAAAGATGCAGCCCGGCCGGAATGGTTGGAAGAGCATTTCGGTATTCGTGACAATTTCTATTTTTTAACGGAACAGCAAGCACAAGCTATTCTGGATTTACGTTTGCATAAGCTGACCGGCTTAGAGCATGAGAAAATTCTGGACGAATATAAGCAATTATTAGAAGTAATCGCTGAGTTATTACACATTCTGGCTAGCCCAGAGCGATTAATGGAAGTGATTTGTGAAGAGTTAGAGGCGGCCAAAGCCCAATACGGCGATGCGCGCCGTACTGATATCCAGGACAATATGCTGGATATTAATATGGAAGACTTAATCACTGAAGAAGATGTGGTCGTCACTCTTTCGCATCTGGGGTATGCCAAATATCAGCCACTGTCAGATTATGAAGCACAGCGTCGCGGTGGCAAGGGTAAAGCGGCTACCACGGTTAAAGACGAAGATTTTGTCGATAAACTGCTTGTTGCCAGCACCCATGACACCATCTTGTGTTTCTCTAACAGGGGTCGCTTGTACTGGATGAAGGTATATCAGTTACCATTGGCCAGTCGTACCGCCCGCGGTAAGCCGATTGTTAACTTGTTGCCGCTGGAGCAGGGCGAGCGGATTAACGCAATTCTGCCGGTACGTGAGTATGAAGAAGGTAAATACGTGTTCATGGCAACGGCTAACGGTACCGTTAAGAAAACGGCGCTTACCGATTATTCACGGCCACGCTCAAACGGAATTATTGCGGTAAACCTGAACGAAGGCGATCACCTGATTGGTGTCGATATCACCGATGGCAGCAATGAAATTATGCTGTTCTCTGATGATGGAAAAGTGGTGCGCTTTACCGAAGATCAAGTTCGGGGTATGGGACGCACGGCTACCGGGGTACGTGGTATTCGTCTGCGCGAAGGTGGCTCAGTTGTATCATTAATCATTCCAAAAGGGGATGGCGCCGTATTAACGGTAACTGAAAATGGCTATGGCAAACGGACATCACTAACCGAGTATCCGGCGAAGAGTCGGGCCACCCAGGGCGTAGTGTCTATTAAAGTGTCAGAACGTAATGGCTTGGTAGTCGGCGCAGTACAGGTTAGCGAAACGGACGAAATTATGATGATTTCAAACCGTGGCACCCTGGTACGAACGCGGGTTAAAGAAGTGTCTGAAGTTGGCCGTAACACCCAGGGCGTTATCCTGATCCGCACTCAGGAGCAGGAGAAAGTGGTTGGGGTAGCGAAAGTCGACGAAATTCAGGAGCAAGACTTACCCCATGATAGTGAAGATGATGCAGGCTTAATTTCGGCCGCTGCTGAAAATGCAGACTCTGCAGATACGGCAAACAGTGCAGATGTGGCAGGCCCTGATCTACAGGACAGTCAGTTAGCACAAGATAACGATCCTGAGCAGTCATAATTCATCCGAAAACGGGCGCAGTAGCGCTCGTTTTTTTTAGCTGATTTTAAATCTTTGTTGAGAATAGAATAGAGAGCCGTAACACATGACTACCTTTAATTTTTGTGCCGGACCGGCCATGTTACCCACCGCTGTAATGCAGCAGGCACAGCAGGAATTTATTAACTGGCAACAGCAGGGTTGCTCGGTAATGGAGGTAAGCCATCGCAGTAAAGCGTTTATTAAAGTGGCCGCCGAGGCTGAGCAGGATTTACGTGATCTGCTGTCTATTCCAGCCAATTATAAAGTGCTGTTTATGCATGGCGGTGGACGCGGTCAGTTCTCTGCGGTACCGCTTAACCTGTTTAATGCCAGGGAAAGTGCCGGTAACCGCACTGCGGATTATATTATCTCTGGTGCCTGGTCTAAAGCAGCGGTGGAAGAAGGGCATAAATACGGCCAGTTGAATGTGCAGGATATCCGGACTAATACCGATGACAAGCTACGCACGCTTATTGACCCGGAGCAGTGGCAACTTAACCGCAACGCCGCCTTTATACACTGCTGTCCAAATGAAACAGTCGATGGTATTGAATTTACCGGATTACCTGAAACGGAAGTACCGATTGTTGCAGATTTGTCATCCACTATTTTATCAAGACCCATAGATATCAGCCGCTATGGCGTTATTTACGCTGGCGCACAGAAAAATATAGGCCCCTCAGGATTAACCCTGGCGATTGTCAGGGACGACTTACTGCCGTCATCAGCTGCGGCTATCCCTGCGGTACTGGATTATCGTCTGGCGGCTGAAAATGACAGCATGTTTAATACTCCGCCCACGTTCGCCTGGTATTTAGCCGGCTTAGTATTCAAATGGCTGAAACAGCAGGGTGGCGTTACTGAAATGGCAACGCGTAACCAAATAAAGGCAAGCTTACTGTATGATTATATTGATAAAAGTTATTTTTACAGTAATGATGTAGCAAAAACATATCGGTCATGGATGAACGTACCGTTTTTCCTGGCTGATGAGCGTTTAAACGACATGTTTGTCGAGCAGGCTGAGTTACATGGCTTGCTGGCATTGAAGGGGCATAGAATGGTCGGGGGAATGCGGGCCAGTATTTACAATGCCATGCCGCTGGAAGGTGTCCAGACACTGGTCAGTTTTATGCAGGAATTTGAGCGGGTAAACGGATGAAGACATTAACCATTGAGCCTATTGCAAAAATGGCCGGTGAAGTACATTTACCCGGCTCCAAAAGTATTTCTAACCGGGTCTTGCTGTTAGCGGCGCTGGCAGAAGGTACCACGCACATTACTAACTTGCTTGATAGCGATGATATTAAACATATGCTCAATGCATTAACGGCACTGGGTATCCGCTACACATTGTCTGCCTGTCGCACTAAGTGCGACGTGCATGGCATTGGCGGCCTGTTTGACCATCCGCAGGCGTTAACCCTGTTTCTCGGCAACGCCGGTACCGCAATGCGGCCCCTAACTGCTGCTCTGGCGGCATCCAATGTCGATGTTACCTTAACTGGCGAGCCACGAATGTACGAGCGGCCGATTGGCCACCTGGTGGATGCGCTGCGTCAATGGCAGGCTGATATTGGTTATATCGGCAGTGAAAATTTTCCGCCATTACACGTCAGAGGCAAAGCATTGCAGGGTGGCAGCATGCAAATTGACGGCAGTATTTCCAGTCAGTTTTTAACGGCTGTGCTGATGGTAGCGCCGCTGCTTGATGGTGACAGCGAAATAGACATTACCGGCGAGCTGGTATCCAAGCCCTATATTGATATTACATTGGCGCTGATGAAACGTTTTGGCGTTGAGGTGCAAAACCATGATTACACGCGCTTTAACATCAGAGGTAATCAGCAATACCGCTCGCCGGGCCATTGGCTGGTAGAAGGCGATGCCTCATCGGCATCTTATTTTCTGGCGGCGGCAGCGATTAAAGGCGGCAGCATAAAGGTTACCGGTATTGGTAAACATGCGGTGCAGGGTGATATTCATTTTGCCGATGCACTACAAGCAATGGGCGCTGAGGTCGAGTGGGGCGATGACTACATTATGGTTACGCGTAGTGAGCTGAAGGGTATAGATCGCGACTACAATGCTATTCCGGATGCCGCCATGACTATCGCTACCACAGCGTTATTTGCCAGTGGGCCATCGGTTATTCGAAATGTGTATAACTGGCGGGTCAAAGAAACCGATCGCCTGACTGCTATGGCAACTGAGCTTCGAAAAGTGGGCGCCGAAGTAGAAGAAGGCCATGACTACCTTAAAGTAACGCCGCCGGCTATGCTTAAGCACGCCAGTATTGCAACTTATAACGATCACCGGATGGCGATGTGTTTCTCTTTAGTGGCATTGAGCGAGACCAGTGTGACCATAGAAGATCCGGATTGCACGGCAAAAACATTTCCCGGTTATTTTTCCTTATTTAAAAGTCTGCAATGCTAATACAAAGTTAATAGGAACAGGCGCAGTTGTTCAAACTGCGCCCTGAGTAGTATCTTTATCGTAACTAAACACAGCTTTTGTCGCAAAAACCTGTATAATATGGCGGTTTTAAAATTTGAAATAGCAAATTAATGCTCTTTAGGAGGTAGGATGCCGCAACATGCACCAGTAATTACCATCGATGGCCCGGGAGGCTCAGGTAAAGGCACATTAAGCCGTTTACTGGCTCAGAAGTTAGGTTGGCAATTACTCGACAGTGGCGCTATCTATCGGGTACTGGCACTGGCGGCAATGCATCATCAAATTTCTGCAGATGACGAAGAAGCATTACAACCACTGGCGGCGCACCTGGATGTGCAGTTTAGTGCAGACGAACAGGGTAATACCAAAGTTACCCTGGAAGGCGAAAATGTATCACACACTATCCGTACTCAGGAAGTGGCAGACGAAGCATCAAAAATTGCTTCATTGCCCCGGGTTCGTGAAGCACTGTTACGTCGGCAACGTGCCTTTGCTGAGGCACCCGGTTTGGTAGCAGATGGCCGTGATATGGGCACAGTTGTGTTCCCTCAGGCAGAAGTTAAAATATTTTTAACTGCTGACCCTGCGGAACGCGCCAACCGCAGATATTTAGAGTTGAAACAAAAGGGTCTGGATGTTAACATCGACGCCCTTTTGCACGAGATCCAGGCGCGTGATGAGCGCGATATGAACCGGGCAACAGCGCCGTTAAAACCCGCTGCCGATGCATATATGCTGGATTCGACAAATAAAGCCATTGAACAAGTGCTGGCAGAGGTTATTAATTACATTAACAGCAATACGCTGCTTAAAGTAAGCTAATACACCGAACCCGCATTTTGGACAGCCAGTAACACGGATTGTTGCCGGTAAACTTAGCAACCCCATAACGCATGACGCGAAGTGGAGCACTTAACTGAAAAAGTGACTATGACTGAAAATTTTGCACAATTATTTGAGGAAAGCCTCAAGACCATCGAAACCCGCCCAGGTGCCATTGTTAAAGGTACCGTTGTTGCTGTTCTGAAAGACGTTGTTATGGTTGACGCCGGTCTTAAATCAGAAGCTGCGATCCCTGTTGAGCAGTTCAAATCGCTAAGCGGTGAAATCGAAGTTAGCGTTGGTGACATCATTGACGTAGCGTTAGACGCTATTGAAGATGGTTTCGGTGAGACCTTGTTATCTCGTGAAAAAGCTAAGCGCCATGAGGCCTGGGTTCGCCTGGAAAAAGCTTGCGAAGATAAAGAAACTGTTATTGGTGTTATCACTGGTAAAGTTAAAGGTGGTTTTACGGTTGAAGTCGACGGTATTCGTGCCTTCCTGCCAGGTTCATTAGTAGATGTCCGTCCAGTACGTGACACCTTGCACCTGGAAAACAAAGAACTTGAATTCAAAGTTATCAAGCTGGATCAGAAGCGTAACAACGTGGTGGTTTCACGTCGTGCGGTGATCGAGTCAGAAAGCAGCCAGGAACGTGATCAGCTGCTAGAAACTTTAGAAGAAGGCATGGAAGTTAAAGGTATCGTTAAGAACCTGACTGACTACGGTGCATTCGTTGATTTAGGTGGCGTAGACGGCTTACTGCATATCACTGATATGGCATGGAAGCGTGTTAAGCACCCAAGCGAAATTGTTAATGTTGGCGACGAAATTCCAGTTAAAGTACTGAAATTTGACCGCGAGAAGCAACGTGTATCTTTAGGTCTGAAGCAAATGGGTGAAGATCCATGGGCCGCTATTGCCTCACGTTACCCAGAAGGTGCTCGCATCACTGGTCGCGTAACCAACTTAACTGACTACGGCTGCTTCGTGGAAATCGAAGAAGGCGTTGAAGGCTTAGTTCACGTTTCAGAAATGGACTGGACTAACAAAAATATTCACCCATCTAAAGTGGTTAACTTAGGTGACACTGTTGAAGTGATGGTACTGGAAATTGACGAAGAACGTCGTCGTATTTCTTTAGGCCTGAAACAGTGTAAAGCTAACCCATGGGAAGAGTTTGCTAAAGGTTTCAACAAGAACGACCGGGTTAGCGGTAAGATCAAGTCAATCACCGACTTCGGTATCTTTATCGGCTTAGACGGCGGCATTGATGGCTTGGTTCACTTATCTGATATTAGCTGGAACGCGACTGGTGAAGAAGCGGTTCGTGAATTCAAGAAAGGTGACGAAGTACACGCGGTTGTGTTACAAGTTGACCCAGAGCGTGAGCGCATTTCTTTAGGTATCAAACAACTGGATGAAGATCCGTTCAATGGTTACCTTGCTGACAACAAAAAAGGTGCTATCGTTAAAGGTGAAGTTACTGCCGTTGACGCTAAAGGCGCTGCTGTGATGTTAGAAGGCGCAGTTGAAGGTTACATCCGGGTTTCTGATATCGCGCGTGAGCGTATTGAAGATGCCTCAACAGTACTGAAAGTAGGCGAAGAAGTTGAAGCTCGTTTAATGGGTGTTGATCGCAAGAACCGCGTAATCAGCCTGTCAATCAAAGCGAAATTCGAAGCTGAAGAAAAAGAAGCTATGGATACCGTTAATACCAAGCAGCAAGAAGCTGACTTCGGTGGTAACGCTATGGCCGAAGCATTTAAAGCTGCTCAGAAGCAGGATTAATTGCTAGCGAAGCAGGGGGCATCTGCCCCTTGCTTTACCATTTGGGTTTTGCAGGAGGGTCTATGACCAAGTCTGAATTGATTGAAAAATTAGCAACCGATTTCCCGCATATTCAAGTCAAGGATGTCGAAGCATCTGTTAAAGAAATTCTGGAACAGATGGCCCAGTCACTGTCAGCGAATGAACGTATTGAAATTCGCGGTTTTGGCAGTTTTTCACTGCATTACCGTGCTCCCCGCATTGGTCGCAATCCTAAAACCGGTGATAAAGTAGAATTAGACGGTAAACACGTCCCGCACTTTAAGCCAGGTAAAGAGTTACGCGATCGGGTCAAAGATAATACCTGATCCCTAATCAGGGCTATTGCAGTACACGGAGTGTCTTTTGAGCAGATTACTGTATCTGATACTGATTATTGCTTTTCTGGTAATAGGGTTTGTATTTGGTGCTATTAACCAGCAAGTAACAGATATCCATTTTCTTATTATTAAACTGCAGTTGCGAGTCGTTGATATTGCAATAATTTTTTTAGTTACCGGTGTCATTCTTGGGCTTATAATTGCGGCCTGGTTAAGGATGATCCGTCGAACCAAAAACTGGCTTAAAACTACCCCAGAGAAAACCTGACTTTTATGTTGGAATTGCTATTTTTGTTACTTCCTGTTGCCGCCGCTTACGGCTGGTTTATGGGTAGAAATAGCGTCAAACATACTGAATTAAAAGACCGTGCCAGCGTTACCCGAAACCTTTCCTCCGGCCTTAACTTTTTACTGACAGATCAGGAAGATAAGGCTATTGAGCAGTTATTGGAACTGCTTGATATCGAAGCGGCTACCATTGAAACCTATTTAGCGCTGGCAAACCTGTTTCGCCGTAAAGGTGATTGGGACAAGGCCATTCGCATTCATGAAAAGCTTCATCAGTTAAAGTTAGCTAAACCTCAGGCACAGCAAA
This sequence comes from Arsukibacterium sp. UBA3155, assembly GCA_002364615.1. Classification (GTDB taxonomy): domain Bacteria; phylum Pseudomonadota; class Gammaproteobacteria; order Enterobacterales; family Alteromonadaceae; genus Alishewanella. The sequence continues at coordinate 4,080 of DEYP01000027.1, read as the reverse complement.
TTGAGTACGAACTGGCAAAAGATTATTTTTCTGCCGGGCTATATGATCGAGCGGAAAGTCTGGCAACGCCACTGGTAAACAGCAATCGCTGGCGTGAGCCGGCGTTAAAGCAATTATTTAGTATTTTTACGGCCAGCCATGACTGGCACAAAACGCGGGCATTTGAGACTGAAGTAAACAATAGCGAATCACGCTCTTTGAAAATCGCGCTGGCAAATATGGCCGTTGAGGCAATGCATAACGAACCCGACGTTGCGCGTTTACAACAACTGATTCAAACTAATCCACTTGCGATCCGGCCGCGTTTTGCTCTGGCTACGTTTTATTTAACGGCAGAGCAGGGCGATCTGGCAAAGGAACCATTACTCAGTATTATTAAACAGAAGCCCCAATGGAGCGCTGAAATACTGCCACTGTTACAACAGTGCGAATTTTCAGGTGATCAGTGGTATCAGTTGCTTAGCCAGCTAGCCAATAAACAGCACAATGTGACGGCAAGTGGTTTACTGGCCGACTGGCTGGCAGAGCATGGCTCAGCTAAGGCAGCAGAACAGTTTTTACTGGACAAGTTACAACAACAACCCAGTATCCGGTTGTTTCAGAAACTGTTGCAGGTTCGTCAGCATCAATCAACTGCGGCGGCAGAAGCGTTGCTTTCCGTCGAGGAGCTGGTACAAGCTTACCTTGCTAACAAAGTGTTATACAGTTGCCGCAATTGCGGTTTTAAGACCCGTCAGCAATACTGGTTATGTCCATCTTGCCAGCAATGGGAGACAGTAGAGCCAATTACCGGTATTGACGGCCGTTAGAATTTTACCTGTGCAAAAGGAACACCGATGTCTTGTAACACGCCTGTTGTGGTCGCGCTTGATTACGCTAATCAGACTGAAGCCCTTAATCTAGTGGCCAAGCTTGATCCAGCGCTGTGCCGGTTAAAAGTGGGCAAAGAAATGTTTACCCATTTTGGACCTGCGTTTGTAACAGAACTACAGCGTCGTCATTTTGAAGTATTTCTTGATCTCAAATTTCATGATATTCCTAATACGGTAGCTAAAGCTGTGCAGGCAGCCGCAGATCTTGGGGTATGGATGGTCAATGTTCATGCCAGCGGCGGCAGTAAAATGATGTCGGCTGCCAGAGACTCGCTACAACGTTTTGGTATCAACAAACCAAAACTTATTGCAGTAACCGTGCTGACCAGCATGGAGCAAAGTGATTTGACTGAAATGGGCATCACACTGACCCCGGCACAGCAAGTACAAAAACTGGCAACATTAGCCGCGAACAGTGGTTTAGATGGTGTCGTGTGTTCGGCCCAGGAAGCGGTTGCATTAAAACAACAATTTGGCAAAAATTTTCAGTTAGTGACACCTGGCATTCGCCCGGCAAGTGCTAATGCAGATGATCAGAAACGAATTATGACACCTGCAGCAGCAGTGCAGGCAGGGGTCGACTACCTGGTTATCGGTCGGCCAATCACGCAGGCCACTTCGCCGTTATTGGCGCTACAAGCTATTGTCAACGAAGTAATCAACGCTAAAGCGTAGAGCTAAAAAGAAATAAGGAGGTTTTTATGGACACGATAAACCTCACCATCTTAATTGGCGGGTTATTATTCTTCGTTAGTATTATAGCGACTTTAATCTCGGCGCGATTGGGCGCGCCAATGCTACTCATATTTCTTATCGTCGGCATGTTGGCCGGCGAAGATGGCATCGTTGGTATTCAGTTTGATGATCCGCAAACCGCATTTCTGATAGGGTCTATAGCGCTGGTTATTATTCTGTTCGACGGTGGCATGCGAACGCATCCTGAACGCTTCAGGGTGGCGTTGGCACCCGCATCCATGTTGGCAACCCTTGGCGTAGTTATAACATGTGGCGTTGTGGGCTTATCAGCAGCCTATTTGCTTAACCTTTCTGTTGTTGAAGGGCTTCTGCTGGGTGCAATACTAAGCTCTACCGATGCTGCAGCGGTGTTTTCAATATTTCAGTCCCAGCGACTGAGAATAAAACAACGGGTTGCATCAACATTGGAAATAGAGTCGGGCAGTAATGATCCGATGGCGGTAATGCTAACTCTTACCTTAGTTAGTGTGTTAGCCCAGGATGCAACACTTGATTGGCTGGTTTTGTTGTCATTTCTACAGCAAGCTGTTGTTGGTGGTGCCATGGGGTATGGAGCAGGGCGGGTTTTTGTGTTTTTATGCCGCAGACTGCCGTTAAGTTTTGCTTTTTTTCCTTTGCTCGCCGTTGCCAGTAGTATCTTTATCTATGCCATTACTAATAGTTTTGGTGGTAGCGGTTTTTTAGCTGTTTATCTGATGGGGTATCTGGTGGGAAATGCCAGGTTACCGCAAATTATTCATATCTTAAGAATGCACGATGGCCTGGCCTGGATAAGCCAGATCAGCATGTTTCTGATGCTCGGTTTATTGGTTGTACCATCTAACTTAAAAGAACATTTAATTGATGCGCTAATTTTAGCCGGCATATTAATTTTTATTGCCCGGCCATTGGCGGTACTCATTAGTTTAATCCCATTTCGATTCCCGATTAAAGATCAGATTTTTATCAGCTGGGTCGGTTTACGTGGTGCCGTACCTATTATTCTTGCACTGTTTCCCTGGCTGGCTGGCGCACCAAACGAGCATTTGTATTTTGACGTTGCTTTTGTGGTGGTCATTGTTTCATTGGTATTGCAAGGCTGGACGCTGGTACCGGTAGCCCGGTGGTTAAAACTGGAAGTGCCAGGTGAACTCGAACCGGATCAGGCGATGCCGTTAGATGCCATCCCCAGTAAAGATGTGATGGAGGTGTTAGCGTTTGCGGTTGAAGATCAGTCACCGATCCGTGGCGTATGCTGGCAGGACCTTAAATTCAGCGTGGATGTGCAGTTTTTAGGTATCATTCGTGATGGCGAATGGCAGCTACCTGTGAACGAACCGGTGTTCAACAGTCGCGATACCGTGATGGTGTTGGCGAGGCTGAAAGACGTTAAGAAAATTAGTGAAGTGCTCGCCAGTGAAGCGGATACTTCCGGCTTGACTAACAGCAACTTCTTTGGCGACTTTGTATTGAATGGCGAAGTAAGTCTGGCAGATTTAGACGCATTTTATACCATTAATATGGATGATCAGAATAAAAAACAAAGTCTGTCATCTTATATCAGCGAACGATTCCACCGCCGGGTGGTTATTGGTGACCAGGTGAGGTTAGATCAACTTGTGCTGACCGTGCGTGAACTAGATGAAAACGGCATTATTATCCAGGTGGGTATCAAGGCACTCGAACCATGACTTTATCAGCGAAAGTGGTTACAAAGAATGTGCTGGCGATAAACTTATAGAATACAGCACAATACTAAAAGAGGGTTTGCCGGGATTCTGGAAATTTCTCATGAAAAGTATATTATCTAACTGATTCAGAAATATATTTCTGAATTTCCTTTCCGCAGCATCGCTTGTATTTAATAGAACTCTTGCAACAACACGTATCGTGATCTCTATACCCCGCTTTTAGCGCCCCCAATAGAAATCTTTTGGCTTCCATAAGTGGTTTCATTTTTGCTTCAGGTACAGTTATAAAACCGTACTCGAATTCGCGGCCATCCTGTAAAGCTTTGCTGATAAGTTCAGATATTTGGATAAAGTGATGAATGATGGTGTCATCACGTAACGCGAGTCTTACATTGTCAACACGTTTGCCGTCATATGGCCGCTTTGGAGTGTGAGCGAACAAAATAGTCTGTTCTTCATCTTGCTTCGGTGTGATATCGACCCAGTCCCCTTCCGGGCTTTGCCAAATAGCATGAAACTCTGCTTCTATCATGACATTTGGCCACTCCCAAATCTGCCACCCGCAAAGCATTTTCCCGCCACTTGAGAGAACTTTGCGTTCTACATTCGGAAAGCATTCGCTCACTATCGCGCCTGATTCAGGCTGCACTTTTACATAAACCGGTGGTGCCTTCAGGTTTAATTTTGATATTAACCTATTGACTTGCTTTGAGATGGTTCGCGGGGTGTTTGAGTTGGTCAAAATGCCCCCTTAATGGTTTCGGGTATACGGATTTAATGGT
>DEYP01000001.1 GCA_002364615.1 Arsukibacterium sp. UBA3155 | reverse complement strand
ATGATATCGTTAACGCCGCAGAAGTGGCGAGTACCATCGCAGTTACCGGCAGCGCCACTGGTGGTGATATCGCCCCAGGCGATGTGGTGACTATGATCATCAATGGCACTACTTACACCACCACCGTGCAAGCCGATGGTAGCTGGAGTGTGGATGTCGCCGGTAGCGATTTAGCCGCCGATACTGAATTCACGGTTACCGTTACCTCCTCTGACGCAGCCGGTAATACTGTCGACTCAACTGGGACTTCAACGCATACTGTTGATTTAAGTGCCGATGTCGGCACCGTCACCGTGAATGACATTACTGCCGATGATATCGTTAATGCCGCAGAAGCGGCTGGCACCATCGCAGTTACCGGCAGCGCCACTGGCGGCGACATTGCACCAGGCGATGTGGTCACCATGATCATTAATGGCACGACCTATACGACGACCGTGCAAGCCGATGGTAGCTGGAGTGTGGATGTCGCTGGTAGCGATTTAGCCGCAGACACCGAATTTGATGTGGTTGTCAGCTCTTCTGATGCAGCAGGCAATACTGTTGAATCAACCGGTTCGTCTACCCATACCGTTGATACCACCGCACCAAACGCGCCTGGTGTGACGATCACCGAAGATGCCAACAACGACGGCTTTATCAGCAACAGCGAGCTTGATGGTGCCATCAACGTCACTATTTCTTTAGCGGATACCGGCGCTCTGGCAGGCGATACCTTAACCGTCAATGGTGTGGCCATCGTGCTGACCCAGGCGCAGATTGATGCCGGTGTTGTACTAACCACCGTTGCTGCCCCGGCTGAAGGTGCGACTTTAACCGTTACCGCCAGCATTACTGATGTGGCCGGCAATACCGGCGCCACTGGCTCTGACAGTGCCGTGCTGGATACCACTGCACCATCTGTCGATATAACAACAGATGCAACAACCTTAGCTGCCAATGAGTCGACGACGGTATCCTTTACGTTCAGTGAGCAAGTTGCCGGCTTTACTCTGGCAGATATCGCGGTAACAGGTGGTGTGTTAACTGGGTTAACTCAGGATCCGACCAATCCGAATGTCTGGACTGCGACCTTTGTAGCAAATGGCACTGCAGCAATATCAATTGCAGTAGCAAATGGCAGTTACACAGACATAGCAGGTAATGCTGGTACAGGTGATACTGCATCGATCAACAGTACGCCGGTTGCAAACAATTCGACTTTCACCGTCAATGAAGATCAGGTGTTAACGGCCAGTGTACTGACGAACGATGTCGATGTTGATAGTAATTCTTTAGTTGTTGAAAGCTTTATTATCAACGGTCAGAGCTACCTGGCAGGCAGTGCAGTCGTTATTGAAAATCAGGGGACCTTTCAGCTAAACGCCAACGGTAGCTTTACCTTTACTCCGGTGGCCAACTGGAGCGGGACCCCGCCAACTGTTGGCTACACCATTTCTGATGGCCAAGGTGGCACGTCGTCAGCAACCCTGAACATTGTTGTAGCTCCAGTTGCGGATGCGGCAATGCTGCAAGTGGCAGATGCGGTATCAACCCAGGCAGGCGCCACGTCCATTACCACCGGCGCGAACGGTGTGAGGTCAGGCGAAGGTTTAAGTCAGGCCTCACTGGAACAAGCGCTTGGCTTAACCAGTGGCTTTTTGGACGGTTTTGCCGCACCATCTGGAGTGTTAAATGACCCGGGCAATATTGATGCAATAGATGGCAACTATACCTCGAGCACCGTTAATTTAAACAATGGAATGTCGGTTGGTATTAACTGGCAGTTTATTAACGGCGAGAACCTCGTCAGTGAAATCCAGTCTGGATTTAACGACTTTGTTCTGGTGATTATTACTGCACCAGATGGCAGCAAAACAACCCAATTAATTACCTCTTCTGAATTTTTGGGTGCTTCAGTCAATGGTAACGGCACCTTTAACTTCACCGCAACTCAGGATGGCCTGTATAAGTTTGACTGGGTAATTATCAACGGCAGAGATAGTGGCAAGGATTCTCAGCTGAATCTATCTGCCGCGACCATTACTGTTGAGGGTGTTACATACGGCGATATGGTTGACCTGAACATTACTGCAGCAGTAGTGGATGCCAGTGAGAGCTTGTTTGTCACCATTACCGGCGTACCTACTGATGCCTTGCTGACAGCAGGTATTAAAAACGCGGATGGTAGCTGGACGCTAACCCAGGCAGAGTTGGAAGGGTTAAGTATACTTACCCCGGTTGGCTATAACGGTCAGCTCAATTTGACTGTAACCGCAACCACAACTGATGGCACGTCAAGCACCTCGGTATCAGACATTATTACCATTGATTTGTCGCAAACGAGTAATACGGTGTTGTCAGGCAATGATTCGCCACAAACCATTACAGGTACAGATGCTGGCGATTTAATCATGGCTTATGGCGGCAACGACATTGTTAATTCCGGCGCCGGCAATGATGTTATTTACGGTGGTATTGGCAATGACACGATTAACGCCGGAGCAGGGAACGATATATTGTTCGGTGGCAAAGGTAACGATACGCTGACCGGCGGCACCGATTCTGATGTATTCGCCTGGCAATTAGGTGATCAGGGCAATGCTACCGCTGCTGTTGATGTGATAAAAGACTTCAACACCGCACAGGGTGATGTAATTGACCTGCGTGACCTGTTACAGGGTGAAAACAGCGATAATATTACTGATTACCTGAGCTTTACTGTCAGTGGCGGCAACACTACCATTAATATTAAGCACACAGGCGCAGGCAATGTTAGCCAGCAAATTGTACTTGAAGGCGTAGACTTAAGCAGTTTTGGCGCCGATACTCAGGCCATTATTGATAACCTGATTAACAATGGCAATTTGAAGATTGATGGTTAACTGCCGGCAATAAAGACGAAGTTGTAAATTAAACAGGCGCATTTAGCGCCTGTTTTTATAATAGATTAATAGGCACTTTTAAGTAGGTCGCACCGTTGTCTTCTGCCGGCGGCAACTGGCCACCCCGGATATTTACCTGTACCGACGGCAAAATAAGCCGCGGCATCGCCAACGTTGCGTCGCGAGTCTCCCGACGTTTCACAAAATCGGCTTTGCTTACCCCGCCACCAACATGAATATTATGCTGCTTTTGTTGGCTTACAGTGGTCAGATATTCATGTTTTCGACCAGCCGGTGGATAATCATGACAAATATAAACTTCGGTATCAGCCGGCAGCGACAGTAACTTTTCGATGGAATCGAACAGTGTCTCAGCACTGCCTCCGGGGAAGTCACAACGCGCAGTACCGACATCGGGCATAAACAGCGTATCACCGACGAAAGCCGCTTGCTCGTTAATAACATACGCTAAATCGGCCGGGGTATGGCCGGGTAAGTGCATGGCCCGGATAGACAGATCCCCGACCTGCAGCGTATCGCCATCGGCAAACAAGCGGTCGAACTGTGAACCATTGGGTAAAAATTCTTTTTCGAGGTTAAAGACCTCTTTAAAAATGGTTTGAACCTGAGTAATTTCAGCGCCTATTGCCACTTTTGCACCCAATTTGCTGCGCAAAAACGGTGCGGCAGATAAATGATCGGCATGGGCGTGGGTTTCTAACACCCACTCAACCGTCAGCTTATGATGCTTGATATAATCCAGTATCTGCTCTGCACTGTCCGTGCTGGTGCGACCGGCTTTGTAGTCAAAATCCAATACCGGGTCAATAATTACCGCTTTGCTGGTCGCGTTATCGGTAACAACATAGCTGAATGTTTCACTGTCATTATCTAAAAATGCTTTTACCTGATAGCTCATTATGGTTGCTCCCTATGCCTGGTAACCGGATCAGCCGAGTTAAGTGTATGCTAATATAATATAAGCTTATACCATTTGGAAATAACTTTAGTTGATAATGTTGATCAGGCAATGGCTATTTTTTGGTGCAATTCTAAATAAGTACATATAATACAAATCGATAGCAACCCGCTGCAGCCTAATTTAACATCAGCCTTTTTTACGGGTATCTTCTGCCAATACACCTTTGCTACCATCTTGAGCATTTTCATCTTCAACCAATTTGGTAATACCTGGCGCGCCGTCACCATCGTAAGTGGTACTAATACCCGTATTTTTAGCAAACACTTCCAGATATTCGAGGTTGTCATTACAGGTTGCAATCAACTCAGCTAATTCCTTTAATTCCTCTCCTTTAACAAAGTACAAACGTTTTGAGAGTTCTTTAATCTCCATTTTCAGGTGTGCATTACCTTCTTTTGAGTACGTTTTTTCAACATCTGTTGCCTTCACCGTCAGATATTTGCTAACGGTTTCATCTGTTGGTAAAGAGCCTAGCAATAATGCTATAAAAATAAACCCATGATTCTGACTTCGTTGGATAGTATTGCCCTTACTTCGCAATAACAACAGGCCAAGAAACAACCAGGCTGCATCTGAAATTTCCATTCGCTTACCGTTAATATCCGTTTCTTGTTGTTGAAATTCAGTGATGCGCATTAAATCTTTACGGAAATGCTGAAACAACTCCTTAGCCCTTAGCTCCATTAAGCCAACACCAAAATTACGGGAACCACGGTTAAGCCCTTCGCTGATATTAAAAAAACATGTGTCCTTCTCAATGATCTCTATAACTTTTCTTCTACTGGCACTATCCACAAAATAGTTAGCAATAAGCGGCTCACTGCCATGCTCCGCAGACTCTGAATTATTGGCATGTTCCAGCACTGAACGAAAAACAGAGTCTTTAAACGCTTCTTCAATAGCCTCAACCACTATCTCCAACTTCTCCTCAAGCTTCAGTTGCAGGCGCTCTTCTGAAACGAAAGACTCTCTGGGTATTGGTGAGGGTTTATTTGCACGGTTTACCCGGTTGCTAAGATGGGGCGCAATGCGCGATGGCAACTCCTCCGTTCTATAGATTTCTTCGGCATGTAACAAAACCGCCGCACAAGCGCGCTTGGCATCATACGTTGCGCGGGTTAAACGTGAGTTCAAATTAGAAATATGTTCAACATGGCTGGCCCAAACATTTACCTGCTCTCTGATTGAATCGTTCTGTTGAATATTTGCCGCTAAGCCTGCAATCCGAATGGCGACCAAAGCACCAGCAAAGCCAAGCGCCCAGCCACCGAGCGCATCAAAAAGCCCGGTGTTTTCCTGAGACAATTTGCTGGGTAGCAGTTCCTGCGGTAATAAGTTGAATTTTAAAGTTAACCAGAACAAAACAAAGGTTAAGATACCAAACAGCAACGTAGAGATAACAAGGTGACTGACGGGGCTATTAAAGGTACGGTTAAGCCAGCCTGCAATTGAACTATTTTTGCGACCGCTCATTAAATACCACCGTTTACGGTTTGCTCACTGGCGTCCTGGCCCAGAATACCCTCAATGGCTTTTTTCTGTTCATCCGTAAGGTCATCCAGTTTGTTTTTGATGCCCTCAAACCAACGGCGATTAGAGACGCGTTCTTTATAGGCATCGAGCAACGTATTCAGTTTTTCTTTAGCGGCATGAGTATCTTTTAACAGTAGTGCAAAATACTCTTCGTAGGTGCTTTCAGTGAACTGAAGAATAAACGACACCATGCGTTTAATCTGGCTGCTATGTATCGTACCGGCACCTATTGGAATATCGATAGAAATTTTTAACTCACCGTCTTCCGGATCAAGAGACATGGACAAAAATTTATATTCAAATTGAAACCAGGCAATGGCAGACGCTATTAAGCTGTAATCTGTTTTTTGCAAATCAAACTGATAAAGCCAGGGTGTTTCGAAGCGTAATAAATCGCTATCTGCATAATTAATGACAATACTTATACTTGGTTCATTCTTGATATTCAGATACTTATCTGTTGTAAACCCGAAAATAAAACGTTTTTTATCTTTATCAAAACTGTATTTATAGTCTTCACTGTCAAAGTATTGCTTCACAATCTCTTCAACAGGCAAATTAGTGGCCGCTGTAGCAACAGGGGCAGCTTCCGCTGCTGCCTCATCACTGGCTTTCTGAACGATTTTGTGTGCACTGGTGACGACCTGAGCAAGCACCGTTTCTGCTTTTTCAATCAGGCTGTTCAGGTTATCTGCAAACACGTCAGGCGTGATACCGCTGGCATCAAAAATAACCGCAATACCATCAGAATCTATAGCAATAACCAGGCCTGAATCTTCATCTGCTTTTTGAATTTCTTGCTTCTGATTTATTTTTAACAGCTTGTGAGCGAGCTGTTTAAACGTTTCGCTATGATACAAGTTAAAGTAAATATGGGCTTTTGTTTCGTTACCATAAACACTAATCGACAGCGGCAAACTACCTTCTTTTTCCTCCCTGGAAATACTAAAAGGATCTTCAGAAGTGATATCCCAGTTATTATGTTGCTCAGAAAATTGTTGGAAAAGAACAGAATAATCCTGCAATAAACTCATGAAAAACCTCTGTAGAAAAATATGTGTATCGCGTTGGCAAAATGCGGCGTGTTGTCATTAACTATCATAAATTCCGGGCAAAAGTAAAATCACTTTCATCCCAAAGCGCTGAAAAAAAGACAATTGTGGGTGGTATTGCGAAATGGTTTTTCTCTATACTGATCAAAAAATAATGCAAAGGTAAGTTCCGGCTTTTGTTATCGATTAAAAAATCAGACAGCGCAATGCGTTAATTAAATAAGGTTGTATTAATTTGAAAACGCTTCTTCTTTTTTCTAAACATATTGCCATGACTGAGCATTCGCCAGAAATTTTAGACACTCATCTGCATGCGGCTTATTTATGCCTTGTTCAGTTTGCCGTTGATAAAGAGCTGCCATTTTTCATTAAACTGACCAAAATAATGTCTTCCCTGACGGCAGATTGCGATGCGTTAGTTGCAACTTATCTTAATAATGTGGGCCATGCAGAGTTAAAAGCTGCAGAGAAAGCAGACATTGTGCCCTTCTCAGCCAAGGTGAGCGCAATACTGGCTGAGTTACGGCCCTTCGCAGCGCCTGCTGATTGGATAAATTCACTGGTACTTTTTCAGATCCCCGCAGGTAAATCTGAATATCGGGCCAAACTTGCTGAACTAGAGCAACTTAAAGCGTCATTACTTAATATCGTATATGGACAAGACCTGGCGGTAGAGCACCTTATTGACAGCATGGCCACCGCGTTATGGCACAAAAACAAGGATAAACCGCAGGGCGTATTCCTGTTTGCCGGGCCGCCGGCTTCTGGTAAAACTTTTCTGGCAGAACAATTTGCCGCTCAGCTGGGCAACGCATATCACTACAAACTGTTCGATATGACCCACTATACCAATGGTAATGAAGCATTTGGCTTAGTGGGGGCAAAGAAAACTTATGATAACGCAGCTCCAGGTCAGTTAACGCAGTTTGTTAAAAAACATCCCAAAGCAGTCATCGTATTCGATGAGTTTGAAAAAGCCCACAGCCAGGTGTTAATGGGGTTATTGCGCTTGTTGGCCACGGGCTTCTTGGCTGACGAATATACTGAACAGGAAATTGATTTTCGCAATACCATTATTATATTTACCTCTAATCTTGGGCGTGGCGTTTATACTAAAAAAGATTATTTAAAAACAGTTGAAACCAGCCCGGATAAAGCGCGTGCAGCATTGTTGGCGCAGTTGCATAGCGAAACTAAAATAGAACGAGACAGGCAGGTAAGTGCCATTCCGGCTGAACTGCTATCACGCTTATCTCAAGGCAGTATTTTACTGTTTAAAGCATTAGGTTTACCGGAGTTAATGCAGGTTGCCAATCGACAACTGAACAAAGATTTACTGACGTTCAGTCAGGTAAGCCAAATTCATGTTGAGGCGTTACCTGATAACCTGCTACAGCTACTGGTAGTAAGTTTTGCCCCATTTTTTGATGTCCGCGATATTAAAGCCAATATTTCGGCGAAAATTATTGATCAGATTACCGATTTTATTCGCCAGTATCCCCAGGCAGAGATTGCCAAAGTTAGTGTCATCTATTCTTCTGCGTTAACCCATTTTCTGCAGCACGCAACGTTAGACCAGTTATTTCAGGAATTACAGGCTCGCCATGAAACATTGAGCTTTAATCTCAGCTGCAAGCAGGTAGGTTCGACATTACAGCTGCAGTTAGACGCTCCAATACGGGACATGCTGTTACGGGTTGAAGATGTTGAAGGGAGTGGTGGCGTAGTTTTAGACATTCCCAACATCACGTTTGCTGATATTGCTGGCCATGCCGCGATAAAAAAACGCTTAAGTGAAACTATAAGAGTTATTAAAAACCGCGATTGGTTAATCGGGGCCGGTATTAAAATGCCAAAGGGTATGATTTTATATGGCCCACCCGGTACCGGTAAAACCACCCTTGCGCGCGCGTTGGCTTGCGAAGCTGAGCTACCGATAATAAGTTGTTCTGGCAACGATTTGTTATCAGATTCAATGATGCAGCGAATATTCAAGCGCATGCGAAAGTACGCACCCTGTATTTTATTTATTGATGAAATTGATGCGTTACCGAAACGAGGTGAGGCAGGCCCGATGGGCGACGCGTTAATGAACCGGCTGCTGACAGAAATTGATGGCTTTTGTCAGGAAACAGAACCGTTGTTTATCGTTGCCGCAACCAACCACTTGCACAAACTTGATGCGGCATTATTGCGCTCTGGCCGTTTAGATCTGCAAGTAGAAGTACCTTTCCTGGATAAAGGCGCACGCCTGTGGTTTATTCAACGCTTTCTGAGCAACGACTGCTATGAAAAAAACATTAATCCAGAATTGATTGTTAGCCTTACCGCAGGGCTTAGCGGCGCCGATCTTGAGAAAATTCATCGAGAAGCGGTATTGCGCGCTCTGGGCGAAAACAGTAAAAAAATAAGCGAGAGTGCATTAATTGAAGAGGTTAATATTCTTCGCTATGGCGCAAAGCGCTCGCTTAACAGTTGTGAGAAAACGTTGGCCGAAACGGCTTACCACGAAGCCGGCCATGCGGTGATTTCAAAAGTTCTGATGCCCGAGATAACTATTGAGCAGATCAGTGTAGTGCCCAGAGCGCACACTCTTGGTATGGTCGCGTATGACAGTGAACAAAAAATTGATTACACAAAAGCGTACTGGTTTTCCCGCACTTGCGTGGCGTTAGCTGGCAGAGCGGCGCAGGTAAAACAGTTTGCCGAAGATGGTCTGGATAATGGTGCCAGCAGTGACTTGCGACACGCAATGTGGTCGGCCTGGATGGCTATAGCAAAATATGGCATGGATCCCAAAAGCTACAATATGGATGTGACAGCGCTAAAAGAGTGGACTGGCGATACTTACTTTAAAGCACATACTGAAACCTTAATAAAATCCTGGATTGACGACGCCACTATCAAAACAGATAAGCTGATCAGTGAGAACTGGTGCGCAATTGAGCGTGTAGCTCAAGCGCTACTGGAACACGAAGTACTTTCAGAGCAGGATTTTATGACCTTACTGCAGTGAATATGTTGGTGGCCCTATGTTAAGTTGACTTAAGCTAAGTTCAAGCGCTGCGAAATGCTGCCAAGTCCAAACTGACAAAACCCATTTACTCTGCTAATCCTGTTACGGTAAGTGATAAATCCAATCGATATGGATCTCCCGTTAAAAAACCAATTTGAAAACCAACTCAATCAATTGTATCTTACCAATTAAGATAAAAGTTGATTACCAATTAGAACTTTTCAATGTGAAGCGTTATCATAGCTGAATAGGACGCCGGACTTTTGCGAAGTGCTCAAGGTTCGGGGTACAATCGACGTAAGTACATGTGTTACCAATGGCAAGACTTAAAGGGATACCAATCATGAAGAAGCGCAGACGTTTCTGGACAGTTGTTGAAAAGTTAGAAGCTTTGATAGACAAAGGCGTTTACCCTGCAGGGAGCCGCCTTCCAGCTGAACGAGAGCTTGCCGAGGCATATGATGTAAGCCGTCCGACCATACGCGAAGCAATCATCGCACTGGAAGTCAGAGAGAGAGTGGAAGTAAAAACAGGATCAGGCGTATATGTCACTGATTCTGCGGGGTCAGACACTTCACATAAGGCCATCAGCGCATTTGAACTCACCCAGGCCCGGGCATTAGTAGAGGCAGAAGCGGCAGCTTTAGCCGCAGCCACTATCCGGGAAACCGAGCTTTCTGCGCTCAAGCAGGCGCTGGATGATATGTCGTCTGCAGAAAAAGCAGATAAAGCCGATGAAGCCGATCAGAGATTCCACGAGATCATTTCCAGAGCAACACGTAACAATGCCATTGTCATGTCGATTAACAACCTTTGGAAAGTCAGACGGAATGAGCCGCAGGTGATTGCCGCTTATAAGGATGTATGCTCACAGGGTATAGAGCAACGCATCAAAGAACATACCGCTATTTATGACGCCATTGCCAAACGTGACTCATCAGCTGCAAGAAAGGCCATGCACAATCACTTTAACCGTCTTATCAACGCATTATTCGAGTCGAGCGAAGCAAAAGCGTTAGAGGAGATCAAGCGTAAAACGGATGAGACCCGGGGTTTATATTCTATTTCCCACCTGAACAAGTAGGAAGTGTTTGCGTAACCCATTCCACATCTGAAATTGCCTTGTTATTCCTGACAACAGGCTCAGACACAGAGCCTGTTTTTTTATGTTGCCACATGCAAAAAAAGCAAACCTTCAGGCTTGCTTCAACAATTGCTTTTGCTTTGATATTGCCAGGACCGGTTATCTTAGATAACCCGCCCCGGGTCAGTAGAATTAAAACCTGTAGCTGGCACCAAAGGTTATCCGTCGGTCTGTTAAACCCTGGAAGCAAAGCAGTGCGCCTTCATTAACACAAGATTGGCTAACCTCAGATTCCGTCAGGTTAACAACTTCAATGCCAATATTAAGCTGATCGTTCACCTCATAACTGATACCGGCATTAAGCTGACCTCTGTCTTCCTGAACTACCGGAAACCCCCAGGGATAACTTGATGTACTGCCAAAATCGTTTGAACGAAACCCTTCACGCCACGTGTAACGCATCCGGGCAGACAAACCATATTTTTCGTAATACAAGGTAAAGTTGTAGGCATTTTCAGATAAATTAAGTAAGCCCTGCACGGCAGTAACCTCCAGTGAGCCTGAACCACCTGTTGAAGCTGCAAAGACCTGACTAGGGCGACTGGCCGAGGTATTGACCGCCTCACCACCAGAGAATTCCTGAATGGTATAGTTTGCCACCACACCAAAACCAGATGCCCAGCCCAGGTCGTCTTCGAAAGCAGAAAGGTCATACTGGAATGCCATTTCGATGCCTTTTTGTGTGGTGTCTTTAGTGTCATTAATGATACTTGAGAATGGCACACAAACGCCTACGTCAGAACTCACCGGTCCAAACACGTTGATCAGCGCAATGGGGTTCCAGATACCGCCTTGCTCACATGCCGGACCCACAATGTCACGATATCCTGTGACAGGCTCTGAATAAGGATCATCCTGCTGACCCACATGTACATCCTTACGTGTCTTGTGGAAATAGCCGATACTGACGACTGCGGCCTCAGCAAAATACCAATTGGCAGAAATATCATAAGATGTGACCACTTCGGGTTTTAAGTAAGGGTTGCCACCGGCGACCGGCGGATTGGGGCTGGTGCTGAAGGTGTAAGAACTTGAAAGGTCGCTAAAATTCGGACGCCGAATATCCTTACCAAAAGCGGCGCGCAGCACCAGATCGTCGGTGACTTCTGCGGCCAGGTTAAACCGCGGCAGCACAAAACTGTAATCACTTGAGGTGGTTTCTGCGACGACGTCTCCGTTAACGCTGCGGTTCCCGGTTGAATCAAGATCGGTTTTTATATAACGCACACCAAGATTACCGCGGAATATGCCAGCTTCAAAATTTGCCTGAGCATACAGTGCGTTGGTTGACTCACTGATATCATAAAAAGCGGCAACCGATGACGTTGGTGTATTCAGTGGCCTTGAACCGCCATGGGCAGTAATGGCGTCAGCCAATGCGGTAAATACCCGATCAGGATCAGAGCCTACCAGCGCCGGGTCCACTAACAGAAAATCTTTAATATAAAGCGTTCTGCCATCTGCAGCATTAAAGTTATCAGGCCCGGCTGTCAGGATATCAGCAAACATATCGCCACTTGGAGAGTCCGCCATACTAGACAAGCTGAGATTTGAGCCCACTACGTTAGACACACTGGACGTCTTGTTATAGCGGTAGCCTGCGTCAAGCGTGGTAAAAATTGACATATTCAAATCGTAACTATAATCAATACGCATGGCATCTTCGGTATTTTCGTTGGCAGTGTTTGCCAGTGCCACCGCTTGTAACCTGTAGTTGGCCGGGTTTAGCAAATCAGCGGGTGCAGGTGCATTCTCTGCGCCAAATGCAATCCCGAAGGCCAGGGCACCACCACTTAAGTCATACGCAAACGGCGTACCGTTATCGTTAGCTGAACCAATTGCCGCATTGGGATTGACAAAGTTAAGTGTGGTATCAATTCTGGGGGTCGAAGAATCAGATGAAGATGAGGATATCTCGGCACTTATTTTAAAGTTATTTCCCTGGTGTTCCCCACCTAAACGGAATATTTTGCTCTTGGTGGCCCGGGAACTGGTGTCACTGGATAAGCGTAAATTGCCGTCAGAACCGTCAGACTGAACCGGAATGATGCCTTTAAGGGCCGCTTGGATGCTACCAAGATCGACACCATCTAAAGAGCCGAAATCTATCGTTTCAAATTCAGTGGGAACCGAGACACCAATAAGATCGCTTACCCCGGACGCCTGAACCCTGGAACTCTCCTCCCGGCGATCCTGATCATTTACAATCGCATCAAACCAAAATTTGTTGTTGCTGTTTGGAGCCCACTCAAAAGAACCCGCAAAATTCACTGTCTCATATTCAAAATTATCGTAATCCTGGATAAGAAACTGAATGGGCAGAAAATGGAAACTTTGTGCGCTGGCTAAACCACTGTCAGAACGCACCAGATTGTCACGGTCAGCCCGGGGGCGAAATGCGGTGACATCCTGTTCAGCGTAGCTGCCACTAATAACAAAACCAAACTCACCATTGTCATTTTCCCAATTGTCGCCAAAGGTGCCTGACAAGCGGGGTTTTACGCCATCGGTAGATAAACTGCTGTCTTCACCTTGCACTCTGAATGCTGCCAGCGTTTCACTTAACTCGAGTGGCCGAATGGTTCTTAAGTTAATGGTGCCACCTACAGAGCCTTCAATCGTTTTTGCTTGTGGCGACTTTATGACTTCTACACCTGCAATAATCGATGCAGAAACGTCTTCAAAGTCAATACCACTTCGACCTGCACCCGAACCCACCGTAGAGACACCATTAATTTCAGTGCGGTTGGCATCAGTACCGCGAATCTGTACTCCAGTACCAACACCCGCTGAGCGCGTAATCTGGATACCAGTAATATTTTCAAGTACCTCCGCCAGGTTTTGATCGGGCAGCTTACCGATATCTTCTGCCTGAATAACTTCAACTAAGCTGGCTGCATTGCGCTTCTCTGCCAAAGCACTTGTTAAGGAGCTTCTGATCCCCGACACCTGTATGACTTCGATATCGTTCGCTTCTGTCTCTGACTGTTGGGCGTTAGCAGCGGACGCGATACCCAGCGCCGTTGTAGACAGTATCGCCAAGGTTATTTTTGATAGTGTGTGTTTCATTTTTATTCCCCCGTTTGAAAATAAATCATCAATAAATTTTTTGGTCACAATTGTGAACTCAAATTAACCACGAACCTGCATGCCAACATTCTTAGAAGAACAACTACCGGCAGTTTTATTATTATGCTTTATGTTTACACCCAACCAAGACATTGGTCAACCCACAGGTTAACCTTTTTGGCTAACAATTTACTATTACCAATAAGCAAAAAACAAAATTAACGATAAAAAACATATATAACAAGATATTAGGTTGTTATATAAAAAGTTAGACCACTATGCGAACTATCTTGAGTAGACATTGTGTCTGGATTAGTTATCCAAACTTCCGCTGGCAAGCTGATTTTAAAGTGATACCAGCATCTGACTGCAAATATTTTGGTTGACCAATAATTCGAAGCTGGTCATTATAATTTATACGGTAAGTGGGGCCCAAATCACCCCAACGCCAGATGTATACCAGGATCTATTAATCATGTTTGTAGGAGATAAGGTGATGTATTGTCGTTTAAAAAAAATCCGTAAACTGGGCTCACTCGTTATTGTCACAGGCTTCGCATTAGCTATGACAGCGTGCGGAGGCAGCAGTGACGGTAACGACACAACGCAAATTTCCCCGCCGCCCCCGGTGATCCCCTCACCTGAGCAATGCAGTAATCAGGTGTACCCGATACTAGCGGCCACTGATAGCGGTGAGAATATGGCATACCCCGCCTCCAATGCTATTGATGGCAACACGTCGTCCGGTTCAAGATGGTCAAACGATGATAACAATGCCGCGCTGACATTGGATTTGGGCAGCAGTAAAGCACTGGCTGCACTAACCATTAAGTGGTTTGAAGGCGATAAACGTATCGCGAGGTTTTCCGTACAAACCTCTACCGATAACACTACTTGGACCACCGTATTGTCTGAAGCAGACTCCAGCGGCAGACACAGTGGCTTCGAATTGGTCAAATTCGAGTCATCATCAGCCCGCTTTATCAGAATAATCGGGCTTGGCAATAACCAAAATACCAACAATGCCATTGTTGAGGTTCAGGCGCATCGTTGTCAGGACGCCGACGGAAACTTCAGCGAGCTTTTTCCCAATCAATTGGGTATTGAGTTGATAGACTGGTACCTGAGCATCCCGACTGATGAGGACAACAGCGGCACCGCTGATTCTATTTTTGAAACGGAACTTGCAGACGGTTATACCAATTCTGAATTTTTTTATGCCTCAGCTGATGGCGGTATTGTGATGCGCTCCCCCAGTTATGGCTTTAAGACTTCTGCTAATACAGCCTATGTGCGGGTTGAGCTAAGGGAAATGTTACGCCGTGGCAACAGAGGTATCAGCACGCAGGGAGTGAATAAAAATAACTGGGTGTTTGGCAGTGCATCAGCGCAGGGGCGACAGAACGCAGGTGGCGTCGACGGCGATCTGAGGGTAACGATGGCGGTCAATCAGGTCACCACCACTGGCGAAAATTTTCAGATTGGCCGGGTAATCATTGGTCAGATCCACGCTAATGACGATGAGCCAGTGCGTTTATACTATCGGAAACTGCCAGGAAATGATCGCGGCGCCATTTATTTCGTGCATGAGAGCCGGGTTAAAGACAGTGACGGTGACAACATTGAAACCTATGTCGAGATGATTGGCTCACGCAGCAACAGTGCCACAAACCCTTCAGATGGTATCGCCCTGAACGAGAGGTTTAGTTACCACATCAGCGTTAACGTCAACTTACTTACCGTCACCCTTAGCCGCGAAGGTAAGGCCGATGTCGTGGCACATTATGATATGTCTGAAAGTCTGTATGAACAGGATGGTCAGTACCACTATTTCAAAGTGGGCGTGTATAACGTTAACAATTCCAGCCGACCAGATGAGTTTGTCCAGGCGACGTTCTATGAAATTAAAAACAGCCACATCGGATATACAGGCAGCGAATAGCCTAAGTAGATTTACGGATTATCGTGGCACACACTTTATGTAGATAAGTTTCAACTTGATCCCTCAGGTTGCGACTAATAGGACTTAATCCAATCTCAATGCCTCATATGTGCCAAAAACGGACATTCCGTTCGGTATCTCACTTGGGATTTAAGTGATGTATTTATATCCAGCTTGCCACTTAAAAAGCCCCGTGCTTTGTTAGACGGATTGACCCGTATTTGTAGCAATCACAAATATCAGTTGTACCTATAAGTTATTGTAAGTTTTAAAAAAACGATGTAGTGTTCTGTACATTAAATTTACAAAGGCGGAAAAGTCCGTGTTTAAATACGGATTCTTCCGCCGAATAAGCGTTAGCGACCTTTGAAAGTACGGAGTAACCATTGAGCAAAAATAATTTGTTAGCGATAAAGCAAGCGATGCTCATTCCAGTATTTGCTTTTTATAATATATTCATTGGGTTGTTTGTGTCTGGCTATAGTGTTACATCTCAGCGTATTAGTGAGTTAGCGCTGGAAGCAGAATTTTTTGCATACTCTCATCGATTTGCTGACATTTTAATAGGTTTGTCCATGTGCTTGTTTGCTTTCGTGTGCTTTTCAACTGCAAAGGCAAAGTTCACTTTTGTAACAATGTTTTCATTCGGAATGACATGGATCTTTGCTGGGATCTTTATCCTGAATAGCCCTTTGCATGATATTTACGGGTTAACAAACATCTTAATAATTGTACCTGTGGTGTTCGCATTAGAAATGCGAGAGTTTTATGCGTCAAAGAAATTCCAAGACTTTTCCATTTTAGTTACATTGGTCCATGTAGTTTTTTTCTGGTTCTTTAACTATGGTTTTATGCCTGTTGAATACAAAGGCATAACTCAAAGAGTTTGGGTGGCAATTACTTTGGTGTGGTATGGCGTTGCTGCATATCAAATTTATATTGTCGCTAACAAGCAAAGGCAGCCGACGCTTAACAGCGCGCGGCTGCTTTGAGCGTTAGCCAACCGAGTTACCCACGAGCAAGGAGAGCCATCTTTGAAAAAATTAATCGCACTAATATTAGGTTTGTTTATGTCTGCCTCGCCTTCGCTACAGGCCAGCAGCTTCAACGAGACAATCGGAAAAATTAAATTGGGGGAGCTTCCTTTCGAGGCTATTTATCAACCGTTTCTTGATAGCGAGTTCTTTGTTTTGGTTGACGCTCCTATCGGGTTGGATTCTGTTACCCCAGGACAATTTAAATTCCACATGATCGAACTTCGCAATGAACCAATGGTTGTTTTGGGCGAGTCCCGTGAAATATTGGTTAGTAACTTCGTCACAGAAAAGATATCAGCGATTAAGATCAGAGGTAGAGACCTAGTGAACTCTATTCACCCAGAAGTCGGTGTAACTTTTATATGGGAAGAGGGGGGCTTCAGCTTCCCTGTTGCTTTGGTGAAAGAGCTAAGGGAGAAGCATTAGGTTGGCTAACAAAGCAACTCAAATCGGACACAAACTCGCTGTCACTTTTTTTGCAAACGGCGCAACAAAAGCGCCATCAAGTTCGTGCCGCTGGTTGCGGCGTTAGGCACTAAGATATGGATT
>DEYP01000018.1 GCA_002364615.1 Arsukibacterium sp. UBA3155 | reverse complement strand
AATTCGTGGGGATCCCTCAGGGTCGGAGCACTTTTTCTAGTTAATTAGCTCCGCCCCCTTTTTCCCAATATTTTTCAAGTCGTCCCTGGCACGAAAGGTAACCCGGTAAGTATTAGCTGTTGTTTGCGCCACTAAGTTCCAGCATCCAGATCATCTATAAGCGAATCCATAGAGAAGCTTTCGACAAAAGCTCCATTGCGGGCTTGTGTTGCACCTTCGGATAAATGCGCTTGTAACGCTTCCAGTTTGCTCTTACGTTCTTCCATGGCTCGCAGAGCATCGCGGACCACTTCACTGGCAGAGCCATAGCGGCCGCTGGACACTTCATTCTTAATGAACACTTCCCAATGCTCGCCTAAACTTAGACTTGTCGTTGCCAAGTGGCACCTCAGCTATATTCAAAATTAACAATTATGAATATAGTTTGTGGCCAAGTGTTAAGCAAGGACTAAACCATAAGTTTTGGTTGGCCTGTCCTGCGGTTCTTGCATAGTTGGGTTAAGTTAACCTCACCAGAAACAACAAAGCCAGCATAATGCTGGCTTTGTTTTATAGCAGAAAACGCTTATGCAGCAGGGCCACGGCTGGCGCGTTTGCGGTCGTTTTCAGTTAAGTGACGCTTACGGATCCGGATAGATTTAGGTGTTACTTCTACCAGTTCGTCGTCGTCAATAAACTCCAGTGCCTGCTCCAGGGTGTAACGCACTGGTGGCACCAGGTTAATCGCTTCGTCAGTACCTGAGGCACGTACGTTAGTTAACTGCTTACCTTTTAAGCAGTTAACTGTTAAGTCGTTGCTACGGCTGTGAATACCGATAACCTGACCTTCGTACACTTCTTCTGCGTGACCGATAAACATTTTACCGCGTTCCTGCAAGGAGAAAATTGCGTAACCAGCGGCTTTACCGACGGCATTAGAGATCATCACGCCGTTCATACGCTGACCAATGTTACCGCCCTTATGCGGGCCATAGTGGTCAAAGGTATGGTACATCAGGCCGGTGCCTGAAGTGATGGTCATAAACTCAGTACGGAAACCAATTAAACCACGGCTTGGCATGTTGAAATCCATCCGGATCCGGCCTTTACCGTCTGGCTGCATGTTGGTTAAGTCAGCTTTACGCTCCCCCATCCGCTCCATGATGGCGCCCTGGTTCTGCTCTTCGCAGTCAATGGTCACGTTTTCCATCGGTTCCATTTTTGCGCCGTCTACTATTTTCATAATAACTTCAGGGCGTGATACCGCTAATTCGAACCCTTCACGGCGCATGTTTTCAATTAATACGCCTAAGTGTAATTCACCACGACCTGACACTTTAAATTTGTCACCGTCTTCGGTTTCTTCAACCCGCAGCGCCACGTTGTGCTTCAGCTCATGGGTTAAGCGTTCTAAAATCTGACGTGAGGTAACGAACTTACCTTCTTTACCGGCAAACGGAGAAGTGTTTACCTGGAATGTCATGGTAACAGTAGGCTCATCCACCTGCAGCGCAGGCAATGCCTGCACTTTAGTTGTGCTACAAATGGTGTCAGATATTTTCAGCTCACCAAGGCCTGTGAACGCGACAATGTCACCGGCTTGGGCTTCTGGCGTCTCTACCCGCTCCAGACCTAAATAACCAAACACCTGGCCAACTTTACCGTTACGCTTGCTGCCATCGGCGCCAACAATAGTCACCTGCTGGTTCGCTTTAAGGGTGCCACGCTTGATCCGGCCAATACCGATAATACCCAGATAGCTTGAGTAATCCAGCTGGGATACCTGTAACTGGGTTTCGCCATTTAATTCTACCGCTGGCGGCGCCACGTGCTTAACAATAGCCTCGAACAAATCAGTAATATCTGTTTTAGGTTCGTTATAGTCTAAGGTTGCCCAACCATTTAACGCTGAAGCGTAAACAATGGGGAAGTCTAACTGCTCGTCAGTAGCACCTAAGTTGTCGAACAAGTCAAATACCTGGTCGATAACCCAATCAGGGCGGGCACCCGGGCGGTCGATTTTGTTGACGACTACAATGGGTTTTAAACCGTGAGAGAACGCTTTCTGGGTAACGAAGCGGGTTTGCGGCATTGGGCCGTCAACCGCATCTACCAATAGTAAAACAGAGTCTGCCATTGACAATACCCGCTCTACTTCACCACCAAAATCGGCGTGACCGGGGGTGTCAAGAATATTGATGTGGTAGCCGTTCCAGCGTACCGAGGTATTTTTAGCCAGGATGGTTATACCGCGCTCAGACTCCTGAGCATTGGAGTCCATCATCCGCTCCTGCAGCTTAGCCCTTGCATCGAAGGTGCCTGATTGTTGCAGCAGTTTGTCTACCAGGGTGGTTTTGCCGTGGTCGACGTGCGCGATGATGGCAATATTACGCAGTTTATCTAAAGTTGACGCGGTAACGCTCATGAATCAATATCCTCTGTGGCACTAGATGACCATAATGACCACCAGGCAAACGCTTTTCAAAAGTAAAGGGCGCATATTCTACTCTTTTTTTTCACAGAAAGAAAAAGGCGTTGTGCTCATTGACGGTTTTTTTTTAAACAGAGCCAAAATCTCAGCTACACTTTGCTGTTATGATCATGCACCATTAACGGGCGAAGCGGCACCACATTGGTGCAACCAAGATTGAGGCGCGCTGCACCAACGCAGTAAACCCTTTAAAATCAATATAGTTATATGTTGGCACATATCTGGCATTTAACAGGGCAATCACTATTTCAGTGTTCAAATCGGTTCAATTGGAGGAATGCATGTCTGCATCGGAAGTATTAAAACTAATTAAAGAAAACGACGTTAAATTCGTAGATCTGCGTTTTACCGATACTAAAGGTAAAGAGCAGCATGTCAGTATTCCGGTAAGTCAGGTCACTGAAGACATGTTTGAAGACGGTAAAATGTTTGACGGTTCATCCATTACCGGCTGGAAAGGCATTAATGATTCTGACATGATCCTGCTGCCAGACCCCAGCACTGCAGTGCTTGACCCGTTTTTTGAAGAAACTACCTTAAACGTCACTTGCGATGTTATTGAACCCAGCACAATGCAGGGTTATGACCGTGACCCGCGTTCAATCGCTAAACGTGCTGAAGAATACTTAAAATCTACCGGTATTGCCGATACCGTGTTGTTTGGCCCTGAGCCAGAATTCTTTATGTTCGACGATATCCGTTTTGAAACCACCATGGCCAGCTCATTCTTTAAAATTAACTCTACTGAAGCAGCCTGGAACTCAGGTACTGCTTATGAAGATGGTAACAAAGGCCACCGTCCCGGCGTAAAAGGCGGTTATTTCCCGTTACCACCGGTAGATTCAGGCCATGACATCCGTAGTGCGATGTGTATGGTACTGGAAGAAATGGGACAAGTTGTTGAAGCGCACCACCATGAAGTTGCCACAGCCGGTCAGAACGAAATTGCCACCCGCTTTAACACCCTGACCAAAAAAGCGGATGAAGTGCAGCAGTTAAAGTACGTTATACACAACGTGGCGCACCTGTATGGCAAAACCGCAACCTTTATGCCTAAACCACTGGTTGGCGATAATGGTTCAGGTATGCATTGTCACCAGTCGCTGGCCAAAGACGGTGTGAATCTGTTTGCTGGCGATAAATATGCTGGTTTGTCAGAAATCGCCCTGTACTATATTGGCGGTATCATTAAGCATGCTAAAGCAATTAATGCTTTTACTAACCCATCAACCAACTCATACAAACGTCTGGTACCGCACTTTGAAGCACCGGTAATGCTGGCGTATTCTGCCCGTAACCGTTCAGCGTCAATTCGTATTCCACTGGTGCCAAGTGCCAAAGCACGCCGCATTGAATGCCGTTTCCCGGATCCGGCAGCAAACCCTTACCTGGCGTTCACCGCGCAGTTAATGGCTGGCCTGGATGGTATTCAGAATAAGATTCATCCTGGCGATGCTATGGATAAAGACTTGTATGACTTACCTGCTGAAGAAGCGGCCAATATTCCACAAGTGTGTACCTCATTAGATGAGGCGATGGACGAACTGGACAAAAACCGCGCTATCTTTACTAAAGGTGGCGTAATGTCTGACGCGATGATCGATGCCTATATTGCTATTAAACGTGCAGAGTCACGTCGGGTGGCAGTTGCTGTCCATCCGTTAGAGTTTGAACTGTACTACAGCGTTTAACTGACGCTTCCCTGAATAAGGCCCACCTTGGTGGGCCTTTTTTTTGTAGAATTCTTTTTTAAAGCGCGCTAAAGTGTAGCGATAATTATTAAAATGCAACATCAATGGATTTGACTAGCACATGAATAAGTTACTGTTGTTATTAACTTTGCTGATAATCATGCTGCCATTGCAGGCGCAGGAAAAGCGTATTTTTGTCACCAAAGATGCAAATGGCGTCTTAATATTCTCTGACAGCCCACAGCCTGGCGCACAGGAAGTTAACCTAACCAGCCGACCCAATATCATGGAATCTACCGGCACTGATCTTCCTGGTCGAAAACCGGTAGAGCCTGAACCTTTTAAGATTGAAATAGCGCAGCCTGAAAATAATGGTACCGTGCGCGATAACACGGGGTCAGTTTACGTGTCTGGCCGTATTACCCCAATGTTTCAGCGCGGGCTGCAAGTGCGTCTGGTCGTTGATGGCACACCACTGAGCGAGCCACAGAATAAGGCAACCTTTATCCTGCGCGATATAGAGCGCGGCGAACACAAACTGCAAATGGAACTGTTTGATCAAAGCGGCAAGCTTATTGCAACCAGTCCTGTCACAACCTTCTATCTTCACAGAGCGTCGGTAATTAACCCCAATTAGGGCAGTCCAGGCTGTATTTCGGCTAAAAACCGATTACACTGCCAACCACCTGCACTAATTTGGTGCAACAGAGGTGGCAGTGTGACAACCCAAAGCAAACAACCCGATTTTATGGCCCTGGCAGAGCAGCTAACTACCGCAGTGTTGCTGCTCGACCGTGATTTAATGCTGCGCTATTTTAACACCGCATGCTGTGCCGTAATGGGTTTGGGTGAGAAACGTTTAACGGCCCAGTATTTTCCGGGTTTGTTTCAGCATCTGGATATTAAGGCAGGCCATCTGACCGCGGCCCTTAGCAGTAAACAAGGTTTTAGTGTCAGCGACGTACAAGCGGTGCTGCTTGATGGCCGCCACTTACTGCTTGATATTTCGCTGACCGTCAGCGAGCAACCGGCCAACCACCTGTTACTTGAACTGCGTCAGGTTGATCAGCAGCGCAAAATCAGTATGGAAAGTTTGCAGCAACATCAACATTTAGCTGCGCGTGAATTAATCCGGGGCCTGGCTCATGAGATTAAAAACCCATTAGGCGGGTTACGGGGCGCCGCGCAATTACTCGAAGAGTCGCTGGATGACGAACAAAAAGAGTATACCCAACTCATTATTGCTCAAGCCGATCGCTTACGAAATCTGGTTGACCGCTTACTTGGTCCATACCGCCCACCACAAAAGCTTGTTGCCAATCTGCATCAGGTAATCGAGCAGGTACTGCAGCTTGCTCAAATGGATAATCCGGGCAACGTGCGTTTCAGCCGCGACTATGACCCCAGCATTCCGGATTTCTGCTTTGACCCTGAACTGATAGAGCAAGCCTTATTAAACATTGTCCGCAACGCGCAACAAGTACTACCTGAGCACGGCGCCATTTGCCTGCAAAGCCGGATTTTGCATCAGCATACTTTAAACGGTAAGCGCTATAAGCTGGTTGCTTTTATCAAAGTCATCGACAACGGCCCCGGCATACCCGCTGAAATTAAAGATACTCTGTTTTATCCGATGGTAAGCGGCACTGCTGGCGGCACCGGACTCGGCTTGTCGATTGCCCAAACCCTTATCCATCAGCATGGCGGCTGGATCGACTGTGACAGCTGGCCAGGTCAAACCGAATTTACCCTATATTTGCCTATATCAGACACGGAGGAATAACGCGATGAGTGATACCGTCTGGATTATTGACGACGACAACTCAATACGTTGGGTGTTAGAAAAGGCACTGGCCCGTGCAGAGATAAAATGTGAAAGCTTTGCCTCGGCCGATTTAATGTTGCAACGGCTGGAATACGATCAGCCAGCAGTTGTGGTATCCGATATCAGAATGCCTGGCACCGATGGCATGGCGCTGCTGGCCAGGCTGCAGGACCTTGCCCCCGAATTGCCAGTGATCATTATGACGGCCCACTCCGACCTCGACAGCGCCGTGAACGCCTTTAAACGCGGCGCCTTTGAGTATCTGCCAAAACCATTCGATGTTAACGATGCGGTGGCATTGATTAGCAGAGCATTACAACACAGCCATAGCCGGCTGGCAAAACACAAACCTCAGGTTGTCAGCATTACCCCGGAGATCATTGGTGAAGCGCCCGCCATGCAGGAGGTATTCCGGGCTATCGGCCGTTTAGCGCGTTCCAGCATCAGTGTGTTAATTAATGGTCAGTCAGGTACTGGTAAAGAATTGGTTGCCCGGGCATTGCACAAGCATAGCCCGCGGGCAGAGCAGCCTTTTATCGCTTTAAATATGGCGGCTATACCAAAAGACTTAATTGAATCTGAGTTGTTCGGCCATGAAAAAGGTGCCTTTACCGGGGCTAACAATCTGCGCAAAGGCCGCTTCGAGCAAGCCGACAGTGGCACCTTATTTCTGGATGAAATTGGTGATATGCCACTGGATGTGCAAACCCGTCTGTTGCGGGTGCTGGCCGATGGGCAGTTTTACAGGGTGGGCGGTCATCAGGCAGTCAGTGTGGATGTCCGTATCATAGCGGCAACCCATCAGAACCTCGAGCAACTGGCTCAGGAGGGTAAATTCAGGGAGGATTTATTTCATCGCCTTAACGTGATCAGAGTCCATTTACCACCTCTGAAAGATCGCAAACAGGATATCGCTAAGCTGGCCCAGCACTTTTTGCAGCAAGCCGCAAAAGAGCTGAATGTTGAAGCAAAAACACTAACCAAAGAAGCAGAAGAATTTCTCAGTAAACTTGACTGGCCTGGCAATGTGCGTCAGCTGGAGAACAGCTGTCGCTGGCTGACAGTCATGGCCAGCGGCAAGCACATTGTGGTAGCAGATTTGCCGCCAGAACTGACCCAGCCGGCGAAATCCAGCCAGAAACCGGCAGAGCAACCGACAGGTGACTGGCAAAGCCAGCTGGCCAGCTGGGTAGAAGATAAACTGGCAGCCGGCGAGCAGAATATTCTGGCCGAAGCCAGCCCGGCATTTGAGCGGATTGTACTGGAGCAGGCGTTATCTTTTACCCGGGGTCACAAGCAGGAAGCGGCCCGTTGTCTGGGCTGGGGCCGCAATACCTTAACCCGCAAGCTTAAAGAGCTGGACATTGAGTAGCCTTAATGTCCTTGCTGCATGTTCCTGTGTTGCTTGCGTTGCTGCTGTTTCTCAGCCAGTTGTTGTCGTTGTTCCGGTGTCAGCAATTGCTGGATCTGATGACGCAACTTTAACTGCGCTACCCGGTTTGCGAGGCGCTGCTGCTGGTGCTGTTGCAGTAACGCTGTAACTGCCACTTCATCAAAATAATCTGCTTGTAATAGCTGGCGCATGGCATCACGCTGGCTGTTATCCCGCTGTCGTTCAGGTTTGTCGGCACGGTGTGCTTTCATTAACTGCTGTAATTGTTGCTGTTGCTCAGGGGTAAGCTCAATACTGGCCAGCATTTTGTGGTAAGAAAAACCATTGCGTGCTGACGGGTAAGACTTGTCAGCCTGCTCAGGCTTGCTATGATGCCCTGCAGTAACAGAGCTGGTTGCCAGTAATAGGCTGGTTGCTATAACGATTAACGTAGTTGCTTTCATCATTTATACTCCGTGATTATGACCCTGATAGCTTAGCGGCTTAAACGCAAAGTAATGCAAAGCCGACGTAAAGGTTCAGTAAAGACGCTGGCAGCAGAAGCTGCACGGAATACACTGAACAAAAAGGAAACGATATGGCCGCTATCTTAATAATTGATGATGATATTGAGTTGTGTCAGCTGGTTGCCGATTATCTGGCACTGGATGGCTACCAGCTTGATATGGTGCACGATGGTCTTAGTGGTCTTAAAAAAGCACAAACCGGTAACTATCAGCTGGTATTGCTGGACGTAATGCTGCCCTCTCTGGATGGTCTGAGCTTGTTAAAAGCACTTCGCAGCGATAATTATTGTCCGGTTCTAATGCTGACAGCCCGGGGCGAAGATATTGACCGGATCATTGGCCTGGAATTAGGCGCAGATGACTACCTGGCTAAACCTTTTAACCCCCGGGAATTGCAAGCCAGAGTTAAAGCCATATTACGACGCGTAGAATTTGCCCACCATGACAATCACCCGGCTGGGCAGTTACTTAAAGTAAATCAGGTAACGCTTAATCCACAAAATCGTCAGGTGCATTGTCAGGAACACAACGTAAATCTGACAGCAACCGAATTCCAGTTACTGGAAATGTTAATGCGCCAGGCTGGCCAGCTGGTGAGCAAAGAAACACTGAGCCAACAGGTACTGGGACGTCGGCTGCAACTTTACGATCGCAGCCTGGACATGCATATCAGTAATATCCGGAAAAAACTCAGCCAGTTTGCCAGTGATGAAAAAATTCAGACCCTGCGTGGTAGTGGTTACTTGTTTTTACACGGGAACACCTAAAGATGCTGCGCTGGTTAAACCCGATTAATTCTCTGGCCGGACGTATTTTTGTCTGGTTCTGGTTAGTGTTGCTATTGACCGTGGTGTTAACGCTGCTCATTTCCCGCAGCCTGACCGACCCTACCGATATTCGGCGCCTACCCACTTCACTTAACCGTCAACTGCAAAGTCAGTTGGCCCCGCTGGCCCGAAGTGTTAATCGGGCAAGTCTGATGCAACAACTCGCCCGGGATAACCGCAGCCGCTGGCTGGTGGTTAATAATGACAATCAGCAATTGCTCAATCCTCAGGAATTGCCGGCACGTCTTGATCCCCATTGGCTAACCGAGCTGGCCCAGCTGAATCGGCCTCGCTTATTACGTCATCAGAATATCTATGTAGCCGGCCCTTTTGTCATAGAGGTTGCAGGCCAGCAACTGGCGCTGTATCAGCTAAGACAACGCCCTCCACAACCCTGGTGGAGCCTGCGGGCTTTATC
The DNA here is from genome assembly GCA_002364615.1 of Arsukibacterium sp. UBA3155. Classification (GTDB taxonomy): domain Bacteria; phylum Pseudomonadota; class Gammaproteobacteria; order Enterobacterales; family Alteromonadaceae; genus Alishewanella. The sequence goes on along the minus strand of DEYP01000018.1, from coordinate 127,238 downwards.
TGAACCGCTGCTGGTGTTATTGCTACTGGCCGTATCCGCTGGCGCCAGCTTGATTCTGGCGGTGTCTATCTCCAGACCCCTGAAGGAGTTGCTGCAGCAAAACTTGTCTTTTGCTTCCGGTAAACTGCACAGCCGGGTCAGCCGGCTGGCAACCCGACGCGATGAGCTGGGCCAACTGGGTCGAAGCTTTAATACCATGGCAGAGCGGATAAGTGATTTACTGCAAAACCAGCAAAGATTGCTACGCGATATATCACATGAGTTGCGCTCTCCGCTTACCCGGGCCCAACTCGCCCTTGGGCTGGCCGAGCAACAACAGAACCTGCAACAGTTACCCAGATTAAAACAGGAGCTGGAGCGAATTGATGCCATGCTGGATGAACTACTAACATTTAGCAGGCTGGACGCTGGTCAGTATCAACTGGATATCTGTCCTTGCGACTTAACCGCGATGCTAAGAGAACTTATCGCGCTAAACCAGGTGGAGGCGGACAATAAACAGCAGCGGTTGCAGCTTAACGCACCCGACCACTTATGGCTGAATGCCGATGGCCGGTTGCTTAGCCGGGCACTAGAGAATATATTACGCAATGCGATTAAGTACGGACCGCAGCATAGCGTTATCCGCCTTAGTCTGCAGCATCAGCCAGAACAGATTATCCTGCAAATATGTGATGAAGGCCCTGGCCTGCCTGAAGCTGAACTGACGGCCATATTTGAACCGTTTTACCGGGTAAGTGACAGTCGTACATCACAAACCGGTGGTACTGGCCTGGGTTTGGCTATTGTTGCCAAAATTATTCATCAGCATAATGGCACGGTCGATGCCTTTAACCTGCACCCTGGTTTAGGTTTACGGGTACAACTGCCGCTAATGACAACTTCAGGAACCACGACTGAGTCAACTTCACCGATATGATACCGCCAATAAACGCCGCCATGGCGGAAAATACCTTTTCGCAACACTGGCAACGCCAGTTGCTGCCGCTGTGGCAACGCTTTACTCATGCAGATTTGATAAGCAATGATCAGACCCGGCTGAGTTACAGTTATTATCTGACAGAAACCCGGTCACAAGCTGTGGTGTTCAGTACCGGCCGCGTTGAAATGGCTGTAAAGTATATTGAATTAATGCAGGAGTTTATTGCTGCAGGCTATAGTGTATTTATTATTGATCACCGTGGTCAGGGACAATCGGCTCGTTTACACACCGACCCTCATCTGGGTTACGTTGCCGATTTTCAGGATTATGTAAGTGACTTCAACCAGTTTGTTACCGAGATAGTTCAGCCGACAGGACATCACCAGCATTTGCTGCTGGCACACTCAATGGGTGCCGCCATCGCTTGTTGTTATTTACAGCAGTATTCACACCCCTTTCTCGCCGCCATTTTTGGCTCACCCATGTTTGGTTTGGATGCCGGGCCGGTGCCATCTCCCCTGGCAACCCGGCTGGTTGCCGGTTTTAGCTGGCTAAGGGCAAAGTTAAAATGGCAGAACGAACACTATTTCCCCGGGCAAACGGCTTATCTGAGCAAGCCCTTTTCGGGCAACCGTTTGACGCATAGCCAAACCAGGTATCATTGGCTGCAACAGCTTTACCAGCAGTACCCCGAGAGTCAGTTAGGAGGCGTCAGCTGGGCCTGGCTTACTCAGGCAATCAGCGCTATGACCAGAATACACGTTCAGGCGCCAACGTTTAGCTTGCCAGTGTTACTGCTTCAGGCAGCTGACGACCAAATTGTGAGTAACAGCGCTCAAAATAGCTGGTTTGCTCGTTTACCCAGGGCGCTATACAAGCAAAAAACCATAGTTTCGGGCGCGCATCATGAAATCTGGATGGAGCAGGATCAGATCCGTCAGCTCGCCATTGCTGCCATCAACCAGTTTCTTGAAGGGCTTACTGAGCATAGCATTACTCAAAAGTAGCACGTTAAATCCCACCAGCAAAATCATGTTGTCGCCAGGCTTCATAGCAAACAATCGCCACGGTGTTTGCCAAATTCAGGCTGCGGGCTCCCGGCTGCATCGGCACCCGGATCCGATGCTCTGGTGGAATAGTATCGCGTACGGCATCTGATAACCCTGCCGTCTCTGAGCCAAAAAGCAACACATCATCAGCCAGAAAACGCTGCTGTTGATAAGGCTGGCTGCCCTTAGTGGTCAGTGCCAGGATCCGCTTGTCAGCCATTGCCCTGGCAAATGCCTGATAATCTGGGTAACGAATAACATTCGCAAGGTCATGATAATCAAGCCCGGCTCGTCGCAGCTTTTTTTCTTCGAAATCGAACCCCATTGGCTCGATAATATGCAACCGACACCCCGTATTAGCCGCTAAGCGGATAATGTTTCCGGTATTAGGTGCTATTTTCGGTTCAAACAAGGCAATATGAAACATAATGCTGGCACCCATGTCACAAAGGGGCTTAATTTACACGCTGCGCCGTCTTATTAAAAGACGTTAATCAGTATGCGCCGGCGAAAATATCGTCATATAATTTGCTTAAAAGCAGTTATGCCAGCTATATTTAAGCCGTATTGTGTACATTACAAGGACGTATTTGTTATGCCACTGTCAGGTTGGCTGTGTGTTTTCGCCCTGTTGCTGGCCCTCCCGGCCCAGGCACGTATTGCTGCCGGGCTCTCAGCTACCCCTGTTTCTATTCTGTTGTTAAGCTTTATTACCGGCGTTATTATTGCTGGCGCTGCAGCTGGCTGGCGTTTACACCAACTGCGGCACCGACAGAAGGCGCAACAACAGGTAATACGCCAACTGTTGAACGATACCCGTGCTTTAGTTGCAGTGCTTGATCAGGACTGCCAACTGCTTATTGCCAGTAGTGCACTTGAGAATCTCACTGAACGACAAAATCTCTGTCATAGCATGTATTTCGATGCGCCAGCCAAGAAAAAAGCCTGGCAGGATATTCAGCAAGTGTTACAACAGCAGCGAAGCTGGCAAGGAGAAGTGTGGTGGCAGTTGAAAAACGATTTGCTTGCGGTAAGCCTGACCATTGCTCAAAGCGATAATAAGGCATGGCCAGCGGCCCGCTACCTGCTGGTCGCTCAGGATATTACTGAACGAAAGAGAGCCGATCAGCAACAACTTAACAACCTGACACGCGATCCTCTTACCAGCCTGCCAAACCGTATTATGCTGGAAGAGCAACTCGCTACCAATATTGCCTGTTGCAATAATCAGCACCCGACAACGGCATTACTGCTGATAAAGTTTAATCAGATACTGGGCTCTGAGCCTATGGCAAGCGGACAAAGCAGTGCTAACCTGATAGCAGAAGCCGCAAAGGGATTACGCCAGGCGATTGCCCCCCAGTTTACCCTGGGTCGCTACAGTAGTGATAGCTTTGCCATTTTAGCTGCACCGCACCTGTGCGCGTTGCCGGTTGAACTGCCCCTTAACCAGCTGGCACACCAGATACTGGTCCAAATAAACCAGTTTAATTTCAGCCGTAATCTGCATCAGGTATATGCCAGTATCGGTATCAGTCGATTCCCGGAAGACGGCGCAGATGCAAGCGCCCTTATTCACAGCGCAGAGCGTGCAGTGCAAATTGCAGCCAGAAGTGGAACCAGCCAGTTTTATTTTGCTGACAATCGCCTGCAACAGCACGCTACTGAATACCTGACGCTGCAATCTGAACTTAGCAAAAGTCTGCAGCAGGATGACTTCACAGTGTACTTTCAGCCCCAGCTAAGTATCAGTAGTAACCGGGTTGTTGGCTATGAAGCATTGCTTCGCTGGCATAATCCGAAACGGGGCATCATGCAACCGCATAGCTTTCTGGCACTGGCAGAGCAAAGCGGCATGATTGTCGCCTTAGACAGGTTAGTATTTCGTCAATGTTGCCAGCAAGTGAAGCACTGGCTGCAGACAAATCAGCTTCGGGGCAGGATAGCGTTAAATATTTCCGTACAGCACTTTGAGCAGACCAATTTTGTCGCGTTTTTCAGTGAAACGCTACAGCAACATAAACTCCAGGCCAGCTACTTTACATTGGAACTGGACGAACGGATTTTTCAGCAACCCTTGGCAAACCTGCAGCAGCAAATGAAAACATTAAATGATTTAGGATTTGATTTAGTGTTGGATAACTTTGGTGATGGTGTCTCTTCGCTGACCTCTTTGCGTCAGCTACCGCTGCATGGCGTTAAAATTGCCCGCAGCCTGATCCAGCAAATGGAACAAAAAGAACAACAACGCAACATAGCCGCCAGTTTGATCCGCTTGGCCGGCTACCTGCAGCTTGAAGTCACTGCAAGTGGTATTGACAATGAAATGCAAGCCTACCTTTTGCATGTAATGGGTTGCGATAAGTTGCAGGGAAATTTGTTCAGCAAAGCCGTGCCCGCAAGCGAAATTCCGGCATTGCTGCTAAAAGAAAGTAAATTAATAAAAAAAGCGGCTAGTTAACTTCGTCACGTTTTTCCCGGCCAAGCAAATCGACTGCTGCCAGCTTCACATCTTTATTCTGGTATAGCACCTGATAGATTTGCTCTGATATAGGCATTTCAATACCTACCCGCTGCGCCAGATTAAAGACCTCTTTAGCGTTACGATACCCTTCTACTACCTGCCCTATAGATGCCATTGCATCGTCAACCGTTTTTCCCTGGCCCAATAGCAAGCCAAAACGACGGTTACGCGACTGGTTATCGGTACAAGTAAGCACTAAATCACCTAACCCTGCCATCCCCATAAAGGTATCTTTCTGGGCACCTAAAGCACAGCCTAACCGACTCATTTCCGCCAGTCCACGAGTGATCAGCGCTGTCCTGGCATTGGCACCAAAACCAATGCCGTCTGCCATACCAGCACCAATAGCGATTACGTTTTTAATCGCACCGCCAAGCTGAACGCCGATAAAATCAGGGTTAGTGTATACCCGGAAACTTTTTGCACAGTGTAATAAGTCAGACAGCCGGCTGATAAAAGCCTGATCTACCGATGACAAGGTAATGGCCGTAGGCATGCCTGCTGCCATTTCTTTAGCAAAGGTAGGCCCGGATAACACCGCCAGGGCAACCTGCTCGCCGAGAATTTCACGTGCGACATCTTGTAACAGCCGCCCCGTCTCAGGTTCCAGACCTTTTGTAGCCCAGGCCACTCTGGCATTCGCTGGAATTAACGGCTTTATCTGCTTTAAAGTATCAGCAAACGCATGACTGGGCACGACAACCAGGATATCACGGGTACTTTTCACCACGGCCTGTAAGTCAGCACTGACGGCTAAACTGGCGGGTAATGAAATACCTGGCAGATATTTTTCATTACAGCGCTGCTGTTGCATCTGCGCAATATCATTATGGTTACGTCCCCACAATGTAATAGCGTTGCCGTTACGGGCCAGACAAATAGCTAAGGCGGTACCATATGATCCCGCCCCAAGCACCGCAATTGCTGCGCTGTCCATATTATCAAGCGTCAGCTTTAACGTCCTGGCCATCGGCTTGACGCTTTTGCAGGTATTGAGCAAATAAGGCGTCAAAATTCACCGGGGCCAGATTTAGCTGCGGGAAAGTCCCGCGATTAACCAGACTTGATACTGCTTCACGGGCATACGGGAACAGAATATTAGGGCAAAATGCCGCTAACATATGTGCCAGCTGAGCTTCCTCTAGTTCCCCTATAGAGAAAATACCTGCTTGTTGTACTTCACACAGAAACGCGGTTTCCTCACCCACCATCGTGGTCACGGTCAGGGACAAAATCACCTGATATACACCATCTTCCACTTTCTCACTGCGGGTATCTAAATCCAGTTTAACTTCAGGTTTCCATTCTTTACGGAAAATCGCCGGTGCGTTAGGCGCTTCAAATGAAATATCCTTTACAAAAATCCGCTGGATAGCGAATTGTAAACCCTGTGCCTGCTGATCGTTTGCAACGCCGTTTGCCTGTTGTTCGGCCATGATAATTCCTAAATTAAGTTATGCGTTTAACAGTGGTTCGAGTTTGTCGACTGCATGCAGCGCGAACATTTCATCGCATCCACCAATATGAGTTGTACCGATAAAAATTTGTGGCACCGTTGAGCGGCCGCCCGCTTTTTCAATCATTTCAGCACGCCGCTCTGGTTGCTCATCAATTTTCACTTCATGATAAGCAACGCGTTTTTCATCAAGTAAAGCTTTGGCACGAACACAATAAGGGCAATATGCCTTGGTGTAAATAATCACTTCTGCCATGTTTACCTCTTTAATTTAACAACGGGCAAGCTGGCGCCAGACCAGGCTCCCATTCCACCCTGCAGTACAGAGACGTTACTAAAACCTTGTTTTGTCAGCTCTGCAGCACTTTTCGGTGCACTCATTCCTGACTGACATACCACAATAATGGGAGCATCTTTTTGTTTTTCAAGCCCATTGAGTTTTTGCTCGCTGATTTGACTGGCAGTAATATGCCTGGCGCCGGCGATATGGCCTTTTTTAAACTCCTCTTCACCGCGAATATCCAGCACTACGCCATCCTGTCGATTTACCAGCATGGTCAGTTCGGTCGGGGACACCTGGCGGATTGCCGAAAACCGCGCTTTTATCCAGCCGCCTACTATTATCAGAAAAATAACTACCCAGGCTAAACTCAGCAAAGGGTGATTCGTCACAAACTCGATAAACTGCGCCATAGCGTTATATTCTTACTCTGAACCAATTAAAGTGGCCAGAGTATAACGATTTTGTTGTAAGAAAGCAGCCCTTAAACGGTCAATCCGGACTGGAGAAAGTTAGAAAAAGCGGTAAGATACTAGCCTTGCTTAAATGTTCAGCTAAAACAAAACCGGAGTCCGTATGAATCACCCCAACAAGCCCCTGGTATTATTAATTCTTGATGGTTGGGGACACCGCGAACAAACAGATAATAATGCCATTGCCCAGGCCAGTACGCCGGTAATGGACAAGCTGTGGCAAGATTATCCGCATAGCCTTATTTCCGGCTCAGGTCTTGATGTTGGTTTGCCTGATGGCCAGATGGGAAACTCAGAGGTTGGCCATGTTAACCTTGGCTCGGGCCGGGTGGTGTATCAGGACTTCACCCGAATCACCAAAGCGATAAAGGATGGCGACTTTTTTCATAACCCAATTTTAGTCGATTCAGTTAATGCGGCCAAATCTAATAATAAAGCATTTCATATCATGGGATTGCTGTCAGAAGGCGGTGTGCATAGCCATGAAGATCATATATTGGCAATGATTAAGCTGGCAGAACAACAAGGTGCTGGCCCGATTTATCTGCATGCTTTTCTGGATGGCCGTGATACGCCACCACGCAGTGCAAAAGCGTCATTAGAAAAAATTGAACAGCATTTTGCCAGTACTGGCAGTGGCCAGATCGCCTCCGTCATTGGCCGCTATTATGCAATGGACCGGGATAAGCGCTGGGACAGAGTACAGCAAGCTTATGATTTGCTGACCCAGGGTAAGGCTAAGTATAAAGCCAGCAACGCCGTTGCCGCGCTGCAGGATGCGTATCAGCGAGACGAGAATGATGAGTTTGTGCAGGCTACCGCCATCGTTAGCGGCGACAACCAGCCAATACAAATGGCCGACGGTGATGCCCTGATATTTATGAATTTCCGTGCAGATCGGGCCCGGCAATTCAGCCGTGCCTTTACCGACCCTGACTTTGACGGTTTTCAGCGAGCGCGCCAGCCTGAACTCAGCAGCTTTGTGATGCTTACCGAATACGCTGCCGACATTAAAGCGCCTTGTGCGTATCCACCAGAGCCATTAAACAACGTACTCGGCGAATGGCTGGCTAAACATAACAAAACCCAGCTACGGATTTCTGAAACGGAAAAATATGCGCATGTGACGTTTTTCTTCAGCGGTGGGTGCGAACAGGAGTTTGTGGGCGAAAAGCGGATTTTAGTGCCCTCGCCTTCGGTCGCGACCTATGATCTGCAACCTGAAATGAGCTCGGCTGAACTGACAGATAAACTGGTTGCGGCCATTCACAGCGGTGAGTTCGACGTCATTATTTGCAACTACCCTAATGGCGATATGGTGGGTCATACCGGCGTAATGGCCGCGGCTATTCAAGCCGTGGAAGCAGTAGACCAGTGTATTGGCCGGGTTGTGGCTGCGCTGCAGCAGGTTGGCGGTGAATGTTTAATTACCGCTGATCATGGTAATGCAGAAATGATGCAAGACCCCAGTTCAGGCCAGGCTCATACGGCTCATACCAGCGGCCCTGTTCCTCTGATCTATGTAGGTCGCCCTGCCACAGCAACAGAGGGCGGCATTTTAAGTGATATCGCTCCGACGATGTTGCAACTGCTGGGACTACCTAAACCTGCAGAGATGACCGGTAAAGTATTAATGAAACTTAACCAAAACTCGTCTGGCAACTGATGAATTTACGTTTTTTAGCTCCCACAAGCCAGCAGCCATGTTGGCTGCTGCTAATCTGCTGCTTTATCGGCAGTTTGCCGGTGCAAGGCCTTCAGCAGGCTGAGCAGCAGCAAGAGCTTGAGCAGGTTCAGCAACAGATAAAAGTAACCGAGCGCCAGCTAAAGCAACAGCAAAAACAGCTTAATAAGGCAGAGCAACAATTACAACAGTCAGATCGGGCTTTAGCTAAAGCCTCAGGCCAACTGCAGCAGACGGAGCAGCAACTTGATCGCCTGGAACAACGTGGTAGCGAGCTCAATGCCGAGCAACAACAGCTTCAGGTTGAACTGCAACAGCAACAAAGCCAGTTGGCAGCACAATTAAAAAGCGCATATAGCTTAGGCCAGCATGACTACACCAGAATGCTGTTAAATCAGCAGGATGCAGGGAAACTGGAACGGGCGTTGACGTATTATCAGTATTTCAACCGGGCACGGGTAAACCAACTTGCAGCAATAAATAAAACCGTGCTGGAGCTCGAAAGCGTTAAAACGCAACTGGTTGAACAGCAGCAGCAATTAGTGAGTGTTCTCAGTGAACAGCAACAGCAGCAGCAACAGTTGCTGGCCGTCAAGTCAGAGCAGCAACAGGCGGTTAGCCAACTGCAGCAGGTATTGAAGGAGCAAGGTAATCAGTTAAGTTACCTGCGCCAGAACGAGACAAGTTTGCAAAACACCATCGACCAGCTGCGGGCTTTAGCACAGCGGAGCCTGGAACTGCTGGGATTAACAGCGAATAAAGGCAAATTACGCTGGCCGCTTAACGGCGCTTTACTACAAGGTTTTGGTGAAAACCGGCAGGGCGGGATGCAATCTCGCGGTATTTTAATTCAGGGTCAGGAAGGTAAAACCGTACAGGCAATTGCGGATGGCAGGGTAATCTATGCTGACTGGTTAAAAGGCTATGGCTGGGTCATCGTGCTGGACCATGGTGAGGGTTTTATGAGTCTTTACGGCCATAATCAGAATATTTTGAAGCAGCCGGGCGAGCAAATTATCGCTGGTGAAGCTATTGCGCTGGTGGGTATGAGTGGCGGCCAGGCCAATGCTGGCCTGTATTTTGAGATAAGAGAGAGAGGCGATGCCGTTAACCCCCTGTCCTGGCTGAGCAAAAACAAGGGTTAAAAATGTCTTGCGGGCAGGGGTAGCATACGCCAATATAGAGGCAAAAGCAGGATGATCTGGCCACTATGTGTTGGCAGCAGAACGGGAAAACAGGAATAATATCCGCGTGCGTATAATTTTTTTTGGGCTGGCACTGACGGCACTACTTAGTGTAGACGTCATGGCAGAAAAACCGCGTATCGCCATTATTATTGACGATATCGGTTATCAGAAAGCCGACTTAAAAATGGTAGCCCTACCCTATCCCCTGACGTTATCGGTATTACCCCATACACCGTACGGTCCAAAATCAGCACAACTGGCTTTTGCTCAGCAAAAAGATGTAATGCTGCATATGCCGATGGAAGCCAATAATAGTAAGAGACTGGGTCCCGGCGCGCTAACCCGCGATATGAGCCGCCAGCAAGTGCGTGACGCCCTGCAACAGGCGTTGGCTGATATTCCCTATGCGATTGGTGTTAATAACCATATGGGAAGTTTATATACCGAACTGGACCAGCCGATGGCCTGGACCATGGAGTATCTGCGACAACGCCAGCTGTTTTTTGTTGACAGTCTGACGACCCCACAAAGTAAAGCGCGCTTATATGCCCGCCAGTATGGTGTCGCCAGCTTAAGCCGCCATGTTTTTCTGGATAATGATTTGTCAGAGGCTGCCTTACAGCGCCAGTTTAACCAGTTATTGCAAATAGCACAGCGCCATAAAGTAGCTATTGCTATTGGCCACCCTTACCCACAAACCTATGAGTTTCTGAAAAAAAATCTGCCATTGCTAAATAAGCATGGTATTGACTTAGTTAAAATATCTGCATTATTACCACGGGAACATGACGTGGTAGCGGCCGGTTTTACCGCTCCAGCTATTTCAGCACCGCAATAAGCCATTGCTATGCCTGAATAAAAAAACCTGCCGCGGCAGGTTTTTTTTATGCTGTTAGCGTCAGTACGCTAACGACAAAGGCGTTAACTCAGCGCAGAATGCAGTTTTTTCATGGCATTTTTTTCAAGCTGGCGTACACGCTCAGCAGACACCTGATAACGCTCTGCCAGCTCCTGCAACGTAAGTTTGTTATTATCCAGCCAACGCGCCCGAACAATATCCTGACTGCGATCGTCCAGCGTGCGCATTGCCGCTTGCAACCGATCCGCTGCAGCAGTGTCCCATTGCTCGTCTTCAACCTGAACAGCCAGGTCAGATGCCTTATCCTGCAAATAGTAAACCGGCGCGGTATAGGCAGAATCATCGTCCTCGTCCGGCGCGTCGTACGGCATATCGTAGTTACTCATCCGGGATTCCATTTCCCGAACTTCATGTTCTGCCACACCGAGCGACTCGGCAACATGCTTCACTTCGTCCTGGTTGAACCAGCCCAGGTGCTTTTTTGCTTTTCGCAAATTAAAAAATAACTTTCGCTGTGCTTTAGTCGTGGCAATTTTAACAATGCGCCAGTTCTTCAATACAAACTCATGTATTTCGGCTTTGATCCAATGCACAGCAAAAGATACCAGGCGCACACCAACAGTGGGGTCGAAGCGCTTAACAGCCTTCATCAAACCGATATTGCCTTCTTGCACCAAATCACTAATGGGTAAACCGTAGCCTGAATAGCTGCGGGCAATGTGTACTACAAACCTTAAATGAGACATCACCAATTGACGGGCTGCTTTCAAATCACCATCTTGCTGCAGACGTTCAGCTAAATTACGCTCTTGCTCAGCTGTTAACATCGGTATTGTACTTACAGCATGAGTGTATGCCTCAAGACTGCCACTGGCTGCGACGGTAAGCGGCATGAATTCTGCTTTATCTGCTATGGTTGTCATGTTTTGCCAATCCTGTTTCAATCGAATAGATGGATATTAGCACTCTTTACGCAAGAGTGCTAATTGTCGATCATAAGTTTTTGAGATTTGGTTATTCTAAAAGTATTTCTTTAATAATTATTTATTATTAAGGACCGGTAGGTTCAATGGCACTGATATGTCGGCGCACTGACAGATAGGACCCTGCCAGCCCAAGCAGTACCGCAATCAGCAGTAAGGCCAGAAACTCACTGAAACTCATTGCCTTCAGGCTGAAATCACTTTGGTAGAGCGCAGTAACATTGCTGATCGCACTCTGCAGCCACCATAACATTAGCTCTACTACCAGAAACGCAAGCAAACCACCAAAAATACCAAACCAAACCCCCGTGTACAAAAAAGGGCGTTGGATAAAAGCATCTGTTGCACCAACCAGTTTCATTACTTCAATTTCGTCTTTTTTATTCATGATAGACAAGCGGATAGTGTTACCGACAATCAGTAACACAGCGCTTAACAACAGTAAGGCGATAATAGCCACCGCTTGTTGCAACATGCTGACAATCGCATTTAACCGGGTAAGCCAGTCAATATCCAACTTGGCAAACTCAACCACCCGTTCAGCACTCAATCGTTCGAGCAGCGTTTCCGCTGCCTGAGGAGCAGTATTCTTCGGTAATACCCGGATAAGATCGGGCAGTGGGTTACTATCCAGATAATTCAGTGCCGCGCCAAAACCTGATATTGCCTGAAATTCCGTCATCGCTTGTTGCTTGCTGACGAAAATCACCTGTGCGATATCGCGATCAGCCTGTAAAATCGTAACCAGACTTTGCACCTGATTCGCCGGGGTTTGATCTCGAATATACAAACTTATTTCCGCTGCCTGGGTAAAACTGCTGCTAATTTGCTGCATATTCTTCACCAGCAGGTGCAAGGTGGCCGGAAGTGTTAAGCTAACACCCAGCACGGCAATGGTTAAAATAGATGCCGACGGTGTTCGCCATAATTCACCCAGGCTTGCTACTGCCTGGCGAGCATGATTAAGCCAGAACATGATAAAACGTCGTAATAACCCTATTTTCTTAGCTGCCGCGCCGGTTGCCCGTCCGGTAAACAGAATACTCATACCGGCTCCTGATATTGCAACAAGCCATCGTTAATCATTCGACCTTGTTTTAAGGTCAGGGTGCGATATTTCATTCGTGCCACCAACCCCAGGTCATGGGTGGCCACCAATACCGATACGCCAACCTGATTAAATGCCTCAAATACCCGCATGGTGTCTTTTGACAAATCCGGGTCCAGGTTTCCGGTCGGCTCATCTGCCAGCAATAATGGCGGCTTATTTACCACAGCTCTGGCAATACCAACCCGCTGTTGCTCACCACCTGATAAGGTGGCGGGTAAACATCGTACTTTATCCAGTAACCCCACTTTATCCAGCGCTGCATGCACCCGTTTTACCATCTCTTTGCCGGTGAAGCCTTCTATCACCAGAGGCAATGCGACATTGTCAAAAACAGTATGATTCATCAGCAAACGGTGGTTCTGAAAGATAATGCCAACGTCACGTCTTACATAAGGGATTTGGCTGCGTTTAATCCGGCTTAACTCAATATCGTTAATTAATACCCTGCCAGCACTGGGTCGTTCGATCAGGCTAATCAGTTTTAACAAGGTGCTTTTTCCGGCACCAGAATGGCCGGTCAAAAACGCCATTTCACCTTTCTCTAACCGAAAACTGATTCTGTCCAACGCGACGAAACCACCCGGATAGCTTTTACTGACCTGATCAAACTGCAGCATGGTTAGTGTTCCTTACTAAATAAGGCTTTGATAAAATCCTGGCTGTTGAACTGGCGTAAATCGTCGATAGCCTCACCAACACCAATATAACGAATAGGTACCGTAAATTGGTTGGCAATGGCAAAAATAACACCGCCTTTTGCAGTGCCGTCCAGCTTAGTCAGGGTGATCCCCGTCAACGGTACCGCTTCATTAAATAACTTTGCCTGACTTAACGCATTCTGCCCGGTACCTGCATCAAGTGTCAGCATCACTTCGTGCGGTGCGGCACCATCAATTTTTTGCAGTACCCGGACAATTTTCTTCAACTCATCCATCAGATGGGCTTTGTTTTGCAGGCGACCGGCCGTATCCGCGATCAAAATATCAACCTTGCGGGCTTTTGCAGCCTGATAGGCATCAAAAATTACTGAAGCACTGTCAGCACCGGTATGCTGAGCAATCACCGGAATAGCATTACGCTCGCCCCAGACCTGCAGTTGCTCTACTGCCGCAGCCCGGAACGTATCGCCGGCGGCCAGCATCACTGACTTGCCCTGCTGCCGGAACTGTTGTGCCATTTTACCAATGGTGGTGGTTTTACCCACGCCGTTGACCCCAACCATTAAAATCACAAACGGACCCGCAGCATTGTTAGCGACTAAAGGTTGCTCAACCTTACTAAGGAGTGCTGCCATGTCCAGTTGTAACTGGTTAAATAGCAGTCCGGCATCTTTTAATGCTTTACGGTTTGCATGCTGAGTTAGCTGAGTGATCAATTGCTGAGTGGTATCCATACCAACATCGGCCATCAGCAACTGGGTTTCCAGTTCTTCGTAAAGCTCATCATCTATTTTTTTGCCACTAAATAACCCGGCAAGACCGTCTCCCAGGTTTTGACTGGTTTTAGCAAGTCCTTGCTTTAACCGGCTAAAAAAACCGGCTTTTTTAGCCGGTGATTCCGGCAGCGGCTTGTTACTGGCATCAGACGGCAGCAACGTATTCGCAGACGACGCCATAGGTTGTTCAGCAGCGTGCTCAAGTGGCGGCTCTGGTGACGGCTCTGCGGTGAGCTCAGTCTGCACCGGCACTGGCGCTGGTTCAGCAATACCCTGCTCTGGTGCAGCGTGCTCAGGGTCAGTATGTTCAGGGGAAGCCTGAGCATCTTGTGTTGATTTAGCAGACTCTTTGGCAGGTTCGGCTTCTGCTGGTGGTGTTTTTTTACCCAGGCCAAGCCAGGAGAAAAGATTTTTCTGTTTTGTCATAAGCTTTTGTGTCGAAGGCAGTATTCAGGATAAAATTGCTGCTAATACTATCACCTTTAACTCGCAGGCAAAACGGAAACGATGAAACAAGCTAAAACCGCTAAAAGTAAAGTTGGCCAGCCTGGCTTTGTCAGGATAATCAGCGGTCAGTGGCGGGGTCGCCGTTTACCCGTCGCCGACGTTACCGGCCTTCGTCCGACCACTGATCGGGTAAAAGAAACCTTATTTAACTGGTTGATGCATGATATCACTGCCAGTATGGTGCTTGACTGCTTCAGCGGCTCAGGCGCCCTGGCATTTGAAGCGCTGTCGCGCTACGCCGCTTTTGCCACTCTTATTGAAAAAGACTCCGCTCAGGCCAAACGGCTTCAGGGGTTGCTTGCAAGTTTAAATGCCAGCCAGGCCGAGGTAATAAACAACGATTGCTTACGTTTTCTGACACAGCCGGCAAGCCGTCAATACCAGATAGTACTGGTCGACCCTCCTTTTCGCCAAAATCTGGCAATTCCCTGTTGCCAGTTGTTGCAACAGCAAGGCTGGCTTAGCGCCAATGCCTTAATTTATCTGGAAACTGAAAAGGAATTATCGATGACCGACATTCCCGCTAACTGGCAACTTTTAAAAGAAAAGATCGCTGGGCAGCTGGCATACCGACTTTGGGTTAAAACGTCTTAGACTAGCTCCATACCCAAATTAGTCAGACCCTGTTCTTGCACCCAGGCTTTTAACAGCAGCATTTGCTCACGCTCTATCTGCTTCATTGGGCTGACCAGCTCAATAAGTTCAGCCAGACACTCCATTTCATACGCCATCAGCGGATGATCCCGTACATGTTTTTTCAGCTCATTTTCACTGGTAATATCTTCATCTTCAGCTTGATGCTCAATCAGCCGTGCCACGGTAGCCTGAGATATTTTGGCTACATTAATAAATTCGCCGCTGTCTTGCTGACTGATACCGTTGAACATCGCATCCAGCGCAGTGGCACAATCTACTGCCGGATATACTCCAAACATTTGAAAATGATTAACTTCCGGGATCAGTGGCTCTAGTTCCTCTGCCAGCCGGGGAAAGTTAATTTTAGCTTTTTTAACGGTTAACCACTCCCAGCTTAACTCCAACATATGTCTGAGCGCTGCAGCGTCGCCAAACTCACTGACTTCACTAAACAACTGATAATTCGGTAACATGCGCTCAAGCAAACAGGCTGCAATGGCAGCCTGTTGATAAAACCCCAGATCACGCATCAACTGGAAGTTATTTGCTTTTTGTTTCATACCACTCCTGAGCGGATTAAAGGCTAGCCTTAACCCGATACGGCCAGTTGTTTCTGGGCGTATTCAAACTTAAGCTTGTATTCCATAATTTTCTGTTCCAACTCGCTGGTATGCTGCTGATTCACTTCATCCTGCTCAGCAAGTTGCGAGCGCAGCTGCCGAATCATTTCCCGGCTTTGATCGGCTTCGTATTGCTGCTTTTGCTCGGCCGCTTGCTGCCGGTTTACCGCATGGTCTAACTGACCTTCCAATTTCTTAGTGCGGCTTTGGCTGTGCGTCAACATCTCGTTGATATTGACAAACTCAGCCTGCAAACGGGTTAACTCAGAACCAAGCTCAGCACTGCTATCTGCCAGCTCGTTGCGATGCTGTTCAAACTCACTGATTTGAGCTTGCAGGGTTTCGCTATGAGCTTCCAGTTCCGCAAGTTGCGCTTTTAACTCATCATGCTGTTGTTGCTGCTCTTCAAGAAGTTGATTACGTTCTGCCAGTTGCTGCTCTAGATCACGGACTTGCTGCTGACTTATTGCCAGCGCTTGCAGTTTATCCTGTTGTGCCTGGGTTTGTTCTTCTGCAGTTTGTTGCAAGGCCTGATAGCTTGCTGTCAGCTCGGCCAATTGCTCGGCGTTATGCTGCGCTTCATGCTGTTGTTGCTGCAAGCTGGTTTTCATATGTTGCAACGCCAGCTTACTTTCATGCGCCTGAGCACGAGCTTGCTCGAGCTCTGAATGCAGCTGAGTAAGCTCTTCAGGATCGGCGGCGTTTTGCTGCGCACTTTGCAATGCCTGTTCAGCCTGCTGCGTCTTGCGTTGCTCAACATCCAGCTCTTTGGTTAATTCGGCCAGCTGCTGCTCAAGACTTATTTCACGTTCACTTAGCGAGGCATTATGTTGCTGTGCTTTTTTCAGCTCGGCAGCCAGGGACGCCATTTGCCTGGTAGTTTCAGCGGATTTCTGCTGCAAATCAGCCAATTCCTGATTGTCGGTAGTGGCTACTGGCGCCGCCAAATCAAGTTGCTGTTTCGTTTGCTGCCAGTCTTTAAATAATTTCTGGTAGGCTTGTTCCTGTTCGATTAACCGCTGCTGCCACTGGCTTTGCGATTTCGCCAGAATCTGCGCGCTATAGCCTTGCAATAACTGCTGCTGCTCATTCATCAGCTGTTTACCGAAGTCTGCCAGACTTGCTGCAAGCTGCTGCTGCGCTTGATTTTCCAGTTCTGCTGCGAGCTGTTGCTCGTTGTTATTATTATTTTTTTTCACTGCATTCATGTTCTGGTCTCGAATTAAACAGCCGCCCCGGCTGTATACTATCAATGTTGTGCCGAGATCCCTGCCGCACGTTATCAATGAGTGTAATATGAGTTGAGAATGATAGCTAACGCTATTGTATATTTTGTCCTCAATCGTTTTAACACACTTTGCATGCCTTAATAAATATCAGAGTGGGCAAATTATTGTCGGGGCTGGAAAGTTTACTTACTTTACCCCGCTAAAACCATACTAAACTCAACGCAACTTAATAACGTAATACATGTCTTATGTTTCAGGCTGTAATCAGAGGAATCCGTGATGACCACCATACGTACAAAAGTACTGCTAAACCGTAATTTTTTGACTGCCACTTTGCTGGCACTGACATTGACAGCTTGCAGCAGCAATCCTACCGTCCGCTCTGATCAAGCCACTGATGTTAATTTTAGTCAGTACCAGACTTTCTCTTTTGTTGAAGAGTTAGCTACCGATCGTGCGGGCTATACCACTTTAGTTACCCAGCATTTTAAAGATGCCATAAGTAATGAACTGGCTGCCCGGGGGTTACGTTATGTAGAATCGGACCCGCAATTATTGGTTAATTTTAATTCTAATGTGGCAAACCGTTCCGAAACGCGCAGCACGCCAACCGCAAGTTACCATTATGGTTATTATCATTATCGTCGTGGCATCGTCTATGCTGGTTTTCCGGTTTACAGCAACGACGTTAGCACGGTGCATTATAAGGTAGGCACCGTAAATATTGATTTAGTTGATGCCGCCAAGCGCAGGTTAATCTGGGAAGGCATTGCTGAGGGGACGTTAAAGCAGAATGACCTGGAGCAACCGCGGGACGCCGCAGCCCGCACCGTTGCTCTTATTTTCGAGAAGCTCCCAACACAACAAAATTAGTTTGCTGCGATTTCAGCAACTTGCTGCTTCAAGGCTGAGCAATCAGCTTTGGCATCAAGTTGCTGAATCGACAACGTAAGTTCGGCGACTTTAAAGCCAAACTTGTGCAATGTTGTGCGGTTTATCAGGTTTTTTTCATCAACCAGATGCAACCAGTCTTTCACTGTAACGTCCAGGGTATCGCCATCATAAGGCAGGCGTAACACATACTGCCAATACAAACTATTGCCAGCCAATTGACCGGTCGCTTCACCCACTACATCACCGGCAGTGCCAGTTATCTCGCCTTCGGCACTTTGGCTTAACTGCCAGTGGCGCTGTTCCACCCGGCCATCGCTAAAGTAGAAAACTTCATACAAATCGCCCTGCCCCTGCTGCCACTCGCCACAGAGATCGGCAACAAAACGCACGCTTTGCTGACCTCGCCAATTGTGCATAACGCCGTATGCCCGGCCAGAACCCAGAAAAAACTGGTCAAGCGCCAGCTCTGGTGTCAGTTGTTGGTAATCAGAAATAGACTGGCTGCATCCCGTCAGTATTGACAGGCTCGCTGCAAGCACGGCTTTGTGCCAGAAAAACTTTTTCATCACGATCTCCTTGTTTTATTCAACTTTAGCAGACGTTACGCAGATAGCGTTGCTTTAGCTCAGTATGGTGGTTACCTTGCTAAGCTGAATTACTTATCCTGAAGACAAGATTTTTTTGTTAGACAGACGACCAGCAACCGCTTAAAACGCAACCCTGTGTCACGGGGAGTTTACTATGCCAGATCTGATGGTGTCTTATGATGAGAGAGACCCGACTGTTAACGTGATTAATAACGAAGAGATTCTGAGCCACTTTTACCAGCATGGCTGGGTCGTTATGCCGGCGTTTTTACCCTGCGTCCTAAATCAGTTGCTACTGGATGAAGCATGTTTTGACGCCGATCTAACGCCAGCCGGTGTCGGGCGGGCAAATGATTTTATGGTAAACCGGCAGATCCGCCGTGATAAAACGCATTGGTTTGACGCCAAAAGCAATGCCCAGCAAGACTACTTGCAGATAATGCGCCAATTACAGTTGCAATTGAATCGACAGTACTTTTTGGGTTTATTTGATTTTGAATGTCATTTTTCCCGCTATCAGCACGGTGACTTTTATCAAAAGCATTTTGATGCCTTCAGCGGCCGCTCCAATAGAGTGCTGACGACGGTAAGCTATTTAAATAATATTGCGGTTGGCGGAGAGTTAGTCCTGTATGGGCCAGATGACGCCATATTGACGCGTATTACGCCACAGGCAGGTACCCTGGTACTATTTGAAAGTGAGCGGTTTGCTCATGAGGTACTGCCTGCAATTGATGAGCGCTACAGTATTGCCGGCTGGTTCCGTCATAATAATAGTATTAACGGATTTATTGATCCCAGCCGCTAAGTTAAAGCGGTGAAGTGGCTTATTCGCCTAACGGCTAATTAGTTTAGCGGATCACTGTTAGCGTATGCCCGACCTCAATATTGTGCTTCGCAAACCAGCCTCGTGGCATTTCCAGCGCGGCCAGCGCTGCAGCCGGGGTGGATACAGGTGTCTCGTCCAGTGGATGAAGCGGTTTTATCGCTATAATTCGCCATTGCGGATCAATAAACGCCACGTCCAGGGCTAAATCGGTATTGCGCATCCACAGGCTGATAAACCTCGGCTCAGGGTACAACAATAACATGCCTGGCTCGGCACTTTGCTGAAACATAAGGCCACGTTCGCGAAGCTCAGGCGTATCCGCCAGCTGTACCTGACGTTTGATATCAGCAATCTGAATATTAGCTATTGGAAAACTAATCCGTTGGATAGGCTCGGGTTCAGCACAGGCATTTACGGTGAATAGTGATAATAAAACAGCAAAAATGGGGTGCTTCATCCTGGATACCTGTAATAAGTTATAGAGCAAACGCGCGGTTAACCGCCACTACTATAGTAATGCAAGGCAATACCGCTGAACACCAGTAATCCAACATAATGATTATTTAAAAACGCCTGAAAGCAACCGGCCCGGCTTTGTACAGCTAACCTGAACTGATATAGAAAAACCAGGCTGCTGCATACCAGCGCTACGTAATACACCAGGCTTAATTGCGCCAAAACTCCAACATAACCCAGTAACAGCAGGGTTGAAAGCTGCAACAGCACAATGATGGTAAGTACGTGGTTACCAAACAAAATAGCGGTTGATTTGATTCCTGCCTTTACATCGTCCGGTTTATCCACCATGGCATAGTAAGTATCGTAAGCTACTGTCCAACATAAGTTGGCCAGATACAGGCACCAGACCAAGGCTGGCAACTGCTCCTGAATTGCCATAAACGCCATGGGCATGCCCCAGCTGAAGGCGGCCCCCAGCACGACTTGCGGTAAATGGGTGTAGCGCTTCATAAACGGATAAATAGCTGCCAACAATAACGCGACCAACGACAGCAGCATCGTTTGCCAGTTTAGCCACAATAATAAGCTGGCACTTAGTGCAACAAGCACGGCAAATAACTGCAATGCTTCTGCGGCGCTAACGCTACCTCGGGCCAACGGGCGCATCGCAGTGCGAGCTACCTGTCCATCAACGTTGCGATCAGCATAATCATTTATTACGCAGCCAGCGGAGCGCATCAGTACGACTCCCATGCTGAAAACTAGCAACATACTGATAGCCGGGAATCCGCCGCTGGCAAGCCAGAGAGCCCACCAGGTGGGCCATAATAATAAATAAATGCCAATTGGTTTATCCAGACGCATTAGCAGTCGATATTCTGACCAGCGCTGCCAGCTAAGCTGCCATTTCATAATGTTAAAACACCATCCAGAAACACTTCAGCGACCAGCAGTGGCTGACCCGATAGGGTAAAAACAGAACGTCGGGCCCAGTACTCACCGGATGCGACAGCTGCTGTCAAAGGATGCGATAACCGTACCCTTGCCACCTCTATTTCACCGCGGCTGACATGTTGCTGCTGAAAAATGACTTCTCCCAAAGGCTGGTTGCCAAGTTGAGCCAGCGGCTGCAGCGCAGCTAAGGTTGCTAATGGCAGCCAGCTTTGTGCATAGATGCAAGGCAACTGATTACACGACATTAATACTTCCCGACATTGCGCCTGCTTAATACCAGGTAACAACGGCGTGATAAATTCGGGTAAGGCATACTCTAGCTGCTGCAGCACCTGCAGCTGAAAATGGCGGGTACGACTTTTCAGCCGTGCAGTAAGGGAGGCGGGCTCCAGCAACCAGGCTTCAAGCACAGGTGGTAACGTGACAGCACTGGCCAATTGCCAGTCAGAAGCTAATGAAATAGCGGGCTTGGTCACTCAAATACTCAAATTGCGATAATATGGCCAAATGATAGCAAGTTCGGCCCACCTTTTCAGCTGAAAAAAACGTTCGCGACAGCATAATTAAACTGGTAAAGCATGCGGTAAAACACTAAGGTTAACAAAGAATTCCCCGAGACAACCTAAGGTAGGGCAACATGAAATTTTTCGTTTTTATACTCACTGCTTTACTTATGGTGCCGTCAGCAGCGAGTGCCAGACAGCAGGAAGCCGAATTTGTTTATTATGGCTTTGACCCGGATATTGTCACCAATTATGTTTCAGGAAACCGGCGCAGTCTGGGTTATGTAAGGGTGACTGTTGAATTAATGGTAACCGACAAACGTTTTCTTACAGCCATTGAACATCATGAACCGCTTATTCTCGACACCATTATTGGCATTCTGAGCAAACAAACTGAAGATAAAGTGAAATCGCTTACCGGAAGGGAAGAAATCCGGACATCGATTCTGACCCGACTGCAGGAAGTGCTGAAAAAAGAAACCGGTGACACCATCATCAAAGACTTACTCTTTACTAAATATTTGTATCAGTAAACAGACACCGCTAGCAAATCAACTCGTTGCAGCATGGCGTGGCGGTTTAATCAGCAACGCCAGCATTAACCCAGCCAAAAGTCCTGCCAGATGAGCCCAGTTTGCCATGCTAATCCATAGCACGTCAGCAAAGCCCAGTAATAGCCACACCACCATAAACATGGCCAAAGCGTCGCTGATCAGTGGCCGGGGCCGGGGGTAACGTTTCTGACTAAGCCAGCAAAAACCAAAAAGTGCATACACCACGCCCGACAATCCCCCGAAATTAGTGCCGACCAGAAAAAACTGTGCGGCGTTGGAAATGACCGCAGTGAGCACAGTAAAATTAAGTAGCCTAATACTGCCAAATTGGCGCTCCAGGGCTGAACCGAGCAGTAACCACCACAGCAAGTTAAACACCAGATGCGTGGCGGAAAAATGCAATAGTGCCGGGGTAAACCAGCGCCAGAGCTGCTGTGGCACAGTCAGTTGCAAACTGTTGGTCGCGCCCCGAAAGTCGAGCTGTAACCAGGCGTAAACCAGTAGGCATATTCCTAACATCAACACCGTGATGGGGCGGCTAAGCACCTTTTGCCATGGCACCACGATGCGGCGCTGGCCAGCTTGAGCGACAGGCTGGCTACGCTGCCATGCTGCTGCCTGGTAGCGAGGATGATGAGGATCCTCTACAAATTCTTTTAGTAAGTCAGCTACTTGCTCCGCGCAGTTCTCGTCGCAATACAACTGGGTGGGGCCATTGCTTACCGGCTGCGCGACAACGTGCAGCCCTTCACTCTGGCAATAGTCTGTAAACAGCAACGCCGCTGACAGATTATTGATTTCAGCCAGTTTATGCATCGTTACTGCGCTCAAAGGGCTGTGATTGCTGCCATTGGCTGAAACCGCCATCCATACTATATACCTTTTCAAAACCTTGCTGAGCCAGATATTGAGCGGCGCCCTGACTCGAGTTGCCATGGTAGCAAACGACAATGACCGGCTGGTCAAATTCAACCTGCTGCATAAACTGGCTCAGACTGCCATTATTCAAATGATAGGCGCCGGGAATATGGCCATTGGCGAAGCTTTGATCATCACGAATATCGGCAATGATCACCTCCTGCTGTAATAGCATGGCCGCGGTATCTGCAACGGAAATATGGTGAAAGTCGGTCATTACTGCTCCCAGGCAAAGTGGTAAGAAAAAAGTGGTCATATAATTGTGGCGTTATCATAACGCACTGATCAGTAAATAGCAGCCCGTGTCGCTTTGGCAACCTGTAGCAACGTCTGTGTCACAGGTGTTTTAGCCGTTACTGAACAAGAAAGGCTGGACATTCGATTAAACTATTGTTAACAATGTTGGCATCGAAATAGCGTGCCAGGGATCCATCATGAATTTACTAATTATACTTGTCATTCTTGCAGTCATTATTTTCTATGTCATCAGTATTTTTAATCAACTGGTTAAACTCAAAAATCGTTTTCAAAACGCTTTTGCTCAGATCGAAGTGCAATTAAAGCGCCGATACGATTTAATTCCCAATCTGGTTGAAACGGCCAAAGCCTATATGTCACATGAGCGTGAAACTCTCGAAGCCGTGATAAGTGCCCGCAACGCCGCTATGGCAGGATTAAAAGTCGCCGCCAACAATCCCGGTGACGCTGGCGCTATCAGCCAGCTTGCCGGTGCAGAAGGCGCGTTGCAAAGTGCGATGGGCCGGCTGAATATGGTGATGGAAGCTTACCCCGACCTGAAAGCTAATCAGAATATGATGCAACTATCTGAAGAACTGACCAGCACCGAAAACCGGGTCGCTTTTGCGCGCCAGGCATTTAATGATGCGGTGACTGAATACAATACATACAAACAAAGCTTTCCGCCGGTGCTGGTTGCGGCCACCTTCGGCCACGCTAACGATGCGACCTTGCTGGAGTTTGAAGACAGTCAGTTAATTCAGGCAGCACCGAAAGTCAGTTTCTGATAACGCATGGCCACTAACTTTTTCAGCCAGCAAGATTTAGCAAGACGGAACACCCGGATCCTGATATCGCTATTTACCCTTGCTGTTGTGCTACTGCTGCTTTTAACTAACGCCCTGGTGTTGGTTGGTCTTGGCCTGGTTGACTTGCAGCAAGTTAATAATCAGCAACCTTTAAGCCATAATCTGCCATGGACTATGGTGTTTATTACCAGTATCAGCGTCATTATCGCGGTCGGTATCGCTGTGCTGGTAAAATGGCAGCAGCTGAAGGGCGGCGGTAAAGTCGTTGCAACCAGCCTCGGTGGCAACCGCATTGATGCCGCCAGCAATGATCCGCTGGAACGGCGTCTGCTAAATGTTGTTGAAGAAATGGCCATCGCCGCTAATGTGCCGGTACCACCTGTTTACTTATTGCCCGAGAAAGGGATTAACGCTTTTGCTGCAGGTTACAGTCCGGGTGATGCCGTAATCGGGGTAACCCGTGGCTGTGTTGAACAGCTAAATCGGGACGAGTTGCAAGGCGTAATGGCGCACGAATTCAGCCACATTTTAAATGGCGATATGCGGATGAATATCCGGATGATAGCCATTTTAAACGGCATTTTATTTTTAGGGCATATCGGCTACTTTATGCTGCGCTCCGGCAGCACGTCCAGAGGACGTATTGGTCGCAGCAGCGGTAGCAATAAAAATAAAAATGCTGGCGGCCTGCTGGCGATTGCACTTGGCCTGGTGGTCATTGGCTATTTAGGCTCTTTTTTTGGCAACCTGATCAAAGCAGCAGTGAGCAGGCAACGCGAATACCTGGCCGATGCCTCAGCGGTGCAGTTCAGCCGCAACCCCAGAGGAATTGCCGGTGCATTAAAGCGGATTGGCGCACACAGTGCCGGTACCCGTATCCGTAATAGTAATGCCGATGAAAACAGTCATTTATTTTTTGGCGAAGCTATCTCCCGTTGGGCCAGCATTTTTGCAACACACCCGCCTCTGGCAAAGCGGATAAAACGCCTGGAACCGCATTGGAATGGCAAGTTTCCCAGTCCGATAAATCAGGTAGACCCGGCGGTTGAGCAAAGCCCCCCGCCCCCCACCAGCAGCGCCCGCTCAGATAATGCCGCACCCGATAGCCATAAAATGCTGCAGGCTATTGCTGCTCTGCCTTTATTATTAGTGCAAAATAGCCGCCAGCCCCTGCAGGCTCAGGCCATTGTTTGTGCGTTACTGCTGCAGAATGCTCATGTTGAAGCTGCACAACTGCAACTGATTAAAACGCAAGGCTCACTGGAGCTGTTGCAAAATGTTGACCAGATTATCGATGCAGTGCAGAAGTTGCGCCTGCCGCTACAAGTACAATTACTGCAGCGCACCGTACCGGCACTAAAACAGCTTAGCCAACAGCAGTTTGCCCAGTTTGAGCAACTTATCCAGGCGCTTATCGCTGCCGATCAACAGGTGTCATTACCACAGTGGATAGTGACTCAGTTTATTGAGCATACGGTAGCCAGCCACTTTCAACCAAAACCACAGCTCAGAGGCTCCAGAAAAACGGATATGCTCGCTTTACAAGGCCCGGTTTTAGCATTGCTTAGCGCAGTGGCGAACGCCGCCGGCGATGCTCCCGACGGTGCAACGGCGAGCAAACAGGCCTGGCTGGCCGGATTAGCAAGCATGGGGCTTACCGTTGACACCCCAAGGCCTGACAGCCCGTTAGCTGCATTAACCGGTCATCTGAACGACTTGCTCAGTGCGGCACCGCTAGTAAAGCAGCAGATCTGGCAGGCTATCCTGGCCGCGGTTACCGCAGACAAACTGGAAACGGATAATGAGCAAGCTTTATTGCTTGCCCTGGCGTTACTACTGGAGATGCCCTGGCAACCTGCTGCAGCGGTAAATTAAGCCGCGCGGTTTAACCTTTTCAGAAAAATGTGTTTTAGGGGTTTAGCGAAGCTGCCAGCTAAGGTAAAATAGCCGGTTCTTGTTTAATTCCGGAGGCTGTGTGTCCGATAATCTGTCAGATAATCGCTTATTTCTGTTATACGATGCTTCGTTCGACGATATGGATGCGGAAGGTTGCCCGGGCTTTGGCTTCGTTTTGTTGTTTAATGAAGCTGATGTTAATCAGTTTACTGCTGGCGAAAACCCGGCTTGCCCGGCTGTCTCAATGCTTTTTACCGATCATGCCGACGGCAGTATCAGCGGCGACTTGCTGGGCTGGGCACATTTAGACGCTGAAATTTTTCAACACTATCCGTTGGGTCAGTTTTTAACGCTGATGGAGCAGGCAGCGCAGGTTGCCATTAATGCCTATCGGCAGGTCAGCCAGGTACCTGACAAATTAGTAGCACTCAGCCTGCCCGATGAAGATCTTATCCAGTTTGATGTTCAGTTCAATGATTTGCAACTGAAAGATAAGCAAAGTGAGCTGTTATTAGCCCAGCAGCTGATGGTGGGCCGGCCCTATCTGGATTCTTAGAGAACCAGCTGCGTTAACCCCACTATCACAGATTGCTTTTTCACTTTATTCTTTTACTATATCGACGATCGGTAAACTAACAGGCCAGCACACGGAGCAACCGTAATGACTACAGCCCTTGATATGGCCTTAATTGAGCGGGCTTTAAACGGTTTCACTATTCCACCACGACCTGAAATTTTGCAGCATATTCAACAGCAGCTGGCAAAAAGTGATCCCAGTATCAGCCGGATAGCCGCCTTAATTAATCTGGATGTTGGTATTGCCGGGTTTACATTGAAAGTGGTGAACTCTGCATTTTTTGGCTTACGTCAGAAAATCACCTCTATTGAACATGCCTGTAAATATCTTGGCATGAGCCGGGTTCTGGCGCTGGTTCGTAGTATTTTGTTGCGTTTTACTCTGGCTGAAGGCCGGCAAGACCCGTTTAGTCAACGTTTATGGAGCAGTGCCTTACATACCGGTACTATTGCTATGGCGCTGGCTAAACAGTTTAATCTTAGTCAGGCGGCTCAGGACGATTGCTATAGTCTTGGCTTATTCCACAATGCCGGAATCGCGCTGATCAGCGGACAGGCTCCGCTTTATGCCACGTTAATGCAACAAGGGCTGCAAACAGGCCGGGGACATAGCGAAATTGAAGAGCAGCATTTTCAGACATGTCATGAAGTGCTGGGGTATCTTATTGCACAGTCCTGGGGCTTAACGCCGGAATTGTGTAATGTCATTGCGTACCATCATAGTCCGGCGATTATTCTGCAGTCAGACAATGACTATGAACAGCAACTATTTGCCTTGCTGAAGCTGGCGGAGTTTTTCAGTGGCGAAAGCAGGTTGTTGTATAGCATTAATGTTGATCCTGAGTGGCAAAATTATAGCGGTGCTATCCTGGATGTGCTGGAGCTTGACAGTCTTAGCCTGCCAGATTTTGCCGAGCTACTGCACCAGCAGGATATTCAAACCGTATATAGCCTCAACTAAACTAATCTGAGCTTTAGCTGTGGTTCACCGCAAACCTTTTTTACCTCAAAAAATTTGCCCGAGCTGCCAGCGTCCGTTTAACTGGCGCAAAAAATGGCAACGGGACTGGGAGCACGTTATTTATTGCTCTGAACGTTGCCGCCGCACAAAATCAGAAGGTTAAGCGTCTCAACCCTGCATGCCTGAGATTAAAACCCCTGCCAAGGCAACATGACAGCTTTGTTACACAAGGCGCTATCTGTTACCTTTAACCGATAAGTTATCGCGCAACGTTGCGCATTACTTTTTGCAGGGCGGCCCAGATGCAAATTGTTATTCTACCCAGCGCAAACTGTGTTGCTGAATATGGCGCGGCATTGTTTATCGAGCAGCTAGCTGCAAAGCCGGAATCAGTGCTCGGCTTAGCCACGGGTTCGACCCCCTTAGCACTGTATCAATTGCTGATCGTGGCTTGTCAGCAACAGCACATCTCTTTTTCCAGCGCAAAAACGTTCAATCTGGACGAATATCTGGGTTTAGCTGGCGAGCATCCACAAAGCTACCGCTACTTTATGCAACAACACTTATTTAATCATATTGATATTTCGCCAGAGAATACCGCGGTACCCGATGGTGCTACAACCGATCCGGTAGCTGCCTGTGCCCGGTACGAACAGCAAATAAATGACGCAGGTGGCATCGACTTGCAGCTGCTGGGGTTGGGCCGTAACGGCCACATTGGCTTTAACGAACCGTCATCCGGGCTGTATTCCCGCACCCGAATTAAAACGCTAACACCCGCTACCATAGCCGACAACAGCCGTTTTTTTAACGCCGGCGAATATCAGCCACATCTGTCCATTACCATGGGAATAGGTACTATTCTGGAGGCCAAAAAGTGGTGTTAATGGCGACCGGTGCGAGTAAAGCCGGCGCAGTAAAAGCCATGGTGGAGGGCCCACTTACTGCAGCCTGCCCGGCTTCTGCTTTGCAATTGCATCAGCAGGCGATCATTGTCCTGGATGAAGCGGCAGCATCTGAGTTGGCTGACATTGAATTTTACCGGCATATAGAGCGGGAAAATCAGGCTTTATTCCAGCGATTAAAGCAGCAGTAATACCCAATAGCCTTGCTTAGGGCTACAATAGCGCCCTGAATTTTGCGCTCTGGGGCGCTGCAGCTTGAAGTAGGTAAGGTATATGCAAATTGTGTTAGCGCCAATGGAAGGTGTGGTCGATCACCTGATGCGGGAGATGCTAACCCAAATAGGTGGCTATGACTTGTGTGTCACCGAATTTATCCGGATAGTTGACCAACGCTTACCCGCCCGGGTATTTCATCGTATTTGCCCCGAATTGCAGCAGGGCGGCAAAACCCTTGCCGGCACCCCCGTGCGGGTGCAATTGCTGGGGCAAGAGCCCAACTGGTTAGCCGAGAATGCAGTAAGAGCCGTCGAGCTGGGTTCACCCGGCGTTGATTTGAACTTTGGCTGCCCGGCCAAAGCCGTTAATAAAAGCCGTGGCGGAGCCGTACTGCTAAAACAAACAGAGCAGTTATATCAGATAGTGAAGGCGGTACGTGATGCTGTGCCCGCCGAATATCCGGTCAGCGCTAAAATTCGACTGGGTTATGATGATACCAGCCTGACCCTGGCGAACGCTGAAGCTATTTGCGCAGCAGGCGCCAGCAGTCTGGCTGTGCATGCCCGCACCAAAAGCGATGGCTACCGGCCGCCCGCTTACTGGCCCTGGATTGCCAAAATAAAACAGCATGTAGATATTCCACTAATTGCTAATGGCGAGATATGGTCTGCTGCGGATGCTGCCCTATGTCAGCAGCAGAGCCAGTGTCAGGATATTATGCTCGGCCGGGGGGCACTCGCCATGCCCAATCTGGCGCAAAGCATTAAGCAACAGCAGGCTGTTATGCCCTGGCCGCAGGTGCTGCAACTGCTAATGCATTATTCAGAATTTGAAATTAGCGGTGATAAAGGAAAATACTATGCTAATCGGGTTAAACAGTGGTTTAGTTATTTGAAACTGCAGTACCCGCAGGCCGCGAGCCTATTTCAACATTTAAGGTTACTCAGTAAAAGCGCTGATATTCTGAATTTACTAAACTCAGCGCTTACTGAACCCAAGGTAGAAGTTTGACCGGCAACGGAGGTTGCCTGTTGTCTTGCGCTAATCCGTTACGACCAATTCAGTACCACTTTACCTGACTGGCCGGAACACATGATGTCAAAGCCTTCCTGAAACCGTTCCATCGGCATTTCATGGGTTACCATTGGGGTCAGATCCAGACCAGACTGAATTAAGCTGGCCATTTTGTACCAGGTTTCAAACATCTCCCGGCCATAAATACCTTTAATGATCAAGCCTTTGAAGATCACTTTATTCCAGTCTACTGCCATATCAGAAGGCGGGATACCCAGCATAGCAATCTTACCGCCATGATTCATGGTATCGAGCATGCTACGAAAAGCTGACGGCACGCCAGACATTTCCAGCCCGACGTCAAAGCCTTCAGTCATACCCAGTTCTTTCATAACGTCTTTTAAGTTTTGCTTACTGACATCAACTGCCCGGCTGGCACCCATTTTCAGTGCTAAATCGAGCCGGTACTGATTAACATCGGTAATCACCACGTGGCGGGCGCCAACATGACGCGCCACTGCGGCCGCCATAATACCAATAGGCCCGGCGCCGGTAATTAATACATCCTCGCCCACTAAATCGAACGATAACGCGGTATGCACTGCATTACCAAACGGGTCGAAAATAGCAGCAATGTTATCCGGAATATTATCCGCTAGCTTAAACGCATTAAATGCCGGGATCACCAGATATTCAGCGAATGAACCCGGACGATTAACACCCACACCCGTAGTATTTCGACATAAATGCACCCTGCCAGCACGGCAGTTTCGGCAATGGCCGCAGGTAATATGGCCTTCACCAGATACCCTGTCACCCACCTTAAAGCCGCGAACCTCCGAGCCCATCCCTTCAATCACGCCGACATACTCATGGCCAACGACCATGCCATGAGGAATGGTTTTTTGCGCCCATTCATCCCACTTATAGATGTGCACGTCGGTACCGCATATTGCGGTTTTTTTAATTTTAATTAATACGTCATTCGGTCCAACTTCCGGTTTATCTACCTCTGTTTGCCAAATACCCGGTTCTGCTTTTAACTTTGCTAATGCTTTCATTTTACGTCCCGCCCTTATGCGATCACGCCCATATCTTTACCAATCCGGATAAAGGCCGCAATCGCCTTATCCAGCTGTGCTTTACTGTGTGCTGCTGAAATTTGAGTACGAATTCGGGCCTGACCTTTTGGCACTACCGGAAAGGAGAAACCCACGACATAGATACCCTCGGCCAGCATACGTTTTGACATTTCTGCTGCTATTTTGGCATCTCCCAGCATTACCGGAATAATGGCATGGTCTTTACCGGCCAGGGTAAAACCGGCTGCACTCATTTGTTCCCGAAAATAATTTGCGTTATCCCACAATTTGGCGCGCAGCGCATCACCCGATGCCAGCATTTCCAGTACTTTTATAGATGCAGTGACAATAGAGGGCGCCAGTGAATTGGAGAACAAATACGGGCGTGAGCGCTGTCTAAGCCAGGCGATCACTTCTTTTTTACCTGAAGTATAACCGCCAGAAGCACCGCCCAGCGCTTTGCCCAGCGTACCGGTAATAATATCGACCCGGTTTAACACATCGCAGTACTCATGGGTACCACGACCATTTTCACCGACAAAACCGACGGCATGGCTGTCATCTACCATCACCATGGCGTTGTACTTATCGGCTAAGTCACACACGGTTTTTAAATTGGCAATAATGCCGTCCATTGAAAACACGCCGTCGGTGGCAATCAGTTTAAAGCGGGCGCCATCCGCATCGGCTTGCTTTAACTGGGCTTCCAGATCAGCCATATCATTATTGGCGTACCGAAAACGCTTTGCTTTACACAAACGCACACCATCAATAATAGAAGCATGATTCAGCGCATCAGAAATGATTGCATCTTCCGGACTTAAAATCGTTTCAAATAAACCGGCATTGGCATCAAAGCAGGACGAGTACAAAATGGTATCTTCGGTGCCCAGAAACTCACTGATTTTCGCTTCCAGCGTTTTGTGTATATCCTGAGTACCACAAATAAAACGTACTGATGCCACACCAAAGCCATGGCTGTCCAGCCCCTGCTTTGCCGCAGCAATTAAATCCGGATGATTGGCTAACCCCAGGTAATTGTTGGCACAGAAATTCAGCACCTGCGAGCCGCCTACCGTTACATCTGCCTGCTGTTGCGAGGAAATAATCCGTTCAGCTTTAAATAGCCCTTCAGCGGTAACATCTTCGATCTGGTGTTGTAAGTGTTGCAGAAAAGCGCTGTTGCGCATGCGGCCTCCTGGTTGGCGATGGTCTGAGCGATGCAAAAGATGCACATTGTAATGGTTAAGACGCTGCCATGCAGCGTTTAGTGGTTAAGTGTAGCAACTTGCAGCTGAGCAGCTGTAAATAAACAGCTACAGCTATGCGGTTTTCTAGCTGCTGGTCTGCTCTGCTAAGGCTAGCTGGGCGTAATGTTGCTGCAACTTGGTAATGCGTGGCAATGCCTGAGCGGTCGCATAGGGCTTAAACAGCAACAACACTTTTAACACCCCCTGATACACGCTGGCCTGATTAATCGGCTTATCCGGTGCCTGTGTTTTCAGATAGCTAATCCAGAAAGTCACCAACAACTTAATGCTATGAGCGAAGTCGGCAATATCCTCATCGGCAATTTCAATTACCGATTTCGCCTTCAGTGCCTTTAACACAGAAATAACCCGCTCCAGCACGCCTTGTTGTACCCGGGCATAATCTTGTTGCAATGCACTGTCACGAGCCAGAATGTCAGGCAAATTGGCATAGAAAAAATGAAAGCGCCACATCAGTTCGAATACCACATCCAGGTACTCTGCTAACGCATCCAGTGCCTCGGTTTGCGCCGAAGGCGGTTTTATCCGGGTATCCAGCAACTTGGCATATTCCTTAAAAATTTGCCGGACAATGTCTTCTTTATTGCGAAAATGGTAATACAGATTACCCGGGCTGATACCCAAATGGGCTGCAATATGGTTGGTGGTAACCTGGCGCTCGCCCACGTCGTTAAACAGCGCAATACTGGCTTGCAGAATTTTATCTTTAGTTCTGAGCTTTTTTTCCATCTGAATAGCTAAGCTTCTTAATTGGTATAGTAGTTTGCTATAGTAACGCCAAACTGACTAAAAACTCTAGTCGCTTGCACTTTTGTGGTGTCAGGCGGCGACAACATAAGCATCATAAATATGAAAGTAAAAGCCATTTACCCCGGCACCTTCGACCCGTTAACGAATGGCCACAGTGACTTAGTGCTCCGCGCCGCCAGGCTATTTGATTCGGTGGTAGTAGGCGTTGCCTCAAACCCCAGTAAACAGCCCTTATTCAGTCTGCAAGAGCGGGTAAAGCTGGCTGAGCAGGCGTTTGCTGATTGTGGCAATGTGCAGGTGATTGGCTTTTCCGGCTTATTGGCGCAATTTGCCAAAGAGCAGCATGCCCAGGTGTTACTGCGGGGAGTGCGGGCGGTCGCTGATTATGAATACGAATTTCAGCTAGCCAGTATGAACCGGCAACTCAATCCGGAGCTGGACAGTTTATTTATGACCCCATCAGAGAAAAATACCTTTATTTCCTCGACGCTGGTAAAAGAAGTATGCCGGCACGGCGGCGATATCAGTAGTTTTGTGCCCGCTCATGTCGAGCGGGCTTTAAAAGCAAAATTCAGCAAAACCTGAATAAGAGTACTTAACGCCAGCGGCGTAGTTTATGGCCTTTAAAAGCATAGAATAAAATATAAAGGTAACAGGGCAACATCATCCAGTAGGCAAACTGACTGTTGCCAGAACTATGAGCAAGATAACCATATACCATGGGTAAGATAGCACCACCTGCGATCCCCATAATCAACAATGCCGAGCCGGTACTGGTTAGCTTACCCAGGCCCTGCAATGACAGAGGCCACACCGCTGGCCATACCAACGCATTAGCAAAACCGAGTAATGCCAGGAACATTATTGTATTGGGTACTACCGGAATACCACTCCAGCCAAACAAAATATCAGCCAGCAAGCTGCTGTCGGCACTACCAAACATGACGCCAAGGGTAAACAGCAAACCAAAGATGGCTGATCCCTGCAGAGCACGCTCCTGCGACAAATATTTAGGAATACAAAATACGCCCACCATATAACCAAGTACCATAAAGGCCATGGTATAGGAGGTTAACGCACCAAAGTGGGCGACACCTAAACCCTGGCCGTATAAACCAATGGTATCGCCGGCAATCACCTCAACGCCCACATAAACAAACAGCGCCACCACACCCAACACCAGCTGCGGATGGCTGAATACCGCAGTCCAGGGATCTTTGCCTGCTTTTTCAATCGCGCTGTCATTTAAATCAAGCTCGGGTAGCGGTGAAAACTTAATAAAGGCGGCCAGGAACAGTAAGGCCACTGTCATATAAATATAGGGGGTAACTAATCGGTTCGACAGCGCTGCCAGTTGAGCATTACGTTCGGCTTCAGTTAGCAATGCCAACGCTTCTGAGGAAAACGGCTCCATACCCGTTAACACCCATGCGGTAAAAATAAGCGGCACCACAAAGCCTGCACCTTTGTTGACCAGCCCCATAACACTGATCCGCATTGCCGCGCTTTCTCGCGGGCCAATACAGACGATATAAGGATTAGACGCAGTTTGCAGGATAGTCAGCCCTGTCCCCAGAGTAAACAATCCGGCAAGAAACAACGCATAGTGGGAAGTTTGCGCCGCTGGAATAAACAGAATGGCGCCCACCGCCATAATAAGTAAACCCAGTACCATGCCATTTTTATAGCCAACCTTGTTAAGCACAAACGACATAGGCAATGCCATGACGACATAGGCAATATAAAACGCGAAAGTCACCAGCAGGGCCTGGAATTCATTTAATTCGCAGACAATTTTTAGAAATGGAATAAGTGATCCGTTTAGCCAGGTGACAAAACCAAAGATAAAAAACAAAATACCGATTATTGTCATCGGCAAAACACTGCTATGGCTAACCGGCCGTGCCACGGATGCACCCATCTTGTTCACTCCTTTTTTATCATGATTAACGCATCTACGCCCGGCTATACTGGATAAACACAGTAGCCGCCAATCCAGTTTTGCCGCACCTCATAGTGTTCATCCAGCAATACCATATCCGCCTGATAGCCCTTGAATAAACTACCCCGGCTAGCTGCACAGCCCAATGCCTGCGCCGGATAGTGCGACGCCATCCGCAGTGCTTCAGCCGGAGACACCGCCAGCCCGTCAATGGCATAACGTACTGCGCTGGCCATATCCAGCACGGAACCGGCCAGCCGGCCTGCTTCGTCAGTGAGTTTAGAGCCTTCGCGCCGCACTTTGCCGCTAAAAAAGGCAAACTCGGTGTCAGTGGTCCCCACCGGGGCCATCGCATCGGTAACCAGCAATAACTTTCCGGCGGGCTTGGCGGCCAGCGCGACTTTAGCCGTCAGCGGATGCATATGATGACCATCAAAGATCACCCCACACCAGCTGTCAGCATCTGCCAGCGCCACTCCAACCATGCCGGGCTCCCGCGAAGTCATGGGTGACATGGCATTGTATAAATGAGTAAAACCGCTGGCACCTGCGTCCAATGCAGCCTGCACCGTCGCGGCGTCGGCATTAGAGTGCCCAAGGCAGACAATCACATTAAGCCCGACCAACTGTCGTATCTGTGCAGGGCTGACATTTTCCGGTGCCACCGTAACCAGTTTAATACCGATATCATTTCGACTATAAATGGCTAACTCTGCGGGGCTAAGTTCGCGGATATGCATAGCCGGATGAACGCCTTTTTTAGGCTCAGCCAGATGCGGCCCTTCAAAATGCAAGCCAATAACCCCAGGCTCAGCTGAGGCAATGGCCCCGGCAACTGCATCAGCAGCCTGCTGCATCACACTAATACTGTCGGTAATAATGGTGGGCAGGATGGCGGTGCTGCCAAAGCGGCTGTGCGCCTTTAGCATGGTGCGCAACGTTGCCACAGTCGGTGCGCTGTTAAATAATACGCCACCGCCGCCATTTACCTGTAAATCAATAAAGCCCGGCACCAGGGTAGCGGCCAGCACAGCACCGACAGCAGGTTTGATGCTAACAATCTTGCCCTGTTGCCAGCGCAGCTCGACATTGCTGTGCCAGTGCGTGCCATCAAACAGCGAGGAAACAGCGAGGCTACCGGTATTGCTGCTATCTTCAGCATTGCGTTTCATCATGTTGTTCCGCTTGCAAAAACGGCACCAATACAGGTGCCGTTTTTTTAATTATCGGGTGGCTATCAGGCTGGTTTAACCAGCTTTTGCACCAGTTTCTGAGTGTGCTGTAAAGACATCAGATGGGCATAAATAGCGGTCAGGAAGCCCAGTTTGCGCAACTCCAAAAACACCTCATCACTCAGCGCATTCAGCTTTTTCTCGTCAATCATATGAATGCCGTTAATATTGCGCGGCTCTCCGTCGACCGTAATGGTCAATACCTGCTCTTTGATAAGATCCAGACTTTTCAACTTCTGGCTGAAGCCGCGGGTCATCCGGCTAAATTCGACAAACTCGCCCATTTGCTTCTTACGATCGGCCAGATAATCAGTTTCGCTGCCATCATCCTTAAATAATGACACACCATCCTTCTCATTGACCCGTTCAGAAGACTCGTCTACCGCAACAATTAAGCGGTCACTGTCCTTCTCAGGCTGAACCAATACCAAGGGGTAATTCCGTGCCACACGTGGTACGTACAGTGCCTGCCATTTACCATCCTGAATAACCAGATTCTGATTTGCCGCCAACCCTAACAATACCACTGGCTGATAGCTGTCATTTTCACCATCTTTGACAAATACGACTGGGAATTCGGCACCAGCAACGACAAACTCCTGCACAACGACGGGCAGCATGTGCTGATCAGCAACATGGCTTAATGCATTTTCGTTGCTGATTTTGGTTTTGGCATGTTGTTCTTTGCTTAGCGCTACTACTTTATTCTGTTCCATAGATAACTCATTGTTATGGGATTTTTAAAATACCAGCGGTTTGCGGTGTTAATACTGTCAGCAAGCTTGTCTGCTGCCACCGTCTGTCACCCTGGCGTACCGGCCTTATCTTGCGTGAAGTTGGCCTGTGAATCAACTGCTGAATGCCGATAAAGCCCGGTTATTGCCTTGTAACTGACAACGCACACAGCGTGGCAAGCACGGGTAGTTTCGCTTACCCTATCACGCACTCAGCGGGTTTTTATCGATAACGACTAACCCGCACTAAACTCGTAATAAGTTGGCGCGCCCGGCCCCACCGGGAAGCCAGCAACAAACACCCACAAAATAAACAAAATGGTCCAGCCGACAAAAAACACCATGGAGTACGGCAGCATCGTAGCAATTAACGTACCCAGCCCCATATCTTTTTTGTAGCGGGCCGCCACGGCCAAAATTAAACCGAAATAGCTCATCATTGGGGTAATAACATTGGTAACAGAATCACCGATCCGGTAAGCCGCCTGAATAACTTCTGGTGAGTAGCCAACAATCATCAGCATCGGCACAAAAATAGGTGCGGTAATGGCCCACTGTGCGGAGGCGGATCCGAGCATCAGATTAACAAAGCCACACATGGCAATAAAAAATACAAATAATAGTGGCCCGGTTAACCCTAGCTCCTGCAAGGCCGTTGCCCCTTTTACTGCAAAAATAGCGCCCATATTAGACCAGCCAAAAAAGGCCACAAACTGCGCTGCAAAAAACACCAGCACAATATACAGCCCCATTGCCCCAATGCTTTTAGACATAGCATTAATCACGTCGCGATCAGTTTGCATGGTGCCAACTATCTTGCCGTAGACAAAACCAGGAATCGCAAAGGTAACAAAAATAAAGACCACAATACCTTTTAAAAAGGGCGAGTCAGGTACACCACCCGTTTCCGGATTACGCAAAATGCCCCATTCTGGCACCACACTTAACGCTAATAAAATAGCGATAAGTAAAAAAGCAACCCCCGCGCCTTTAAGGCCTAATTTTTCTCTGGCGGTTAACGAGTCAAGCTGTTGCTTACCTAAATCAATCGAGGCCTCATCTGCATTATATTTGCCCAATTTAGGCTCAACAATTTTCTCCGTGACAATCGCCCCCAATGTCGCGATGACAAAGGTACTGGCAATCATAAAGTACCAGTTGGCTTCAGGTCCAACCGTGTAACTGGGATCAATCAGGTTTGCTGCAGAGGTCGTAAACCCTGCCAGCAGAGGGTCTACTGTGCCGATAAATAAATTGGCACTGTAACCACCTGAGACGCCGGCAAAAGCCGCAGCTAAACCGGCCAGTGGATGGCGGCCCAGAGAGTGAAAAATCACCGCGGCCATCGGAATAAGCACCACATACCCTAATTCTGAAGCCGTATTAGACACAATACCCGCAAATACCACTGTTACTGTTACCATCCGCGGTGACGCATTCATCACCAAGCCACGCATCGCTGCTGAAATTAAGCCAGAATGTTCAGCAATACTGACCCCCAGTAACGCCACTAACACCACACCAAGCGGCGGGAAACCGGTAAAATTGGTTACCAGATTAGCGATAATCCGCTGCAGGCCATCAACGCTGAATAAACTGACGACCCGGATAATACCGTCGGCCGAGCGGCCGGCAGCACCTTCTGGCCTGGGATCAACCGCACTAAAATCAAAATAAGCAGCGACACCGCTACCTACCACAACTAACACCGCAAACAGGGCAAATAACGTCACGGGGTGCGGTAATAAATTGCCCAGCCATTCTACGGTATCAAGAAAGCGGGTAAACCAGCCACGCTTCGGTCCCGCCGGGGCAGGTGTTCTACCAGCGTTTGTCATAAATGCATTCCTCTTGGTCAAAGCACAGATAATCTCGACAATTATCTGGAAATCGTTAACAGCTTTTTAGTTATTTTAAGGCTCACAACAAGAAAGTAGCGCAAGAGCCTGATATATCGCAACTTAGCAGGGCTTAACAATAGCCCGAAGCTGACTTTTATAGTATTTATCGACCAAATCTACCACAGGAGCGGCCGGCGGCAAAGCCTGATGCCACGTTAACACGGGCTATAGCGTTAAATTGCAGCTGGAATCCGTAAAATAAGCAGTCGCCTGAGCAAGGATAACGCCGCGGCAGTTATTTTTACTGTAAATCCTTCTGCCAGGTGGCAAAGCATGCGCAAGGTATAACACTAAAGTACCGTTGCTTGCTGTCGCTGCGCTGCCTAGCATAAGCAATTAACGAGTAACGGAGTAAACTTATGCGTGCAGTTATTACGGGAGGCACCGGTGGCATCGGCTTTGCTATTGCCAGTCATTTTGGCAAAGCGGGTTATCAGGTAGTTTTAGCTGATTTAAACGAAACCTTGTTGCAGCAAAAAGCTGCGGAGCTTTCTCAGCAGGGTATTAGCGCAGACTATTGTGTGCTGGATGTTACCGATCAGCAGGCAATTGAAGAGTGTGCCAGGCGCTTTCCCGCCGACATTGTGGTAAACAATGCCGGTATTCAGCATGTGGCCCGGCTGGAGGATTTTCCACCAGAAAAGTGGGCACTGCTTATCAATGTTATGTTAACCGGGCCAGCCATGCTAACGCGGGCGATGCTGCCTTATATGCGCAACAATAATTTTGGCCGGGTGATCAATATCGGCTCTATTCACGCGGTTATCGCTTCACCGTTTAAATCTGCCTATGTGGCGGCAAAACATGGTTTGCTGGGTTTTAGTAAAGTGATCGCGCTGGAAAACGCCGATAAAAATTTTACCATTAATACCATCTGTCCGGCCTATGTTAAAACACCGCTGGTGGAGCAACAAATCGCTGCCCAGGCCAAAGAGCATAATCTGACTGAGCAGCAAGTCATTGAGCAAATTATGCTGGCGCCGATGCCGCAAAAAGCCTTTATAGACGTGAGTGAAATTGCTGAAATGGCCGCATTTCTTTGTCAGGATGGCGCAAGGCATATGACCGCGCAGGCATTAATCCTGGATGGTGGCTGGACAGCCCGCTAGCACTGCGACGGTATCTGAGGCACAATCGACTCATGAGTATTTAATGACGTCTCCTCAACAAATGATTGAAAATGGCAGCGGCATTGGTTTAGCCACCATTGCCGCCATTTCACTGATATACCTGCTTATTCTATTTAGCGTCGGCCGCTTCGGCAGGCGTATAACGGCGCGCCACCCCCTGGCGCCCTGGGTTTTCAGCTTCGCCCTGTCTATTTATTGTACCTCCTGGGCCTTTTATGGTGTAACAGCCCAGGCCGCCGTGAATGGCTGGTGGATCCCGCCCACCTATATCGGCTCATTTATTCTGTTCTGGTTTGGTTTTAAGCTTATCGCCCGTATTGCTATTGCCTGCCGGCGTTATCGTATCACTTCGGTAGCCGATTTTATCGCCACCCGTTTTGGTCATTCCCGCTCGTTGGCCGTGTTAATCACCCTTATTTTGATCATGGCGGTGATCCCTTATATCGCGCTGCAATTACATGCAGTCTCTACCAGTATCAATACCCTGGTTCAGGCAGAGGTTGGCGTACACTGGTACACCGATACCGGCTTTTATGTCAGCTTATGGATGGCCGTGTTTGCCTTGCTGTTTGTCAGCAAGAGTGCCAGAGCACATCAACCGAACCCGGGTCTGATGACGGCAATCGCCTTTGAATCGCTGATTAAACTGCTGGCGTTGCTGGCCATAGGCTGTTTTGTGGTATTTGGCATGTTTGACGGTTTTGCCAGTATTTTTGACAACGCAGCGAAGGATCCCGCCATTAGTGAATTGCGCCAACAAGCGCTGCCCATGCATGCATACTGGCTGCACGCGCTGCTGGGATTTTTTGCTACCCTCTGCTTGCCCAGACAGTTTCATGTCAGTTTTGTTGAAAACCAGAAACTAAGCCACCTGCGCAGCGCCCGCTGGATTTTCCCACTTTACCTGCTACTCATGAGTATTTTTACGCTGCCGCTGGCGCTGGCCGGCGTGATGTTACTGGGCAATGACGCCAACATTGATGTTGTAGTATTGCAGTTACCCCTGGCTGCGAACCGCACTGACATCGCGTTACTTGCGTACTTGGGTGGGTTTTCAGCAGCCACCAGTATGGTCGTGGTTGCCACAGTGGTACTGGGGATCATGATCACCAACGAATTGCTGGCACCGTTTATTTACCGCAGTACGTCACTGCAAAAAGAGCAGCAGAACAAAGTTAAAGTTGCGACGCTGCGCCGTTCGGCCATGCTGACGGTGATGGCCCTGGGCTTTATTTACTACCGGTTTATTGGCACCGAGACTGGCCTGGCCCAGCTTGGCTTAATGGCTTTCGCCCTGGTTGCACAGTTAGCACCAGCGTTAATTCTCGGTTTGTTGTCACGTAAGGTCAACCGCCAGGGCGCTATGGCCGGTGTGCTTAGCGGCGCTGTGGTCTGGGCCTATATTCTGTTGTTACCCGAAATCAGCAGAGCAGGCCTGATGAGCTCAACCTGGCTTAGCCAGGGGCCCTTTGGCTTGTCATGGCTGGCACCACAGCAGTTGTTTGGCTGGCAGGCCGACCCATTGAGTTTAGGCGTGCTGCTTAGCTTGTCGGTAAATTGTCTGATGGTGATGCTGGTTAGCCGGTTTAGCAACACCCGGGTCAGTGAGTACCTGGAAAGCGGCCGCTTTTTGCGCGCCCAGCTCAGCAATGACAATCGCCGTAGTGTGCAACTGAGTATTCAGGACTGCTATTTACTGGTAAAACGCTTCGCCGGTGAGAAAGAAGCCCGGCGCTTGTTACTGCGCAACTTAAAAGATCCCAATCCTCTGCAAAACCAGTTTGCTCCGCTTAATCTGGTGCAGGCGGCAGAACGCAGTCTTGCGGCTGTTGTCGGCGGGGCTTCCATGCGGTTAATTATGGATGCGGCTGGTAAGCATGCCCAGTTACCGATGGAAACAGTAGAACGCTTTGTAGACGAAGCCAGTCAGGTGTTTCAGTTTAATCAGGCACTCTTGCTATCTACCATTGATAACATCAGCCAGGGCATCAGTGTGGTCGATGCTGACCTGCGGCTCATCGCCTGGAACCAACGCTATATCGATATGTTTAGTTATCCTGCCGGCATGGTCGAAGTAGGTAAGCCAGTAGCAGAGGTTATTCGTTTTAACCTGCAGCGGGGTTTAATTGACAGCGAGAATATTGAAGCAGAGATAAGCAAACGGCTTAGCTATTTGCGCCAGGGAAGCAGCTATAAGTTTCAGCGTGAGCAACAAGATGGCAGGGTGTTTGAAATGCAGGGCGACCCGCTGCCCGGTGGTGGCTTTGTTACCACCTATACTGACATCAGCTCGTTTATTGAGGTGCAAACCCAGCTGGAACAAAGCAATACCTTGCTTGAACAACGGGTCAGTGAGCGTACCTCTGAATTGCAATCGTTAAATCAGCAGCTGCAACTTACTCAGCAGCAACTGGAGACAAGTACGGCAGCGAAAACCCGTTTTTTTGCTGCCGCCAGTCATGACCTGATGCAGCCGTTTAACGCCGCGGCGCTGTTTGCCGGCTTGCTACGTCAACAAAGCACCACTCCCGAA
This sequence comes from Arsukibacterium sp. UBA3155, assembly GCA_002364615.1. GTDB lineage: Bacteria > Pseudomonadota > Gammaproteobacteria > Enterobacterales > Alteromonadaceae > Alishewanella. The sequence goes on along the minus strand of DEYP01000018.1, from coordinate 85,396 downwards.
CTTCGCCAGCTCAGTGCCAATTTAACCAATTCACTTAATTCGGCAGAAGAGCTGTTAACCGCTATTCTGGATTTAACCAAGCTTGACTCCGGGGTCATTAAAGCCAACCTGCAACCGGTCGCCGTAACTCAGTTATTGGAAGATATAGGCCGCGATGCCGCAGTTCTTGCTGCTGAGAAAGGCTTGCAGTTCAGCATGCATAGCAGCACGTTATGGGTAACAACGGATCGTAAACTGGTAAAACGGGTTATTCAGAACCTGTTGGCCAATGCGGTACGCTACACTACTGAAGGGAAAATCATTCTCGGAGTAAAACGTTCGAATAAGCAGCTTCATATTCATATTATTGATACCGGTGTTGGCATCGCAGAAACAGATCAGCAGCGCATATTTGAGGAGTTTCAGCAAGGTAGTCAGCCGGATCAAAAAGGCCTGGGCTTAGGGCTGGCTATCGCGCACCGGATTAGTGCCATCTTGGGCCACACACTCACTGTGCACTCTATACCCGGCAAAGGCAGCTGCTTTAGTTTAACGTTACCACGTGCCACCATGCCGCCAAGCTCAATGACAGCGATTCCTGCAATCAATGAAATTAGTGCCAGTTTTGCCGGTAAAAAAATCTTATTGCTAGATAACGAAGCCCATTTGCTTAGTGCCGTCAGTGCACTCCTAAGCAGCTGGCAATGCCAGGTAACCGCAGTAAGTCAGCCTGGCGAAGCCTTAGCCGCCATTTCACAAGGCTTAAAACCTGATTTATGTCTGTTTGATTACCATCTGGATAATGCTGCCACAGGGGTCGCTGTCGCTGAACAACTGACCAGTCATTTTGCCCTGACTGCGCCGGTCATTATTCATTCAGCGGATCATGACCAGCATATTCGGGAGCAGGCTTTGAACGGAGGGTTCTATTTCTTACTGAAACCACTAAAACCGGCGGCTTTAAAACGCTTATTTCAGCGCTTACTTAGAAATTAAGCGCCTCAGTCTATGTAAGTTAGCCTGTATAGCTCTCTGGCAGGCGCAGTTTTTCAAACATAATGCCAGCCAGCGTGCGGTTATTTACGTTTAACTTGCGTAAAATAGCCGAGACATGCTGCTTGATCGTGGTTTCCTGCACATTCATTTCGTAAGCAATCTGCTTATTTAACAAGCCATCGGCGATCATTTTCAGCACCCGGAACTGCTGCGGAGTCAGCTGTTCCAGCCGCTGTGCAAAATCATTGTCGATAAGTGGTTTCGCATTTTTAACGTCTTCTGCCAGGCCAGGCGGTAGCCAGCTGTCACCATTTAATACGGCGCTGATAGCGTCAGATAACAGTTCTAACGGCACGGACTTAGGAATATAGGCAGCAGCACCTAGCGCTAATGCCTGTTTAATAATAACCGGATCTTCTTCCGCTGACACCATAATCACCGGCACGTCGGGGTATTCGGTGCGAAGCGCGCTAAGACCAGTAAAACCGTCAGAGCCAGGCATTTTTAAGTCGAGGAAGATAAAATGGGTATCGGGATGCTGGCGTAATAATGGCCAGACTTGTTCCATTGTTTGCGCCTGCAGCAACAGGGCATCGTTGCCAAGAATGGCTGAGGAGGCCTGGGCAAGGGCAACCCGGAATAAAGGATGATCATCAGCGATGATGGCTATCATAACGTATACTTCTGAGCACATGGGCTCGCTATAATGAACCGGGGCTTACGCCCCGGCAAGGTTTTTAATGGATCAGAAGCGATAAGCCACGGTTAAACTGACTTCACGCGGAGCACCATAATAACCAATTAAGGTATTGTCGCCACCTAAGCCAGGAATAAACTGACCTGGGTTAGCTGGGTCTGGCGCAATAAAGGCATAGTTGCCAATTAAATACTGCTCATCGGTCAGGTTTTTACCATGTAAGCCTACCCGCCACTGGCCATCTTTGCTTAACCAGGTCACACCCAGATTCAGCAAGCCATAGGCATCCTGCGACAACAGGTTGTCCAGTTCAACCAGGTCATAGTCACTGCGATAGGCATAGTTACCATTAAAGATAACATCACCGAAATCAGTAATCATGTCGTAGCTAAAACCCACGGTAGCGGTAGTTTCAGGCGTATTGGTAATGGTGAAACGGTCAGAAATATCAACAGCGCCTTCAACTGGATCAAAGGTCAATGCTTCTTCAAACTTTGCATCAATTAAACCAATATTGGCATAAATGTTCAGGTTGCGGCTGGCTATCCAGGTCATTTCCAATTCGGCGCCCGTTGCTTCTGAACGGCCAATGTTACCCAACCGCTGGTTAAGGGCAGTGGCATCGTCCGGATCCGGAATCACTGAAATATACTGCCGGTCTTTATGGTCCAGCATAAACAAAGTTGCGTTCAAACGCAGGCTATCATTCCAGTCACTCTTCATACCAATTTCGAATGAGTTAACGGTTTCTGGATCAGCAGCTGGCTCGGCAACGGTTGCCCGCGGGTTGAAAGTCCCTGATTTAAAGCCCTGGCTAAAGCTGGCAAATAACATCATATCCCGGCTGTGTTGATATTCGATACCAATTTTCGGGGTAAGCTTGTTCCAGCTTTCTTTGTCATCCAGCACGATAGGTGTGGTTAAACCATCTGGACGAACATAACCTGGTATCCAACCTGATTCCGGATACACAGTATCGAACACCAGACCGTTGCGAACCGTAGCGCGCTTTTCGTCTTTGGTATAACGTAAGCCTGCGGTTACAGACCACTTATCAGTTAAATCGTAACTACCCTGAGCATAGGCAGCAGAACTATCAGTATTACTGCACCCTCCTACTTCACGGGTTAAGCCAGGTGTGCCGAAGGCTCCTTGTCCCAGAACTTCCAGAATAGCATCGAACACACCACAGGAGTCAGCAGTATAGTAATACAAGCCTGATACCATTTTAAAACCATCAGTCTGATAATTTAATTGCAGTTCCTGAGTAAAGTTTTCATCGTCATAAATGGCCGGCACGTCAAATATCCGCAACGAGGTGTTGTCAAAATCGATATTTGTTGGCGAATAACTTGTCCGCTGTGACGTAATAGACTTTAAGGTGAAATTATCGTTGATGTCCCACGACGCGGTTAAACTGATACCATCAGTTTCAACTTTATTCTCGGTAGGCAAACTGGTGTATGAGTCGTAGACACTATCCGGTACCGGCGCATCAGTTAACAGACTTGGTAATAAGCGATAACCACCTTTGGCATTAGAGTCATCTTCAGTTTTGTCGTAATTCAACCGGAAAAACAAGTTGTCCACTGGCCGGTACTCTAAGGTCAGACGCAGTGCCTGTAAGTCTTTGTTGTAGTTTTCTCTGTCTTGATTTGGTAAATCGGAGATCAGAAACTGACCATAGCCATCCCGCTGTAAATTAGCATAACCTACACCCAGATACAGGGTATTGGCGATCAGTGGGATCTGGCCGGTAACTTTAACATCGCGCTGATTATAAGTACCAACGGTGCCGCTAACTGAAAACTCGGTATCACCCGTCATTTCACGCGTAACGTATTTAAGGGCACCACCAATGGTATTCTTACCATATAACGTGCCTTGCGGGCCACGCAGTACTTCTATCCGTTCTACGTTTAATATATCCAGCACCGCGCCCTGTGGCCGAGCTACATACACATCGTCAATATAGATACCGACACCAGGCTCGTACCCCCACAACGGATCTTCCTGACCCACACCGCGAATAAAAGCGGTTAGTGTTGAGTTGGTACCACGACTTGCCTGCAAAGTGGTATTAGGTGAAAACTGCTGTACTTCAACGACCGAGGATAAGCCCCGCTCTGCGATATCAGTTGCGCCAATAGAGGTAACGGCAACCGGCACTTCCTGCAAGCTTTCAACCGTACGCCGTGCGGTAACTTCAATTCGTTCCAGTTTTAATTCGGATTCTGCTGTTGCTTGCTCCTGCGCCAGTGCCGGCATTGCCAGACAGCTGCTGATAGCCAACGCTAACAGGCTGGGTTTCAGGGCCGAGCGGGTAAACTTGTGCTGTGCATTCTTATAGTTATTGGCCATCGTTGGCTCTCCTGCTGATTGATTGCAAAATGTGGTACTAACCAGTGTTGTTACTGTAGGCCTAAACGCAGAATTTTTAACCTGTACCTTAGTACTATGGTGACAATCGCCAAGCTGTATCAGACTAGCTGAAAATGATAACAAGGATTTGCCGATGTTAAGTATCTTTGGCTTACTACTGGGTTTAGGCCTGTTAATTGTATTTACGATGCGCGGCTTTAATCTGTTTATAACCGCACCATTATGTGCCCTGCTTGTCGCCGCGACTAATGGTATCCCATTTTGGCAAGTAGCTGATAAAATAGATTTTGTTCATGGTTACATGAATGGTTTTGCTGGTTTTGTCGCCGCCTGGTTTCTGATGTTTTTACTGGGTTCAATATTCGGTAAATTGATGGAGCATACCGGCGCAGCCGATGCGGTGGCGCTGGCGATTGTTAAACGCTTAGGCCATACCCGGGCAGTGCTTGCCATCGTGCTGGCCTGCGCGGTGTTAACTTACGGTGGCGTCAGTTTATTTGTGGTGGCCTTTTCAGCCTACCCGATGGCAGTCAGCCTGTTTAAGGGGGCCAATTTACCCCGGCGCTTTATCCCTGCGGCCTTAGCGTTGGGCTCAGTTACCTTTACCATGACCTCTGCCGGCTCTCCGGAAATTCAGAACTGGATCCCCATCGCCTATCTGGGCACTACGCCCTATGCCGGCTGGCAAGTCAGTATTGTCGTTGCCTTGTTTATGGCCGTCGGCGGCTATTTCAGCCTGATGTGGATGATTAAAAATGCGGTAAAAAACGGTGAGCAGTTCGTGCAGCGTGCCAGCGACCCGACCTTAACCGACAAACCTTTACCCCACTGGTTAACGGGTCTTATTCCCTTACTGGTCGTATTGGTCACCTCCTTTTTACTGCACGATGCGTTGCAACAGGCGGCATTAATTATTGCGCTGGCAGGCGGTGTAGTCAGTTTATACTTGCTTAATTTCCGCTTTCTGGCTAACCCGGCCACCGCTACTAACGAAGGGGTACTGGGCGCATTGCTGGCCATTGGTAACACGGCTGCTGTAGTAGGTTTTGGCAGTGTTGCCAAATTAACGCCCGCCTTTAGCAGCGTGGTTGATTACATGACTCACCTGCCGGGCCCTGAACTCGTCGGTGCCGCCGTAGCCGTCAGTGCTATCGCCGGTTTAACCGGCTCTGCCTCAGGCGGCCAGGCCATTGCCTTGCCGGAGATTGCACCCACCTATCTTGACCGTGGAGTGGATGCTGAGCAGCTGCACCGGGTGGTTGCCATTTCATCCGGTGCACTCGACTCGCTGCCGCATAATGGCTACGTGGTCACCACTATTCGTGCAATCTGTGGCGAAACGCATCAAAACGCTTACTGGCCCATGGCCGTAGTCAGTGTATTAATGCCGCTGCTTGGCGTAGTGCTGGCAATTACCCTGTTTCAGTGGTTTTAAGGATAATTAAATGAAATTTTTAAGTACTTTACTCCTGCTGGGGCTGCTACTGACTGGCTGCAACAGCCAGGCCATGCTGGTTGAAAAGCAAGCTTTTGAGATAGCCAATTTTAAAACCGAAAATGGCGCGCTGATAAGCCCGGCAAAAGTAGGCTGGGAAGCCTATGGTAAGCTTAATGCTGATAAATCAAATGTTATTTTGATCACTCACTTTTTCTCAGGCAGCTCGCATGCTGCTGGTAAATATAAAGAAACTGATGCAGCGCCGGGGTACTGGGACGCCATTATTGGTCCCGGCAAAGCAATTGATACTGATAAATATTATGTTATCAGCGTTGATACCCTGGTCAATGCCAATGTGTTCGACCCAACAGTAATTACCACCGGACCGGCTACGGTTAACCCGGCAACCGGCAAGCCTTATGGGTTAAGTTTTCCGGTAGTGACTATAGGTGACTTTGTTGAAGTACAAAAAGCGTTGCTCGATAACCTGGGAATTAACAAACTACATGCCGTGATCGGTGGCTCAATGGGTTCTTTTCAGGCGATTGAGTGGGCAACCCGCTATCCGGATCGTGTAGAACGGTTAATACCGGTTATTGGTACTGCTTATATCGACGCCTGGGCTGCCGTGCGCTTAGAGCGCTGGGCGTATCCGATTAAACAAGATCCGGCATGGCGTGGCGGCGACTATTACCAGCACGGCCAGCCAGAACAGGGTTTAACAACCGCGCTGGCTTATATTATCCAGGATGCGGTTTACCCGACGGGTTTCAATATGCGTTATCCGGCACCCTATACCGACAAAGCGCCCCACCAGGATATTCTGGCCAGCTTTTCTGCCTGGGATCAATTAATGGCTCACGCCAATTTACGCGCGAAAATGCAGGATGCTAATCATATTTTATATCTGATACGCGCCTCACAGTTGTATCGGGCAGGTATGGGTGAAAACTGGCAGCAAGCCTTAAGCCGCGTAACGGCCAAAACCTTATTTTTACCCGCCAGTGGCGACCAGTTACTGCTACCGACAATGGCCAAAACCAGTGCTGAAGCCATGACCGCGGCCGGCAAAACCGTGGAATATGCTGAAATTCCTGGTATTTGGGGGCATTTAGACGGTGTGGTTGGTATAGCCGCTGTTGCTGATAATATCCGTACCTTCCTGGAATCTGAATAACGACCCACGCCATTATTTTTCCTGGTTGGGATGTCGCTGAGTTAGGGCATCCCTTTTTATATACCCGTAACGTTACTGCCTGACACCACCGACAATCCCTGCACTTTAGCTGATAGAAATTTGATATTTTGTTGATTTGTTCAGCGACGCCAGCTCTTAGCTGTAAAAATATGTGACACTCTGATAATCAAAGCGTTATTAGGGGAAATACCGCGTCATGTTGAAGTTATTTAAGCTGTTATTGCTGGTGGCGCTGACCAATTGCACGGTAAGCGCCGAAGTGATACGTTTAGCCAGCAGCAATTATGATCCACATTATGGCGAGCGGCTTGCGCATCAGGGTGCAACTATTGAAATCATTCGCCAGGCTTTTGCATTGCAAGATATTCAACTGGAAGTAGACTTTTTACCTTTTGCCAGAGCATTGTACGAAAGTCAGCAAGGGCATTACACCGGTTTAGCGGCAGCCTGGTACAGTGAGCAGCGCACCGCTCATTTTTATTATTCGCAGCCACTTTACGCCAACAAGATTGTTTTTTTTAAACGTAAAAAGGACACTATCCGCTTTCAGAATTATCAGGAACTCAGAAGCCAGCACCGCAGGCTGGGCGTGGTCCAGGGTTATGCACAACCGGCAGGTTTACTTGAAAGTGGTCTGAACACCATTAGTGTCGCAACTGATGAGCAGGCTCTGGCCATGCTGGCGCTGCAGCGGGTTGACTTGGTTCCGGTCGATTTGATGACAGCATTATATATTCTGGAATTTAAGCTGCCGCAATATCAGCAACAGCTGGACTGGTTAACGCCTGAACTGGAACAACGGCCAATGTATCTGGTGCTATCAAAGAAAGATCCGGCCAATATGCAACGCATTGCGCGCTTTAATCTGGGGTTGCAACAACTCAGAGCATCAGGCCAATATCAGCACATTATCGATACTCTGCTACCACAGTATGTTAAAGAGTAACACTGCCAGACACCGGCCGGCCTGGTTAGATCCGCGGGAAAAGCACCAAGTGGTCAAGGTCAAGTCGGATGCCGATTTGCTCACCTATAGCATGGTTGTGATGGCTTAACGCTAAACAATACACCTGCTCACCACCGCTAAGTGCCAGCGTGTACAGAATGTGCGACCCCCGAAAAGATTTCTCCAGCACTTTGGCGGTAATGCCACTGGCATCATCATGCACAATATCGTCCGGGCGGATCAATACATCCACTTTATCGCCCGTATTGGCATTTTGCAGATAACGCTGATTAAAGATGCCCAGACAGGTTTGCACCCGCCTGGCATCCAGCATTTCACCCGGTAACATTACGCCCCGGCCAACAAAGTCTGCAACAAACCTGCTGGCGGGCTTATGGTATAGCTCATACGGGGTAGCCCATTGCTGCAACTTACCATGTTGCATTACCCCCACCATATCGGCCATGGTAAAGGCTTCAAACTGATCATGAGTCACCATGACTGCGGTAATTTTTAACTGCTGCAAAATCTGTCTGATGTCGCGGGCCAGCGCTTCGCGTAATTCTGCATCCAGGCTGGAAAAGGGTTCATCCAGCAATAACACTTTAGGTTCTGGCGCTAATGCTCTGGCCAGCGCCACCCGCTGCTGCTGTCCGCCCGATAACTGATGGGGATATCGGTTGGCTAAATCAGGCAACCCCACCAGCTGCAATAGCTGTTTCACTTTATCCTGCTTAAACGTGCTGCTTGTTCCTTGCAGCCCAAAACTAATATTATCGGCAACCGATAAATGCGGAAACAGGGCAAAGTCCTGAAATACCATGCCAACCCGACGTAGCTCAGTAGCTAACTGGGTCTGCTGATCACTGACCAGACGCTGCTGCAGGCTGATACTGCCACTGGCTGCCGGCTCAAAGCCAGCAATGGCCCGCAATAATGTGGTTTTTCCGCATCCAGACGGACCGACCAGACAACCAATCTGACCTTCAGCCAATGCCAGGCTAACGTCTTTTACCACGACATGCGAGCCGTAGGCGACTGCCAGCGTATCCAAAACTAACATGCTTAAGATCCTCTGCTGTTATCCAGCGTCCGTGATAATAAAATAACCGGAATAATACTGACACAGACGATCGCAAGTGCCGGCAGGGCCGCATCGGCCAAACGCTCATCTGAGGCAAGCTCATAGGTACGTACTGCCAGAGTATTAAAATTAAACGGACGCAATATCAGAGTAGCTGGCAGCTCTTTAAGTACGTCAACAAACACCAGCATCAGTGCGGTTAATACACTACCCCGTAACAGCGGCACATGTACCCGGCGCAATACCTGCAACGGGCTGGCACCCAATGAACGTGCTGCATTATCCATGCTGGGCTTAATACGTTCAAGACCGGCTTCTACGCTATGCAGTGACACCGCCAGAAAACGCACGCTGTAAGCCAGCAATAATGCAAATAAGGTACCCGATAACAGCAAACCGGTGCGGATATCAAACCATTGCTCGGCAAGTAAATCGATATTTCGGTCAAGCCAGGCCAGCGGTAGCATCACACCAATGGCTATAACGGTTCCCGGGATGGCATAGCCAAGCGCCGCTAACCTTACTGGCAGGCGCACCAGCGGATCGCGGCGCAGCCGGCTGGCATAGCCAAATAACAAGGCAAGCATTACCGACACTATTGCGGCCAATGCCGCCAGACTGAAGCTATTCCAGATTAAACGGCCAAAATCTGCGGTTAGCAGGGTTAACCAGTTAGGTAATGCCCAGCTGGCAAGCTGAATAGCGGGAATAATAAAACCGAACAGTACCGGCAGTAAACATAGCAGGGCTACCAGCACCTGGCGGCCCGGGGTCAACGGCCGCAAAGCACTGATTTGTTGCCGTTGCCCCTGAAAAAAATAACGAATTTTACGTCTTGACCATTGCTCCAGCACCAGCAACACCAGCACAAAACTACTGAGTAAAGCCGCTAGTTGCGCCGCCCCCTCCTGACTACCCATGCCAAACCAGGTACGAAAAATGCCGGTGGTAAAGGTGGCAACCCCAAAATATTGTACCGTGCCATAGTCAGCAAACGCCTCCATCATTGCCAGTGCGACCCCGGTAAGCAGTGCCGGGCGGGCCAGAGGCAACGCCACTTTCCAGAAATGCTGACGCGGGCTGAAGCCTAAGGTCCGGCTGGCTTCGAGCATACTGGCTGACTGTTCGCGAAACGCACTACGGGCTAACATATAAACATACGGATACAGCACCAGTGACAGCATCAGAATAGCGCCGCCAAGAGAGCGAATTTCCGGGAACCAGTAATCGCCATAGGCCCAGCCAAAATAGGCACGCAGGCCACTTTGCACCGGACCGGCGAAATCAAGCATGCCGGTATAGGTATAGGCAATAATATAGGCGGGCATCGCCAGTGGCAGTAATAGCAACCACTGTAACACCCTTCTGCCAACAAACTGGTACTGGCTAACCAGCCATGCCGCGCCGGTGCCAATAGCCAATGTCCCCATGCCGGTGCCAAGCGCCAGCACTAATGAATTAACAATGTAGTCGGCCAGCACGGTTTGCCGCAGATGGCGCCATACCTCAATATCAGGGCTAAACACACTGCCGAAAACGACTAATACCGGCATTGCTAACAACAATGCCGGTATTAGTACTGACCAACGCCAGATATCCACTTTAAATGGCAGCATACTACCCCGCTGCTAATCGAACCTGACCGTTAACGCCAACCTGCCCGGTCCATTACCCGAATGGCCTCGCCATTTAGCTCACCCAATTTATCCAGATTTAGCTGGTCGGCTTTAAAATCACCAAAACTTTGCAATAACTCGCTGGCTTGCACGCCCTGTACCACCGGGTATTCGTGATTTTGCTCGGCATACCACTGTTGCGCTTGCTCCGTTACCATATACTCCAGTAACCGCACCGCATTGGCTTTATTTGGCGCATAGGCAGCCACACCGGCACCTGAGATATTAACATGTACGCCGTTACCAGCTTGATCAGGCCAAAAAACTTTTACTTTTTCCGCGGTAGCGCGTTGCTCTGAGTCAGCCAGCATGCCCCCTAAATAATAGGTGTTGGCAATAGCAATATCGCAAACACCACTGGCAGCAGCACTAATTTGGTCACGATCACCACCACGTGGCGGCCTTGCAAAGTTTGCGACCAGGCCTTTTACCCATTGCTCGGCCGCTGCTACACCTTCATGAGCAATTAAACCGGCGACCATAGATTGGTTATAAATATTGTCTGAAGAACGAATACAAATGCGGCCACGCCATTTTGGACTGGCTAAATCGGCATAGGTTGATAATTCTTGCGGGCTCACCTTACCTGGCACATACATAATGGGCCTGGCTCGCATGGTCAAACCGTACCACTGGCCAGCGGGATCACGTAGTTCTGCAGGAATAGCCGTGTTCAGTTTCTCAGACTCTATGCTTTGCAATACACCCTGAGTTTTAGCCCGGTATAAGCGGCCGACGTCGGTACTAATCAATACATCGGCCGGGCTGTTGCGGCCTTCACTGGCCAATCGGCTAATGAGTTCGTCGGGTTTACCGGTGATCAGATTAACCTTGATACCGGTGTCCTTGGTAAAGTCATCCAGCAACGGTTTAATCAGCTCTTCCTGACGGGCAGAATAAATATTTACTTCACTGGCCATTGCCGAAACGGCACTAAACAAGGCGCTGGCAAGGGCAGAAACAATTAATAATGTCGGTTTAATACGCATAAGGAATAACTCCAACTTCAGGCTAACGTGCAGGGTTATTATATAAACATAAACGCGAATTATTCTCAATAAGTTTGCGATCTATATTTAAAATATTTATTCTGAAGTTACGCCCAGTTGTTGCAGGCTTTGCGCCAGACTAGCTGCTGATAATTCACCCATATGGCTTTTTAGCAACTGCCCCTCTGTGCCAAAATATAGGGTTACCGGTAAACCATGTGTCCCAAGCTGAGTGGCTAACTGGCCTTGCCGGTCCAACAACAAATATTGAAATGCTAACCCCGCCTGCTGCAGGTATTGCTGCACAGTCTCGGGATGTTCGCGCTGATTAAGCAGAACAAAGCGCACATCTGGATACGCTTGCTCAGCTTGCTGCAATACCGGCATCTCCCGACGGCAAGGCGGACACCAGGTAGCCCACAAATTAACCACGGTGATCTGGCCGCGGCCCAGATCTGCTAAATTAACGCTATCACCCTTTAACTGCTGTAAAGTCAGCTCGGGTAAGGTAGCTTGCTGGCGGCCAACATAAATAACAGCGCTAAACACACCAAATAACATCGTTACCGTTAATACCCCAGCCAGCAAAGCTTGCCGCTGCTGTTGGCGTCGCCATAGCAGCCAGACTAAAATCATCAACGCTCCGATCAAGGTAGCTGTAATATCAAAACCACGGTCACGGATATCCAGCATCTGCCAGACACTGTCATAGCTGTCTGCAAACCGGGCGACAAACACCAGCCGGCCAAATAGTAAGCTGCCCAGTAGTAATGTTAACAGCGGATCGGTAACCGAGACGTTATATTTGCGGCCGACCAGTGCGGCAACTAATAGCCCGAGCAGTACACTGATTAATAGCAATAAGGGGCTTAAAGGTAAGGCCAGCGGCCCAAGGTTTACTGCTGTCATCAGGCCTCTCTTATGCTTTAGTCATGCGTTGATTATGTGCTGAAAAATCAGGCACCTCCCGCTGGTAATCTTGCTGGTAAAGGCTGGAATGAATAATAAAATCGGCTGTGGCACGATTACAGGCCACCGGAATATTCCACACCACCGCTAAGCGGATTAAAGCTTTAACATCAGGATCATGCGGTTGGGAGGATAACGGATCCCAGAAAAAAATCAGCCAATCTATTTTTTGCTCGGCAATTAACGCCCCTATTTGCTGATCACCGCCAATCGGGCCGCTGGCCATGCATTGCACTGGTTGCTGTAAAGTATCAGCAATCAGCTTGCCGGTAGTACCGGTCGCAACCAGGTTTTTGTCGGCAAAAAACGCTTTGTGTTTGCTAATCCATTCTAATAAGGTGGCCTTTTTACCATCGTGTGCCACCAGAGCAATATTTTTCATAAGGTTACCTGCATTAACTATTTAGCTGACCATACACTCAAAAAAAAGCCCCGACAAGCGGGGCAAAACAACCAAGGTCCACGTATAACATCGTTATTGGTCTGGCGTTAACTGAAGCAATGCTTCCGGGCTAACCACCATTAACCACATCATTCTTTTTGCAGCGGTTTAGCCCGCGTCTACAATTCGTTTCATCGCCGTCATATAACCCCGTAGTTTTTTACCAACCTGCTCTACCGGGTGCTGCCTGATGGCATCATTTACCGCAATTAACTTTAAGTTGTCCACGCCGTTTTGGCTGTGGCTTAACCCTTTGCCAATATACTCACTGCTTAAGCTGTTTACCTTATCACGCAGCAATGGCACAGCAGCATGGGCGAACAGGTAGTTGCCGTATTCAGCGGTATCGGAAATCACCACATTCATTTCATACAAGCGCTTACGGGCGATGGTATTGGCAATTAACGGTGTTTCATGCAGCGACTCATAATATGCCGATTCTGCAATAATTCCGGCATCTACCATGGTTTCGAAGGCCAGTTCTACTCCGGCCTTTACCATGGCGACTAGCAAGATACCGCGGTCAAAATAGTCTTGTTCAGTAATTTTCTCAGCTGATACCGGTGCTTGTTCAAAACCGCTATCACGGGTTTGCTCTCGCCAGGTCAGCAGGTTTTTATCATCATTGGCCCAGTCAGCCATCATGGTGCTGGAAAACTCACCGCTGATGATATCGTCCATATGCTTTTCAAATAGTGGCCGTAACGTTACTTTTAGCTCTTCTGCTAAATCATACGCTTTAATTTTCGCCGGGTTGCTTAGGCGGTCCATCATATTGGTGATGCCGCCGTGCTTCAGCGCTTCAGTGACCGTTTCCCAGCCATACTGAATAAGCTTAGCGGCATAACCGGCTTCCGTACCTTCTGCTACCAGTTTATCAAACGCCAGAATAGCTCCGGTTTGCAACATGCCGCACAGAATAGTTTGCTCACCCATTAAATCTGATTTTACTTCAGCAATAAAAGACGACTGCAACACGCCGGCTCGGTCGCCGCCGGTTGCCGAAGCATAGGCTTTCGCTACGGCTAAACCCTGAGCCTTCGGGTCGTTTTCTGGGTGCACGGCAATCAGGGTTGGCACACCAAAGCCACGCTTGTATTCTTCCCTTACCTCGGTACCCGGGCACTTCGGCGCCACCATCACCACCGTGATATCAGGCCGGATTTGCTTACCTTCTTCAACAATATTAAAGCCATGCGAGTAAGCTAAGGTCGCGCCCTGTTTCATTAATGGCATAACCGCATCAACCACACTGCTATGTTGTTTGTCTGGCGTCAGGTTTAGAACTAAATCAGCCTGCGGGATCAGCTGCTGGTAAGTACCCACCGTAAAGCCATTGCTGCTGGCTTTTTCAAAAGATGCGCGTTTTTCACTAATCGCTTCTTCACGCAATGCATAGCTTATGTTTAAGCCAGAGTCGCGCATATTCAGGCCCTGGTTTAAACCCTGAGCGCCGCAGCCGACAATAACGATATTCCAGTCTTTAATGAAACTGCAGCCATCGCTGAACTCACTTTTATCCATAAAGCGACATTGGCCCAGCTGCTGCAGCTGCTGACGTAAACTTAAGGTATTAAAATAATTACTCATACAATTTCTCAGAATTCAGTTTAGCGGATAAGCCAGGCTTACCTTACGCATTTGTGCTTGCTCTCCATCGCTACTCACGATAGTGGGGCACCATGACAAACAGATTACGTCGATGGGCCGGCAGACTGCGTTAATGAATTCATAATAGCCACAGCAATCTATTGCGTGAAGTGATATATTTAAAACTCTGTATTTCATTTTATGCAATAGGGTTATTTATGGACATTCGCAGTGCCCAGCTATTCCTGCACTTAGCCTCCAGTCTGAATTTTGCTAAAACCAGCGAACAGATGTTTGTCAGCCCCTCAACTCTGACCCGGGTGATCCAGCGGCTGGAGGAAGAACTTGGCGTCCTGCTGTTCAACCGCGATAAACGCTCTGTGTTGCTGAGCAAAGAAGGTATCAGAGTGCAGCAGTTTGTCCGGCTCTGGCTGGACGAGTGGCATCAGTTGCAGCTTGATTTACAACTGGCCAGTGCTGAACTAACCGGCGAAATACGGCTTTTTTGCACCGTAACTGCCAGTTATAGCCATTTACCCGCTATTTTGGATAAGTTCCGCCTGCAATGTCCAAAGGCCGAAATTAAGCTAACTACCGGCGATGCCGCGATGGCGTTTGAGAAAATTAAAGCGGATGATGTCGATATTGCTTTGGCCGCTTATCCAACCCATTTGCCTGCCACCATGAGTTTTCAGCGCATTGCCCAGTTGCCGGTCTGGCTGATTGCGCCGGTTATTCCCTGTAGAGTAAATGATTTACTGGCAGCGGCAACGATCAACTGGAATGAGATCCCACTGGTTCAGTCTGACCATGGCCCAGCCCGCTCCCGCTCAGATCAGTGGCTGGCAGCCAGTAACATTAAACCCAGAGTGGCAGTGAAAGTAGATGGCCACGAAGCCATGGTATCGATGGTGGCATTAGGCAGTGGTGTTGCCGTGGTACCCGAGCCGGTAATTCAACATAGCCCGGTGAGAGACCGGGTACGGATATTGGATATTAGCTATTCGTTTCAACCGTTTGAGCTTGGAGTGTGCATGCTGAGTAAAAAAATAGAGCAGCCGTTGTTAAAAGCATTCTGGCAGTTAGCCGCTACAAAAAAATAAAACTGCCAATGGCAGCTTTATTACAAACATTTTCTTACGCAAATACGCAAAAATTCTACTTAACAACCTTCAGGTGGCTGCCTTTTTTGGGCTTAGGTGGCTCTGGAGTATTATCATCCTCAAAAGGTTCTGAGAACAATTCCGCATCTTCCTCTTCTTCTTCAAGGGTAAATACCGTACCTGCACCATTTTCCTTAGCGTAAATGGCTAACACCGCCTTTACCGGAATATGTAACGCAAACGGCTGACCACCAAAACGGGCACTAAAGGTAATAGCTTCATTACCCAACTGCATGTTTCCCACCGCCGAGGGCAGAACATTCAAAACGATCTGGCCGTTCTGTACAAACTGCTGTGGTACTTTTACCTGCGGATAGCTGGCATCTACCACCAAATACGGCGTACAGTCGTTATCAACTATCCATTCGTAAAACGCCCGCACTAAGTACGGACGGTTTGGTGACATTGCCGCCATTACAAACGCATCCCGCGCCGTATTTCCCGCTCGGCTTCAGTTAATGAAGCCTGAAACGCATCACGTTCAAAAATACGTGCCATGTAGTTTTTCAGCTCTTTGCTGCCCGGGCCCTGGAATTCAATACCCAGCGTCGGTAAACGCCACATCAGCGCTGCCATATAGCAATCAACTAAACCAAATTCTTCACTCATGAAAAATGGAGTTTCGTTAAATAACGGCGCCAGTGATAGTAAGCCTTCTTTTAATTCCTGACGGGCGTTTTCAGCATCGTCAGCATTGCTTAATACTTTTTCTGCCAGACTATACCAGTCGTTTTTAATACGATACATCATTAACCGGGCCTGGCCGCGGGCTACCGGATACACCGGCATTAGCGGTGGATGTGGAAAACGCTCATCCAGGTACTCCATAATAATGTCGGCCTGATATAGCGCAAGTTCTCGGTCAAGTAATGTCGGTAAGCTGCCATACGGGTTAACTTCGTATAAATCTTCTGGCAGGTTATCCTGAGCTACCTGAAGGATATCAACAGTTACGCCTTTCTCGGCCAGGACAATACGTACCTGGTGGCTGTACATATCATCAATGGCTGTGAATAGTGTCATCACAGGGCGTTTATTGGCAATGATCGCCATTTATTCCTCCGGTAAAATAAAAAACGGCAAAGGGGCGCTAAGGCCCCTGGTATCTCAATACTAGTTAAATCAACTAATTAGTGAACATCTTTCCAGTATTCTTTCTTCAGTAAGTAAGCCAGCACCAAGAAAATCAACAAGAATATCATTACTTTGTAACCCAAAGCATGGGCTTCCAGCTTGGTTGGCTCGCCTACGTATTCCATGTAGTTTACCAGATCTGCCACAGCACGATCATATTCTTCTTCGCTTAGCTCGCCACTACCATCGGTTTTAATGCCAACGTAAACCTGTTTAGGCTCACCATCAACTAACCGGGTTTCATAAGTTTTGCTTGGCAACCCCTGCAGCTCTTGCAGAACATGCGGCATACCTACCAATGGAAAAACTTCATTGTTTACGCCAAAAGGCCGGCTATCATCCGCATAAAAAGCGCGTAGATAGGTATATAACCAATCCGGACCACGTACCCTTGCAACGTTGGTTAAATCTGGCGGCGTGGCGCCAAACCACTTCTCACCATCTTTCGCCGACATGTTATTGGTAATATGGTCACCCACTTTTTCGCCGGTAAACATCAGATGTTCCATACCCAGCTCTTCCGGGATGCCCAGGTCGGCAAAAGTACGCGAATAACGCTGATATTGCATTTGATGACAACCCAGACAATAGTTCTGGAATAAACGGGCGCCGTTTTGCAATGACGCTTTATCGGTCAAATCAATTGGCGCTTTATCCAGTTGTACTGAAGGGCCCGCTGCCATGGCCAGAGAAGAAGCTAATAATGCGACAGCAGACAATAACGTTTTCATCATCAGGTAACCCTCACTGGTAATGGCTTGGTGTTTTCATTCTTACTGTAGAAAAACAGCAACACAAAGAATCCAAAATACGTAAACGAGAATATCTGGGCCAGTAAGGTATAAACACCTTCCGCGGGTAATACGCCAAGCACACCCAATGCCACAAAGCTGATGCAGAAATTAATCAGGTTTACTTTGTGCAAGCCACTACGATAACGCACTGAACGCACCTTGCCCCGGTCCAGCCATGGCAACAATGCCAGTGCTACGATTGCAGCGAACATTGCTACGGCACCCATAAACGGATGAGGAATGGCCCTTAAAATGGCGTAGAACGGTGTGAAATACCACACTGGTGCAATATGTGCTGGTGTCTTTAACGGGTTTGCCGGTTCAAAGTTTGGTGGCTCAAGGAAATAGCCGCCGCCTTCTGGCAGGAAGAAAATAACCCAGGCAAAAATTAACAGGAAACCAGCCACACCCACCAGATCTTTCACCGTGTAGTATGGATGGAAAGGTATCGCATCAACGATAATCTTCTTACCACCGCGGGTAAAGTATTGATGGAACGTAAATTTCTTGTCTGCTTCCGTTTGTTCAACACTGCCGTCGTTATCTTTCTTAATGTCGATACCGTCAGGGTTATTCGAGCCGACTTCATGCAGCGCCATAATGTGTAAAAACACCAGAATAACCAGTACCAATGGCAAGGCTATAACATGCAAGGCGAAGAAACGGTTTAAGGTTGCACCGGAAATAACATAGTCGCCACGGATCCACAGGGTTAAGTCTTCACCAACAAAAGGTATGGTACCAAAAATGCCGATAATAACCTGCGCACCCCAGAACGACATCTGGCCCCAGGGTAATAAGTACCCCATAAAGGCTTCAGCCATCAGTACCAGGAAAATTAACATACCGAAAATCCACAGTAATTCCCGTGGCTTCTGATAAGAGCCGTACATCATACCACGCAGCATATGCAGGTAGACTACAACGAAAAATGCCGAGGCACCGGTGGAGTGCATATAACGTAGCAACCAACCGTAATCAACATCACGCATGATGTATTCAACAGAAGCAAACGCGCCTTCAGCAGACGGTTCGTAATTCATCGTTAACCATATACCGGTAACAATCTGGTTAACCAGCACCAACATGGCCAGAGAGCCAAAAAAGTACCAGAAGTTAAAATTCTTTGGTGCCGGATACTGCATAACATGCAGGTTCATCTTATCCATAAAGGGTAAGCGGTATTCAATCCAGCTCATCAGGTTTTTAAACATCAGACAACCCCCGCATCTTCACCAACCACAATGGTGTTATCATCGATAAACATATGTGGCGGTACCACTAAATTGGTAGGAGCCGGCACGCCCTGGAAGACCCGACCCGCCATATCAAACTTAGAACCATGACAAGGACAAAAGAAACCAGCCCGGATGCCTTCAACCTGAGCTGAAAAGTCATTTGGCAGATAAGAAGGTGAGCAGCCGAGGTGAGTACAAATTCCGACAGCAATAAAAATTTCCGGTCTGATTGAGCGGTGCCGGTTTTGAGCATAAGCAGGCTGCTGTGCGACATCGGATGACGGATCACGCAGTTTATTTTCGGTTTTCTCTAACTCAGCCAGGGTTTCCTCTGTGCGTTTTACTATCCACACCGGCTTGCCCCGCCACTCTACCCGGATTAACTGCCCTGGCTCGAGTTTGCTTATGTCTGCAGTGACTGCAGCACCGGCTTGTTTAGCCCGCTCACTCGGATTCCAGGATGCAATAAAGGGCACAGCCACTCCAATAGCACCCACGCCTCCCACTACTGAGGTAGCAATGGTAAGGAAGCGGCGGCGACCATGATCTACAGGCGCATTGCTCATCCACTCATCTCCACGTTAACGCTTAACATAAAAAAATTTAAGCGGCTGAATTCCAGCAATTATTATAAGTTTAAAAAATAACGCCGATCATAATGAAAAGCCCTGCTTTACACAAGGTTTAAGGTAGGATGAATAGCTAATATATCAGGCATTCAAAGGCATAAACAGCAACAAAGCGTTACAGTTCAGGGCTTACAGCCATGGTTTATTTGAAAACGAAAAAAATAAAAAACCCGGCATATAAGCCGGGTTTTTGTGGTACCAGAAGCGAATTAACGCTTTGAGTACTGTGGACGCTTACGTGCTTTACGCAGACCGACCTTCTTACGTTCAACTTTACGAGCATCACGCGTTACGAAGCCTGCTTTACGCAGCGCTGGACGTAGTGACTCGTCAAATTCCATCAGTGCACGGGTGATACCGTGACGGATAGCACCGGCCTGACCGCTGATACCACCACCTTTAACAGTGATGTACAGGTCAAATTTCTCAACCATATCAACCAGTTCTAAAGGCTGCTTCACTACCATACAGGCAGTTTCGCGGCCGAAGTACTCAGTCAGAACGCGCTGGTTGATAACGATGTTACCTGAACCAGCTTTTAAGAAGACGCGGGCCGTTGAGCTTTTACGACGACCAGTTCCGTAGTATTGATTCTGTGCCATGTTATGCTCCGATTAAATATCTAAAATTTGCGGTTGCTGAGCAGTGTGTTGATGCTCTGCGCCAGCGTAAACTTTTAACTTACGGAACATAGCGCGGCCTAATGGGCCTTTTGGCAACATACCTTTGATGGCAGTTTCCAGAACCATTTCAGGTTTTTTCGCGATCAGCTTCTCGAAGCTGATTTCCTTAATACCGCCTGGGAAACCAGTATGCGAGTAATACATTTTGTTTTTCGCTTTATTACCAGTAACAGTTACTTTCTCAGCATTGATAACGATGATGTAATCACCGGTGTCAACATGAGGCGTATACTCTGGCTTATGCTTGCCACGTAAACGAGCAGCGATTTCTGTTGCGATACGACCCAGTGTTTTACCGTTTGCATCAACAACGTACCAGTCGCGTTCTACGCTTTCTGGCTTTGCAGTAAAAGTTTTCATC
The DNA here is from genome assembly GCA_002364615.1 of Arsukibacterium sp. UBA3155. Lineage (GTDB taxonomy): Bacteria > Pseudomonadota > Gammaproteobacteria > Enterobacterales > Alteromonadaceae > Alishewanella. The sequence goes on along the minus strand of DEYP01000018.1, from coordinate 65,008 downwards.
TAAACCTATTCCAAATAAACTTAAGTTACACCTAACATTGCGCAGGGCTGTTGCTAACAATGTCGTAATCGCACCCCTTCGAGTACAAAAACTACCGGGCTAACGGCAGTATGAGGCTGTAACGTAGGCCGGGCGCGGATTATATATTAAACAATTACAAAGATCAGCCCTGATAATGAAAAAATATCATAAATGTTGCAGTTTACCGTTACTGCCGACGCTAATCAGGGTAAATGGGGCGCGGCCAGATAATCACGTGACTGCATTTCCTGCAGCCGGCTGATACAGCGCTTAAATTCAAACTCCAGTAAGCCCTCGGTATATAAGCGTTCCAATGCAACCTCTGCCGAGATGATCAGTTTTACCTGGCGCTCATAAAACTCATCAACCAACGCGATAAAACGACGGCTGACATCTTCATTATGACGCCCCATTGGTTTAACACCCGCCAGCAATACGGTGTGATAACATCTGCTGAGCTCCATATAGTCGTATTGGCTCCGCGCACTTTCGCACAAGGTGCCAAAAGAAAACCAGACAATACCGTCGGCCTCAGCTAACGCGTTTAGCTTTCGGTTGGCTACCTCAATCTGGCACGCACTCTGACGTGGCTCTACTGACAGGGCCATAAAGTACTGTTGTAAATTCTGCTCAGCCTGCTGATCTAATGGATAGTGATAAATTTCAGCTTGCTCCAGTGTCCGCAACCGGTAATCTATTCCGCTATCCACATTGAAAACCTGGCAATGTTGTTTAATCAAATCAATGGCCGGTAAAAAACGGGCACGTTGCAAACCATTGCGATACAGGCCATCGGGTTCAATGTTGGAAGTAGCCACTAATGTGATTCCTCTGGCAAATAAACCCTGCATTAACGTGCCTAAAATCATCGCGTCAGTAATGTCTGAGACAAAAAATTCATCAAAGCAAATGATATCGGTTTGCTTACTAAAATTATCAGCAACCTGCTCAAGCGGATTTTTCACTCCCTTTAGCGCTTTAAGATCTTCATGTACCCGGTGCATAAATCGATGAAAATGAATTCTCATTTTACGTTTGGTTGGCAAACATTCATAAAACGTATCGACCAGATAGGTTTTACCGCGGCCAACCCCGCCCCAGAAATATAAGCCTGTCAGCGGCTTTGCCTGTGGAGTACCTGCTCTTAGCTTTTGCCACCATGACTGACGTTGCGGCAGTTTCTGGACAAAATCGTCGTAAAGACGCTGTAGTTGCTTAACCGCATATTCCTGTGCCGTATCATGATGAAAATCGGGCCGGGTTAAATCTTGCTGATATTTTTCTGCTGGCGTCATGGGCAATTGCTGTAAACTTAGTTGGTTTAGCTGGAAAAACAGGCGATAATAATAACATGCCTTACCACTCAAGCTAAGAAGTTAAGGTACACTGGTGACAGAATTTACTATTTAGGAGTTGATATGGATCTCACGTTCGCCCTGGCGGGTCTGGCAGTTGGTTTAATTGTGGGCTCGATTCTGGCCAGATTATACAGTTTGAAGCAATTTAACAGCCACAAATTGCAACAAGAGCTTGATGCCAGTCGCCAGCAACTGAATCAGTACCGTCAGGATGTTTCACAACATCTGGATGTCACTAACCAGTTAATGACCCAGCTACAAGACAACTATTCACGGATCGCCCGCCATGTGCAGCAGTCTAAAATGCAGTTGGTTGAGCAACCGCCAGCCAGTAAAAATTCTGATTTAAATTACTTGTCTACCGACGCCGCCGACCATATTAAACAGTCGCTGCATCAGATTGATGAAAAACGCCGGGTTTATTCAGCTGTTGACGAGCAACCCCGCGACTACTCTGGCGAAGCCAGCGGTTTGATTAAAGAGCGCAAACTGAGTAAATCCGAGTAATACTTCGTTACATAACGCTGTAAACAAACGCTGAACTTTTTCTATGCCATAACGTTCTTAGTCGCATGTATGTGAAGGAGACTGTTACGCGATGAAGATGAAATTGTCTGTGTTACACGCTGCTATTCTGGCAGCAACCTTGGCCGCACCTGCCAGCACTGTGCAGGCTGCGTTACCTTTCTTTAATTCAGATAAACAAGAGATGCCCTCTCTGGCACCGATGCTGGATAAAGCGACTCCGGCGGTAGTTCATATCTCTGTTGAGGGCAGCCGTGAAGTACGCCAGCGCATTCCTGATGCGTTCCGTGAGTTTTTCGGACAACGAGGCGAGGGCAATCAGCGTCAGGAACAGCCATTCAGTGGCCTGGGCTCAGGCGTTATCATTGATGCCGAAAAAGGTTATATCGTTACCAATAACCATGTGGTGCAAGACGCCGATAAAATTCAGATAAAGTTAAAAGATGGCCGCAGCTTTACCGCGAACAAACTCGGGGCCGATCCACAAAGTGATATAGCGCTATTGCAAATTGAAGCGAAAAACCTGGTACAAATTCCGTTAGCCGATTCAGATAAACTGCGCGTAGGTGACTACGCCATAGCTATCGGTAACCCCTTTGGGCTAGAGCAAACCGTTACCTCGGGTATTGTCAGCTCGCTAGGGCGCAGTGGTTTAAATATGGATGGCTTCGAAGACTTTATCCAGACCGATGCTGCCATCAACCGGGGCAACTCAGGTGGTGCCCTGGTAAACTTACGAGGCGAACTGATTGGCATTAATACCGCGATCCTCGGCCCCAACGGCGGTAACGTCGGTATTGGGTTCTCTATCCCTTCTAACATGATGAAGAATCTGGTTGATCAGATCATTGAATTTGGCCAGATCCGCCGCGGCAGTCTGGGTGTGCGGGGGAATGATGTTAATTCAGAACTCACTGAAGCGCTGAATTTAAACGTGAGCAAGGGCGCCTTTGTCAATGAAGTACTGCCAGATACCGCCGCCGCAAAGGCCGGCTTAAAAGCAGGTGATGTTATTGTCAGCATGAATGGTAACCGTATTCAAAGCTTTAATGAGCTACGGGCCAAAATTGCGACCCTGGGCGCAAATCGTAAAGCGGAACTGGGTATTTTGCGCGATGGTAAAGAGCGCAGCGTTACTGTAACCCTGCAAGAACTGGCAAGCGGTCAACTAGCCGCCAATCAACTTCATCCGATGCTGCAAGGCGCCATTCTTAATAACGGTGAGCGGGGAGTCGAAATTACTGAGTTAGCCAATGGTTCGGTGGCAGAGCAGATAGGCTTACGTCAGGGCGATATCATCACCGGTGTTAATCGGCAACGGGTCAGTAATCTGGCAGATTTACGACAGATACTCGAAGGCCGTCAGGGAGTGGCAGCGCTGTATATTCGCCGCGGTAATGACGACCTTTATATCTTACTCCGATAGCGCAAATTGGCTTAAGCAGTAGCTAAGTGGCTACTGCTTAAGCATAATTAATGCTATGCTAGCTGTACATATTTTTTGCTACCAGACTGCTGTGCGAATTATCTTCTTATTTATTCTCAAAAGTGTCGTTTACGGCCTGGCGCTCGCGCTGGTCATTCTGCTATTTTTTCCCAAGCTTACCGGAATTAGCCTGCCAACCTGGCAAAACCAGAGTGAACAAGCTGAACCTGCACCGGTGTCCTACGCCAGCGCAGTTAGAAAAGCCGCCCCGGCCGTCGTCAATGTTTATACCCGCAGCAGAGTTATCGACCCCAGGGGATTTCAACCCCGCTCAATTGAACGCCAGGAGCTGGGCTCCGGGGTTATTATGAGCGCTAAGGGTTATATATTAACCAATCACCATGTTGTTTCAGGTGCCGACCATATAGAAGTTGCATTGCAAGACGGCCGCTGGCTGGAAGCGGTGTTAATTGGTCAGGATGTTATCTCAGACCTTGCCGTTTTATACGTTCAGGCTGATAACTTGCCAGTGATACCTCAGGATTTCGATTTGGACTCACAAGTAGGCGATGTGGTGCTGGCGATTGGCAACCCACTTAACCTTGGCCAGACCATTACCCAGGGAATTATTAGTGCAAATGGCAACACGGGTCTCAGTTCACGCGGCTATATCGACTTTATGCGAATGGATGCGGCAATAAATAAAGGTAATTCTGGCGGCGCGCTGGTCAATACCAACGGCACCTTAGTCGGAATTAATGCAGCGGCGTTTCAATTGCAGAATCAGGAAATCCAGGGCATATTTTTTGCGGTGCCTTATCAACTGGCACAGAACATAATGCAGAAGCTGATAAAACATGGCCGGGTGACCCGCAGCCACTTAGGCGTGTCGGGTGATCCTGTGGTGAATGCTGCTGGTGACAAATTAGTCTCTACCGGCCAGAAAATGTATGGCCTGGCTCTAACCGCGATAAGTCCTGGCGGACCGGCTGATGAAGCAGATTTACAAATTGGGGATGTTATTCTGAAAATTGCCGGCGAGCAATTTTCAGACACTCGCCAGGCATTGAATCTTATTGCTGAAACAGCGCCGAATACTGAATTAGTGCTGACCATTAATCGCAACGGCCAGATCCTGGAAGTACCGACCGTAGTGCGGGAACTCCGCCGCGGTTAAGCGGCGGTTATTGGTTTTGCGATGACGGATTGACTACGCTGCGTCAATCCGTTCAATTTTTGCACCTAGTCTTTGCAGCTTGTCTTCAATTCGCTCATAACCACGATCGATATGATAAATTCGCTCTACCAGTGTTTGCCCTTCAGCAACCAAACCGGCAATCACTAAACTTGCCGACGCCCGTAAGTCAGTTGCCATGACCTGAGCTGCCATCAGTTTTGGGCTATGCTGGCACACCGCAGTGTTACCTTCCAGCCTTATTTTAGCACCCATTCGCTGTAATTCTGGTACATGCATAAAACGGTTTTCAAAAATGGTTTCGGTGACGACACCTACCCCTTCGGCAACCACATTCAGCACGGTGAACTGAGCTTGCATATCGGTTGGAAAACCAGGATGAGGTACAGTTTTTACATCAACAGAGGTGAGCTTGCGTCCCGTCATATTAAGCCGGATCCAGTCCTGACCTGTTGTTATGTCAGCACCTGCTTCACGTAGTTTTTCCAACACCACTTCTAACTCTGAGGGGTCCGCACTGACACAGGTAACATCGCCACCCGTAACCGCAGCCGCCACCAGAAAGGTACCCGTTTCAATTCGATCTGGCAGTACCCTGTGCTCACCACCTTGTAAAGCGCTGACGCCTTCAATGCGTATAGTGTCGGTACCGGCACCGGTGATTTTTGCACCCATGGTATTCAGGTACGCTGCTAAATCAACCACTTCAGGTTCGCGTGCTGCATTTTCAATGGTGGTAGTGCCGTCCGCCAGCACCGCGGCCATTAACAGGTTCTCAGTACCGGTCACACTGACCATTTCCATAATAATATGGGCGCCTTTCAACCGACTGGCCCGCGCCTTAATATAACCATTTTCAACCTGAATTTCGGCACCCATTTTACGCAGGCCATCGATATGCAGATTCACCGGGCGGGCGCCGATAGCGCAACCGCCGGGTAATGATACTTCAGCCTGACCGAAGCGGCTCAGTAAGGGACCAAGCGCTAAAATAGAGGCCCGCATGGTTTTCACTAACTCATAGGGTGCATACTGGTTATTAATCTGACCGGCATCAACGGTAACACTGTTGGTTTCAACAGTTAGTTTAGCCCCAAACAGCTGCAGCAGTTGATAAGTGGTTTCAATATCTTTCAGTTTAGGCACATTGGTTATTGTGCTTGGTTTTTCAGACAGAATACTGGCGAATAAAATAGGTAACGCGGCATTCTTCGCACCTGAGATAATTACCTCACCTTGCAAAGGACCACTGGCAGTAACACGGAATTGTTGCATAATATGTCTTACACAGGTGGGTTTAAAAGTTTTTCTCTGCGCCATTGTTCCGGCGTAAAGGCCTTGATGCTAACCGCATGAATACTGCCGTCTGCAATTGCACTCATCAGGGGAGCGTAAATCATTTGCTGTTGCTTAACCCGGCTGACGTCGGCAAAACAGTTGCCTACCGCCGTTACCGAATAATGCGACCCCTCGGCGCGAACATATATTTCAGTCAACTGCAATTGCTCTGTCAGCAGTTGTTCAATCTGTTTAATCTCCACACGACACCTTAATCTGTTATCGGTAACAAGGACGTTACGGCGCTAACCTTTGCTAAAGCAAGTAGTTGCGCGGGAACTTTGATAAATTCGATATCCAGCTTCTGCTTGCGCGCTTTCCCGAGCTGTTGAATTAACCATGCTAATCCGGCTGAGTCTACATTGCTTAGGGCGGAAAAATCAAAGATTACCTTGCCGTTGAGGGTATTTAACAATTTAAAAGGTGAATATAGCATTAACGTGTCGCGGTTCAGCTCTCCACTGAACCGCACAATGTTATTTTCAGAAGCATTATTTTCAGCAACAATGTTAAGTGACACGACTTACTCCGGCACTTTTATCGGTTCTTTCGCTTTTTCCAGCAGGAGTTCAGTCACCCGGGCTACGCCTTGCTGCCGGATCAGGTTGCTCAGCTCCGCCCGTTTGCTGTCCAATAAAGAGATACCCTCAGCCACCATGTCATACACCAGCCAGTATTCAGAGCCACGATTACGGCGTAATTTAAAGTCGATGGTGATATCTGGTTTACCAGGATCTATTACCCGGGTTTTAATGGTCATAATACTTTGATTTTCAGGTGGGCGTGCCGGTTGAATAATCACTTTCTGATCACGGTAATAGGTTAATGCACCGGCATAAGAAGCCACCATGTAATCCTCGAATGCCACCACAAACGCATCAAACTCTTCCCGGGGCAACTCCCGCAAATTGACCGAGCGGCCAATTACCGTTAACGCGGCATATCGACCGTCAATATAGGGTACCAGTTCTTCATTGACGATGACCCGCAAGTGCTCTTTATCCTCTGCAATCAGCTGCTGATCTTTGGCAATGCGTTGAAACGTCTTGTCAGCAACCACTTCCATCATTTCAAACGGGTCAGTGTATTGCTTCACCTGTTGTGTTGCGGTTTTTTCAGCTGTCTCGTTACTGTATGCGGTAAAAGGAACCGCTACCAACACAGCCAGTAACAGAGCGCTACCCGATAAATATTTCACAATTAATTTCCCCGGTTAAATAAGAACTGGCCAATAAGCTCTTCCAGCACAATAGCTGAACGCGTATCTTGAATAGAGTCACCATCTGCCAGAATTTGGACGGTTTCATCGATAAAACCCGGCTGCAAACCGAGGTACTGTTCACCTAACAAACCTGAAGTTAAGATGGCAACAGAACTGGTTTCCGGAAAATTACTGTATTGCTCATTAATCTCCATTTTAACTACCGGGGTGTAGTACACCGTATCCAACTCAATAGAGGCTACCCTACCCACTACCACACCACCTACTTTAATCGGAGAGCGAACTTTTAAACCCCCGATATTCTCGAACTTAGCATACAATACATAACTCTCGCCTGAACCCGATACCCCGGCATTAGCAACTTTCAGCGCCAGCATAAGAAATGCAGCAACCGCTACAACAATAAAAGCGCCAACTAAAATTTCAATTTTCCGTGTGGTCATTTTATCCACCAAACATTAATGCAGTTAATATAAAGTCAAAGCCCAGAACCGTTAATGAAGCTGTTACTACGGTCTGAGTCGTCGCCTGGCTTATTCCCTCTGAGGTCGGCACCGCGTCATAGCCTTTGTGTAACGCTATCCAGATAACGATGATAGCAAAAACAACACTTTTAATGACGCCGTTTACCACATCCTGATACAGATCAACATTGGCCTGCATCGTTGACCAGTAGCTTCCGCCATCGACACCCAGCCAGTCTACTCCAATCAAATGGCCACCAAGAATACCGACAGCGTTAAATACCAGCGCCAACAGCGGCATGCTGATAACCCCGGCCCAAAAGCGTGGCGCTATAATCCGACGTAATGGGTCAACGGCCATCATCTCCATACCAGACAATTGCTCAGTTGCTTTCATCAGGCCAATTTCTGCCGTCAATGCGCTGCCGGCGCGACCGGCAAACAACAGCGCAGTGACCACCGGTCCCAGTTCCCGTAGCAAGCTCAATGCGACCAGCGGCCCAAGCATGCCGTCCGCACCAAACTTTACCAATACTGTGTAGCCCTGCAGAGCCAGCACCATTCCGATAAACAGGCCTGACACCACAATGATCAACAGTGACAGCACGCCAATCACATACAGTTGCCTGATAAGCAGCGGGAAACCTTTACGAAAATCAGGTTTCCCAACCAGAGCACCAAACAACATTAGCCCCGAGCGGCCAAAGCCGGCTACGTTGTCAATGGTGCTTCGCCCCAGCGCTTGCAGTTTGTCCGTTATCACCTGGCAGACTCCATCAATTCATCTTCGTAGGCATCAGCCCGGTAATGAAAAGGTACAGCGCCGTCCGCCTCACCTTTTAAAAATTGTTGCACCAGTTCTGACTTATGCTGACGAAGTTGCTCGGGAGTACCATGGCCAATCACTTTCTTTTCGGCAACCACATAAACGTAATCAGCAATACTCATTACTTCCGTAACATCATGTGAAACCACGATGGACGTTAAGCCCAACGCGTTATTTAATTCTTTAATTAACCTGACAATCACGCCCATTGAAATAGGATCCTGGCCGGCAAAAGGTTCATCAAACATGATTAACTCTGGGTCGAGCGCTATGGCTCTTGCCAGGGCCGCCCGTCTTGCCATACCACCTGACAACTCGGCAGGCTTCAGATCGCGGGCACCCCGTAAGCCAACAGATTCTAACTTCATCAATACGATAAGCCGGATTAACGATTCTGGCAGCCGGGTGTGCTCACGTATAGGAAAGGCTACGTTGTCAAACACCGACATCTCGGTAAACAAGGCGCCGCTTTGAAACAACATACTCATTTTTTTGCGTGCCCGATATAAATCGGCTCGTGATAATGCCGGTATATCCTGGCCATCAAATAAAATATGGCCGCTGTCAGGCTTTAACTGGCCGCCAATAAGTTTGAGCAGCGTTGTTTTACCAATGCCGCTCGGTCCCATGATGGCCGTAACCTTGCCGCGACGCACTTGCATACTCATGTCGTCATAGATCAGGCGTTGGCCACGGGAAAAACTTAAGTGCTGGATATCAACCATAATATCGGACAAATTGGACTCCAACTGAAAACAACCGCGAAAGCAGTTTTACCGACCTGGTATCGAGCCTGCCAATATACATACGAGGGTGTATGTTTGCAATCCGATACCAGAAATCCCTTAGGTTGTCATATTGTAAAGGTATTGCAGCTCAATGTCGTTACAAAAAATCGTAACAAAGTGTGCGAAAAAATCGAAGACAACTGAACTTGTGGTTTTTTTTTGCAATTACCGTCAATAACACGGAAAATACAGTTAACTTTAGCCGTAAACTACAGGACTGCTGCGTGTCTCCTTTACTCGTCGCTATTTTTTTTGTCATTGTTGGCCTGGTATTATTGATCTGGAGTGCTGATCGTTTTGTCTATGGCGCGTCGTCAATTGCCCGCAATAGTGGTATTTCACCTATGGTAATTGGCCTTACCATCGTTGCAATGGGCTCTTCGGCGCCTGAAATGCTGGTGTCGGCAACCGCGGCCTGGCAAGGCAAACTGGACACTTCGGTCGGTAATGCTGTCGGTTCTAATATCACCAATATTTTACTGGTTATCGGTGCGGCAGCATTGTTGAAGCCTATTGCGGTTTCGTCATTAACCTTACGTCGTGAATTTCCGTTGTTATTGGTTTGCACGCTGTTCGGCTACTACCTGTTGTCTGACGATTTGCTAACCCGGGTGGAAGGCATTGTGTTACTGGTCGCCTTTTTTAGTTTTCTGGCGTTACTGGTTTATTGGGGAAAACATGCCACCCCGGATGACCCGTTAATAGCAGAGATTAACGCTGACGTACCTACCGTTAATATTTCTACGCTCAAAGCCGTCCTATGGGCTGCAGCCGGACTCATATTGTTACTGGCGAGCTCACAACTGCTTGTTCATGGTGCAGTAACTATCGCCCGCTATGCTGGTCTTAGTGATTTGGTGATTGGTTTGACCATCATCGCTATTGGCACCAGCCTGCCGGAGTTGGCAGCAAGCATTATTGGTATTTTAAAAGGCGAGGATGATTTGGCTCTGGGAAATATTATCGGCTCCAATATCTTTAATATTCTTGCTGTTTTAGGTTTAGGCGCCGTTATAGGCCCGGACATGATCGATCCGAATGCCGGTGGTCGCGACAGTTACGTCATGATCGGTGCCACGGTGTTAATGTTGCTAATGTCAGTGCGGCTGACGCGGATGCAACGGATCAACCGGGTTGAGGGTGCTATACTGCTGGCAGCATTTATCGGCTACCAATATCTGTTGTTCTCACAAACGGCATAATCGTTTTCTTACTTATGGCTAAAACTATGATCAGCACGTTTTGTAACCGGGCACTGGAAGTGCTGCAGATTGAAGCAGAAGCAGTTCGACAACTTGCCCAATATATCAATGACGATTTTGAGCAAGCCTGCCAGCTGTTGTTTAGCAGTAAAGGCAAAGTTATCGTGATGGGAATGGGCAAGTCCGGCCACATCGCCAATAAGATATCGGCTACTTTAGCGTCAACTGGTACACCGGCTTTTTTTGTCCACCCTGCTGAAGCCAGTCATGGTGATTTAGGCATGCTTACGGCAGGTGACATCGTGCTGGCAATTTCAAATTCAGGTGAAACTGCAGAAATTTTAACAATATTGCCGGTAATTAAACGCCTTGGTATTACCTTAATCAGCATGTCAGGCAATCCGGGGTCAACGTTGGCTAAGTTATCTGATGTCCATTTGTGTGTAAAGGTAGAGCAGGAAGCTTGCCCGCTGGGATTAGCACCGACGGCCAGCACAACTGCAACGCTGGCGATGGGTGACGCGTTGGCTGTGGCTTTACTGGATGCCCGCGGCTTTTCTGCCGACGATTTCGCGCTGTCTCATCCAGGGGGCAGTCTCGGTCGCAAACTGCTACTGCGCCTAAGCGATGTCATGCACAAAGACAGCCAGGTCCCACTAGTTAGGCGACACGCTACCATCAAAGAAGCCTTGCTGGAGATTTCAGAAAAGGGTCTGGGGATGACAGCGGTAGTTAACGATGACCAGAGCCTGGCAGGAATTTTTACTGACGGTGATTTACGACGGATCCTCGACCTTAAACTGGATATTCACAGCACCGCCATTGAACAGGTTATGACCACCCCCTGCACTACCGCCAATGCAGAAATGCTTGCCGGCGAAGCCCTGAAAATTATGCAGCAGAAAAAAATTAACGGCCTGCTTATTGTCGACCAGCATCGGGTGCCGGTGGGTGCGATGAATATGCACGATTTATTGCGGGCAGGAGTACTTTAGCATGTCGCTTTTTGCCAGCCTTTATCAACCTGTCAGTGACGACATTCTGAGCCGCGCCGCCGCAATTAAATTATTAATTTGCGATGTGGATGGCGTATTTTCTGATGGCCGGATTTATCTGGGCAATAACGGGGAGGAACTCAAGGCATTTCATACCCGCGATGGCTTTGGTATTAAAGCATTGCGCCATGCCGGCATTGAGGTGGCCATCATTACTGGTCGCACCTCCGCTATTGTTGAACAACGGATGCGTTCGCTGACCGTACCTTATATTTATCAGGGCCAGGAAAATAAACTGGAAGCCTTTGCCAGTGTGCAACAGCAACTGGCGCTAAGCACAGAGCAGATTGGCTATATAGGTGATGATTTATCAGATTGGCAGGTCATGCAACATTGTGGCTTATCGGTGGCGGTAAAAGATGCCCATCCCTATCTGCGTCTGCACGCAGATTACCTGACATCACTGCCAGGTGGCTTCGGGGCAGTGCGCGAACTGGCTGATTTACTGCTGATCAGTCAGCATAAGTTTCAACAGTTTGATGGCAGCAGCTCATGAAAAAAACCCTGTTCCTGTTGGTATTTGCTTTGGTATTAACGGCAACTTACATCAGGTTTAACCAGACTGAGCAACTTAACCTGAATGATGCCGACCGTGAACTGTTGCCCGATTATATTGCCGAACAGGTAACCCGAACCCTGTATGACGGGCAAGGCTATGTGGCGGATCATATTAAGGCTGAGCGCTTAGAATTTTTTGAACGTTTAGGTTTTACCCAGTTTGAAAACCCAGAATATACCTTGTTTGATGCTGAGCATCAGCCTGCATGGAAAGTGACCAGCCAGTTTGGCATATGGTTACCCGAAGATAAAATTATTCTGGAGCAACACGTTAGTATTGTGAATGTCAGCGGCAGCGAGCTGGTCGACCGCATCGATACTGATAACCTGGAGCTGCTGTTGCCAAGTAAAGTGCTGCAAACCACAGCAGCGGTAAAAATTATTGGTAAAGGTTTTTATATTAATGGTATAGGCTTGCAAGCAGATTTAACTGAGCAGAATCTGCGGATTGTAAAGCACTTGGAGACGGTATACGCCAATGAACAAAATTAACCTATTTTTCCTCACTGTACTGCTATCTGCAAACTGCTTTGCCAGTGACGCGGATTACAGCCAACCCATTGCTATTACTTCTGACAATAACGAAACCTCAATCAAAGATTATGTCTCCGTTTATACCCAGAATGTCGAAGTACGCCAGGGTAGCTTAAATATCAAAGCAGACCGTTTAGAAATTAATGCCAGTGCAGGAAAAGGTAACGAAGTATTTATTACCACAGGTACACCCGTGCAATACAGCCAGCTGCTGGAAGGCGAAATACCGGTAACCGCCACCGCGGCTGAGATCCGGTATGACCTCGCCAGCCGCACACTAACCCTAAGCGGTGACGCCCAACTGAGCCAAAGTGGTAGTCAGGTGCAGGCCGCCGTCATTCGTTATAACATTGAAACGCAACAAATCAGCGCAGAAAGTGGTGAGCAGAAAAAACGGGTAACCACGATTTTCACCCCGCAGAACAAGGAAAATCCATGAAGTTAGTGGCAGCGCATCTGGCTAAGAGTTATAAAGGCAGACAGGTGGTCAAAGATGTCAGCCTTGAAGTCAGCGCGGGACAGATTGTCGGCTTGCTCGGACCCAATGGAGCCGGCAAAACGACGACCTTCTACATGATTGTCGGCCTGGTCCCTTCGGACAAAGGTCAAATCATGTTAAATAATCAGGATATTACCTTCGATCCTATTCATGCCCGGGCCAGAGCAGGCATTGGCTACTTACCACAAGAAAGTTCCATTTTCCGAAAGTTGACCGTATACGATAACTTATTAGCGATACTGCAAACCCGCAAGGATCTTAGCAACGCAAAACGCGAAGAGCTGGCAGACGACTTACTGGAAGAGTTTCATATCGGCCACATTAAAAATAGTTTAGGCATGAGCTTATCCGGAGGCGAACGGCGCCGGGTTGAAATTGCCAGGGCGCTCGCTGCAAATCCGGCTTTTATTCTGCTGGATGAACCCTTTGCAGGCGTGGACCCTATCTCAGTGCTGGACATCAAAAAGATAATTCAACATTTAGGACAACGTGGCATTGGTGTATTAATTACCGACCACAATGTCAGAGAAACCCTTGATGTTTGCGAAATGGCCTATATCGTCAGTCATGGTGAGCTGATTGCCGCCGGTCCGCCACAGGAAGTATTAGTGAATCAGCAGGTTCGTGATGTATACCTGGGCGAGCAATTCAGGCTATAGTTAAGAAAAACGACAAACGCCTGCTTCAGGAGAGAAATAGACGTAAATGAAACCCTCTTTGCAACTTCGGTTAGGTCAGCAACTTACAATGACACCGCAACTACAACAAGCTATCCGCTTGCTGCAGTTGTCCACCATTGAGCTTCAGCAGGAAATACAGGAAGCGCTGGACGCCAACCCTTTACTTGAAAGTGAAGATGAGTTCGAAAGCTTTTCTGCTGATCCGGACACTAGTGATGTAAATGACAACGATACCCGCTCTGCATCAGAGGAAAGTAACGATACCGCACAGGAAAATCTGACTGAAATTGCCGAACGTGACAGCAGTGAATCAATATCTGAGCAAGGTTTGCAAGATGATTTACCGCTGGACAACAATTGGGATGATTTAATCAGCGCCGCGCCAGTCAGTGCCGGCTCTCCCCCCGATGAAGATATGGTTTTCCAGGGTGAAACCAGTGAAACGCTGCAGGATTATCTGCGCTGGCAAATGCAGTTAACACCCTTCTCTGAAACCGATTTAGCCATCGCCGAGATTATTATTGAAGGTATCGATGAAACCGGGTTACTAACCATAGACGTGGCTGAAATTCTGGAGTCGCTGGGTCTGCCGGATGTAGAAGAAGATGAAGTTGAAGCGGTAATCAAACGGATCCAATTATTTGACCCTGTTGGTGTTGGCGCCCGAACTATTGCTGAATGCCTGCTGGTACAACTGCGACAATTTGATCCCAACACGCCATTTTTGCAGCAGGCCAAACATGTCATTAAAGAACATACTGATTATTTAGCGAACCGGGACTTTCGTTCTTTGATGCGTGTGACTAAACTGAAAGAAGATGAGCTAAAAGAAGTGATGCGGCTCATCCTCAGTTTAAACCCCAGACCCGGGGCCGATGTGATTCGTCAGGAACAACAATACGTGATACCTGACGTGTCAGTAATGAAAGTAAAAGGCCGTTGGCAAGTGGAGTTAAACCCGGATGCAATGCCAAAAGTCAGAATAAATCAGCAATATGCGGCGATGTCCCGTACCGCCAAAAATACGGCTGATACCCAGTTCATCAGGTCTCACCTGCAGGAGGCAAAGTGGTTTCTGAAAAGCCTTGAAAGCCGCAACGATACTTTATTAAAGGTTGCAAACTGCATTGTACAGCAGCAACAAGCCTTTTTTGAGCACGGTGAAGAAGCAATGAAACCGATGGTCTTAAACGATGTGGCCGAGATGGTCGGTATGCACGAGTCAACGATTTCCAGGGTGACCACCCAGAAATTTATGCACACTCCAAGGGGAATATTTGAACTTAAATTCTTTTTTTCCAGTCATGTTAGTACAGAAAGCGGCGGTGAGTGCTCGTCGACCGCTATCCGGGCTTTTATTAAAAAGTTGGTGGCGGCTGAAAACCCAGCCAAGCCACTCAGTGACAGCAAGATGGCAGATATATTGTCAGAGCAAGGCATTAATGTAGCGCGGCGCACCATTGCCAAGTACCGTGAGGCCCTGTTTATTCCGCCATCGAATCAACGTAAGACCTTGGTTTAGGTCAGCAAAAAAGAAGGAAAACGTCTATGCAAATCAACTTAACGGGTCATCATGTAGAAATTACCACTGCATTAAAAGAGTACGTAGACACTAAATTCGCCAAGCTGGAACGTCACTTTGATCACATTAACAATGTACATGTCATCCTAAACGTGGAAAAATTAAGACAAATTGCTGAAGCTAAACTGCATCTGACCGGCGGTGAAGTTTTTGCCGCTTCAGAAGATGAAAATATGTACGCGGCCATCGACCAGTTAATTGATAAACTCGATAGGCAAGTCATTAAACATAAAGAAAAAATAGCCCGACACTAAACTTATTATGATCAACTTAAGCACTATGCTAGCCGAGAACTGCACCAAGAGTGCAGTTCTTTTTAACAGCAAAAAACGGGTTCTCGAGTATATAGCGGAATTAGCGCATCAGCGCTTACCGGAAATAAGCGAGTACACTATCCTCGAAGCATTAATGACCCGTGAAAAGCTAGGCTCTACGGGTATTGGCGGAGGTATTGCTATTCCGCATGGCAAGCTTAAAACCGTCACCCAACCTATTCTGGTATTTGTGGTTACCAAAGATACTGTTGCTTTTGATGCCATTGATAATCAGGCAGTTGATATCTTCTGCGCTATCTTAATTCCTGAAGAACAGTGTCAGGCTCATTTAACGACCCTCGCCGGTATTGCCCGCTTGTTAAGTCAAAAAGAATTAACTCGTAAAATCCGGCATGCAGAATCTGATGAACAGTTATATCAGTTGATCATCGACGCCAGTGAGGTGATGGGAACATCATGAAATTATTGGTCGTCAGCGGTCGCTCAGGCTCAGGCAAGTCAGTGGCATTACGGGTGTTAGAAGACCTTGGCTATTACTGCGTCGATAATATACCGGTAAATCTGTTACCGACTCTTGCCACTACGGTAATGGGTCAGTATGAGCGGGTAGCCGTTAGCATTGATGTTCGGAATTTACCGCAAGATCCCGATGAACTGGCAGATATTTTATCTTACCTGCCTCGCAAGCTTGACCTGACAATATTGTATCTCGATGCTGATCACGCCAGCTTAATAAAACGTTTCAGTGAAACGCGCCGCTTGCATCCGCTGTCCCATCAGGCCATGTCGCTGGACGAGGCAATCTCGCGTGAACAGCAACTGCTAGACCCTATTTCCAGCCGCGCAGACTTATATATTGATACCACCGAACTAAATGTTCATCAGTTAGCAGAACAGCTGCGCGAACGGATCCTCGGACAAAAAACCGGCCGTCTGGTCATGCTGTTTGAATCGTTCGGTTTTAAATACGGTATTCCTAAAGACGCTGACTTTGTTTTTGATGCCCGCTTTTTGCCAAATCCCCATTGGGAACCAGAGCTTAAGCCATTAACCGGCCTTGACCAGCCGGTAAAAGACTATCTGGCATCTCAGGCTGTGGTTGCTAAATATACCTGGCAAATCAACAGTTTTATCAGCAGTTGGCTGCCTCATCTGGAACGGAACAACCGCAGCTATCTTACCATTGCAATCGGTTGTACCGGCGGTCAGCACCGCTCAGTTTACATTGCAGAGAGTCTGGCAGACAGCTATCGCAGCCAGCGTGAGGACGTACAAATCCGGCACAGGGAGCTGGTTCGTCATCATGGCCACTAAACTTAGCCGCAACGTTACTATCGTCAATCAACTGGGTTTACACGCCCGGGCAGCGACCAAACTGGCCCAGTTGTGCCAGCAGTTTCAGGCCCATATTGAGTTAGTTTATCAAGATAAAACGGCCGATGCCTGCAGCGTTTTAGCCTTGCTTATGCTGGCAAGCAGCAAAGGTAAGACCTTGCAGGTGACTGCAGAAGGTTCTGATGCGGCTGCAGCATTAAGCGCCGTGGTATCCTTAATAGAACAAGGCTTTGGCGAGTAACCACCGGTTAAGGTTTGTTTTCAGCTGTCAGTACCTTTTTCGGGTCACCGCTTCCCTCTTGCTGCCCCTGCTTTAATTCGCGTTCACCACGGGTTCGGTCAATCGCTTTTAACTGATGATGCAATGCCGTTTTAATCAGCATATGAGCACTTATGGGTGCAGTTATCAGCAGGAAAATAGTAATCAGCAATTCATGTACACTGACGCTATGTGACAAGCTGAAATAAAAAATCGAGCCCAGTAAAATGCCCCCCATACCAAGAGTCGTGGCCTTAGTCGGGCCATGCAAGCGCATAAAAAAGTCTGGCATCCGGCTTAAGCCTATGGAGCCAATTAATACAAAACAGCCACCGAGTAATAAGAAAAAAGCGACAGCCCATTCCATCCAGTTTTGCATTATGTCGCTCCTATTCGATGATATCGCCGCGCAGCAGGAATTTGCATACGGCTACCGTACTGACAAAACCTAACATTGCAATCAGTAACGCTGCTTCAAAATAAAGCGGCGAGCCCATTAACAGGCCGTATAAAATAATCAGCGCGATACTGTTAATAAACATGGTATCCAGCGCCAGAATCCGGTCAGGAATACTAGGACCGACCAGTAAACGCCAGAGATTAAGCAGTAACGCCAGGCTAATCATGCCAAACACCAGAAATATCACTTGTTCTAACATTGAAATATCTCCTTCAGTGGTGCTTCATACCGGCTTTTTATGGTCGCAATTAATTCTGCTTCGTCCTCTAAATTGAGAACATGAATAAGCAACCAGCGCTGGGTAATTTCAGCATCACCCGGCTGGGTATCATGACAGGGATACACATCGGCGCTCACGGTACCCGGGGTCATAGAGACGGTGCTGGCCAGAATAGTAATGGGTAAATCGTGCTGCAGATCCAATGGCATTCTTACAAATGCCGGATTTAACCGACGCTGCGGCCCCAGGATCAGGATCGCGACCTGAGCATTGGCGGTAACAATGTCGCCAAATACCCGCAGAATATATCGTAGTGCCAGTAATGGCCGCTCAATCAGTGGTTGCGGATCACGGAATTTGCCACTAATCCAGGGAATAATCAGCGCCAGAATAGTACCAAAAAATAAATGAATTAATTCAACACTCTGATTTAACAGCAGCCACACCAGCAGCAGCAGCAAACTGCGATACGGTGTGGGTAACCAGCTATAGCGAGGCGTTACTCTCATGGCGTACCTCCAAAAGTTGTGGTATCACCCAGTATAATAGCGATACTACTTTGAATATCTCGTATCTGGTCAGCCGCGGCAAAGGTAAGCTCAGTAAGCGGACCGGCAAATACTGCCATTAGCGGTGCAGCGAGTAACAGCCAGACCAATGCAAACGTCTGCAACGGTAACATTCTTTCCGGGCCGGCTTCATTACCACTGACCCGCCAGAACAAAATACTGCCCGCGCGCGATAGCCCGATTAACACCATTAAACTGCTGAGTAAAATCACAGACCAAAGCAGTATCTGTTGCAACGGTGAACTGGCGGCTTGCAAAATCATTAGTTTGCCAACAAAACCTGACAGGGGTGGTAAACCTGCCACGGCAATAGCAGCAACAATAAACAGTGTACCCAGCAAAGCAGGTTGTCCCATACGCCTGCCCGGCACTAATCTGTCACCTGCCTTGCCGCGCTGGGCGCCAATAACGTCAGCCAGTAAAAATAGCGCGCCGCACACCATCGTCGAGTGAACCGTGTAATATAATATGGCTGACGTGGCCGCAGTACTTTGCAGCGAAACCAAAGTAACCAGGGTACCAACTGATATAATCACCAGATTGGCCACCAGCTTTCTGAAATCCTGACTGGCTAATACCCCAATAGCACCGAGCATAATGGTGGCTAAGCCAAGCGGCCATAACCAGTCAGAAGCCATACCAGCCAAAGGTCCGGCCTGCTCACCAAAGATAGTGGTATAAACCCGCAGTAAAGAATAAGTGCCTATTTTGGTCATCACCGCAAAAAGTGCGGCAACCGGTGGCGATGCAGCAGAATAGGTTGCGGGCAGCCAGAATTGTAAGGGTAAAATTGCTGCTTTAAGGGCAAATACAATTAACAGCAACAAACCACCAGACTTCACCAGCATCACGTTCTCTGGCGGCAACTTCGCTACCTGAACCGCCATATCAGCAATATTCAAGGTGCCAAGGGTGCCATAC
Organism: Arsukibacterium sp. UBA3155; assembly: GCA_002364615.1. Lineage (GTDB taxonomy): Bacteria > Pseudomonadota > Gammaproteobacteria > Enterobacterales > Alteromonadaceae > Alishewanella. The sequence goes on along the minus strand of DEYP01000018.1, from coordinate 45,696 downwards.
AAAATACCTAACGAGAATAGAAATACGGCCGAGCCCGCCAGGTTTAGTACCACATAGTGCACTGCGGCTTTGGTTTTATTTTTACCGCCGGCATGCACCAGCAGACCATAAGAGGCGATTAACAGCACTTCAAAAAAGACGAACAGGTTAAATAAATCGCCGGTTAAAAAGGCACCATTAATACCCATCAACTGAAACTGAAATAAAGGATGGAAAAATGAACCTCGCTCATCTTCTCCGGCGCTGCCATAACAAATCGCTCCCAGAGCCAAAAACGACGTTAAGCACACCATGCTGACACTGAAAATATCAGCGACCAGAATAATACCAAACGGAGGCTGCCAGGCACCCAAAGCATAAAACGACACACCCGTATGCTGCGTTTGCACTAACAAACACACGGTCAGGATCAACAGAATAACCGTAGAGACCATGCTGACCCAGCGCCTGCGCATTGGCGAATAATGAATAGGAGGTAGCATAATCAGTAGCGCAGTAAATATTGGCAGTAAAATAGGCGCGATTATCAGATGCGACATTAACGGCTCTCCTTGCGGCTACTTTCAGTTTCCGGCAATTTGCCATCAACATGGTCATTACCCAAATCTGCCCGGGCCCGAATCGCCAGGATCACCAGATAAGCGGTCATGGCAAAGCCTATGACTATTGCCGTCAGCACCAACGCCTGTGGCAAAGGGTCAGCATAATTGTCGGTAGTGCCAAGCACCGCAGCACCCTGTAGTGTCAGCCTTCCAGATGAAAATAAAAATAAGTTAACGGCATAGGCCAGCATGGTTAGCCCCACCACAACCGGAAACGTGCGGCCGCGTAGCATCAAAAATACGCCGCAGGCCGTCAGGAAGCCAATACAACCTGCAAGTAAGCTTTCCATTAAATGCTCTCCGTATGCACAGGACGATGACTGGTAGTCATCTTACCCAGACTGGCCAGGATCAGCAGGGTTGACCCCACTACCGTAACATATACCCCGGCATCAAAAGCAATTGCACTGGCCAGCTCTATTTTTCCCAGTAGAGGTATATCAAAATAATCGAACCATGACGTTAAAAACGGTTTATTAAACAGCCAGCTGGCCACGCCAGTTACCAGCGCAATCATCAGGCCGACCGCAACCACCCGCTGATACTCGATATTCATCCGGCTTTTCACCCATTCAACCCCGTGGGCAATGTATTGCAGAATTAACGCCACGGCAGTGACCAGGCCTGCAATAAAACCGCCACCAGGTAAGTTATGGCCCCGGAAGAAAATAAACACCGACACCATTAATGCCAAAGGTAATAAACTCTGGGATACCGTAGCCAGTAATACCGGATGACGTTCCAACGCCCAGGGCCTGCCCTCGCCATCGCTGCTGGGTTTAAACACCGGGATCCGGGTCAGCAGCTTAAAAATACCCAGTGACGCGATACCTAACACCGCTATCTCACCAAAGGTATCAAAGCCCCGGAAATCGACCAGAATAACGTTCACCACGTTAGTGCCGCCACCACCGGTTTTCGCATTGGCCAGGAAGTAATCGGAAATGGTATTAAAGGGTCGGGTCATAATGGCGTAACTAATACTGCCAATCACCACACCCACCATACTGGCCAGACTGATATCACGGATGACCCGGGTCGGGCTAGATTGTTTCGGTGTTTTATGAGGTAAGAAAAACAGTGCCAGCATTAACAGGATAATGGTCACCACTTCTACTGACAGCTGAGTCAGCGCCAGATCCGGAGCTGAAAAGCGGGTAAAGGCAATAGACACCATCAAGCCCACCACAGAAATCATCAGTAGCGCAACTACCCGCTGCCGGTGAAATACCACAGTCGCAAACGCGGTAATCAGCAACATTGCCGCGCCGGTTGCGTTAACGGCATCAACTGGCAGTTCTGGTCGCCCGCCAAACAGCGTGTCCAGTTGTAGCAACGGCAGTCCTGCCAATACCACAACAGCGCTTAACAAAAACACCAGATAACGCTGTAATGAACCATTGTCCAGCCGGCCGTAAAATTGCTGACAACGTTTGGCCAAAGATTTCATCGCCAGTTCAAAGGTATTAATGGCATCTACCCCTGGCAGCGTGTTCTGAAAATCAAATAAATGTTTACGGTTTATATAAATCAGTGCGCCGCCGGCCAGCGCCACCACACTCATTAGCAAGGCCACATTAAAACCATGCCAGATAGCCAGGCTGTATTCAGGCACCGTCCCGCCGAGCACCGAGGAAGAGGCGGCATGCAGTAAATCGCCGACAATGTAACCTGGCGCTATACCGACCAGAATACAAAGCACCACCAATACTTCAACCGGCATCCGCATATAGCGCGGTGGCTCATGCGGTGTTTTCGTCAACCCTTTTGGCTTACCATTAAAAAATACGTCGTGAATAAAGCGGGTGGAATAGGCCACAGAGAACACGCCTGCCACCGTTGCCAGTACCGGAATAATCCACGATAACGAGCCGAGCAGGTGCTGTTGCAGGGTTTCGACAAAAAACATTTCTTTAGATAAGAAGCCGTTGAGTAACGGTACCCCCGCCATGGCTGCCGCCGCGACCATAGCCAGGGTGGCGGTAATCGGCATAAAGTGCCACAGGCCGTTTAGTTTTCGCATATCGCGCGAGCCTGACTCGTGATCGATAATACCGGCAGCCATAAACAGCGACGCTTTAAACGTAGCATGGTTAATAATATGAAATACCCCGGCGACCGCGGCTAAGTCGGTGCCCATACCAAACAGCAAAGTAATTAATCCCAGATGGCTGATGGTGGAATAGGCCAGCAAGCCTTTCAAGTCATGCTTAAACAATGCCAGATAAGCACCAACCAGTAAGGTGGTTAAGCCGGTCATACTCACCAGTAAAAACCACAAGTCGGTGCCCGCCATGGCTGGATAAAACCGCGCCAGTAAGAAAATACCCGCTTTCACCATAGTGGCGGAGTGTAAGTAAGCGCTTACCGGGGTGGGCGCAGCCATCGCATTGGGTAGCCAGAAATGAAACGGAAACTGCGCTGATTTTGTGAAACAGCCTAACAAAAACAATACTAAAACCAGCGGATACCAAGCATGTTGCTGAATAACGGCACCACTGGCCAGAATGACATCTAAATCGTAGCTGCCGGTAATCTGGCCAAGTAACAACAAGGCCGCCAGTAAACACAAGCCGCCTGCGCCGGTCACCGTCAGCGCCATCCGGGCGCCACGGCGCGCTTCAGACTTGTGCCACCAGAAACTTATCAGTAAAAAAGAGCTGATACTGGTCAGTTCCCAGAACAACCACAGCTGCAGCACATTATTAGATAATACAATGCCCATCATTGCGGTCATAAACAGCATCAGATAAGCGTAAAAGCGCGGCATAGAATCTTGTTCAGATAAATAATACCGCGCATACAAAATAATCAGTAAACCAATACCCAGAATTAACAGACTAAACAGAAATGCCAGTCCATCTAACCGGATGCTGACATCCAACCCGAGCAATGGTATCCAGCCCAGGGTATAGCGAAAGCTTTCGCCGGCAAAAATGGCACTGCTGTGGTAAAACAGCAGCATTAACGCGATCGCCGGTGGAATGGCCGTGGCCGTGGCACAGGCACTTCGCCGCCAGTTGGCCGTCAATACCGGCACCAGAGTACCCAGCAGGGGAAGTAATAGTATCCATAACAATGTCATAGCGTCGTTGCTTCCTTTACAAAATGGCCAAATTCTAAACTAAACTGCAAATCTGTGTCCTGCAGACCAAACGCGCTATCTGACATTAATCTGGACAGCGCAGCAATAACGCAGGAGTAATATAGGTGCAGCCGCCTGCGGCGAATCAAAACGTAATTGAATTTAACCGATATTTATACCGTTAAGTAGCCGGAATGTCTATTAAAGTCGGTGTAGCCACATGCGAAAATGCCGTTGAGTTTTTTTAAAAAATTGTGTTTTTTTAATTCAAAAAAGCCGATGAATAGGGTATTACTAGTAACTTAACAACTATCAGGATAACGCTATGTCACTCATGTCGGTACAACAGGTTGCTGAGTTCCTTGGGATCCCGGATATTCGGGTTGAACGATTGGCCAGAGAAAATCTGCTGGTTGCCACTGAACAAGATGATAGTGGCAAGCCATTATTTAACGAAGACGATGTTAAGCGCTATAAAGTATTGGCGGAGCGTTTAGGAGGGTTGTAGCGCCAGCTGCTCAGTCAGCTGCTGCTGCCAGTATTGAGCCTGCTGCTGACACGAGGTCAGTTTTTGTTGCAGGCTCAGATACCATAACCAGCAGAATCCGCTAAAAATGATCTTAGCCAGCACAAGTTTGGCTGACAACGCTGTATCCACGCCAACGCCAATGGCGCGATGTTGCTGATATGCCGCAAGCAGCTGTTGCTCTGTTGCTGCAGATAACTGAAAATTTAATGATACTGCCGCTAAATCAAGGCAACTGTCCGCCGATTGAGCATACTCGAAATCCAGCAACCATAGTTTCTGCTTTGCCCAAAGCATATTACCGCCATGCAAATCCAGATGACATAGCACCTCATCGGTTGGTAATGTCTGATAATGCTTTGCTGCTCTGAGCAACCGGGCAAATAATGGTGCATCAGCATGTAGCAGTTCGTGTCCACTAGATTCTGCGACATGCTGCGCTAACTGCTGCAGGTAATTGACCGGCTGCAACAGTGCAGTCCTGGTCCGCAATTTATGCAGTTTTGCCAGCGTGCATGCCAGTATTGGGATCGTCTGCGTTGTCACTTCGAAGCGCGAACCGCCCTGAATAAACTCGCTGATCAATACCTGTAAATGGTTATTCAGGCAAAGAGGCGCCGGGGCGATACCGGCCACTGCAGCGGCATGCTGACAGCGCAGCTCTTGCTGACGACACACACCACTGCTGCTTGCAGGGTAACGCCTTAGCGCATACATTCCGCGGCAGGTTTCGACCTGGTAATTAAGATTCAGCTCACCATTAGAAAGCGGTGTAACGGCAAGCGCCGGATGCGCAGCAAAAAACTCCAGATGACGGCATAATGCGCTTACCGGCCCGACACCGCCAGTTGCGGTTGCTGCTGATAATTTGCCCGCCATATAAAATATCCCGCCAACGCAATAATGGTATACAGCATAAACAACAGGGTTAGAAAATACAGATGTTTTTGCGCATACACATAAATTGATACCGCATCTATCACCACCCAGTACAACCAGTTCGACACCAGCTTGCGCGCGACCAGCCAGGTCGCCATAACACTAAACACCGTGGTTTGCGCGTCAAGGTACGCAAAATCCGCATGCGTATAGTTCGCCATCACGAAGCCCAGCAGCACGCCGGCAAGCGCGGTAATGGTAATTAACTGCAGGTGCCGGCGCCAGGGCCATTCTGATACTGTATTCAGCCCCTTGTGCTGCTGTTTCATTTGTTGCCAGCGCCACCAGCCATACAGCGCCATTGCGGCGTAGTACAACTGCAGCAAGGCATCTGATAATAAGGCAGAATCCCACATAATATGGGTAAACAGCATCGTGCTTAGTAATGCCGCTGGCCAGCACCACAAGCTCTGGCGCAAGGCCAGTATGACGTAGGCCAGCGCCAGCAAGGTTGCCAGCAGCTCAAGGCTATGCATCAACTGCCAGTCGTCCAGCGCATTACTAAGCCAGTGCATCATGGCTGCAAATCACCCGGGATAAATTTGCAGACAAACACCACTTTGCCGTATTGCTCAAAAGAGGATTTTATACAGTGTTGCAGCGCCTGCATTACCTGGTCATAGTCGCCAAATAACTGGGTACTCATGGTGTTGGTGATCACCCGGATCTCTGGATACTGATTAAGCTGTTCAATAAAGCCTTTAATCGGCCCGATATAATCCTCAGCCAATGGATACTTACTAATTTCTACTGATACTTTCATCATGTCTCCTTAATAACTGGAATAGCTGGCGCAGCATCAAAATTGATAGCTGGCACTAACCCCTACCCGACGTGGCTCGGCAAATTGTTCATACAAATGCGGCTCGTAACCATCGCGCGGGTCATTGCCAAAGTAAAAACCGCGGACGCCGACATCCTGATCCAGCGCATTGCGACTCCACAGCGCCAGCTGCCAATGCTGCAGCTGATAACTTAACCGCAGGTTTAGCAGCTCATAACGCTCAGACCGCTGATTGTGGCTATCTGAATAATAAAAACGGTCTTTGCCTTGCACGCCAACGTTAAATGTCAGCGCATCGCTCAGATACCAGTCGGCAGCGATATTGTAACTAAAGCGTGGCGCCTGCGCCTGCTCGCGGCCACTGAAATCATCACCCTCAATGGTCACATAGTTACCCAGCTTAGTTTTCAGCCAGCTGGCATTAATCATTACGGTCAGCCGGGGATGCAGCTGCAGCCGGTTTTCAATTTCAATCCCGTAATTACGACCACTGCCAGCATTATCAATAAAACCAGCAAATTGCGGGCCGCTGTCCGGGTTTAGCCAGCCTTTTACCTGCATATCCTCTCGCCACATATAAAATGCCGCGACCCGGGTTACCAGGCTTTGATCAAGCGCCGTGCCTTTTACGCCAAACTCGGCGTTATACAGCGTTTCAGGGGCAAAACTGGCCTTAGACAGTAATTCACTGAGACTATCATCCGCTGCTTTTGCCAGCGCATCGCCATTAATACCGCCCGCTTTATAACCACGTGACGCCAGCAGGTAGATCAGTGCCTGCGCATTAGGCTGATAATTCAGGCTTAGTTTAGCCCCCCACATGGTGTCATTGTTTGTTATGCGGTTGGCGCTGCTATCGGCATACTCATCTTCATAACGCTCAAGTCTTAAACCTGATACTAAGGTCAGCTGTTCTGTCAGCGGCGTGTTCAATTCAGAATAGAGTGCCAGGTTGCTGCGGCTTAAGCTGCTGGCAAAGGTGTCTGCCTGCCATAAATCCCAATTCCAGAACTGGCGGGTTAAATCAAAATCTTTACTTGCCGCATAGACGCCAAGCACCCAGTCACTATTCCCCAGCCGGCCGGCGTCGTTAGAAATAAGACGGTAATCCAGGGTTAACTGCTCCCGGTTGCGCAGGTAACGGTCCGTGGTCGAATACTCATCGGGGTGCAGCCCGACATAGCTCCAGTCTTCATCAAAGCCATAGTCCAGATCCGCATCAAGCCAACTTAACTGGCCCTCAAATCGGGCAACGCTCAGGCCGCTGTAGTCTGCCTGCAATGCCAGGGCGTTGCTGCGCTGTGTGTCCTGGCCTGGCTGGTCTGATAATGTAGTGCGGTCGCGGTCCAGCGAAAAGGCATCATAACCATTGTCCTGGTTGACAACGTGGCCAATCAGTTGCAGCTTCAACTCAGCAACTGGCTGATAAGCCAGTTTAAAGCGGCCGGTAAATTCGACGATGTTGTTGGTGTCATCACGATCAAGGAATACGTTGCGGATAAAGCCATCTGACACTTGTTGCTCTAATGATACGCTATAGCCCCATTGTGAATTTATAGCATTACTGAACTGACCGGCCAGCTGATAGCTGTCGTAGTTAGCAATGGTCAGGCTGGCTTTGCCTTCGGCAGTCTCTGTCGGGCCTATCGTTGTCAGGTTTAGCATACCCGCCAGCGCGTTAGCGCCAAAACGAGTCGCTTCCGGGCCGCGGAACACCTCAAACTGGGCAATATCGCTAATACCACTAATACCAAGCCCGGAGTAATCTATACCATCAATCAGAATACCGACCGACGGGTTAATGGTATCGACAAATTCACTGCGCTCACCAATGCCGCGCACCTGAATAAAGCGCCCGCGAGAGGCGCCTGCACTGAAATTAACATTGGCAAACTGGTTTAGCAGCTGGTCAAGATGCTGCACCGACTGGCGCTGTAAATCCTCTGCAGTTACTACGGTGACACTGCCCGCCAGCTGGCCGGTAGTTTGCTGACGAAAATCGCCCTGCACGGTAATACGCTCAATAGCAGTATCAGCTGAAGCTTTGTTGGCTTGAGCAAACGCAGAGACAGGCGCGACACAAAGCGCTGCAATAACAGCAGTCGAAATTATAGAAGGGGTAAAACGCATTTTTGTATGACTCTCCATTAAAAACAGAGATCACACCAGCTTGAGGAGTTAGCACCATCCCTCCGCCGGTATAATCCGGATCAGGTTCTAAGGGTTTGCCCGAAAGCATCTCAGCACCGGCGTTTTTGCGCAGGTGCACCCCTTGGTTGCGCGGCAAGTGTATAGCTTTTCAATTAGTGGGGCAAGCTGTCGGGCAGCTGTTGCGTCACTTTTCTCAAACTGTAGCTATACTCATTGTCAGTCACGGCGTTTAGCCGGGGCAACGCTAAGGGTGTCATAAAACAACTGGCAAGGAGCATAGCGATGAGCAGAGATACTAATATGGCGCACCTGCATCCGGTTTTCCGGCAAAAAGTTGAACTGTTATTGCAAGACCTGTTAAGTGCCCAGTTACCGTTCAAAGTTTTTGAAGGTTTCCGTTCGCCCGAGCGTCAACGTGATTTATTCAACCAGGGTCGCAGCCGGCCTGGCGCCAGAGTCACCAATGCCGATGCCTGGAGTTCAATGCATCAGTATGGGGTGGCGGCCGACTTTGTGTTGTATATCGACGGTAAATGGAGTTGGGATGACACTGGCGAGCGGAAAAAATGGTGGCAGCAGTTGCACAAGCTGGCAGATAAACAGCAGTTACAGCCATTAAGCTGGGAGCTGCCTCACTTACAAATGCAGGGTATTAACCTGGCACAATTGCAACGCGGTAATTATCCACAGAATGGTGATAATGACTGGGCCGAGAATTTACAGCAAGCAATAACAGGCTGGTCGGGTTTACCCACCGCACCACCAATACCCATTGAGGCCCCCACCCGGCCGCCATTACCGGCAGCAACCGAGGCCGATAACCGCACGCTACCAAGAACCACCATAACCGCTAATAAAGCCAGAGTAACTGCGCGCGATGGCTTGCGCCTGCGCGCTGGACCCGGCACCAGCTTTGATATCAAAACTACCTTAGTCAGCGGCCAGCAGGTTAACGTACTTGGGCAAAGCGGAGACTGGAGCCAGGTAGACTTGCAAGGCGACGGCCTGGCTGATGGCTACTGCCATAGTGGTTATTTGGCGATGGAATAATAACAATTAGACGAACAGAGAGCTTGCCTGGCATAAAAACCAAAAAAGCCTGATATTTCAGGCTTTAATGCGTAAAAAACACGGCACTGATAACTTTAAAGTGTTATCAGAAACGGAAAGTGGCCGTAACAAAATTAGTGTCATCAACGTTTAAATATGACAACGACACCTTTTTAATATCGACACCCACACCAAAACCAAATTCAGTGCTTGAATCTGTTTCACTCATACCAAAGCCACTGGCTTTAACACGACCATTAAACATACCGGCACGGGCATACAGCGAAACGGAGTCGTTTACTATTATAGTTGGACGGTACGCAGCACCAATTACCGATTGCAGCTTAACATCTACGCCATAGACTTCGTCAGAGTTCAAGCCAATAACCGCAATTGCTTCAACTTTATGAGCAAACTTTTCTGTCGCTTTAAGTGTAGTTCCCAACACGCCTACAGCACCAAAATGGCTGATGCTCTCATTATCAAGATCTGCAGAAAACTGAGTTGCACCCAGTTCGAAATACATCTCTGCCTGAGCAGCGCCGGCGAAGGCAGTAGTGGTTAACAGTGAAGTGATTGCGATTGTTTTTATCATGTTGCGCATATAATCTCCTTTAAAATGCACCCGGATTTTACATGCAGCCTTATTTTTTGCAACGAAATTTATGAGTTGTAAAGATAAACGTTTTTGCTGTTGTAACTGCGCTGTTTGCTACAAAAACTTACAACCCCAAATACCAGGTGGCGATGGAGAAATAAAGTACCACCCCGGACACGTCGGCAATGGAGGTAATGAGCGGGCCGCTGGCGGTGGCCGGGTCGAGTTTTAGGCGGCTTAGTAAAAAGGGTAACGACAAGCCGACCAGGCTGCCGACCATGACTACCAGCATCATGGTGGCGGCAACCACAATCGCAATATCATAGCCGCCGCGCCACCAGCCAAGCCATACCACGGCAAATGACATGGTTAAACCCAGTAAACCAGCTATAAGGCATTCTTTGGCCATTAACGAGCCCCAGTCGCGCAGTTTTACATCGCCGGTAGCCAGTGCCCGTACCATCAAGGTACCTGACTGCGCCCCGGCATTGCCGCTACTGGCAATTAACAGCGGCAGAAAGAACAACAGCGCCAGGTAGCTGGCAATGGTGTCTTCAAAGTAGGCGATACCGGCACCAGAGAAGATATTGCCAAATACCAGGATCACTAACCAGAACACCCTTTTACGGTACAGCAGGCCAATGCTGGCATCTTTAACATTGCCCTCCAGCTTGCCGATGGTCGCGGTTTTATGAAAATCCTCGGTTGCTTCCTCAGCGGCCACATCCATCGCATCATCATAGGTGACAATACCCACCATCTGCTGTTCGCCGTTCAGAATAGGTAACGCCAGTAAGTCGTATTTGGCCACCATGGCCGCGACTTGCTCTTGTTTCATGTCAACCGTGGCATAGATAGGATCGTGGTTCATCAGCTCATCCACCAACATGGTGGTCGGTGCCAGAATAAGTTCGCGCAGTGACACCACACCAATCAATTTGCGGGCTTCATCAACCACGTAGGCGGAATAGATGGTTTCTTTGTCGGGCGCTTCGCGGCGCAGCACATCCAGTGCCTCACGTACGGAAATATCAGATGCCAGTATCGCGTAATCTGACGTCATAATAGCGCCAGCGGTACCCTCCTGATGACTGGATAACCGCAGTAAATCTTCGCGCTCGGCCTGCGCCAATGCTGGCAATAGCATTTCCCGTTGCTCTGCCGTTAACTGATTAAATAAATCGGCCCGTTCGTCAGACGACATCTGGCGAATAATGGGCGCCAGTTTGCGCCGGCTTACCTGGATAGCCAACGCAACCTGCATTTCAGCAGGTAAGTAGCCAAATACCTTGGCTTGCTCTGAACGACGCAAGGCAACCAGCAGCATCCATAAATGGTCTAGCGAAAACTCCATAATGGCCAGAGCGTAGTCAGCCGGATGCACATCTTCCAGCTGGTCTTGCAACAGCTGTACCGTATCGTTCTCTAGCGCGAAGCGCAGTCGGTTTATTAGTACAGGTAGTTCCATAGCAACCTCATAGTCCTGACCAGACACCCAGGTGTTCAGTAATTTCAGGGTTAACGTATTAAGCGTAATGTCATAAAGTGTCTGCCACACTGGCAACGGTAGCCTGTCATAACCGCTTTTCAAAAACCGCTTAGATAGTATGCTGTCACATACCTGGCTGCTATCAACAGTTCAGCTAAAATAACATATTGCTTCTGAAGCAGAAATTAACCATTATTTTAGTTTTCGCCGCCCGAGATAACAATCAGGCTGTAGCGCACATATAAATGACGTTTGCTCTGCTACTATACCAACGCCACTGAGAATGACCGGACCGGATATGCAACCACAACATCACAACGATCTGCAGACAAGTAACCTATGGTGGCAGCCTGTTGCCTTGAACAACGGCCAGAGCTGGCAGTATACCTTGGGGCCATTAACCCTTTATCTGCAGCGCGCACCACTGGAATGGCTGCTGGGTTATACCCGCGCACCGGAGCAAGACACGCACAGTCAGACACAGAGTAAGAGCATCAGGCAATTTCCTGAGCTGGAAAATTTACAGCGTTTTGTATTTAAGCAAAGCCCGGCCCAGTTTTGTATTAGCCCAAAGTTACTTGACCGGCCGATGGTGGTGAAAACCCGCACTCAACTGAGTATCCCGCCGGCCCAGCAGGCGGTATTTTATATCAGTTCGCCAGTGGTAATAGAAGTAAATTTGCAGCAACCGGCATGCAATCTGCTTGATATTGTCAGTCAGCGCCTCTCTGATACCTGGTTTGGGCCATCAACCTTGCATGGTGAGTTGTGTTACGCCGATAAAACCCAGGCCCGGCACAACAGAGCCGACTTGCCGGTCAGGCCCCACCGGGCCGTTACCGCAGTGACGATTGAAAATAATGCCGACACCATGCTGGTGATTGATAAACTAAGTATCCCGTTGCCGTATCTGGCATTGTATGGTTTGGATGACGGCTCGTTATGGACCGATCCTATTACCCTGCAACACGATGGCAACCATGCACTGACCCGGTTTAAAATAAGTAAACAGTTGCCAGCGGGTGTGAGCGCCGCAGCCAGAATTGCCGGGCCGCGGCAGAATATTGAAAAACAGGGTTTAATCCGGGCATTTACCGGCATGTTTAATGATTAACAGGAACGGGTAAAATGGAGCACATTTCGGCCTATTTAAGGTCAGAGCAAATGGTTAATATGCTGCAAGCCGCTATCTTACTGGCAGCAGGCTTACTGCTGGCCAGTCTGGCCGGACGCGCGGTGCAAAAGCTGGTTACCCGTAACTTTTCACAGCACCATGCGGTATTATTTAAGCGATTGGTTTACTGGTTGGTTCTGGCGCTGTTTGTGGCCTCCGCGCTGCGCCAACTCGGTTTTTCGTTAGGGGTGCTTATAGGTGCCGCCGGCGTGTTGTCGGTGGCGATAGGATTTGCTTCGCAAACTTCTGCCTCCAACCTGATTAGCGGACTGTTTTTAATCGGCGAAAAACCTTTTCAGCTGGGCGATGTAATAAGAGTAGGTACTACCACCGGCGAAGTGCTGTCGATAGACTTACTGTCGGTAAAACTGCGCACCTTCGATAATTTGTTTGTCCGCATTCCCAATGAAAGCCTGATTAAAACCGAAATGACCAATCTGACCCGTTTTCCTATCCGGCGCTTTGATTTAATGATAGGAGTGGCTTACAAAGAAAATATCAGTCAGGTTCGGCAAATATTACAACAGGTAGCCGATGCTAACCCCCTTAGCCTGGATGAACCGGCCCCGCTTTTTATTTTTAATGGTTTTGCCGATTCCTCGCTGAGTATTCAATTCAGTGTCTGGACCAAACGGGAGAATTTTCGCGATCTTAAAAATAGTATTCAGGAGGAAGTTAAAATCGCCTTCGATCAAGCGGGTATAGAAATTCCGTTTCCGCAGCGTACGGTGCATTTAGCCGCGGCAACACCGCCTGGCCAGGGCAATACTATCACCTGAGAAAAACAATTAGCTGCAATGTAATGAATTGAAATAAGAAAAATGTTTCTGCGTACACACATAGCTTAATGTTACCTTAAGTTTGGCAGGGTAAACTCGTTTTGTTCCTGCACTTTTTCCTGTATATGGAGATACCTATGAAGTTGTTTGCCAACCTAGCCTTTATTATGCTGTTTGCTGCCAAAGCACAAGCAGACTGCCAGGCCGTGGCTGACAATCACTTCCTGGTTAACGAGACTGATGTCACCATCAACAGCATTACTTTTACCGCAGAGAATGTGTTTGACCTATCTAAAAAGAACACCTTTTGGTTGCACCGCTTCGCCAACTATACCCACATCATTACCAAAGAGTCTGTGCTAAACGACGATTTATTATTTCAAACCGGCAGTCAATTACATCTTAGCGAGTTGGCAGAAACCGAGCGGTTGCTAAGAAGCCGACGTTATATTCGTGAAGCAGAAGTACGAATAACCCATTTTTGTGCCGAGACCAACAGCGTTATCGTTAATGTCGCGACCTGGGATAACTGGTCACTGCTGCCTACCATAGATTTTTCCAGTGAAGGTGGGCGCAGTAAAAGTGCTTTTGGTATTGAAGAAGATAATTTTCTGGGGACCGGCAACCGGCTAAACCTGGAATACAAAAGTGACAGTGAGCGCACAGAGCTGGGATTTTTATTTTTGTCGCCAAATATGTTCGGCAGTTTCTGGAACAGTTCTCTTGGCTACAGCAACAACAGCGACGGCAATAACTACCAACTGAGTATTAACAGGCCGTTCTACCGGTTGTCATCGCCGTGGGCTTTAGGGTTTGAAATTAATAGAGTATCTGAAGACGTTACCGAGTATGACGCCGGTGAAGAATTCAACAGTTACAAGCGTGAGAATAATCATGCTAAAGCGGAACTAGGCTACAAGTTAAATATAAACAGTAAGAATATTCACCGTTTAACGTTTGCGGTTGAAATGGATACCTCTAAGTTTAATGAAAACATTGATACCGTGTTAGATGCACCAGAGGACCGAAACTTAAACGGCTACTGGCTGGAGTACGAATTTATTCAGGCTGATTACCGAAAACTTTTTAATATCAACTCGTTTAACCGTACCGAGGATTTTAACTTTGGCTGGCAACTCAATGCTCGCATTGGTAATTATAGCGAAAGCCTGGGCGCAGATAGCAACGCGTTATTCTGGTCGGTAAGTACTGCCAAAAACTGGCAGCTGGCAAACAATCTGTTTTTATTGGCGGATGCCAGTTGGCTACAACGCGAATTTGCACAACCACAATACCTGGTAACCACACATTGGCAGCTGGTAAAGCGACTAGATGACAGTAACAGCATTGTGGGTAAACTGGCTTTGGATAAAGGCCAAAACTTGTTTCGTGATGAGCCGCTCTATATTGGTGGCGACAATCAGCTACGTGCTTACCCTGCCTATTTTAGAAGTGGTGAGTCTCGCGCTGTTATTACCACCGAATATCGTCATTTTACCGACTGGTCATTGTGGCAGTTATTAGACGTTGCTTTTGCCGGCTATATTGATGCCGGTAAAATCTGGCAAACTCAGCAACAAGATGCCCATACGTCATCCGGCGGCACCTTGGTTGGTGTTGGTGCAGGTATTCGCTTGCTGTCTAACCATTCCAGCCGCGGCACTATGATCCATATGGACATTACCAAGGCACTTACCGACAACACTAACCTGGGTGCTGTTGAAGTCAGAATTACCGCAACCCGCAGTTTTTAGTTTATCGCTGGCAGCTTTGGCAAAATACCGTACTGCGCTGCCCCAGGCGAATTTCACTTAAGGTATTGCCACAACTAACGCAAGCTTGTCCGCCACGGCCATACACTAACAGCTGCTGTGCAAAATAACCTGGCTTACCATCAGCCTGGCTGAAATCCTTCAACGTTGTGCCACCCTGCACAATGGCCGCAGCCAGCGTTTCTTTAACGACGGTACTTAGCAAGGCCAATTTATCGGCTGACACACTGTTCGCTGGCGCTGCAGGCAAAATGCCGGCTTTAAACAGGGCTTCATTAGCGTAAATATTACCCACCCCTACTACCACCTTGTTGTCCATCAGCACCAGTTTGATGGCAGCCGAGCGTTTGGCACAAGCGTTAATCAGCGTCTGGACACTAAAGTCACTGGTCAGCGGCTCTGGGCCTAACGCAGCCAGTAGTGGATGTGGCTGGTTATTTGCCTGCCACAATACCGCACCAAAACGACGGGTATCGTTTAAACGCAGTATTTTATTATTGGATAGCAGTAAATCCAGATGGTCGTGCTTGGCAGCCGGGGTATTGGCAGCTACCACTTTTAAATGACCCGACATGCCTAAATGCAGAATAATTTCACCTGCCGGCAGCCTGATTAACAAGTACTTGGCCCGACGGGTAACCGCCAATATCGGCTGGTTGCTAAGTGCAACCACTTCATCCGGGATCCACCAGCGCAGCTGACGCTGCCTTGCGACCACGCTCAGTAATTGCTGGCCTTCAAGATGCGGGCTAATGCCTAAGCGGGATACTTCAACTTCGGGTAATTCTGGCACTACTTATACTCCAAAAAAACGGGTATTCCAAAAAAGCGAGCGGCAATCGCGCCTTACTTTAACAAAAACAACTGTTCAGCCTGAGCAGTGCTTAGCTGATAAAACTGGTTGTTACCTGCCTGTTGTAACAGGTAGCGCTCACCTTCTGATCCAGCATCAGGATACAGTAACCAGATCACCGGGCTGCTTTCACCCACCAGTTGCACACTGGCCTGTGCCACCGGCACCCGGCTTTGCATGGTTAAGGTTTCTACAGGTGTTAACTGGCTATGCTGCCAGGCCAGCGCTAATTGTCCGGCATCAATCTGATTACTACTCTGTGGTTGCAGTTGCCACTGCGGCCCGGCTTTTACCAGGCGCTGATTGACAAAGCCCACCATCAGCAGCTGGGCGTCGGCTGGAATTAAGCGATGCTCTGCTATCGATTTTTGTTGCAAACGTTGCGGAATACCGTACAGCACAAACATCAGGATCAACACTGCAAAAATCAGTACATTGTTCCAGTTGCGGCGCGAGAGTTTTAACATAGCTATACCTTAGTGCTCAGGGCAGCACCTGTCTGCATGGGCGCAGCGGCATAGTAACTTAGGCAGGGTGTAAAAAGCAAAAACCCGGCGAAAGCCGGGTTTTCAGGTCGATTACTTGATTTTCGCTTCTTTGAAAATCACGTGCTTACGCACTTTAGGATCGAACTTTTTAATTTCCATTTTTTCTGGCATGGTACGCTTGTTCTTCGTTGTAGTGTAGAAGAAGCCAGTACCGGCAGAAGAAACTAAACGGATTTTATCGCGCATGAGTTAATTCCTTATACCTTGTGACCGTTGGCACGAACGTCTACTAAAACGGCGTCGATACCTTTCTTGTCAATAATACGCATACCACGGGTGGTAGTACGTAAAGTAACAAAACGGTTTTCGCTTTCAACCCAGAAACGGTGAGTTTGCAGGTTAGGCAGGAAACGGCGCTTTGTCGCGTTGTTGGCGTGCGAACGACGGTTACCTACCATCGGACCTTTGCCAGTTACTTGGCATACTCTAGACATGTCTATATTTCTCCAAAATTACGTCAGCTCGAGCTATCATTCACCCTTCTGGCCTTGAAGGTTGCCCCGAAAATGGATGAGGGCGCACTTTATACACGAAAGCCCCACTAAACTCAAGAGAATTTAAATGGCACTTCAGGCAGATCTATTGGCGATCCGCCTCTATCGTTTAAATTTTGTTAAAGCCAGCCGCGTTCTGCAAAAGACACAACCTCTGCATCGCCCACCACAAAATGGTCCAGTATTTTTATATCTACTAACGCCATGGCCTGGGTGAGGCGCTCCGTTATTGCCCTGTCGGCGCGGCTTGGCTCTGCCACCCCGGAAGGATGATTATGAGCCAATATAACGGCGGCGGCATTATGCGCTAAAGCGCGCTGAACTACAATACGCGGATATACCGGCGATGCATCGATAGTCCCCATAAATAGCGGCTCACTGGCAATTAAACGATGCTGATTATCAAGATAAAGTAGCAAGAATACTTCGCGTTGCTCATGGCCAATGGTGTGCGATAAAAACTTTTTCACCAGTGCCGGCTCAGTAAACACCGTTTCACGCTGTAATTGCTGCTGCATATAACGCTTACTCAGTTCCAGCACAGCCTGTAATTGCACAAACTTTGCTTCACCCAGGCCCTTCGCCTGACAAAACTCATGCTGGCTGGCACCCATTAAGCGGCGCAGCGAGCCAAAATGATTCAAAAGCTGACGAGCCAGCGTTACCGCGTCACAGCCGCTGACACCGGTGCGTAGAAATATTGCCAAAAGCTCGGCATCAGATAATGCCTTAGGCCCCAGCTGCAGCAGTTTTTCCCGTGGTCTTTCGGTTAATGGCCAGTCAGAAATTGCCATCTGAATCCTCCCTGAATTGATGCCGATTTTTACGTTCCGTGTTATCTTATGCCGATGATTTCAGGACCAGCTTTAGGTATTTATGCAGCAGACACTGGCAGCAAAACGTATTTTACTGGGCATTAGTGGCGGCATTGCTGCCTACAAAAGTGCCGACTTAGTTCGTCGCTTAAAAGAGCGGGGCGCCGAGGTCAGAGTGATCCTGACCGATGCTGCCCAGCAATTTATTACTCCGCTTACCTTGCAGGCCGTATCGGGTAACCCGGTTAGCACCAGTATGCTCGACCCGGCAGCAGAAGCCGCTATGGGCCATATTGAACTGGCAAAATGGGCCAACCTTATTGTGGTGGCACCCGCCTCGGCCGATGTCATCGCCCGGCTGGCGCACGGCATGGCCAACGACTTACTCACCACCTGTGTACTGGCCTCTGCCGCACCGGTGGCGGTAGCGCCAGCCATGAATCAGCAGATGTATAACAATATAGCCACCCAGCAAAACTTAGCAACACTAAAAAAACATAAATTTCACATTTTTGGCCCGGGTGCCGGCGAGCAGGCCTGTGGCGATGTCGGCTATGGCCGCATGCTGGAGCCGTTAGAGTTGGTGGCATTAGTTGAACAAACTATTGGCCAGGCTGGTGAGCAAAGCCAGGTACCAGTAGGCCCATTAGCCGGCCTGCGCTTTGCTATTACTGCCGGCCCTACCCGTGAAGCGTTAGATCCGGTGCGTTATTTATCTAACCATAGCTCCGGCAAAATGGGCTTTGCTTTAGCCGCCGCTGCCGCTGCCATGGGGGCAGATGTCACGTTAATCAGTGGCCCGGTGCAACTGACCACCCCGGCGGGTGTTAAGCGGACAGATGTTATCAGTGCGCAGCAGATGCATGACGCCGCAATAAAAGCGGCGGTGCAAAGCGATATTTTTATCGGCTGCGCCGCCGTGGCAGACTATCGCGCCGCAGAAGTAGCACTCAATAAGTTGAAAAAAGGTAGTGACGAGCAGCTGCAACTTACCCTGATAAAAAATCCTGACATCATCGCTGCCGTAGCGGGTTTAACTCAACAGCGGCCTTTCACTGTCGGCTTTGCCGCTGAAACCAATGACGTAGTGGGCTATGCCCACAAAAAGCTGACCAGCAAAAAGCTGGATATGATTTGTGCCAATGATGTATCGCAACCCGGCGCGGGCTTTAACAGTGACCAAAATGCGATAACAGCCCTGTGGCACGGTGGCGAGCAGACGCTTGAGTTACAAAGCAAAACAGCGTTGGCTTCCAGCCTTATCGAACTGATTTTTAAACAATTTTCTCAACAACAGACCACAAGTGAAACGATTAAATGAATAAAGCGATTGAGCTGAAAATCCTCGACCCCCGTATTGGCAATGAATTCCCGCTACCAGCCTATGCAACACCGGGTTCAGCCGGCCTTGATTTGCGCGCCTGCTTGGATCAAACCCTGACCCTGGAACCAGGCCAGACGGTATTAATTCCAACCGGTATCTCTATTTTTATTGGCGATGCGAATTTATGCGCCACCATTTTACCGCGCTCTGGCCTCGGCCATAAGCACGGTATTGTGCTGGGTAATCTGGTGGGCTTAATTGACTCTGATTACCAGGGGCCATTAATGGTATCCATGTGGAACCGCGGCCAGCAGACATTCAGCATTGAACCAGGCGACCGGATTGCCCAGCTGGTGTTTATGCCGGTGGTACAGGCAGAGTTTAAGCTAGTTGATAGCTTTGACGCCTCAGAGCGTGGTGAAGGTGGTTTTGGTCACTCTGGGAAGAGCTAGCATTAGAACTTGGTGGTAAAACCTCCAGGCAACACACTTTTTCACCGCCAAACTTGAAAGCTCGGGAGGCCAGTGTGCGTTTTGAGCAGCGGCAAGGATGCCGCGGAGCCTGAAAGGGCACAGGGATGTGATCCTTGAAGGCGGCGAGAGGCGCATACTGGCTGGACGAGCCCTACACCGCAACTTGCGGCTGTTCCACAAGTATGTTGCCTTACGGTTTCTTCAAGTTGCAGCAGGCCAAGCAATAGATACTCTATAAGTTTATTTTCAGGAACAGCTATGTCAACACCGCGTCGCGGCAACAGAAAAGAAGATATTTTGCAGGCGTTAGCCGCCATGTTGCAAAGCAATAATGGCCAGCGCATTACCACTGCTGCTCTCGCCGAAAAAGTCGGCGTGTCCGAGGCTGCGCTATATCGCCACTTTCCCAGCAAAGCCCGGATGTTTGAGGGCTTAATTGAATTTATTGAAGACACCCTGTTATCCAGAATAAACAGCATTTCAGATGAACACAAAGACACCCAAAGCCGCATAGAACTCATGCTGCAGCTTATTTTGGTATTTGCCGAGCGTAACCCGGGCTTTTGCCGCATCCTTACCGGCGATGCGCTGCAGGGTGAACAGGAACGCTTGCTGGAGCGGGTAGCGGCACTGTTTGAAAAGCTGGAAACCCAATTTAAACAAACCCTGCGCGAGCGCAAATTGCGCGAAGGTAAAGGTTTCAGCATTGACGAAGGCGAGCTGGCAAACTTACTACTGGCCTTGGTAGAGGGTAAAATAAGCCAATTTGTTCGTTCGGGCTTTAAACGCCTGCCAACCAACGCCTGGCAAAATCAATGGGCTCTGTTACAACAAACGTTGTTTAATTAAGAATGGTACTTTTGGTTGTCGACCTGACATAAAGCGTCAGGTCAGAAAAAGTGGCGAAGTGCTGCTGTAGAGCAAGCTGTCAGGTAATGCTTATGGAACCGCGGCATGGATGCCGCGCAGGCTGAAGGGGCACAGGGATGTGATCCTTGAAGCCGGTGGAGTAAGCGTTACCTGATGCCCTGCGTTCCTATTTACAGTGACTTATATCTTCACACCATACTGCGCCCGATAAGCTTTTACCGCCTCCAGATGCTCAGCCATTTCTGGCTTATCCGCTAAATAGCTGATGAGATCCGGCAGGCTGATAATAGCCACAACCTTAGTGTTAAAATCGCGCTCCACTTCCTGAATGGCCGATAATTCACCCTGACCGCGCTCCTGCCGGTCGAGTGCCACCAGCACGCCGCTAAGTTCAGCACCCTGCGCCTGAATCAGCTGCATAGATTCGCGAATAGCAGTACCTGCGGTAATCACATCATCTACCAGCATAATACGGCCCATTAGTGGCGAGCCAACTAAATTGCCGCCTTCGCCATGGGCCTTGGCTTCTTTGCGGTTAAAGCAGTATGGAACGTCACGGTTATGGTGATCTGCTAACGCCACTGCCGTAGTCGTCGCAATAGGTATGCCTTTATAAGCCGGGCCAAACAACACGTCGAATTCAATCGCCGCATCCTGCAGCGCTGCCGCATAAAACCGGCCCAGTTTTGCTAAATCACTACCGGTATTAAATAAACCGGCGTTAAAGAAATACGGGCTGGTTCGGCCTGACTTCAGGGTGAACTGGCCAAACTTTAATACCTGACGTGCCAGGGCAAATTCAATAAAATCCCGTTGAAACTGCTTCATGGTGTTTTTGCCTCCTGCTTACGCCAGTACCCGCTTTTGCTCTTCAATAATTTCCCGGATAGCATGGCGGCCCAGGTCCATCATCTGCTGCATTTCATCAAAACTGAAAGGCTCAGTCTCTGCTGTGCCCTGCACTTCAATAATTTTACCGGTTTCAGTCATCACGATATTCATATCGGTTTCAGCGTTTGAGTCTTCGGCGTAATCTAAATCGGCTACCGGGGTACCCTTATAAACGCCTACTGAAACCGCTGCTACCATATACTTTAACGGGTTGGTTTTAATAGTGCCTTTGGCACGCATAAAATTCAGCGCATCGACCAGCGCCACACAGGCACCGGTAATCGACGCCGTGCGGGTACCGCCATCAGCCTGAATGACATCACAGTCGATAGTAATGGTGTTTTCACCCAGCAGTTTTAAATCGACAGCTGTGCGCAGTGCCCGGCCAATTAAGCGCTGAATTTCCATGGTACGGCCACCCTGCTTGCCGCGCGCCGCTTCGCGGTCATTGCGGGTGTGGGTTGCCCGTGGCAACATACCGTACTCAGCAGTAACCCAGCCTTTACCCTGGCCTTTCATAAAGCGTGGTACGCCTTCCACCACACTGGCGGTACAAATTACCTTGGTATTACCAAACTCCACCAGCACAGAGCCTTCAGCATGAGCGGTAAATTGACGGGTAAAAGTAAGGGGACGGATCTGACTGGCGGTTCTGCCACTTGGACGCATAGCTGCACTCCTGAAATTAACGATAGCCGCCATTATACGCTATGAATTTCTAAATGCACGTAGGCGGCCAGACCGTGAATCACCATGAGCTTATTATTCCTAAGTGATTGGGGGAACTGGCGCAGACAACACCCGTGCATTTTGAAAGGCGACGCGTATAGGGGGTATAAGCGCTCAGGGCGAGCAATTCGCCAAAATCGGCTAAAGTCAGGTATACTCAACACAATTTTGACGTATTGGAATTTCAGCATGATCCACAGCATGACCGCCTTCGCCCGCCACGAAACCAAAGCCAGCTGGGGCACTGCCCAGTGGGAAATCCGCTCGGTAAACCAGCGCTATCTGGAAAGTTATTTCCGGTTACCTGAGCAGTTTCGCGGCTTAGAAAGCCTGCTGCGCGACAAACTGCGTAACAGCCTGCAGCGCGGCAAAATTGAAGTGAATCTGCGTTATCATGCGAATCAGGCTGCCGGCGAACTAACTTTAAATGAAGAATTTGCTAGCCAACTGCTGCAAAAAGCTGAAAAATTACTGCAAAAAGCACCGAATGCGCAGCTCAATATTGCTGATATTCTGCGCTGGCCGGGTGTAATGGAAACCCCAACAGAAGATTTAGACGCTATGCAGGGCGAACTACTGGCTGGTTTTGATGCAGCGCTGCAGGATTTCCTGGCCGGCCGTGGCCGTGAGGGCGATGCCATTGAGCAAATGATCCAGCAACGTTTAACCGCTATTGGCGAGCAAGTGGCATTTGTGCGCACTCATCTGCCACAAGCCATGCAATGGCAACGCGATCGTATTTTAAACCGCTTAAATGACATTAAGGCTGACATTGAACAAGGTCGTTTAGAGCAGGAAATGGCGTTTTTAGCATCAAAATCTGACGTTGCAGAAGAGCTCGACCGCTTAGATGCCCACATCAAAGAAACCCGCCACACCCTGAAAAAAGGCGGCGCCTGCGGCCGGCGCCTCGATTTTATGATGCAGGAATTTAACCGCGAAGCGAATACACTATCCTCCAAAGCTATCAGTACCGAAATCACCAATGCCGCGGTAGAGCTTAAAGTGTTAATTGAGCAGATGAGAGAGCAGATCCAAAATATTGAATAGCATCCACCGAAGTTCATACTGATATTTTAGATAATTAAATCCAATAACTTAAGGAAAACCATAGTCTACCAGCATCCACCTTCACCCACCGAAAGCCAAGTATAACTGGTGGGTAAAGTGGTGGGTATGTTAGAATATCTCAGATGCCTAGTGGTGAGTAAAATCATCTTTGGCTAACATGCTGATCTGAGAGGGATTATGGGCAGTTTAACCGTAAAGAAAGTAGAGTCCCTAATAAAGGGAATTCCAGGTAAGTATGCTGATGGTGGTGGCTTATATCTGGCCGTACCAAAATCAGGCCTGCCCTTTTGGTTTCTTCGTTACAGCATTAATGGCAAACGCCGGGAAATGACGTTGGCCAAATGTGCCAATCTCTCACTTACTGAAGCACGTGCCGAAGCAGTGATGCAGAAAAAACAATTGGTGGTGGAAAAGGTTGATCCACTGTTTTTAAAACAGCGCGCCAAGCAGCACAAAATGCAAACGGTAGACGACTTATTTGTCGACTGGCATAAAGGTAATGTTAAACGGTTAAAACACCACAACATCCCCGAACGGGTTTACCGCAAAGATATTGCGCCGCATATTGGCGCCGCAGCGCCAAATAAGGTGGTCGCCAGGGATATTCAGTACATCATCGAAAGCATCACTGAGTCAGGCCGCCCTACTACCGCCAATGACGCCCTGCTCTATTTAAAACAACTGTTTAACCACGGCATAAAGTTAGATGTGGTGGGTGCTAACCCAGCCAGTGCCTTTAACGTTAGTGATGCCGGTGGCGTAGAGCTAAGCAAAGATCGAGCGCTAACGTTGGAAGAGCTTACCCAGGTATTTAAAGTATTTCGGGAAAATAGGGATAGTTTTGCCAGAGAGAATTACCTGGCCTGTGCGCTGCTGGTAACACTGGGCGTGCGCAAAGGTGAGTTAACAGAGGCAAGTTGGCAGGAGTTTGATTTAGAAGCCGGAATATGGGAGTTACCGAAGGCCCGAAGTAAATCTGGCGTGGGTCTTACTATACCACTACCAGAATTATGCCTCAGCTGGTTAGAAGAGCTCTATAAGCGGGCAGCAGGTTCGCCTTATGTATTCCCCAACCGGCGTAGCAGTAAAAACCCCTATATGGGCGCAGACACTCTTAACCGCGCCATAACCAAGCTATTTGGTCACGAAGCCGGCAAGAAGAAACAGCCACCCAACAAAATGGGTGACATCAAGCACTTTTCAGTACACGACCTACGCCGTACCTGTCGCACCCTGCTGGCACAACTCGGTGTGTCAGGCCATGTGGCCGAGCGCTGCTTAAACCACAAGCTGAAGGGCGTTGAAGGGATTTATAATAAGCATGATTATTTGGATGAGCGGAGAGAGGCTTTGGTAAAGCTGTCGAAATATCTGAGTTCTATAATTTCGTAATTTCTACTTAATTTATATTCAAAAGCACAACTAGTTGGAAGTTGAGTAGTATGGTGTTTACTGTACGAATGAGTTACTTTAGATGACATAAAGTCATTCTAAATTACATTTAGCCACTTGAGGTGTGTTTTGATTAAGTGTCACTTAGCCAAGCTAATGGGTGAGCACAAGTTAAAGGTGGTAGATGTTGCCCGTGAAACCGGGCTGAACCGCAATACCATTACTTTGCTATACAAAGAAACTGCAGTTCGAGTGGACTTTGAAACCATGGAAAAATTGTGTGATTTGTTTAATTGCAGAGTCGAAGATTTATTTGAGAAGATTTGAATCTGAGGAGTAGACATGTCTGATTCGTATGAAGAAGAATTTCAGGGCTATACCATCTATGTGGAAATTTCTGCCGACCGCTATAACCCGGCTTATAGCTGGTCGATATGTAAGGACGATGTTGAATATGACACAGGCCTATCCTTCTCAAAAGACGATGCCGTTGCAGATGCCGAAGCTGCTGTAACCGAATTAATCAAAAAGTAAACGACGTTTGTCTGCTCTTTATTTTGGAATCTAAACTACCTCTATGACTAAACCTGTGATCCCTGTAGTTGATCTGTTTGCCGGGCCTGGTGGCCTTGGTGAAGGTTTTTCTGCTTTAGAAAATGGCCATGCTTTTCGGATAGTCGTTTCCGCCGAAAAAGATCCGATAGCCCACCAAACATTACGGTTAAGAGCTTTTTATCGACTGCTAAAAACAAAAATGCCAGATGGCCTTTCAGACTACTATGCATTTTGTAATGGTGATGCGGAATCTCCCTATTCTGCCAAAACCGAGGTTATTTGGAACGAAGCCGCTGAAGAGGCGCTATGTATTGAGCTCGGCTCAAAACAAGGAAATGAGACGCTTGATAACGCAATTCAACAACGTCTTGGAAGCGATACTGGCAAAGACCCTTGGGTTCTGATCGGTGGACCACCGTGTCAGGCTTATTCACTTGTTGGCAGAGCGCGGAATAAAGGTAAAGTTGATTACAGTGCTGAGTCTGATCATCGTAATTTCCTCTATAAAGAATATCTGCGAATCATTAATCGTTATAAACCCGCTATGTTTGTAATGGAAAATGTGAAAGGCATGCTATCTGCCACGGTCGGCGGCGGCCGCATCTTCCACGAGATTTTACAGGATCTTGCGACACCGGCCCGCGCATTTCCTGGAGAAAAAGACAACCCACGCTATAAGATTTGCTCATTGGTGTCAGACCAGTATTTCGAACCGGATGGCGACCCAACAAAAATAGATGCAAATGCATTTATTATTAAAGCTGAACGCTATGGCATTCCGCAAGCCAGGCACCGGGTAATACTCGTAGGTATAAGAGAGGAGTTCACTCAAGGTAAGCTCGACAAACTTCATCCCCAACAACAACTTAATGTCGAAGATGTGATTGATGTACTACCTAAGCTACGAAGTCGGCTAAGTAAGGAGCCCGACTCTGCTGCTAACTGGCAAACCAGAGTTGCCGAGCAAATATCACGAGTTGCTGAGGAAGCAAAAAAAACCGGCATGGTTGGTGTCGTACAAGTACTCAGTAAAGCTCTTACAGCTCTTAGTAAACATAAGGAGTATGGTAACAATAGGGTTCCAAGACATAATGAAATAGCGTCAACAGGGTTGATTGAACTAAACGACTGGCTTAAAGATGAAAATTTAAAATTTTGGTTAAACCACGAAACACGAGGCCATCGCATTGATGATTTAGGCCGCTATGCTTTTGCTGCTGCCTTTGCTGAGATTCATAGCCGGTCTCCAAAGGGACATACCGAATTTAATCTACCGGGCTTGGCACCCGCTCACAAAAACTGGGAGTCCGGTAAGTTTTCAGATAGATTCAGAGTTCAGACGAAAAAGGGGCCTTCCACGACGATAACCAGCCATATATCTAAAGATGGCCACTATTTTATTCATTATGACCCTGCACAGTGCCGCAGCCTGACAGTAAGGGAGGCTGCAAGATTGCAGACTTTCCCTGACAACTATTTCTTCCGCGGTGGCAGAACCATGCAGTACCATCAGGTTGGTAATGCAGTACCGCCATTTCTGGCCAATCAGATTGCTGCTATTGTTTATGAACTCCTGCAAGGGTCATCAAGCTGACACGGGGGCATTTTGGTTGATGTTCATGATAAAGAAACCAGAAGCAAAAATATGGCCGCGATCCGTAATAAAAATACGCGGCCTGAGCTTATGCTACGTAAGCAGCTTCACGCAGCTGGTTTCCGGTACCGCCTCAATGTAAAAGAGATGCCGGGAAAGCCAGATATCGTTCTGCCGAAATACAAAACAGTCATATTTGTGCATGGATGCTTCTGGCATCTTCACAACTGCTTGTTATTTAAATGGCCTTCAACACGAGCTGAATGGTGGAAAGTTAAGCTTATGACCAACCGGCAGCGTGACTTGGAAGCCCAGGACAAACTAATGGAACTGGGTTGGCGGGTGCTTGTAGTTTGGGAGTGTGAGATAAAAAGCCAGAAACTAATGGATTTAGTTTCTGGCTTTTTACTTTCTGGCGAATTGTATTATGAGATTCCTTAAGTTCAGCTCTCAGAATTCTAACTTTCCCGATGCAGCATAAAAACAAAATCTGACATCGAAATAAAAACTCAACTTAACTTTCGAACCTCAGGAACATCAATTACTGGAGGCGAAAAAGGCCGAGAGAACATTGCCTCTTTGCACTCTGCGCGCTTTGCCCATTCTGAAATCATTTTGCCTTTCGCAGTTTCATGGAGCCGATTATTCACTTCGCGAGCCCAGATCTGAACTTGCTCAAGAAACTCAGCTGAAACCGATTGACGTAGCCAAACTTTTTCAAAATCAAATTTATCGCCGTAGTTATTTGCTATTACAGCTATTGTGTAAACCACAACATTAGCCAGAAAAGCAGATACAAGTGGTCTAGTTGTTTTATGGACCATCTTAAACATAATGCATTTAGCTACCATTGTTTTGAAAAAAGCTGTATCCACAACAATTGGATTACCAGCCTCTTCCGCTTCACTCAAATAATTCATGAATTTGTCAAAGCACTTCTGAGTTCCAAGACTAACAATATCTGACTTCATCTCCCAAGCCATTAAATATTTTGCCAATTCAGTTTTAGTTATTTTTCTGGATGGCGGCAAAGATTCTTTAAGAGCACGAAGTTTGGCAGGTGTAGTGCCTTCACGAGTCAAAAGTGTGTTGTAGCTGCCTGCTGCACGCTCATAAAACCAGCGCCCTACTCCATCAGGACAATAAACTGTCATCGACTGCCTTTCCACATCAACATGAAACGGTTTATTTGCAGAGAGATCGGATTGCCGAACCGAATTCTGAGAGTTGGCGTAACGAGAAATATCAGAAACTAGAGACTCCTCTTTTGCCGGATCAGCCTCCTTCATCACAATAATCTTTGCAGGCACCCTGACTTTGCTGAGGTCGGTATCCGGGAATTTTTTCTTAGCAAAGTATAAAGAGGCTGTTGTTTGACCTCCATTTACAATCTGCATTCCACGTAACCAAATTAGTCCTGGGGAACCATCTTCGGCCCGTTCAAGCTTCATCTCATCAGCGACTAAAACAATACCGTTGTTAAATGCCATGAATCGCTCAGGAGAAGTGCGAAGAGTACTTTGAATACCGGCATTTACTCCCTTAGCTCTAACACTTAGAAAAGATCTTACATTGGCTTCCAACAATCTCGGACCAAACTTCTCGTAGAGAAATCTTAGGGCCTCGCCTGGTATTGCTGTCAATGCGTAATCATAATCTCCTGAGTCGCCGGGAACATATACACAAGGCAACGGGGATCCTGAAACGTCTTTAAAATCTATAACAAGCTCATCTCGTGGCTTACCCTCAGAGCGATGGCGGAAAAGTCGCTCGATGTCCATAACTTCTAGTTTTACAGTTTTTCCACCGATTTCTCGCGCTTTAAAGTTTTTGGATTTTGCGACACCATCTGTGAGAACGAAAATTCGTACTTGTTCGAGACTGTTATAAATTTCACCGATAGTTAAGGATAAGGAGTGTGCGTCACTGGTCGGATCTAGCTTGTCTTGAAGGCGCCCGTTAGCACAAAGCTCCAGAAAGCGGATACATTGTTGAGCAGCAGTTTTGGTGTCGTGTTCTTGTATTGGTGTAAGAACCTCAAACCCCTCATAAAGGCTAACAAAAAGATCCAACTGCTCCGCATCCTCAGACATCGCATAACCGCTCAATTTGAGAATTGCATTCCCTATCTTCCCTTGATAATGGCAAACTACAGGCTCAAAGGTCATCCCTGCATCCATCAGATGTTGCATTACAACTTCGCAAAAAATAAGTTCGGTAAAAGACGAGCCATCACTGATTTGAGAAGCTATTTCGACTCGCATTTCCATCAAAAAATCGTCAAGGGTCATCCTGTCACTCCAAGTTTTTTAAGCATCGTATCCAACTCAATAAAGAAACCTTTCACTTGATCCAAATTAATTTCATAGATGGCTCTGATTACTCCGGCAGGGACAGAAGCCGTTGTCATACGGGGAAAATCATTCGTCACAATGAATATACGTTGTTCTTTAGGTTCAAATTGACGGGTGTATTGTTCTGAATGAGAAGCTGTATATCCAGCAAGGAGTAATCGTTCATAAAACAGATTAACCATTTCGGGTTCTTCCCTAAGAATATGCTCAATATCAGTTACCATGCCTGATAAAGTCATACCTTCGTCAGTTCCCACAAACTTTACTGCGGCCAGAAAAAGTGGCGAAGCAACTGCATCATCTAATTGCTCTAAACTACCAATTTTCACAGGAAACCCCGACGACGACATCGTAGCCTTGACTTCGATAGCACCTTGCCCTAGCAAGAAATCTTGTTGTGCATCTTCTGGTCCAACCCATGCATTTAAAACTACTTCCGACGGTAAGTGCGATTTAAGCAAAACTTTCACGAAATAAAGTTCTCCTGCCAATCCGAGCTCTGCTTCAGGACTTAAAGGATTTGTATTTCGTGACATAAATCGTTGCCAGTGCAATACCCGTTTGATGAGAGTTTGTAATAAACCGGATTCCGACATATTTGCGGCTGCAGCTACATCTATCGATCCTACAATGTCGCAGACCATTGTTGTAAACAATTCCAGATCACCATCAATCTTTCTAGTCAAAGCTAACCTTACACCACCACTTCCAAAAGTTTCTGTCTTCTCAACAAGGAATCCTTTACCTTCGGGTAATCTTTCTCTATTTGTAATCCGTGCATTCGGGAAAGAAAATAATACCGCCTCCTCATTATTGGGAGACCGCAGTCCAGCCTGAACCTCTACAGAACCAGCAGAGGGTAAAAAAATGGCCTGCCAGCCGATTTCCTCGCATTCAACATTCTTAAATGCGAGAGCAGACCAAGCTAAAATGAACTCTTCACTAGAGCGGGCCATGTTCTTGATTCCAAAAGAGGTCATTTACGTCATACACCACTGTTATAGCATTGTCACTTGATGGGAATGCCATAGCAAAAGCCATTATGGGCTTTGTCCAACCAGGAACTATACATTTTCCTTTCAGCTTTCCGTTGTCATGATAAGGGCTAAGCGGATATAGCAGCAGTAAACCTCTATCAACTTCATCACCTAGTTTACCTCGGATTTCGCGAATCCCTTTACCACTAGGGACCTGCGGAGGCTTAACTCGGCCACGAGCATGATCAGGCTTCCATGCGTCAAGAGTTGCCTTCAACGCTTGACGCCAGACATCATCGTTTAGATCGATTCCCTCATCCTTAGGATCAGTCAACACTCCAATAGAAAACTTGCCAGGCTCCTGAAGTTCATAGTCCTCGGAATCCTCAGTTTTACGGATGAAATAATTCTTGGATGCCGTCCCCCCCGGAAAAGTGTGCTTCTTCCCCTCCCCTTTCCCGCCACTTAATAAAGCAATACTCCATCTGGTCAATTGCCCAGTTTCAACCATTTTAGTTATGAACTCTGACAAGACTGATGCGTTTGCGCTCGTCGCTGTAGGATGAGTAATATAACTATTCAGAAAATCGAGAACTTTAGCAACATCCACATCTCTCCAAAGTCTTGCGTTTGACCAAGAGTCTTGAACTCCATCACGATCGTATTTGGGGGACTCTGTAAAAGAAGTTCCAAGAGATAGCACTAATGAGTCGGTAGCGTCCAGGTTGTTTTGCTGAATATTGGCATCTCGATGAAAGAGGATTGTCTGAGGACGCGTTCCACTATAGGTGAGTGCTAACTTCTGAGAGTTCCGCATCTTCAATGGTGAGGTCACCATCATCACCTTATGCGACAATACCTTGAGACCATACTGCTTGGGAGTCAGCTTCGCTGCAGACATAAAATCAAACTCCTCTCGAAGCTCTTCCGCAGCATCTGCAATATGACCAAACCAATTAACCAAATCAGGTGACGTATATAACCGGCATAAGTCTAAATAACCTGGTCGATATCCAAACCATCGCCCCATCTGCATTAAGGTATCGTACATCTTTGTGGTCCGAACGAAGTAACTAGTACATAAACCTTCAAGCGTTAAACCTCGAGCCAGCTTGTCTCCACCCACAGCTATGACTTTAAGGGCAGCGCCCGGAGTCACGTAATCTAATGCGTCTTTTGCCGTTCCATTAATAGCTCGAACTTCAATATCCTCCAGCACCTCTGGTAAAACATTAAGAATTTCCTTCCACTCTGGCATTTGTGGAGGCAATTCCTCTTTCGGTGATAACGCGGCGACCTTATAGCTGATAGGAATGAAATCATTCTCCCAGAGCTTCCTTAACTGTTCTAGAATATCTTCCGTACCCATTCTCCGTGCAATTCTTTGTCGAACTTGACGTATAAAAGTTTCAACCTGTTCATAGACTTGCTTTTGAACGTTAACGAAACGAGTTACGTGTATTAGCATTGAACAGTGCTCGCCTTCTTGCCCACGTAATTGTCGAGTAGCACATGCCAATATAAATGAGTAAATTGCCTCCTGAAGAGAAGGTGGAATAACCTCTTCCCCTTGAAAAGTCGGAATATGAATTGTCTTGTGTGTAGGAGGCATCCAACCTGATCTTGTTTCATCGTTATAGACGTCGAGAATGAATCTAGAAAGTGGTAGTCCTTCAGTTCGACCATCTTTTGTTAATTTGCCAAACATTCGTGTGGGACCAACATAATTTGATGGTGCAGCTAAGTTAATGATAAAAGAGCTTGGAAAAACATCAGGACCTTCCTTTATAGTGGCCCCTTTTTGATGAATAAAAATGTTTGCAAACGGCGTTGCGGTGTAACCAACATATGCCTTTCGAGTAAAGGAGTGAAGGATCTGTCTGATGAGGCTGTTGATAGTTTTCGGCTGATGCTCCTCGTCCGGTGTTCCATCTTCATTGAATGACTGTTCGCCGGTATCCACAGAAGCGTTGTCGGCTTCGTCATCTATCATCAATAACGGCAACTTAGTTACAAGGCTTCTTCCATCGTTCTCATCTGTGCTGTCGGCTACACGCGTTTGTAACCACCGCAAAAGTGCTGTTAACACTGTCTTCTGTTTTTTTACAACGAAAAGCCACGGTCGTTCTTCAGGAGTTATACCATGAAAATGCTTTGCTATAGCCTTATTAAAATCACCATTCTCAGCTCTTGTTGTAGCAGAGTTAGTTTTTAAATCGCCACCAAATTCTGCTACACCTATTGGTTTTCCGGGGTCTCGATCAACTGTTGTTTCATAACCGAGAAAACTCTCCTCTAGTCTTATTTGTGTTTGTGATCTCAGATTATTGTGCATCCCTGCAAGTACAATAATGATCTTGTATCCAGCATCAGCAGCCTTACAAATTAGACCTGAATAATTACTAGTTTTACCTGACTGGACATGGCCAACAACTAGCCCACGACGATCCCATGAGTCGACTCGTTTTGGATCTTCCAAAAGACTAAGAATGTCATCGGTGGCTTCATTCAACCCTTCTACCACAACATCTGAAAGTTTTGACTCGAGATAATCTTTGTAGCGACGCCAGTATTGCCAGTCACGTTTGCGAGAAGCAGATAACCAATCAACATGATCAATATCGTCTTTTAATGTGGTAGATTTACCAATCCGATGACTAAAGCGCTGAATAAGTGTTGCTACGGCTTGTTTTTGATCTACTAAATCATGTGAATCACCACCGAAAACCATGGTTGCAAGTTTGACTTTCTCTAATATGAACGCCGGGGTAACATTAGATTTATCTTTTTCAGCTTTAACCAGTCTCTGAGCTGTGGCTATGATATTCTCCAATAACTCAGCTTGCGAACCAGTGCCGTCCGTTTTATTCATTTAATGTTTTCCTTAAATTCGCTATTAGGGAGGGGTATTTTTGGAAAGGCTCCGTTCTCAGCATAGACTGGTGGGCATCCTCAACGCTCAATCCCTTGCGCTCGATCAAATCGTTAAATAGAACAGTTGCCACTTCTACAACTGTATCATTCGGTTCTCCATCAAACCCTGTTCTAGGCGTATCTTTATTTTCTGCTGTATCAAGCCATATTCGCTGAACTGGAACAGTTTCTTCAACAACCCTAAGCATTGCCTTAACAAGGTCTTTATGACCGCCACAGGCTTCAATAACAGCAGACACAGCTGGGTGTGAAACATCAATCCTGTAACGGACACCACTTTTCAGATGTTCAACACGCCAAGTATGCTCAATTGGTTCGCCACCGATACCAGTTGTTGGGGAACCGCGAAAAGCAAATACCTTGCGCGCTTTATCTCTTGTACTTTCGGCAAGTTTTGTAAGCCAGTTGCGCACAAAAACTGGCGGGCGGGCAGTCGATTTTTTAATATCAATTTTCCAATCTGCATCCGCGGTATTCGGTATATCAATACGAATTCTTGCAAGTCGATGCGGCTCTTCTCTATGCCAAGCCCGTCCTTTTCCTAACCCTAACCAATTTCCAGCCAACAAAAGACGCTTATTCCGATAAACATAGAAACCTTGATGCGATGTCCATCCTTCAGGGCCACCAGCTTTAAGAAATTCTTCCTCCGAAAGCTTATCCCTGTGCGGTAGGACATGACACTGGACTTCTACAACACCTGAAGACGTGCTTTTTCGTTCAATCGGAGATTCAAGAGCTTTTCCCGGATTCCCAGTCATGAACGGGTCCCAAGGGGCAACCTGCTTGTCATTAATGAAAAGACGAAAACCAGGTCGTGCTCCTTCAATTAGTCGGTGAAATATCATACCTAGACGCAGTTCTATGTCATCAATCATGTCAGAAAAATGATTCAAATCTGTACCAAGCGTGACCACTCGGTCCATTAGTTCCCAGAGAACCAAGGTACCTGATTCAAACGAAGATAGTTTCTCTATAAAAAGTTCTGACCCGGCTGCTGGTCCTTCAAGCATATACCAGTCACTATCTAAAGATTCAGCAATTGCATCCAAGTCCCAACGTAAACAAACTAAGTCACCATTTTTAACTCTTGAAGCAACCGTAAGCCTCCGGCATTGTGAGAAAGAAGCCGTCTTAAGTCCCATTCCGAATCGGCCAAGATCTGTTGGATGCCTCTCATCTAATGGGTTGATTGTTCCAAGGGTCATAGCAGCTTCGAGTTCAGCATCATTCATGCCACGCCCGTTGTCTATAATACTTATTCGACTCTGTAAACCGTCCCAGTAGAACTGCAAGCGAATTTCTGTTGCCCCGGCAGAAATTGAGTTGTCGATAACATCTGCCAGCGATGCAGCAGTTGAGTATCCAAGCCCGCGGAGTGCTTCAATCATTGCACTGGCTTTTGGTGGCGCATGTCTTTTCTTTAGCAACACTACCGTCATTCCTTATTTAAAAATGGTGCTAGAACTTCCTTTCTCTCCCGATGAAAAAGTTTACTCATGGCCTTTGATTCGATTTGCCGAATGCGCTCACGAGTAACACCAAAAGACTGCCCAACTTCTTCAAGGGTCATTTCGTTTGATTCAAAAAGACCAAAGCGAGAAATTATTATCTCCCTGGATCGGGGATCGAATTCCTGCAACATTTTGTGGATTACTCTGCAGAGAGACTCATAAATAGCTTGTTCCTCAGGCGTTGATGGGTCTGATTCATCTAGGAAATTGACGTCTGCTAAATTCATTGAAAAGTCTTGGTCATCAAGCGACTCTGCCTTTTCAAACATTGAAAGAAGCTGCCAAGTGGAAGACAAAGAAGCACCTATACGTCTCGCAGTTTCGATATCAGTTTCAGGCATCCCACTTCGAAGCTGCATTTCTTCTCGCTCGCGAAGCAGCTTTCTGGCCTTTTCTTGAACATGAACTGGAGCTCGAACCGTTCTTTCTGTGTCTGCTATACCCCTTGTTACTTGCTGACGGATCCACCAAGTAGCATAAGTTGAAAAACGAAATCCTCTACGCCAGTCAAAACGCTCAACCGCTTTCATTAGGCCAATATTTGCTTCCTGAATCAGATCATCCATCGCTAAATCAGAGCGAGAGTATTTCTTGGCAATAGATAAAGCCAATCTCAGATTGCTCTGAATCATATGTTGTCTGGCTTGGGAATAACTTTCTAATGCAGTCAAAAAGTCTTGATAAAAAGCATTAGAGTCTTTTTGCTTACCAACCAGCTCAAAAAGAAACTGACGAGTCAATCTCAATACTTTCAATGCTTCAACAGTTAATTGGATATCTCCCTCAGCATCACGGACAGCGCCTATCGCATCCAAAAATCCTGAAGGAGCAATTTCACTACCTTCCTTAAAGTCTTCATCGTCATTTAACATCTCATCTGAAATTTGATCATCACCTTCACTGTCTGAGTTTAGCCCTCGACTGATAGACTTTGATTCAATCTCACCCAGAACAACCTTATCAGCTTTTTCAAACAAAACAGAAAGCCCTTCTGGCCATTGCGCTAGAGCGAGCAAGGCGCTTTGCAATGAATCTTCCATCTGCTTGCCCAGGGAAATTTCTTCCTCAGCTTCAAGAAGTTTACCCCGAACATTTTTGTAGTAAAATCTGGACGGCTCATTATAGTTAGAGGCGAGTTCCTTGATGAAATCTCTGGCTTCATCTATCTGAAATTTTTCTTCAGACGATGCATTTTCCAAATCTACTTCCTCAAAATAAAGTTCGCTGTATTCGCCGATAATCGACTTGAGCTCGCCAACAACATAGGAAATAACTCCCTCAGAATCAGGATTTCGCGAACCGTCGGGGTCTAAACAAAGCTCAATTAACTCTGTTTCGGAAACACTTCCCAAACTAACAGCAGAAAGTAGAAATGTTGTGAGAGTTTCATCGATATCGCCTTTGTTCAGTAATTCTGAGCGCTCAGGCAAATAAAGATCTATTTCGCCCCAATCTTCGTCTCTATCTAAAGCCCTATGTCGACCAATAGCGTTATGTACATTCTTAACAGCTTCTACAACTTGTTCATCGCCATCAGGTGCAACCGGTTCCTTTTCTGTAATCCACTCATCGATAAGGCACGAGTCTAAAGGTTCTTCATCAAGCAAGACGGAGGTACTCAAGTTATGAGTTGGCAATTCATATTTAGATGTCGCAGTGTTGACGCTATTGTTCAAATCACTATGCTTTTCAATGTATAAAACCGGAAATCCAACACCTAATACTTCGTTATTATCTATAGTCTTGTGAACTTGATAATTCGGCTCATGACAAATATCATCGATAAAGCTTTGCTCACCAACCTCTGTCTTTGGAGAGTTGTCATTTACTTCGAGTACCATTGCGCTTTCATTTGATCCCGGTGTTTGTAAGCTATAAATTGAGGTATTATTATCTTCTGAGATAGCAAAACTATTTGGCCTAAATTGCGTCAAATCTTCGGGAGAACATGACTCTTCTTTTATAGATTGGTCGGTCTCTACCGTACTGATATCGTATGAACTGGAACGCATATTTATATTTAAATTCGTAAGCAACTGAATCAAATCAGGACAATTACTTTTAATAGCATAGAAAAGAGCATTATTGCCTTTATTATCAACCAAGTTTGGTTCAGCCCCGGCAGCCAGCAAAAGTCTGACAACATCAGTGTTCTTTCTGGTTGCAGCCAAAATTAAAGGAGTCGCTCCATTGCTGTCTACTCCATTTATGTCGTCGCCTTTTTGGATATGGTGTTTTATAGCTGTTTGAGCATTTGTGATAATAGCTAGACGCAGCAATGGATTAAGCTTAATCATAGGCTTTTGCTAACCCAGCAATTATCAAAAGCAAGCAATAAGTTACATCTAGCATCAACTAAAGCCACCAAACTATAAAAGAAGTTGGAAGTTTTAAGTACTCCCGGAGAGAAAAACCCAATAAATTCAAAATGTTTCCAATGATGCCAAATGCCAAAAAACTCTCCCTGTATAATCTTTGAAGTCTCCAGTTAAAAAGACCTGCACACTTCCGTTGAACTATGCACACATTGATTCTCGTTCTAATGACAAGTGGTCCAGTGATGCCTCACAGCTTTAATCAAGCTCCTAACAAGCTGATTTAAAGCGACTGCAAAATATAGATCTATTGACTAAGGGTATGACTATTACGTACCTAAATTAACAAATGAATACCAATACAACAAGTACTGGTTTTCTGCAGCTGATATATGATTTGATAACCCGCCTGACGGTCATTAATAAAATCTAAACTTCCAATCTATACTCAACGCTTTAAACGCGATCAGGCCGGCTCATCAAAGTAATCATAATCACCTAGCTTTAGTGCCTGCTGGCGGCGCGCCAATTCGCTGGGTTTCCGCTCGGCTATGGTTACCCCAAACACTTCCAGGTGTACCTGCTCCATTAGTTGCTGCACTTCCTGCCGACCGCATATTTCAAGTAGCTCACCAGCGTGGATAAAACCCTGAGCGCGTAGCCTCTGTTCAGAATTGTCTTTTCCCGCCTTACTTACTAAAAAAATGTCTGAAAACTGCTGGCGTAAATTGATTAAAAACAGCTCGTGTTGTGCGTAATTCATTGCTATACCTCTGGCCTTTGAGTAATTGGCATCCCTGCCAGCTTGTCCTTGTTACATCCTGTTGGCCACTTCCTGCAGCCTTGTCCATTCACTATGTCACTGATAGCGACATGTCATCCCTTGCTGCACATCTTAGGTAGTTTCCAAATTCACACCATACTGTGCAGATGCTCAGTGTATGTTTTTCAGGCAGGAGCTTTTTTGCATTCTTTAATAAGCGTTGGGTACCTGGCTTAATTACTCTACAGTTTTTATATGAGTGAATAACTATACCCAAAATCATTGAAGTTGCAGGTAGGCGGCAACTGAATGAATCTCCATGAGCATAGCTATCTATGCGATTGGGCCGGGCTGGCGCACCAGTGAGTGAAGGCAGCCAACACCCCTGCAGCTTCAAGGATGACAGGTATAAAGCTACATAAACGGGAGCAATTGACTGATGGCCATAAACTTTAACGTTACAAGCGATGATTTACCTGCGCTGATTAGGATAGGTAAACTGCGCGAACTGATGACTAAAATTGCCCATTTAGCTGAGCACCGTAGCGATAAGGTGATTTGTGAAGGGAAGATTTGGTGTTATGCCGATTTAGTCTATTTAGCATATGAGTACTATGTACTGGCACGTAATTATGGATTAACGGTACATAATTTTGTAAAGTGGCTGGAGCAAGAGCAAGCTCTTTCAAAACAGCACCATTTGGCCTGGCCCGCCTAGCCCTTGATATGTAATTGATATGTAGTGTTTACTCGTGCACGCTTTGCATACACATTTAAAGGATTGTAAGTATGAAAACGATGGAACACATTGCGCAGCGTGAAACTGAAGGCTGGCCCATTCGCTGGGAGCTGTTAATGCGTTACCGGCTAATTGAAATTGTCGCCCTTTGGGAAGGCCGGCTAACAACCAACCACTTATGCAACAGTTTTGGTATTGCCCGCCAGCAA
The DNA here is from genome assembly GCA_002364615.1 of Arsukibacterium sp. UBA3155. Lineage (GTDB taxonomy): Bacteria > Pseudomonadota > Gammaproteobacteria > Enterobacterales > Alteromonadaceae > Alishewanella. Next base: position 7,333 of record DEYP01000018.1, on the reverse strand, counting down.
GCGTCAAAAGACATTAATGCTTATTTGCGCGATGTGGCACCGGGTAACCTGATCTACGACGGTAAGCTTAAAGGCTATAAACCCGCACCTGATTTTTCACCCAAGCTAACCAGCGGCCTGGCAGATGAATATCTGCATGCCTTAGCCAGCATTAAAGACTTTGCCCACACTTTCAGCCAGCTCGATTTAGGCTTTGCCCATACTGAAATGCTAACACCACCGCTGCGGCAGGTTAATCCGGACATTTTACGCGCCTTGGTTCAAGCCGCGCGCGATGGCAAAAAGATTGATATGGGCTACGTGTCACTCACTTCGCCTGATGAAGAAAGCCGCATAATCGCCCCGCACACTCTGGTTTGTACCCCACTTCGCTGGCATGTACGTGCTTACTGCGAAAAGAACCGGGAGTATCGCGATTTTGTGCTGAGTCGGTTTCGCGGCATAAATGGCATCGAAGGCGATGCCAATATGACCAAAGTTCAGGATGATCGCTGGAATACCAAAATAGACATCGTGCTAATGCCAGACTCCAGGTTAAGCGACTATCAAAAAGCCATTATTGCCGAAGATTACAATATGACTGACGGTAAACGGGTTATTTCAGTACGCTCTGCGCTGGTACCCTATGCCGTGCAGGCATTAAACCTGGACCTGGCAAAGATAGAAGCGCGCCCGGAGGCGCAGCAGATAATGGTAGCGAATTTGGATGAAGTTAAGCGGCATGCTTTTTAAAAGATACTACTTAAATTTTTAGTATTTTAATATGATAACAAATATAGCTAGGTGAACTTTCGTATCAATCACACGTTAACTCAAACTTTTCTGATTTGTATCCGAATGCTTTGGCTTATTAATAGCCCAATGGAGGCCACTTTATACCATTGAATTGCTCCAAGCAGTATGCGCCAAATTCTGGTTCAACTTTTTCTGCCCATGCTATCTTACCCCTAATATGGTGAAATAAAGTTGAAACTGAAATTTTACGTATTTCAGCATGCTTTGACGGCCCATGATCCTGAGAGCATAGGTAGTAAAGATGCTGCCGTAAATCATCCTTGTATTCCTTACTTAATCTAGGTTTTTTACTATCGACTAAAATGCCGAGTATAATTCTCCTAGTGCCTGGCCCACGAATGACTGTTTTTCTCTTATTCAGATTAAACCCTTCCGCGCTAAGTAAACAGCTAACTAGCTTACTTAACTGTCTCATAGATACCATGCCTACATTCAGCTTCGTTGAAAATGCAAGATCATCAGCATACCTACTATATATAAACCCATTAGTCTTGGCTAAAGTTGCCAGCTTTTCATCAACACTTTTCATAACAAGATTTGAAAGCATTGGGCTTGATGGAGCACCCTGCGGAAGAAAGCCTTCACTATTTTTGCAATACGTCGGAATGGCAGGCCACTTAGTTAAGTCTGATGAAGCTTGGCTTTTGTCCCTAGCTTTCACAATTGTAGTTATTCGAGCCAACTCAAACGATAGCAGCTTATTATAACCAAGGTCCTTAAAAACCTTATAAACCATTCTCTCAGATATACTGTGAAAAAAATCTTCGATATCAATTTTTAGTAGCCATTTACAGCCACAATGTTGGCTTGCTGCGAAAATCGGTTGCGAATTAGGATGATATGCAAAGCTCGAATGGTGCGCTTTGGTATTACTTAATATTTTTGCCGTAACCCATTGCTGAACTTCAAGCAATTCTTGTTCAGGGACATGTATCTCACGATAACGAGATCTGCCCGGAACTTTTTTCTTGAAAAGAATGCGTTTATACTCTCTAGATTCTCGACTTACTACTCTTCTCAGATAGCCGAAATGGCAATCTGTCAACAAGCTGAAATGACGCAAAGTTAAGATAATAGGTAGCCGCTCGTCAACTTTCTGAATTCGTCCAATTGCCGAAATAGAACTATCTAGAACGCTGTCATCAATTCCTTGTGTTTCGCCTTCAAATTTATAGCGCTGAGAACTCCATGAAGACATTACTTTGACCCACCTCGGTGGGGATTAGTGCGCGTTAGCCTGAAGACGTCGCCTGGGCTAACGCGCACTAATGCGCAGCATGAAAATACAGCTCCGCGAAACGAATGCAGGAACTCCCGCATCCAGGGTCCCAAAAACAGAACCCCTTGCCACTCTCGTGACAAATGTCTAATCTCGATCATGAAGTCCTCAGCTGAGTTGGATAGTAATATTTTCCTTCATCACCAGCAAGCAAAGGCGTTTTTTTTCGGCGCTTACGAAAGCGAGCCAACTCACGTTCCCCTAGCTGCGTCAATCGGTTCTGGCTATCCAACCAAAGCGCTTGTATTGTCAATGAGAGGATTTCATTAACGGAATTTACCTCTATTCGAGTTTTTGCAGAGATGTCATCTGTAAATCTTAAACCTGACTCTGCGGCCGACAGCACTTTTAATACTGATAACCACTCACTGTTTTTATGGCTAGAGAGGGTTTCCCTGGCCTCCCTAATACCGAGAAGATTTTTAGCTCGCTGCTCAAAATCTTTGAGCTGAAATAATTCCGCAGGAAGCTCACTGGTGCTCCTCCCGTGGAATAGAGGTTTCCATCCGGCTGCTTTGCTATGAAGAATAGGCGGTGAGTTGTTAGGACAACCATGAGAAAATGCGATTAGCGCGCCGCTCTGCATAAACCCGAGAGGATTTTTGTTTCTTTTGGGGTATTTTTTACAAACTCTTTCCACTTCTGTCCGTCTTTTGCCTTTAAAGGTATTTTGAATAGTTGGGCATCCCATTACTATTAAAACCTCAGGTTGCAACTTATGAGATCGAACAGCTTTTAATCCATCAGCGGCACCAGAGTATGCCAGGACAACAAACCGAATAAGATGATAAGAATTCCAGCTATTAAGAGTTGCCACATGTCCTAAAGATTCAAGCATATCCAGAACTCGCTTCCCGGAACCAATGAAATCAGTGACAATCGCTATAACTCTCACTTTTTCTTTTCTCAATTTATCAGGTCCGGGGTGCGATATGTAATTCGGCCCTTTCTGCCGGGAGTAATCAGTAATTAGATTCGCGACAACGCCCTCACTGCCAACCTCTTGATCTCTAGGGTCAACAACTATCGGAGGAATGCCATTACCTTCAGCTCGACCACGTCTAGATTGAGGAAAAAAACTTGGGATTCTGCCAAAAACTTTCTTAATCGGTCGTTCAGCATAAAGAGCGATATTTATACCACAATTTGGAGTACCGCTAATCGAATCCAATAATGATTTCAAACCGTCAGCAAAATCATCTCTACTGACCAGCATTACTTCATTAATCAAATCCAAAGCTGCTGGTTGATCGGCATCTCCGAAGTTGGCAAGCCATTTTTGTACGGCCTCAGCCTCTGACAGCGATTGCATCGAAAGCTCTTTTTGGCAACCAGCAAGCGAACAAGAGTCCCTTCATTTTCCCCATATACCGTCCTTTTCAGAGAATACTTATCTAGTATAAGTCACGAACTTAAAAAATTTTAAGTTTAATTCATACAACATTACACAGCTTTTCCCTAACTTACAATAACTTATAAGCTGAGCTGGCAATGTGGTTTGCCTAATGAGAACTTCGACTATCAATTTTCTCTCGAATCCACTCTTGTATCTCACCCTCCACCCACGCCACCATTCTGGTACCCAGCTTAACTGGCTTTGGAAAGCGGTCCTCTGCGATAAACTTATAAACAGTTGAACGGGCCAGGCCGGTGCATTCCATCACTGCTTTTAATTTGATTAGTTTCATGGTCGGGTCCTCGTATTAGTCCAGACCATGTGCCTGTTGCGTATTTTCTTACCCTTGTTGGCGAATATGCCAAATCGAAAAAATCTCAGACCTATATCACCTTTATGCACAAGCAAACAAATGCCTTAAAGGAGATAACCTATGGCCCCTAAACCTACTGCTGCTGACGTTGTAAAATGGTCAGTTGCTGCATTGGAAGTTTTAGATAAAGCGGCGACTTTGATTGCCAAGAAATATGCCCGGCAAGATGCCTTTACTAACCCACAAGCCACTAAGGACTATTTAACTTACAAACTGGCGCATCATGAGCGAGAGGTTTTCGCGGTAATGCTGCTGGATAACCAACATCGGCTAATCGAATTCAGAGAATTGTTCTTCGGTACTATTGATGCTGCACCGGTGTATCCACGTGAAGTGGTAAAGCTGGTACTGGAACACAATGCCGGCGCGGTGATCTTTGCCCACAACCATCCTTCCGGAGTTTCTGAACCATCAGAGGCTGACAAACGCATCACCCGCCGGCTAACTGATGCGTTGGCCGTTATCGACGTTAAAGTGCTGGACCACATTGTGGTAGGCGAAACAGCTGTTTCGTTCGCAGAGCGTGGGCTTCTGTAACTTAACTAATTTGTAGAAAAACGGCATAAATGGCCAAGTTCCCAAATTAGCCTTTTGGGAACTTGGCAAGCCTTATAAACCGGCACTGTTACTTTTTGCACTGTGCTGAAGTTCTCAAAACTGCGTTTTAATCGAAAAGAGGAACTTGACTATGGCTGAGGTACAAGCGGTCAAAAGCCTGGACACGGTGAAACTGATTAGTCACCTATTGGACAGGCACTATGGCCAACAAATGGCGGATATTTGGAATATTGGTTTAAACCTGGCACTGCGAATAACCGATCTGCTGTCAGTTCGGTTTACCGATATCCAGGATCAAAGATTATTACTTAAAGAAGGTAAGACCGGCAAGTTGGCCAATATTAAACTTAACCAGAAGACGATTGAAATTACCAACAGGATTAGACGACAACACCTGGATCATACTTATCTGTTTCAGTCGTATCGAAATCAGCGAGCCGGTAACTTGCCGCCGGCGCCACTATCACGTCGTTATGTTAGCCGGGCTTTTGCATTGATAGGTGAAGATGTCGGCATCGACCTTGGCACGCACTCGATGCGCAAAACCCGCGGTTACCACTTATACAAATCAACCAAAGACATTGCCAGGGTAATGAAGATGCTGCGACACAGCTCTGAAGGTGTGACGCTGCGCTACATCGGCATTACCCAGGAGGATATTGATAAAGACTTTATTGAACTGGAAATTTAACGCAGATATAGGCTACCGCATATGCGGTAGCCTTATGCCGTTTTTATTTTTTTGCTGGCTGGCGCACCAAGTTCATCAGGCTTTGCATACGTTCAGCCATTAACTTGGCTTCATGCTTTTGGCTGTCTGATATTGCAGGCAAGTGAATACCATCGTAGCCAGCTACTTCAGCAGGCCCATCTTCATCCCACATTGCACCAGTGTCAGAATTTATAGCCCAATGATTACTCGCTGTAATATCGATTTTCTGGCTTAGCCCAAACAGATACCAAGACCACAGCTCAACTGAATCTTCAATGCCTTCAGCTAACTCAACCATGCTTTCATGACACGGCCTTTGTAAGGTCGCCAAATAATGCCATTCATAATAAAAGTCGTCGGTCATAGTCGCCATTGGTAAACGCTCAAACAAGAACAGCAGATATGAAGCATCGAGCTGACAACAAAGGTTGGGTTCAGCATTTTCTCGAATGATATCTGTAGTATTAGGACTGGCTAGGATGGCATCAGCATAAGCCGATAGAAAATCTTGTTGGCGTTTCTCTGCTGCCAACTGTCGCTCATAAGCGTTGGCCCATTGAGTAGCCGCAGCGGAAAGTTGAGCTCCAGCTTCACGCTGTTGATACCAATAAGCACTTGCACCAGAGTAATCGTCTTTGTCGCCATAACTTTTGCCCAGCTCATGAGCCTGCCAGACATACCTGAGAAGTGAACTTTCGGCATCACGTCCCTTAGCTAGATAGTCGTAACTTACTTTCCTTTCTTTAGAATCGAGTCTTATGGGACCGCCCGCAATCTTCAGATACTGCGCAATTCGCAAAAGGCTGATTTTGGGTTCTAGCTTAACTAACTGCAGTTGTTGGATAAAGCTTTGCTCAAGCCGGTCAACTAGTGATGCTGATAGCCTTAATTCTGTAAGTCTTGATAGTAAACGCGAGTGTGCTGATGCACGGTCTGCAATTGCTGCCTTAAGTTGATCTTCGTTGATTGAGACGTCAGCCTTGAAAGCAGCGTAAGTTTTATAATCGAAATACGCAGCCAGCAGTTCAAGTATCTGAGCTCGGGTTGGCACTGAAGTGATTTGTTTTTTAAGTTGTTGCAGAACTGCATGCGCAGTTGAAGATAGATTGTACATAAATTAACTCCGGTGGCTGAGTGCCGTGGGCAATTAACCATGACCGCATGCGATTAAGGCCAGGTAGCTCAACCTGGAATTAAGTTAGTAAATTCTGTTTATACATAACATTGATACGCGTTAGCGATTTTTGCCTGTTTTCACTCGCATGTAAGTGAGGCGGGCGCCTTAAGTAAAGGCTAACCCGCTCTAAGATCGCTTGCAAGATTTATTTTTGCGTTGATGGTACCGAAGAAATCTTAAACCTATATTATCTTTGAAAATAACCAAATCACTACTTCAAGCTGCAACCGAAGCTACGGGAATGAATACCGTACTCTTTAGTATCCAGCTTCGCAAAATAGCTTAGCCGACGAAATAAGTCAGTTTTCATAGCCCAAAAATCAGGCGAGTTGACGTTTACGCTGTAGGTTGGATTTGCGGGGAAATGAACCAGTCCTAGTATCTCTTCAGGCAACCGCCTCAATGTACTTGCCCAAGCTTTCCGGATTCTGGAAGCCATGTTCCGAGCCTGATCATCCACATAAACACCTAATGTGTGATATGAATCATGGTTCAACAAAATGACAACATGAAAGTGTGGTGAATCCGAATCAGCTCGCTCCCTTGCCCAGATGTACCGCATATTGCAGTGATGTACCCTCTTGCCTTGTGCAGCCCTTCGGTGTAAGTCAGCTTTAATTTGTGCTTTTAACGATTCAACAAATTTGGTCATCAAGTCTGAGCCAACATCACCATATCCACAAGGAAGATGTAGATCGAACCTTATCGCCAGTGTTCTGGGGTGGTCAGCTAATGCTCTGTCTACAATTGTTAGTATCCGGTCTAAGTAATAAGGGCTCAAAGGCCCTATGTTTGATAAAACTGGATAGCTAGTAAATTGCTCTGCTTCGGGTGTATTCGCTATAACTAATTTTTTGTAAACCATGACTAATCCTCTTTGCTGTTATCTCAAAAGGATTAACGTGGTATGTATTTCTCTACAGTAATTTAGAGTAATACCTAGTGCTTAACAGTACGTAATATTACTGCTACAGACATTGTTTAATTAAGTAGTTATAGATAATACCTATATATACCAATTGTTCTTACCCATAAAAAGTAGA
>DEYP01000021.1 GCA_002364615.1 Arsukibacterium sp. UBA3155 | reverse complement strand
CGGTTACCGGATCTTCATCACCACCGTTAGCTGGCCAGAAATAGCGGGAGATAAAATCATACTCATCTGTGTTGGTGCTGGCACTGGCTTTTGCAGTTACAACCACATCAAAGGGCGCTAACTGTTTCAGCTGTTCTGAAATGTAGCTCAGGCCTTTTACATCATGCTCCGACGCCATTACCGCAAAATAAGCCTGGCGGTTTTTTAGCACCTGCATGGGTGTTACCGATAAACCTGCCAGCAAAGCATCCGGAATTTCATCTTGTTCTAACAGGTCCGGGCATTGGTTAGGAAAGCTCATTTCAATTCGGCCGTCGCTATGCTGCTTCACAAACAAGGATCCTACTTCCCGGGTTACAAACTCAATTTCACCCCGCCCGCCCAGGTACTGAAATATCGCAAAAGAGGCTGCTAACGTCGCATGGCCGCAAAAGTCAATTTCAGTTAACGGCGAAAACCAGCGAATTTCATATTGATTGGCCGATAACGCGCGGATAAAGGCGGTTTCTGACAGGTTATTTTCGACCGCAATGTTTTGCATTACCTCAGGCGCAAGCCAATCTTGTACTGGCACCACCGCGGCAGCATTGCCTTTAAACCGTTGTTTGGTAAAGGCATCAACAATATAAATAGCTAGTTCCAAAATCAGACTCCTCTGCTTCAGGGCGCAAGTGCGCGGTTTAGCGGGTTAACTGGTGCTGTCACCCATTCACAGCAGAGTTTATTCTGCAGTCTCCAGCGCGTCGAACACCCGACCGATGATGTTATACAGGTTTTGCTGGTCAAACTCGTAGTCAGATTCGGTTTGAACGCGATGCACAAAAACCAGATCTGAGGCTGGGTATACTCCCAGCATATGAATGCCAACACCCGTATGAAAAAATGCTTTGTCCGGCCGTTTATCGTTAGCATTGATCACATTCCAGAGCATGCCGTAGCCGAAGTCCATGTACTTATTTGTGACGGAATATGAGGTTGTGCTCTGCTCAATCCAGTCTCGTGACAAAATACGTTGGCCATGCCACACGCCGCCGTTTTCATATAACTGGCCGTAAAGCGCCATATCATAGGCGGACATCCGGAAATGGTAGGCCGGGAATGCTGATTTTTCAGGTTCATACTGATAAAAGCCATCGACCTGAAGATCACTAAGGACGGTGTCATTATCGATAGTTGTGTAGTTTCCTGCAAAGTCTTGCATGCCCAGCGGTTTGGCTATTTCCCGCTGAAAAGCAGTGTAAATTGATTCGCCGGTCAGCTTTTCAAAAATGGCACCGGCCACGTTAAAATCCCAGTTGTTATACACGTACTGCTCGCCAGGTTTGAACTGCCCCCTTGCGGGCATTGCGGCCAGCATTCCGTCTGACGTTGCTGCAGAGGGCAGATAAACTCCCGAGCGCGACTGCAATAACTGGCGAAGGGTTGCGGTTTTCTCGGTTGCAGTAAGGGGGGTAATATCATCAATTCCCAGCTCAGTAAGGGTGGCATTGAGGTCAATTACCCCACGTTCAACGTAAATGCCGTACAAAGAGTTTAGCATCGCTTTACGGATGGAATGAATAGTATGTTTCTGATGAATATCGCCAAATTCAAAAACCACTTCACCGGAGCGCATCAACACCATCGAAGAGGTATGGGTCGTTTTAATAAACTGGTCTAATTCGTCAAGTTTGCTGCGGTTAAATGTAGCGTTGCTGTCATAGCAAACCGGATGTTTGATGGCATGAACGGCCCGCTTCAGAATATCCTGCTGCGCCCTCGCATTAGCCTCAGGCTGACCGCCGAGTACCAGCTTTTGGCCGCCTTTAAGCGCGACTTCGGTTAAATTCGCAGGCAGCCCCGGAGTAATAACGTGGCCGGCAGCAGGGTAAATAACGGACGTAACCCTTGATTGCGGGGCAGTTTGTTTAAGCTCAGCTGCAATTGCCTTTGCCATTTGGGCCGAAGGCCAGAGCTGGTCATCGGCGCCGGCAAAAAGTAATAGTTCAGTCTGAATAGAATCGATAGCGATACGTGCGGCAAGCGCATCGGGGTGCTGTAAATCTTGTTTAAAATACTCACGGCCAACAAAGCGTTTGGCCGAATAATCGGGCTGGGAATGGCGCGGTACATAATTCAGCGGTTGCCCATTCAGCGTCCAGGCGGCAGCATCGCTGTCTTGCACAGCGCCCCACACATGCGAGCTGGGCGACACGGCCATTACCGGACCGTAGTCAGCATAATTGGCACCAAGCAACAAGGCAAGTTCAGCCCCGCGTGAGCTGCCGATAATCGCCACTTTTTGACACTGGTTGCGACTTAGCTGTGCAGATGTGTCAATGTATTGAAGAGCAGCGTCAAAATACTCCAGCGGGATACGGTTTAGTGTTTCCGGCAATCCGGGCATACCAAAATAACCGACAGCCAGTGCGGCAACACCCTGTTCTGCGAAGGCCTGAGCTGCAGTTGTTGCACTATTGAGCCCGCCATCTGAGCCACCGACTACGATCACAGTAGGCAGCACCTTGTCAGGGCTTTCAGGCGTGATTAACATCGCCTTCAGATCCGGTTGGTCAATCCGTTGCACGTGCAGATGATCAGGATAACCGGGTTCACCGCAGCCGGCTAACAGCAGGCTAACGGCGACTGTTCCTGAGAATAAGCGCTTAAGGTCCATGGTGTTTTCTCTCTTTTTTTGGCTTATTAAAACCCAGCAAGCTGGCAGATTCAAATGGAGAGTGTAAACAAATGTTCGCAGAAACAACGAATTAAGCGCTTGGTTATTAGACGGCCTGCCGCGCACCATATTATCTGTCAGAGATAAAACAGCAGGTCAATAAAAAAGGGCTGAACGCCCTTTTTTATGTCTGGACTAGCAGCGGTTATTCATCAGATTGATAGAATAACTGGCCACGAATGGCGCCTGATGGATAGTCTGGGTTATGCACATTAATGTAGTATTCTTCTGGATTTTCAAGAATTTCGCTTACACTAATACCGGTAGGAAACTTACCTGCTTCACCTTCTGTCAGGCAATCTGCTGCATTACCGTCTTCAGGCCCGGCTAACACCGCCACTACCGGACCATTTTCACCTCGTCTGCCTTTGTGAATGTGAGCAGCCATGCCACTGCCAACAGGAACAAGCTGGATTTTCTCAACGGTTAGAACATAACACAGGGTAAAAGCATCATTGTCGATGCCAAACACATAAGCTTCACCTCTGCCATTTGGATCACCGGAAATTCTTTTGTTGCTGTCATCATTGGCTACTTCTTGTCTGCCATCCAGTGTCGCTTCCAGCAGGTTGTTAGTATGGCCTGCGATTGCAGATGAGCTAAAAACGCCAGTTGCAATTAGCAAAGCCAACGCTGTTTTTTTGGAAATCATAGTATTTCTCCGTTTTTTTGCGGGTATACCGATCAACTCCAACATTGGACAACAGCTATCGGGTATATAAGTAACGACTGACTTATTAAACTGGATGCAGATTAATAGTTTTTTAAAATGGTTAGTCTGCGGGTTTAGCAGCGATTTAGGATAGCAGGCTACAATACCGGCAGCTCATCCGTGATGTAGCTTAGCTTAAGAGGAGTAGATTGTTGTATCCCGCATGCAGAGAGAACAAACTTTTCCTTAAATATAAGCAGTACCTTTAAGATACAACACCGCAAATCCTGACACTAACACCCGATCATTGCTGATCTTGCAATATAAAATGCCGCCGCGCGCTGATGCCTGATACGCCACTAATTCTGTTTTGGCTAACTGCTTAGCCCAGTAAGGCGCCAGCCCGGAATGAATAGAGCCGGTTACCGGATCTTCATCA
>DEYP01000015.1 GCA_002364615.1 Arsukibacterium sp. UBA3155 | reverse complement strand
AGCAAATATTATCGCCAGCAAAAAACGCTGGCTGCGACGTCAACCCGCTGCGCGGCTTTCCGCGCTAAATTTGGGCGTTAAATTGCATAGGGAAGTCATGCGTATATTTCTGTCTTTTTTATTAATAATTTCAAGCTTATCGGCTTCAGCAATTGTGGTCCGTCATGATGTTGATGACAAAAAATATCTTGCTGATTCTGCAGATTTTGCAGCATTGGCAACACTGTATGTTGATGGGGCTCATGGCACATTAATTAAGCCTGATTGGATTGTGACTGCCGCTCACGCAACTTTCTGTATTAATTCTGGTAGCTACATCGGTCTAAATAATGGCTACCACAAAGTGGAAAGTGTCTTTGTTCATAAAGATTATCAGCCAGGTAAAAGTCACGACATTGCGTTAATAAAATTAGTAAATCAAATAAAGGATGTAGAACCGGCGAGTTTGTATGAAAAAACAGATGAAGTTGGCAAGATAATATGGTTTATCGGTGTTGGCGGCACTGGAAATGGGCTAACCGGACAAACGGTTGATAATTATGAAAATGGCGGAGTTTTACGAAAAGCCGAAAATCGAATCGAACAAGCAGAGGGGCCGCTATTAAAATTCAAATTTGACAGAGATGATGCAGCTTTACCACACGAAGGTGTTTCTGGTGGGGGCGATAGTGGCGGCCCAGCCTATCTGACTGTTGACGGTACGAGCCACTTACTCGGCATTAGCTCCAGAGTTGAAGGCGGCGATATCGGGAAGTACGGTGTAGTGGAAGTGTATTCCAGAGTGTCTTTCTTTAAGCCTTGGATTGAAACAATCACGACTGGCGAAGATGCTGATCAGCGGCAACTAGCACTTCCAAAATTGGAGCGCCTTCCTGCAGGCCTCACAGAACAGATTTTACCCGAAGTGTGTTCTGACATCGGGTTGAAACCAAATGCAATTTAACAAATTGCTTAATTTCGTTCCGGCCACAAAAAGCGTGGCCTCCACTGGACTGCCTACGCTGCGCTGCGGCAGCCAATTAGCAAAGCGTTAAATTTTAAATACTCTCTAGCAATGCGGAACCCATGAGGTTACAATTCACTTTATGATTAAAAGCTTCATTCATAAAGGCCTACAAAAGTTCTATTCATCAGGTAACACTTCTGGAATCCAGAAGAAGCATGAGAAAAAGTTGCGCCTGATACTTACCAACTTGGATCAAGCCGAAACGCCAGACGATATGGATTTACCTGGTTTAATTATGCATGAGCTTAAAGGTAACAGAAAGGGCATATGGTCTGTTCGCGTAAGTGGTAACTGGAGAGTCACTTATCGCTTCGTTGGTAAGGATGCTGAAATTGTGAATTACGAGGATTATCACTAATGGCTATGTTTAACCCCGCACACCCCGGTGAAATTATCAAAGATCTGGTAATTGAGTCTTTAGGTTTAACCATAACAGACGTTGCAAGCCACCTAGATGTTAGCCGTAAAACGCTATCTAAAGTTTTAAATGCTCGTGGCTCAGTTACTCCTGAAATGGCAGTGCGATTGGAGATGGCTTTTGGTAAGCCGTCTGCTGACCATTGGTTGAGACTACAAAATGCATATGACCTTTGGCAAACAAGACAACAAAAAGAGTCGCTACATGTATCACCATACAATTTCCAAGCGGCATAAATAAATTTATCAAGGCGCTCTACCGGATTCCATAATTTGTCACGGTTTTTGCAAAGACACGCAAAAAGCCGCGCCAAATTGTTCCACCGGTAAGCTTGGCGTTAGCAGGTATATTATCAGGTACGCGATAGCATTTTTCTTATTGCTTGTGATTACTAAGGGTGCAGCTATGATACTTTTAGCCATAACTAACCTGCAAAGTGACTATTATTCTGTTCCGCTTTATGCAGCGAGCGAAATTGATTTGGGGCTTATTTAACTCCATATTATGCTCATGAAGCATTCAAGTTTGAAGCACTAGGCCAAGCAATTGTAGTTTTCATTTCAGGTTATTTCGTTAGCAAATTTGATCGCTTCATTGAAATTAGCTTTTTCTCTGAAAAATCAACATCGGCATCTTGGGTGCGCCTCGGTCTTTTCGCTTCAAGTGCTTTATTATCAATAATTTATGTATATAGCATTAGGTATTATCTAAATGTATGAGCAACCCTTATCAAGGCGCATTAGTACGCAGCCATAGGCTGCCGGAGATACTTCCCCCATGAAAGTAGAATATATTGATCATCTAAATATTTCCGGGCCAGAGAATCTCATTGAGGAGGTCCGGGAATTTTACGAAGAGATTTTGGGCCTGAAAGTAGGTAACCGACCCAGCTTCAGTCGCATGGGGTATTGGCTTTATGCTTCAGAAAAAGCAATCATTCATTTAACTGTGTCTGAAGTTAATAGGTCTGGCTCAAATACCTATTTAGATCACTTCGCGTTCCGAGTAACTGGGTTGCCGTCGGCCAAAAAATGGTTAGATTCAAAAGGTATTGAGTACAGGCAATCGATAGTCCCTGAAATGGATCAAGTGCAACTTTTTCTTTTAGATCCCGCTGGTAACGGGCTAGAGCTTAACTTCGTAGGGGAGCCCGCGGCATGACAAAGCGCTGCCGCCGACGTTATGTTTCTCAAAAAAGGTGGCACACTCGATGACTCCTAAAGCACACTCATGGTTACTCTTTGCTCTTAATTTACTTCTAAATATTTTTGTTCAGTTTTTAGAGTACATAGCCAAAAAGTTTATACTAGCCAACCTCTTCGGCGTAAGTTCGAAAGCAATATCAATAACGGTTGTGATAACGTGGCTACTGATGAAGATACCAACACCGCAGTGACCAATTACCAGGCACTCAAGTGAGCTGTCAAATGAGGTTACGATACAAAGATTTGACCCAGACCAGGCAATGGCTGACTGACGATGAGCGCGAGGCGGTAAGTAGCGTGATCTCGTCCAGTTTTGTTAATGTGGCGCCAACGGCTTATCTGGCAAAGTACTTTGATAGTGCAGAAGCATTTGAGCGCAAGCTAAGGCTGTACTTCGATGCTGAGCGGTTAGTCGGTTACTGCCTGCTTACCTTTACGGATGAAGGCGCTGCTACTATTATTCGGGCTTCAGCAGGTTTTTTCCCGGAATATCGAAAAGGCGGTAATACGTTTCAGTTCTCAATGGCCCAGAGCCTTAAATGCTGGCTGCGTCGCCCCTGGCGCCAGCTCTATTATGCAGACACCATGCTAAGCCCGGCAATGTACCGGGCCATTGCTAAAAATACCGGTATTATCTGGCCTCATCCGGCGGGTAACGGTCCGGTTGACCTTTTTGAGCGCTTTAATCATAGTGGTGACATTAGCCATATTATCGCCACGCGGTGTTTGGTGGTGGTGGGTAGGGGAAGTAATTACTCTGCAGGTGAATTAGCAGCGTTTAAGGCCAGTGATAAACCTGAAATTCAATACTATCAATTGGTAAACCCGAACTTTAACCACGGCGTAGCATTGTTTGTGATTATTCCCATTCACCTGAAACAGTTTGTTCTGACGGCTTTAAAGCAGCTAAGGGCGAAATAATGCCATAGCAGGTGGTATTTTATCAGTGGTTACAAGTACCTCTTTCACGATAAAGGAATTTAACGCAATGGTAGCAAAGATTTACGACAAACTTCCCGCTGTGGTGCAGTACTGGTTAAGCATTTTAGGTGCCACCATCAAAAACTGGCTAGGCAGTCAGGCGTTTATTTATGCTGCTGCGCTGGCATTTTTTACCGTGTTTTCTATTGCACCTATTTTGGTGGTGGTGGTAGCGGTGGTGGGGTTGATTATTGGTGAAAGCGCGGTGCAGGGACAACTTTTTACCCAGCTTGAGAGCACCTTAGGTCCACAGGCCGCCAGTGTGGTGCAAACGGCCGTCGTGAACTCACAAATTGATCAAAGCGGCATCTGGCCGGCATTAATCGGGATTGTCGCTACGATAGTAGGCGCCACCACCGTTTTTGCCCAGATGCAGCAATCGCTGAATCAAATCTGGGATGTAGCGCCACGTCCGTCGAAGAATAACCTGTTGCTGTATCTTAAAAGCCGCTTGCTGTCATTAACCATCATTCTGGCCATTGGCTTTATTATGCTGGTGTCGCTGCTATTGTCTGTGGTTTTACGTAGCGTTATGGCTTATGCAGAAGGGTGGCTGCCGGTGCCGGGTTGGATGTTGGTTGGGATGGAGCTGGTGCTGTCGTTGCTGGTGATTACGCTGCTGTTCGCGGCGATGTTTAAAATCTTGCCTGACGTGTTGTTGTCGTGGCGCGATGTGCTGCTTGGTGCCTTTATTACTGCCATCTTATTCACGGTGGGGCGCTCTCTAATCTCTATTTACCTTGCCTATACCGCGACAGCATCGGCTTATGGCGCCGCTGGCTCACTGGCGCTGCTGTTGTTATGGGTAAACTATTCATCAATGATCCTGCTGTTTGGGGCGTCCTTTACCCGGGCGCACCTGGAAGGCAGGGGCAAACCCATCCGGCCTAAAAGCACGGCGGTGCGGGTGAAGCGGGAACTGATCGATAACGGATAGCAAAACGGCAACTGAAAAAAACCGTAAGCGGCATAAAAACATAGCACGGCTTAAACACGACATAAGTACAGCTCTGAATATGGCCTGTTTAACGCACTATTGCTGTCAATTTTAAATAAACCGGTATGATGCGCGTCATTATTTTCACTTTGTATTGATTCACGCGCTTAGCATTCCGGGAAGTTTATGCCGTCCACTTTTTATTCCGCCGTTCTGACCATTTTTTCTGTAAGTTGTCTACTGCTGAGCACTGCTGGACACGCGCAAACCGAGGATATTCCGACATTAGTGCCTGAGCCAAGCATAGTGGTGGACGGCAAATTGGATGAATCTGTCTGGCAGCAGGCAAAACGGATCACGATCCATTTTATGACACAGCCCACTGATCAGGGCGTATCTGATATTGCCACCGAAGCGCGCGTTTTTGATGATGGCCAGACTTTGTACATCGGCTTTATTGCACCCGACCCGCAGCCTGAAAAGATCCGGGCGTTTTATCGTAACCGCGACAACATCTGGAATGATGACGTGGTGGGGGTAAAAATAGACCCATACAACAATAAACAGCTGGCATATCAGTTTTTTGCTAATCCACTTGGCAGCCAGGCAGATTCAATTGAAAACGCTCAAACCGGTCATGAAACAGCTAGTTGGGATGGGTTTTGGCATGCAGCTGGCCAGTTTACCCATGAAGGTTATGTGGTAGAGATGGCGATTCCGTTTGCGGTAATGAATTTTCCGCCACAAGCTGGCCTTAAAACCTGGGCGCTGGAATTTGTTCGCTTTATGCCACGCGATCAGCGGGTACGGCTATCCAGTGCAAGAATAAGCCATGCTAATAAGTGTTGGGTTTGCCAGATGCCCGCCTACCGCGGGTTTGCACAAGCAACCAGCAGCACCAACGCGATTATTGCGGCGTCTTTAGTGGCAGGGCGCAGCGAGCAGCGCAATGTGCGACAACAACAGGACTGGCAAGGTGAAAATAACGTCGAGCTTAGTCTGGATGCCAAATGGGCGATTAGCCCGGACATTACTTTAAACGCGACACTGAACCCGGATTTCTCCCAGGTTGAAGCCGATGCGCAGCAGCTATCGGTGAATAATCCGTTCACGCTGTTTTACGCCGAAAGCCGTCCCTTTTTTACCGAAAATGCTGACTATTTTGCAACGCCGCATAATTTGGTGCACACCCGTAATATTAGTGCGCCAAACGCCGGGGCTAAGATAACCGGCCGTACCGGCCAACATACCTACGGCTTTTTCGCGGCCGATGATGACAGCACAACTCTGGTGCTCCCCGGAAATCTCGGCTCTGATATTGCGGTTATGGATACTGCCAGTAAAAATTTGGCGGCACGCTACAGTTTTGCCTACAACAACATGATAAGTGTTGGTGCTATTGGTACCTGGCGCGAGGCCGGAGATTATTACAATGGCCTGAGTGGAGTTGACGCGAATATCCGGTTAACCCCTAAAGACATCGTTAGCCTGCAATGGTTGTACAGTCAGAGCAGGAGCGCTGGGCAGATGGGGTTACGAGGTGAAGCGTTGCAGCGTTATAACACTGAGCAGCCATTCAATGGTCAGGCATACCGGATAAATTATCAGCATTCAGAACGCAACTGGCGTTGGTTCGGCCGTTATGACGCTCGCAGCAAAGCTTTCAGGGCTGATTTAGGGTTTATGCCGGAAACTGACTGGAATAAATTTACCACCGGTGGTGAATATATCTGGCACATGGCTGCTGATAACGTGATTAACCGGGTGCGCGTGAGTGGCGACTGGGATACCACCCATAATGCGGCGGGTGAATTTATTGAAGAAGAAGCGGAGGGCTATGCCGGTATTTTTGGCCCACTTGGCAGCTACCTGGAGCTGGGTACTTATCAGCGCGAGCGGGTCGGTCGGCGGTTGGATAATACGTCGCTGGCGATAAGCGGTAATACCGAGCGCTTTGATGAACAGGGACTGTCGTTATTTGCTGAGGTGTCGCCTGGCGCCGGTATGATGTTTTTCGCCTTCTGGCAGCATGGTACGGCGCTTGATTTAACCAATAACCGCTTATCTGATCAGAACCGGATTGAGCTTGAGGGCCGCTACTCTTTCAACCGGCATCTGGAATTGTCGTTACGGTATAATCAGACAAGCATGGATTATCAGTCAGACAGAGTGTTTACGGCTAATTTAACCGATATGCGGCTGACCTATCAGTTTTCAAACCGCAGTGCGCTGCGTCTGGTACTGCTTTATACCGACTTGCAGCGCGAACTTGAGAACTATCAGAATATGTCGCAGCAACAACTGAACGCGCGCAGCCGCCAGCTGAATAAGCAGTTGCTTTACTCTTATAAATTAAACCCGCAAACGGTATTTTTCGTTGGCTACAGCGATGGCAGCCTGCAGGATGATGAGCTTAGTCGGATAACACCGTCTGAACGCAGCGCGTTTTTAAAGTTCAGCTACGCCTGGCAGCTGTAACTGCCAGTGGAAAAGTGGTCAGTCAGTTTATTAATGCTAAGACTTAACGTCTTTAATTGTTAGGCTGGCTGCTTACTGGCGGACCCTGATAAGACAGACCAGAACACCTTTGCTGTAAAACAATCAGGCTTTGTGAGAGCTTATCATCAGGCACATATTTAAGTGCTCAATAATAAAACAAAACTGACTGAATTGTTCATCGCTGATTTTCCTGCCGTGCTGTGATAACAGGCCACTGATAACCCCGATAATTTTAGTGCCAATTTTAACCGGTGCAATGGTAATTGAGCCTTTGCCGATGAATTGTTCCATTTCAGCCGTGACATAATTACGCCACTTTGGCAGCGTAACGTCGGTAACCAGAATGGGAATGTCTTTATCTATTACCAGACTGATTAGATTGATGGTTTGATGTAACGATAACGCGCGTCTGAAGGAATCAATCTGGCCATGATTGTCGCAACGTAAACGAGACTCAATTTTGGATTTGTCACTGCTTAATATCCAAAAAGCACAGCTGCTAAAGTCGGTTATTTTGGCAATATGGTGCACCGCTGCGCTGAGTAACTCGTTGATGGGGGTACCCGCCATGGTCAGTCTGGTTAATTCCTGCAGGGTTAACAATAACGCTTTTTCTGGTGACACGCGAAGTGTGTGTGCCGGATTATCGTAGTGCTTAAAGTCGATGCTTTTTGGCAGAGGTTTAATATGCTCCTCCAGCACTGAAGCACCGTAAGACCCCAGCAGCTTAATGGCTAACAGGCGGGTTTGCTCTATTCGTTCGGTAAGCTGACGCCGATTTAGTTTCATTATGGTCGCAATGTCCTGCAGCACTTTGTCTAATTCGGCCCGGTTGCCGTCAGGCGAATAAATGGCTGCACTAAGCCGGTTTGCCAGGCTGATGCTCTGCATTTCTACGGCCCTGCTATGCGGTTGATCCAGCGATTTAATCAACAATTCACCTAAATTCCAGGTTTTGGCCAGGCCGATACTTAGCGTCTGAAACCTTACCCCGATAATATCCAGACATTGCTGTTCAAATTCGGCGGCGGGCAAATGCACTTGTTTAATCAACTCATCTGTCAATTCACTGCCGGTGCTCCAGAATGACGTTTCGCCAATGTGATATAACATGGCCGCCAGATACACCTCCTCCTGCGTGTCATCGCTGTAATCGGGTACCATCATTCTGGCCAGCAAGCCCGCGTAAAAGGCGTTGGCCATTAGCATAAGCAGCCTATCGTAGACATGAGGTGACAGGTTTTCAGCCTGCAATAAACCTTCTAATATTTTAGACGTCAGGCAGATGTTTTTAACGGATTGAATACCGAGCACAATAGCAGCTCGCGATACCGTGGTAACTTTTCTTATGGACGCATACTGAGACGTGTTTACCACTTTTAACAGAGTGGAAGAGAGCGCCTGATCGTGCAGTATCGCTTTGCTAAGCTGCGGGATCGATGAGCTATCGTCGTTCTCAAACTTATCCAGCAAGCTTGCAATCGACGTTATTGCCGGCAATTCCTTTTCTGCCAGCAGTTCTATCCATTGATTCGCCGGTCGTTTAATATCATCGCGCATTGTATTAATTATTTCCTTAGCGCAAGCGGCCTTGACACTTTTATTTTAGCCTGATACCCGTTAAATGACAGTATGGCTAAAAAAACGTTGGTCTTACAGTCTTAGGGGGTTCATTCAACAATTGAAGTTTTACTAACCCCCTTAAGCCGTTTTATCCTGTTGTTTTTAGATTTAATCATCTGCTCAGCAGCTTTACATTGAGTGGCTGCCAAGCCTTTGCTATACTTTCCTCCCGTCCTGATACCAATTCTTGTACACCCGCAGTAGTACCGTGTTAACGCACTGGTAGCCTGGTGTTTTTGCAATATTGGTATTTTTTATTGATTACTATTGTCTCAGGGGTCTCATGACTACAAGATATATCTTTGTGACGGGTGGCGTGGTTTCCTCCTTAGGTAAAGGCATCGCAGCAGCGTCGCTGGCAGCGATTCTGGAAGCGCGTGGTTTAAAGGTTACCATCCTCAAATTAGACCCCTACATTAACGTAGACCCGGGCACCATGAGCCCCATTCAGCACGGTGAAGTGTTTGTTACCGAAGACGGTGCCGAAACAGATTTGGACCTTGGCCATTACGAGCGCTTTATCCGTACCAAAATGACCAAACTGAATAACTTTACCCAGGGCCGTATTTACGCTGAAGTGCTGCGCAAAGAACGCCGTGGCGATTATTTAGGCGCCACCATTCAGGTTATTCCACATATTACCAACGAAATTAAAAACCGGGTGGTGCGCGGCGCTGAAGGTTACGATATTGCCATTGTGGAAATTGGCGGCACCGTAGGTGACATTGAGTCACTGCCATTTTTAGAAGCGATTCGCCAGCTTGGCACCGAAGTGGGCCGCGAGCGTACGCTGTTTATGCACCTGACACTGGTTCCCTACCTTGGCACCGCCGGTGAAATTAAAACCAAACCTACCCAGCATTCGGTAAAAGAGTTGCGCTCTATCGGTATTCAGCCCGATATTCTGGTGTGCCGCTCCGACCGGGCTATTCCGGCCAATGAGCGCGCTAAAATTGCGTTGTTTACCAACGTTGAAGAAAAAGCGGTTATTTCCTTAAAGGACGTCTCGAGTATTTATCAGATCCCGGCGTTGTTAAAGTCGCAAAGCCTGGACGACCTGGTATGCCGCCGTTTTCATATTGAAGCGCCCGAAGCCGATTTGGTGGAGTGGGAACAAGTGCTGTATCAGGAATCGAACCCGATGGGCGAAATTACCATTGGTATGGTCGGTAAATATGTCGAACTGCCCGATGCTTATAAGTCGGTAAATGAGGCACTAGGCCATGCCGGCCTGAAAAACCGGGTAACGGTTAATATTAAATATATTGATTCGCAAGACGTTGAGAGCAAAGGCGTTGCCATGCTCTCTGGGCTGGATGGCATTCTGGTGCCCGGCGGCTTTGGCGAGCGCGGTGTGGAAGGTAAAATTGTCGCAGCGCAGTATGCCCGCGAACAGGAAGTGCCCTACTTAGGTATTTGTCTGGGCATGCAGGTAGCGCTAATTGAGTATGCCCGCAATGTGGCAGGTATGGCCGGCGCTCATTCTACCGAATTTAATAAAGCCACGGCTTATCCGGTGGTGGGGTTAATTACCGAGTGGCTGGATGCCGCCGGTTCAGTAGAAACGCGTTCTGATGAGTCTGATTTGGGCGGCACCATGCGCCTGGGCAGTCAGAACTGTAATCTTGTTGATAACACCAAAGCCCGTGAAATTTATGGCAAAGCGGTTATTCAGGAGCGGCATCGTCACCGCTATGAAGTGAATAACAACTTGCGGCCAAAATTAGAAGAGGCGGGGTTAGTGGTGTCGGGTTTATCGGCCGATAATCAGCTGGTTGAGATGGTAGAAATTCCGTCGCACCCGTTTTTTGTGGCTGGCCAGTTTCACCCGGAATTTAACTCGACCCCACGTGATGGTCACCCGCTGTTTCAGGCATTTGTCGCTGCGGCGTACAAATTTCAGAAAAAGCAACGCGTATAACTTTTGCTAAGCCGGGTGAGTAACCCGGTTTTTTCGTTTTAGAACAGGGGATTTATAGCATGTCTGAGATAGTAAAAATTGTAGCCCGTGAAATTATGGACTCGCGCGGCAACCCAACCGTTGAAGCCGATGTGTACTTAGCCAGCGGTGCCATGGGGCGTGGCTGTGCACCATCGGGTGCCTCTACCGGTTCACGCGAAGCGTTAGAGCTGCGTGACGGTGATAAAAGCCGTTACTTAGGCAAAGGCGTAACTAAGGCTGTCGCCAATATCGATGGGGCTATTCAGGGCGCACTTAAAGGCAAGAATGCCTATAAACAAGCTGAGATCGACCAGATCATGATCGATTTAGACGGCACCGAAACCAAAAGTAAGCTGGGCGCCAATGCCATTCTGGCCGTATCATTAGCTGTCGCCCGCGCGGCAGCAGCAGATAAAAAAATTCCGTTGTACCAACATATTGCTGAATTAAACGGCACGCCGGGCGTATATAGCATGCCGGTACCGATGATGAATATTATCAATGGCGGTGAGCATGCTGATAATAACGTAGACATTCAGGAGTTTATGGTACAGCCGGTCGGTGCTAAAACCTTTGCTGAGGCCCTTCGGATGGGTGCGGAAATTTTCCACAGCCTGAAAAAAGAGCTGCAAAAGCGTGGCCTGAATACCGCTGTGGGTGATGAAGGTGGCTTTGCACCGGATCTGAAGTCAAACGAAGAAGCATTGACCGTTATTGTTGAAGCCGTGAAAACTGCCGGCTATGAAATGAACAACGATGTGACGCTGGCACTGGACTGCGCTGCCACTGAGTTTTATAAAGATGGCAAGTACGTGTTAGGCGGCGAGAATAAAAGCTTTGACTCGTTTGGTTTTAACGACTATTTAGCCGGTTTGACCGAGCGCTACCCGATTGTCTCGATTGAAGATGGCCTGGACGAAAGTGACTGGGATGGCTGGAAAGACTTAACCAATAAAATTGGCAGCAAGGTACAGCTGGTGGGTGATGATTTATTTGTTACCAACACCAAAATTCTGACCCGCGGTATCGAGCAGGGCATCGGTAACTCAATTTTAATTAAGTTTAACCAGATTGGTTCATTAACCGAAACTCTGGCTGCGATTAAAATGGCCAAAGATGCCGGCTTTACCGCGGTTATTTCGCACCGTAGCGGTGAAACCGAAGATGCCTTTATTGCCGATTTAGCGGTTGGTACTGCTGCCGGCCAGATTAAAACCGGCTCGCTGTGCCGCTCAGATCGGGTTGCCAAATACAACCAGTTACTGCGCATTGAGCAGGAGTTAGGTAGCAAGGCCCCGTACAAAGGCCGCAGCGAAATTAAAGGCCAGTAAGTGAGTGCTTAGCAACTCGTGACTGACCTGCCAAAACAAACAACAACGCCACCGCAAGGTGGCGTTGTTGTTTATGTGGTTTAAGTGGTTTTGCTGTCAGCTAATACGGAGCTGCGCTAAATGACTTTGCAGGTGCAGGTGGTGCACACTGTAGTATTGGGCTTTGGTCAGGCTGCCAAAGGCGAAATGTGGTTGCATCTGGCCTTGCCAGTCCATAAATTGCTGCACGGTGTAGATAAGTTCCCGCAGGGCAACGTCGTTAGGCAGGCTCGGTTCAAGCGCAGGTGCACCGGGAATGGGCTCATCCAGTGGGTGATGCAGTGTACCTGTTGCCGCAAACGCATTGATTGCCAGTTTACCCACCGTGTATTGAAAAAAAGGCGAGCGCGCCTCAGGATAACCATAAATGGAATAGCTGACGCTCTGGGCACAATGTTGCAAAATCTGGCTGGCATTCCACGCACCACTGCTCGTTAAACGCGCTGCTGGCAGCGCTTTTATCTGCATCAGAATGTCAGACACCGGATAAGGGCGCAGGGTGGCTACCAGCTTGGCGCCCAGCACTAAGGCGACAGGGGTGAGCAGGCTGGCTTTTATAAATTGACGACGTTTCATCCGCGTTCGCTATTACTTATTTTAAAAGCGTTAACCTAGCATTTTTTGCAGTGCGCCCGCTACTTTTGCTTTTACAAGCGCCAGGGGATTGGCTAACATCAGCGAATGATAGAACCCTACAGCAACCAGCCACATTTTTGGCAGGTATCCAGCGATAATCAGACGTATACCGAGCTATGCAATGCTTTATACGAACGTGAGCTATTGCGCCTGGCCAACATGAACGTCGATCAGCTGCCGCTGTTACAAAAAAGGCTGGCGGCGTTGCCGTTTTATATCCGCCGGGCGGCGGCCAATATTGTAACCTATCGCAGTGAGTTACAACTTGATAGCCAGAACGCATCCTGGTTTCACAAACAACTGAGCAATTGCCCAGCGCGAAAGCAGCAGGCAGATCCGATCGCTAATTTTTATCATAAGGCAGCGAAGCCCGGGCTGATTGTTCCCGTTTATAACGAGCAGATGACCCTGGAACACATTGTACTCGACAGCGTGGATGAGGTGGATAGCGAGGGTGAGCGCTTACATTGCAACGAGCACGGTTGGTTCAGCTTTAATGGCACGCCGCTGCAACATGACAACGCCAGTAAATTTTTACTGAAACCGAATAAAGCCATCATCACCGCAGCCAGCTGTGGTCATCAGTGGTTAAATAATGTCAAAAAAGCACCCAGAGTACTGAGTTTACGAGAATTATTGTTAACCAGCCGCTTAAACTGGCAAAACTTTGCCAAACCCTATCAGGCCGCCAACGGCCTGAAATAACACGCAAATGCTTAATAATTGTTGCCATGGTGGCAATTAGGGCTTTGCAGCGCCGGTGCAAGTCAGCATAATAACGTTATTACTTCACCAGAAACTGGCTTATGCGACTGCTTATTGGAATATTGCTGATCCTTTTTTGTCTGCTGCAATACCGTCTATGGTTTGGTCAGTACAGTGTGACCGACTATTTACAGCGGCTGGATGAAATTGCCACCCAGCGGGCCAGTAATCAGGAACTGCAAAAGCGCAACCGGATGTTACTTGCTGATGTGACCGATTTGCAGCAAGGTTTAGAAGCCATAGAAGAGCGGGCCCGCAACGAATTAGGTTTAATTGGCGAACATGAAGTGTTTTTCCGGATAGTGCAAACTGAAGGACAACAGGATGCATCAAAGGGTAAGCCATGAGCCCGCTGTCAGACCTTAATATTGCCGCCATTATACCCGCCGCCGGGGTTGGCAGACGAATGCAGGCGAACCTTCCCAAACAATATCTCCTCCTTGATGGCAAAACGATCTTGCAACATAGTGTTGAGCGTATAGGCGCTCATCCAGAAATTGATGCGCTCTGGCTGGCGCTTGATAACGCCGACCCGTACTTTGCAACCACGCCGTTAGCTGGTGCCGGCATTAAGCGGGTAGCTGGTGGTGCGGAGCGGGTACACTCGGTGCTAAATGCCCTGAACCAGATTGATGATGCCTTGTACCCCTGGGTGTTGGTGCATGATGCCGCGCGGCCGCTGGTGCGTCAGGCGGATATTAGCACGCTTATTGCCCGTTGCCGGCATACCGGCCACGGTGGCATTCTGGCCTGCCCGGTACGTGACACCATGAAACGCGGTGATGCCGGCGCTGCTCAAACCCTGGTGGTTACAACGGTCGAGCGTGAGCAGTTATGGCATGCGCTGACCCCGCAACTTTTCCCCACCGCGCTGCTACGTCAGGCGATAAGCGGTGCGCTTGCTAAGGGCATGACCATTACCGATGAAGCCTCGGCAATGGAGTGGGCCGATCAGCCAGTGCTGCTGGTTGAAGGCTCGGCTGATAACATTAAAATTACCCGTCCGGCTGACTTGACCCTGGCGGGCTATTTTTTAAAGCAACAGGATCTGGAGTACCCCACAACATGAATTTTCGGATAGGCCATGGTTTTGACGTCCATGCATTTGGTGGCAGCGGCCCGGTAACCCTGGCTGGGGTTAAAATTGACTACGCCCAGGGTTTAATCGCCCATTCCGACGGTGATGTGGTATTGCACGCAGTTGCCGATGCGATACTGGGCGCGCTGGCATTAGGGGATATTGGCCATCATTTTCCGGATAACGATGCCAGCTATAAAGGCATTGATAGCCGCATTCTGCTGCGCCATGTGTTTGCTGAAGCCACCAAGGCTGGCTATAAGCTGAATAATCTGGATGTGACGATTATGGCACAGGCCCCGAAAATAGCACCGCATATCAGTGCCATGCGTCAGTGTCTGGCCAGCGATTTAGCGTCAGATGTTGATCAGATAAATGTTAAGGCGACCACTACCGAACAACTGGGTTTTGTCGGTCGCAAAGAAGGCATCGCGGCTGAGGCCGTCGTGCTGCTGGTTAAGCAGCAATGAACGAATTAGCCACACCCGCCTTACCACAATGGCTGTATTTAAATGGCGCGCCAGAAATTACGGCGGTCATTCGCACTCAGCCCACGGACTTTATTGTTGACGAGCAGCTGAATTTTCAGCCCAGCGGCAGTGGCGAGCACCTGCTGCTGCAAATTGAGAAGCGCGGCCAGAACACTCAGTATATTGCCAAACAGTTGGCCCGGTTAACCGGTTTACGGATGCGCGATATCAGCTATGCCGGTTTAAAAGATCGGCATGCGCTGACCCGGCAATGGTTTTGTTTTAAATGGCCAATTAAACAAGAGCTGGCCTGGCAGCACTGGCAACTGGAAGAGTGCACAATATTGCAAGTGGTACGCCACTATCGCAAATTGCGCTTAGGTGCCTTAAAAGCCAATCATTTTCAGATAACCCTTACCGAGGTCAGTGAGCCTGATGCACTGGTAGCGCGCTTGCAATTGATTAAAGCGGGCGTGCCTAATTATTTTGGTGAGCAACGGTTTGGCCGTGCCGGCGGAAATCTGGCGCTGGCCAATGGTTTGTTCGCAGGTGAACGGATAGCCGATCGGCAAATCAGGGGCCTGGCGTTGTCGGCCAGCCGCTCTTTTTTATTTAATACGGTGCTATCTGCCCGGATCGCGCAGGGGCTGTTTAATCAGGTACTGGACGGTGATATTCTGCAGCTGGATGGTACCGGCTCGATTTTTCAGGTAGAAAAAGCCGATGACCTGTTACAACAACGGTTGCTGGACTCTGATGTACATATCACCGCACCGCTGGTAGGTATTGACGGTGCTGTGGTAAGCCAGCAGGCGGCAGCATTGGAGCAGCAAGCGCTGGCGGCGCATCAGCAATGGTGTCAGGGCCTGGCAGAATATCGGCTACAAGGGGCACGGCGCAGCATCCGGTTAGTGCCACAGCAGCTTAATGCCGTTATAACCGGCGACAGGGTTACCCTGAGTTTTGCCTTGCCGGCAGGATGTTTTGCCACCAGTGTGCTGCGAGAACTAGCGTGCTACCGCGATGGCAGCCGGCCGCTGGCTGACATGACGTAACCCCGGCTTAACATGGAGTAACAATGCGAATTTTACTAAGTAATGACGACGGCGTTTATGCTAAAGGCATTCAGGTATTGCAACAGGCATTATCTGAGATTGCACAGGTAACCACCGTGGGCCCGGATCGAAATTGCAGTGGCGCCAGTAATTCCCTGACGCTACTTAACCCGCTACGCACGCAGACTCTGGATAACGGTTATATAGCGGTTAATGGTACGCCAACCGATTGCGTTCATCTGGCCATCAGCCAATTACTGGATTTTACCCCGGATTTAGTGGTTGCCGGGATTAATCATGGCGCTAATCTGGGTGATGATGTGCTTTATTCCGGTACTGTTGCTGCCGCAACAGAGGGGCGTCATCTCGGGTTACCGGCCATTGCCGTATCACTGGCGGGGCGTGAAGAGCAGCATTTTGTAACGGCTGCGCATGTTACCGTCGAGGTGATAAAAAAGCTGAAGTCGCATCCGTTACCGGCAGATCAAATTCTGAATATTAATGTGCCGGCTATTGCCCTTGATGACTTAAAAGGCATTATGGTAACCAGGCTGGGGCGGCGCCATAAAGCAGAAACCATGAGCAGCGACACTGACCCGTGGGGACGAAAAATATACTGGTATGGTTCGTTAGGGCCTGAACTTGATGCAGGTGAGGGTACCGATTTTTTTGCCATAGCAAATGGCTATGCATCGGTAACGCCGTTACATGTCGACATGTCAGCGTACAAAAGTATGGATACACTGAAAGCGTGGTTAGCGGGGATCAGGTTGTAATATGGCAGTAGCAACAGCGCGAAGTGCAGCGGTATTAGCCCAAAAATTGCGAACAGAAGGCATCAGCGACAACGAGGTCCTGCAGGCGGTATCGCAGGTACCCCGTCACCTGTTTGTCGAAGCGATATTAGCGCATAAAGCCTATGAAAATACTGCTCTGCCGATTGGTCAGGGCCAGACCATTTCGCAACCCTATATTGTGGCGAGAATGACCGAGTTATTGCTGCAGGGTAAGGCACCGGGCAAAGTACTGGAAATTGGCACGGGTTCGGGTTATCAAACGGCTATTCTGGCCCATTTATTTAAGCATGTCTGCTCGGTTGAGCGCATCAAAGCATTGCAGTTTCAGGCGAAACGCCGGTTGCAACAACTGGATTTACACAATGTGTCAATGAAGCATGGTGACGGCTGGTTAGGTTGGCCCAGCAAAGCCCCATTTGACAGCATTATTGTAACTGCCGCGCCGACTGAAGTACCTGAAGCGTTATTGCAGCAATTAAGTGAAGGTGGCAGGCTGGTTATTCCGGTTGGTTTAAAAGATCAGGTATTACGGGTATATCAGCGAACCGGCGATACCTTTAGCAGTACCGATATTGAAGCCGTACGCTTTGTACCTCTGGTGCCAGGTGAATTAGGTTAACCGTAAGCAGTAGAAGGCAGTCACACGCAATCATGAAAAACTATGTACAGTGGATAATTAAAGGCCTGGCCATGGGGGCAGCAGATGTTGTGCCGGGCGTTTCAGGCGGTACTCTGGCATTTATACTGGGTATTTACAGCCGTTTGCTGGCGGCGATCAGCGCCGTGAATATAACTGCAGTAAAACTGCTGCTAAGTGGCCGTATTACTCAGCTATGGCGGCATATCGACGGGACTTTCCTGCTCTGCCTGGTGACAGGAATACTGCTAAGTATTTTTTCTCTGGCCAACGTTATTGGTTATTTACTGGAGTATCGCCCGGTGCCGCTATGGGCATTTTTTAACGGTTTAATTCTGGCGTCATTACCGGTATTACTGCGCAGTGTCAGCTGGTCGGCACCGCGCCTGATGTTGTGTGGTGCAGGGGTGGTATTTGCTGTGGGTATTGGCATGCTGGCGCCGGTACAGCTAAACCCGGCACCCTATATGTTTTTTCTGGCCGGCGCGGTGGCGATTTGCGCGATGATTTTACCCGGTATTTCCGGCGCCTTTATTTTGCTGATTTTAGGCATGTATGGCCCGGTAATGCTGGCTGTTACCGAGTTACAGCTGGGGACAATTATTTTGTTTGCCAGCGGCTGTCTGGTGGGTTTACTCAGCTTCTCTAAACTGCTGAACTGGCTATTGCAGCATCGGCACGATGCCACGCTGGCATTATTAATTGGGGTTGTTATCGGCGCGCTATACCGGATTTGGCCATGGCAGTATGAGCAACAGATGCTGAGTCCGTGGCAATATCAGCAGCAGCTTGGCAGCCATGATCTGTTGCTGGCCGTGGGTTCATTAGTAGCCGGAATGATGATGATTACCCTGTTAATGAATTTAGAGCGGTTGTTTAACCCCGCTGCAGCGGTAAAAGCGAAGGAGTAGCACATTAACCGGATCACCGGCCTGTGGCTGATTGCAATACTGCCAGGTGTGCTGTTGACAGCACTGAGTGGCTGTACCTCAAGCTCTGGTCCGGCGCCGGTAACCACGCTTGAGCTAAGAGAAAACCCTTACAAAGAGCGTAACCGCGGCACGCTGGCAGCGAGTCAGTATGTGGTGCAGCGTGGTGATACGTTGTATGCCATTGCCTTTCGGGCCGGGGTCGACGTGCGCACGCTAGCCAGCAGCAACAAAATAAACAGCCCTTATACCATTTATCCGGGCCAGGTTATCCAGCTTGCCGTGACCAGGTCGGCAGCCAGTAATCGGGACAATGCAACCTCATCGCCGGTTAAAACGACCAACCGCCAGCCCACCCGGGCAAAACCGGCTACCACAACGCAGACGGCTCGGACAACAAAGCCAACCCAAGCAAAATCAAATAGTTCAGCAAATGCCGCTAAACCTGTTGCTTCAACAAAACAAACACGTTATGTTCAGACTACAACAGCTAAAAACGAACAAAAAACCGCGGATAATACCTTAGCTGGAAACAAGGTGCAATGGCACTGGCCAGTAAAAGGTAAGATAGTTTCGCAATTTTCTACCCTGGAACATGGTAATAAAGGGATAGATATTGCGGGACGGGAAGGCAGCAGAATAAATGCCGCTGCAGATGGCCTGGTAGTATATGCCGGTAGTGCCTTACGCGGTTATGGTAACTTGATTATCATTAAGCATAACGACGATTATTTAAGTGCTTATGCGCACAACAAACGTATTTTGGTCGCAGAGCGGCAACAGGTTGCTGCCGGGCAGCAAATTGCTGAGATGGGAGCAACCGATGCGACGGATAGCCGGTTACATTTCGAAATACGTTTTAGGGGTAAGTCAGTGGATCCGATACGATATTTACCCTGAGATCGATAAAGTGTAACAAAGCGCTGCCCTAATAACGCTGTGGTAATAACAAAAATATCGTGACAATGAGACTAACCAGCAAGGTTAGCGTTTGAACACAAGCACGCAGGCAGGAAGGTAGCTTAGTCAGCCCCGACACCCGGCAGACGTGGGAGAAAGGATATGGGACTTAAGAGTGTTAAAGTTGTAGCGTCAGACGCAGAATTAAAAGAAGACGAGTTGACAGAGGAAGTAGCAACCCTGGACGAAGAGATGGAGCCAGATGTGGCAGAATTGGCGGGTGAAGAAGTGATACCCGATGATGTATTTGCCAAAGATGACAGCCACAAAACCATGGATGCCACTCAAATTTATCTGGGTGAAATTGGTTTCTCTCCGCTGCTAAGCGCTGAAGAAGAAGTGTATTTTTCACGGCTATCGTTAAAAGGCGATGCCGCTGCCCGCAAAAGAATGATTGAAAGCAACTTGCGGCTGGTGGTCAAAATAGCCCGTCGTTACATTAACCGTGGTCTGGCATTACTGGATTTAATTGAAGAAGGTAACTTAGGACTGATCCGGGCGGTTGAGAAGTTTGACCCGGAGCGGGGCTTTCGCTTTTCTACCTATGCCACCTGGTGGATCCGCCAGACCATCGAACGTGCCATTATGAACCAGACCCGGACTATCCGGCTGCCTATTCATGTGGTGAAAGAACTGAATATTTATTTGCGTGCCGCCCGCGAGCTATCGCAGAAGCTTGACCATGAACCGACCCCGGAAGAAATTGCCGCAGCGCTGGACCGGCCGGTGGCTGAAGTGCGCAAAATGTTAAAACTGAACGAAAAAATAACCTCGGTTGATATGCCGGTAGCCGGTGCCTCGGAAAAGCAGCTACTGGATGTAATTGCGGATGAAAAAGAGCAGGGACCAGAGGGTGAACTGCAGGATGAAGATATTCGTCAGCACCTGGTGTTGTGGCTGGACGAGCTAAACCCGAAGCAGCGTGAAGT
The DNA here is from genome assembly GCA_002364615.1 of Arsukibacterium sp. UBA3155. GTDB lineage: Bacteria > Pseudomonadota > Gammaproteobacteria > Enterobacterales > Alteromonadaceae > Alishewanella. The sequence continues at coordinate 271,332 of DEYP01000015.1, read as the reverse complement.
GCTGGCCCGGCGTTTTGGCTTGCTGGGCTATGAGCCGTCAACTCTGGAAGATGTCGGTCATGAAATTGGCTTAACCCGTGAACGGGTGCGGCAAATTCAGGTAGAGGCACTGCGCCGCTTAAAGGAAATAGTGACCCATCAGGGCCTGAATATTGAGACGCTGTTTCAGGATTAAGCACGCGGGGTATTAACGGGATACTAACAAAACGGGCGCTCTGGCGCCCGTTTCTGTTTGCAAACAGTGAACCAGTTAAACGTTTAAAATGACATAACATCTGGCGTAGCTTTGTCACAGTTGGTCGCAACAAAGGGGCCGCGGTATTGCATCATTGAGACAGGCCGCTTAGCGTAGGCTAACTATCATATAGCAACATAGAAGGGTTTTTCATGTCGTTACAAAAAATTGCTGTGCTGACTGCGGCGTTAGCGCTGGGCTCTGCGGCCAGCCAGGCTGTGCCGGTATTTCCGGACAGTGACTATCGCGACACCGTTGCCTCAGTTGAACAGGTGCTGGGGTTTCCTCTGGCCAGCCGGATTGCAGAGCCGGCACAGATAAAACAGTATTTTGAACAGCTGGCACAGGCGCATCCAAACCGGATTAAACTGGTTCCCTATGCCAAAAGCTGGCAGGGCCGGCCGCTGTTTTATGTGGTGATTGGTAGCGAGAAAAATATTGGCAGGCTGGCGGATATTCAGCTGAAAATGCAGCAATTGGCCAACCCGCAAAACGTGGGTGAACGCGAAGCACAGCAGCTGATTAGTGAGCTGCCGGCCAGTGTCTGGATTGCCAGTAGTTTGCACGGTAATGAAATAAGTCCTCCGGAGTCCGCCATGGCACTGGCGTATCACTTGCTGGCGGATAATAGCCAGCAAACCGCTAGCTTGCTGAGTAATACCCTGGTTTACATTGACCCGTTGCAAAACCCGGATGGTCGCAACCGCTTTGTCAGTCGTTATTATGCCACGGTCGGCCTCGAGCATTCGGCTGATCGGTTATCGGCCGAGCAGAACGAACCCTGGCCACAGGGACGCACCAATCATTATCTGTTTGATATGAACCGTGACTGGATCTCGTTAACCCAGCCGGAAACCCGCGGCCGGGTTAAGGCCTTGCAACAGGTCTATCCGCTGGTGTTTGTCGACTCGCATGAAATGGGTGGCGATATGGGCTATTACTTCAGCCCGGAGGCCGAGCCGTATAATCCGCATATTCAGGCCAATCAGCGCCAGAGCCTGCAGTGGCTGGGTGAAAACAATGCCCGCTGGTTTGATAAATTTGGTTACGACTATTTTACCCGGGAAATATTTGATGCGTTTTACCCGGGCTATGGTGCCAGTTGGCCGCTGTACCAGGGCAGTGTCGCCATGACGTACGAAATGGCGTCAGCCCGGGGTCATCAGTATCGTAAAGACGACGGTGAAATACTCACTTTTGCCGATGGTGTACAGCGGAATTTTGTCGCCTTTATGGCCACCATTGAAACAGCCAGTCAGCGGGCGCCACAGCTGTTGACGAACTTTTATCAGTACCGCAAAGATGCCATTAAGCAAGGCAGCTCTGGCCCGGTGCGCAGCTTTATTTTCCCGGCGAAGCGCGACGAGGCTGGCCATACCAAATTAAGCGCGATTCTGACCGAGCATGGCATCACGGTGGGTAAAGCAACCGAAAGTTTTAAAGCCTGTGGTGAAAGTTATCAGGCAGGTAGTTATGTGGTTAACACCGCCCAGCCAACGTATCATTTAATACGCACCTTGCTGGATGATACGGTGCCGATGGACAAGGCGTTTATTGCTAAACAAGAACAGCGGCGCGCAAATAATCTGCCAGACGAAATATACGATGTGACAGCCTGGTCATTACCGCTGATGTATAACCTGCCGGTAGTCAGTTGTAACCGGGCGGTGAATGTGGCTACCACCACGGTTAGCGCGGAGCGGATCCTGGCCGGTAAGGTAACTAACCCTGCTGCCAGCTTTGGTTATATTGTGCCATGGGGCGATATGGCAGCAGCCCGCTTTGCCAGTGGCGCATTGCAACAAGGCGTAACCGTAAAAAGCAGCGATTTACCCTTTACCCATCAAAATGGTAAGCGCTACCCGGCCGGTAGTTTAATTGTAAGTAATGCCGATAACAGCCCGCAACTCTCAGAGCAGGTTGAGCAGCTGGCGGCTGCCAGTGGTGCCACCGTTACCGGCATAGATACAAGCTGGGTAACCGATGGTCCTAATTTTGGCTCTTATAATGTGAAAACGCTGCATAAGCCCAATGTAGCTATGCTGTGGGATGAACCGACGAACCCATTAAGTGCTGGCAGTGCCCGTTTTGTGCTGGAGCGCAATTTAAATTATCCGGTCACGGCGATGCGTCCGGAGCAGTTGCGTGGTGGCAATCTGAGTCATTATCAGGTGTTAATTGTACCGGCCAGCAGCCGTGGCAGTTATCAGCAGATATTGGGTGATAGTGGCCTTGCAAATTTACGCAGTTTTGTCGAGCGCGGCGGCGTGCTGATTGCGCTGGGTAATGCTACCGACCTGTTGCTGGCCGGGGAAAGCCCGTTACTGAGCAGCAAGCGCGAATATAAAGTGCGTGAAGGTGAAGAGAGAAAGACAGAGCAAGAGAGCAAGGTTGCCGGCAGTATCATCAAAACGCCTGAGGAATATCAGCAGTGGCTGGTACCCGAAAAAGCCGATCCGGATTGGGTGCCAGGTTTTATAGCCCGCGCCGAAGTTGACCAACAGCATTGGCTGACCGCAGGGGTGCCAGAGACCGTCAATAGTGTGTACGTTGGTAATCAGGTGTATCAGCCATTAACCATTGCTGATGGCCGTAATGTGGTCAGGTTTGCGCCAGCAGAGCAATTACTGGCCGGCGGCTTTGTCTGGGATGAAAACCGCCTGCAAATTGCCAATAAGCCGTTGGTAATGGTGCAGGCCGTAGGCAAAGGGCAGGTTATCAGCTTTACCCAGGAGCCGAACTTCCGCGCCTATGTTGATGGCATGCATTTACTGTATATCAATGCGGTATTCCGTGGTGCTGCCCATGCCAGCCCGCTGCGTTAGAGTCTGATCCGCTAATAAAGCTGACATTTGCAGTTGAACAGCGCCGGTTAATCACCGGCGTTTTTTTTATGCTGAATAGCCACCGTAACCGCGCCGGCGATTAAGCCCCAGAAGGCGGAAGCCAGCCCAAAAAAGCTGGCACCGGATGCAGTGACCAGTAAGGTAATCACTGCCGCATCGCGGTATTTGGGCTCGCTGGTGGTGGTCGCCAGATTAGCAGCAATGGTGCTAATCAGTGCCAGCCCGGCCAGTGCCGCCACCATTTCTTTGGGAAAGGCGGCAAAAAGCGCAACGACAGTAGCCCCGGCTAAGCCAGCCAGCAAATAAAACACCCCGGCCGCGATGCCGGCAATATAGCGCTTTTCTGGTTTAGGATGTGCTTCGCTACCGGTACAAATGGCAGCCGTAATGGCCGCCAGATTAATTGAAAAGGCGCCCCAGGGTGCCAGTAATAGTGTGCTCAATGCCGTGCTGCTAATGAGCGGCGAAATCGGCGTGTTATAGCCGCTGGCTCTGAGCACCGCCACACCAGGGATATTTTGGGAGGCCATAGTTACCAGCAATAGCGGTAAACCTACGCCGATTAATGCACTGACTGAAAACTGTGGAGTGACCCACACCGGCTGTGCCAGGCTAAGGGTTACCGCCGATAAGTCGAGAGTACCGCCAAGTACCACGGTGATAATGCCGCTTAGCATAACCAGTAAAATGGCGTAACGAGGCAGGTATACTTTAGCAATAAGGTACACCAGACACATGCTGCCAACCAACAGCCACTGGCTTTGCATTGAACTGAATACGGCAAAACCAAATTGCAGTAAAATGCCCGCCAGCATGGCACTGGCCAGTGGCAGCGGGATTAACCGGGTAAGCTTCTCAAACCAGCCGGTAATGCCAATTATCAGCCCCAGAATGGCAGTGAAAATAAACACTCCGGTGGCTTGCTCAATGCTCAGGCCCTGTAAACTGGTGGCCAGTAACGCGGCACCCGGGGTAGACCAGGCGGTGATTACCGGCGCTTTGTAATACCACGACAGGCCAATGCAAGTCGCCGCCATACCGATACCCAGCGCCAACAGCCAGGAGGCCATGATCTCATTGCTGGCACCGGCGGCACTGGCTGCCTGAAATACAATGGCGACCGAGCTGGCAAACCCAACCAGCACCGCGACAAAGCCGGCCACAACGGCGGATAAACTCAGATCTTTTAATAACATCAGGTTTCCTTTGCCTGCCGGCTAAGCTGGTAAAGTAAATCCAGTGCCTGGCGTGCACTAAGATCATCGGGGTTAAGCGATGCCAGTTGTTGCACTAGCGGATGTTGCTCTGGCATCAAGGGCAGTTGCTGCTGGAACTCGGCTGGCTGGCTTGCCACCTCGGCCCCGGCTGGTTTTGTCGCCACGCCCAGCTGCGCCCGGCCTTGTTGTTCCAGCTGGCTAAGCTTTTGTCTGGCCTGGTTAATCACTGCTTTAGGTACGCCAGCGAGCTGCGCCACCTGCAGGCCAAAGCTTTTGCTGGCAGCGCCGTCCTGCACATGGTGCATAAACACAATATCATCGCCATGTTCTACGGCATCCAGATGAACGTTCACCACACCTTGCAGCGTGTTAGCCAGTTCGGTTAGCTCAAAATAGTGGGTGGCAAATAAGGTCAGGGCCTTAATGCGGGTCGCTAAATAATCGGCACACGCCCAGGCCAGGCTTAAGCCATCATAGGTGCTGGTGCCGCGGCCAATTTCGTCCATTAATACCAGACTATGCTCGGTGGCGTGGTGCAATATAGTGGCCGTTTCGCTCATTTCCACCATAAAGGTTGAGCGACCTGAGGCTAAATCATCAGAAGCGCCAATCCGGGTGAATATCCGGTCAACCGGTCCCAGGCTGGCACTTTCTGCCGGTACAAAACAGCCAATATAGGCCATCAGGGTTATCAACGCTGTCTGGCGCATATAGGTTGATTTACCGCCCATATTCGGCCCGGTAACCATCAGCATCCGCCGGTTGGCATGAAGACTAAGCGGATTGGCAATAAAAGGTTCAGTTAATACCTGTTCTACCACCGGATGGCGGCCTTTTGCCAGTTCAATACCGGGTTCGCTGTGAAGGCGCGGCCGGCAATAGTTCAGACTGCTCGCCCGTTCAGCAAAGGTGCACAGCACATCCAGTTCGGCCAGCGACTGGGCCAGTTGTTGTAACTGGCTTAAAAAGGGGCTGATCAGTTCAAATAATTGCTCGTACAGCTGTTTTTCCAGTGCCAGCGCCTGGCTCTGGCTGCCCAGCACTTTATCTTCATATTCCTTTAACTCAGGAATAATATAACGCTCGTTATTTTTTAAGGTCTGGCGCCTGACGTATTCCGGTGGCACCTTGGTGTCGCTACTGCGGCCGGTTTCAATATAGTAGCCGTGCACCCGGTTAAAACCCACTTTAAGCGAGGCAATGCCGGTGCGTTCACGTTCGCGCAGCTCCAGTTGCTGTAAATAATCAGTGGCACCGGTGGCCAGCGCCCGCCAGTGGTCTAAATCGCTGTTATAGCCGTCTGCAATGACGCCACCATCGCGAATGAGCACTGGCGGCGCTTCAACTATTGCTGCAGTTAACAGTTGCAACAGTTCTGGCATGGGCGCGCTGTTGCTGGCAATCGTTTGCAGCAATGAGGTATTGGCAAAGCTTAAATCCTGCTGTAATGCCGGCAGCTGAACCAGTGCCTGGCGCAAGCGTGCAAAATCACGCGGCCTGGCACTTCGCAAAGCCAGCCTGGCGATAACCCGCTCAATGTCACCAATATTTTTCAGGGCAGGTTGCAAGCTTTCCGTATCATCAGTGAGCTCCGCTACCGTATCAAGTCGCGCATTAACCTGTGCCTGATTACGCAGTGGCGCATGCACCCAGCGTTTTAACAGGCGCGAGCCCATTGCCGTCTGGTTACGGTCCAATACTGCTGCCAGGGTGTTGTCAACGCCACCACTGAGGTTTTGGGTCAGCTCCAGATTACGCCTGGTCGCGGCATCAAGCACGATATAGTCTTCAGGGCGTTCCAGCGCGATGGCACGGATATGCGGCAGGCTGGCTCGCTGGGTGTCTTTGACATATTGCATCAGGCAGCCGGCGGCCATCAATGCTACCGGGGCTTCGTCAACGCCGAAGCTGATGAGATCTTTGGTGCCAAATTGCTGGCATAGCAGCCGTTTCGCAGTGGCCAGCTCAAACTCCCACTCGGGACGGCGACGGGCGCCTTTACGCGATTGACACAACTCGGGCTGGCTAAACAGTTCGGGGTAAAGTAACTCGGCCGGGTTAAGCCGTTGTAATAGCGCTGTCAGATCACTGCTATTGGCCACCTGATTAATTAAAAAGCGGCCGGCGCTTAAATCCAGCTGCGCCAGACCAAGCTGGCCGCGCTGCTCACAGATAGCACAGAGCAAATTATCCTGCCGCTCGTTTAACAGTGCTTCGTCGGTAACGGTACCCGGGGTAACAATACGCACCACTTTGCGCTCAACCGGGCCCTTGCTGGTTGCCGGGTCGCCAATTTGCTCACAAATGGCAATAGATTCACCTAACTGCACCAGCCGCGCCAGATACCCTTCAATGGCATGATACGGCACACCGGCCATCGGGATCGGCTGGCCGGCGCTCTGGCCCCTTTTGGTTAGCGAGATATCCAGCAGCGCCGCAGCTTTTTTCGCATCATCAAAAAATAACTCGTAAAAGTCACCCATCCGGTAAAACAGCAAAATATCGGGATGCTCACTTTTTAACCCCAAATATTGCTGCATCATCGGGGTATGGCTGCTTAGGGCTTGCTCCGGTTTCTGGTCTGACGGCATAATGTAACTCTGATTTTCCTGTTGGACTGGCTATGGCACTGGCAACCGATACTGAGCAACTGGCTGCAGAGCTGGGTGCGTTATTATTACGAAAAAAGTGGTTTGTCACCACTGCTGAATCCTGCACCGGCGGCGGCATTGCTTACTATTTAACCGCCGTGGCCGGTAGCTCTGCCTATTTAGATCGCAGCTTCGTTACCTACAGCAACAAAGCCAAACAGCAACTGTTGGGGGTGCGCAGCGCTACTTTATTACAATTTGGCGCGGTAAGCGATGAAACGGTTAAAGAAATGGCCAGCGGAGCAGCAACAACAGCCAATGCCCAGCTAGCGATTGCGGTATCCGGTATTGCCGGGCCTGGCGGTGGCTCGGTTGCTAAACCGGTGGGCACCGTCTGGTTTAGTTTCTGGCTTAATGGCCAGCTTAGCAGCCAGCAGCAGCAGTTTAGCGGCAACCGCGAACAGGTGCGCCTGCAAGCCATCGATTATGCGCTTAAACACAGCATCTTATTATTGACAGCTTTGCCAAACTAGACTACTGTACGAGCATACAGTGTTTGTGCGAACCGAATTTTTGGAGTGAACAATGGACGACAATAAACAAAAAGCCCTGGGTGCAGCCCTGACTCAAATCGAACGCCAATTTGGTAAAGGTTCTATTATGCGCCTGGGCGACAGCACGGCGCTGGACATTGCGTCGGTGTCGACTGGTTCGCTGGGGCTGGATATTGCCCTTGGCATAGGTGGCTTACCCTATGGCCGGATTGTCGAAATTTATGGTCCTGAGTCATCCGGTAAAACCACCTTAACTTTACAGGTGATTGCTGAAGCCCAGAAAGCCGGTAAAACCTGTGCATTTATTGATGCTGAGCACGCGCTGGATCCGGTATATGCCAAGAAGCTAGGGGTTAAAGTAGAAGATCTACTGGTATCACAACCGGATACCGGTGAACAGGCACTGGAAATTTGTGACATGCTGGTGCGCTCGGCGGCAGTAGATATTGTGGTGGTCGACTCCGTGGCAGCATTAACGCCAAAAGCGGAGATTGAAGGTGACATGGGTGACAGCCACATGGGCTTGCAAGCCCGTTTAATGTCACAAGCGCTGCGTAAGCTTACCGGTAATATTAAGCGTTCTAATACCTTATGTATTTTTATTAACCAAATCCGCATGAAAATCGGCGTGATGTTTGGTAACCCGGAAACCACTACCGGTGGTAACGCCCTTAAATTTTATGCCTCAGTGCGGCTGGATATTCGCCGGATTGGTTCGGTAAAAGAGGGTGATGAAATTACCGGTAATGAAACCCGGGTTAAAGTGGTAAAAAATAAGGTGGCGCCGCCCTTTAAACAGGCTGAATTTATTATTCAGTATGGCGCCGGTATTAACAAAAACGGCGAGTTGATTGATTTAGGCGTGGCGCAGGGCCTGGTCGATAAGTCGGGTGCCTGGTACGCCTATCAGGGTAATAAAATTGGCCAGGGTAAAGCCAATGCCATGAAGTTCCTGATTGAGAATCCGGCCATTGCCGATGAAATTGAAAAAGAATTACGCAGCCGTTTGTTACTGAAACCGGGCGAGAAAGTAATTGAAGAAGCGATACCGGCCGAGTTTGAAGCCGATATGTAATACTTTTATACTATAAAAAAGCCAGCATTTTTGCTGGCTTTTTTGTTTTTTTATCTTTAAAAAAACGCGAGTTGCCAACAGTTAAAACGGGCGTTAACCGGTTATAAATGGTTGAGACTGCAGAAAAACCCCGAAAAGGCCTATTTGCTATTATTGCACAGCGCGCCATGATATCGCCGTAGCACTGCTGATCTGAAAAATTTTGTCTTGCCCTGACGTATAGCCAACGGTAATCTGATAAGCCTGTTTTTTACTTAAAAACATTTTTTTTTAACATTGTTGTCATCGCAGTAGGTGGCCGGTATTACTCATAATGATTAAACACACTTTTCTGTTACTGGCCTGTTTATGCGTTCTGGTAGGTTGTAATGCCGATATCAGCGTGCAGGACGAACCTAACGATCCGGTTGCTCAGGAATACCCGCTGGCATTTGTTGCCCGGCCCTTGCTAGATCAGGAAGGTAACCCTTATCAACCCAATTTAGTTGCTCCAGAGACATTTAATCCAGGCGCACAGCTATTTCTGAAACAAAATGCATTTGCTCAGTCGGCAGAGCGTGAGCTACTGGCTGATTTGTTTGCCGGTGCCCCATACGATGTTAAGGATCTGGCACTATCGCCGGATGGCGACACCCTGATATTTGCGCTGCGCCCGCCGGAACTGGAGGATGTACCAGAGGAATTGCAGCCGAGCTGGAGTCTCTGGCGCTATAGTCGTAGCAGCAATACTGTGGCACCGGTGATAACAGACCCGCTGCTGGCAGAGCAAGGGCATGATATCAGCCCGGGATTCCTGGCCGATGGCCGTATTGTGTTCAGTTCTACCCGTCAACAAAAAGCCCGGCAAATTTTACTGGACGAATTTAAGCCGCAGTACAGTGGCTTACATGAAGATTTACAGGGCCCCGCGTTTAACCTGCATGTGATGAATGCAGACGGTTCTGAGATTGAGCAAATTAGCTTTAACCTGAGCCATGACTTGTATCCGGTGGTGCTGGCTGATGGACATATTTTATATAGTCGCTGGGATAACCAAAGCGATCGCAATATGTTTAACTGGTATCAGATGCGCCCGGACGGTTCGGCCAATCAGTTAGTCTATGGCTGGCATTCTCATCAAACCGGTGCAGCGAACAGCCAGGTCGACTTTGCTAAACCGCTGGTATTGGCCAACGATGAGGTTGCAACATTGCTGCGCAGCCGTAACCAGCAGAGCTTAAATGCATTACCAGTTCAGATTGCGCTGGCACTGGCCAGCGATAACGAACAGCCGCTGTATCAGGAAGTACTTAATTTACCGGCGCAAGCGCCGTTGCTGCCCTGGAGCTTCGATAATTCAGGCCGGCCGGAGCCTGCGGGTCTGGTGCAGGATATTTTTGCCCTTAAAGATGGCTCAGAGCGGTTTCTGGTGAGCTGGTCGCCGTGCAGGGTAGTGGTGGATGAGGTGATTACCAGTTGTAATCAACTGGATGACCCGGCAGCGTTCCCGGCCGCGAGCCCGTTGTATGGTTTATGGCTGTTCGATTTAATTAAGCAGACTCAGGTACCGGTGAAACTTGGTGCTGAGCAACAATTGTTAAGTGATGCAGTGGTATTGCAGCAGTATACCCGGCCGGTATTTTTACCCGCCAACCCAGATGCTGATGCTGAACTGGTCGCAAATGGTGAAGCCATTTTAGATATTCGCAGTGTGTATGATATTGGTGGCGAAGCGGTTTTGCCGGTAGCACAGCTCGCTGATCCAATGCAAACCAGTGCCGCCGAGCGGCCGGTGCGCTATATGAGTCTGGTTCGGGGCGTACCTATTCCACCAGAGGAAGTACGTGAGGTACCTAATTTTGCCTTTGGGGTAAACCGGCGTCAGCTAATGCGTGAGCTGGTTGGCATTGTACCTGTGCAACCCGACGGTTCGGTCAGGGTAAAAGTGCCAGCCAACGTGCCATTGGCGCTGAGTTTACTCAATAGCGACGGCCAGGCGGTATCGCCACAGCATCAGCAGTGGATTACTCTGGCTGCTGGCGAAACGTTAAGTTGTAATGGTTGCCATGCGGCCAATAATACCCGCCCGCACGGCAGGGTCAGTGGCGAGTGGCCCAGCATTAACCCGGGCCCGGCCAGTGCAACGTCCGCGTTTCCTAATGCCAACCCTTTACTACCACCTAACGCCGGTGAAACTATGGCCCAGACCATAGCGCGACTGCTGGGTGAGCAAACGCTCAGTGCCGGTTTAAAATTTGAAGATATCTGGACCGATCCGGCGTTACGGCAACCTGATCCGAGCGAACAAAATCTATTTGCTGATCTTCTGACTACTGCACCGGTTGGCCTTGAGTGTTTTGACAGTTGGCAGGCTGCCTGTCGCTTAAGAATTGATTATCCAACCCATATTCAGCCATTGTGGCAGCTCGATCGCCGTCAGTTTGATCCGATAACCAGCGAATTACTGCGCGATAACACCTGTGTCAGTTGTCATAGCCGCACAGATGCTGCAGGCAATTCCACAGTGCCGGCGGCACAACTGGAGCTGACCAATCAGGCCTCCGATATTCAGGCGGAGCAGTTTGCCAGTTACCGGGAATTGCTCAGCAACGATAATGAGCAAGAGGTTATCGGTGGCGTGCTGGTTGATCGTCTGGTTCAAGCGGTAGATGGCAATGGCAATCCGGTATTTTTACGGGATGCCGATGGCGAACTCATTCTGGATGAAAACGGCGATCCGATCCCGGTAATGGTTACCGTGACGGTAGCACCGAGCATGCGGGTCGCTGGGTCACGTGCCAGCTCGCGGTTTTTCCAGCAGTTTACGCCAGGTGGCAGTCATCAGGGCTATTTGTCATCAGCAGAGCTGCGGCTGTTAAGCCATTGGCTGGACATGGGCGCACAGTATTATAACTCGCCCTTTGCCGTGGAGCCTGACTAGATGCGTTGGTGCGCTACGTTACTGTTTTTTGCTTTGGTTGCACCGGTGCTGGCACAACAGGTATTGGTGCAAAAGGACTACGTTGATTTACGCACCGGGCCGGGTCGCGGTTATCCGGTAGTTGAAGTAGCACTGAAAAGCGACAGTCTGCAATTGCTGATGCAGCGAACGGGTTGGGTAAAAGTGCAGTTTCGCCAGCATCAGTTATGGCTCGCCGCGACCGATCTGGATTATTTATACCTGCCAGGTGCTGAGCAAAGCATCACGGCACTGTGGCAGGCCGACCAGGGCCAGCGCCACTGGGAGCTTGGATTGGCAGCAGGCGATTTTGCCGGCACCAGTTATTACCAGCTAAGCGGCAGTTATTTGTTTTCTGACGTTATAGCAATAGAACTGAGCGCCGGTCAGGGCAGTGGCCAGCAAGCCAGCAGCCAGCAGTATCTGCTGCAACTGAGCGTCAGCCCCTGGCCACATTGGCAGGTGTCACCTTATGTGGCGTTAGGCGGTGGCGTACTGTTAACCCGGCCGCGCACCGTATTAGTGCAAACCGAGGAGCGCACCAGCCCGCTGGCAACAATGGAAATGGGTTTGAACTATCCGCTAACCGAGCGGGCACAGGCTACTTTGCGTTATCGCAGAGCGCTGGTCAGTACTGACCGCGATATTAATGAAGAGACGAATACATGGTTAATAGGCTTACGTCTGGCATTTTAGTCAGCGCTTTATGGTTGTTATCCCCGCTGGCGCTTGCACAGCAACCGGGCGACAGCAATAGCAGAATTGAACCGCAAATAGAGCAGTCAGAGATCATTCCTGCACGGTTGGATACGGAGAATTTTGTGATTGCCCTGCGTGGCGGAATACTGGCGATCGAAGACTTTGGCAGCAGTGGCCTGGGCGCATTGCAGCTGAGTTACCATATTAATGAAGATTTATACATCAGTGCCGAATATGCCATGGCTAAAGCCGGCCTGACATCGTACGAGCGGTTAAGTGGCGCGGCGCCGCTGTTAACTGACAGTGAGCGCGAGTGGCTTTATTACGGCGCTGAGCTCGGTTATGTATTGCTGCCCGGCCAGGTTTACCTTGGCAGTAATTATGCGGTAAATACCGGTTGGTCGCTGTTTGCCGGAGCCGGTAATGTCGATTTTGCCGGTGACAAAGTATTTGCTTTTAAAGTTGGCAGTCAGTTTCGCGTGTATGTAACTGACTGGCTTGCGCTTGATTTAGTGGTAACCGACTATGTGTTTGAAACCACTATTTTAGCAGAGCAGAAAACGACTCATAACCTTAATGTGGCGCTGGGTCTTGCGGTCTATTTTTAACTAATGGGAAAGTAGTATGAAAACACTGTTATTAGGTTTGTTGTTAACTGTGCTGCCATTAAGTGCCCAAAGTGCCAGTGCTATTGCCAATAATAGCGCCGGTCAACGTGCTGCAGCGCCTGACTTTACCCTCAAAGCCTTAAGCGGCGTTAATCTGCGTCTGGCTGAGCAACGTGGCGATATTATCGTACTGAATTTCTGGGCCAGCTGGTGTGGCCCTTGTATTCAGGAAATGCCAGAGCTGGATAAGCTGGCCAGTAAATATCAACCGTTGGGCGTGCAGATCTGGGGCGTAAATGTCGAGGCAGATAGCAGTGCCGCCCAGAAATATCTGAGCAAAACCCGGGTTGAGTTTCCGATCCTGTTTGATACCGAAAACAGTGTGTCTGAAAGTTATCAGGTACAGGCCATGCCGACCACGGTAATTATTAACAAAGACGGTGATGTGCATAGTGTGCACCGCGGTTACAAGCCTGGCTACGAGCAAAAGTATGAAAATGATATTAAAACCCTGCTACGCAACTAAACTGCTGGCGGCTGCCCTGATGCTGGGCACGCTGGCGGGCTGTGCCAGCATAGAACCCTGGGTTAAGCCCTATGAGCGGGCAGAGCTCGCTGATCCGATTATGGCATTTGGCCGCCATCCGGTTGCGTTACAGCACAGTGCTCATGTGCGGGATTCGCGCGAGGCCGCCAAAGGGGCTGATGGTAGTGGCGGAGGCGGTTGTGGCTGTAACTAGGTGGTGGTTAGCGACGCTGACGCTGTTGCTGCACAGTGGCATCTTGTCAGCTGCAGTGCTGCCCGACAACCGGGTTGACCTGATGCATCACAGTTATCAGGGCGGTGGGGTATCCATCGATGGTCCGGCATTAATGCTACGTAGCAAAATAGGTGAGCAGGTATCGGTATCGGGTTTTTATTACGTGGATACCGTATCCGGCGCCTCAATTGATGTCGTCGCTACGGCGTCAGCCTACAGTGAAACCCGGATTGAAAGCCGGGTGGGCGTAGATTATCTGACAGGCAACAGTATCTTGTCGTTAAATTATGCACAAAGTGACGAAGATGACTATAACGCGAAATCTATCTCATTGGGTGTGGCACACGATACCTTTGGTGGCATGACCACCCTGAGCTTAAATGCCGCGGCAGGCAATGATGAAATCGGCCGCAATGGTGATGAGAGTTTTAGTGAAGAGCTGCGCCGCTACAGCTACAGCCTGGGCATTACCCAGGTACTGACCACCCGCTGGATAAGTGCTCTGAATGCTGAAGTGGATATGGAGCAGGGGTTTTTAAATAACCCTTATCGTAGTGTGCGTTACCGTGATCCGTTAGCAGAGCTTGGTTATGGCTATCAGTTTGAACGCTACCCCAATACCCGCAACACCTTTGCACTGGGGCTGGTGAATAAATTTTATTTACCGTACCGGGCGGCACTGACTGCCTCGTTGCGGCATTATCAGGACAGTTGGGATATTCAGGCGTTTGATGCCGAGCTGGAGTATGTGCATCCGTTTCGGGAGCGCTGGGTTTTCGACAGTCATGTGCGCTGGTATCAGCAAAGTCAGGCATCTTTCTACGCTGACTTATTTCAGTTTGCCAATCAGCAGAATTTTATGGCCAGAGACAAAGAGCTCAGCGATTTTAATAACCTGAGCCTGGGTGTTGGCGTCAGTTATCGCTTTGCCAGCTGGTCGTGGTGGCCGGCAGCCAAACCAGAGCTTAACCTGGAATGGGATCACATCCGGTTTAATTATAATAATTTTCGTAACGTCACTGTCGCCGACACCGAGGCAGGTGCCGAGCCGTTGTACCGGTTAACTGCAAACGTGTATCGGGCTTTTTTCAGTGTTTATTTTTAGTGGGGTTGCAGCATGAGATTTCAGTTTATTAACACGGCGTTGTTTAGCCTCCTGCTTCTGGGGTGGCCAGCACTGTCAGTATCTGCCGCCGATAGCGCCGAAACGTCGGCTCAACAGCAACTGGAGCAGTTAAAACAGCAGGCGATTGCCCTGAACCGTGAGCTGTTTATTCTGGAAGAGGAATTACTGTTTCCGCCACAAACTCAGCTGGCAGTTTTTGTGTCGGTTGATGCCGGCAGCTTGTTCCAGCTAGACAGCATAATATTGAAACTAAATGACGAGTCGATTGATGCCCATCTGTATACGGCCAGTGAACTGGCAGGTTTGCAACGGGGTGCCATTCAGCCGTTATATAAAGGTAATATCCGGGCCGGTGAGCATACCCTTACCGCGGTATTTGTTGGCAAGGGCCCGCAAGACCGGGATTATCGGCGGGCCGTCAGTCACCGTTTTACCAAAGCCGACGAGGCGATGTTACTGGAGTTGAAAATTTCAGACAGCAGCGCTGATTATCAACCTGATTTCAGTGTGGAAGTATGGTCCGGCAACTGAGCAGCACCTTGATGAAACGCCTGATAATGACGCTGTTGCTTGGGTCAGGTGTGTTGCTGCCTGCAGCGGCTGAGCCGTTATTGCAAAGTGAAAAGCAATACCGGCTGGCAGCATGGCATTTTTATCAGGATGATTATTATCAGGCGTTACTGCGCCTGTCGATGGCACCAGAGGATGCAGCAAAAGCCAGCTTGTTGCAGGCGGGCTTGTTATTGCAACTGGATATGCCTGCGGCGACCGCCAGTTTACTAAAACAGTTATTAGATGATCAGACGCTCAGTGGTAAGTTGCCCCGTCAGTTGCGCAACATCGCCTTATTGCAGTTCAGCCGTTATCAATTTGAACAACAACAGCCTGAGCAGGCAAGGCACTACCTTAAACAGCTTACTGCACCGCTGGATGAATTAACCGGTCAGGCAGAGTTGTTGCAACAGCTGCTAAGCTGGCCGGCAGCAACTTCAGCGGATACCGGGGTGTTTGACAGGCTGGCTGGTCAGAGTGAATTACCTTATGTGGTGATTAATCAGATCCTGGCATTGCGCCAGCAACAGCAACCCGGGCCAGCACTGGCGTTATTAACCCGGCTGCGCAGTCAATTACAAGGTGAGTCGCAGCCAGGCTTCTGGCAACGGCTATTTAGCTGGGGTGCCGCCAAACCAATACTTGAGCGCGATGATGAGCGCCAGGCGCTGGCCGATTATCTGCAGTTATTGCAAGCCGGATTATTCGTCGACCAGCTGCAGTGGGCTGATGCACAACTCGTGCTAAGCGAATTTGCCAGTAACAGCGTGCTGACCTTATCTGCCATGATGTTATACCGGGATGTGCTGACGGAGAACCGTCAGATCCCCGAGCTGTTAGCGGTTTTGCAACAACTTATCGCCCGCTATCCTTATGCGCCTGCCAGCTGGCTGGCTGCCCACCAGCTCGGCAATCAGTTTGAACGCGCTCTGCAACAGCAGGATGCACTGGCAGCGTATCGCTGGGCCGATCAGTTCTACCAGCAGCAACTGCTTGCCAACAATGAACATGCCAGGCTGGTGCAGCTGCCACAGCTGACAAGTGCTGATACGCTGAGCGGTTGGCAGCAGTACCAGCTGCGCCAGCAGGCCTCGTTATTTCAGCTGAACAACCAGCTTAGCAGCCTGCAACAACTGCAGCAGCTGCAAAAGCACCGCTTAAGCAAGATGGCGCGCCTGGCTGAGGTGGTACAAATTAAACTGGATCAGCAGCAACAATTACTGACCAGCTCTGTGCCAGGGTTAACAGCAAAACAGCAGTCATTGCAGCAGCAATCAGCACAACTGGCCAGCCTGATAGCCAAAGCACAGCAGCAGCCAATGGCCCGGCATTTATGGCGGGACGACACCGAACAGGAATATGCCCAGTTGCAACGTATGCTAAACAGAGCTCAGGACAGGGTAATAACCTTGACGGCAGCGGGCCGGGATGTCAGTGATGCTGAAATACGCTTAGCTCGCCTGCACGGTATTTTACAATGGCATTATCAATACAACAGCGCTGAACGCAATTGGCAACTGAGCAAACAGCAACAACAGCTGAGTGCGCAGTTGAACGCCGTGGCTGTGGCACTTGGCCGGTTAAGCTCGTTGGACGGTAAAACAGAGCATTTATTGCTGCGCCAACAACAGTTGGCCACGCTGACAGTGCAGGAAAATCAGTTTTCTGCTGAACTGACACAGCAACAGCAACAGTTACTGGGCCAGTTAAATCATGGCTTGCAGCAGCTGCGCCTGCAAGAGCGGGAGCAACTGCTGGAGATGCGGCGCCTGAATACGCAAGCAATTGCCCGGGTAATGGAGCAGGTATTGCTGAGCTCACAGGAGGCTCAGTGATGCAAAGAGTAATGCAAAAAGCAATGCAAATTCCGATGCAAGCAATGCCAGTAAGCCGTCGCATTATGGTCGTGTCATTACTTGCTATCAGCGTTTTGGCAGGATGCAGCAACGCGCCGGATAAAACCGTACGCCGACCCACCCTGGGTGAATTGGCGGCGTTTAATCAGGACGTATTACCCGCGCCTGAAAAGGTTACCGCCGCGCAGTTACAGCAGGTTTATCAGGAATTGCTGGCGTTGGCGCCGGCAGCAGGTGTAAGGCAAAAAGTACTATACCGGCTCTCGCAGTTAAATACTCGTGCGTTGGAGCTGAGCGAACTGAGCCCGGAAGCTGAACAACAGGCGTTAGCGGCATTAATTGCTGAGTACCGGGCGTTGCTGCAACAGTTTCCCGATGATCCCAATAATGAGCTTATTCATTATCAGTTAGCGCGGGCGCTTGATTTAACCGGTGATAGCCCGGCAGCACAGCAGCAGATGCAAGTGCTGTTGCAACACTATCCGCAAAGTGACTTTGCCGCTGAGTTATGGTTTCGGATCGGTGATATTTATTATAGCCAGAGCTATTATGAAGAAGCGCTCAATGCCTTTGCGCAGGTGCTTGCACTGGCCGGGCCTGAACTGAGTCAGCATGCCCTGTACATGTCAGGCTGGAGCCAGTTTCAGCTGCAACAATACGCTTTCGCCGATGATGCGTTTTTACAGGCGCTGGATTTAACCTATCATCAGCGCTTAAGTGAAGACGAGCAGCAAAGCCTGCGCCAGGAATTACAGCGCATACTAAGTATTTCATTAAGTTATCAGCAGCAGGCCGACAGTTTACTGTCGCTGTTAACACGGGCGCCGTTTCGCGATGGTCCGCCAGAACAACGGCCGGTGGCCTATCAGGCGGTATTATTTCAGGCGCTGGCTGATTTCTTATTTGAAAAAGAGTTGAATCAGGCGGCGTTGGAAAGCTACCGGATATTTATTGCGTACCAGCCTTTAGCGATTGAAGCCGCCAGAATGCAATTACAATTGGTACAGTACTATCTGGATTATGCCGAGCGCGACAATGCAGAGCTGGCGCAGCAGACCTTTATTACACTTTTTGGTCCGGCAACGGCTTTCTGGCAACAAGCCCGGCCACAAGAGCAGGCAGAACTGGCACCGCAGCTGGCACAATATCTGGATTATTTTGGCCGGCGGATCTATCAGCAGGCACAGCAAGCGAGCGCTGAAGCAAAACCGGCGGTGTATGCCAATCTGGTGCAATACTGGCAACAATTATTGCTGGTACAGCCGTTGTTAACAGCTGAGCAACGCGATGACGACTTATTATGGCCCGATGACGTGCGGTATTTGCTGGCACAGGCGCTGGCCGGTAGCGGTGACCGCGTCGCGGCGTTAGCGATGTATCAGCAATTAGGTTACCCCTCGGCACCATTAACGGCCCGCAGCTTTACACAAGAAGAAGCGGCTTACCGGGCTCTGCTGTTAAGTGAAGTGCTGGCAAAAGAGCAAAATGCCAGTGCCTCGGCCGCAGAGGACTGGTGGCAGCAGCAGAATCAGTTTGTCCGCTGGCATAGTAGTCACAGCGCTGCGCAGCAGGTTGCCTTAAATCAACTGACTGAGATTTATCAGCAACAGAATTATGTTGAGGTTGCCAGCTATGCCAGCCGGGTAACCGACTGGCCTCATCCAGAACAAAGCCAGCAGCCGTTAGTTAATGAGGCATTGTTTATTGTTAGCCAGAGTGAGCTGGCACAGGGCGACTATGCCAGGGCCGAACAGAGCATTCAGCAGCTGCTTAAGGTGTATCAGGCACAGAACCGTGCAGCCGGTGATAATACGCTTGCCGCAAGCCGGATTACCCTGCTAAGCCAGCAACTGGCATCGGCGGTCTATCAGCAAGCCCAGCAAACCGGTTTAAGCAGTGCCGAGCAACTTGCCAATTTACAGCGGTTATTAACTTTACCGGAGTCGGAATATCATCAGAGTGCGGCGTATCAGCAAATTAGTTTATACCTGGAGCAGCAGCAACTGCCAGAGGCAATAACACTGATGCAGGCTTATCAGCAGCGCTACCCGAACAGTGCTGAGCAGCAGGCCATTACCACGGCGATGTTAAACAGCTATGAGCAGCTCGAGGATTGGCAAAGTGCCGCGGATTTAATCAGTAAGCAAGTCGCACAATTGCCGGCAGGTACCGAGCAGCAAGCACTGTTATATAAGGCCGCAGGGTATTACTGGCAAGCAGATAACAGTGAGGCGGCACGCCTGGCTTATCGCAGTTATGCGAATCAGTATCCGCAGCCACATCTGCCTGCTCAGGAAGCGCGTGCCCGGCTGGTCACCTTGTATCAGCAGCAAAATGATCTGAGTCGCCGTAATTTCTGGTATCAGCGAATTGTTACTGCTGAACAGCAGCTGACGGGTAGCACGGATGCTGGCAGTGAGCGCAGCCGCTATCTGGCAGCTGATGCTGCGCTGCAGCTGGGCCTGCACAACAGCATGTTATTTGATGCGGTGAGCCTCAGACAGCCACTGCGGGATAATTTAAAGAAAAAACAAACCCATATGACAGCCGCTATTGAACTGTTGCAAACCAGTATGAGTTGGCAGGTTGCTGATTATTACAGTCAGGCCCAATACCAGGTCGCTAATTTGTATCAGCAAATGGCCGCAGCGCTGCTGAGTTCAGAACGACCCAAAGGGCTCGACCCAATGTCACTGGAACAATACGACTTGCTGTTAGAAGAGCAGGCCTATCCGTTTGAAGAGCTTGCCATTGAAATTTATCAGCAAAATGCGGCGTTGGTGGCACAACCTTTATATGACGTCTGGATTGAAAAAAGTCTGAACAAACTGGCAGAGCTTTCTCCGGCGCGCTACCGCAAACCTGAGGTTTACCTGGAGCTTGCTGATGAAGCTTACTAAAGCATGGCGTAAAACAACACTCTTTAAAACAACAGTGCATAAAACAAAGTGGCAGCCTGCCATGCCCGTCGCAGCGCGCTCAGTGCTTGCCTTGCTGATGATGCTGTCGCTGAGCCATTGTGCGCAGTTTAGCATGTCGCAACGTGAGCCAGTCGCCGAGTTGCCCGCCGCCGGTGAGCCGCCGCAAGCGACTGAACAAGCTCAACCAGAGCAATCAAAAGCTGCCCAACCGGTTGGAGAAACCGACGGCAAAACGGCCATTACGGCGCCTGCATCAGAGCTTGAGCCAGTGCCTAAGCCAGAGCCTAAGCCAGAGCCTAAGCCAGAGCTAAGCGCTGAATTTCAGCAGGCGTTTGACAGGGCCAAGCAACAGCTGCGCGCAGAAGATTATCAGGGCGCTGCTGCTTTATTAGCATCGTTGGCTGAGGCGTTACCCGATGCCGGCGGCATTCATTACAATCTGGCGTTATGTTACTGGAATTTGCAGCAAACCGAACAGGCAACAGAGCAATTAACCCAATTGCTGGCGCGCCAGCCTGGCTATGTAGAGGCGGCCAATTTACTGGGCGTCATCGCCCGCCAGCAAGGTAATTTTAATCAGGCCAGGCGTTACTGGCTGGATGCCCTGGCACAGCAAAACGATTTTGCCAGTGCCCATAAAAATCTGGGGTTTTTATATGAGCTTTATCTGGGGCAGCCCGCTCAGGCCCGCTACCATTATCAGCAATACCAGCAGCTAACCGCCGATCCGATGGCGGAAGCCTGGTTAACCTTGCTCGAGCAACAGGAGTAACAGATGAAATTTTATCTGATTTACCAAGTAAGCCTTGTGCTGACATTACTGTCAACGTTGACACACGCCCGGCAAGCTGAGCCAGAAACGCAACCTGCAGCAACGGTTCGGGTAGATATCAGCACCACAATAAGCGGCAATCAGGAGCAGCCACGCACGTTGTACGTGTTGCCCTGGCAGGATAGCATTGCCCAGATCCGTATTCCGGCGCCTGACATTAATGTGGCCGAGCAACCGTTACAACCGCTCGACCGCCAGCAATTTTTACGTTTTATCGAGGCGCAGTCGCTCCACCAGCAAAGCGCCGATACAGCATCATCAAAAAATAATTAAGAGGTTTACAGCATGGAATTCGTCAACAGCATAGTGCGGTTTTTGCAGGAAGGTGGTTACTTTATATTTCCCATCGCCTTTATTCTGATCCTCGGTATCGCCATTACCGTCGAGCGCTGGTGGTTTTTACGCTCGGTGTATGCCAGCAATCAACGGGCCTACCGTGAGCTGCAACCTGCTATCGCGGCTGCAGATACCAAAGCGATTTTGCAACAGGCAGAAACCAGACAAACGCCGCTTAGTTTAATGCTGGCCAGTGGCGTAAACCGTTTAACTTCGTCGCACCGGCGCGAAGATATGGAATACGCGATGGAAGAAGTGGTGCTGGAGTACAGCCTGCGCTTGCAAAAACGGACGCCATTTTTAGCCACGCTGGCTAATGTGGCCACCTTGCTGGGCTTGCTCGGTACTATTGTTGGTTTAATTGCGGCCTTCTCTGCAGTGGCAAACGCCGACCCGTCAGAAAAAGCCAGTTTGTTATCTTCCAGTATTTCAGTTGCCATGAATACTACGGCTTTTGGTCTGATGACGGCAATTCCGTTGGTTTTTGTCCATGCGCTGCTCCAGAGCAAGACGGCCAGCATTGTCGATACCATGGAAATGGCCGGCATTAAGTTGATGAACAGTATCGGACAACGTTTTACGGGTGGCCGGGATGATAAGAAAGCATAAAGTTAGCCAGAACGAGGCTGAGCTCGATATTACCTCCTTTATGAATCTTATGATTGTATTGGTGCCGGTGTTGCTGCTTAGCCTGGTGTTTACCCAAATCCGGGTGCTGAATATTCAGCTACCGGCGCAAACTGAGCAGCTGATGCAACAAGAGCAGGACAATCCGCAAATCCTGGAATTAGAGCTGCAGGCCCAGAAGTTGCGGTTAAATTATCCGGCGGGTCAGTTGCTGCGCGAGTTTGCGCATAATGAGCAGGGCCAGCCTGACTTTGCTGCGTTATCGGCATTTTTGCAGGATCTAAAGCTAACCTGGCAACAGCAGCAAATTGAAAAGCGCGATATCAGTATACTTGCGCCGGAAACGCTGGATTACCAGACACTGGTCAGCGCGATGGACACAGTACGATCGTTTAAAACGGTGGTGGCAGCGTCCGTGGTTGATGCGGAATTGTTTCCGTTAATTTCGCTGGGCCAGTTGCCGGCGGAACACAGCGGGGGGAGCGAATGAAGCAGTCATTTCGCGCTAAGCGGATGTTAAAACAAAATAACCGTCTGGCACAAAGCTCTAAGTTAAACCTGGTGGCGCTGATGGATATTTTTACCATCCTGGTCTTTTTCCTGATGGTAAATCAATCTGATGTGGTAGTGCTGCCAAGTAATAAAGACATGAGCCTGCCGCAATCGATATCAGAGCAACTGCCACAGGAGCAAGTACTGTTAACCGTAACGGCCAATGGCATTTTAGTGCAGGGTAAACCGGTCTGGCGTGGCGACTGGCAACAGGCACCCGAGGCGTGGCAAGCGCCGTTAACGGCAGCGGTGACTGAGGAATTGCAGTATCTTGCCAGCCGGGCAGCGCCGCTTGCGAAAGAGCAACAGGCGATTGGTCGTCCAGTTACCATTCTGGCAGATGCGTCAACCTCTTATGCCGTGTTACGCCGCTTAATGGCAATTTGTGCCGCCACCGAGTATCGGGATGTCTCACTGGCGGTAGAGCAACGCAGCAGTGCGTTGGAGGCGACCCCATGAGTACGCTAACCTGGCATGCTGGCGCTGGCTGGCAAAATGAAGATCAGTTTTTCAGCAAGGTGGTGCTGGCCGGCCTGGTAGTGTTGGTGCTGTTGTCGATAGCCGTACCGCTGTATCACGTGCCCGAGCGCAGCCGGGCGCAACTGGAGCAATTACCGCCCCAGCTGGCACGGGTAAGGTTAGAAGAGCGGGAAATTATTCCACCAGAGCCGATTGAGCTGCCAGAGCCAGAGCCGGAACCGCTGCCAGAGCCGGAGCCTGAACCTGAGCAACAGGTAGTAGAGGCCAGCCAGGTGACCCAGGAACAGGCCCGCAGTCAGGCACAGCAAGCCGGCTTGCTGGCCATGCAGGACGATCTGGCTGCGCTGCGTCAGACCTTTACGGTTAATCAGCAGGCACCACAGTTACAGCGGGAAGGGCAGCAAAATACCGCGACACCGGAACCAGATTTAATTGCCAACCCACAACTTGCTAAAACAGCTGCCAAAGCGGCGGCGGCAGTCAGTTCTGATGTAGCCCGTGCGGATTTAACCCGCGCCCAGAACACGACGCTTGCTGATGCTGAGCTTCGCGGCCTGGCCTCTGCCGCACCTGCCTCAGGTAACACAGGCAGCGGCAGCGCGAATGATCCTGCCAGTCAGGGCGGACGCTCGGAAGCCAGTATTCGCCAAACACTGGAAGCGAACAAAAGCAGTTTATATACCCTGTACAACCGTGCCTTACGCGCCAATCCACTGCTTAAAGGTAAGGTAGTGTTTGAGCTGATAATTAATCCGGATGGCAGCTTGCAGCAGGTGAAAATTGTTGAAAGTGAACTCAATGATGAGCGCCTTGAGCGGCAGTTACAGCTGCGCTTACAGGCCGTAAATTTCGGTGCAGCGGATGTCTCGCCGACCCGTTCGAAATGGACAATCGCGTTTTTACCCGGCTAGCCGGGCAGGAGAGAAATATGCAAAGCTTTATTAAGCCACTGGCCCCGGGCCTGCTGGTTACTGCACTTGCCATGGTGTTTAGTGGTGCATTGTCTGCCGGGCCATTGGAACAAGCCAAGCGGTTGCATGATCGGTTGGCGGGTGTGCCCGCTGATGCCGTTACGTTGCAGCAAATGACGGATTTGATTGCACAGGGCGATGCCGATGGTGCGGCAGAGCTGGCCATGCAGCATCCCGATTTTTATCGCACCACGTTAAAATTGTTTGCCACCCCCGCCACTAACCGTGATTTAGATATATTTGAACCACTAAATGATTACAGCGCCACCATTATTGGCCTGGTGCGGGACAACGCTGACTTTCGGCAGATATTACAAACCGACGTGTTATATGTTGGCGCCGACAGTTTAGGTTTGCCGCCCTATGCGCCGGATAACAACGCCCATTATCAGGCGCTGGATCAACAGGGAATTGATTTGCAACAACACCTGGAGCCCCGCGCTCAAAGTACGTTACTTGGTATCCCGGCACAAGCCAGTGCCGGAGTCATGACCAGCCGCGCTGGCGCCAAAGCGTTTTTCTACCTGGGTACTAACCGGGCCATGTTGCGCTTTACCCTGATGAGCCAGCTGTGTACTGATCTGGAACCGTTAAAAGATACCAGTACGGCGGCCGATAGGATCCGCCAGGATGTCAGTCGAAGCCCGGGTGGTGACAGCCGGATTTTTCATAATCGCTGCATCGGCTGTCATGCGGGAATGGACCCGTTGGCGCAGGCGTTTGCCTATTATGATTATCAGTTTACCGACGAGAACGGTGACAATGGCCGGCTGTTTTATCAGCAAGAGGGTACCAATAACAGCCAGACCGGTAGCCGGGTTCAACCCAAATATCATATCAATGCCGGTAATTTCCCGTTTGGTTATAAAACCGAAGACGATCGCTGGCAAAATTATTGGCGGGCAGGGCGCAACCAGTCGCTGGGCTGGGACAACAGTTTGCCCGGTGAGGGCAATGGCGCGAAAAGTTTAGGCCAGGAACTGGCGCATTCGGTTGCTTTTGCACAGTGTCAGGTTAAGAAAGCCTTCGAAACCACCTGCCTGCGTCCGCCGGAATCGCTGGCCGATGTTAATCTTATTCAGCAAACCAGCGAGCGCTTCAGCCAGACCGGTTATAACTTAAAACAAGTGTTCACCGACACTGCCACTTACTGTATGGGAGAGTGACCATGAGAACTTCGCTGCTGGTTTTGCTAAGTATCTTGTTAATAGGTTGCGGTGGTGCTGAGGTTGAGCAAAATCCGCCACCGCCGGTGCAGGACAATACCAACAACTATAGTGGCCCTGCGCCACAAACCGCTGATGTGCAGGAATTTAAAATAAATCTCTGGGACAACCTGGTGGCCGACAATCGCTGCGGCAGTTGTCACCAGCAAGGCAATACCTCGCCGTTTTTTGTGCGCCGGGACGACATTAATCTGGCATACAATGCGGCATCACCGCTGGTCAATTTAGCCGATCCGGCGCAGTCGTTGATGGTGCAAAAAGTTGCAGGCGGCCACAATTGCTGGTTAAGCAGTAACACGGCGTGTGCCGACACTATTACCCAGTGGTTACGGAACTGGGGTAATACTGCCGGTGCAGAGCAAGCTGCGGTGACACTGGTGGCACCGGTGATCCGCGACCCGGGCGCCAGTAAGGCGCTACCTGAAAGCCCGGCGTTATTTGCCGCTGAGGTGTATCCGCTGGTTCGCCAGTATTGCGTTAATTGTCATGCCCCCGATGCGTCGGTGGCGCAGGCGCCGTTTTTCGCTGCCAGCGATGTTGATGTTGCGTATCAGGCCAGCCGCAATTTAATGAATCTGGACCGCCCTGAGTTATCACGTCTGGTCGCCCGTTTGGGTGGCGAGTTCCATAACTGCTGGTCAGATTGTGCCAGCGATGCTGCGGTAATGCTGGCGGCGGTAACGGCCATTAGTGATGCGGTGCCCGTTACAGAGCTGGATCCACAACTGGTGCCGTCTAAAGCTTTACGCTTAGACGATGGCGTCGTTGCCTCCAGTGGTGGTCGCTACGAGAGTAATCAGATTGCCTTTTATCAGTTTAAAGAAGGCCAGGGCAGTCAGGCGTTTGACACCTCTGGGGTCGAGCCGGCTGCAAACCTTAACATACAGGGCGATTTTGCCTGGTTAACCGGATGGGGGCTGCAGATTAACAGTGGCCGGGCGCAGGCGAGCACCCAGAGCAGTGCCAAGCTTGCTACGTTAATTGGCGCCACCGGCGAGATGACAGTAGAAGCCTGGGTTATACCGGCTAATGTGGTGCAAGAGGGGCCAGCCGCCATTATCAGTTATGCCGGCAGCGCCATCAGTCGTAACTTTACCCTGGGCCAGAGCCAGTATAATTACGATTTTTTACTGCGCAGCGCCAGTAGTAATTTTGCCGGTATGCCGGCACTAAGTACCGCCGATGCAGATGAATTACTGCAAGCCAGTTTACAACATGTGGTGTTAACGCAGGACCCGGTAAATGGCCAGCGTATTTATGTAAACGGTGAAGACAGTGGGGTTCAAAGCGAAGGCGCCGCCATTAGTAACTGGGATGACAGTTTTGCTTTAATGCTGGGCAATGAAGCAGATGGCAGCCGGCAATGGCAAGGCAGTATTCGGTTACTGGCCATTCACAACCGGGCGCTGACACCGGAGCAAATTGCCCAGAATTTTAGCATTGGGGTGGGACAGAAGTTCTATCTGCCGTTTGCTATTGGCCATTTAATCGATTTACCACAGACTTATATCGTGTTTGAGGTGGCGCAGTTTGATAATTATTCCTACCTGTTCAGCCAGCCATATCTGATTAACCTGGATGGCGCCGCGTTGCCTGCCGATTTATTAATCAGCGATATGGGCCTGGCGATTAATGGCCGGGAAGTGACATCAGGCCAGGCCTGGATCCGACAACAGTTTAACTTTGCCAGTGGTACCAGCCTGACTGAGCCGGTGGTAATGTCTGAGCTGGGGACCATTATTGCCAGCGAAGCGGGGGCGGCCAGCGATGAGTTTTTCCTGTCGTTTGGTCAGATAGGTAGCTTTAATAACGTGCGCACCCAGCCGCAATTTGCACTGCAGCAAATCAGCCAGGCGAACACTGACAGCAGTGAGCTCGGTATCCGGCCTTTTGCGGCTATTCATGCCAGTATGAGCCAGTTGACCGGCATCTCTATGGCGACACCGGCGGTAGCGAATACCTATCAGACCATCACCCGCCAGTTGCCAGCGCTTAGCAATATGGAAACCTTTATTTCAGCCCAGCAAATGGCGATTACCCAACTGGGTATCGCCTATTGTAATGCAGCAATTAATAATACCGTGCTGCGAAGCGAGTGGTTTCCGGCAGTTAACTTCAATGCCAGCCCGAGTGAGGCGCTTAGCCCGGCGAATCGCGATGGATTGATTAGTCCGCTATTAAGCCGGTTTGCGCCATTGCAGCCGGCATCGGCCCTCTCTGATGCCGATGGCCGGGCAGAGCTGAATAATCTTATTGACCGGTTAAGCCAGTGCAACGGTACTTGCGATAGCCAGCGTACTCAAACAATTGCCAAAGCCGCCTGCACTGCAGTGCTGGCCAGCGCCCAGATGCTGGTTTACTAATGCTGGTAAACCAAGGAGCTTACTGATGAAACTGAAAAAAGCCTTACACCCGGATGCGCCCTTATTACACGCGTGCCACAGCCGGCCGGTAACCCGGCGCGATTTTATTGCCTGTGGCCTAAGTGTGGGTGCGGGTATTCTGACTACCGGTTCGGTATTTAGCTTGTTTGCCAACCCAACCAAGGCCTTCGCTGATTTATCTCCCGATCTGGAGCTGTTAAAAAATCAGTGCGGTATTAACGTTGAAGGTGCGGGTAAAATACCTTTTATCTGCTTCGATTTGGCCGGTGGCGCTAATATTGCCGGCTCTAATATCCTGATCGGCGGGGCAGGTGGTCAGCTCGATTTCCTGTCTACCCAGGGCTACAGTAAGCTGGGGTTACCCGCCGATATGGTGCCCACCGCCGTTAATGCAGCCAACCCCGCCGGTGGTTTTGTCAACGATCAGTTGGGCCTGGCGTTTCATAGCGACTCACAAATGCTGGCTGGTATATTAGAACGGACCAGTATGGCGACTCAATCGATGACCAATGGCGCAGTAATGCCGTCCCGCTCTGAAAATGACACGGGTAACAATCCGCATAATCCGATGTTTGCCATTGCCAAAGCGGGAGCCAATGGCTCGCTAATGCCGCTGATTGGTTCTCGTAACTCAGACTCGGGTGCGAACTCGATGGCGCCGGCCGAGTTTTATAATCCGGAGTGGCGGCCAACCAAAATTGACCGGCCCAGTGATGTCACCGGTCTGGTCGATGTCGGCGATTTATTCGGCTTGCTGGATCAAAATGATGCCGTCGCGGTCATGGAGTCTATTCAGCGCTTAAGCGACAAGAAGCTGGCAAGAGTAAACACCGGTGTCACCCGCGATGAAGTAATTAAAGAGCTGGTCAGCTGCGGCTATGTCAAAAGCGCCGATCTGGCCGATCGGTTTGGTAATCCGGCCACGCTGGACCCGGCAGCAGACCCGGATATCGTTGGCGATGGTGGTATTTTCAGCAGTGCCGAATTTAACAGCGATGCCGAATTCCGTAAAACGGCCTCAGTGATGAAACTGGTGGTTAACGGCTTTGCCGGAGCCGGTACCGTGACCATTGGCGGCTATGATTATCATACCGGCGAGCGGGGCACGGGTGAGCTGCGTGATTTAAGGGCCGGGCGCTGCATCGGTGCCTGTCTGGAGTATGCCGCCAGGCGCAACCAGCCGCTGATGATTTATTTATACTCTGATGGCTCGGTAGCCAGTAATGGCCGGATTGATGACAGTGTCAATGGCCGTGGCAAGGGCGAGTGGACCGGCGATAATTCGTCAACCGCGGCTTCTGCTATTCTGGTGTACAACCCTAACGGCCGGCCAGCCTTGCTTGGTGGCAGCCCGGCAGAGCAGGCGCGGCATCAGCAGATTGGCTTTATGCGCCCCGATGCGTCGGTAGAGACCGGCTCGTCAATGGCGGCGAATAACGTGAACTTGCTGGTGCAAACAGTCATGCTCAATTATCTGGCGTTACATGGCGAACAGGGCCGGTTAGCCGAGGTAGCACCTTTTCATGGCTTAGGTAATGCCGCCAGCCAGGATCGGTTAACCGCGTTTGCGCCTATCGTCTGAAGAGTTTTGCCAGATTAGAACCGCGTTAAAAGCGCGGTTGGGGCGGCGGCACGGCAAGCGCATTATCACGTTGCTGATAATGCGCCACAATGGCCGCCAGCTCGCCGTTGCTATGCAGGTTTTGCCAGGCGGTATTAAGCTTGTTTAGCTGTTCTTCTGACAGCGTTTTTCTATTAAAGCCAAAATAAACCGGGCCTTTATGAATGGCCAGCAGCGGTTGATAACGCATCGCTGTGCTGCTGTGTTCACTCTGCCAGTAGCGCAGCACAGAGATGTCCTCCAGCACGGCATTCACTCTGCCGGCATTTAATAAGGCGATTTTGTCGAGATTGTTAGCAATATACACCAGCTGTCGTTTTAAACCGGGCTGGCGTTGCAATCTGGCAAACGCTTCACCGTAGTATGCCCCTTCCAGCATCGCGATAGCGGTAAGGTCTACTTCTTCGGTCAGTTGTTCAATGTTGGTTAATGCCGGAATAGCCTCAGGATCGGCCACCAGATAAATTTGTTCCAGATGGTGTGGCCCGATAAAGGCAAAATGCTGTTGTCGCTGCACGCTGTAGGTCAGGTGGCTGACCAGGTCCAGCTCACCTTTATCAATCATGCGCATGGCTCTTAACCACGGGCTTTCCACCAGAATAATGGTGCAGTCAATTTCGCGGGCAAGCCGCTCTGCCAACTCAACACTGAGGCCGCTCCAGCCCGTGTCAGTTTTGATAATATGCGGTGGAAAATGGGTTTCCACCCCCAGGCGCAATGTGCACGCGAAAACCCGGGCCTGGCCAAGTGCTGTCAGCATACTGATTAAAACAATAATCTGTGTTGCCTTTGTGCGCATCGGGTTTCCAGTTAAATTATTATTATTTAATTACGCCTGCGTCAGATAATTTTGTATAAACTTTACACAGCCAAGCCAGTATAAAGCGCTTTGTCCTAACTGGAAATAGCTAATTTTACTCGTTATTTACTGTGCCAGGCCAGAGGTGAAATACAATTGATGCTCACTGCTGATAAATATCGCTTCAAATTCGCTCTGCTGTTCAATAAAGGGCATACCCCGTTCCAATCCCATCACAAACAAGGTGGTCGACATGGCATCGGTGCGGGTGCTATCTGGCCCCAATACGGTTACGCTCATCAGGCCGGAAGGGCTCTGGCCACTTTTAGGGTCGAGTATATGATGGTAGCGCACGCCGTCTTCAATAAAGAAGCGCTCATAATCGCCGGAGGTGCTGATGGCGCTATCGCTCAGGGGCAGCTGTGCCACGATCCCTTCATCTTTTCTGGGGTGTTTTATTGCCACCAGCCAGGGCCGGCCACGTTTATCACCCAGCAGGCGGGTATCACCGCCGGCAGTAACCAGTGCATGTTTAACTCCGGCGCTGGCCAGAACGCCAATGGCTTGCTCAACTGCATAGCCTTTGGCGATACCGCCTAAATCAATTTTTACCCCTGTTTTAGCAAACTGTACCTGATTATCTGGCAGCAGTTTTATCAGCCGGTAGTTAATAAGTGGGCGCTGGCTGTCAAGCTGCTCGGTGCTGGGCTTAATTTTTTGCCGGTAATCATAACTAAAGCCCACTGAGGCAAAGCTGATATCAAAAGCGCCATCACTAAGCACAGCTAATTGCTCTGCCTGTTGCAATAAGCGATAAAATTCAGCACTGACGGTAACCTTGCCGCTGGCGGCTTCCCGATTAAGCAAACTCAGTTCACTGCTTGCAATGTAGGGGCTCATCAGCTGGTTAATCCGCTCAAACTCGTTTTGCACCGCAATAAGCAAATCTTTACCCAGCTTGTCGTCTTCTGACCACAATTCAACATACGCCTGGGTGCCCATGGTCTGAAACGGCAGCCGGTGCCACTCTGCCCAGGCAGGAGCTGTCATAGCGGTTATCAGCAGCACGACAATAAGGTTAACGCTAAGAGCAAGGCGGTTTAGGGTCACAACAGTACCGACGCAAGTATCTAATAGCAACATTGTTGCAGAGGCCAGCGTTTTACTCAATGCTGGTGAGTTAATTGGCTTTTCGCTAATATCTACGCCAAATGTGGCTAACGCTTAAAATTCAAGACCTGAGGCCGTATCTTAATACCTGTGTGTCCCGTAGCTGCATGTTATTGAAGCGGTTTTTGAAGTTCTGTTTCCAACCAAGCTAGCAGCATGTCACCATCTTTGTCGATTCGGATCGGCATCATTAACTCTTTAGGATGATATCGGACCCCCGCATACACAGAGATACTGTTTGCAACAATTGCCACTGCCTTGCAACCTGCATGCTGCAGTTTGACATAACTTGACATCATCTCTGTTATGGCATTCTCGGCAATTCCGGCAGATTTATCGGGCTTTTGAAAAAGTACCCATTCATCCAGGTAAGATACCAGTGCCAGAATATCATCAGTAAGTTTTCTGACACCTTCGATGTTAAACCCTTGAGAGTAATTGCAGTGAATAATCTGACCATCAACAGACAAGGAATAATTGCCATGTGGGGCGCCTCTATGCATTACTTTAGGACCGTCCATCAAAAAGATTTTGCAACAACTTGTTTACCCATGATACCGCCTGATTGAAATAACACAACGTTATTTAGGGTTAGAAACGTGGAATTATCCACCGACGTAACGGCTTGAATATAAGTTCTGAGCCAAATGTCGGGCGCAGGCATGAAAAGAATTACCGTTGTTGTCTGCAATGTCAACAAGAGTGTAATACAACACTGACAAATATTACCTTATATTTAGCCATCTAAACGTATAGAAGTTGACATTGCCAGTGGTTTTACGCAACATAGCTACTATGTCAGTTAACCGGGTGTGGCTATGCCTATTAAAGTAATCGATCAGTTGCCGGCGGTAGAAGCGCTGTCGGCAGAAAATGTGTTTGTAATGACCGAGAGCCGGGCGCAGTCGCAGGATATCCGGCCGCTGAAAATTGCCATTTTAAACCTGATGCCGAATAAAATAGCCACCGAGGTGCAACTGCTACGTTTACTGGCCAACAGCCCGCTGCAGGTCGATGTGGATTTACTGCGAATTGATGATCATGTGAGTAAAAACACCCCGCCGAGCCATTTAAACTGCTTTTACCGTTATTTCTCTGAAGTGCAGCAGCAAAAATACGATGGTTTAATTATTACCGGGGCGCCGCTCGGCTTAGTTGATTATGAAGACGTTACCTACTGGGCGCAGTTTGGCGATATTCTGCGCTGGGCCGATAGCAATGTTACCTCAACGCTGTTTTTGTGCTGGGCAGCGCATGCCGCGCTGTATCAACACTATGGCTTGCAGCGGGAAATTCGCGGTGAAAAGTTATCGGGCGTGTACTGGCAACAGGTAAGCCAGCCGCTTTGCCCGCTGGTGCGCGGTTTTGATGACGAGTTTTTAGTGCCGCACTCGCGCTATGCGCAGGTGCCGGAACAAAAGTACCAGCAGCACGAAGATTTACATATATTGGCTGAGGCCGATGTAACCGGCGCCTACCTATTGCAGAACAGTAGTGGTAGCCGGGTGTTTGTTACCGGCCACCCGGAGTATGATTTAACCACGTTAGACGAAGAGTACCAGCGTGATTTAGCTGCCGCCGCTACAGCTACCGCTACCGCCGCGCCAAAACTGCCAGAAAACTATTACCGGCATAACGACCCGACGCAGGGGCCGCAAAAACTGTGGCAAAGCCATGCCTTTTTACTGTTCAGCAACTGGCTGAACTATTATGTTTATCAGGCCACGCCGTTTGAACTAAGCCAGATTGGCCACAGCGCTTAAGCCGCTTTACGTTTTAACGACTTGAAATAACAAAGAGCATTTTATGACCGCAAGACTAACGCCAGAGCAGTTTCGTCAGTTACTTTCACAGCGCATTTTTATTCTCGATGGCGCCATGGGCACGATGATCCAGCAGCATCGGTTAGAAGAAGCCGATTATCGTGGCCGCGAATTTGCCAACTGGCCCAGTGATGTGAAAGGCAATAACGATTTACTGGTGTTAAGCCAGCCTGATTTAATTGCTGATATTCATCGCCAGTACTTGCTGGCCGGTGCCGATATTGTTGAAACCAATACTTTTAATGCCACCACCATTGCCATGGCGGACTATCAGATGGAAGGCCTGTCGGCGCGCATTAACCGCGAGGCGGCGGCACTGGCCCGTAAAGTGTGCGATGAAATAACGGCGCTTGAGCCGCATAAACCGCGCTTGGTTGCCGGCGTTCTGGGCCCCACTAACCGCACTGCATCAATATCACCGGATGTAAACGATCCGGGGTTTCGCAATGTCAGCTTTGATGAGTTAGTAAATGCTTACACGGAATCAACCCACGCCTTAATAGCAGGCGGTGCCGACATTATTATGCTGGAAACTATTTTTGATACGTTAAACGCCAAGGCAGCGGCGTTTGCGGTGTTAAAAGTATTTGATGAAGTGGGTTATAAACTGCCGGTAATGATTTCCGGCACCATTACCGACGCCTCGGGCCGCACTTTGTCGGGCCAGACCACGGAAGCGTTTTATCATAGCCTGGCTCATGTCGAGCCGGTGTGTTTTGGCCTTAACTGCGCGCTGGGCCCCGATTTACTGCGCCCTTACGTTGAAACCCTGTCTGGGGTGTCAGAAGCCTATGTGTCGGTACACCCAAATGCCGGTTTACCCAACGAATTTGGCGAGTACGATTTAGGCGCCGAAGAAATGGCAGCAGAAATTGCCGATTGGGCACAGCAGGGCTTTTTAAATATTGTTGGCGGCTGCTGTGGCACCACGCCAGAGCATATAAAAGCCATTGCTGATGCCGTAAAAGATGCCCCGGCAAGGCGCCCTAAACCTGCCAGTCATAGTTTTAACTTGGCCGGCCTTGAAGCCTTTTCTCTGGAGTGGTAATGCGACAACAGGCCCGATTTATTAATGTTGGCGAGCGGACAAACGTTACTGGCTCGGCAAAATTTAAAAAACTGATTTTAAACGGCGATTATGAAGCGGCGCTCGATGTGGCGCGCCAGCAAGTGGAAAACGGCGCGCAGATTATCGATATCAACATGGATGAGGCGATGCTCGACAGC
Source organism: Arsukibacterium sp. UBA3155 (assembly GCA_002364615.1). Lineage (GTDB taxonomy): Bacteria > Pseudomonadota > Gammaproteobacteria > Enterobacterales > Alteromonadaceae > Alishewanella. The sequence continues at coordinate 237,305 of DEYP01000015.1, read as the reverse complement.
AAAGCCGCCATGGTGCGCTATTTGCAGCTGCTGGCTTCTGAGCCCGACATTTCGCGGGTACCGATTATGGTCGACTCGTCGAAGTGGGAGGTGATTGAAGCGGCGCTAAAATGCATTCAGGGAAAAGCCGTAGTTAATTCTATTTCGCTAAAAGAAGGCGAGGCGCCGTTTTTACAGCAGGCCACCTTACTGCGTCGCTACGGCGCGGCCGTGGTCGTGATGGCGTTTGACGAGAAAGGCCAGGCCGATACCAAAGTGCGCAAAGTCGAAATTTGTCAGCGCGCTTATAAAATCCTCACCGGGCAGATTGGTTTTCCGCCAGAGGACATTATTTTTGACCCGAATATTTTCGCGGTGGCCACCGGCATAGAAGAGCACAACAACTACGCGGTGGATTTTATTGAAGCCACCCGCGAGATAAAGCAGCTATGCCCACATGCGAAAATTTCCGGCGGCGTCTCTAACGTGTCGTTCTCATTTCGGGGCAATGATGCAGTACGCGAAGCCATTCACTCGGTATTTTTATACCACGCGGTTGCCGCGGGCATGGACATGGGCATTGTTAATGCCGGTCAGCTTACTGTATATGACGATATCCCGCCGCTTCTAAAAGAGCGGGTAGAGGACGTTATTCTTAACCGGCGGGATGATGCCACTGAGCGCCTGCTGGAAATTGCTGCCGAGTTTAAGGGCGATGGCAGTGTGGCTGAAAAAATGGATGATGCCTGGCGCAGCCTGCCGGTGAATAAGCGGCTGGAACATGCGTTAGTAAAAGGCATCACCGATTTTATTGAAAGTGATACCGAAGAAGCGCGAAAGCAGGCCGAAAAACCGCTGCACGTGATTGAAGGGCCGTTAATGGACGGCATGAACGTCGTTGGCGATTTATTCGGTGAAGGTAAAATGTTTTTGCCTCAGGTGGTGAAATCGGCCCGGGTGATGAAAAAAGCGGTGGCGTACTTGCAGCCGTATATCGAGCTGGAAAAAGAAGGCGGCCGGGCGCAAGGCAAGGTGCTGCTGGCAACGGTGAAAGGCGATGTGCACGATATCGGCAAAAATATCGTTGGCGTGGTGCTGCAGTGCAATAATTTTGAAGTCATTGACCTGGGCGTTATGGTGCCCTGCGCTGAGCTGCTCAGGGTAGCGAAAGAGCGCGAGGTTGATGTAATAGGCTTATCGGGCCTTATCACGCCTTCCTTAGATGAGATGGTGCATGTCGCCAAGGAAATGACCCGCTTAGGCTTTACCCAGCCGCTGCTCATTGGCGGTGCCACCACCTCTAAAGCGCATACTGCGGTAAAAATTGAGCCCAATTACGCCAATGGCGTGGTGTATGTGCCTAATGCCTCGCGCAGTGTGTCGGTGGTGCAGTCATTAATTAGCCCGGACAGCAAAGCGGGCTATTTAAGCCGGGTTAAAAGCGAATATGTGGTGGCGCGCGAGCAGCATGCCCGTAGCCGGCCAGGTGAAAAACTGCTTAGCTTAAATGAAGCTAAAGCCAATAAGTTTACGCTAGATTTAAGCAAAGTAGCGCCTGCCCCGAAACAGCCTGGTGTGCATGTATGGCAGGATGTTGATTTAAACCTGCTGCGCGATTACATCGACTGGACGCCGTTTTTCTTAACCTGGCAGCTCTCCGGTAAATACCCAGCCATTTTAAACCATGCCGAAGTGGGCATGGAAGCGCGCCGGGTGTTTAAAGACGCCAATGCCATACTCGACACCATGATTAACGACGGCCACGTTAAAGGCAAAGCGGTGTTTGGTTTGTTCCCGGCTAACAGCGACGGCGACGATATTATCGTGTACACCGACGAGACCCGAAGCACAGAAAAAGCCCGTTTGTATAACCTGCGCCAGCAGTTACAGCTAAGAAACAACGCGCCCAATTGCAGCCTGGCAGATTTTATTGCGCCGACAGGCAGTGGTGTCAACGATTATATTGGCGGCTTTGCGGTCAGCACCGGCTTTGGTGCTGATGAATTTGCCGCCAAATTTGCCGCCGAGCATGATGACTACAACAGCATTATGGTTAAAGCGCTGGCCGATCGCTTAGCAGAAGCTTTAGCTGAATACCTGCATTTAAAAGTGCGGCGCGAATACTGGGGCTACGCGGCTAGCGAGGATTTGAATAACGAGCAACTTATTCGCGAGTTGTACCAGGGCATTCGGCCCGCGCCGGGCTATCCGGCCTGTCCGGAGCATACCGAAAAAGGCACCTTGTGGCAGCTGCTGGATGTCGAAGCGCAAACCGGCATTGTGCTTACCGAAAGCTACGCTATGTGGCCAGGTGCTGCGGTAAGCGGTTGGTATTTTGGCCACCCCGACAGCAAGTATTTTGCCGTAAGCAAAATAGGGGATGACCAGCTGCAGGCGTATGCCGCCAAAAAAGGCTGGAGCACCGAGCAGGCGCAAAGCTGGCTGGCCCCGAATCTTCGCTGAGCCGGCCGCTTCAGGTGTGTAATACCTGCTTTATTTTTGCTGAGAGCGCTGAGAGCTCAACAGGTTTGGTCAGGATATCGATAAAGCCGCTGCTGAGGATCCGGTCGGTCAGCTCGCGGTTATGATGCGCCGTAAGTGCCAGCACCGGTACCTGATCCAGCGCAGAGCGCTGGCGCACGGCTTGCAAAGTGGCAAAGCCATCCATCTCTGGCATTTCGATATCCAGTAAAATAAGTGCGGCGCTATGCTGTTGCAGCCAGCTCAGGGCTTGCTGTCCACCGCTTGCAACGTGCACCTGATAACCAATTTTTTCCAGCATCAGTTTTAGCAGATTCTGATTAAAATAATTGTCATCAATCACCAATATTCGTTGGGTATCGCCGGTATCCGGTATACTGTCATGCTCGCTCTGACTGACATCTTCACTGTGACTCACGTTTTCACGTTGACTGATATTTTCAATATGACCAACAGGTGCGCCGACCTGGGTATTCATTGCTTCGACATGCCCGGTTTTGCTGGCGACAGCAGGCAAAGTCAGGCTAAAGCTGAAGGTGCTGCCAACGCCAGGCTCACTTTCCAGCTTTAGCTCAGAATCCATTAATTGCAGCAGTCTTTGACAAATAGCCAGGCCAAGGCCAGTGCCACCATATTTGCGGCTTACCGAGTTATCGGCTTGCTGAAATGCCTGAAATAACTGGCTTTGCTCGTTCTCGCTAATGCCAATGCCACTATCGGTTAACGCAAAATGCAATTGATCATGATTTAGCGCAGTGATACGTAACTGGATTTGGCCCTTGTCGGTGAACTTAACAGCATTGCTTAACAGGTTCATTAATATCTGGCTTAACCGCAGCGGATCGCCACGGCGGCTATCTGCAATAGTGGCTGGCAGGCTGCGTTGGTACTGCAGGCCCTTGCTGGTTATCTGATTGCTGAACAGATCTTCCACCTGAGTGAGCGTCGCGCGCAGAGAAAAATCGGTTTGCTCTACCACCAGCTTGCCCGCCTCAATTTTTGAGAAGTCCAGAATGTCATTAATAATGCTGAGCAGAATTTTGCCCGCGGCACGAATTCTCAGCAGATATTGTTGTTTGTGTTCTACCGCCGTCGTTGCTTCGGCCAGTTCAGCAAAACCCAGCACGGCATTTAGTGGTGTGCGCAGCTCATGGCTCATATTCGCCAGAAACTGGGTCTTAGCCCTGGTGGCGCTTTCTGCCGTTTCCCGCGCCTGTTGCAGCTGCTGCATGGTCTGCTCCAGGTGTTCGGTGCGCAGTGCCACTTGCTTGCTCAGGCGTTGTTGTTCAGTAATAGCGCTGTGCATGCGCCATCTGTGCAGCAAATACAGTAGCGTGATACTAAGCAGCAGATAAGCGAGCAGCATGCTCCAGTGCCAGTACCAGGGGCTGGCTATCTGAAAATGCAGACTATCCGCTGTACTAATCTGGCCCGTCACATTTCTGGCTCTGAGCTGAAACTCATAGCGGCCACTTTGCAGGTTGGTGTATTCACGATAATGCTCCTGGCGCCAACTGGACCATTCTTTATCATGGCCCAGCAGACGTACCTGCAATTGATCGGGCTGTAACGGATTATAGTTGGGGCTGCTGAACTGAAATCGTAAATTCCGTTGCTCGCTACTCAGGGCAATAGTGTCGGGTAATGCTCCGCCACTATAAATAAGCTGTTGCTGGTCGACCAACACTTTACGCAGCAGCGGAGGTTTGGGCTGATGTTGTTGATACTGATCATCGGCAAAGCGGAAAATACCCTCGGCACCGCCAAACCAAATTAGTGGCCATTCCACCAGAATGGTATCCAGCGGGATGTCGGATAAGGGCTGTAAAGCATTATCATGCCATTGATAGCTGCCGTTATCGTCGGGTATGGCGACCCCTGCTGAGCGGGTGCCGTTCAAATTGTCCCAGAGCAACATCCAGATCCTGCCGTTTGCATCGGCAACGGGGTTTCGAACCCAGGGTTGCTTATCGTTGAATAAGCCCTTAAAAGCGGCAGCCAGTTCAAATTGTTGCTGCGCCGCATCATAACGTTGCATGCCACTTACCGAGGCGATGAAAAGCTGATCATCTAAAACGTGCACAGAATTTCTGTTCAGACTGGGCAAGCCCTGATCTTTGGTAAAGCGGGTGATAGCCAGCGGTACAGAATCACCGCCTTGCCAGGATGCGGGCAAGAGTAACCGATAGACACCATGGGCCAGGGTGCCCAGCCACAGCTCACCATTTGCCATTTCAACGATGCTGTTCAGGTTTCCTGCTACGCCTGGTACCCGGCCTTCGTCAAGCCATTGGCCGTCAACGAAACGCATGGTGGCCAGGCCATCCTGCAGCCCGACATAAACCCGACTGGGATCACGCTCGGAGACCTGTAAAATTTTACTGGCCTGAGGCGAGGGCCTGATTAAGGTAAGTTGCTCTTGAGCTAACTGATAAACACCGTCATTGTTAGCAATAAGCAGACGCTGGCGAAACTCGGTAAAGCCCCAGGTTTGCTTTTGCAGCGGCGCTAACTGCACAAATTCGCCACTGCCATCCTGGCGGCGCTGCAATCGGAACAACCCCAGGCTGGTGCCGGCATAAAGATGTTGCTGATAGCGGGTGAGTGCCAGCACATTGCCTGCCAGGCCGCTGGCACCGCGATGGGCGGTGATTGCAGAATGTAATGCAATCCTGGACAGGCCATGATCAAGACCGAGCCAGAGCCCACCCTGATGATCCTGGTATAAGGCTCTGACATTCTGATCTAGCAAACCGGCATTGCGATTGTAGTGGCCAACCAGTTCTCCCTGCCTGTTCAGGATGTAAACCCCGTTTTGCACGGTACCAAGGGCAATGTCGCCGTTGTTCAGGGTCAGGCCTGAATAAAGTACCGCCTGCTTTAACTGCTGATCATAAGCCGTTGGCAGCCGCGCAACCCCTTTGTCATTCAGTAAATACAAACCTGTTTCCCGGCTTCCTGCCAGCAAGGTGTCGTCAGAGTATGCTTCAAGTACAAAAAGACTTTCATGGGCAAAATGCTCGCCGCCCGGCACTAGCTGGAAGTTACCCTGCTGCAATACCAGCAAGCCAGTACCTTCTTCTCTGATGTAAAGGCGCTTATTAACCCAGAACGCTTTTAAAAAGCTGCTATTGCTGCGCCAGACCTCAATTTTTTCATTATGTAACCGGAACACATAATCGCGACTGGCAAAATACACGCTGTCGTCGCTGACAAAGGTCTGTCTGACATCCCGGAAATCACGAAAGCTGGCGGGAACTAAATGCAGTAAAGACTGATAGCGGGATTGGCCTTCACTATGGTCGATATAACCAATATCTCCCTTCGCCCCTACATAAACCCGGCCATCGGCAGAGAGGGCGAGCGAGCGGGCCACTGATTTATTGCCGGTTTGCATGATCCGCCAGTTCTGGCCATCATATTCCAGTACGCCGACGTTATTGCCGACATACAGCACCCCACGTTGATCCTGCAGCAGCGCCCAATTTTGGGTGCCCGCATGATAATCTTTTGGTTTCAGGTTATGCAGCATAGGCATGCCGTGCTCAAACGTGGCGGCAAGCGCCGACATTGGCGCCAGCACAACGATAATGAGCAATGTAATCCTGGCCAGTAACCTATAGCTCTGGTCGAGAAACCACCTAAAGTCGGGCACAGTGAACTCCATTTCTTGGCCGCTGCCGTCAGACTGACAAGCGGCCTATCTTAACTGGAGTATTCTTCCGAGCCAAGCATTCAGGCATGACCTAGGTGATCAAATAAGGTCTTTCAGTTTGCAGAAAAGGCGTTATGCTCTTTAAAACATTAAGTAAGGAGTGCGCCTGTGCGATTGAATTGGATCCTGGTCTTGCTGCTACTGGCAACGCAAGGTGTGCTGGCAGCCGCGCCACTTACGGTGCTGGTAGGCCAGCAAAAACCCCCTTATATTAATACCGCGAATATTTCAGGCTATGAGGTGGAATTGCTGGCTGAGGTGGTTAGCAGGATGGGCTATGAGCCAGTTTTTTTATTTGTTCCCAATGCGCGGATTAAACCACTGCTGTTGCAGGGTGAGGGTGATATTGCCAGTTTGCAACCGGTATCCAATGAAGAGGCTGGCCTGTTTTATTCTAACCCGTATATTCGTTACCAGAATATTGCGGTTAGTCTGGCAAAAGATAAATTGGTTATTAGTCACAGCAGTGATCTGGGACGCTATTCGGTACTTGCTTTTCAGAATGCCAGTTTAGTTTTGGGGCCAGACTATACTGATATGGTAAAAATTTCAGCCAATTACCGTGAGACGGTTGATCAGCAAGCGCAACTGACCATGCTTTTATCGCAGCGGGTTCAAGTAGTGGTTATGGACCGCAATATTTACAATTATTATCGGTTGCAGCACGATGATGCCGAAGCGATGGCTATGCATCCGTTATTTAACACCACGGTTTACCGCGCTGCATTTCGGGATGCAAATGTGCAGCGTGCTTTCGACCGGGCGCTGCTCAGTGTAATTCTGGATAGCTGGTATCAGCGCTTACAGCGCAAATACTTTGGTGAGGAAAACCAAAGTCTGCCACATAGCCTGCTATGCACTGACAGTTAAGCACTGTCTGTCAAAGTGCTTTGGTTTTGTCATCCCGCAGCAATTTATCCAGATAACCCATCGCAAAAGCGGATAACACAAACGTAATGTGAATAAACAAATACCATTTTATTTTGTCATTAGGAATGACTTCAGTATTCATAAATACTTTAAGCAAATGAATAGAAGAGATGGCCACAATTGAGGCGGCCACTTTATTTTTCAGGGAGCCTGCGTCCAGTTTACCCAACCAACTTAATTTATCGTCATTGCCTTCTAAATCCAGCCTTGATACGAAGTTCTCGTAACCAGAAAACATCACCATGACCAACAGGCCGCCAACCAGTGCAATATCAATTAACGACAGCACGACCAGAATCAGCTCGACTTCTTTCATACTGAAAATAATAGGAATGATATGGATAATTTCCTGAAAAAACTTTATTGCCAGTGCCATTAACGCCAGGCTAAGCCCCAGATAAATTGGTGCCATAATCCAGCGGGCAGAATAAATAAGATTTTCAACAAACTTTTCCATAGTAACGCCTCAATAGAATGATGTTGCTATTATGCGGCCCGGTCACAGCAAAGCAAGCCCGGTTATCGGCCATTTGCCATATTTCTGCCGCAGATGCTGAAATTAATCGCAGCTCTCTTATTTTAAGCGGTTTTGCAGTATGATAGCGGCCTCTAATGGCAGCACACGCTGTCAGTACCGGCAAGAGGTTACTGTGGAAAAGCCGTTTCAACTGAAACTGATTATCAGAAGGGTTAGCGCTACTGCATCGCTGCAATGGTTGTCTGGCGCCTGGCAGCTGTTTAAAAAGACCCCAGTGCTGTTTATGGCAATGTTTTTACTGACCGCTTGTCTGGGTTTTTTATTGCAGCTGAACCAGCTGACGGCGATAGTCTGGGTATTTCTGAATCCGTTTTTAACGGCTGGGTTCTACAAAGCTATTGTTGGTGTTCAGCACCAGCAACACGTGACGGTTGATTGGGTATTTAAACCGCTGGCTGAACCGGCCTGCCGCTTAATCTTATTAGCTATTGGTGCGCTCAAAGTATTGTTGTTAACGCCTTTAATCAGTTTTCAACAGCAATTGCTATTGCCGATGTCTACTGCAATTGAGAGTCAAAGTACCGCTGATATAACCATTACCTGGCAATTGCTGGTATTGGTGGCGTTGTTTGCTCTGGTGTTTATGTTATTTGCCTATGCGGTCGCCATTGCTTACTTTTTAAAAGAACAACGTATTCTGGCGGTGCTGCAAACCAGCTTTATTGCCTGTTGGCGTAATGTGGCGGCACTGCTGGTTTTTGGTTTGCTGAGCATGGCGCTGGTGCTGTTAACCGTGCCCACATTTTTTATTGGCTTAATCGTGGTTTTACCGCTGTTAAACATTGCCTTCTTTTTGTCTTTTAACGAGGTATTTGCGCTGCAGGTAAAATCATCAGATGACGGCATATTAGAGGTTTAAGCATGGCTGAACTGGCCCAGCTGAAGAAAAACGCCTTAAACTGGCTTAGCCGGCGGGACTACAGCGAAGCCCAGTTGAGTCAGAAGTTGCGCCAGAAAGGCGCGTTGCCAGAACAGTTAAGCGCCGTTATCGAGTGGTGCAAAGCACAGCAGTACCTTGATGAAAGCCGGTTTTTAAGTATGCTGGTACGCAACAGGGCGCGCCAGGGGTATGGGTATAATTACCTGCTGCAGGAATGCCGGGCGCAGAAAATCAGTGTTGAACAACTAAATAGTTGTCTGCATGCGCTGGCTATTGACTGGTGGGCATTAGCCAGTGCTGCTTATCAGAAAAAATATGGCGACAGCCCGATAAGTGATTATAAAGAAAAAACAAAACGAATGGCCTTTTTGCAGCGCCGGGGTTTTAGTGGCGAGCAAATAAAGGCAGTATTTACTGAATTAACAAACCAACCTAACCGGACAGGATAGTTTCATGACGATGACTTCGGCCAAAATCAGACAGGCTTTTTTTGATTATTTTGCCAGTAAACAACATCAGGTAGTTGCCAGCAGTTCGCTTATTCCGGGTAATGATGCCACCTTATTGTTTACTAACGCTGGTATGGTGCAGTTTAAAGATGTGTTTTTAGGGCAGGACCAGCGCAGCTACAGCCGGGCGGTATCTGCCCAGCGTTGTGTCCGCGCAGGCGGCAAGCATAACGATCTGGAAAATGTGGGCTACACAGCCCGCCATCATACTTTTTTTGAAATGTTAGGTAACTTCAGTTTCGGCGATTATTTTAAACGTGAAGCAATCGGCTATGCCTGGCAGTTTTTAACAGAAGTGGTCAAGTTGCCAAAAGAAAAGTTGCTGGTAACGGTGTATGCCTCAGATGATGAAGCTTACGATATCTGGTTAAAAGAAATTGGCGTGCCAGCCGAGCGCATTGTCCGCATTGGCGATAATAAGGGTGCGCCCTATGCTTCTGATAATTTCTGGGCCATGGGTGATACCGGTCCTTGTGGCCCTTGCACCGAAATATTTTATGACCATGGCGAGCATATCTGGGGTGGCCCACCGGGTTCACCGGAAGAAGATGGTGATCGCTTTATTGAAATCTGGAATATCGTGTTTATGCAATTTAACCGCCAGGCTGGTGGTGAAATGCAACCGCTGGCTAAACCCAGTATTGATACCGGTATGGGCCTGGAACGGATTGCTGCGATATTGCAGGGCGTGCACAGTAACTACGAGATAGACACCTTTGCCGCACTAATTAAGGCTGCTGCTGAGATAACGGGTGCCACCGACTTATCGGATAAATCGCTACGGGTAGTAAGCGATCATATTCGTAGTTGTGCGTTTCTGATTATTGATGGCGTGCTGCCGGCCAATGAAGGCCGTGGTTATGTATTGCGCCGGATTATTCGCCGCGCTGTGCGTCATGGCAACACCCTGGGCGCGAAAGGGGCATTTTTCTATAAGTTAGTTGCAGCACTGGTAGCACAAATGGGCGAGGCTTACCCTGAGCTGATTGAGAAGCAAGCCGTTATTGAAAAAGCGCTGCGACTTGAAGAAGAGCAGTTTGGCAAAACACTGGAACGTGGCCTGACGATCCTGGATGATGAGCTGAAGGAATTGACCGGCAGCGTGATCCCGGGTGAGCTGGTGTTTAAATTGTATGATACCTACGGCTTTCCGGTAGATTTAACCAATGATGTTGCAAGGGAGCGTAACCTGACCATTGACCAGCCGGGCTTTGATGCTGCTATGGCAGCACAGCGAAAACGTGCCCAGCAAGCTTCAAATTTTGGTGCGGATTACAATGCAACGTTAAGCTCTGCTCAGCATACGGCGTTTACCGGCTATGATCATGAGTTTGGTGATGCGACCATTGTTGAAATTTTCAGCGAGGGTAAAGCGGTCGACAGTCTGAGTGCAGGTGACAGCGGCTTGGTAGTGCTGGATGAAACGCCGTTTTATGCAGAGTCTGGCGGTCAGATGGGGGATAGCGGAAAATTACTATTGGCCGGCGGTGGTGAGTTTGCGGTAACCGATACCATTAAGTTAGCTAAAGCATTTGCTCATCAGGGACAAGCCAGCGCAAATCTGCGGGTTGGCGATAAAGTTGCCGCCAGAATCGACAGTGACCGGCGCAGCGCGATAAAACAGAATCACTCGGCCACTCACTTGTTGCATGCGGCACTGCGACAAATATTAGGTGAACATGTTACCCAGAAAGGCTCATTGGTGGGGCCAGAACGGTTACGGTTTGATTTCAGTCATTTTGAAGCGGTCAAAGCCGCGGAGTTGCGTGAAATTGAGCTTTTGGTTAACCAGCAAATTCAGCAGAATAACCCGTTGCAAACCCGTTTAATGCCGATTGAGCAAGCCAAAGCGGCAGGCGCCATGGCATTGTTCGGCGAAAAGTATGATGAAGAAGTCCGGGTGTTGTCGATGGGTGAATTTTCTGTCGAACTGTGCGGTGGCACGCATGTCAAACGTACCGGTGATATTGGTTTCTTTAAAATTGTCGCTGAAGCAGGCATTGCTTCCGGCATCCGCCGGATTGAAGCAGTAAGCGGCAACGGCGCGCTGCATTATATTCAGTTGCTGGAGCAGCAGGCTGCGCAAGCGGCGGCATTGGTAAAAGGCGATATGTTAAGCCTTGCCGACAAAGTGCAACAAGCGCTGGAGAAAAGCCGTGGCCTGGAAAAAGACATTGAACAGTTAAAAGCGAAAATGGCCAGCCAGGCTGGCTCGTCACTGGAGCAGCAGGTTAGCCAAATCGCCGGCGTCAATGTGCTGGTCAGTGAGGTTGAGCAGGCCGATCCGAAAAGCTTAAGAGTCATGCTGGACGAGCTGAAAAATAAACTGAGTCCGGCGGTTATTCTGCTGGCAACGGTAAACGATGCTAAAGTTAGTTTAATTGCGGGCGTTAGCAACGAGTTAACCGGCAAAGTGCACGCCGGCCAGATGGTTGCCTGGGCAGCAGAGCAGGTTGGCGGGAAAGGTGGTGGTCGGCCCGATATGGCGCAGGCCGGTGGCACTGACAGCAGTGCTTTACCGACCATGCTGACAAAAGCGCAGCAGTATATCAGTGATAAGCTGAATAGCTGATCGTCGATAACCGATGTTGCGTAAAAAAATACTGAACAGCTGCTGACCGTTTTAATGCTGTTGTATATCGCGAAAAGCTTCCGGCCAGTGCCAAAGTTGCTACAATTTGCAGGTAATGGTCAGAAGCGGTTTATAAATATCATTTGCTGGCTTTTCAGTAGGAGCCAGCTGAGTTACTATACGGCGTTTTATCGAAAACAACGGTGAAAGGTCACTGTAATTGCAAGGAAAAGGAGCAAGCGAATGCTAATTCTTACCCGTCGTGTTGGTGAGACTCTGATGATCGGTGACGAAGTAACGGTTACCGTGTTGGGTGTAAAAGGAAATCAGGTTCGGATTGGTGTTAATGCGCCAAAAGAAGTGTCTGTGCATCGTGAAGAAATTTATATGCGGATCCAGGCAGAAAAAGATACCTCTGGTGGCGGCTTTAACGAAAGCAACTAAAAAATTACCGGCAGGATGCTGGTAACCAAAACAGACTGTTTTAATCAATAGCTGGTAAATATTGAGCGAATTGTTTAAAAGGTCGGCAAACAGACTTTACTGTCCTAAAAATTGTTTGACTTATTTTCCTGAGACATTAATATACACGCCGCAACATAGAGCGGAGAAATGGCCGAGTGGCTGAAGGCGCACCCCTGCTAAGGGTGTATAGGGGAAACTCTATCGAGGGTTCGAATCCCTCTTTCTCCGCCATTTTTATAGAGCGGACGCATAGCTCAGCTGGATAGAGTACTCGGCTACGAACCGAGCGGTCGGAGGTTCGAATCCTCCTGCGTCCACCATCTATAAAACGTAGTTTGAAAAAGTAATACCACCGGATGCATAGCTCAGCTGGATAGAGTACTCGGCTACGAACCGAGCGGTCGGAGGTTCGAATCCTCCTGCGTCCACCATATACGAAGAACCCGCTACGGCTAACGCCTTAGCGGGTTTTTTTATACTCACATTATGCTGCCTGACGCAGGTGGTTGAGAAGCTCCGGAAGGTTCGACCAATTTGCCGGGAGCAAATTGGCACAGCTTCAGCTGGCCCGAAGGGCAGGCGGCAGGATAGCCGCCTGCAATCCTCCTGCGTCCACCATATACGAAGAACCCGCTACGGCTAACGCCTTAGCGGGTTTTTTTATACGTGCCCAATATGGAATTTTCTTTTCATTCAGCCTCTGCTTATCTGCAAAGTGTTATATACTGCTGATTATATAAGGTAACTTCGCTACACGATTACCTATAACACTGCAGCTCAGGTTAACCCGTGAACACTACTGCCACCTTATCAGCATGTCAGACTCATGGTTCGGATCAGAACACAGATCCGCGGCCTGACGAACTGGTATTGTGTCCACATTGTGATGTGCTGCAGTACCTGCCGGCATTGATACCAGGTGAACAAGCCCATTGTTTGCGTTGCCAGCATCAGCTGGACGCCCGCCAACCTAACCCGATTATGCGCCCGGCGTTGTATGCGACATCCGCCTTATTAATGCTATTGCTGGCCAATCTGTTTCCCTTTGTCAGTATGGCGCTGGCTGGCACTCGCAGTGAAATTCATTTCTTTGATACCTCGGCGGTGCTGTTTACCGAGTATCAACAAATATTGTCCATTCTGGTTTGGCTGTTTATTCAGGCGGTTCCGGCATTTTGTATGCTGGCTATTATTTATCTGAAACTGGGTATGCGTTATCAACTGCCAGCGCGTATCTGGGTAGCCAGGGTGCTGTTTATGCTGAAGCCCTGGAGCATGGTCGATATTTTTCTGATGGGCTTGTTAATCAGCTTCGTTAAGCTGGTGGCTACTGCAGAAATTTCGCTGGGCATGAGCTTCTGGGCGTTCTGCCTGTTTTGTTTGTTGCATTTGCGCACATTTCAGGTACTGGATCGCCATGCGCTCTGGGCGAGTATCGCGCCCAGTCCGCAACCTGATGTTGCCGTAAAAGCTGGCCGCACGGGCTTGGACCAACAGTTAAAATTATGTCATTGTTGTACCGCTGTAGTGCCGCTTGCACAGCGTCATTGCAGCCGATGCCATACCAAGGTAACTGTTCGCATGCCAGCCAGTTTACAGAAAACCCTGGCCTTACTTATTACTGCCTGCGTGCTGTATGTACCGGCTAATATGTTACCAATTATGCGCACTGTGTCATTTGGCGATGTTACCGACTCCACCATAATTAGTGGTTTTATTCTGATGTGGCAGGATGGCGAATATCCGGTCGCCATTATTATTTTCCTGGCCAGCGTGGTTATTCCGATTATTAAAATTGTGCTGATGTTTTGGCTGTGTTACCTGGCTGCTAAATCAAAACAAACCGCAGCAAAATATAGTGGTAATGTCTACCGGTTAGTTGACTGGGTTGGCCGTTGGTCCATGGTAGATGTATTAGTGGTTGCGTTTATGGCGGCATTAGTGCGCTTTGGTTTATTGGCCAGTGTGTATCCGGGTGTTGGCGCCCTGGTCTTCGCCGCTGTGGTCATTACCACGATGCTGGCGGCCGTCAGTTTTGACCCTCGCCTGCTATGGGACAATCAACAGATAGCGGCAGATAAACCGATGCAATACAGACAAGCAGAAGGAAAGGTATAGTGACTGAGTCCGGACAGGTAAAGGCGAACGTCAGGGTGATTAAACAGTGGTCTCCTATCTGGGTAGTACCAATAGCGGCCGTTTTAATTGGTCTGTGGATGTTGTTTAGCCATTTTCAGCATCAGGGCGTGATGTTATTGCTGGTGGCTGAAGATGCCGAAGGGATCGTCGCGGGTAAAACTCAGATTAAAAATCGTAGTGTTGATGTGGGTCAGGTCGTGTCGGTTGAACTGAGTGAAGACTTAACTCAGGTATTAATTCAGGCCCGGATGAAACCAAATATGTCGCCGCTGCTGAACGCCGGTTCGCAGTTCTGGGTAGTGAAGCCACAAGTAGGGCGAGGCGGAGTCACCGGGCTTAACACACTGTTATCCGGAGTTTATATTGAATTGCAGCCCGGTGATACTGGCGACACCCAGCTTAGTCACCCGCTATTAAATTCTCCGCCGGTTGCACCGGCCGATGCGCCTGGTGTTCGGGTTAATTTAAATTCTGCTGACACCACAGGCCTGGCGGTGGGTGACCCGGTATTGTACCGTGGTTATGAGGTAGGGACCGTGGAATTAAGTGACTTTAACGTAGCAGAGCGTCGTACCCAGTTTCAGCTTTTTATTCGTGAGCCCTATGATCAGCTGGTTACTGACAATATCCGCTTTTGGTTAAGCAGTGGCCTCGCTTTTGATTTGTCCGCGGAGGGCCTGAGCGTTGATATCGGCTCGGCGACTACCCTGTTAACCGGTGGTGTTAGTTTTGACTTAATGGATGGCTGGCCTGCGGGAGAGCGGGTAACCGACGGGGCGGAATTTCAGTTATTTCCTGATAAGCAAAGTATTCAGGAGGGGATGTACAGCCAATATATCGAATACCTGGTGTTCTTCGACGAGTCTGTACGAGGCCTCAAAGCAGGGGCGCCAGTGGAATATCGTGGCGTCAGGGTAGGCACCGTAGCGACGGTACCTTTTTTCTTTGCCATTGATAAACCGTTTGAAGTCTCACTGCAGCAGGGCGTGCCGGTGCTTATTCGGATCGAATCGGCAAGGTTGTATGAAAAATTAAATTTATCACAGCTTGATACTGAGTTGCGCCGTGCGATTGAAGATGGCTTACACGCCGTATTAAAAACCGGCAATTTAATTACCGGTGCCCTTTATATTGACCTTGATATGAACGGCAGCTGGCGCGAGGACAAAGCGCGCCAGCAGTTATTCAGCGAGCAGCAGCAGCTCAGTACATCGGTGGGTTATCCGGCACTGCCCTCGGCTCGCAGTGGTTTTAGTAATATGGAGCAGAAACTGCTGATGGCACTGGATAAAATTAATAACCTGCCGGTTGAATCGATGCTGGCACAGGGAGAGCAAACCCTGGCCGCAACCAATGATGTAATGGAAAATGCCCAGCAACTGATGGTCAGCATGCAAGCGCTGGTCGATCAGCCACAGCTGCAACAGCTGCCAGCAGATATCCAGTTAAGTTTACAGCAGCTGCGTGATACCTTGCAGGGTTTTAGTCCTGAAGGGGCGGCATACGGCAGTGTTAATGCCAATTTGCAGGCGCTGGAGCAGGTTTTGCGGGAATTACAACCGGTGATTAAAACCCTGAATCAACAGAGTAATTCGTTAATCTTCAATGCCAGTGACCAGCCTGAACCTGAACCAAGGAAAGCCAGACAATGAAATTACTCTTGACCATGCTGCTTGTCAGCGGTTTAGTTGCCTGTAGCAGCCCGCCACCAGTGAGCTATTATCAGCTTAGTGCACCGCAACCGCCGCGGCTCAACCCTGAGCAGCGGCAGATACCTGAGCAAAGCCTGCACTTACAACCGGTTTTGGTGGCAAACTATTTAAATGGCGCGGGCCTGGTAATGCAACGCTCTGAGGTAGAGCTGGTTATTGCCAGTCGTCATTTATGGGCGGATGCACTGGATCAGCAAATGTATCGGTTGCTGGCCGAGCAACTTCAGGCGAGAATACCGGCGTTGCAGCTAAGCCCGGTTAGCATCGCCTCTGATATGCGACTGCAGCTGACCGTCGATCGGTTTCATGCGCAGAATGATGGCGTTGCGGTGATCAGTGGTTATTACACCCTGCTTTCAGGCGACAAGCGTGCTACCCAGCGCTTTAGTTATCAGCAACCATTAACAGCGGACGGTTATCCGGCAATGGTAAGTGCGCTAAGTGCCGGCTGGCAGCAGTTAGTCGATGATCTGGTAGAAGATCTCAGGCAGCAGCACTTGTAATCAGTATTGCTTCAGGGTATCTTTCTGGACGGCTAGACGCTAATAAGTCTTTGGTGATTCGCAGCCGAAATGGCTGGCATCACGCAGTTCTATTATTCAGCCCGCTTACTTGGCGCCATAATGCGGGTACTAATCACGGCAGTCAGGCAACGGCCAGACTATGCGGTTTGCATTGGTTATACAGGCATGAAACACTTGCTGGCTTAAAGCACGGGTTGGCTGAACACACACTTTGGAAAAGGAGAGCACACAGATGGTAACTGATTTATTACTCGAGTCAGCCTCGCTGATGGTAATTGGCATGGTAAGTGTGTTTACTTTTTTACTGCTGCTGGTGTTGCTGATGACCGCGATGAGCAGCTTACTTCGGCGTTATTCGCCGGCCAGGATTGTGACCCCGGGTGGCAAAACCGAGCCGGCAACGCATGGTGTATCACCTGCGGTCGTTGCGGCTATCAGTGCTGCAGTGCACCAATATCGCCAACAACATAAATAAGAGGAAGCTGGCATGTCGAAGCCTTTATTATTAACTGAGTTAGTGTTGCGCGACGCGCACCAGTCTTTACTGGCTACCCGCCTGCGTCTGGAAGATATGCTACCTATTGCCGGCAAACTTGATCAGGTGGGTTATTGGTCAATGGAGTCCTGGGGTGGCGCAACATTCGACTCTTGTATTCGTTATCTGGGTGAAGATCCCTGGCATCGGATCCGTGAGCTGAAAAAAGCCATGCCAAATACCAAGCAGCAAATGCTGTTACGCGGCCAGAATTTACTGGGTTATCGGCACTATGCTGATGATGTGGTCAAAGCATTTGTTGAACGGGCCCATGCTAATGGCGTCGATGTATTCCGTATTTTCGATGCAATGAACGATATCCGCAATCTGCAAACGGCTGTACAGGCAGCAATCAGTGTTGGCGCACATGCTCAGGGCACCATTTCTTATACAGTTAGCCCGGTACATACCATTGATATGTGGGTTGATATGGCCCGCCAGTTAGAAGATATGGGTTGTGATTCCATTTTCATAAAAGACATGGCCGGTTTGCTCAAGCCTTACGTCGCTGAGGAGTTAGTGACCCGGATAAAAGAAGCGACCAATATTCCACTGGCAATGCAATGCCATGCAACAACTGGGCTTAGCACCGCCACGTACCAGAAATCGATAGATGCCGGTATTGATATGCTGGATACCGCGATATCATCAATGAGTATGACCTATGGTCATAGTGCTACCGAAACCATGGTGGCAATAACCGAGGGTACTGAGCGTGATACCGGCCTTAATCTGGAGTTATTGGCTGAAATTGCGGCGTACTTCAGAGACGTACGAAAAAAATATGCCCGCTTTGAAGGCTCATTGAAAGGCGTTGACGCCCGGATTTTACTGGCGCAAGTGCCAGGTGGCATGTTGACCAATATGGAAAGCCAGTTAAAAGAACAGGGCGCGCTGGATAAACTCGATGACGTGCTAAAAGAAATCCCCAGAGTTCGGGAAGATTTAGGTTTTTTACCACTGGTCACTCCCACCTCCCAAATTGTTGGCACTCAGGCAGTGCTGAATATATTAACTGGCGAACGTTATAAAAGTATCACCAAAGAGACGGCGGGTGTGCTTAAGGGCGAATATGGTGCCACTCCGGCTCCGGTTAACCAGGAACTGCAGCAAAAGGTGCTTGATGGTGCTAAACCGATCACCTGCCGGCCAGCTGATTTACTTGAGCCTGAACTTGATAGGCTTAACAGCGAGTTGCTGGATATTGCCAAAGCCGAGTCGATTGATTTAGCAAAAGATACTATTGACGATGTGCTGACCTATGCCTTGTTCCCACAAGTTGGTCTGAAGTTTTTGAAAAACCGCAACAACCCGGCGGCCTTTGAACCGGCTCCTGAAGAGGAAGATGACACTACGGGTCAGGCGCCCGGCAAACCTAAAACGGCAACGTCTGGTCCGGCTGCATACAGTGTTCGGGTTGACGGTAAGGCTTATGAAGTTGAAGTGGCACCCAGTGGTGAGCTGAACAGCATTAAGCCTGTGGTGTCAGAAAATATTCCCGGCAGTGCCTCGGTTACCGGTGGCGCCACGTTAAATGCACCGCTTGCCGGCAATATCTGGAAAATTACCACCAAAGTTGGCGCGACCGTAAAACGCGGCGATGTGGTGATTATTATGGAAGCGATGAAAATGGAAACGGAAGTGCGGGCGGTTGCTGATGGTACCATCGCGAGTATTCATATCGCGGCCGGTGATTCAGTCAGTACTGGCGATGTGCTGATAAGTTATGAGTAGTACTACCGGTTTAAGGAATTTACATGGACGCGCTTAATACCCTGATTGCTTCAACTGGCATCGTGCATTTTACAGTGGGTCAGGTGGTGATGATGTTGGTGGGCTTTTTGCTGCTGTATCTTGCCATCGCCCGCGGTTTTGAACCCTTGCTGCTGCTGCCTATTGGCTTTGGTGCTATTTTAACGAATATCCCATTGGCCGGCATGGGTGAGCCGGGTGGCTTGCTGTATATGATCTATGAAGTTGGCATTGGCACCGGCATTTTCCCGCTGTTAATATTTATGGGTGTTGGCGCAATGACCGATTTCAGCGCGTTGATAGCCAATCCACGAATGCTGTTTTTAGGCGCTGCTGCCCAGTTTGGTATTTTTGCCACACTGTTCGGTGCCATTGCGCTCAATTGGGTGCCGGGGTTAAGCTTTACCTTAAAAGAAGCGTCAGCTATTGCAATTATTGGTGGTGCTGATGGCCCGACCGCGATTTTTCTGGCATCAAAGCTGGCGCCTGACCTACTTGGCGCTATCGCGGTCGCCGCCTATTCTTATATGGCATTGGTACCTATTATCCAGCCACCCATTATGAAAGCCCTGACCAGTAAAGCAGAGCGGGAAATTCAAATGACCCAGTTGCGCTCGGTGGGCAAGCGGGAAAAAATTATTTTCCCATTGATGCTAATACTGCTGACTATTTTGTTACTACCAACCGCAGCGCCGTTAATTGGCATGTTCTGTTTGGGTAACCTGATGCGCGAAGCGGGTGTCGTTGAGCGTTTAAGCAAAACTGCCCAAAATGAGTTGATTAATATTGTGACCATTTTCCTGGGCCTGGCCGTGGGTTCAAAGCTTAGCGCCGATAAGTTTTTGACCACCCAAACCCTGGGTATTCTGATATTAGGCGCAATAGCCTTTGCTATCGGCACGGCGACGGGTGTGTTAATGGCTAAGTTGATGGCGAAATTATCTAAACAACCCATTAACCCATTAATCGGTGCTGCCGGGGTATCAGCAGTGCCCATGGCGGCGCGGGTCGTCAATAAAGTAGGCTTACAGGCAAACCCACATAATTTCCTGTTAATGCATGCTATGGGGCCCAATGTGGCAGGGGTTATTGGCTCTGCGGTCGCTGCAGGTATTTTGCTGGCGTTAGTTGGTTAGAAGCCGGTTAAGCAAGTTAACGGCGTATAGCTATATTACCACACACTCGTTTTATTAATTCGGGGCGCAATATTGCCTTAAGGTAAGAACGCAACCCCCAGCACACAGTCTTTGCTGGCACCGGTAACCTCGGGCAGGTTACCGGGTATGTTATGCTGATAAGCCCAGGCCAGCCAGGCAAACGCCAGCGCCTCTACCCAGTCCGGATCCACACCTAAGGTGTTGGTGCTGCTTACCGTGCAATTGGGTAGCAGTGAGGCTAAATCAGCCATTAGTACCTGGTTATGCACCCCTCCACCACACACAAACACCTGCTGCATCTGCTGATGTTGTACGGCATCACTGATGCTTTGTGCCGTTAAACGACATAAGGTGCGCTGTACATCGGCTGGGTTATAGCGTTCAGGTTGAAATTGTTGCAACCAGGCAAGATTAAAATATTCGCGACCTGTGCTCTTCGGGGCAGCTTTGGAAAAGTAGGGATCGGCCAGCATTTCAGTCAGCAAATCAGGGAGCAGTTGCCCTTCACTGCAAAACTCACCGTTATTATCATAAGGCTGATTACGGCAGCGCATTACCCAATTATCCAGCAGCGCATTACCCGGACCGGTATCGAAACCGGTTACCCCGTCATCAGCGGGTAACAGGCTGACATTAGCTATGCCGCCAATATTCACAATGACCCGCTGCTGCTTTGGGTTTTGAAAGACCGCACGATGAAAAGCCGGTACCAGCGGTGCACCCTGACCCCCATAGGCAATGTCTTTACGGCGAAAATCGGCAATCACCGGAATTTGGCAGAGCATTGCCAGCTTATGCATATCACCAATCTGGTAACTGAACGGAAACGGCGCATCGGGGCGGTGGCGGACGGTCTGGCCATGGCAGCCAATAGCGGCGATAGCGCTGGCAGCAACACCTGCTTTTGTAAGCAGCGCTTTGACACTAGCGGCGTAACAATGAGCCAACTTCTGCTCGGCCAGGCCAAGTTGTTCAATTTCGTTATCGCCGGGTTGGCATAACTGCTGAAGTTGTAATTTAAGTTCGGTAGGAAACGGATGCAGCAGACTGCATACTAAGCGAGGCTCAGGGCTGAAACTGACCAGCACCAGGTCGATACCATCAAGGCTGGTGCCGGACATCATGCCGATGTAGTACATGGCGTTGCTGCCTTATGGCGCTATCTTAGCTAATAACACCCGTTCTTTGGTCTGTAGCTCGGCCAGCACCGGTGCTGCGTTGGCAACAAATAGGTCCCGTTCTTCACCTTGCAGCGGGTTAGCCTGTGGCAGCTTTACCGTGCGGGGATTGCGATGCACACCATTTAGCAAAAACTCATAGTGCAAATGCGCTCCGGTAACCCGACCGGTAGCACCCAGTCGGCCAATCGTTTCACTTTGCTTTACTCTGTCACCGACTTTAACGTTGCGCCGGGATAAATGCAGATATTTCGTCACAATATTATTGGCGTGTTTAATAAACACATAGTTGCCATTTAAGTTGTTATAACCTGAGTGGGTTACTTTGCCATCGCCAGCCGCCATAATAGGGGTACCAACCGGCGCGACGTAGTCTACGCCATTATGAGCCCGAACTTTACCGAGCACCGGGTGTAAGCGGCGCGGATTAAAGTTTGAACTGACATACTGAAAGCTAACGGGGGCACGCAGAAACGCCTGGCGCATGCTGGCACCATCGGGTTTGTAATAATTGCCGTCGGTGTGCCGGACCGCCTGAATCACCTGGCCCTGATTCTGGAATTGGGCGGCAATGATAGTGCCATAACCAACAAAATCACCATCAACGTAATTGGTTTGATACAGCACACTAAAGCTGTCGCCGGCCCGTAAATCCAGGCCGAAATCGATATCCCAGCCAAAAATTCCGGCCAGATTCATAATTTGCGCTTCTGATAACCCGGCTTCAATGCCGGCACTCCAGAAGCTGGATTTAATTTCTGCACTGGCAAACTGTTGGCGGTGTTCGACGGTTTTTTCCAGCTCTTGCGCCATAAACTGACCTTGTGGATCACGGCTTATGCGTAGCGTTTTCAGTTTGTTGATGGCGTAACGTAACTCGGTCAGCTCACCCTGCTCATTTAAGCCGAACTCCAGCGTTTCACCGGGGAACAGTCTGGTCAGTGTTTTTGTGGTATCCCCCAATGCCAGAATGGCCAGCATGGTTTGCTGACTGACATTGGCTTTCTTGAATAAACTAGATAGTACATCGCCGCGTTGAACCTGCAGGCTGGACCACTGCAAATTATCTTCTGCAGCAAGATCATCAATGACGTCAGGCTCGATGGCTTCATCGGTATCACTTTCGTTAACCAACTGTTGAGTCTGAGGAATAGCTAAACTGTAGCGTTTGCCAATTTCCAGCGAGTTACTGTGCGTGCTTTTTGACGCAGCCGCCTGCTCAGACGGCAGTAACAAAATAATGGCTAAACATACCGACACGGCGAGAATTAACGCACGGTGTTGAGAAGGAATTTTTGCTACCAGTTGCCGCATAAGCCCCGTCATCTGTTGTAAATGCACAAAAACCGAGCATAAACGTTTTTTTTCGAAGATACCAGAGTTTTGTGCGTTTCCCCTGGCTGGAACATGCTATAGAATGGCGGTTGTTTAGACAAAATAGCACTAAGTCAGGAGTTTAAAATGGCCGATTGGGCACAGGCGTTAGCTGAATTAAAACGCGGCTGCGAGGAAATCTTGCTGGAAGAGGAGCTTATTGCCAAGTTAAAAACCGGCAAGCCGCTAAAAGTAAAGGCTGGCTTTGATCCGACTGCGCCTGATTTGCATTTAGGTCATACCGTGCTGATTAATAAATTACGCACTTTTCAGCAACTGGGCCATGAAGTGATTTTTCTGATCGGTGACTTTACCGGCATGATTGGTGATCCCAGCGGTAAAAATGTGACCCGTAAACCGTTAAGCAGGGAAGATGTGCTGGCAAACGCTGAAACCTATAAAGAACAGGTATTTAAGATACTTGATCCGGCAAAAACCCGGGTCGCGTTTAATTCACAGTGGATGGGGGAGCTGGGCGCAGCCGGCATGATTAAACTGGCCTCACGCCAGACCGTTGCCCGGATGCTGGAGCGGGACGATTTTAAAAAGCGTTTTGCCAATAACCAGTCTATTGCCATTCATGAGTTCTTATATCCGTTAGTGCAGGGCTGGGACTCGGTTGCCTTAGAAGCAGATATTGAAATGGGCGGGACCGACCAGCGTTTCAATTTACTGATGGGTCGTGAGTTGCAAAAAGACGAAGGCCAGCGGCCGCAGACAGTGATGATGGTACCGTTGCTCGAAGGGTTAGACGGCGTGCAGAAAATGTCTAAGTCGTTAGGCAACTATGTGGGTATCACTGATACGCCAACGGAAATGTTTGGCAAAATTATGTCAATTTCCGATGAGCTGATGTGGCGCTATTACGACTTACTGAGTTTCCGGCCATTGTCAGAGATAACCGAGTTAAAGCAGCAAATGACACAAGGCGTTAACCCACGTGACATTAAAATCAGCCTGGCAAAAGAAATTATTGCCAGGTTTCATGATGAAGCTGCAGCAGAAGCCGCCCATCATGATTTTACGCAGCGTTTTAGCAAGAATGCCTTGCCTGATGATATTCCGCAGCTTACCGTCAGTGCTGAAGGTGACAGCATGCCCATCGCTAACCTGTTAAAAGAAGCTGGGTTAGTCGCAAGCACCTCAGAAGCGCTGCGCATGATTAAACAAGGCGCAGTGAAGCTGAACGGCGATACCAGAATAGACGATACCCGGCTCGAGGTGACAAAAGGCAGCACCGCGATTTATCAGGTCGGAAAACGGAAGTTTGCTAAAGTTACCCTGAGTTAATGTCGTTTTGACACGATAGTGTTGAATCGCTTGTCAGCAGGCCGCCATCGTGCGGCCTTTTTATTGGCTGTTGCCAGCTAAAATTTACGGACGTGTTGCCTTGCTTTTTCGCATCTGCGCCCCGATGCACTACACTTGATGAAGACGCAATAACCGAGGAATGTTATGAGCCAGAGTAATCCCTACGCCGACGTGCTGAAAGTTGCTGAGCAGGAGTACCAGATTTTCAGCCTAACCAAAGCTGCTACCCGTCATGGTACGGTTGACCGCTTACCCTTTTGCTTAAAAGTGCTGCTGGAGAACCTGCTGCGCAATACCGATGCGGATACCGTAACTGAGCAAGATATTCAGGCGCTGGTCGACTGGCAGAAACACGGCCATGCAGATCGGGAAATTGCTTTTCGCCCAGCCAGAGTATTGATGCAGGATTTTACCGGGGTACCGGCGGTTGTTGATTTGGCAGCGATGCGGGCGGCCGTGGCAGAGCTGGGTGAAGATCCGCAGAAAATTAATCCGTTATCGCCGGTGGATTTGGTCATTGATCATTCGGTGATGGTCGACCATTTCGCAACAGAAGACGCATTCAAACAGAATGTGGCCATAGAAATGGAACGTAATTTTGAACGGTATACTTTTTTACGCTGGGGTCAGCAAGCCTTTGCTAACTTTAAAGTCGTGCCGCCGGGCACCGGTATTTGCCATCAGGTAAACCTGGAGTATCTCGGCCAAAGTGTCTGGGCGAAAGATACCGAGCAAGGCACGCAAGCCTATCCGGATACCCTGGTCGGTACCGACTCGCACACCACCATGATAAACGCCCTTGGTGTGTTAGGCTGGGGTGTCGGTGGCATTGAAGCAGAAGCAGCGATGCTCGGCCAGCCGGTATCGATGCTGATCCCGGAAGTCGTCGGTCTGGAATTTACCGGTAAGCTTGCTGCCGGCATTACGGCAACGGACTTGGTATTAACCGTTACCGAGTTGCTGCGCAAACACGGTGTTGTTGGCAAATTTGTCGAGTTTTTTGGCGATGGCCTGGATCATCTGAGCCTGGCTGACCGGGCGACCATTGCCAATATGGCACCAGAATACGGCGCGACCTGCGGCTTCTTTCCGGTAGACCAGATAACCCTGGATTATATGGCATTAACCGGTCGGGACGAGAAAGTCATTGCCAGAGTAAAAGCCTATTGTCAGGCGCAGGGCCTGTGGCGTAAGCCGGGCCACAAGGCAACCTATACCGACGTGCTGCACCTGGATTTAAGTAAAGTAGTGCCGTCACTGGCTGGCCCGAAACGGCCACAGGATAAAGTCAGTTTACCGGCCCTGAAACAACATTGTGATGATGTATTGGCACTGCAGCTGAAAGCCGCAAATGAGCGTGAAGCAAAAATGGTTGAAGAGGGCGGTGGTCAGCCACAGCCGGAAGATAATGATGACCACGTTGAACTCGATGGTCAGCGAATTAAGCTGGATCACCATGCTGTTGTTATTGCTGCGATTACCTCCTGTACCAATACGTCCAATCCCAGTGTGCTGATGGCCGCGGGCTTGCTGGCAAAGAACGCACTTAAAAAGGGCTTAAACCGCAAGCCCTGGGTGAAAAGTTCGTTGGCACCCGGCTCAAAGGTGGTAACGCGCTATCTTGAAAAAGCCGGTCTGATGACGTCACTGGAGCAACTGGGTTTTAATCTGGTAGGGTATGGCTGCACAACCTGTATTGGTAATTCCGGGCCGCTGGCTAAAGAACTGGAGCAGGCAATCACTGACAATAACCTTAATGTGTCAGCAGTATTGTCCGGTAACCGTAATTTCGAAGGGCGGATCCATCCGTTTATTCAGTCTAACTGGTTAGCCTCACCGCCGCTGGTGGTGGCGTTTGCGTTGGCAGGCACGGTTAATATTGATCTTAGCAAAGAGCCGATCGGCGATGATAAAGATGGCAAACCGGTTTACCTGAAAGATATCTGGCCCAGTAATCAGGACATTGCCGATGAAGTCGCCAAAGTTCAGAGTGACATGTTTAAAAGCGAATATGCTGATGTGTTCAGTGGCGATGCGACATGGCAGGATATTGAGGTACCCAAAGATAAAACCTATACCTGGCCAGAATCGAGTTATATTCGCCAGCCCAGCTTTTTTCAGGGAATGGGCCGCGAGCCAGAACCGGTAAAAGACATCAGTGAGGCACGGGTACTGGCGTTGCTGGGCGATTCAGTAACAACCGACCATATCTCGCCGGCAGGTAGCATTAAAGAAAGCAGCCCGGCCGGGCGTTATCTGAAAGGGCTTGGCATCAGTAAAGCAGACTTTAACTCTTACGGCTCACGGCGCGGCAACCACGAAGTGATGGTACGGGGTACCTTTGCCAATGTCAGAATTCGCAATGAAATGGTACCTGGCACCGAAGGTGGGGTAACACTGCATCAGCCTTCAAAGGAGCAAATGGATATCTATGATGCGGCAGAGCGTTATCGGCAGCAGAAAACGCCGCTGGTGGTGGTGGCAGGCAAAGAATACGGTACCGGTTCGTCAAGGGACTGGGCAGCTAAAGGCACCTTGTTACTGGGAGTCCGGGCAGTGCTGGCGGAGTCTTACGAGCGGATCCACCGTTCAAATCTAATCGGGATGGGGGTACTTCCGCTGCAGTTTCTGGCAGGGGTTGATCGTAAGCATTTGCAACTGACCGGTGCGGAAACCTTTAGTATCAGTGGCCTGAATAATTTAAAGCCAAAGCAAAAGGTAGCGGTGTTAATTACCTATCCGGATGGCGACCAGCAGAAAATTGACATGCTGTGTCGGATTGATACCGGAAATGAGTTGGCGTACTACCAGCATGGCGGTATTTTACATTACGTATTACGCCGGATGATTGGCACAGCGTAGCAGGGTGTTAATGGTAAAAAGCTGACGTAACGTCAGCTTTTTTGTTTAATGGCTGTGGCCTGTTTTGCGTACTGACGGCACTCAATTACGGCTTTATTGACCCGCGGCAGGTTAGCATCGGCAAATTCAGGCGACAGATAAAAACCCGCATCGCGGGTGTAGTAGTTATAAAGTTGCAAATTATGTTCTGTTGCATCAGCTTGCATTTCAGACTGCAACTCCTCTGCCAGAGGTTGCGGCACGGCCAGCATTTCGACCCGGTTCATTTTCAATAAAGGCAGCAACTGCTGATAGTCATAAACCTGATGAATATACAGGTAGTTATTACTTTGCAGGTAGTTTAACTGGGGCGAACCGCGTTTTACGCCAATGGTCTGGTTTTTAGCCTGCCCTTGTTGTAATACCTCTTCTGCCACTACTCCGGTTTTATAAACAAAGTAGTCATCATCTTTGGTCAGCCAGACGCTGGATTTTAAATAGCTGTCTCGTTCAGCGGTAAAGCCCATCGGATAAATCAGATCCAGTTCATTTTCACGGGTGAGTTTTAACAACCGATCGGTCGGTAAGTTTTGCCATTCAATATCCACATTCAGCGCTGACTCGATGCAGTTGATAATTTCAGCGTGGCCATACGCCGCCTCTGGCTGGATATTACCCTCGACTACGGTGATCCCCGGGAAAGATTGCACAACGCCACCGCGCAGTGTAAGCGGCTTAGCCCAGAGCAAGGCAGGCAGCATCAGCATACTCAGCAAGGAAATAAGGAGTAATGCTTGCCTGATTAGCGATGTGCTTGTTACTGCTGGTTTAGTTGCAGCTGATTTGATAGTCGTTGTTTTAGCTATTGTCATAAATTAGTTACAACCCTAAATACGCCTGACCCTGATCTGTTATCAGATCGGTAAACGACTAAGTATTTACTAAAAACTCAATTTTGTCAGCTTTATAGTAACAAATCGTCTAAGTAAACCCTTACAACATCGCCAGATAGCCTGCCTGATAATCGGGGTAGTGCCAGTCAAAGCCGGTTTGTTGTAAACGGTTGGCACTCACTCTTTTACTGCCGTTATTGCGGTGTTCGATTGACTGAGGGTTGATCTGCAGTTGCTGCTGTAAAAAATCAATAACCTCAGTATAAGTAGCGGGTTGTAAGTCAGTCAGATTATAAGCATTAGCTACAGTATGCCCTTGCTGGCGCTGCTGAACCAGGTGCACAATGGCCCTGGCACAATCTGACACTTCTATGCGGTTGGTATAGACCGGTTTATTTTCAATAAAATGAATGGCCTTTTTAGCGGCGGTAATCATCATGTTGCGGCCCGGGCCATATAGACCAGCGGGGCGAAGTATGGTGCAGGCAATACCGCTGTTAAACCAAAAATCTTCTGCTTTCACCAGTGTTTTTGCAGTTGGAGTATCGGGTTGTCGCGGACTGTCTTCGGTTACCCATTCACCATTTTGCTGGCCATACACACCGGTAGAGCTGACGACCCAGACATGTGGTGGCTTAGCATGTTGATGTAGCCAGGCTAAAGCGCGCTCGCCTATTGTCAGGTAAGCCTGGCGATAGGCGGTTTCGTTGCGCGCATCTGGCGCAACACAGAGTATTAGATCAGTAAAAGTGCCCGTTATTTCTGGCCAGGGTAGCGTGGCATCGTGCTGAATAAGGCTAATACCTGGCGGGCATTGGGCACTGCGCCGCATCGCGCAAACGGTATTTCCCGCCTGTTGGACGCCCAGTGCAATCCGGCTACCCAAATCTCCCAGACCAACTACTAAAATATCTGCCATTTACTCTTCTTTCGCTGTGATGGGTGCGGCCGCAGGCCAGCCCGATTTAATATGTAAATCACGCTGTGGATACGGAATAGTGATCTTGTTGGCTTTAAAGGCCCGCCATATTGCCAGATTAATATCTGAGCGGATTTCACCGGTGCCTTTTTCCATATCAGCAATCCATACCCGTAGTTGCAACTCAATGCCGCTATCGGCAAACTCCATCAGTCGCACCGTCGGTGGCGGCTCTGTCAGAATGCGTGGTGATACTTTGGCGCATTCTAACATCAGGGATAATGCCTGTTCCGGATCATCGTCATAACTAATTTGTACTTTGATAATGAGTCGGACATTGGTGTCGGCGTAGCTCCAGTTGATCACTTCTGACGTAATCAGATTTTCATTTGGAATTAGGGTATCGACGCCCTCACGGTTGCGCACTACCACATAGCGGGCATTGAGTTGTTCAACCCAGCCAAACTTATCCCCTACGGTAATAATGTCACCAGGCTTAATTGAACGGTCGAATACCAGAATAAAGCCACTGATAAAATTGGACGCGATACGTTGTAAACCAAAGCCAAGGCCTACACCCAGGGCACCACCAAATACGGCCAGTGAGCTAAGGTTAATACCGACTGCATTCAGGGCCACCAGAAACGCGATGGTGATCAGTAAAAATTTACTGAATTTGGCAAAGCCAACCTGCATGCTGGGGCTAATGTGGGCGGAGCGTTGCACCCGTCGACTGATAAATTCAGCCAGCCAGATCGCCAGGGTAAAGGCCAGTGCAATCATTAAAATCAGTTTTAGCACTGCTAGTAC
This sequence comes from Arsukibacterium sp. UBA3155, assembly GCA_002364615.1. Taxonomy (GTDB): domain Bacteria; phylum Pseudomonadota; class Gammaproteobacteria; order Enterobacterales; family Alteromonadaceae; genus Alishewanella. The sequence continues at coordinate 208,091 of DEYP01000015.1, read as the reverse complement.
GGAGATGCGGGTTTCGCCGACTGTCATGGCCAGACTTTCCAGCACCGCCAAGATCCCGGGTAACCAGCCTGCCAGATGCAGTAGCACGCCAAACCAGATAATTCCCGCTAATACGTTTTCGGAAGATTTTAGCAACGGGCTGACATTGAACGCTTTACGCAGTATGTAGACCACTAAGCGGATAACAGCCAGGGCTAATAACACCGGTACGGCAACTTCAAGAATTTGCACCGGCAGAGCGTTCATTTCAAATACAATTTTGGCAGGCACTAACACCGCTAGCGCGGTTAGCGGCCATAATAAGCGTTGAATACTGCGCACCGCCAGATGACGCAAACCGGTGTCCAGAACATGTTGTTTTTCTAATAAAGCTTGTAAACGCTGGTTTGCCAATGAGGCCAGCAATAAGGCTGATACGAGTGCCAGCAGCTGCCACCAGAAATCAAATTGTTGCACGCTGGTTAGTACTGACCTGCCGATTTCGTTCAACTTTTCCATAATGTTCCTTTAACGCAGTAACCAATAAACCACGGGGAGCGTTACCAACCCGATTAAAATACCAAAACCAATGATGCCACTGACTAAACGTGGTGCCAGGCCCGCCATAATAGCAATGGCGCCGGCCGAGATCATCGGTGGCATCGCTGCCTGAAAAATACTGATATCTACCGCCAATCCGCTCTGGCCAAGGCTGCGCCAGATTGCCCATGCCAGTAAAGGCATCATCAACAACTTAATGGTCAAGGCTGAGATGAGCGGCGATATTTCGCTTTTGCTAAAACGAAAGCTTAGCTGAAAACCGACAGCAATCATCACAACGGGCACTAAGGTCGCCGCCAGATTGTTTATCAAGGCGTCAGCCAGAGGGGGGACAGTAGCATTTTTCAGTAATAGTCCCACAACCAGCGCAATAAAAGACGGAAAAGAGATAATTTTTATCAGAATGCTTTTGGCAGTTGGTTGGCTAACCTGCGGGCTGTAAATAGCGGCGACGATGGTGACATAAGTGGCCAGGGCGATAAACGAGCCCACTTGGTCATACACCACGGCATAGGGCATGGCAGTGCTGCCAAACAATGCCTGGGTCATCGGGAAGCCTAAAAACGAGGTATTACCCAGCGGCAAAACAATTAACAGCGCGCCGGTAACCTCGCGACTCCAGTTAAACAGTTTACTCAGTAACAGCACTGCCGCAACCACGGTTAATAGCAACAGCCAGGGGGTGAGTGCCGGGATCAACAATTCAGCAGAGAACTGCAACAGTGGTACGTTTTTCAGAATAAGCGCCGGCAGGGCAACATACAACACATAGATATTAAGGACAATGCCGCTATTTTCCGGCATGGCCGGCAACCGTCGCAAGCCAAAGCCAATAACCAGGTACGCCAGTACCAGGTAAAAATTATCCATTACACGGCTCGCTTATCCGCTGCTCTTTTGCAGCTTTTGAAAGTTGTTTTAACTGATACTCAGCCTTGCTGGCCTCGGCCCGGTTAGCCATAACCTGCTGGTAAACCAACTGCAGCGGGCCTTTGCCGCGCAATGCTTTTGCACCGCCTTTCAGTTCACCATTGTGCTGGCGTAACCGGCGCTTAGGATCGGTGCTGATGCCAGTGTAAAGCTGGCCGCCAGCAGTGCGAATCATGTATAAAAACCAAGGTGCTGCTGTCATGCTGCTGAATATCTTGTTATTGGCGCATCTGCTATAATCGCGCTTTAATTAGCCCTGGCCATTCTGGCATGGGCGCAGTCAGGATAACCAATGTCGTTTCAATCTTTAGGGCTGGCAGAGCCTATCTTACGGGTATTAACCGAACAGGGCTATACTGAAGCCACACCGGTACAGCAACGCAGTATTCCGCTTATTCGCTCCGGTAAAGATGTGTTAGCCGGTGCCCAGACCGGTACCGGTAAAACTGCAGCCTTTACTTTACCACTGCTGCAGCACTTGCTCAATGCACCTAAGGTGTTAACTGCGGGTCAGGTAAGGGTTTTAGTGCTGACACCGACCCGGGAATTGGCGCAGCAAGTGCATGATAGCGTGCTAACCTACAGCCGGTATGTTAACTGTCGCAGTGCCGTGTTCTACGGCGGCGTATCTATCCGGCCACAGTATGATGAGGCAGAGCAGGGGCTGGATATTCTGGTGGCAACACCCGGACGCTTAATTGACCATTTGCACCAGCAAACTATTGATTTAAGCCAACTGGAAGTATTGGTGCTGGATGAAGCCGACCGCATGCTGGATATGGGGTTTGTAGTAGACATTAAGCGCATTATGGCGAAATTGCCGCCAAAAAGACAAACCCTGTTATTTTCTGCTACCTATTCTAACGATATTAAAAAACTGGCAGACGAGCTGTTAGATAACCCACTTCTGGTTGAAGTCGCTGCGGCCAATGCCACGGCTGACCGTGTCAGCCAGCAGGTGTATCTGGTCGATAAGCATCGTAAACGCGAAATGCTATCGCATTTAATTGGCTTTCGTAACTGGCCGCAGGTGCTGGTGTTTGTTCGCACCAAGCATGGTGCTGACCGCTTAGCTAAGCAATTGCAAAAAGACGGTTTAAAAACCGCCGCTATTCACGGCGATAAAAGCCAGGGTGCCCGTACCAAGGCATTAGCCGATTTTAAAGCCGGCTCAGTCAGGGTTTTAGTGGCGACTGATATTGCCGCCCGCGGCCTGGATATTACTGAATTACCCTATGTAGTAAATTACGATTTACCACAAATTGCCGAAGATTATGTGCACCGCATCGGTCGTACCGGCCGTGCTGGCATGAGTGGTATTGCCGTTACCCTGGTAACCCCGGAAGATTTAGGCGCACTTGAAGATATTGAGAAGCTGACCCAGCAGGTGCTGAATACCGAAGTGATTCCGGGCTATGAGCATGACCCCAGTTACCAGGCACCGAACGAAGCGGTAGCTCGCACCCCGGGCCAGCGGCCGGGGCGCAATGATGGTGCAGCAAAACGCCAGGCGCAGGGTAAGTTAAAAGCAAAACTCAGAGCCAAAGCGCTAGGTAAAGCTTAACTGACAAGGCTTAGCTGGCAAGGTTTAGCTGATAAGGCTTAACTACGATACAGGGTTTTAATCAGGTGAAAACCAAACTGGGTTTTCACCGGACCATGTACTTCCAGCAGCGCTAGCTTGAATACAACATCATCAAAGGCCTTAACCATCTGGCCTTTACGAAATTCGCCTAAATCACCACCTTTTTTGCCTGACGGGCATAGTGAATGCTGCTTAGCTAATTTGCCGAAATCGGCGCCTTGGGCAAGTTGCTGCTTTAGTTTTTCGGCTTGTTCCCGGGTTTTAACCAGAATATGTAAAGCACAAGCTTTAGACATGATGATTCCTTCGATGCTAATAGCGAAGATTGGAACCCCGTTCCGGTCGACACAGAGTGTCTGAGCGAGTGCGCTGACACTCGCGAGTTGCTGTGGCGAGCCGGGGCGGGTGTTGCAATCGCAGCTACACCCTTTCCGCAGAGTTAACCAGTAGGCTGCTGCTGGGTAATACAGTGAATATTGCCACCGCCCAGTAGAATTTCCCGGCCGGGTACTTTCACCACCTGATGATCCGGATAAAGTTGTTGCAATATTTCAGCAGCTACCTCGTCGTTCGGGTCATCGAAGGTTGGCATAATCAGGCCGCCATTACACAAATAAAAATTGATGTACGAACCGGCCAGCCGGGCGTTAGCTTCGCGTGGAATGGCGCTTAAGGTCGCATCTACCGTGGCATATTCATCCGCTTTGGCGATAATAGGCTTAGGTAGCGGTAGTTTATGCACTTTAATCTTGCGACCTTTGGCATCGGTACTGGCTTCTAAATAGTCCAGTGCCGCTTTACTACGGGCATACTGCGGGTCGCTTTGATCGTCGGTCCAGGCCAGTACCACTTCGCCAGGTTTAACAAAGCACGCCATATTATCGACGTGGCCATCGGTTTCGTCGTTAAAAATACCGTCTTTTAACCAAAGTACTTTGCTGATCCCCAGATACTCGGCCAGTTTTGCTTCTATTTGCTCGCGGCTTAAATCAGGATTACGGTTAGCGTTTAATAAACATTCTTCGGTCGTTAATAGGGTGCCTTCGCCATCGACATGAATAGCACCGCCTTCCAGCACAAAGTCTTCAGTGCGATAGCGGGGCAACTGTTCTATCCCTAAGATTTTACTGGCAACCTGATCATCAAAATGCCACGGGAAATATAGACCGCCGTTGAGCCCGCCCCAGGCATTAAAGGTCCAGTCGATACCGCGCACTTCACCGTCGCTGTTTGTTAAGAACGTAGGACCGGTGTCGCGACACCAGGCGTCGTTGTTAGACATTTCCACAACTCGCACCGGGTATAATGCGCCGGCTTTGCTGAGTTGTGCTTCGGCATTAGCATACTGGGCAGCCGATACCCCTACGGTTACCGGTTCAAAGCGGGCAATAGCGGTAATAACAGCACAAAAGGCCTGCTGGGCGGGTTTAGCCCCCATCCGCCAGCTATCGGTGCGCTCTGGCCATACCATCCAGGTTTGCTTGTGCTCTGCCCATTCGGCCGGCATCGAGAAACCATCTTGTTCAGGTGTGGTTGGCAGTAAACGGCTCACTTGCTGTTCTCCGGGTTTACTTTGCCGTCTTTGGTCAGCACGGTATCGTAAATGTCGATTCGACGGTCACGAAACAGGCCCCAGGCACGGCGATCAGCGGCAACTTTATCCAAATCGAAAGTGTGGATCAGCACCGCTTCGTCGGTCTGATTGGCTTCCTGCACCTTTTCACCGCTGGCGTCGGCAATAAAAGAACTGCCATAAAAAGTAATATGGTAGTCAGCTTCCGTTTCGGTACCAATGCGGTTAGAGGCAATAAGTGGCATTAAATTCGCTGCAGCATGGCCTTGCTGTGTGCGTTGCCAGTGGCCACGGGAGTTAATGCTGGCGTCATGCGGCTCACTTCCGATTGCTGTCGGGTAAAACAATAATTCAGCGCCCTGTAACGCCATGCTTCTGGCGCATTCCGGAAACCACTGATCCCAGCAAATGCCTACGCCAATTTTGGCATAACGGGTTTGCCACACTTTAAAGCCGGTATCGCCAGGCGTAAAATAGTATTTTTCGTTATAGCCCGGGCCATCCGGAATATGGCTTTTACGGTACGTGCCCAGGTTTTCACCGTCAGCATCAATAATAACCACACTGTTGTATAAGCAATTGCCAGCACGTTCGTAAATGCTGATAGGCAGCACCACGTTCAGCTCTTTGGCAATCTTGGTAAAATGTTTAACCGCCGGGTTTTCCTCTACAGTAGTTGCAAATTCCAGATAAGCAGGCTTTTGCTTCTGACAAAAGTAGTTACGTTCAAACAACTCTTGCAGCAAAATAATCTGGGCGCCTTTAGCGGCAGCGTCGCGCACCAGCTTTTCACCACGGGCGATGTTTTCGTCAACATCCCAGCCACCAATCATTTGAGTTGCAGCAACGGTTACATTACGCATCAGTTATCTCCAGCAGAGGGTTAAACCAACAGGCTAGCATTTCAATGAATACTTGCCAAACAGGGCGCGCAAAATGCCGTATTTTTGTGCGCTCGTCAACGTTTTTGTTTTAAAAAAACAGCAACGCCAACCGCAAAGGTGGGTGTTGCTGTGAACAGGTGAGACAACCTGAAAAATAGAAATTATTGCAGCGCAAGTTCAGCGGCTTTTAACAGCAGCTCGCTTTCTAAACGGGTTTTGTAATTGATATGAACGTAGTTAAATACCACTTCGCCGTCGGTATTAAGGATGTACACTGCTGGCACAGGTAACACCACTTTTTCAGTGCCGCTCTCAGTGGTAATTAAACTGCCCAATTTACCTTTATAAATGCTAGCCGTTTTATCGTCCAGATAGTACGCCAGACCAAAAGCACTGCTGGCTTTAAACTGGTTGTCTGACAATAACTGGTAGGTTAACTTTTCGCCGCCGGTATCGTTCATACTGTTAACGATTGAACTGACACTGTCGGGAGTGATGGCAATGATCTGGTAACCGAGCTTGGTCAATTCAGGCTCAATGGTTCGCAGCGCGGCTAACTGGGCGTTGCAATAGGGACACCAACCGCCACGATAAAACACCAGCACACTGGGTTGTTGTTGTACCCGTTCGCGCAGTGCTACCGCTTTATTGTCAGCAGAGTACAACGTCACGTCGGGAATGGCCAGGCCATTTAACAATGGCGATACCTGCTCTGGTGAAGGGGCAATCGTGGGTGCTGCCATCAGCTTGATACTAAACAAAGCTGCCATTGCGACGATAAAATAATATTTCATGTGTTTTCCTGTTTTTTGTTGGACTGTAGATAAAGGCTTGCCGCAACACAGACCGGTGCTGTAATGGTTTACTTTCAATTACTGATAAAATTTCCTAAACGTTTTCGGGGTGCAGTTGCGGGCAATTCGCTTATGACTGGCGTAGAATAGAAAACAGAGCAGGCAAGCGAAACACAAAGAAGGTTTTTTGTTATGAACAGTGACACCCCGGCACAGCATTTTGATATCAGCATTGTCGGTGGCGGCATGGTAGGGGCGGCTATTGCGCTGGCGCTAAGCCAGGCTGGGTTGACAGTAGCACTTATTGAAAAGCAGGCGCCAATAGAATTCGAAGCCGATAGTGTGCCGGATTTACGGGTGTCATCGATTAACCTGGCCAGTGAAGCCTGGTTAACCAAGCTGGGCGCCTGGCAGTTATTGCAAACTATGCGGCTTTGTCCTTATCAGCGACTGCAGGCCTTTGAACATCCGGCCAGTATTGTCACCTTTGATGCTGCCGAGGTTAAAAATAGCCACCTGGGCCACATTGTTGAAAACAACCTGCTGCAGCTGGCGCTTTGGCAGCAATTTTGCACTAGGGTTAGCCGGTTTTGTCCGGACTCAGTGATCGCGCTTAATCAATCTGCTGACGGTGCCTGTCTTACGCTCGACAGTGGTGCTCAGCTGAACAGCGCATTAGTCATTGCTGCCGATGGTGGCAACTCGCAGCTGCGCCAACTGGCGGGTATTGGCACCAATGGCTGGCAATATCAACAAGCTTGTTTAGTGGCGTTAGTGACCACACCTTACCCACAGCAAAACGTCACCTGGCAGCAATTTACCCCAACTGGCCCCAAGGCGTTTTTGCCGTTGCCCGGCCAGCAAGGCAATATTGTCTGGTATGACGATGCGTCCAGAATTAAACAATTAGCGGCCCTGACGCCAGAGCAACTTACCCTGGAACTGTTAAAGGTTTTCCCGCCGCAGCTTGGCAAGGTGGAGGTGGTTAACAGCAGCTGGTTCCCACTAGCCCGGATGGATGCCAACCGGTATTATTCAGGCAGGGTCGTGCTGGCAGGCGATGCTGCCCATACCATTAATCCGTTAGCGGGGCAGGGTGTTAATTTAGGCTTTGCTGACGGCAAACTGCTGACTGAGCTAATTATCAATGCGTATCAGCAACAGCAAGATATTGGTAGCCAGACGTTATTTAGTACGTATCAGCGTAAACGTAAGCCAGCTAATTTACTGATGATGAGTACCATGGATGGTTTCTATCAGCTGTTTGGTAATGACATTCCCCCGCTGCGTAAATTACGCCAGCTGGCCCTGACGATTGCCTCACGTAGCAGCGCGCTTAAGACAATAGTTACTCATTTTGCTGTTGGGGCTAAATAGCTGAGACTTTCCCATACCGGGAGGTTAGAACTCTTTTTGCGCAGCCACAGAGTGTCTGAGCGAATGCGTCAGCATGAGAGAGTTGCTGTGGCGAGCACAAAAGATGTTGTAACCGGCAGGATTGAGTCAGGATTAGCACAAAGCAAAAACCCAGCCGAGGCTGGGTTTTTTAAATATGGCAGGGGCGCCAGGATTCGAACCTGGGCGTGGCGGGATCAAAACCCGCTGCCTTACCGCTTGGCTACGCCCCTAAGATAGAGATTGCAGTTCAGTTGAACACAAGGAGAGATAAAATCAACTGCCTGAGTTAATGGCAGGGGCGCCAGGATTCGAACCTGGGCATGGCGGGATCAAAACCCGCTGCCTTACCGCTTGGCTACGCCCCTGCAGAAACTGCTTACTTGCTAAGTATGGTGCGGAAAGAGAGACTCGAACTCTCACGCCTCGCGGCGCTGGAACCTAAATCCAGTGCGTCTACCAATTCCGCCATTCCCGCATACATAGGAAAATTAAGTGGTGGCTACAGCGGGAATCGAACCTGCGACCCCAGCATTATGAGTGCTGTGCTCTAACCAGCTGAGCTATGTAGCCACGCTAACTTGTCCTAAGCAAGTGGCGCGTATTATGCTGATCTGACATATTAGCGTCAACCGTTTTTTTACGATTAGTGCGCAGGAAGGGTGTGTTTGCTGTTTTTATACGCAATACGCGGCCAGATAAAAAAGCCGCTGCGATGGCAGCGGCTTTCTAAATGCGATAACGGGGTTAAACGTTAAAGCGAAAATGCATCACGTCGCCATCTTTAACGATGTAATCTTTACCTTCCAGCCGCCATTTGCCGGCTTCTTTGGCACCGGCTTCGCCGTTAAAGCTGACAAAGTCGTTGTAACCTACTACTTCAGCCCGGATAAAACCTTTTTCAAAGTCGGTATGAATAACTCCGGCCGCCTGCGGTGCGGTAGAACCAATTTCCACGGTCCAGGCCCGTACTTCTTTTACGCCAGCGGTAAAATAAGTATGTAAGCTTAACAGTGAGTAACCGCCACGAATCACCCGGTTTAAACCCGGCTCTTCCAGGCCCATATCGGCCATAAATTCGGCTCTCTCGTCATCTTCCAGCTCAGCAATTTCAGATTCAATCGCCGCGCACACCGGCACCACAATAGCGCCTTCTTTGTCGGCAATGGCCTGCACGATATCTAAGTAAGGATTGTTCTCAAAGCCATCGTCAGTCACGTTAGCAATATACATGGTGGGCTTAATCGTTAAAAAGTTCATATAGGCAATCAGGGCTTTTTCGTCCTTGTCCAGCTCCAGCTGACGTAAGGTATTGCCTTGCTCTAAATGCGCTTTAACTTTTTCCAGCACCAGTATTTCCGCCTTGGCGTCTTTGTCACCGCCTTTGGCTTTTTTACTGACCCGGAAAATAGCCCGCTCGGCGCTGTCCATATCAGACAGTACCAACTCCATATTAATGGTATCGATGTCATCGGCCGGGTCTATTTTACCGGCAACGTGAATAATGTTTTCATCGTCAAAACAGCGGACCACATGGCCAATAGCATCCGTTTCGCGAATATTCGCCAGAAACTTATTGCCAAGACCTTCACCGCGGGACGCGCCTTTTACCAAACCGGCAATGTCGACAAACTCCATGGTAGTAGGAATAACCCGCTGCGGTTTAACAATCTCGGCCAGTTTATCCAGTCGTAAGTCTGGCACCGGTACCACGCCGGTATTAGGCTCTATGGTACAAAACGGAAAGTTGGCCGCTTCAATGCCTGCCTTGGTTAACGCATTAAACAAGGTAGACTTTCCTACGTTAGGCAGGCCGACAATACCACATTTGAAACCCATAATAATTTTCCTTTGCGCTGAGTTGCTGGCCCAAGGGCTAGCTGGCTTTAAAACTGTGTAAGCGGTGTTGGGCTTTTATTAAGCCGTCACGGGCCAGAATATCAAAGCAGCTTACTGCTTCATCAATACTGGCATCAATTAATTTTTGTTCACTGGCCGGGGCTTTGCCCAGCACAAAACCGGTGACCTGGTCTTTATGGCCCGGATGGCCAATACCGAGGCGTAACCGGTAAAAATTCGGGTTGTTACTCAACCTGGCCATGATATCGCGTAAACCGTTGTGGCCGGCATGGCCGCCACCGAGTTTAAATTTAGCAATACCTGGCGCCAGCGCCAGCTCATCGTGGGCCACCAGAATATTTTCCGGTGCCAGTTTATAAAACTGCGCCATGGCTAAAACGGCTTTGCCGCTGAGGTTCATAAAAGTAGAAGGGATAAGTAGTTTAAATTCCTGGCCGGCGCAAACAAATTTACCGCTATAACCAAAGAATTTACTGTCATTTTTCAGGTTGACATTAAAGGCATGAGCCAGCTTTTCAACAAACCAGACCCCGGCATTGTGCCGGGTATGCTGGTATTCGGGGCCCGGATTTCCCAGGCCCACGATTAACTGAACATTGGCAGGTAATGCGTCAGACATTACTCGGCAGTTTCAGTTTCTTCTTCTGTATCAACGGCTTTACCAGCTGGCTTGTTCACAGATACCACTGGCAGGTCATGGCCTTCACCTTTGTTTAACTGAACAAAGCTAACACCTTTAGGTGCTTTAATGTCAGTCAGGTGTAAGGTAGTACCGACTTCAACGTCAGCCAGGTCTACTTCAATAAACTCTGGTAAGTCTTTTGGTAATACGCTGATTTCAATCTCGTTCAGCGCGTGAACTACCACACCGCCTTTTTTGATTGGCTTGTCTTCGTTTAAGAAGTGAACCGGAACGATAGTGGTCAGCTCGTGGCCAGCTTCAACGCGTTGGAAGTCAACGTGCATGATTTTTGGCTTGTACGGGTGACGTTGCATATCTTTAACGATAGCCTGGATCTTCTCTTTACCGACGGTGATGGTCAGAATGTGAGAGTAAAATGCTTCAAAGCTTTGCGCTTTTAACAGCTTAGGGTGCTCTAAAGTAACAGATAAAGCATCTTTATGTCCGCCATAAATGATGGCTGGAACTTTGTCTTCGTGACGCAGGCGGCGGCTCGCACCTTTCCCCAGGTCAGTACGGACTTCTGCAGTTAACGTGAAAATTGCATCAGACATGATGTACTCCAATAAAGTGATTGTTGTTGCGGCTTGCGACCAGCCCCAACCTGATTGCCCCTTCAAAAGGCGCGACATGTTACCACCAGCACCGACCAGCTGCAAATGAAAAAGGCGCCCACAGGCGCCTTAATGACATCGGTTGACGGTTTAGTCGAACATAGAAGAAATAGATTCTTCGTTGCTGATCCGGCGAATACATTCAGCCATCAGCTCGCTTAAGGTTAACTGGCGTACTTTACTAACCGTTTTCATTGCCGCTGACAACGGGATGGTGTCGGTAACGATTAACTCATCAATCACGGAATTGCTGATAATTTCCGGGGCATTGCCAGAAAATACCGCATGAGTGGCGTAAGCAAATACCCGTTTGGCACCTTGCTCTTTTAGCGCTTCAGCCGCTTTACAAAGGGTACCGCCGGTATCAATCATATCGTCCACGATAATACAGTCGCGGTCTTTTACATCACCGATGATATGCATAACCTGCGATACATTCGCCTTAGGCCGGCGCTTATCAATAATGGCCAGGTCGGCGTCGTTCAGTAGTTTGGCAACCGCACGCGCCCTGACTACGCCACCAATATCTGGTGAAACGACTACCGGCGAATGCAGGGTTTTCTTGCGCATGTCGTCCAGCAGCACCGGGCTGGCGAACACGTTGTCTACCGGCACATCGAAGAAACCCTGAATTTGCTCGGCGTGCAAGTCGACGGTTAATACCCGATCTACCCCAACACTGGATAAAAAGTCTGCGACTACTTTAGCGGTGATAGGAACCCGGGCTGAACGCACGCGGCGATCCTGTCTGGCATAACCAAAGTAAGGAATAACCGCAGTGATCCGACCGGCTGAGGCGCGGCGTAATGCATCCACCATCACAATCAGTTCCATCAGGTTGTCATTGGTGGGGGCACAGGTTGACTGAATAATAAAAACATCAGAACCACGAACATTTTCATTGATTTGTACGCTAACTTCGCCATCACTGAAACGGCCAACTTCGGCATCTCCCAGTTTGATATAGAGACGGCTGGCGATTTTACGAGCAAGTTCTGGTATGGCGTTACCAGCGAAAACCTTCATGTCGGGCACAGTAGGATCCTCAGGGCGGTGGTGAGTCCGGTTATATTATTCAATGCCAGAGTAAATGGCATCAGGCGTAAAATTCCGTATCTGCCAACGCCGCCATTACTGGCGACTGGTTGACTCCTTTAGCAATAAATCCGCGGCAGTTTGCCGGTAAATTGGCTAAGGCATGCTGAGCACTGGCCGTGTCCGGAAATTCGGCGAACACACTGGCGCCAGTACCCGTCATTCGACACGGCGCATATTCTACCAACCACTGTAAGGTTATTGCAACAATCGGCTGCAGCTGTTCGACCAGAGGTTGGCAATCATTGCGCCAGGGACTGTTAAACAGTGTGTCTAAACTGAGTGCACGGCTGTTTCTGATTAAATCTGGATGTTGAAATACCTCTGCCGTGCTTATGTGGCAGTGCGGTGTTACCACTAAATACACTTTCTCAGGCAAGGTTACCGGCACTAACTTCTCACCGACACCTTCAGCAAAGGCGCTGCAGCCCCTGACAAACAATGGCACATCGGCGCCAAGTTGCAATGCCAGAGCAGCCAGTTGTTCATTACTCAGCTTTAACTGCCACAAGGTATTTAAGGCCAGTAAGGTGGTGGCTGCATCAGACGAGCCGCCACCCAGACCACCGCCCATTGGTATTTTTTTATCCAGCACAATATCGCAGCCAAGCTTACAACCGGTGTGCTGTTGTAATAAACGACCGGCTTTCATAATCAGATTGTCGGGACCCTCAAGGCTGGGATCATTACATTGCAGCGTCAGCTTATCGTTATGGCGGGGGGTAAAATGCAGCTCATCGCCGACATCCAGCAATTGAAATAAGGTTTGCAGGTTATGATAGCCGTCGGGCCTGCGACCGGTAATATGTAAGAATAAATTAAGTTTAGCTACGGCAGGCAGGCTCAGGGTCATAATTGCCAGTTCCTGATGTGAAAGCGGATAGTGGTATCTTCACTGCTTAAATTAATTTTCTGAGGTAAAGCCAGCGGATCGGTGAAGAAGCTCTGATAACGCAGCTGCCAGGTAATACCGGTGCTATCGACCAGCTGAAATGCCTGAACTCTGCCAATTTCATCGTATTCAATGGCACTGGCCGTTGCACCCGGTATGCCTTTTAACCACAATGGCATATCAGAGAGCGGCATCGACCAGCCAGCCAGCTGCCAGAGCAAACTACTGGGGTCTGCTGCCTGATACCGCTCGCCGCGTACCATAATACTGCTGCCCTGGGCGTCGTTGTTCAGCTCAAATAAGCTGATCCCTAAAAAATTAGCAAGACGTGCTTTGAAGTGTTCAGTGTTATGCTGTTGCCAGTTCAGGTTGCCACTTACTGACTCGTCTGGTGTTTTAATACCGACAGATGCCTGTAACGTATACTGTTCGATAGCTGTAAGTTGCACCAGCCGGCTTTTATTGTCCAGGGCGGGCCCCGCGGCAGGTTTTGATAACAGGCTGCAACCACTGGTGATGAGCAGTAATCCGGCAAGGGCTAGCCACTTAATTGGTGCTGACACGCTGAAAGTCCTTAGTTACGCTTTTCTTAATATGGGCTTTTTCGTACAATTCGCCCCTGACAAACTTGATGATACAGGTGATGGCCATCTTTGCACTAGGCATTAATCATAAAACAGCACCGGTTGGCTTACGGGAAAAAGTGGCATTTGCCCCGGAACAGGTGCATGAAGCCTTGCGCGAACTGGCGACTGCGACAGCGGTGACCGATGCGGTGATTTTGTCTACCTGTAATCGCACTGAATTGTATTTTAATGGCACAAATAATCAAGCAGAACACGTGATTGCCTGGTTGGCCCAGTTTCATCAGTTAAAGGTTAATGAATTGCAGCCGCACCTGTATCTGCACTACGATCGACTGGCGGCTGAGCATTTGATGCGGGTTGCAGCCGGGCTTGATTCTCTGGTGTTGGGCGAGCCGCAAATCCTCGGCCAGGTTAAGCAGGCTTACAATCAGTCACGTCAGGCCGGCACCATTAATCCACATTTTGAACGATTATTTCAAAAAACCTTTGCCGTCGCCAAAGATGTCCGCACCAACACCGATATTGGTGCCAATGCGGTCTCGGTTGCTTTTGCCGCAGTGAGTTTAGCCAGACAAATTTTTGGCAAACTTGAGAAAGTGCAGGTGCTGTTAATTGGCGCGGGTGAAACCATTGAGCTGGTGGCCCGTCACCTGGCCGAGCAGGGCGCGAAAGAGCTTACCGTTGCTAATCGCACTTACGAGCGGGCTGTACTGTTAGCAGAGCAGTTTAATGCCAAAGTTATTACCTTGTCGCAGGTGCCGATGCAGCTGCCGCAAGCGGATATTGTCATCAGTTCGACCGCCAGTACGTTGCCCATCGTGGGGAAGGGCATGGTGGAACAAGCGTTGAAAAAACGCCGGCATAAACCGATGTTTCTGGTGGATCTGGCTGTGCCGCGCGATATTGAACAGCAGGTTGCTGAGCTGGAAGACGCGTATTTATATACGGTAGACGACTTGCAAAGTATAGTGGCGCAAAATGTTAGCTCGCGCCAGCAAGCCGCAGAGCAGGCAGGGGTTATTATCCGGCAGGGAGCTGATGATTTTCTGCAATGGTTACAATTACAAGGTAGTGTTGACTGGGTGCGGGATTACCGCCAGCGCTGCGAACAAATTAAAACCGAGTTACTTGGCCGGGCATTAAACCAGCTTGCTGCAGGCCAGGATGCTGAGAAAGTGCTGACCGAGCTGGCCAACAAGCTGAGTAACCGGCTGATGCACAGCCCAACCAAAACCATTCGTCAGTTATTGCAACAAGAGGCCAGTGAGCCGCAGGCGCTGATCAACAGTTTATTAGATATTTAAACAGGTAACAGACCTAACATGAAAGATTCGGTATACCGCAAGCTCGAAGGCTTAGTCGAGCGGCATGAAGAAGTACAGGCGTTGTTAAGCGATCCGGGCGTAATTGGCGATCAAAAACGTTTTCGCGAGTTGTCTAAAGAATACAGTCAGCTGGAAGATGTCAGTAAGGCGTTCAACCGCTTTCGTCAGGCACAGCAAGATTTAGCTGCTGCTGAAGAGATGCAAAAAGACAGTGATCCTGATATGCGTGAACTGGCGCAGGAAGAATATAAAAGCGCCCGAGCTGCCATTGAGCAACTGGAAAAGGAACTGCAATTACTATTGCTGCCCAAAGATCCGAATGACAGTAATAACTGTTTTATTGAAATCCGGGCCGGGGCAGGTGGCGATGAAGCGGCAATATTTGCCGGCGACGTATACCGTATGTACAGCCGCTTTGCCGAACGCCGGCGCTGGAAGCTTGAAGTGATCAGTGCTAATGAAGGTGAGCATGGCGGTTTTAAAGAAGTGATTGTTGGCGTTCAGGGTGAAGGCGCCTATGGTATTTTAAAGTTTGAGTCGGGTGGCCATCGGGTGCAACGGGTACCAGCGACGGAGTCGCAGGGACGAGTGCACACCTCAGCTTGTACCGTGGCCATTATGCCGGAAATACCGGAAAATGAAGCCATTGAAATTAACCCTGCAGATTTGAAAGTAGATACCTACCGGGCGTCTGGCGCCGGTGGTCAGCACGTAAACCGTACCGACTCTGCGATCCGGATCACCCACTTACCCACCGGTATAGTTGTTGAATGCCAGGATGAACGTTCTCAGCACAAAAACCGGGCCCGTGCTATGAGCGTATTGCAATCGCGAATTCAGGCCGCAGAAGATGAAAAGCGCCGCTTAACGGAAGAATCTACCCGCCGCTCGCTGGTGGGCAGTGGTGATCGCTCTGAACGGATCCGCACTTATAACTTCCCGCAAGGCCGCTTAACCGATCACCGGATTAATCTGACCATTTACCGTTTAAACGAAGTGATGGAAGGCGATTTAGAATTAGTGCTTGAACCGCTGAATCAGGAACACCAGGCTGACTTACTGGCCGCGCTGGCAGACGAAAACCGCTAAGATGACACTGACACAATGGCTGCAACAGGCAACCCGCCAGCTTAGTGACGTGTCACCGCTGGCGGCGGATGACGCCAAATTGTTATTGTGTCATCAGCTGCATGTCAGTGTCAGTTATCTGTACAGTCATGCAGACGACACGCTGACCACGGCTGATCTGAATGCCTTGCAGCAGCTGCTTGGCCGGGCGGTGCAGGACGAGCCTATTGCTTATATTATTGGCCAATGGCCGTTCTGGAATATTGAACTGGAAGTCGCCAGCTGTACCCTGATCCCCAGGCCAGATACGGAGCTTCTGGTTGAGCAGGCACTGGCGTTGCCGCTGCCGCAAAACGCCAAAGTGCTGGATTTGGGCACCGGCACGGGTGCCATCGCACTGGCGTTGGCCTGTAACCGGCCGCTATGGCAGGTGACGGCGGTAGACAAAATACCTGCAGCCGTAGAGCTTGCCAGGCGCAATGCGAAACGGTTAGCAGCCAGCAACTGCACAATATTACCCAGCAACTGGTTCAGCGCCGTTACCGGCCAATATTTTGATCTTATTGTCAGCAACCCCCCTTACATTGAACCTGACGACCCGCATTTACCGGCGCTGAAATATGAGCCGGTATCCGCCCTGGTGGCCGCAGAGCAGGGCCTGGCAGATTTAGCCATTATTTGCCAGCAGGCACCGGCTTATTTAGCCGCAAATGGCTGGTTATGGCTGGAGCATGGTTATAACCAGGCCGAGGCCGTGCAGCAGTTATTAGCCGCGGCGGGCTTTAGCCATGTACAGTCGCGTAAAGATTACGGTGATAACTGGCGGATCAGTGGCGGTTGTTTAAATCGGAGCGACTAATCACAACAAAGTTTTGACCCCCAAGCTATTAGCGCATATAACTATTTAACGTTTTTTAAATCGCTATCTGTTTTTGGAGCCTGCCTGATGAATGACGCCTTTCTGTTTGCGGACGAGACTGAACTTCCTGAAGTGGCCAACCATGGCTTTTGGAAAGTATTAATTGTCGATGATGAACCGGAAGTGCATACCGTCACCAAGCTGGCGCTTAGCGACTTTACCTTCAATAACAAAAGCCTTGAATTTTTAAGCGCCTATTCAGGGGCTCAGGCCCGGGAGCTAATTGCCGCAAACCCGGATACGGCCATTATTTTACTGGATGTGGTGATGGAAACCGATGATGCCGGTTTGCTGGTAGCACGACATGTGCGGGAAGAGCTGAAAAACGAGCATGTGCGGATTATTCTTCGTACCGGTCAACCTGGCCAGGCACCCGAGCGCCAGGTTATTGTTAATTATGATATTAACGACTATAAATCAAAAACGGAGCTGACAGCGCAAAAGCTGTTTACCGTGATTATGTCCAGCCTGCGCTCGTATCGCGATATTCTGTCGCTGGAACATAGCCGGCAGGGCCTGGAAAAAATTATTAATGCCTCAATTGATCTGTTCTCTTCTCATTCGATGGAGCAATTTATAGAAGGGGTGTTACAACAACTAACCTCCATTTTGGGCAGCCATGAAAATGCCTTGCTGGCCAGTTCTTCTCTTGTCGCAGGCAATGTGAGCTCTGATGCCGACCCACACGATTTAGTGGTATTTGCCGGACAGGGCCAGTTTGCCCGAAAAGAGGGTAAGCCGGTGCAGGAGGTGTTAAATCACGAACTGCTGGCGGCATTTGAAACAGCACTAGATAGTCGCAGTATTGTTTATAGGGATAATTATCTGGTGGCATACTGTTGCAGTAAATTTACCCACGGCTCGCTGTTGTATATTTCTGGCTTACCGGGGCAGGTCAGTGATAACCAGAAAAAGCTGATTGAGCTATTTGCCCAGAACGTACAAATAGCTTACGAGAATGTGCAGTTACAGCATGAAATAGAAGATACCCAACGCGAAATAGTCTACCGGCTGAGCGAAGCGGTAGAACATCGCTCGGTTGAAACCGGCAACCATGTGCGCCGGGTTGCCTTTATTTGCTATGACCTGGCAAAAGCTTATGGCCTGAGTGAAGAAGAAGCGGAGCGGCTAATGTATGCTTCACCGCTGCATGATGTAGGAAAAGTGGGGATCCCGGATGGTATTTTAAATAAACCAGCAACGCTTGACAGCGGTGAATGGGAAGTGATGAAAACCCACAGCAACATCGGCTACGATATTTTGAAAGACTCAAAACGTGTTATTATTCAGGCCGGTGCAATTATCGCTCAGGACCATCATGAAAAATGGGATGGTACCGGCTACCCTGCAGGTAAAAAGGGTAAAGACATTCATGTCTATGGCAGGATTGCCGCCCTGGCAGATGTTTACGATGCACTGCGCCACCGGCGTTGCTATAAACAGGCGTGGAGTAAGGAAGAGGTCGTCGCTCATATTGTGGCGGAGTCGGGTAAGCAGTTCGAACCTGAGTTGGTTAAATTATTTCAGCAACGGGTTGAGAAGCTCGAAGCAATTTTACAAAAATATCCTGATATTGAGGAGTAGCAATAAGGACCCTGTAGTATGTATATGGCGTTTAAAAGTCTGCACCTGTTGTTGGCGGTACTGAGTGTGAGTTTGTTATTTATTCGCTTTGGTATGATGTTGCGCAGCTCGCCAATGCTGCAGCATAAACTGCTGAAAATTGGCCCCCACGTGGTTGATACTTTACTTATTTTATCTGCAGTGGTGTTAATGCTCAGTATTAATCAGTATCCGTTTGTTGATAGCTGGCTGACGGAGAAAGTAATTGCCTTGCTCGCTTATATCGCCCTGGCCGTGATGGCACTGCGTGGGCGTACCATGGCCATACGCTGGTTATGTTTTTTAGGTGCGCTGGGTTGGCTGGGGCTAATGGTCAGGGTAGCGCTTGATAAACAACCGGTGTTTATACCGCTTTAATTTAAATAAATTGCTGGAATATTATGGAACAGAAAACCGTCAGGGTCGGTAACCTTACAGTAAATAACCAGCAGCAGTTTGTGCTGTTTGGTGGCATGAACGTGCTGGAATCACGGGATATGGCAATGCGCATTGCCGAGCATTACGTTACCGTATGCGCCAGGCTTGGCATCCCTTTTGTGTTCAAAGCATCGTTTGACAAAGCGAATCGCTCGTCGGTGCACTCTTACCGGGGCCCTGGTCTTGAGGAAGGCTTAAAAATCTTTGCTGAAATTAAAGATACCTTCAATGTGCCACTGATTACCGATGTACATGAACCCTGGCAAGCTGCGCCTGTGGCAGAAGTGGTTGATGTCATTCAGCTGCCGGCATTTTTAGCCCGGCAGACGGATTTGGTGGTGGCTATGGCCAAAACCGGCGCGGTGATTAACGTTAAAAAACCGCAATTTCTGGCACCGCACGAAATGCGCCATATCATTACTAAGTTTGCCGAAGCCGGTAACGATAAGGTGATTTTGTGTGAGCGTGGCAGTTGCTTTGGCTATAACAACCTGGTGGTTGATATGCTGGGTATGGATGAAATGAAGCAATTCGCTCCGGTAATATTTGATGCCACCCATGCATTGCAAAAGCCAGGTGGCCGAACCGATTCGGCAGATGGCCGGCGAGCTCAGGCTGCTCAGCTAGCGCGCTCTGGCATGGCACTTGGTTTGGCGGGGTTGTTTATTGAAGCCCATCCTGATCCGGACCAGGCAAAATGTGACGGTCCTTGTGCCTTACCATTGGCGAAGCTGGAAGGATACCTCAGCCAGATGCAGCAACTGGACCAGCTGGTGAAAAGCTTTGCACCGCTGGATACCTCTGCCAGCTAAGACAGTGTGCGCCAGTTAGTAGCGCTGGCGCACGTAATTAACCACATCCTGATACTTCTCCTGCATCACCCTGGCATGTTCATTAATAACTGACCAATCACTGTTTTCAGCTGCCCGCTCCAGCTTTAATGCCTCTGCTGACAGACTTACTGCACCAACACTTTTTGCGACCGATTTAAACTGATGAGCAACCGCTCTAACGGAGCTGCGATTCTGTGTCTTGGCTACCGTGCTCAGCTCAGTCAGTAACTCTTTAGCGTGCTTCACAAAGTAGTTAAGATACTCTTCATGTTTGGCCGGCTCATTGCCCAGAAAGTTGGCAATGGTGGTAAAACAAATAGGAGAGGGTTGCTGACCAGATTCAGTGTTGTTGGCAGCGGACGCTACCGGCTTTTTGACGGTAGCTGGCAGCCAGCGCTTCAGCATGGTCTCCAGGGTAACCAGTTCTAACGGCTTGGTAATATAACCATCCATACCAATACTGATACATTTTTGCTCTTCACCTTTTAGGGCGTTGGCGGTAACGGCGACAATCCGGCTGAAATTACTGTCATCCTGGCGGTTTAAACTTTCTTTGCGAATTGCAATGGCTAAATCGTAGCCACTCATATTGGGCATGTGTAAATCGGTTAACACTAACGGGTAGTGATAGTGTCGCCACATATCCAGTGCAATCGCGCCATCATCTGCCACTTCAACCGCGTAACCCAGCGCATTAAGCTGATCGACAATCACCCGTTGGTTCATGATGTTATCTTCAGCCAGCAAGATTAACTGTTTGTCGCGCCGCGCAGTTTCAATATCCGGAGCGCCTTTACTTAAATTAAGGTTAGACGTTTGTTGCGGTTTGGGTTTCTCTTTACGCTTGGCGGCAACTAAAATGGCGTCATACAAGTGACTGCGACAAATTGGAGAGCTATGCAGATAGTAGATTTGCTCATTGCTGTGCTCGGATAATTCAACCTGATTGGTTATAACAATAAACGGCACCTGCTCCAATTGCGGCACCTGCTGCAGCATTTTAATATGATCCGCAGAAATTTGCTCATAGGTCGCGTCAAGCACCCACACAGCTGCCTGCTTAGGTGGCAATGGCTGTTGCGCGGAAGCTCGCTTAAATAATGCTTCAATATTGTTGATGACATCCAGTTCGGCATGGGCATGCGTGAAGTAATCGCTTAAATGCTCCTGGTTATCGCTATCCTGAGTAAACAGGCAAATATGCACATCGCGCAACAGCTCTTTACCCACGTAGTCTATTTCGTCAGAGCGGCGCATCGGGATCCTGACTTTGAACTCCGTGCCTTTGCCCACTTCGCTTTGCACGTCAATATCACCATACATCAGTGAGGTAAGACGCTGACAAATAGACAGGCCAAGGCCGGTACCACCAAATTTTCGGGTAATAGAACCTTCGGCCTGATTAAACGGATGAAATACGTGGTTTATCTGGCGCTGCGTCATACCACGGCCGTTATCTATAACGGTAAACTGGATTTGACTGTATTCAAGGTTTTCTTCCAATAAATCAGCACGTATCACCACTACCCCGGTTCTCTGCGGAGTGGTCTCGGTAAACTTAATGGCGTTACCCGCCAGATTATATAATATCTGGCGCAACCGAACCGGATCACCAAATAAGCCATTAGGTATTTTCGGGTCGATATACAATTTCAGATCGATTTGCCGCTGATAGGCAACAGACACCAGAATGCGGCCGACCGCTTCAATAATATCAACCAGAGACACCGGAATATTTTCCAGTTCCAGTTTACCGGCCTCTATTTTTGAGAAATCCAGAATATCGTCCAGAATGCGTAGCAACGAGAAAGACGACTCGCGGATGGTATCGGTCATTCTGAACTGTGAGGTAGAGAGCTGGGTTTTTCGGAGTAAATCAATGGTACCGATAATACCATTCATTGGCGTACGAATTTCATGGCTCATGGTCGCTAAGAAGGTCGATTTTGCTTCGTTAGCGCGCTCAGCGGTAAGCTTGGCGGTTTCTAAGGCATCTGTGCGTTCTTTGATTCGGGTATCGACTTCTTGTTTCAGCTGGGCAATATCGGTTTCTGAGTTTTTCAGGGCCTGTTGCCCCTGCTCAATCCGCCGGAACAGCTGGTTAATATAACTGCCCATCACCCCAAAATCATCGTGGGCATGACTCTCAACACTACCATCGAACAGGTTTTTATCCAGCGCCGTTTTAGTCCCATCGACTAAGGGTGTCAGTTTACGGCTGAAGAACACAGAAATGGCATAGGCAAAGCTTAAACTGAGTACCGCACCGCTAACGAGACTAATTAAAAATGCCAGCAGCAGCGGTAGCTGACTGGTTGGCGGAATATAATTTACATTCACCAGCAGGGTGTTGACGTCGTTACTGACTACTCTGCTGACGATTAAAAAACTTCCCTGACGGACTTCGCGGTTCGCCAATTCAGGTTGTGGTACGAAGTTGGCGAGGTTTACCGTATTGGCAATCAGTTCCAGCTGTTGGTTCGACTGGCGATATAAATAGATAGCCCGTTGGCTATCGGCATTGCGGGCTTGCAACAGCAATTGTTCGGCAGCCTGAATATTGTCATTACGCAGTGGCGTGCTTAAGGCGCTGGCAAGAATAGTGGTCTCGGCCGTTAAGCGGGCGAGCTGCTGCTCTTCCTGATTTTGTTCTGGCAAGGTAAACAGGGTGTACAGGGCAGCTTGCAGTAACAGAATAACCAGGGCCATTAATGCCAGGCGTCGAAACATCGGTTTGGTGTATGAGGTTTTTTCCATCAGCGGTCCATCTAAATGCGTTGTACGGCGTGTCGGTTAACTGAATACAGTGTAACAAGTTTTTTGAGGCTGGCGCAGTGTTAATTTTAATAGCTGGCCAACAAAGCAGCGGCCTTTGGTTAATCCCTGTCCGGTTGCGATGCTTTTAGAAAAAATCTGTTGACTTAGACCGGCAAAATCCGTTTAATACGACCCGCATTGCCCAGATAGCTCAGTCGGTAGAGCAGCGGATTGAAAATCCGCGTGTCGGTGGTTCGATTCCGCCTCTGGGCACCATAATTTTGGTGTCTTGTTCCATTACTGCTTTGGTTTAGCTTATCAGGCAGCATAATATAACCAGCACAATGTTTTTGCCCAGATAGCTCAGTCGGTAGAGCAGCGGATTGAAAATCCGCGTGTCGGTGGTTCGATTCCGCCTCTGGGCACCATTAAAGTTAAAACGCCAGCATATTGCTGGCGTTTTGCTTTTTTTCAGCCAGGCGTCATCTTTGATTACTCGGCACGTCCAGTGCCTCGCCCTTATAAGGGCCACCAGTATGGTATTTCCCCCGAGTCGACATAAATTTCAGTTAGTTGAAATAGGCAGCCGCCGCTATCTTTGGTAAGCTCGGCTCAGGTCTGCTATTTACCCGCCTTTTATCAGGTATAAGGTACCAGGCATCAGATATAAGCGCTTCTATTAAAAACTATAACGATGGAGTTTACTTACCATGAAATACGCTATTACCCTGTTAGCAACGGCCATGCTTAGTGCATGTGGTGGTGCTAAACAAGATGTAAAACCCAGTCAGGATGTTACCGTGAGTACAGAGCAACGCCAGCCATTAGCTTATCCCGATACCCGCAAGGGCGACACCGTTGATACTTATTTCGACACCACGGTAGCCGATCCTTACCGCTGGCTGGAAGATGACCGCAGCAGCGAAACTGAAGCCTGGGTAAAGGCGCAGAACAAGGTCACTTTTTCCTACCTGGAACAAATTCCGTTTCGGGATGAAGTGCGTGCCAAGTTAGAGAAATCATGGAATTTTGAGCGGATTGGTGCGCCCTTTAAAGAAGGTGATTACCAGTATTTTTATAAAAACGACGGCTTACAAAACCAATTCGTGTTGTACCGGCAAAAAGAGGGCGGTGAAGCTGAAGTATTTTTAGACCCGAATACTTTTAGTGAAGATGGCACCACCTCACTGGCAGATATTGAATTTTCGCGCGATGGCAGTCTGGCAGCCTATGCTATTTCTGAAGGTGGCAGTGACTGGCGGAAAATTATCATTATTGATGCGAAAACCAAAGAACAACTGGAGCCAACCCTGATTGATGTTAAATTCAGCGGTATCTCCTGGGTGGGCAACGATGGTTTCTTTTATTCCAGTTATGACAAGCCAGAAGGCAGTGAATTATCGGCGATGACCGATCAGCACAAGCTGTATTATCACAAACTGGGTACTGGTCAGACTGAAGATAAGGTGGTGTTTGGCGGCACGCCAGAGCAGAAACACCGCTATGTCGGTGCTTCAGTGACTGAAGATGATAAATACCTGCTAGTGTCGGCAGCAGTATCAACTTCTGGTAATAAACTCTTTTTAAAAGACTTAACTAAAGCAAACAGCCCGTTCGTGACGATTCTGGATCATACCGACTCGGATACTGACTTACTGGATAACGACGGCGACAAGCTGTATTTAGTAACCAACCTGAATGCACCAAACCGCAAAGTGGTGGTGACTTCAGCGACAAAGCCGACCCCGGAAAACTGGCAGGAACTGATACCTGAAACCGAAAATGTTCTGCGGATCAGTAAAGGCGCAGGCTATTTATTTGCTAATTACATGGTCGATGCCATTGCCAAAGTCAAACAATACGATTACAGCGGTAAACTGGTCAGAGACATTAATTTGCCCGGAATAGGCAGTGTCGGTGGCTTCAGCGGCAAAAAAGACGCTGAGCAGCTGTATTATTCTTTTGCTAACTACACCACACCTTCCAGCATTTACGCTTTTGCGCCGGACAGTGGTGCCTCTGATTTATATAACAGCCCGAAAATTGAATTTAATCCGGAAAATTATACCTCTGAGCAGGTTTTCTATACTTCAAAAGATGGCACCAAGGTGCCAATGATCATCAGCTATAAGAAAGGCCTGAAAAAAGACGCGTCTAACCCGACTATTTTATATGGTTATGGTGGCTTCAACGTCAGCCTTACCCCGTCGTTCAGTGTGGCAAACGCCGTCTGGATGGAAATGGGTGGTGTATATGCCGTCGCTAATTTACGCGGGGGTGGTGAGTATGGTAAAGCCTGGCACAATGCCGGCGTGCAGCAGCAAAAACAAAATGTGTTTGACGATTTTATTGCTGCAGCAGAATATTTACAGCAACAGCAATATACCTCTGCTGACAAACTGGCCATTCGTGGTGGTTCAAACGGCGGCTTGCTGGTTGGTGCGGCCATGACGCAACGTCCTGAGTTGTTTAAAGTGGCGCTACCTGCTGTAGGTGTACTGGACATGCTGCGCTATCATACCTTTACCGCGGGCGCTGGCTGGGCCTACGACTACGGTACGGCGGAGCAGTCTGCTGATATGTTTCAGTATTTAAAAGGCTATTCACCAGTACACAACGTGCAACCCGGTACTACTTATCCGGCCACTATGGTAACTACTGCTGATCATGATGACCGGGTTGTGCCGGCGCATTCCTTTAAATTTGCAGCAGAGCTGCAAGATAAAGCCACCAAGGTTAACCCGCAACTGATCCGGATTGATGTTAACGCCGGGCACGGTGCTGGTATGCCGGTATCGATGGTGATTGATCAGACTGCCGATATTTTCAGCTTCACCCTTTACAACATGGGATACCAGCAACTGCCGCAGTAATGCTGTAATCGTACTTAACGGTACAGGGAACAAAACAAACGGCGCACTGGCGCCGTTTTTTGTTTCACATGCAGCGGCGTAAAGCTTGATAAAAACTGCAGCAAGCGCCAAAGTAACAGTTAAACTTGTAAAAGGCCGGGCCGCGTATTAAAGTGCGTGCCCTTTTTATTTTTCAGGTTCTGCGCGGCGTGATTTCACATCACAGGCGCTCAGTTCCCGCCGGTACATTTTTGCAGTGGGAGTCCACAGTATGGCAAAGGCAGTGATCCTGGTTCTGGATAGTTTTGGTATTGGCAGTGCGCCCGATGCCGAGTTATTTGGTGATGTGGGTGCGAATACGTTTGGCAGTATCGCGCGTGAATTCGTAAAACAAAAAGGCCGCCAGCTGGCCTTGCCTAACCTGGCGCGTTTAGGCCTGGTTAAAGCCGCAACGGCCGCTGCAGGCAGTGCGCCGAAAGTGGAGGACAGTGCAGAGCCGGTGGGCGCCTATGGTTATGCTCGCGAGCTGAGCAGTGGTAAAGATACACCCAGTGGCCATTGGGAAATGGCTGGCGTGCCAGTACTGTTTGACTGGGGCTATTTTTCAGAGAAAACCGAGAGTTTTCCTCCAGAGCTTATTGCCGAATTATGTAAGCGGACCGGCGTAACCGGTATTTTAGGAAATTGTCATGCCTCTGGCACTGACATTTTGCATAAGCTGGGTGACGAGCATATAAAAACCGGCAAACCCATCTGTTATACCTCTGCTGACAGTGTATTTCAGGTCGCCGCCCATGAAACGCATTTTGGTCTGGAGAAACTGTTAAGTTTTTGCCGGGTCGCCCGTGAGTTGTTAGACAAATACAATATTGGTCGGGTAATTGCCCGGCCGTTTTTAGGTGATAGCCCGGACAATTATGCCCGTACCGGCAACCGCCGCGATTATTCAGTGTTACCTCCTGCGCCCACTGTGCTGGATAAATTAACCGATGCAGGTGGCAAGGTGATCAGTATCGGTAAAATAGCCGATATCTACGCCCATCAGGGGATCAGCGAAACGATTAAAGCGACTGGCCTGGCGGCACTGGTTGATACCACCTTGGCTGAAATGGCAAAACAGCCAGCGCAAAGCCTGGTGTTTACCAACCTGGTCGATTTTGATCAGAATTACGGTCACCGGCGTGATGCGATTGGCTACGGCGAAGCGCTGGAATATTTTGATAGCCGCTTACCCGAGCTGCTTAATGCCTGTGGTGAAGATACCTTGCTGCTGATGACGGCAGATCATGGCTGTGACCCAACCTGGCCAGGTACCGAGCACACCCGGGAATATATTCCGGTGCTAGCCTATCAGCATGGCCTGGCCAGTACTGACTTGGGCGAGCGCATGAGTTTTGCTGACATAGGCCAGACCCTGGCCGATTATTTTAAGCTGGACGCCATGGCGCACGGCGATTCCTTTATTGCTAAATTACATTAAGAGAGAACTATGGCTACTCCTCATATTAACGCTGCTGATGATGCTTTTGCACAAACCGTATTAATGCCAGGCGATCCGTTACGAGCTAAACACATAGCCGAAACCTTTTTAACCGATGCAGTGTGCGTCAACACGGTACGTAGCATGTTTGGGTATACCGGTACCTATCAGGGCAAGAGCGTCAGTGTATTAGGCTCTGGCATGGGCATTCCGTCTATGTCTTTGTATGCCACAGAACTGGCCAAATTCTACGGTGTTAAGAATATTATCCGCATTGGCTCCTGCGGCGCACTGCCGCTTGAGGTAAAAGTGCGTGATGTGGTTATTGCCATGGGCGCCAGCACCGATTCAGCCGTTAACCGTAACCGCCTGGACGGAATGGATTTTGCGGCTATCGCCAATTACGACTTACTGGAAAAAGCCGTACATGCTGCCCGCGCCAAGCAGATTAACGTCAAAGTGGGTAATGTATTCACTTCTGACTTATTTTATAACCCAAGTGAAACCCTGTTTGATACGCTGGAAAAATATGGCGTATTGGCAGTAGAGATGGAAGCTGCCGGTTTATATGGTGTAGCAGCCGAATATGGCATTAATGCGCTGGCCATTTTAACGGTAAGCGATCACATTCGTACCGGTGAGGCGCTGGATGCCGACTTACGCCAGACCAGCTTTAATGAGATGGTTGAAATTGCCTTGTCATTAATTTAGTTATTTATCTGATTACAATCGGAATTATTATGTCTCTTACCACCAATAAAATGTTTTATGTGTCTTGGGAAGCTTTTCACCGGGCCAGCAAAGAGTTGGCCCAGCAACTGCTGGGCCGTGATTTCACTGCCATAGTGGCAGTAAGCCGCGGTGGCCTGGTGCCTGCCGCTATTCTGGCGCGTGAGCTAAATATCCGGGTGGTCGACAGTATTTGTGTCGCCAGCTATGAGCATGATAAACAGGGCAGCTTACGTATTCTAAAAGACGCCAGCCTGGAAGATAACGCCAAGCTGCTAATTGTTGACGATTTAGTCGATACCGGTGAAACCGCCCGCACGTTGCGCGAGCATTTCCCCAAGGCTTGTTTCGTTACAGTTTATGCCAAGCCACAGGGTAAGCCACTGGTCGACCATTATATTACCGATATCGAGCAGGATACCTGGATCCAACTGCCATGGGATATGGAACTGGCCTACAGCAAGCCATTAGCGGAGCATTAAGCTTATGGCTGCAGTAAAAAATATTACTATTACTCTTCCTGAGTGGATTAACGAGGTTGTTGACTGGCAGAAAACCTACCACAATGATCAGGAAAAAATGGCGCTGGCCGTCGAGCTGTCGAAGCAAAACGTGCTGCGTGGTACCGGTGGCCCGTTTGGCAGCGCTATTTTTGCCTGTGACAGCGGCAAGCTGATCAGTGTTGGCGTTAACCGGGTAATGCCAATGCATAACTCGGCGGCCCACGGCGAAATGGTCGCTATTATGTTTGCTGAGCAGCAAGTGCAGAGTTTCAGCTTACATGCCGATGGCGTAAAGCGCGAATTGTTTACCTCCTGCGAGCCCTGCGCCATGTGCTTAGGCGGCACGCTATGGAGCGGGGTAAAGCGTTTAGTTTGTGCGGCTACTGCAGACGATGCCCGCGCTATAGGCTTTGACGAAGGCCCGGTAGAGGCCAGCAGTTATCAGTATTTAACCGACGCCGGTATTGAAGTAGTGCGTTTAGTGCAGCGCGATGAAGCTAACGCAGTACTGCAGCTTTATGCCAATGGTGGCGGTGAAATTTATAACGGATAGTGATAATAGCTAGTTACAACGGTTAGCGCTTATACCTATAAGCGCGCCATTTTTTAATGCTAACGCAAAGCAGTAACGCTTCCCCCGCAGACGTTCTGCGCGCCGGTTCCAACGCTTTTTCTGACTCAGTACATGACCCATTTGACTGGATAACGAAGTTCCAACAGTTGAACAGCGGCTAAGTGCCAATAGCGGCAATTTGTTCAGACTTAGTTTGCCTATTGGATAAAGAATTGGATTGTAAATGAATAACCACACTAATCGTGACTTAAACTTAGTGATGTACGCATTGTTTCATGTGAGAAGCCTAGACGATGTGCGTGCTAATAATTATATGTACAATATTTACGGCCAATTTACTCGTGAATTTGATAAAGCTACGCAAGAAAAGGTGGTTAATACGATACAAAAGGCCTTGGACAATGGAAACCTTAGTGATTTCTACACATTACCTAATTTACCTGGATCCAATGAATTCAAAACTGAGTACCTGAAAATTGTGTTGGGTCATTTGAAAGGTGCCATGAACTGACAATACGTGTCAGTTGGACAGCATTCGTCGGGCGTTTGTTTTCTTATCGCAACGCAAGTTAACTACGCTATCCCGAAAACTGCCGCTACAGTATGCGTTACTTCCGCAATTCGCTCAGAGCAGACTGTCTAGTAAAAGCTGGGAAGTCCATTGTGTCCCCCTTTTCAGGTGAGAAACTCGTATTCCGGATACAAAGCTCTTTCTCATTCACCGGAGCAACTCGCCCGTCGCCTGGCGGCATGGGTTCAGACACTCTCCGGTTCTTTCAAAAGAGGTTCTATCCTCTATTATTTAAGTCGATACCTGACTCAATGATTGGACAATTGAGTTGTGACAGAACTCGCGTCGCGATTGAAAAAAATATCCTGATCCTGTCGACTCTGGCCCTAATGATATCAACGATTTGGTTTATAGTGACATTTTTACGGAGTGCTTTACGACCGAACACCACGACCAGTCAGCAAGTTACCAGTAAGCCGTGAAGCGGTGTTGAATTCATATAAGTGAGTATTGCGATGAGAATAGAAGTACTGGACCAACCGGAGCAGGCCTTGATTGAACTGCTGGATATGAAAATAGCTGAATTTAACTGGGCGAACTGGGAGGTGCAGGAAAGGCTGCCGATTGCAGTGCAAATTAAAGATAATAATGGTGAGGTTATTGCCGGTTCGGCAGGCAGAACATTTGGCAATTGGTTACAGATTAATACATTGTGGGTGTCAGAGAGCTTCAGGGGCCAGCAGATGGGTAGCAAAATATTGCAGGCGATAGAGCTGGGCGCGAAAAAACGAGGCTGTGTAAATTGCCTGTTAGATACCTTAAATTTTCAAGCCATGCCATTTTATGAAAAACACGGATACCAGGTGCAGTGGGTGCAGGAAAACTACCCTAAGAACGGCTGTAAATACTATATGGTGAAGCGGCTGTAAGTGAACGAAAGCAAATATTAGAGCAAATATTAGGGTCAGATTAAAATTAATCTGAATGCTTGCTCCACACATAACGCCTTCTCTCGCTTTTGCTTTCCTGGCAAAAGTATTTAAAAGTCCCAGTAAAATTAATTTAAGCAGTTACAAATGCTGCTGACATGCTTTCGCTATGACAAGCTAGCCAAACATTGTTCTTTGTGCGGTGAAAAACCAATTAAGTTTCCCCTGTCAATTGTGCCCCTTTTGATTCCAATGCTATGGTCTATACTGACATTTCTACGCAGTGCATTGTGACCGAAAATCACTGCCAGCCACCAGAGTGTTGTTCAATAATAGGGGGACGGGGCAGTCTATGAATAATAAAATCAGACAAGCTATTGCTGATCTCATTGAACTTGCTGCCAGCACCAGCAGTAATAAGTGGCTTGCTCTGGTGGTTGATGATTCGCTCGAGCCGCTGATACATGCGGCTTCTGACGTTGCAGAAATCAGAACCTACCTGCAAGCTGCCGAGCTTCTAATTGACAAACAATCCAGAGAACTCATCAAAATTGAGTTACAGGAAACGGTTGCTGTATTGACCGGAGAAACCTCCCGCTCAACCTTTAAAACCGCCCGCACGCTTAAAGCCGTTAATTTATTTAATGCTAAGGGGGATCATCAGGGTTTACTAGTTGCGCTGAGTGTATCGTCAGAACATTCCGACAATCTGAAAGAAGACGCATTGCCGCGCATTGCTCAACTGGCAGAACAATTTATTGCAGCCGGAACATTGGAAGACCAAAGCCAGCAAGCGCTTGAGCATAGTTTTAATATAAACCGCGCTATCCTTAACACGCTTTATGATGCGGTGGTTATGACGGACCTTAAGGGGCATATCCAGAGCGTAAATCCCGCATTGGAGAAAATGTTTGGATACCCGGAAAACGAGTTGATTGGCGAGTCGATTACCAAACTTATGCCGGCTGAGATAGCACATCATCATCCTGATTACATGCTTGCCTATGCTGAGGGGAAAACAGCCGGGAAAATTATGGGCAATGTGCGCGCTGTACAAGGGCAAAGGGCAGACGGCACCCGCTTTACCCTGCAGATTGCAGTAACCGAAGCCAGGGTTGGGGCTGAACGCCTGTTGGTCGCTGCCTTGCAGGATATTACCCAAAGCGAGGAAGCCAGATTAAACCTGAAGCGCTTTCGCAAAACACTCGACAGTACACTGGACTGCGTTTTTATGTTTGATGCAGATACCCTGCAGTTTTTCTATGTGAATCAGGGGGCACTTGACCAGCTGGGCTATACCACAACCGAGCTTCTCAAACTCCATCCCTACGACGTAAAACCGCATTATCCGGAAGCTGAATTCAGAAAGATGATCGCGCCTTTGCTAAACGGAGAGGTTCGCCGCCTGAATTTTCAAACAGTTCATCGCCACAAAAATGGCCACGACTTGCCAGTGGATATCTCATTACAGTATGTCAAACTGGAAGATGAGCCTGCGCGGTTCATCGCTATAGTCAGAGACATTACCGCACAGCAACAATATAAGGAAGAAATTGAACACCTGGCATACTTTGACCCGTTAACTAATCTACCGAACCGCAGCCTGATTGCGACAAAGCTCGAAAACTGCCTGCGTAATTGTGCCAAAACCGGCCATTTTGGCGCTGTGATGCTAACCGACCTGGACGATTTTAAATCGATAAACGATACCCTCGGTCATCGTGATGGCGACCAGCTATTGATTGAAATTTCAACCCGCTTTGCCAATGTGCTGGGCGATCGCCATTCTATTGCAAGATTGGGCGGAGATGAATTTTTGGTGGTGTTAAACACCCAGCATCAGGATTACAAGGTTGCGCTTGATGAAGTTAGTCTGATAGCACAGCAAATGCTGAGCGCCGCAGCGCAGCCAACCGACACACTTGGCCATGCGTCACCCATATCAACCAGCCTTGGCTTGGTGCTTTTTAATGATGATAGCATTTGCGCCAGCGAGTTAATGAGGATGGCTGACATTGCGATGTACGACGCCAAGAAGAAGGGAAAAAACCATTTCAGTCTGTTTGACGATATCATGCAGCAAGAGCTGTTAGAAGAGCATAGACTTACTGCCGATCTGAACCGGGCACTAGCGGGAAACAATGAAATCGTACCGTGGTTTCAGCCCAAGGTGGATCGAAACGGCAGATTTATCGGGTTTGAGGCTCTGGCCCGCTGGCATCATCCTGAACGGGGGCTACTTAACCCCATCAGCTTTATCGGACTGGCCGAAAAGAAGAACCTGATGGTGCCACTCAGTAACCAGATACTATTGAAAACCTGCAGGTTAATGAGTAAATGGCGCAGGCAGTTTGCCATAGATAACTTAACCGTCTCTGTTAATATCAGCCAAAGTCAGCTGGCGATGGGTAACTTCCCGGATAACGTCGAAATGATTCTGTCGGAAACCGGCCTGCCGCCATCAGCATTGATGCTTGAGGTAACGGAAAGCGTTATTGCAGAAAACATTGCTGCCAGTGTGCAGCAAATGAAACGGATCCGGGCCATGGGCGTCCGTTTTTCTCTGGATGACTTCGGCACGGGTTATTCGTCCTTATCTTACGTTCGACAGCTACCGATCGATGAACTGAAGATTGACAAAAGTTTTGTTAATACCCTACTCAGTGATTCGGAAACGCACTCTATTGTAAAAATTATTTTGTTATTAGCCGACGTACTTAAATTAGATGTTATAGCGGAAGGTATTGAACAGGAAGCACAATGGCAGGCGTTGCTGGAACTGGGTTGCTCAGGATTCCAAGGCTACTTTTTCAGTCGTCCGCAGCCGCCTGAAGATATTTTTGAAAAGCTGCAGTCAAGTTATCAGTAATCTGTGGGCCTAGAGACGAATACGCAGAGATATTCATTTGAATGAGCATTGTGATAAAAATAGCACTGTTATCTTTGTGTAATCATAAGACGAAAGCATAAAAAACCCAGCAACGCTGGGTTTTCACAAGACTAGAATGGTTTAAACGATACGCCGGCGACGGAACAGTAATGCGCCCATTGCCAGCGTAAACAACGCTATCGTAGAAGGTGCGGATACAACCTGAGCAGCGCCGAGACTGATAGAATCGAAGTCCACTAAGTTCCCGTCAAGGTCAAACACTTCCAGGAAGCCAAACCCGAAAGCATCGTCGAAGATCATCTGATAACTCCAGGTAAATGGTCCAAAACCAACGTCATCTCCGTCAAACTCGAAAAATTCGATTCCTGCAAAGATATTGTCGCTGTCGATAACGACTTCAAATAGGAACACATTAAATACGTCACCCCAGGAATACAGGTCGCTGAGATTAAAATTTATCAGCGTTATGCTATCACCAAAGGCAGTATCTAAAATGCCGGTATTTAGCTGGCTGTTATCTATTTGAATTTCAATAGAACCAATTTTCCCGTAGAAATCGCCGATGATGTCCTGTTTTATATTGATAAGACCCGCGTTGGCGGCAAAGGATGTTGCAAACATTAGCGTAATAGCGAACAACGATTTACTTATTAATTTTGTAATAGATTTCATTATCTACTTCCTTTTTTTTTAAAAATTGCCGGGACAGACTCGCTATCCCGGCGTTCCCTGACTACGGCTGAACTACTTCCAATGCCGTTGTGCCTTGTACTTCACCATTACCATCAGTAAAGGTAACAGTACCCATGTATAAGCCTGAGGCTAAGCCACGTGTTCTGAGGCTGATATTTTGCAGGCGGTTTTCAACTGCGCGGGTTGATGCAGAAACCACGGTTGTAGACTCAGCACCGTCAACAATCCAGATAAGCTGCGTATAATCCACACTGGCATTGCCAAGCAAATCTACGCCTTGGACAAACAACAGATAGAAGCTAAGGCCACTGTCTACCGTATTTTCCGGGTTAACAATGATCATATCTTCATTTGCATCTGGGCCTGTAGAGCTCTGCAGAGGTGAGCAGCTATTTCCTGTTGGAGTGGGTACACAGGTGTATAGCACCAGGTCTAAGTTGGTACCCGGAACGCTAACTAACCCGTCACGGGTGCTTATCCTTAGTAACGTTGCTCCTTCAGGTACACCAAATGCTGTGTAATACGATGGAGAAGCTACGTTAATGCCAAAATTAAATGCGCCCGGGTTGCTGGGTGAGGTTTTATTGACACCAAAGGGTAAGCTCAGGCCTTGATAATCGATGTTAAAACTACCGGAATATAAGGTCTCAACAAAGAACAGAGCACGGCCCCGATTCAATGTTAATGACAGGAGTTCAGGTACAATAATAGTCTGTGTCGGAACCTGATTGACGGCAATGGGGCTGCGTACAGTCAAACCATCACTGCTTTCAAGGGTTACTGCACCAAATACCCACTGATTGGCCGGGAAGCCAGGCACTGAGTTAAAGGTTAAGCTGTAGCTTGCTGTGCCGTTTGGTGCAACTTCTAACAATCCACTGGGGATAACATTGCCGCCAGCATCAAAGGTTGCAACGGTAACAGTGGTGCCTTCTGGTGCATCAACCACGACATTGTAAGTACCACCATTACCCGTTACGTCAGTTACCGTACGAGAAATGGTTTCAGTACCGGCAAGTTCAGCAATCGCTATTGAGGGGTAGTTCAATTGACTTGCGTCAGTTGCAAAACCTGCATTAACAATGTCGGTACAATCTGCTCCAAATCTGGCAGAGGACACTAACCCCGCCTCGCCTTGTCCACACAAAAATCCAAGATAATCGCCTAAGTTTGCGCTATAGACCAGACCTGGATTTAACGACGGAGCAGGCGCTACATGGCCGGCACCAAAATCAAATGGATCTGCAGGTGTGGTGCCATTTTCTTTCACCAGGTTCTGGCGAGCCGTGGTCATAATGGCTGATTTGATTTGCGCCGGAGTCCAGTTTGGATACTGGCCCGCTAACAGTGCAGCCATACCGGCAATATGTGGGCTGGACATTGACGTACCTTGCAGGTAAGCAAAGTTTTCACCCTGTGGGTTGCCACCAAACTGCAACTGCTGTGGGCTGGACGCCGCTAAAATGCGAACACCCGGTGCAGTAATGTCCGGCTTAAGGATGTCGCCAGTTTGGGTATTCACGCCGCGTGACGAGAAGCTCGCCATGATGTTACCCACTTCAACTGCGTCGGTAGCAGCACCGTTCTGTGACATCGTCACATTGGTAGACCCTGCATTTACGCTGTCAGCAAGTGCCAAACCGTCTGCATTGAAGACCATGACACCAGGGATGCCAATACCGGGATCAGTACCACCCATCGGGATAGGCGTGCCACTTAGCGTATAAACGATAACCCCTATAGCGCCGGCAGCTTCAGCATTCGCCATTTTATCGGTGAACGGGCAGGTACCGCGGGAAATAAGCGCAATTTTGCCAGTTAAGTCATTATTCAGTGGTCCGCAAGCGAGTATGGGATCTGCAAGACCTAAATCACCTGTCAGACCTCCAACCGGCAATGCCGTACCAATAACAGCAGGAACAGAGAAGAAAACCTCTGGTGCCAGTTCGCCACTATTA
The DNA here is from genome assembly GCA_002364615.1 of Arsukibacterium sp. UBA3155. GTDB lineage: Bacteria > Pseudomonadota > Gammaproteobacteria > Enterobacterales > Alteromonadaceae > Alishewanella. Next base: position 172,599 of record DEYP01000015.1, on the reverse strand, counting down.
ACAATCAGCTCCTTACCAACTGCAGCAGATATACCGTCATAAGTAGAGGCCGCTACGGTTGCAATCCAGGGCGCAATATTACTAACTGTTGCCGCTGTCGGCCCGCTGTTACCAGCAGATGCGGCAAAGAACACACCGGCATTAGCAGCGCTAAGCGATGCGTTATATACCGGCGTATTAATCGCCTGAGAGTTACCGATTGAGTAATTTAATACGTCGACTCCATCCACGACAGCTTGATCAATTGCCGCCAGGCTGTCTCCAAAGAAACATCCGCGTTCAGGCCCTGTAGGAGCTTCATAATTGGCGTTCCAACACACTTTGTATGCTGCAACGCGTGCCCGCGGCGCAATACCAGATGCGATACCAACTTCAGCTCCGCTTAAAACTGCTGTTACGCCAGCGTTTCCCGCTGCAGTGGATGCCGTGTGACTACCGTGACCATCGTCGTCTCTTGGCGAAGCAAATGCACCTAAGCTAAACTGCATTTCATATACACTTGAGAAGGTGCTACCGAAATAGCGTGCGCCGATAAGTTTATTGTTACAAGTGAACTCGTCTACAGGAGCAGTAGAGTCGTCATAAACGACTTCGCCACTTTCATTCACAAACGAACCAACGCTACCCACGTTACATTCACCCGCCCATCCTGCTGGTGCCGGGCCGTAGGTATTTTCCGGGCTGGTCCCCGCTGCGCTGAAAGAGGGGTTTTCAGGCCATACGCCAGAGTCAAGAATACCAACAATAACATCTTCGCCGACAATGCCAGTATCATGTAAGCCATCACCAGCATTACTAACTAAACCCAGAAATGTGGGTGTATTAGTGGTTTGGAGTTGATGTACTTCGTCTGGATATACTGCAGCAACATCAGGGTGCCTGCTTATTGCTTTTAGTTGCGTGGGCGATAAGCGGGCCGAGAACCCGTTAAAGGTATGAGCGTAGTTATGCAGCACTTTTACTGCACCAATGTCGGCAGCAACTGAGGCTTGCTTGGCTTTTACTGCCGCGACGTACGCTTCAATTTTCGGCGATTTTGCATTGTAATTATTGCCGACGTTAACAACCATTTGGTTACTTGGAATAAGCTCACCAAGCTTGGTGGCCATATTGATGGCCGTGGCGCCTTTCAATTCAACGATATACATGCCCGAGGCAGCTAAAGCCGGCGGGGCAGAATCGGTTGCGATAAGCTTGCTGGCATCAACCTGAATAATATGTGGCGATGCATCTGCATTGGCGTAGACACTCGTCAGCGCGGTTGTTAGAGCAATACCTAAGAGGTATTTTTTAAATTTCATTTGCTTCTCCCGTGTACATCAGTGTGATCTTCGGGTTACGCAGCCAAATTATCTTCCGATACTATCGGTACAACACAGGGTAGCTAGTCATTAGAAGCAGCAAGTTCTGCATACCTAAAGGTGCTATTAATGTTAATAATTAATTGATTTTTGTTTTGTAGCTTTTTTATCTAACTAGGGGGTTGCTGATAGCAAATAAGGCAATAATCGCGCCATCTAATTAAGTGATTGTTTATCCTGGATTGTTTACTATTTAACCGATTTTCTTATCAAATCTTGTAAAAAAGCCTGACACAAAACAGGCCGGACAATGAGTAACGCGTTCATGTCGGATCAGCAAACTGAAATTTATAAACAGGAAAACTGTAGCAATTACGCATATTTATGAATTATTAGTAATTATTAAGTTATTTAAAGTGAGCCTGACTGTGAGAGCTGGAGGGCATAGATATTTCTGCCAAGTGTTAACGGACTATTTTTGATCTGGCATGATATGAAGATTAGTGGCGATTAACAGCGCTTCGGTTTTTTCGCGGGCCCAGGGGGTGCGGCGCAAAAACTTCAGGCTGCTTTTTACTGATGGGTTTACTTTAAAGCAGTTAATATCAATGCGATTGGCCAGTTCCGGCCAGCCATAATGATCAACCAGTGCGCTGACAACTTGTTCCAGCTTAATACCATGTAACGGGTTGTTTTGTTGTTCGTTCATTTTTGCTCCTGCGCACTGACCGCTAAAAAAATAGCCACCTGCTGGCGGCTATTTCTGCCTGGAAAACGATTATAACCGTTCTAACATGGCGGCGGTAAAATCAGTGGTACCAAAGCTGCCACCTAGATCGCGCGTGGTTCTGTCGCCACTGGCTATAACGTCTGCCAGCGCTGCCCGAATTTTCTCTGCTTTGTCTTGCATTTGCAGGTATTCGAGCATTTGAATGGACGCCAGAATAACCGAGCTTGGGTTCGCCAGGTTTTTACCGGCAATATCCGGGGCACTGCCGTGCACGGCTTCAAAAATAGCGCAGTCTTTACCAATGTTGGCACCAGGTGCCATGCCTAAGCCACCGACTAAACCGGCACACAAGTCTGATAAAATATCACCAAACAGGTTTGTGGTAACAATCACGTCAAATTGCTGCGGGTTCATCACTAACTGCATGCAGGCGTTATCAACAATCATTTCCTGGGCGTCAATATCGGGGTAGCGCGCTGCGACTTCGCGTGCCGTTTTTAAAAACAAACCAGAGGTTGATTTCAGAATATTAGCTTTGTGTACAATCGTCACTTTTTTACGATTTTCACGGCGCGCCGTTTCAAAGGCAAATACAGCAATGCGCTCTGCGCCTTCGCGGGTGATAATACTACTGGCTTCGGCAATCAGGCCATCTTCGGATACCTGCTGACGATGACCAGAATACATTCCCTCGGTATTTTCGCGAATGGTAATAATATCAATATTTTCGTAGCGGGCTTTAGTGCCTTTGAACGAGATCACCGGCCGCACGTTGGCATATAAACTAAACTGCTTGCGCAACGTGACGTTAATTGAAGTAAAACCGTCACCTACCGGCGTCGTTAACGGGCCTTTTAAAGTGATTTTATTGCGGGCAATGGCATCCAGTGTGGCTTGTGGTAACAACTCGCCCGTTTGCTCCAGGGCTGTTAGCCCGGCTTCAACATATTCGTAGTCAAAATCACAACCGGCTTTGGTTAACACTTCAATGGCGGCCTCAACAATACTCGGGCCGATGCCATCACCTTTAATGACAGTAATGGTTTGCTTACTCATGTGGATCCTCAGGGTTTAAAAGGGGGAATACGGGCAGACGCTAACCGCCTGGAACCGCCGGAATATAGCAGTTTTAGCCAAATTTCGCCAGTTTGGTGAAAAGTTACGGTAGAAGTTAGCGTTATAGTGGCTATAACGGCTGTGAATGGTGTAATAAAACTAGATTTCAGGTAACGGATAGTAGCATTGACTGGCTGCTATTAATTGTTGCTGCCAGTATTGGGCCGAATGACTGGGCAGTTTAAGCCTGGCGCTGCCTGATGGCAGCAGTGCCGCAAGTTGTTGGGTATTGGCATCCGTGGCACAAAATACCGCCAGGGTTAGCTGCCAGCTAATGTTGAGCACTAAGCCTAATGAAGATGACGGGCTGTTATGCCAGTCTTGCACGGCCGTTGCCCAGTCAGGATGTTGGTAGTGCTGAAACAAGGCCTGTAGCTGGCCCGGATAGGTTTTACTTTGCCAGATGTGCCGCTGAATATGCAGGCCAAGGACAAGTTTTTGCTGTATGTGTTTTGCCAGGGGCAGTTGGGGCAGGGCAGCATGCTGCCACAAACTCACGCTGGCGCAACGCGCTACCAGCCCGGCTGTGCAAAGGGCTAATGGCTGCTGTGCCGCTGCGCTTATCAGCAGCAACGCCGTTGTCAGACAATGTTGCAATTGTTCAAGCCAGTTATGGTGAGGGTGAGCCTGAGAAACGCAATACTGCGATAGCTCAGCCTGGGCAACCCAATCACTTAAGGCATCCTGACCAAGCATCGTTATGGCATGTCGTAACTGGCTAACCGGGATTTGCTGGCGACTGATGTTGCCCGCCGCGCGTTCTAAATAACGGCTTATTTGCGGCTGGGTTTGCAACAGTTGCACTTGCTTGCTGATACTAAGCATGCCTAGCTGATTAAAGACAGACTGCTCAAGACAGTGCTTTAACGTCATCTGTGAGGTTGCAGGCAACAGGGCGTTGTCCGGTTCCAGTAATGCCAGCCAGGCGGGATCCCGAAAGTATTGCGGGCTTAACAGGCTTAACCGGGGCAGGGGAAGTTGGCTCACCTCATTCCCCAGCGTTTTAGTACTGGGGTCAAAGGCCCTGACGTACACTGTTGTGCTCTGTGGTGTGTCGGCAACCAAGCCGCTGATAAACCAATAATCAGAGGTAGTGGCCTTGGCTTGGCTATCTTTACCAAACCGACCGGGCAGCGCATTGTTGGCAACCAGCTGTTGTAGTAAACCAAACCACTTTGTTTTGATGCTGTCGCTTTGGTTGTTGCTCTCGTCTTGGTTGCGGCGATAGTAAAGCAGTACTTGCGCTAAACCAGCCTGATTGCCTGACTCTGGCAGCATTTGTTCGGCCAGCTGGCCAATCAGAGCCAGCAAAGGCCCATCGGGATGGCATTGCCATGCCGGGTGTCGTCTGGCATTGCAGGTAGCAATTAATAAAGGTAATAACGGATGTTGCTTGTCAAACTGTTGCAGCGCTTTGGCCAGCGCCAACGTGGCCTGCAACGGGTTGGACGCCATCGTTGCCATGGCTGCGTGTAGACAGATGGCTTGCAGAAATAGCTGACTACGCTGACTTTGCCAGCCAAAACCGCGACTGAATATCAGCCCCAGCGTCATCATTTTCGTTACCCGGGCGTGCACCAGTGATAACTGACGTAGTGTCAGGTTGAGTTGCGCCAAAACGCTAGCCACATTGTGCTCGGCTAACCCTAAGAACAATAAGGTCAGCTTATGGCTGTGTTGCAATACGCCGGAAAAATCACTAACGGTTACCGGCTGGGCGGCTGTCGGATCAAAACGTTGTAAGCCCTGATAAAACAGCGGCCATTGGCAATTAGCTGTTACCATGGCTGGCATGTTGCTGATATTGGGCTACTGCAGTATCACCTATGGCAACCAGTTGGCGGTTGATAAACAATAAGGCCGTGCATTCATCTTCGGTGGTAATACCATCAGGCAGTTTGCGATGGGTGCGATAAAAGAATAACTGGTATATTTCGCCATCAATTTTTACTGCCTGGGTGATATCCGGGCCGCCAAGCCTGTTGGTAATGTCATCTTGAGTATGGGCCGCAGTTAACTGATAACGACTGATCACTTTGGCGTTAAAATTTTCACGATGTTGCCAGCTCATTTGTTCCGGATCATCTTTGTAAAACATTAATACCGTTAGTGTCAGCAGCAAATAAACTACAAAACCAGCGATAAATAACATAACAGGTTTTAGCTTCATGACGTTTCCTGCTCTGATTCAGGCAGTCTTAAATCCTGCAGGTTAAGCCCAAGATCCAGTGAGGTCTGCAAACTCAGCACCTGCATGTAATTCATAATGGCATCTTTGTGGCTGATTATTTTATCGCGCAGTTTTTTCGGGCAATCGGGATGAGCCAGGGCGTCGGTCAACGTTTCACCTAAAGCCATCAGCTCTAATGCGGTTTTCGGGCCCACGCCACTGACACCGGCGATATTATTGGTACTGTCTCCAGTTAAGCTCCACAGCCGGACCAGTTGTTCCGGGGCAACTCCAAACTTATTTTTAACATAGTCAGGACTGAGTGACTGACGGGCAAAAGGATCGTACACGCTGATGCCGTGGCTTAACAGCGGCAGAAAGCCTTTATCAGTTGATACAATAGATACCTGTTGCTGATGCTGGCTTAGTTTACTGGCAATACTGGCAATAACATCATCGGCCTCGAGGCTGTTATCAATAAAACAGCGAAACCCTTGTTGCTCTGCGGCACGTTCTAACGCGGGTAGTGCTTCGGCCAATATCGCTGGCATCGGTTTACGGTTTGCTTTGTACTGCGGACAGCGTTGCTGGCGCCACTGGCTGTCACGGCCATCAAACACCAATAAGGCATGGCTTGGCGTTAACTCATGGCGCAGTCGCTGCAACGCTTGCAGTAGCATGCTCTGGGTATTATTGATAATTTGCTGCCTGGTGCCGTCGGTCACCTGCTCTGGTAATGGCAAGTAAGGCCTTTCCTGCACGGCGTAAAGGCGTCGGATAAGGTTAAGCGCATCAATCAGAACAAGGTGCATCATGCTAGCGAATAATCCGGTAGCACGGCACATACGCGGTGCCAGGTAATTTCATTCTGCCCTGATCAACAAAAGCTTGCAGCAAGGTATCCATCATTTTCATCAATACCGGTTCTCCTGACAACTGAAAAGGTCCATGCTTGCGAATAGCCCGGATCCCCTCGTCTTTAACATTACCGGCAACAATACCTGAAAATGCCCGGCGTAAATTTGCAGCAAGTTTCGCTTTGTCTTGTTCCAGGTGCAAGTCAAGTGCGGCCATATTCTGATGATTCGGGACAAAAGGCTGCTGGAACTGCGGATCAATATCTAAGGTCCAGTTAAAGTGGTACGCATCACCAACAGACTTACGATATTGCCTTACCTCAGCACAGCCTTGTTTGAGCTTGCGGGCAACACCAGCCGGATCATCGATGATAATGTCGATTAAATTTAATGCCTCGTCGCCGAGGGTGCTCTGAATAAAATTGGCTATCTCATTAAAGTAAGCTTCAGATTGGCGCGGCCCGGTAAGAATAATGGGCAACTGCTGCTCAGCATTACTCTTTTTCAACATAATACCGAGCAAATAAAGCAACTCTTCTGCGGTACCCGCGCCCCCCGGAAATACAATAATACCGTGAGCTACCCGGACAAAAGCTTCCAGTCGTTTTTCGATATCTGGCAGGATCACCAACTCGTTGACAATAGGATTAGGTGGCTCGGCAGCAATAATACTGGGCTCCGTTAGCCCCAGATATCGACCACTGCGGATCCGCTGCTTATTATGGCCGATGGTCGCGCCTTTCATCGGGCCTTTCATGGCGCCCGGGCCACAGCCAGTACAAATATCCAGACCACGCAGGCCCAGCTGGTAACCGACTTCTTTGGTGTACTCGTATTCCGTTTCGTTAATAGAATGCCCACCCCAGCAGACAATCATGCTTGGGACACAAGTGGCGTCAATTACTCTCGCGTTGCGCAGAATATCAAATACGGTATGGGTGAGTTGACGGGGTTCGAGCAGTTCTCTTGCCTTCGTTTCAGCAGAGCGACGGGTGTGATAAAACAAAATATCCCTGAGCACGGCAAACAAATGCTCGTGGATGCCTTTTATAATAACACCGTCGACAAAGGCACTGGCAGGCGGGTTGGTTAGCTCAATTTTAATACCCCGTTCACGCGCCAGTAAATTTACGCTGAAATCTTTATATTGTTCGTATATTTCAGCTGAGCTGTCGGTATGGCTGCCGACGTTAAGTACCGCCAGACAGCAATTGCGGAATAACGCGAACGCTTCTGACTCGGTGTTATTTTTTAAACGTTCAACTTCAAGTTGAGATAGTAAATCCATGGCGCCTAACGGGTTTAAATGCACCTGCATAGGTAACTCCAATACTGATTGTATGCTGCAGCAAATTCAGGTTTTTAAAATGACGCGATCGCGGCCGGCCTTTTTCGCTTCATAAAGTGCTTCATCGGCCCGGTCGAAAACCTGACGGCTGGTATCTTCAGCGGTTAATTGACTAGCCCCAAATGAAATGGTGATTGGGACTTTCTGATTTTTAAAAGTAAAAACAATACTTTTTATTTTTTCTCTAAGCTTGTTTAACGGGGCAGAAAGTTCTTCCAGCGCGGTTTCCGGAAACAGGATAACAAATTCTTCACCACCATAGCGGGCAATAAAATCGGTATCGCGTAAGCCGTTTTGCAACGCTCTGGCGATAACCTTCAGTGTTTTATCGCCGGCGCTATGGCCGTAATTATCATTAATGCTCTTAAAGTTATCTACATCGGCCAACGCGATGCATAACGGTTTTTGATAACGTTGCCAGCGCTTTATTTCTAACGCGAAACGCTCATCAAATGCTGCGCGGTTGGGGATCTCTGTTAAGGCATCCTGTAAGCTACGGAAATTTTGCTCTGCCAGTTTCGTTCTGAAGGCCTGGGCTTCACTTTCTAATTCTTTTAAACGCAACTCCATCCCTTGTAAGGTTGTTAGCATGGTCTGGCGTTCATGAGTTTCCAGTTGTTCCTTTGTCTTCAGTGCATCACTAATATTACCAAGACGCTGCGTGACCAGCTCTTTCAGTTGCTCCAACGATGTGGCACTTTTGGTGCTCTGGCCAAGTTGCTCAATTTGCTGCTCAATTTGCTGGTTTAACTTGTCCAGTTTTAAATGAAGCTGGTCGGTATTTTTTAAAGACAGGCTAACGGCATGTTGCACTGAAGAGAGGGCATCATTAAGCTTCAGCAAAAAATGCTCTGCGGATAACCGTTCTTCATTAATGCTGGCAACGATTATGGTAATGGTTTGCAGACAAGCATCCAGCAGAGCCTCGATGGACAGTGTGTCCAGTAAGCTCTGGCGGATCACTGCGATCTGCGGCGCACTTTTTTCAGCAAACGCTAATTCGCTCAGTAAATTCGTCAGTTCAACACTTATCTGACGACAAATATGGCCGTAACGAACGGCGTCGCTCTGTGCGTTATTATCCAATTGTTGTTTGGAATGTAACGCGGTTTGATACAGGTTTGCCAGGCTGGTTAAATGAGGTAAAAAAGCCTGTACCGTCGACGGTGGTTCAGCCACCTTGCTTAGTAACATTCGCAGATCGCGGCGTAATTGGTCGGGTAAGCCTTTTTGTTGCTGCAGTAACTTGCCTGCCTGATTCATTTGCTGCTGAATTTCTTTAATTTCACGTTGCTGCTTGCTATCAAGTAACTGCAGGCTTTGGGAGGTGTCGGAAATAAACGGAATTAGCTTTTCGAGGTCCGTGCCTCTGGTTAATTCGGTGCGTAATTTTGCCAGCCGGTTATCCAGCTCGAGGTCGATACCTTTGCAAACCAGAGATAAACGAGCAACAAACTGGGCCAAAATCTTAAACTGACTTTCGTAGGCATCTTCTAACGTCTTGCGCGCTTTTATCGCATTGGCCAGTTGTTGCTTTAGATCATCTTGCAATGGCTGCACCTTAAACATTTAAATGTTAAAAAAGCTGTTTAGATTTAAGTATATCCGTAAACAAACGAAATGCGATCACTGTTTTAAACATTTTATCCACAAATAAAAACAGCGAGCCGAAGCTCGCTGTTGAGTAGGGGACATTATTATCTTGGCTTACCTTATTTACACAGCTTACTTGTAATGCCTATTTGTAAAGATAGTAAGGTAACCAGGATGTTTCTTCTTCAGAGGTGAGATATTGCATAATTGGCGATCCTTCTGGTTACTGCTGCTGGTTAGTCCGTCTAACCGGCCACAATAGTAAAACAGAATTACGCCTTTTTTGAAAGTCTGACTGTAATAATACAAGCCGGCTTTCAGTATTTTTGCTGTATTTTTAGCTTTACAGTGATGATTTCGCCCATACAAGCTCAATTTCTGAAAGTCAGTCTGAAAGTTTACCGTTTACTGACGGCTTAATCGCAAATTTGGTAACTGATAACTGGCACTGGCCCGTACCGGGTTAATATCCAAGCCACCGCGGCGGGTGTAACGGGCATACACCAGCAAGTACTCGGGTGCACAACGTTGCCAGATATCCAGAAAAATACGCTCAATGCATTGTTCGTGAAACTCGTTGTGGCTGCGAAAGCTAATCAGATAGCGTAGCAGGGCGGCATGATCAATTGCATTGCCACGGTAATGAATATAGACGCTGGCCCAGTCTGGCTGCGAGGTGATCAGGCAATTTGACTTCAGTAAATGGGAGTGTACTTTTTCGTCAACAGGCTCAGCAGACGCCGAGAGTTGCAACAGGCTGGGATCATATTGATAACTGTCGACAGTGATATCCAGGTCATCAATACAGTGGCCTGGTATCCAGGTTGGCTGAAAAACCATGATTTCATTGACGTTATGCAGGGTAACCTTTACGGCACTACCCGCACAGGCAGCCAAATCGCGTTGCAGTGCCTGATAAACCTGGCGCAGGTCGTCAAACCTGCTTTGATTAAAGCTGTTTAAATACAGTTTAAAAGACTTGGATTCAATCAGATTTGCTGACGTTACCGGTACAACAAAGGTCGCGAGTGCCACCATAGGCTTACCTTTGGCGTTTAACCACGACAACTCATAGCCGTGCCAGATATCTTCGCCGATAAAAGGCAGCGCTGTTAAGTGGTCGAGGCCAAGACTGTCTCTGCCAACGGTGCGCGGCACAGGTTGCAGCAGGCTGGGGTCGTACTGTTCGGCATACGCCGTCATTTTGCCAAGGGTTAGCCCGGCCATAATTTCTGATTGGCTTTTTGTCATTTGGCTGGTAATCCGGTTAGAATGCGCCGATCTTAGCATAACTTCATGTCAGAGTAGAGAGGATGTCCGTGTTGTCATTAGCAGAAAGCTATCAGAATTTTATCAGCCAAACCCTGAGCTGGCATCAGCAACACAACCTGACCCTGCAGGCGTGGGCCGCTGAGCCCGCTAAACCGGCACCCTGTCAGCTAAAAACCCTGGATGATAATCTGGTAAGCTGGCAGCCGGTTTTGCAACAACCTCCCGCAGATTTCAGCAATGTAGAGCAAGCACTTGAGTTAGAGCTGCATCCGGATATTAAACAATTTTACAGTTTATATTATGGGGCCGGCCTGGGCGCTGATCATAGCCGGGGGCCATTACAACTGCTGATGGTATGGGATGAGGCTGATCTTGCCAGATTGCAGGAAAATATTATCGGCCATATTTTAATGAAACGGCGATTGAAGCAGCCTGAAACGGTTTTTTTTGCCTTAACTGATGATGACAGTATTGTATTATCGGTACTGAACCGTAGCGGTGAGGTATACCTGGAAACGGTTGGCAAAGAGGTTAAAGAAAAGCTGGCAGACTCGTTGGCCGCGTTTTTTACTCAACTGCAGCCGGCAGCCTATCAGGGCGTCTGACATTCCCAGGCAATATTGCTGACAAGCTGACAGCGGTCGCATTTAAAATCGAACAGCTCCAGTAGCGGTGTTGTTAAGCGCCAGGCATTACCACAGCCAGGACAAGGTTTCACCGGATCAGCCGCACAGTTATTGCTGCTGCCACTGTACATGGCATAGTAAACCGGCAGGGCATTGTGCTGGCTTATTTTTTTCGCAAGCAGGCGGCCTTGCCGGTTAAGCGCACTATTAAACTGCTGCAGACTGTTCTCAGCGGTTTTCTTTAACACCCGTTGCTGCTGTTGCTGAACTTCATCCAGCGCCTGAAACTGAATTTGCCAGCGGATCAGACTCTCATGATCGACGCCTTCTGCCGGAAGCAACTGATACAGTGGCACAGGCGCCAGATCAGCCAGGTTGCGAAGCGGTGAGCAGTTATCACTAAAGGTGGTAAACAACACCAGCGTTTCAGTATCCTGGTTGCTGCTGTGCTGCGACATAATATCCATTCCCAGCACTTTTACCTGCGGATAGGCTAACCCCGCTGCCATCAGTTGTTGCTCTGCCTGTAATACTCTGGCACTGAGATGGGGGCGTTGCAGGGCATCGGCAGCCGGGATCACCAGCCTGGCGCAAAAGCGGTCCTGCTGCCAGGCCGTCGGAAATTCCCGGCCGAGAACATTACCGTTAAAAATCAGCGCCTCAGTAAATGCGCGGATCGTGGCCTCAGCCTGGCTGAAACTGGTATCGGCAATAACTTTATACGTTAGTTCAGCCAGATACATGCTGTTGCTCCAGCAATGCCAGAATTTTATCAAGCTTAGCTTCTATCCGCTGCAGTTGTAACAGTTGTGAAGGTTGTGAGGCTTCAGTGTCAGCCCGCGGCTCTGCCAACAGCTGACCAGCAGGGGGCAATTGTGTAAGATCGGGCAATGACGGTTGCTTACGCCACTGCTGGTACGCGGAAAATAACGCCGGCGCAGTAAGCTGGTTACTTAACCTGGCTTTAAATAACGCCAGACTGGGGGTTTTGCCCTCTTGATGCAAACGGATGGCGACCTGGTTAAGTAAATCAATGGCTGATGGCATACAAGGTACTTATTTTGACTACTATTTGGCGAAATTTAGCATTTACATCCGCAGATAGATAGAGCATGAAATTTAACGTTTTGATTTAAAACAAAAAAATAATTGGTATCTTATTTGCTTTGTCAAATGACGTATTGGTTAACTCAGCTGATACAATATCAACATAAAACAATAATGATTGGAGTAAGAATATGATAGTAAAATCTCTTAGCCTTTTAATAGCGGCTAGTTTATTGACCGGCTGTGTGGTGGCCATTGGCGATAAAGACTATGAGGATAGCGATAATGCTGACAGCGAATGGCGCAGTACCCAGCAAGCAAACCTGAAGCAAATTAATCAGTTCCAGCCGGGTATGGCCTTTAGTAATGTAGTGTCGCGCATGGGCAATCCGGATTTCACCGAATTTCTGATGAAAGATGAGCAGCAGGTGCAAGTGTTATTTTACCGGACGCAACACAAACGCAGCGATGGTAAAACCACCAAAGACGAATGTACCCCACTGGTTTTTATCGATGGTCAGTTGCACAGCTGGGGTGATAAAGCGTACCAGCAATTGTAACAATGTGGGCTTAGTTTGCCTGATCCCAGCTGGCACACCGGTTTTTTACCTAATAATTCCGGGTTAATTGTGCAGCTGGGCATTCAATTCATCAATCGTCATAACCCAATCGGCGTCCTCTTTGAACGATTCTTTAATAAAATTGGCCTGGGCCTGATTCCAGTAAGGCGCATCCACCAGCGCCACATTCTCCGGCAACTTATGGTTACTGATAAAGCGCTTAATATCATCAGGTTTATTGTCCAGTCCCAATTGCATAAATAAGTTCGCCATACTGTGCTCAGAGGTATCCATGGTTGCTCCTGTCATCTTTGTAACGGAATGTCATTAAGCATAGACAGTACCCTGCAATATGGCTAATGCGGGCAGAAGGTAACGCCAAAATGCTGCTTGGCAATGGCATGACCGGCTGCTATTGTGATTGAAAAAACAACAATAAGAGAGCCACGATGACTGCAATACTGAGCACATTTAATCCGGAGCATTTAAAAGCTGCGTTGCTAAACGGAGAAGAGCTGAAGCTGGCCGCTTCTTTACTGTATCAGTCGTATCATGATGATCCGCTTTTTTTGACAATTTTCCGCGGCGATACGCCTGATTACGAGCAACGGCTGCGCTCTGCGATTCGCGAGGAGCTAAACACGTTCTGGCAGGCCGGGCAGCCGGTGGTTGGCCTGTTTCATGCTGAGCAATTATTGGGTGTTGCCTGTGTAGTGGGGCCCGATTCCGGCATTGGTAGTGGCCGGCTCTGGCATTGGCGGTTAAAGATGTTACTGACTGCCGGCTTTGTTTCTACCCGCCAAATGCTCGAGAAAGAACAGCGTATTCATGCCGCTATGCCTTATGATCGCTATCATATGCTGGCGTTTATTGCGGTCTCCCCAAAATATCAGCACCTTGGCCTGGGCCATTATCTTATCCATGCCGTTGATAGCATTGTCGACCAGGATACAAGCTCAAGTGGCATAGGTGTTTTTGTTACGCTTGCAAAATATCAGCCGTTTTTTGCCGACGATCACTATCAGAAAGTCACCGAACTGGCATTTGGTTCCGTCAGTGGCAGCCTGATGTTCCGGGCACGACAGGCTGAAGTAACTGCTGATGCAAATAACGGAAATACCGCTGATGTCGCGGTTTAACAGTTTTAAGGCGTTTTATCCGTACTATCTGAGTGAGCATCGCAACGGACAATGCCGAGCCTTACATTATATTGGCAGCACGCTGGTTATTGCGGTGCTGCTTTATAGTGTGCTCAGCGGCCAATGGCTCTGGCTCTGGTTGCTGCCATTAATCGGCTATGGTTTTGCCTGGCTTGGCCATTTTATATTTGAACATAACAAGCCTGCGACCTTTAAATACCCGTTGTACAGCCTGTTGGCTGACTGGGTTATGTTTAAAGATTTTTTAACCGGCCAGTTAAAACATAAAATGCCGCCCCGATAAAACGGAAATTTAAATGCGATGCGCTGGCAGATTAAATGCAGCCAGGCGCATACCTGCCAGCAGCAGTTCTGCAGGGTAGCGGCTTTCTCCGTCAGCGCTGAAGTCGACCTGATACAACGTAATAAAACGAAGCCTGCCATTAATTTTACGAAAGCTGTGGCCATTACGGCCACAGTCGAGCATTTGCAATTGTTGCTGCTGACAAAGTTGTTTTGCCAGCAGTCTGGCGCGCTCGTCCTGTTTGCGTTGCAGCCAGAACACATAGCAAATGGTGCTGATTAACAGCAGCAATAATACCGGGCCCATAAACGTCTCCTAAAATGGTCAGTTGATAATGCTGGTGAAATTACGCTTTTACAAGGGCTGGCTGGCGTTTAAGCTTGTGGTAAACTGCGACCCTTAAAACGAGGTCGTTATGTCAGATGCGATAAGCACTTTACTTGATCAGCTAGAAACCGAATTAAAACAACAGCAATTGTGGAGTGATTTGCCGCCCGACGCGTTGGCTATGGCGAGTACCTTGCCTTTTTGCTGTGACACGCTGCGCCTTGAGCAATGGTTACAATTTGTATTTTTGCCAAGGGTAAGGCTGTTGTTGAAAACCAGCCGGCCCATGCCCGCGAAAGTCAGTGTGCTGCCTTATGCGCAAGAGGCCTTTAAAGCGCAGTATCCCGGTTTATGCCCATTATTAAACCTGATTGCACGGATTGATAGCGCGTTAACGGATGCTCCATGAGCTCAGCCGAACCTTTTGTGCTGGCAACACCCCTTAACATTCTTTATCAGGATCAGTACCTTGTTGCCGTGGATAAACCCAGTGGTATGCTGGTACATCGCTCATTTTTAGATAAGCACGAAACCGTGTTTGTTATGCAAACGCTGCGCGATCAAATTGGCCAGCATGTGTTTCCGGTGCATCGCCTGGACAGGCCTACCTCTGGTGTATTGCTGTTCGCGTTATCGGCAGACGTTGCCCGTTTGCTGGGCGAACAGCAAGAGAAGAAGCAATGGCGTAAACATTATCTGGCGGTGGTTCGTGGTTTTATAGCGCAGGGCGGCGAACTGGATTACCCGTTAAAAGAGCAGCTGGATAAAATTGCTGATAAATTCAGTCGGGATGACAAAGCAGCGCAAGGCGCCATTACCCGATATCAGCCGTTACAGCAGATAGAACTGCCGATCCCGGTCAGTAAGTATCCGGCGGCCCGTTATTCGTTGGTGGCACTACAACCGCTTACCGGACGTAAACACCAGCTGCGCCGGCACCTGGCACATTTACGCCATCCTATTGTTGGGGATACCAGTCATGGTGATGGTAAACATAACGCATTATTCAAAGATAATTTTAATTGTCGACGTTTGTTACTGGTGGCAAAACAGCTGCAGCTTGCTCATCCGGTTACTGGCGAAACTTTAGTGTTTAACGCCGGTCTGAACGAACTTGAGCCACTGTTTGACCAATTTGGCTGGCCTGTGGACGAGCACTATTATCAGCAGCAATTCGCTGCGTACTTTCTGGAGGAAAAATGGCAAAAATCGCCCTGATTGTTGGTTCTGTTTATGGTGGCGCACAGTATGTTGCTGAGCAGGCATTGCCGTTATTAACCGAACTGGGTCACGAGATCGCCATATATGAAGAGCCGAAACTGGATGAAGTGCTGGCGTTTGAACCGATGGTGTGGCTGGTTATCACCTCTACCACGGGGCAGGGCGATATTCCTGATAATTTGCTGCCATTTTATCTTGATGTTAAAAGCCGCTTCCCACTGCTAACCGATAAGCAGTTCGCGGTAATTGCGCTGGGCGACAGCAGCTATGACACCTACTGTGGCGCCGGGGAACAGATGCGTGAACTGTTGTTAGAAGTCCAGGGCCGCGAACTGGCACCGATGCTGCGGATTGATGCCTGCGAGACCCTGGAGCCGGAAAGCGTTGCCTTACCCTGGTTGGAACAACAGGCTAAAAATATCTAAGTAAACCGATGCTAATTCCACCACTTACGATAATAACAGTGGTGGAAAGAACCAGTTTTTTTGCCAGTGCTCTGCTGCCCAATAGCATCACCATGCCGCATTTTACCAGGGTATTACTTAAGGCTGCTACGGTGATAGCGCCTGCAGCCAGGGTAAGCTGTCCGGTGGTTGAACGGGCAAAGTCAGCCATTGACAAGGTTATTGCATCGACATCGGTTAGTCCGGCAACGGCAGCCAGTAAGTACAGAGTTTCCGCTGGCGTATACAGCTGAACAAATTTCACCAGCAACAGTACCGTCGCAAATAGCAGACCAAATTTTATCGCGGCAATCAGGCTAAAAGGGTTCTTCACGGTAACTTCACTCTGCTCCGGACGGTCGGGGTGACTGCTGCCCCGCCAGTAGTAAAGTCCGGCCAATGCTGCAGTAGCGGTTGCCATTGCCCCAAACGGGATCAGTAGCAATGGCAGCAAAGGTTTAAATACGATGGTGATCGTGACCATGACCCGGATAAACATCACCAGCCAGGCAAGTAAAATACCTGTTGCCTGCGTATTCGCAGCGATGTTGCTGGTGTTAGCTTTACTGTTTCTGGCGAAGCTTAGTGTGGTCGCGGTCGATGACGCCAGGCCGCCGGTAATGCCCGTGACAACAGCGCCATGTGCTTCACCTAACCAGCGCACCGCAACATAGCCAAGCAACGACATCGCAGATATTAATACCACCAGCAACCATAGACGGTAAAGATTGATTGCCTGCCAGGGGTCAACCGGCTCGTTAGGTAGCAGCGGCAGCACAATAAAACTGGCGATTAACAGCTTCATGATGGCATATAAGTCGTCATTACCCACTTTATCAACCAGCCCATGCAGTGGCTGCTTAAATGTCAGAATGGCCGAGGTTAAAATGCCCAGCATCACGGCCAGTTCTGTATAGCCATACATCACTGCGCCACCGAGCAGGCAAACGGTAATTGCACTGATTTCACTGGTTAAGCCACCAAATTCATCGCGACCACGGTTTTGTATAACAAAGGCAACGGCTGCAACTATGCCCACAATCAGCGTCACCATAATGAACAACCAGGGGGCCTGAAGATGTAATGATAACCAGGCTGATATGGCCCCAGCCTGCGCGACCAGAATAAAGGTACGCAAACCGCCAAAACTGCCTGGCTGAACATTACGCCGGTGCTTTTCGCGCTCCATGCCCACCAGAGCACCAAGCAACAGAGCGATGAGGAATTTCTGAACCAGTTCAAAATCAAATGCATTCATGTTATCAATAGCTCTTAACAATATTTGTCGAGTTTACGGTATTGCGCCTGGCCTGGACGTTGTTGCTCCGGATCGTTCTGCAAAGCCAGCTTATCAACCCACATCGCGGTGGCGCCGCAGACCGCGATGGGCATAACAAATAAGTTAAACAACGGGATCATGCAGCCAATATTTACCATGATACCGAAGCTGAAGCTACTGGCCGGCTGGGCGCGTAACTGACTGCGCATGGTGTCGAAGTCAATTTTATGGTTATCAAACGGATAATCCAGATACTGGATTGCCATTAACCAGCTGGTAAACAGGAACCACAACACCGGGCCAATGACCGGCAAAAATAAAAACAGTACGAATAAAACAATAGCCCGCGGCAGTGCATAACGTAATTTTTGCCATTCGCGAAGCAGCATGCGGGGGATATCCCTGATAAAACCACCGAGGCCAACCTGCGGTAATGGTTTACCAGTCAAATGCGCTTCTACTTTTTCGCTTAGCAAGCCATTAAAAGGCGCAGCAATAAAATTGGCAACCATGGTAAAGCTGTAAGCCAGGCCGATCACCAGCGACATCACACCCAGTGGAATAAGCAGGTACTCCAGCCAGTGCAACCAGCTGGGCAGGTAAGTTTGCACGGCAGCAATCATTGCTGCGACTTGTTGTAACAATAGATAAAAAGCCAGCGAGAATAACACCAGGTTAATCAGTAAAGGGATCAGCACAAAGCGCTTTAGCCCTTTGGTACCCATAAGTGTGGCGCCCTGAAAGAAATAATGCACTGGACCTCCGTTTTGCCCGCTTTATGCTTGTTTGCGGCTAGTATAACGGCTTGGCCGCAAATTTTGCTTAAATGATACGGTTAATATGGTAACAGAATATAATAATCGCATCAGAATGGGACTAGTGCGCACAGTGCTGGCCTAACCGCTGGTTTTTTATGCTAGAATGCGGCCTGTATTTTGTCGCAAGGCGGCTTCACCGGTTCGGTTAATAACTAAGGGTAAAATATGGCAATGTTGGGCTCGACGCTGGTATTTGGTTTAACCACACTTTCTTTCCTGACAGGTTTAACTTGTCTGATATCGGCTTTGCTGGTGCCGGCTGATATTGGGCCAGAGCAACGTTTTGAAAAGCGTCTGGAATATAGCATTTTCGCCGTCGCCGGACTGGTGTGCTTTGCCGTATTGCAGATATTTGGCTAACGACAGTTAGCGGATAAAAAAAACGGCAGGATAACCTGCCGTTTTTTCGTTTGTACGTACTATTCTACACTGCGCAGCAGGGCATTAATTCCCACTTTAGCACGGGTTTTCGCATCCACTTTTTTGACAATTATCGCCGCATAAAGATTATGGCTGCCATCTTTAGCCGGTAAGGTGCCGGGTACTACCACAGCACCCGCAGGCACTCTGCCATAGCTGATTTCGCCGGTTTCGCGATCATAAATCCGGGTGCTCTGGCTGATGTAAACGCCCATCGATAAAACAGCACCTTCTTCAACAATAACGCCTTCCACCACTTCTGAGCGGGCGCCAATAAAACAGTTGTCTTCAATAATGGTCGGGTTAGCCTGCAATGGCTCCAGTACACCACCAATGCCGACACCGCCAGAGAGGTGGACATTTTTGCCAATCTGGGCGCAGCTACCGACGGTTGCCCAGGTATCAACCATAGTACCCTCGCCAACATAAGCACCAATGTTGACATAGCTTGGCATCAGCACCACATTTTTGCCAATGTAACTGCCCTGGCGTGCGGCCGCAGGTGGTACCACCCGTACGCCATCGGCGCGGAACATGGCATCTGTATAATTGGCATACTTCATTGGTACTTTGTCAAAAAAACGGTTCTCTGCGCCGTCCATCACTGCGTTGTCGTTTATCCGAAAAGACAATAACACAGCTTTTTTCAGCCACTGGTGGACTACCCATTCGCCTGCGATTTTTTCGGCAACCCGTGCCTTGCCACTATCGAGCAGCGCAATGGCCTGCTGCACAGCTTGCTTTACTTCGGCCGATACAGTGCTTGGGGTAATGTCGGTGCGAAGCTCGAATGCATTTTCAATAATGCTTTTTAATTCAGACATGGTGATAGTTCAGCCTTCTGTTTCCTGAGAGAGTTGTGAAATCAGGACCCGTTTAAGCTGGCTTTGTTCATCGCTGCTTAATGCCTGGTCCTGAGCGTTAGATATCATAAAAAAGTCTTCGGCCCGCTCGCCGATAGTGGTAATTTTGGCAGCGTGAATATTAACCCCGCTGCGCTGAAATACCTCTCCGATATCTGCCAGTAATCCGGGCGTATCGAGTGCGGCTATTTCAATCATAGTGCGTGCTTTGGTGTTGCCGGGCAAAAATACGACCTTTGGTGGCACATTAAATTGGCGCATCTGGCGGGACAGACGTGGCTTTTGCCGGGATAAGTCCGGTTTGCCGGCAATATACAGTTCTAACGCCCGTTTTATGCTGGTAAGTCGCGACGGTGAACTGACCGGTTCGCCATTTTGTTCAAGAATAACAAAGGTATCCATGGCGTAGCCATCTTTGTTGGTCATTATCTGGGCATCAAAAATATTCACTTTTTTACTGTCCAGAGCGGCGACCAGTCGAGCGAATAACCCTGGCTGATCCGGCGTATGAATAAATACCTGGGTGCCACCACGAATAGGGGTCTTACTGATTAATACCAGCGGCTCTGCCCGGTCTTTATGGCGCAGGATATGCTCGCAATGCCAAGCAATTTGTTTAGCACTGTAGCGGGCAAAATAGTCCGCTTTTATTCTGCTCCACAGCTGCAGTATTTCCGTTTCACTAAAGGTTTGTTTTAACAGTAATGGTAAGGCTTCACTCTGGTTTTCGCGAATAAGATCGCGTAAATCCATTGGTTTTTCCAGGCCGCGGCGAAATGCTTTTTGGGTTGCCAGGAATAACTCGCGCAGCAATGAGCCTTTCCAGTCATTCCACAGATTATCATTGGTGGCGCGGATATCGGCCAGCGTTAAACAATAAAGGTAATTGAGCCGGGTTTCGTCCCGCACTTTTTCGGCAAATTCGGTAACAACCGCCGGGTCGTGGATGTCCCGGCGCTGCGCGGTAACGGACATCAGTAAGTGGCTTTCTACCAGCCAGGCAACCAGTTTGCTGTCGAACTCACTGAGCTTATGCAATTTAGCAAATTCACGCACGTCCATGGCGCCGAGTTCGGAGTGATCGCCACCTCTTCCTTTGGCAATATCATGAAAAATGCCAGCCAGATACAGTAGCTCGGGTTTTTCCATCCGTTTGACGATGTCAGTACACAGCGGAAACTCACTTTCATGCTCGGGCTGGGTATACTTATAAAGATTCTTCAGCAGGCGGTGGGTATGTTCGTCAACCGTATAGGCATGAAATAAATCAAATTGCATCTGACCGACAATATTACGCCACTGCGGTAAATACGCTGCCAGCACGCCATAGCGATGCATCAGGGTAATGGCTTTATCCATACCCCTCGGGTGGCGCAGTAATGCCAGAAAGAGCTGACGACACGCTTCATAGTCTTGTAAGTCACCCATTAAACGGCGGCGCACCTGTCGCAGTAAACGTAAGGTGGTAGAGTGAATACCGGTAATGTTGGAGTTATTAGCAATATGCCAGAACAGCCGTAACAGGTTATCCCGGCGCGCAAAAATGGCATTGTCCCGCGCTTTAATTAAGTGGCCGCTCAGTTCAAAGTAGTCGTCCAGTTGCTGAACTTTTACCTTGCTGCCCTGATTTAAAATACTGCCTTCAAAATGTTGTAACAACATTTCGTTTAATTCACTGACTCGCTGCACGGTGCGGAAAAACCGCTTCATCATCCGTTCTACCGAGGCTTTGCCATCTGCGCCAAAGCCTAAGCGCTCTGCCGCTGCTGGCTGATAGTCGAATAAAATCCGGTTTTCATTGCGTCCAGCTTCGATATGCAGGGCAAAACGCATTTGCCACAGGTAGGCTTCACATTCCATCAGTTCCTGATATTCGTCTTCTGTCAGGTATTGATAGGCCACCAGTTCGCGCATGGTGCGGGTGTTAAAATGTTTTTTTGCCACCCAGCCGATGGTTTGAATATCGCGCAGTCCACCGGGGTTAGCTTTAAGGTTAGGCTCTAAATTATAGGCAGTGCCATGATACTGGGCGTGGCGCTGTTGCTGTTCGTGCCTTTTTGCCTGAAAAAACTGCTGACTGCTCCAGAAATCGTCACCGTTAATTTGCTGTTGTAACTGTTCAAACAACGGCTTGTTGCCGGTAAGCAAACGCATCTCCAGCAAATTTGTGGCAATGGTAATGTCGTCTTTACCCAGCTTTATGGTTTCTTTTAAGGTGCGGACACTGTGGCCAACTTCTAAACGCAAATCCCACAAACTGGTGATAAAGCTGGCTATAGCTTCTTGTTGGCTGTTCGTTAAACGCCGGTCAGATAAGATCAATAAATCAATATCGGAATACGGATGAAGCTCGCCGCGGCCATACCCGCCCACAGCGATTAAGCTCAGGTTGTGTTCTTTAGAGAGCCCAAAGTGTTGCCACAGCTGGCTTAGCACAGTGTCAACAAAACGGGCTCGGGCTTTTACCAGGCCATTAATCGGTTGGTGCTCAAAACTGCGCACCAACCAGTCATGAAAGTCGTTAAAATGCTTTTTATAATTTTCCAGGGTAAAGCTGGCGGGCAATGTCCGGTTAAATTGTAATGTTTGCGTCATACGACTTCCTGCTGAACGATTAGTGAGCGGTTACTCTGCTATTAAGTGGCGTTCCAGCGTCTCGTCACTGCGCAAAGTCAGAATTTCACAGCCATCATCAGTAACCAGCAGGGTATGTTCAAACTGGGCGGACAGACTGCGATCCTTGGTCACGACGGTCCAGCCATCTTTTAACATTTTACTGTGACGGCCACCGGCGTTAATCATCGGTTCTATGGTTAAGCACATACCGGTTTTCAGCACTTCGCCCGTGCCCGGTTTGCCATAATGCAGAACTTGTGGGTCTTCATGAAAAACTGCACCGATACCATGACCGCAGTATTCACGCACGACAGAGTAACTGTGCTTCTCGGCGTGCTGTTGAATAACATGGCCAATGTCGCCCAGCCGTACACCGTTTTTCACCAGCTTTAAGGCCAGATATAAACATTCCTGGGTGACTCTGATCAGCCGCTCAGCCATGATGCTAGGTTTACCAACCACAAACATTTTCGAAGTATCACCATGGTAGCCGTCTTTGATCACGGTAATATCAATATTAACAATGTCACCTTCCTTTAGCGCTTTGTCATTTGGAATGCCATGGCAAATCACCTGGTTAACTGAGGTGCAAATAGACTTAGGAAAACCATGATAATTAAGCGGAGCAGGGATACCCTGCTGCTGATTGACGATATAATCGTGGCACAGCGTATTTAATTCATCAGTGGTGACGCCGGCCTGGACATGCGGTCCAATCATTTCTAATACTTCTGCTGCCAGGCGGCCAGCGACGCGCATTTTTTCTATTTCGGCGGCGGTTTTAATATTTGCTGTCATCACTCTCTCTCGGTCACTACGGTTGCGGTGATCAGTAGGGTTACTAATACCGCTGGAAAAATACACATTTCATTGTGTTTGGCAGCTTACTATGGTATAAAGCGCGCCGCAAATTAGCAAATTGCATTGTACTTTTCTTTTCCGGGCACCGAAGCTTATTTTTGATAACTTCTGGTTCTTAGTTATAAAAAGCTGATGCACTGGTTTGCGAAACTAAACTTAAATTTTAAATAACACACATGCATCGACACATAGTCCGGGGTGCCTGCGCAATAGCAAAGGTCGGGATATGGGATGCATGGAGGCCTAACCCCCAAACAGGAATTAATATCATGGCAAAAGTTTCTATGCGCGACATGCTCCAGGCGGGCGTGCACTTCGGTCACCAAACCCGTTACTGGAACCCAAAAATGAAGCCGTTCATTTTTGGTGCCCGTAATAAAGTTCATATCATTAACCTTGAGCAAACCGTACCAATGATGAATGACGCATTAGCGTTTATTCAACAGGTATCTGCCAAGAAGGGTAAGATTTTATTCGTTGGTACCAAGCGTGCCGCGTCTGAAGCCATCAAAGAAGCGGCAGCGAAAGTTGACCAATTCTATGTTAACCACCGCTGGTTAGGTGGCATGCTGACTAACTGGAAAACGGTTCGTCAGTCAATCAAACGTTTAAAAGACCTGGAATCGCAAAGCCAGGACGGTACTTTCGACAAGCTGACCAAAAAAGAAGCTTTAGACCGTACCCGTGAAATGGATAAGCTGGAAAAAAGCTTAGGCGGTATCAAGGACATGGGCGGTTTACCAGACGTACTGTTCGTGATCGACGCTGACCATGAACACATCGCGATCAAAGAAGCCAACAACCTGGGTATTCCAGTAGTATCAGTTGTTGATACTAACTCTGATCCTAAAGGTGTTGACTACGTGATCCCAGGTAACGACGATGCTATCCGCGCTATCCAGTTATATCTGGCAGCGGTAGGTCAGGCTATCCAGGAAGGTCGTGACAAAAACATCGAAGTTCAGGCAGAAGCCGAAAGCTTCGTTGAAGCAGAATAATTTTTCTGACATTTAAGTTTTAACGCTTAAAACAGAAGACCTTTGCAACAGGGGCAACTCTTGCCCCTGTTTGTCCAACCGGAATTAATACGAGGAAGCTCCCATGGCTGTAACTGCGGCTTTAGTAAAAGAACTTCGCGAGCGCACTGGCGCTGGCATGATGGATTGTAAAAAAGCATTGGAAGAAACGGGCGGCGACATTGAAGCGGCCATTGATGCCATGCGTAAAAGCGGCTTAGCAAAAGCGGCGAAAAAAGCTGGCCGTATTGCGGCGGAAGGCGTTATTATTACCCGCGTTGCTGACGGTTACGGTTTAGCTGTTGAGTTTAACTGTGAAACAGACTTTGTTGCCCGCGATGCAAACTTCCTGGCATTTGCCAACAGCGTTGCTGATTTAGCGCATGCTAACAAGTTATTCACTGCTGAAGCGATTTTAGCCGCTGATTTAAACGGCACTTCAGTTGAAGATACCCGCGCGACGCTGGTTGCCAAAATTGGTGAAAATATCAACGTACGTCGTGCAGCTGTTGTTGAAGGCGCTGTGATTGGACAGTATGTTCACTCTGGCCGTATCGGTGTGTTAGCGGTGCTGGAAGGCGGTAACGAAGACGTTGCAAAAGATGTTGCTATGCATGTTGCAGCGAATAACCCAAGTTATGTTAATCCGGAAGACGTCTCAGCTGAAGTGGTTGAGCGTGAGCGCCAAATCCAGATCGACATCGCAGTTAACAGCGGTAAGCCAAAAGAAATCGCTGAGAAAATGGTTGCGGGCCGGATGAGCAAGTTTACTGGTGAAGTAAGCTTAACCGGACAGCCTTTTGTGAAAGATCCGTCAATGAGCACTGGCGAATTCTTAAAGCAAAACAGCGCCAAAGCAATCTCTTTCATCCGCTTAGAAGTGGGTGAAGGCATTGAAAAGAAAGAAGAAGATTTTGCTGCTGAAGTAGCTGCACAGATCGCCGCGGCGAAAAAGTAATTTGCGCTTTAGCAAATTGGCAAAACCCGCTAGAATAACCGCGACCTAAGGTCGCGGTTTTTTTATGTCTTTTATCCAGCACTATTCAGCACTAGGGGCACTCATGAGTATCAATCCAAAACCAACCTACAGACGCATTCTGCTAAAATTAAGCGGTGAGGCCCTGATGGGCGACGAAGGCTTTGGTATCGACCCAAAAGTATTGGACCGGATGGCGCAGGAAATTAAAGAGCTGGTTGAGTTAGGGGTGCAAGTCGGTATCGTCATTGGTGGTGGTAATATTTTCCGCGGTGAAGGCCTGGCGAAAGCCGGCATGAACCGGGTGGTCGGCGACCATATGGGCATGCTGGCAACGGTAATGAATGGACTGGCGATGCGCGATGCGCTGCACCGGGCTTATGTTAATGCCCGGATGATGAGTGCTATTCCTTTAAATGGCGTTTGCGACAATTACAGTTGGGCTGAAGCAATCAGCTATTTAAAGTCAGGCCGGGTAGTGATTTTCTCTGCTGGCACCGGTAACCCGTTTTTTACCACCGATTCTGCCGCCTGCTTACGTGGTATCGAAATTGAAGCTGATGCCGTGTTAAAAGCCACGAAAGTGGAGGGGGTATATTCCGCTGATCCGGTTAAAGACCCGGCCGCCACCTTGTATTCTCAGTTAACCTATACTGAAGTGTTAGATAAAGAACTGAAAGTGATGGATTTAGCGGCGTTTACGCTTGCCCGGGACCATAATTTACAAATTCGGGTGTTTAATATGAATAAGCCGGGTGCCTTAAAACGGGTCATTATGGGCGAACAGGAAGGCACCGTTATCGACCACGCCGAGAATTTACAGTAAACTAGCCGCCATCTTGGCCGCGGCATAGCCAAAATCATTGAAGTTGCAGGTAGGCGGCAAGTGAGTGAAACCCCATGAGCATAGCTATCTATGCGATTGGGTTGAGCGAGCGATGCCAACACCGCTGCAGCTTCAAGGATAACGGATATCTATAAAAAATAAGGATAACGATCGTGATAAACGACATTATTAAAGACAGTAAAGTAAGAATGGAAAAAAGCGTTGATGCGCTTAAATCACAATTAAACAAAGTGCGCACCGGTCGCGCACATCCGAGCTTACTTGATGGCATTCAGGTTTCTTACTATGGTGCAGACACCCCGTTGCGCCAGATGGCCAATATTTCTATTGAAGATGCCCGTACCCTGAGTATCAGTGTGTTTGACAAAAGTTTAGTGCAAGCGGTTGAGAAAGCTATTATGTCGTCCGATTTAGGCCTGAACCCGATGTCAGCCGGAACCAGCATTCGGGTGCCTTTACCCGCGCTGACTGAAGAACGACGTCGCGATTTGGTAAAGGTCGTGCGCGCTGAGGCCGAAGGTGGCCGGGTAGCCGTTCGTAATATTCGCCGCGATGCCAATGCTGAATTAAAAGCCCTGTTAAAAGACAAAGACATCAGCGAAGATGACGAGCGCCGGGCAGCTGACGAAGTGCAAAAAGTGACGGATACTTATGTTAAAAAAATTGACGAAGTATTGGCTGATAAAGAAAAGGAACTGATGGAGGTTTAACCTAACTAACCTCCTATCAGTTGATAGCGCCGTATCGGCTAAGCTGTGCGGCGCTTTTTATTATGGTTTGACACAACATTGTCGAACGATAAAGCAGTATAAAAGCAATTCAAAAGGACAGGTCTTATTCTATGACTGCAGAGTCGCAGATCGGGCAGCAGACGTTACCCCGCCATGTGGCCATCATTATGGATGGCAATGGACGCTGGGCGCAACGTCAAGGGAAGCCAAGGGTATGGGGACATAAAAAAGGGGCGGAAGCGGTGCGCCGGGCAGTCAGTTTCTGCCGGCAACTCGGTATTCCATCACTTACCTTATTCGCTTTTAGCAGTGAAAACTGGCGTCGTCCACAAACGGAAGTTGATACCCTGATGCAACTGTTTATGCTGGTGCTAAAAAAAGAAGTTAAAAGCCTGCACAAGCATAATGTTAAGTTACAAATAGTAGGCGATTTGTCAGCCTTTGATCAAAAGCTTAGGGCCAGTATTAATGCTGCCGAAGCATTGACCGCCGGCAATACCGCTATGACATTAAATATTGCAGCAAATTATGGTGGCCGCTGGGACATGCTGAACGCCGCACGTCAGCTCGCTGTGAAAGTCCATGCGAACGAACTGCTGCCTGAGGCGATTACTGAGCAAATGCTGGCAGAGCAGATGCAGTTGCATGATCAGCCGGAGCTTGATTTACTTATTCGCACCGGTGGTGATTTACGGATCAGTAACTTTTTATTATGGCAGGCGGCTTATGCTGAGTTGTGGTTTACAGAAACCTTGTGGCCAGACTTTGATAAAACAGTATTTGCTGATGCGATAGCGGCATTTGTCAACCGGGAACGTCGCTTTGGATGCACAGGTGAGCAAATACAGGCTTTGCTGCACAATAAAGGATAACAATATTGTTTAAACAACGAGTTCTTACCGCATTATTGCTGGCACCTCTGGCTTTGCTGGCGGTGTTCTATTTGCCGCTAAGCGGCTTTGCGTTGTTTGTCTCTGTGGCGTTTCTGTTAGGGGCCTGGGAGTGGAGTGGTTTTTGTGGCCTGGCCAACCGGACGATGCGTGCTGTGTATACGGTGCTTACTGGGGCAATACTGTTGGCGCTGTATTATATTCAGCCGATCGCATTACAGTATCTATTCGCTGATGCCTTTACCCTAACACTGGTTGTTGCGGGGGTAGTGTGGTGGCTGCTGGCCGTAGTATTGGTGCTGACGTTTCCTCGTAGTCAGGGATTCTGGGCCGGTCGAGACTGGTTAAAAGCACTAATGGGTTGGCTAACGTTATTACCTGCCTGGAGCGCGATTGTTTTTGTGCGGGGTCTGGAATACCCGCAGTCTGAATTTACCGGTGCCTGGTTGTTGTTTGGCTTATTGGGTCTGGTTTGGGCTGCTGATATTGGCGGTTACATCATTGGCAAGCCCTTTGGTAAAACCAAATTACTGCCTAAAGTCAGCCCGGGGAAAACGCTGGAGGGCATGCTCGGTGGTATGGCGCTGGTGTTAGCGCTGGTGAGTGCCGTAGGGTACTGGCAAGACTGGCCAAATCAAATGTTATATTGGTATATCGCTGCTGTCGTTTTAACGGCATTGTCGGTGTTCGGTGATTTAACGGAAAGCATGTTTAAACGGGCGGCGGGCAAAAAAGACAGTGGCGCCTTTCTACCAGGACATGGCGGTATTCTTGATCGGATCGACAGCTTAACTGCCACTGCACCATTGTACGCGTTACTGCTGGCATTATTTGGTGGCTTTAATTGATGCGACACGTGGTTATTCTGGGCTCTACCGGTTCTATTGGTTGCAGCACTTTGTCGGTGCTGGCGATGCACCCACAGCAGTTCAGCGTATTGGCACTAACGGCCGCGACGCAAACCAGCAAGTTGTTAGCACAGTGTCTGGAGTTCAGACCACGTTTTGCGGCCATGCTATGCCCCAGCGCCGCCGCTGAACTTAAGGCGGCATTAAAGCAACAGGGTTGTGCAACTGAAGTAATGGCTGGCCCGGATGCATTAAACGCGCTGGCAGCGCACCCGGATGCTGATATTGTTATGGCTGCTATTGTTGGTGCTGCGGGGCTATTGCCAACCTTAGCCGCGGTAGAGCAGGGCAAAACGGTATTACTGGCAAATAAAGAAGCGTTAGTGATGTCAGGTGAGTTGTTTATGGATAAAGTGGCGCGCCATGGCGCAACCCTGTTACCCATTGACAGCGAACATAATGCCATTTTCCAGTGCTTGCCAGCCGCATTTCAGCACGCTAAAAAGCGACCGGCACTTGCTGAGATGGGCATCGCCAAATTGTTATTAACCGGCAGTGGCGGGCCTTTTCTTAACAGAGCTCTGGAAAGTCTGGCCTCGGTAACGGTGGCAGAAGCAGTTGCTCACCCTAACTGGAGCATGGGACAGAAAATTTCAGTCGACAGTGCGACGATGATGAATAAGGGCCTGGAGTTTATTGAAGCCCGCTGGTTGTTTAACTGTGCGCCGTCCGATATTGAAGTCGTGATTCATCCACAAAGTATTATTCACTCGATGGTGCAATACACCGATGGCTCCGTACTAGCCCAGCTTGGCCAGCCTGATATGCGTACGCCGATCGCCCACGCACTGGCGTTTCCAGAGCGGATGAGCAGTCCGGTGCAGCCGCTCGATTTTAGTCAGCTTGCCAATTTCAGTTTTAGTAAACCAGAGCCGGAGCGCTATCCCAATTTATATCTGGCCATTGCCGCCTGTGCGGCCGGGCAGGGTGCGACCACAGCATTAAATGCAGCGAATGAAGTGGCAGTTGGCGCGTTTATTGGCGGCCAAATTCGGTTTACTGACATTTGTCGCGTAAATGAAAAATGTCTGGCACATTTCCTTAACTATGCTACCCGCTCGCTGGATGATATAGTAGCGCTCGATTTTGAAGCCCGCACTTATGCGCAGCAGTTGCTAAGGACACTAAATTAATGGCGGTATTTTTATGGAATGCCTTTACCTTTGTCATTGCACTGGGGTTATTGGTTACCGTGCATGAGTTTGGTCATTTCTGGGTTGCCCGGAAAAATGGCGTACTGGTAAAGCGTTTTTCAATTGGCTTTGGTAAGGCAATATTCAGTTGGCGGGATCGTCAGGGCACTGAATTTGTTATTGCTGCAATTCCACTCGGTGGCTACGTGCGGATGTTGGACGAGCGAATTGACCCCGTATTGCCACAGTTTGCCGATCTGGCGTTTAATCACAAAACCGTATGGCAGCGCATGGCAATCATTGCCGCGGGACCCGCTGCAAATTTTATATTTGCCATTTTTGTGTTGTGGCTGATGTATCTGATTGGGGTGCAGGAAGCCAAGCCGGTTATCGCAGCAGTGCAACCGCAGTCTATTGTGGCTGAGGCCGGCGTGCGGGGCGACGAGCAAATTATCAGCATTAATGGCCATAGCGCCAGAGATTTACGCAGTACTAATTTACTGTTGGTTGAACAGCTTGGCAGGCCAGGAATGACGGTAGGCTTGCAAGATGTGGGGTCTGGTCAACAGCGGCAAGTTGAGCTTAACCTTAGCGATTGGCAATTTGATCCTGAACAGCAAACCGTTTTTGACAGCTTAGGCATTAAGCTGATGCAGCCTGAAAGAACAACGGAATTATCACTGGTAGTGCCTGAATCGGCTGCAGAGCGGGCAGGTTTGCAAAAGGGTGATATTATCAGGCGGATCGATGGACAGCAGATTACTGACTGGCCAATGCTGGAAAAGCTCATCCAGCAAAATGCCGAGCAGACTCTGATAATTGAGATCAGCAGAGCAGGCCAGATCATTGAACTTGAAGCCATACCTGATTTGTTAACCCGGGAAGATGGTTTTACTCAGGGCATGTTAGGGATCCAGCCGGTTGTTACCCCATGGCCCGAGGGTATTGTCTACACCCAGCGTTATGGGGTAGTGGGTGCCATAGGTGAAGGCCTTAGCCAGACCTGGCAACTGACCCGTTTAAGTTTTGCGATGGTTGCAAAGCTGCTGACCGGTGATGTGTCGGTAAAGCATTTAAGCGGGCCTATCTCGATTGCGCAGGGCGCAGGAGATACCGCCAGTATGGGCCTGATAGCTTTTTTAGCGTTTCTGGCGCTAATCAGCGTTAATCTGGCTGTTATTAATTTATTGCCGCTGCCCATTTTGGATGGTGGCCATTTAATGTATCTTGTGGTGGAACTAATACGCGGTAAACCTGTCTCTGAGAAGGCGCAGGAAATAGGTTTTCGCTTTGGAGCTTTAGTCCTGCTGATGTTAATGGGAATTGCGCTGCTCAACGATATTTCTCGTTTGTAATAAACTAATCATAAGTAGTTCAAATAATGACAATTAAACGATTAGTAGCTGCGATGTTACTTGCCACTGGCAGTAACTCGGTGCTCGCTGAAGAATCATTTACCGTTCAGGATATTCAGGTTGAAGGCTTGCAGCGCGTTGCGCTCGGTGCCGCCCTGAATAACCTGCCGTTTACTATTGGTGACACTGTTACTGAGTACAGTTTGTCTCGTAGTATTAAAACTTTATATGGTGCTGGCCATTTTGACGATATCAAAGTGTTTCGCGATGGTAATACGGTTATTTATCGCTTGAAAGAACGGCCAACCATCAGTAACATCGAATTTGATGGCAACAAAGACATCAAAGAAGAGCAATTAAATGAAAGTCTGGCTGGCAATAAAGTTCAGGTTGGCGAGCCATTAGATAAAACGATCCTGAAAAGTATCGAAAATGGCTTAACCGAATTTTACCACGGGGTGGGCAAATATCAGGCGAAGGTTGAAGCTAAAGTGACCTATTTGCCACGCAACCGGGTAAACCTGAAACTGGAGTTTGATGAAGGCGATGCCGCGTCAGTTCGCCAGATTAATATTGTCGGTAATACCATCTTCTCTAATGAAGAGTTGCTGAATCAAATCGAATCGAAACAGGATTTACCCTGGTGGCGCTTTTTATCCTCTGACCGTTATCAGAAGCAAACCTTGCAGGGCGATTTTGAAACGATCACGAGTTATTATCTGGATCGTGGCTACCTGCAGTTTGATATCGAGTCGTCACAGGTGTCAGTAAGCCCTGATAAAACCTCGGTGTACGTTACCCTAAATGTAACTGAAGGTGAGCAGTACAATATCCGTGATGTAAGTTTTGTCGGCGATTTAATTGGCCAGGATGCTATTATCGAAGCGATCCTGCCACTGAAAGAAGGGCAGCTGTATAACGGCGCGCTGGTGACTTACACCGAAGAGAGCATCGCCAAATTACTCGCACGTTTTGGTTATGCTAATTCTAAAGTACGGACCATTCCCAAAGTTGATGAAGCAAGCAAACAAGTTGATCTGACCATCAGTGTTGACCCGGGTAAACGTGTCTATGTGCGCCGGATTGATGTGCAGGGCAACACCAACACCCGCGATGAAGTTATCCGGCGTGAACTGCGCCAGATGGAAGGAGCCTGGTTATCGAACGATTACCTGGAGCTCTCTAAAAACCGGATCCAGCGTTTACCTTACATTGAAGATATTGGCTTTGAAACCGTACCGGTCACCGGTAGTGATGACCAGGTCGACGTGCTGTTTAACATTAAAGAACAACCGTCAGGTAGCTTTAATGCCGGCATTTCCTATGGTAGCTACCAGGGGTTATCGTTTGAAGTGGGTGTGCAGCAAGCTAACTTTTTTGGTACGGGCAACAGTGCAGGCATCAGCTTAAGCACCAATAAATATCAGAAGAGTATTAACCTCAGTTATACCGACCCGTATTACACCTTAAATGGCGTGAGCTTAGGTGGTCAGTTATTCTATTCCGATATCGATTACAGTAGTGCCTCCTCTAACCTTGAAGCATACAACCAACGCCGTTATGGTTTTGGCACAAACGTCGGTTATCCGATCAACGAATTTAACCGCTTAAATTTTGGCGCCAACTATGTGGTCAATAAAATAAACTCTATTCAGGAGTATGACCAGCTGCGCCATTTCAGGGCCGTGTTGCTGGATGAGCAAAACCCCGATGGTGGTTACAACTTTACCAATTATGAATTTAGTACCGGTTGGAGCCATAGCACATTAAACCGGGGTTTATTCCCAACCGCAGGCCGGATGCTGAATTTAGTCTTAAAGGCAACGACCCCGAACTCCGATTTACAGTATTATAAACTACAGTTTGAAGCGCAGAATTATATTCCGCTAAGCAACGATCATCGCTGGTCGTTCCGCAGTAAGCTGGAGCTTGGCTATGGTAATGGTTACGGTGACAAAGATGGCTATGATTACACCCTGCCATTTACCGAAAACTTCTATGCAGGTGGTTCTAACCTGCGTGGCTTTGAAAACCGGATTATCGGCCCTCATGCTATTTTCCGCTTTCCAGATTTCGTGCCAGGTATTTCTGATCCGCTTAATGGCATTGGCAGTTATCCGCAAAATCCGAATGGTGACAATTACATTGTGTCTTCGCGCTCTATTGGTGGCAATGCCATGGGTGTGCTTACCCTGGAACTGATTACGCCAACACCATTTCTAAGTGAAGATTATCGAAATTCGGTAAGAACCAGTTTGTTTGTTGATGCTGGTAATGTCTGGGATACTGAGTTCGATTTAGACCGTTACGCCAATCTGACTCAGGACAGAGGCGCATCGACAGGACGCGGGGTACAACCTTTTCTGATAGATTATTCAGACCCGAGTTTGATTCGCGTTTCAGCTGGTGTATCGTTACAATGGATTTCACCAATGGGGCCGTTAACCTTCAGCCTGGCGAAAATCATCAAAAAACAAGAAGGTGATTTGCAGGAAAACTTTAGTTTTAATATTGGTACAACTTTCTAACAAAGGTATAGGGAAAATGATGTTTAAAAATACAGTAACTAAAACCGCCATTGTATTAGTCGCCGCGATAGTGATGGCTGGCACTGCAGTTGCGAAAGAAATGAAAATTGCATTTGTTGATATTCAGGCTGTTGCCGCGCAAATCCCACAGTCAGCCACCATTCAGGAGAATATCCGCACTGAGTTTGCTTCTAAAATTGATGCGATGAGCCAGTTAGAAAAAGATATTAACTTTAATATTGAAAAGTTGCGCCGCGACGGCCCGACCATGAGTGAACAACAACAGCAGGAGCTGGCAACTAAAGTGCAGCAGCAACGTCAGCAATATGAAGCGACCGCACGGCCGTTAGATGAGCAAATTCGTGCCCGTCAGAACGAAGAGCGTAATAAAATTCTCGCGATGATTAAAACCGCCATTGATGTGGTTGCTGAGCGGGAAAAGTTTGATGTTGTGTTAAATGCTGGTGCTGCGGTATATGCCAAGCCAGAGTATGATATCTCTGACGCGGTGGCAGCCCAGGTAAGCAAAGCTAAGAAGTAATACAGTGAAGTTATTATCAGAACTGGCTGAGCAGCTTAATGCTCAGCTTGTCGGAAACGCCGCTTGCGGCGTTTCTGCCGTTGCAACCCTGGAGCATGCAGGTCAGGGTACTATCAGCTTTCTGGCCAATAGTAAGTATCGTAAATTCCTTAGTCACACCACTGCCAGTGCGGTATTAATTAAAGCAGATGATTTACC
This sequence comes from Arsukibacterium sp. UBA3155, assembly GCA_002364615.1. Taxonomy (GTDB): domain Bacteria; phylum Pseudomonadota; class Gammaproteobacteria; order Enterobacterales; family Alteromonadaceae; genus Alishewanella. Next base: position 138,565 of record DEYP01000015.1, on the reverse strand, counting down.
ATTTATGGCACCAGGCGTTAGCGCGTTAGTGGTAGCCGATCCTTATGTTGCCTTTGCCCAGATTGCCCAGTTACTTGACTCTACCCCAGCTGTTGCTGATGGCATTCACCCATCTGCTACAATTGATGCGTCAGCGACAATAGGCGAACACTGTGCCATCGGGCCCAATGCGGTGATAAGTGCAGGTGCAGAGCTTGGCAAGGGAGTGCAGGTTGGTGCTGGCACTGTCGTTGGTAAGGCAGCAAAAATTGGCGCGGGCAGCCGGCTGTGGGCAAATGTGACGATTTATCATAATGTTGTCATAGGTAGCGACTGTTTAATTCATAGTGGGGCGGTAATTGGCTCGGATGGTTTCGGCTTTGCCAATAAAGCAGGAAACTGGCTGAAGATACCACAGACCGGTACTGTGGTGATTGGTGACAATTGTGAGATAGGCGCCAATACCACTATCGATCGTGGTGCAATAGAAGACACTATGGTGGGCAACAACGTTATTATTGATAACTTATGTCAGCTTGCCCATAATGTTCAAATTGGTGATCATACGGCAATTGCCGGTTCTACCAGTATTGCGGGCAGTACCAAAGTAGGTCGGTATTGTGTTTTGGGTGGTGGCGTTGGCGTCAATGGCCATATTGAAATAGCAGATGGTGTGCAAATTACCGGCATGTCAATGGTTACCCGTTCGCTTACTGAGAAAGGGGTGTACTCATCGGGTATCCCGGCAGCAACCAATGCGGAGTGGCGCCGTAATACCGCGCGCCTGCGGCAGGTTGAGCAATTATTTCAGCGGGTAAAACAGCTGGAACAACAATTACAGCACATAAGTCATGATGGACAACAGCCATCGACAGAGGATTAATTTTGGCCAATCAACTTAATAGCCTGCAAGTGCAGGAAATTATGGCGTTATTACCGCATCGCTATCCGTTTTTGTTAATTGATAAAGTGCTGGACTACACGCCGGGCGAATCGTTAACAGCGCTTAAAAATGTAACGATCAATGAACCAATATTTACCGGGCACTTCCCTGGCATGCCCATTTTTCCTGGTGTGCTGATCCTTGAGGCATTGGCACAGGCAACGGGGATCCTGGGTTTTAAAACGGTAACCGAACGCTCAGAGAATGAGCTGTATTTGTTCGCAGCAATTGATGATGCCCGTTTTAAAAAGCCGGTAGTGCCGGGTGATACGATGATACTGGAAGTGAAGTTTTTAAAAGAGCGCCGTAATATGTGGAAGTTTTACGGAGAAGCCAAAGTGGATGGCGTTATAGTGTGCTCAGCTGAATTAATGTGTGCCAGAAGAGAGTTATAACGTGATTCATCCATCAGCGGTAATCGAAAATGGCGCTAAACTGGGCCAGAATGTAAAAGTGGGGCCCTTTAGCTATATTGGTCATGATGTTGTGCTTGGCGATGATTGTATTATCGAGCCTCACGTGGTGATCAAAGGCCCTGCGACCATTGGCAAAGGGAACCATTTTTTTCAGTTCACCAGTATTGGTGAAGCTTGCCAGGACAAAAAATACAAAGGCGAGGCTACTGAGCTGATCATTGGCGACTTTAATGTCTTCCGTGAAGGCTGCTCTGTCCATCGTGGTACGGTGCAGGATCAGGGTAAAACCATTATTGGCAGCCATAACCTGTTTATGAATACCACCCATATTGCCCATGACTGCGTTATTGGCAGCCATACTATTTTTGCCAGTGGCGCGCAGGCTGCCGGCCATGTGCATGTCGGCGACTGGGCTATTCTGGGCGGTATGACGGGTGTGCATCAGTTTGTGCATATTGGCGCGCACAGCTTTTGTGGCGGCGGCTCTATCGTGCTAAAAGATGTCCCTCCTTACGTAATGGTGCATGGCGCCCCATGTCAGCCAGCCGGTATTAATGTTGAAGGACTTAAACGCCGTGGTTTTAGCAGTGATGCGCTGTTAGAGATACGACGTGCTTATAAAGAAGTCTATCGTAAAGGCCAGACCGTTGCCGAAGCATTAGCGGCACTGGAAACAAAGTCAGCAGAGTATCCAGAGTTGAAAGCCTTTACTGATTTTATTGCTAATGCCAGTCGCGGTATTGTGCGTTAAGCACCACGATAAACAGTTTTTTAAGAAACGGAGCCTGCAGGCTCCTTTTTTATAGCGCGGTAACACTGCGATAGCCTGTTTCGGCGCTACTGGTTAACGCGGTAAGTATTTCAACATGGTAAAGGCTTGAAGTAAGCGCTATTTCCTGTGATAGAATCAAACAACGATAAGAATTATTAGTTCATAAACGAGACTTGCTTTGTCACATCTTAATATTGCCATCATTGCTGGCGAACACTCGGGCGATATCCTCGGTGCCGATTTAATGGAAGCGCTTGCCCAGCGTCACCCTGATGCCCATTTTTATGGTATTGGTGGCCCGCGCATGCAAGCGCTGGGTTTCAATGCCTTGTTTGAGATGGAAGAGCTTGCCGTAATGGGGATTGTTGAAGTGTTGGGCAGGCTACCGCGTTTATTAAAAGTCAAACGCGAGATACTTGCTGCATTGCTAAAAGATAAACCCGATGTGTTTATCGGTATCGATGCTCCGGATTTTAACTTGCCGGTCGAGCTTGAATTAAAGCAGGCAGGCATTAAAACGGTGCACTATGTCAGCCCCTCTGTCTGGGCCTGGCGGCATAAACGTATTTTTAAGATTGCCAAAGCCACCAATATGGTGCTGTCATTATTGCCTTTTGAAAAAGCGTTTTACGATAAATATCAGGTTCCCTGTACCTTTGTTGGCCATACCATGGCCGACACCATGCCGCTGGTGGTTGATAAAGCAGAGCATAAAATAGCTCTGGGGCTGGACCCAACCCGGCCGGTACTGGCGCTGATGCCAGGCAGTCGTAGTAATGAAGTTAACTTGTTAGCGCCCGATTTTCTCTCTGCTGCTATTTTATTACAGCAACAACAGCCGCAGTTGCAACTTATTGCCAATATGGTAACCGAGCAAAAGGCTGCGCAATTTATGGCCATTAAACAGCAGTATGCACCTGATTTAGAAGTAAAGGTTCATATTGGTCTGGCCCGCCAGGTGTTGCTGGCCGCAGATGCCACCTTTATCACCTCTGGTACCGCTACGCTTGAAGCCATGCTGGCCAAATGCTTGATGGTGGTGGCGTATCGGGCTAACTGGTTAACGTATCAGATTGGCCGGCGGCTGGTTAAGCTGGCGCATTTCAGCCTACCCAATTTGTTAGCCGGACGGCCGATGGTACCCGAACTGCTGCAACATCAGGTAACCCCTGGGGCTTTGCTGGCGGCAATGGCGCCTTTGTTACAATCGGACAATAGTGCCTTACTGGCCGAGTATCGTGATATTCATCAACAAATTAAATGCAATGCCAGCGTCCGCGCTGCCGAGGCCATTCTGGAGGTAGCAGGTTCTGATGCAGTGGCATAGACCCGATGTAAAACTACTATGTGGTGTAGACGAAGTAGGTCGCGGCCCATTAATTGGCGCCGTGGTAACGGCGGCAGTCATTCTAGACCCTTTGCGGCCGGTCAACGGTCTGATGGACTCTAAAAAACTCAGTGCAGCACGGCGCGAAGCGCTGGCAGAGGAAATAAAGGCCAATGCCCTGTGCTGGGCACTTGGCCGGGCAGAGCCGGCAGAAATAGACGAGTTAAATATCCTGCATGCCACGATGCTGGCAATGCAGCGCGCCGTGACGGCATTAACCATTCAGCCACAGTGGGTAATGATAGATGGCAACCGTTGTCCCTCTCTGCCCATGCCTGCCACCGCGGTAATTAAAGGGGACAGTCTGGTCGCTGAAATCAGCGCAGCGTCAATTTTAGCTAAAGTAGCCCGTGATGCGGAAATGGCGGCGTTAGCTCAGCGCTACCCCCAGTTTGGTTTCGCTGCTCATAAGGGCTATCCGACAGCACAGCACCTGGCAGCGATCACGGAGCATGGCATTTTGGCTGAGCATCGTCGTAGCTTTAAGCCAGTGCGGCTGATCGCTGAGCAATTGTCCTGATGAATACCCCGGCATTTATTCACCTGCGGGTCCATAGTGACTTTTCCATGATTGATGGCGTGGCTAAGGTTAAGCCGATAGTTAAAGCGGCTGCGGCAGCCGAAATGCCGGCGCTGGCCTTAACCGATCAAATGAATTTTTGTGGTCTGGTCCGGTTTTACAGTGCAGCCCATGATGCCGGGATTAAACCGATAATTGGCGTTGATTGCTGGGTACAGCATCCGCTGCTTGGCAGCGAAAGCGCCCGACTGTTGCTGCTGGCAATGGACAATGAAGGTTATCAGAACCTGACCATGTTGATCTCCAAAGCGTATCTGCGAGGACATGTTGCAGGTAAGCCACAGCTTGACCATCAATGGCTGGCAGAGCATAACCGTGGCCTTATTGTGCTGTCTGGGGGCAAAGACGGCCCGCTTGGCAAAGCGCTGGTAAAAGAAAACCCGCAATCGGTAACGGAATTAGTCAATTTTTATCAGCAGTATTTTCCTGAGCGTTTTTACCTGGAGCTGATCCGCACCGACCGACCTGATGAAGAGCGCTATATTCAAAAAGCCGTGCTGCTGGCCGAGCAACACCAATTGCCCGTTGTTGCTACCAACGAAGTGGTATTTTTAAAAGCCACTGACTACCCGGCGCATGAAATCCGGGTCGCCATTCATGATGGTTTTACCCTGGACGATAAACGCCGTCCGAAGCACTACTCAGAACAGCAGTATTTGCGAACAGAGCAGGAAATGGTGGCGTTATTTGCTGATATTCCTGAAGCTCTGGAAAATAGTGTTGAAATTGCCCGCCGCTGCAACGTGACTATCCGGCTTGGTGAATACTTTTTACCTGCCTTTCCTACTGGCGGCATGACCGATGGCGATTTTCTGGTATTAAAATCTCAGGAAGGCCTGGAGCAACGCATGCTGCAGCTATTTCCGGATGAGGCTGAGCGTGCTGCTAAGCGAGCACCCTATGATGAGCGCTTACAGATTGAGCTGGACGTGATTAACCAGATGGGTTTCCCGGGTTACTTCCTGGTAGTTATGGAGTTTATTCAGTGGAGCAAAGATAATGACATTCCCGTTGGCCCAGGTCGTGGCTCGGGTGCCGGCTCGCTGGTGGCTTACGCGCTAAAAATTACCGATCTTGACCCGCTGGAATTCGACCTGCTGTTTGAACGGTTCTTAAACCCGGAACGGGTATCGATGCCCGATTTTGACGTCGATTTTTGTATGGACCGTCGTGATGAGGTGATTGACCATGTTGCCGACATGTATGGCCGTGAGGCAGTGTCACAAATTATTACCTTTGGCACCATGGCGGCCAAAGCCGTTATTCGTGACGTAGGCCGGGTACTTGGCCACCCTTATGGCTTTGTCGATCGCATTTCCAAACTTATCCCACCCACACCTGGTATGACGCTGGAACAAGCGTTTAAAGAAGAGCCACGTCTGCCTGAGCTGTATGCCCAGGATCAGGAAGTGAAAGATTTAATTGATATGGCCCGCCAGCTGGAAGGGGTAACCCGAAATGCCGGCAAACATGCCGGAGGGGTGGTTATTGCGCCCACTAAAATTACTGATTTTTCGCCGCTGTATTGTGATGATGAAGGCAATAACCCTGTTACTCAGTTTGATAAAAACGACGTTGAATATGCCGGCTTAGTGAAGTTCGACTTTCTGGGGTTACGCACGCTGACCATTTTGCAGTGGGCGGTCAATATGGCCAACAGCCGGTTGCAAAAGGAGGGGCGTAAACCGGTTGATATTAATAGCATCCCGCTGGTTGATAAACGTAGCTTCGATTTGCTGCAGCGCGCCGATACTACGGCTGTGTTCCAGTTAGAATCGCGCGGCATGAAGGACTTAATCCGTCGCCTGCAGCCCGACTGTTTCGAAGATATGATAGCGCTGGTGGCATTATTCCGTCCGGGGCCACTGCAATCGGGCATGGTAGATAACTTTATTGACCGTAAGCGTGGCCGTGAAGAAATCTCGTTTCCCGATGCAACCTGGCAGCACGAATCTTTAAGGCCTATTCTAGAACCAACCTACGGCATTATTCTGTATCAAGAACAGGTAATGCAGATAGCGCAGGTGCTTTCTGGCTACTCGCTAGGTGGTGCGGATTTACTGCGCCGGGCCATGGGTAAGAAAAAGCCGGAAGAAATGGCCAAGCAGCGCGATACCTTTCAGGAAGGTGCTGCAAAAAATAATATTGACCCTGAGCTTGCTATTAAAATATTCGACCTGGTAGAGAAGTTTGCCGGCTACGGTTTTAATAAGTCGCACTCGGCAGCGTATGCACTGGTGTCTTATCAGACGCTGTGGATGAAGGCGCATTTTCCCGCTGAATTTATGGCGGCGGTCATGTCGGCCGATATGGATAACACGGATAAAATTGTCACGTTGGTGGATGAGTGCGAACGGATGAAGCTGAGGCTTAATCCGCCCGATGTTAACTCGGGACAGTATAAGTTTACCGTTAATGAGCAGGGCCATATCGTTTATGGCATTGGCGCGATCAAAGGGGTGGGTGAAAGCCCGATAGATGCCATTATTGAAGCGCGTAACGAGTACGGCAGCTTCCATGACTTATTTGATTTCTGTGCCAAAGTCGATTTAAAACGATTAAACCGCCGGGTAATGGAAAAGCTTATTTTATCCGGTGCGATGGACCAGTTGGGGCCACATCGTGCCGCGCTGATGGCCAGCTTAGAAGAGGCAATGAAAAAGGCGGAGCAACACGCCAAGGCACAAGCGGTGGGGCAGGACGATTTATTTGGCTTGTTAAGCCCGGAACCAGAACAGGCGGCCAGTGCATTTAAGCAGGTGCCACAGTGGCCGGATGAAGTCTGGCTCGATGGCGAGCGGGAAACGCTCGGGCTGTATTTAACCGGTCACCCGATTAATCGATACGCGGATGAAATTCGCCACTATGTTTCCTGCCGCTTAGTTGAACTGCAGCCCACCAAAAAAGATCAAAGTGTCCAGGTAGCCGGTTTAGTGGTGTCAGTGCGGGTAATGATTAATAAAAAAGGCCGGCGCTGGGCCATTGTGACGCTGGACGATAAATCGGCACGGCTGGATGTGCGCTTTTTCCCGGAACAGCTGGAAACGTTTGAGGAATTGCTGCAAAAAGACCGTATTCTGGTAATAACCGGACAGGTCAGCTTTGATGATTTTAATGGTGGCCTTACAATGTCGGGCCGCGATGTCAGTGAAATAACTGCTGTGCGGGAAAAATCGCTGAAATCTTTGAATATCACTGTACAATCGGCGCAAATAGACCACAATTACCTGCAAAGATTGCAACACGTGCTCGATGAATTCAAAGCTGGTACGGTACCGGTAACAATCAGGTATCAACGACAGGAAGGGCAGGTAACACTGCAGTTAGGGACAGCCTGGTGGGTGACGCCCGCCGACGCTTTGTTGCATCAGTTAAAACAATTAGCAACAATAGAACTGGAATTTAATTAATTAGGTAGTGATAGTCGATGATGCTGAATTATTTAGAGTTTGAGCAGCCGATTGCTGAACTTGAAGCAAAAATAGACGAATTGCGTAACGTCAGTCGTAATGGCGACTACGATCTTGGTTTAGAAGAAGAAATAAACAAACTAAAAGAAAAAAGTCTGGGATTAACCAAGAAAATATTTTCTGAGCTGGGTGCCTGGCAAGTTGCCCAAATGGCCAGGCATCCACGCCGGCCCTACACTCTGGATTACCTGAAGCATATTTTCACCGATTTTGACGAGCTGGCAGGCGATCGTACCTACGCGAACGATAATGCGATTGTCGCAGGTACTGCGCGGCTGGGTGAGCACACCGTTATGGTAATAGGCCATCAGAAGGGCCGCGATACCCGGGAAAAAATTCGTCGTAATTTTGGTATGCCAAGACCTGAGGGCTATCGTAAAGCACTGCGGCTGATGGAAATGGCTGAACGCTTCAATATGCCTATTATTACCTTTATTGATACTCCGGGTGCTTACCCGGGCATTGGCGCTGAAGAACGTGGCCAGTCTGAGGCGATAGCCCGTAATTTAAAAGTGATGGCAGGGTTAAAGGTACCGGTTATCTGTACGGTGATTGGTGAAGGTGGTTCGGGTGGTGCGCTGGCCATCGGCGTGGGCGACCGGGTAAATATGTTGCAATTTAGTACCTACTCGGTTATTTCACCGGAAGGCTGTGCTTCTATTTTATGGAAGAGTGCTGAAAAAGCGCCATTAGCTGCTGACGCGATGGGAATTACCGCGGAGCGACTAAAAGAGTTGGATCTGATTGATGCCGTTATTCCAGAGCCGCTGGGTGGCGCGCATCGTGCACCAGAACAAATGGCGCAAACCCTTAAAAAGACCTTGCTAAAAGATCTGGATAGCTTAAAAAAACTTGATACCAAAACACTACTTGATAATCGTTATAAACGACTGATGTCATTTGGCTACTGCTAAAGCCGGTAGCTTTAACAGAGAACCAGCGCTTGTCGCTGGTTTTTTTATATGGATAATACGTGTCACGCGCGACGATATCTGTTGAACGACCAAAACCACTTATGGATACAATAATTGTATGCAACAACCGGGGCGGGGCAGCCTGAACATTGATGTTAAGCATAACTGAACTGGCAGCAAAAATTAGCGATTGCGGCGCCGCTAAGGTGGTGCTGGCGCTCAGTGGTGGCCTGGATTCTATGGTACTGCTTGATCTGCTTTGTCAGGCGAGAAAGCAACATGTTTTCCAGTTGCAGGCCGTTTATGTCAATCATGGTTTGAGCGCTGACGCGCAGGGTTGGAGTGAGCATTGTCAACGCGCCTGTATCGCCCGGGACGTCGAATTTTTTAGTAGGCAGATTAACATTGAACGTAGCGCAAATATTGAAGCCGCTGCGCGCGAGGGGCGCTACCAGGCATTAGCCTCTTTTGTTGATTCAGCCACGACGATACTCGTGACAGGGCATCATGCGGATGACCAGCTTGAAACCTTAATCCTGGCGTTAAAGCGCGGCGCCGGTGCCGCTGGTTTAAGTGGCATGGCAGAGCAACGTCCCTTCGCCGCTGGCAGCTTGCTACGGCCATTATTAAGCAGCACCCGACAACAGATCCAACATTACGCGACAACGCATCAGTTGCAGTGGGTTGAAGATAGCAGTAATCAGGACAATCGATTTGATCGTAATTATATTCGCAATGTTGTTGCCCCGTTATTAACCGGGCGCTGGCCAGCCTTTGCTGATACCGCGCGACGCAGTATGCAACATCTGGCACAGCAGCAGCAGTTATTGGATGACTATACCGAACAGGCATTGCTACTGTGTGCCGATGGCCGTCGGTTAAATTTAGAGGCATTAACGCAGCAGGTACCGGCCCAGCAGGATTTAGTGATCCGCCGCTGGCTGGCGCGCTATAAACTGAATCCCTCAAGCCAATGGTTGCAAACCCTAAGACAGCAGGTTATTAACGCCCGTCAGGATGCTATGCCGCAACTGGTGTTGGGGCAATGCCTGCTACGCCGTTACCAGCGCCAATTGTATCTGGAGTACCACACTACCTTAGCGACACCAGAGAGCGGTCTGCTTTGGACGATGCAAAATAATCTGAATTTGCCAGCGGGACTGGGTGAGCTGGCAGTGTATCAGACGCCCTTGGCTGGGCGACAGGCCATGCAGCAATGTGAAGTGACCATTGTTTTTGGGCAGTTAAGTCTGCCTTTTAAACCCGCTGATCAACCTCATCATAAACCGCTTAAGCAATGGTTTAAACGCTGGCAGCTGCCACCATGGCAGCGGGAGCAGGTGCCATTGCTACTGCATAACGGAGCTTTGGTTGCGGTGGCAGGCTATGCCTCTGCCATTAGCACGACAGAGGCGGATTGCTGGCTTGGCTGGGCACGAAATTAGCGGTTGGCGCCACCTTTAACGCCTCTCTGCCGGTTTGTTTTAAGTTGGCTTTACCTGACGCTTTCGCTTCATAAAGCGCCCGGTCGGCGGCGGCAAAAAAATGTTCAGTCGCTTGCATGGGTTGCAAGTAGGCCAGCCCGGCGCTGGCACTAATACCGTATTGCACGCTTTTGTGGTGCTGATTTATGGCTTTTAATAGCCGGCGGGCCACTAAGTCGGCGCTATCGGCATCTTCTTCTGCAAGAATGACCGCAAATTCATCGCCGCCAAACCGGAATAAGCTATCCGTTTGGCGCAATGTGTCACGCATGCAATCTGCTACCACAATAAGCAGCTCGTCACCCATGGCGTGGCCATAGTTGTCATTAAGTTGTTTAAAGTTATCAAGATCCAGCAATAACAGCGCACAGGTTTGCTGCCGACGCCGCGCCAGTTGAATGGCTTTGGCAAAGCTGTCGTCAAAAAATCGCCGGTTGCCAAGCGCCGTGAGTGGATCTTTCAGCGCCATTTGCTGCAAACGTGCCACAACCAGTGCATTGCGCAGCGCAAATAACCATTCGCTCTCAAGCAGCACAACATCACGTTGCTGAGTGGGGCTAAACGGCTGATCACTGTGGTAATGCACTTCGGCCAGACATTGCTGGTTTAACACCAGCAGGCTTTTGTAGGTGTGGCTACCGTTACTGGAACCAGCAGCCTGGTGTTCGCCAAACGCGGTATTGAGCCGGATACCGGTAACACTGAGCAGCCGGCCGACATACATCGAAAAAATGTCCAGTTGCTGCTGAATATCCAGGCTGGTTTGCAGCTGGCTGGTCAGGGTTTGCTCGCTGCAATCGGGCAGGCTTTCAGTCTGCTGACAGCGATTTAAGGCTGCATAGCTTGGTGCTGCATCAAGCGCAAGTTCCCGGTTCATTATTGCGTCCATTACCCGTCCTTCTTAAACAGTGATAACGGATAAAAGCAATTTTCGCGCCAAATGTTAATTGTGTTTTATTTCAAAGGCTTGAAACTGAAATGTTTTTAAGGTCAAGGATTTGACGAAACATCACTCCGGTTCAGCGGCAAGAAATTGCACAATCTGATCCATTTGCCGGCAGCCGTCGGCAAAGCCAAGCTCAATCAGGCGTCGGGTGTATTTCTGTTCAAACAATAAATAGCTCGCTAAGCTTGATTCAGAATGCTGACGGATCCCCAGCCCCCGCAATAACGTGCGCACCGCCAGGGGTAGACAAAGATAATATTCGCTTGCCAGTAAATTAAAGTTTTGACTTGGGTTTATCAGCAGGCTTTGCACCGGTTTAAGCTCGGTCTCAATATTGTTGGCGTGCAGGGTTTCGACGGTCTTATTTACCCGATGCATACGCTCCAGATCAGAATTCAGCGTATCCGTAAAAATGGTATCTAATAAGTGGCCCGCTACCGTCGCTAAATCAGGATGATGCAAACTACGCCGGCTGGCCTCTTCTTTACGGGGATCTTCTACCCCGATAATCAGAATTTTATCGGCGCCTAAATGAATAGGAGCGCTAAGGGGGGCTAACTGATTCACCGACCCGTCGCCGAAATATTGCTGATGGATCCGTACCGATGGAAAAATAATCGGAATAGCGGCTGACGCCATTAAGTGATGCACTCCAAGCAGGGTGCGTTGACCGCAACGTTTTGCCCGGCGCCATTCTTCGGCATGATCCGACTGAAAAAACGTAATGGAGTCGCCGTTATTATAGCAAGAGGACGTGACGGAAAAGCTGGATAAATAGCCGCCCATAATATTCCGGTCAATTCTTTGCAAATCAAGGATCCGACCCAGCAATTGCTTTAACGGCTTATTGTCGAAAACGCTGACTGGTTTCTTATTAGCGTAATCGGCCTGGAACGCCCCAAACACATTTTGCATTAAGTGCCAGAATACTCTGGGGTAGTCAGAATAATACACCTGGTTGGTGTGAAAATGACGCCAGACCGATTCTATTTTTTTGACACCCAAATGAAAACAGGACGCATAACAGGCAATGCCAGCAGCATTAATTGCCCCTGCCGAGGTACCACTGATAATGTCAAAAGGTGTAGGGCTGGTTCTGGGATAGTGCTGGGCAATCGCTTTTAATACGCCCACCTGATATGCAGCGCGAGCGCCACCGCCGGTCAGTAACAGGGCCGTTTTTTTACCGCTCAGTGGACGTTGTCGTACCATAGTGTTATTGAACTTTTCTACTGTATACTGCTCTGTGTTGCTATATTGCAATATATCTTAGTCACTAACAAGGAGTCACTTATGACGGCGCAACCATCGGGTAGCGGGCAGCAGCTGTATTATGCAGGTATTGCAGCAGTCGTTATTGTCATTTTACTGGCATTGTGGATGTTATTTAGACCCGCATCAGAAACAGAGCCTGAAGTTATTACCCCGGCACCGATCCCCGCTGAAGTGGTGGTTGAACCAATACTGCCGATGCCAGTTGATGAGCCGCTGACCGAACAGATAACAGAAACAGAGACAGAAAGTGAACCTGAGCCAGTCATCAGCGCGCCGGAACCTGAACCCTTACCCACGCTCGAAGCATCTGATCCGGTGTTAAAACAAGATGTGTTGAAACTGAATTGGCAACCGGGTCTGGCAGGGTTAATTAATACCAGGCAGATGATCCGCAACCTGGTGGTAACAGTCGATAATCTGGCGCAAAAACAATTGGTTGCAAAACACCCTGTAGTGGTGCCGTTAGACCAGCCATTTGTTACCATCGCGGATCCGGAAAGTCAGACCTATCAGATTGATCCGGCGAGTTACCAGCGGTATGAGCCTTACATCCGGTTGCTTGAAAGTGCAGATCCGGAGCAAATGTTACCGATATTTAAGCGCTATCAGCCTTTGTTTGAGCAGGTCTTTGGCGAACTGGGATATCCTGAATTGAGCTTTCAGCAACGTATGCAACAAGCTTTAACGACATTTCTGGCCATTGCACCTATGTCGGTAGATACCACACTGGTTCGTAAATCAGTGGCTTACACTTACGCCGATCCGGCGGTAGAAAGTTTAAGTGATTTGGAGAAACAAGTTATCCGTTTAGGCCCGGATAATCATCAACGTTTGCGCGCGGTGGCCAAAAACTACCTGACTTTACTGGAAAGCCGCGAGTGAAATAAGCGTTGATTAACCGCTCTGCTGCTTAAACATTAAGCAACAAAGCGGTGTTGCGGCTAAATCACTTGAAACCTGGCAGGCCATTGCGCATAATGCGGGCCTGCCGCTCTGGTGTAACTTGTGCGGCACTCAATGGTAACTCCATTGGTCCTCTCGCAATGCTAGTAGGTTAACCTGGTCAGGTCCGGAAGGAAGCAGCCACAGCTTATGATGCAGGTGCCGGGATGTGGCTGGTGGAGTTGCCACCCACCTTGAGTTTTTTCTTATAATCTGCGCTGACAATATCCAGCGCGGCTAAAATGTCGCTATCCGATAGCTGCTGCTGTTCTAACAACATAATTAAATCAACGGCCAGTTTAACGTGCACCGGCGCATTGGCTAAACTGCTGTTATTATTCTGGCTATCGTCAGTATCGTCAGTATCGTCAGTATCGTCAGTCATTTACTGGCACTCGCAACGCGTCACTTATTGTCGTCCAGAAACTGCCTGGCCCTGCTGACGGCCTCTTTTACTTTCATTTGCATTTCAAAGCGTTCACTTTGCGGTAAGTAAAACGACATATCCACCTCATAGCGAATATAGCGTGGTGGCAGTAAATTCAACGATATACAGCATAAATCTGCCAGATATTCACTGTCTTTGCTGCTGTCCAGTTCCAGCTCTACAATATGGTCAAGTAACAGCTTTTCATAAAAATTATGAATATCATCATCCAGTTTCATAAGGGCCTCTGTCTGCTAAAGCGTCAGGCCAAAGCATAATCAGCTTTACGTAAAAACACCACCTAAAGATTGAGTTAACGAAGTACGCTGTTACAATGCACGGGTCAAGACTAGCGGATCCCTGTAATGCAAAAGAATACCACCCCCTGTTACTATGGCGATTATCTGCAACTGGATAAAATACTCACCGCCCAGGCGCCAGAGAGCGCGAAATATGCCAACGAAGCGCATGATGAAACCCTGTTTATTGTGGTTCACCAGGTATATGAATTATGGTTTAAGCAAATACTGCATGAATTAAAAGCCGTCATGGCGGTATTTGCAGAAGCTGAAGTAAAAGATCAGCAGTTAACCGGTATCGTGCATAAATTAAAACGGGTGATCAGTATTCAGCAATTGCTGAATCAACAGATAGCCATCATCGAAACAATGACGCCACAGGATTTCATGTCGTTTCGGGACTATCTGGTGCCCGCTTCAGGTTTTCAGAGTGTTCAGTTTAAAATGCTGGAAATTGGTCTTGGCCTGAAAAGCGAATATCGGATTGATTTTGATAAGAACTCTTTTTACAGCCGCCTGAATGAGCAAGATCGTCAGTTTTTAGAAGCGCTGGAAACAGAGCCAAGTTTGTTTGAGCGCATAGAGAAATGGCTGGAACGAATGCCGTTTCTGCAACTTGAAGATTTTAGTTTCTGGCAGATGTATCATAATGCCACCGCGCAAATGTTAGATGACGATGCGCGCACCGTGACCGGTATTGAGCAGATATCCGAACCAGATCGCCAGTTGCAGCTGGCAGAAATTGAACGCACCAGAGCGAAGTTTGCCGCATTGCTCGATAAAGATAAATATCAGGAGCTGCAGGCGCAGGGCACGTTCCGGCTCAGTCAGCGTGCCATGCTCTCGGCGTTATTTATTAGCTTGTATCAGGAAGAACCGGTGTTTAATTTGCCATTTCAGCTATTAACCTGTTTAACTGAAATTGATGAAAACCTGACGATATGGCGTTACAAGCACGCGATGATGGTGCAGCGCATGCTTGGAACTAAAATTGGAACGGGTGGATCCTCGGGCCACGATTATTTAAAGCGGACCACTGAAAAAAATCGGATTTTCACTGATTTGTTTAATATGGCGACCTTTTTACTGCCAAAATCGGACTTGCCGCTTTTGCCGGTGCAGGTTAAACGGAAGCTAGGTTTTTATTTCGGCCCTGAGCGCTAAATCACAAACTGAAAATGCCGCCTTAAACAACTGTAAATGCAATTGGGTCAGGGCGGTAACATCTCGCTGGTAACCCCCGCCAATGACTGCCGCGACCGGTATGTTCCGATTACGGCAGCTACTTAGTACCAGCAGATCCCGCTGATAAACTGCCTCAGTTGAAATATTAAGCAGGCCTAACTCATCTTGTTGGTGAATATCGACACCGGCGTCATAAATGACCAGCTCAGGCTGATGCCAGTTTAATAAGGTTTCCAGACTTTGGTTAACGGCTTCAAGATACTCCGCATTATTACAGTGTTTCGCCAGGCCTATATCCCAATCCGAGCTGATTTTCCGGGCCGGAAAGTTCTTTTCGCAGTGAATTGACGCGGTGATAATGGCCGGTTCTGCATTAAAAATACCCGCGGTGCCATCGCCCTGATGCACGTCCAGATCGAAAATCAGGATCTTACTCAGCCCTTTAGCCAGCATAGATTGCGCGGTAAACGCCAGATCATTGAACACACAAAACCCCGCGCCTTCACTTCTTCTGGCGTGATGATAACCGCCACTTAAATGTAGAGCGATCCCGCGGTTTAACGCCAGTTCAGCACAAAGCCGGCTGCCCGCTACCGACACCAGGGAGCGGTCGACCAAAGCTTGCGACCAGGGGAAGCCAATCCGGCGCATGGCCTGGGGGCTGATAGTGCCCTGACAAATACTGTCGATATAATCGGTGTCGTGAATACAGTTAAGTTCTGAAGCACTAATGGGCTCTGGGGTACTGAACGCCTCTGGTTGCACGCCTGATGCCAGTAATGCCTGATACAATGCCTGATATTTGGTTATGGGATAGCGATGGCGCTCAGGCAAACTGAGTGCGCTGTAGCAGGGGTGATATACCAGGCCAGGAGCTGACAACGCCATCAGGGTATTTGCCGCTCATGTTGTAAAATGGCGTGTTCTACTTCAGTTATTGCCCGCCTGCAACGGCCCAGTCTGGCGTGTAGTGCCAGGATCCGGTTCGCATTATCATCGCCACGGTAACGTTCTGCTTGCTCAATCATATCCAGTAAGCGGCGCTCGAACTGCTGAAACTCTGTCAATTGCTGATACAGGCTTACCGTGCTGCTGTGCAACGTTGTCGGTTTTTCAGTTTGCTTACTGCCAGGCTTATTGAACCCAATAGCGCGTTGAAACTTGCTGCGGGTTTGCTGGTTGCTAAATGCGCGGGTTAATGCGTTCACCTGGGCGGCTAAATGCTCGGCTAATCGTTGCTGACTTGCCGCAGACAGCGTGTTTTGGTTATCACTTAACCGTTGCAGGTTGCGGCAAGCATCTGCTACATAATCAGCAAGATCCGGCGAGTGACAACTGAACAGACCGCTTTCAAACCAGTCTTGTGGTTTGCCTGGCTGACGCTTTGCATCTATCGCAGAGGCGCGCTGTTGCAATTCATTCAGCTGACTGGCTAATACCTGCAGGGCGCTCATGTGCTACTCCAGGCCTGCCAGGCCAGACGCAGGGCTATGGCTATCACGACACTAATAAATACCGGTCTGATAAATTTACTGCCAAAGCGAATAGCGCTGTGCGCACCTAGAAATGCGCCCAGCATCAGACATAAACCCATGGCAATACCCAGCACATAATTGACATGGCCCAGCGCCATAAACGCCACCAGCGAAAAACCGTTACTAATAAAATTCATGGTTCTGGCGACACCGCTGGTCAATAGCAGATTTATTTTATACATGGCCATGCTGGAGACCATCCAGAAGGCTCCGGTTCCAGGGCCTGCCACCCCGTCATAAAATCCCAGCGTTAAGCCTTGCAGCCGTTGTTGCCAGAATAATTTCGCGTTCTGTTGCGGTAAGTGCAGCCGATCATCAGGCTGAATACGGTTAAACAGAGTATAAATTGCTGCCAGTAAGATCAAAATTGGCAGCAGTTTTTCCAGTAGCTCGGTACTTAGCTGGTCGACCACCAGCGTGCCAAGCAAGGCGCCGATAGCCGTATATCCAATACTACGGCGCCAGTAACGCGGGTTAAATAATCGCTTGCGATAATACGTGAGCGACGCAGTAAGTGAGCCAAAAGTGGCCGCCAGTTTGTTGGTACCCAGCACCAGATGGGGCGGCAAACCAGCGGTTAATAATGCCGGCACAGTTAATAAGCCGCCACCGCCGGCAATGGCATCAATATAGCCAGCGACAAAAGCGACTATACAGAGGATCAGCAGTAAGTCGGTGGCGGGCAGCAGTTCAGTTAGCACCTGGTGGTATCCTGTCTGTACGTATTTATTAACGTGTTCAATTTAGTTAATACTCAATCTGGCGCCGAAAGGGCGGTAGGGTATCGAGCATGGCTTTGCCATAGGATTTCGTCACCAGCCGGCGGTCCAGAATAACAATCCGGCCCTGATCCTGCTCCTGGCGCAGCAGTCTACCACAAGCCTGCACCAGTTTCCTGGCGGTTGCCGGGATCGCCAGTTGCACAAACGGATTACCCCCCTTGCGGGTTACCGCTTCGCTCATTGCGGCTTCTAGGGGGGAGGTGGGTACGGCAAACGGCAACTTGGTGATGATAAGATTAGTGAGTAGCTTACCTGGCAAATCTAACCCTTCAGAAAAACTCTGGGTGCCAAATAAAATACTGGTTTTATTATGCTGACAGTTTTCCCGGTGTAAGCTGAGTAATGACTGGCGGGACGCTTCCCCCTGAACCAGCAAGGAAAAGCCCTTGGCCCGCAATGCCTGTGCTACCTGCTGCATTTGCCAGTAAGATGCAAACAGCACCAGTGTTCCCTGATGTTGGCTGAGGTAGTCAGGAAGTATCGCAATCAACTCATCGGTATAGGCATTGGCTGTCGGCTCGTGCTGCATTTTTGGCAACAGTATTACGCCGTTTTGTTGATACGCAAATGGCGAGTCAACCCGCACGGTCTGTAAGCCGGGATGTTCGTGCAAACCAAGCTCGTACTTTATATGCTCAAAAGAGTTCAGAACGGTCAGGGTTGCAGAACATAAAATACTGGCATAGGCCTGAGAGAACAGCATGTGCTCCAGGCTTTGCGCAACGCTTAACGGACAGGCATGGGCCGTTAACTGCTCATTGTCGTCTTTAGCTACCCAACGCGCCTGGTAAGCCGGTTCTTTCTGAGGCTGGGCGTACAGTTGCCATAACGCATGTTGCTGCTCCAGCTTCTGTGCCAGCTGGCTTAGTTCCTGCAGCAACTTGCTTTGATTTTTTTGCTTGCTGGAAGTTAATGCTACCTCGCCCACCGCTGAACTGATTTTATCAAGTACCCCCAGAGTTTTCAGAGCGCAACTGGCTATAGGTTCTGCTTGCTTTTGCCATAGCGCAGGCAGTGCTGCATGCTCAAAGCGATATTCGTTCTGACTTGTCTCAGTAAACCAGCGGCTTTGCCATTCACTCAGGCTGCGCTCAATCGGTTTTAATAAACCAAGCAGCTCGTTACGATAATCGTCCAGTTTAAGTAAGTCTTTTAAACTGCTCTCAGGTAAAGTTTGTATTAACTGATGACTTAGCTGCCCTAGTTTATCCAGCCATACCTGGGGCTGGCTCAATTGCGCCAACGCGGCAAAGTAATCTCGCCCACATGCCGGCAGGTGATGGGCTTCATCAATCACATAAATACAGTCTTCCGGCGGCGGCAGTATGGCGTTGCCTGCGGCTAAATCTGCCAGCAGCAAGCTATGATTTACGACAAGTATCTGAGCTTCTTTAATTTCTGCCCGGGCCAGATGGAACGGACATTGCTGATGACGCTTAAGGTGTTTACTACAGTGGTAGGGGTCGGCGCTGATGCTATGCCATAGCGCATCATCGACTGCCAGTGGCAGAGTATCCCTGTCGCCCAGCCAGCTTCGCTGTTGCCATGCTTGCTGCAGTGTTTCCAGCACAGTGAACTGATTACGCTCAGTGCTGGTTAACAAGTCTGGTTGGATTAACTGCTGTTTTAATCGTTCCATGCAGGCATAGCGTGAGCGCCCTTTCACCAGATTGTATTCAAACTCAATGTCACTGTGCTGGCGAAAAAAAGGAATATCTTTGTTCACCAGCTGCTCCTGTAGAGCCACCGTTGCAGTGGCAATCACCAGTTTTTTCTGGCGGGCCAGGGCAATGGGCACCGTCGCCAGTAAGTAGGCCAGCGACTTGCCCGTGCCGGTGCCCGCTTCTATCAGACCAATCCGATCGTGCCGATGGTAGTGACCCGCAACAATATTCGCCATTTCGGCAATCAGTTTATTCTGACCGGGCCGGTTATGGTAATTGGGCAACGCTTTTTTCAGCTTCTGCTGCGCGTCGCGAATTTGTTGTTTTAACGTTTCAGAGAGCATCTGTGCGGTTGACATAAGTGGGCAGTTTGCCTGTATAGACGTACAGTTTTGCAATTCTAACCAGCAAATTGTTTTTTAGCAAAGGCACTAATGAGCGTAAAGCAGGATGAATGGCGCTTAAAGTATATTTAGTTCTATAAAGCCAGAAGATGGAATTCTGCAGTTATAGCCGTTATGTAAACAATTAATTACGTGCAATTAGCCGGTTTTACTGGCGGCCTGCTGAAAAAAACGACACTAAAGCCTGATAATCGGGCTAATTTGTGGCTAAATGAGGTAATTAATGCCGTTTAGCGCTATTTTAGAGCAAAACTGCCCCAAATGCGGGATTGACTAAATATCGGTCAAAACGGAGGGAAGACAGCTGCCAGACGAAAATGTTCAATAAAAGCTGTTGACCCTACCGAAAAATACCGTTTATTATCAGGTCGCGACAAATCGGATAATATCCGGGATGAATGGAGTGCCAATTGCCTAAAAGATTGGTAACTGTTTAAAAATAGAATCACTAGCGAGATAGTGGTCCAGGGAGAAATACATGTATACAAATAATAAATTAAATAAAGCTGTGCGCTTAGCTATCGCCTTCGGCGCAGCTTCAGCTACTGCTTTTACTGCTTCAGTAACCGCAGCAGAAGAAGATGAGTCGGCTAAAGTTGAACGTATCGAAATCACCGGTTCGCGGATTAAGCGTACCGATTTAGAAGGCGCACTGCCGGTAACTGTTATTGACCGTGAGGCAATTGAGTTATCAGGTGAGATTTCTGTTGCAGATTTAATCCGGAATACCACTTTCAACAGCGCTGGTTCTTTCCGTCCTCAGTCAGGTAGTTCTGCTCAGGGTGTAAGCCAGGTAAACATGCGCGGTCTGGGTGCCAGCCGTACTCTGGTTCTGGTAGATGGTCGTCGTTTAACTATGTCTCCTTCAACAGGTTCATCACAGGATTTGAACTCAATTCCTATGGCGGCAGTTGAGCGTATCGAAATCCTGTCTGATGGTGCATCAGCAGTATACGGTTCAGACGCTATCGGTGGTGTAATCAACGTTATTACCCGCAGAGACTTCAACGGCGTAGAACTGAGCGTTGGTGCTGCTGAAGTTAGCATCCCGAGTGAAGGTGGTGAGCGTGAAAACGGTTCAGTAGTTTTCGGTTCAGCTAATGACACTACACAGATCATCGGTGGTGTTTCATGGAACAAGCGCGATATCATTTTTGAAAACGCGTTCCCTTGGGTTGAGCCAGGTAGCTCAATCTACGGTAATAACTACCGTGGTGCTGCATTCGCTGGTTTCAAAGCTGTTCCTGGTGGTTGTAACGAGACTAACTTCATTCCAGGTCCTATCGCTGGTTTTGAACGTTGTCAGTTCAACTTCAACGCAACCAACGCCAACGAAGCATCAATCGGTAACGAATCATTATTTGTTAAGTTAAACCACCAAATCAATGATGACTGGTCTATCTATGCTAACGCCAGCGTAGCTAAAACCAGCTCTTTTGGTCGTTATGCACCAGCTCCGGATTCAAACATTTTCTATGACGGTTTAGCGACACCGGTTGACAGCTACAACAACCCAACTAACCCTGATGCCTGGATGTATGATGCGAACAACCCAAATGCGGTTGCATTTGATCCGGTTCTGGCTGGTCCTAACCAGGAAGTGTTCTTCTATCACCGTTTTGCTGCCATGGGTAACCGTGACAACACAATCGACAACGAAAACGTAGATTTCTTAGTCGGCTCTATGGGCCGGATTGGCGAAATTGATGTGGATTTCGGTGCTCGTCGGGTTCGTAACCAAACTTTAGGTTTAGGTGATGGCTACCTGGCTGCAAGCACTGCATGGGGTAACGTAAACAACTTTAACCCTGGCTACTGTGATGATGGCTCGTTTAACCCTGCTTCTTGTCGTTTTGGTTACGACATTCAAAACCCAGGTTCAAACCCAAGCAATGTTTTACAGGCAGGCGTAGTAACAACTGCTCGTAAATCACAGTTTGATATCAACGAGTATTACGCCAGCGCATCTTTCGACCTGTTCGAAATGGCCGGTGGTATTTCTCAGGCGTCTGTTGGTGTTGAGCGTCGTGAAGAAGTTTACTCTGATAAGTACGATTCACAGTCTGCTGCAGGTTTAGTAGGTGGTTCATCAGGTAGTTCAGCTGGTGGTGACCGTTCAGTAAACGCGGCGTTCTTCGAAACCTTATTACCTGCCACTGATGATTTAGAAGTGTCTGTTGCTGGTCGTTTCGATAACTATTCAGACTACGGTTCAGATTTCTCACCTAAAGTAGGTGTTAAATATACCGCAATGGACGGTTTACTGTTACGCGCCTCTTACGGTTTAGGTTTCCGTGCCCCGTCACTGGATATCTTAACTCAGGCCACTTCTTTCTCTGCTGACTCAGTAGCGGATCCGGTAACCTGTTTAGCTTTAACCGGTGATGCTGATGACCCATGTCAAATTAACGCGTACTATATTGCTAACCCTGACTTAGCGTCTGAGAGTTCAACTCAGTATGCGTTTGGTGCGGCTTACTCGTACGACGACTGGTTCTTTGTTAAAGCCGATTACTACAATATCGAAATTGAAGATCGGATCCGTCAGTTTGATTCACAGACGCTGATTAACCGTCAGGCATCTGGTGACCCAATCCCAGCTGGTTTAGGTGTAACTCGTGATGCAAGTGGCCTGATTACCCGCATCGATGCTGGTTACGGTAACGAAGGTACTCTGGAAACTTCAGGTGTTGATTTAAACATCCGTACCAGCTTTGACTTCGGTAACGCTGGTCGCTTAATCAACAACTTGTACGTGTCGCACATCATTGATTATTCAGTGGATGGTGGCCGTAACAACGTTGAAGACCCAGGCTTACCACAGCAGCGTATTAACCTGAACAACCAATATGTATTCGGTGATTTCGACTTCGCGTGGAACATCAACATGATTGGTTCTCAGTTCAATACCGTAGCAGCTGCTGACGGCGGTGGTGTAGTTCGCGAAGGTCATATTGCAACCTGGACTACTCACGATTTGCAGGTAACTTACAATGCACCTTGGAACGCCAAAATTTCAGTTGGCGCTCAGAACGTGTTTGAGAAAGAACCACAGTTAGGCACTTCTGCCGCAGCGCGTGGTTCACGTTCTTACAACTTCGACTTATACAACGCTTTTGGTCGTATTACCTATATCCGGTATACACAGAGCTTCTGATAAGTTAATGAGTTAAAACTAAAGGCAGGCTAACCCCTGCCTTTTTCTTTGGGAAAACAGCATGACTTCAACAGCGCACTGGGACAGTTACTGGCAAGCCAGCCGCAGCCTGAACAGCTTTGGTGAGGGTGAAGCCGCCAGCGGCTACGAAGGGGAACTGTTAGCGCTCTGGAATAACAGCTTTAAGCAGCTGGCTGATAATGCTACGGTGCTCGATGTAGGCACCGGCAATGGGGCTATCGCTGTCGCGGCCAGAAAGTATTCAAACCTTACGCAACGCCGGTTTACCATTTATGGCGCAGATGCCGCCAACATTAAGCCCTTGCAGGTATTTGCCGACAATTCTGAAATTGCGGGCTTATTAGCCACTATTACGTTTTACCCTGAATGTAAAACTGAGGCATTACCCTTTGCTGATGCATCGGTAGATTTAGTGACCAGCCAATTTGCTTTTGAATATGCCGAACGTGACGCTGCGCTGCATGAGTGCATCAGGGTGTTAAAACCTGCAGGCCAATTTATGGCGATAATGCATCATACTAATTCAGATATAGCCAAAGACAGTGCTGCAGGAGTGGCGGTCCTTAATCAATTTTTAAATGCTTCGGCGTTTTTTAAGCACGCACGTACATTATTGGCCTGCATGGCTGAGCAAGCTCAGCGGGCAGAAACGCCAGCGCTTGTGCAACGAACCCAGCAGGCCAACCAGTCGGTTTTAAACTGTAGCCGACAGATTAAACAGCAATTGGGCCCGGAAAGTTTAGCCTGGTATAACGATGTTATGGCCAGAGTTGCTAAATTAATTGTCAATTTTTCTGTGACCAGCATGACGCAGCTCGATATCGAGCAGCAACGTCTGGCATTATTTTTAAAGCGCTTAGTGGATCAGCAACAGGCATCCCTATCCACGGCAGGGGCGGCAGAGCTTAGCGCGCTACTGACCGCACGGGGATATGCTTACCAGTTAACCGAACTGAATATAGAAGAACATTTGTTTGGCTGGTTATTAAAAATTAAGAAATAATTTGTAATAGTTTTATGATTATAACGACAGAAAATTTATAGTATTATACAAAAAAATAAAACAGGGGTGTCGTGTGAAAAGATTTGTAGCAGTATTTTTGGTGTTAATGCTGACCGGGTGGTCCGCCTTTGCCAATGAGTCGGCCGTTGCTAAGGAGTTAGTACCGGTTCGTCATTATTTTGAGCATGCTAAATTCGACAATATGAAGATCTCGCCAGATGGCAAGCATATTGCGTTTACGTTTCAGGAAGATACCGAAAAGAAACTGGCGGTAATGAAGCTAAGCAATATGGCGGTTACCGCTAGTTTTGCTTTCGGCGAAAATATGCACGTGGTTAATTTTTACTGGGGAAATAAAACCCGGGTACTGATGGAAGTGGCAGAAGTAACCGGCAATCTGGTTAATATGAATGGCAGCCCGGTTAATTTGTATGCGGCTAATATTGACGGTACCCGTCGCTTAGAGTTGTTCCGCACTGGTATGTCAGGCTACACAATTTTGCACTTATTGCCTGATCAGCCAGATCGTATTCTGATCGGCAAACGCCATTATGCTGAAAAAAATGGTATGCGCGCCTTTACCATTGATATTAACCGGGCTAAAGAGCGCTATCTTGACGATCAGCCACAAGGCGTAATTGCGGGTTTAATTGCTGACAATAGCGGAGACATTCGGATAGGCGTGGAGTATATCGAGGGGAAAACCTTCGATGAAAACAAGACTGTTATTCACTACAAGAAAAATGATAGCTGGCAGAGGCTCGATTTACCGTCTAAGCGTGCTAATCCTCAGGTCAGACCCTTAGGGTTTTCAGCGGACAACTCCCTCGCTTATTTTTCGTCAAACCATGACATGGCTGAAGGCGATGTGGCCGGCGTGTTTGTGTACGATTTTACCACCTCAGAGGTAAGCCTGATTGCAAGGCATGCCTATTCAGATGTTGGCCGGGCCTTTCACAGTCACCAGGGCGATGTGCTGGCGGTAAGTTACATGGCTACCAACAACGAAGTGGAGTTTATCAACCGTGAACATCGGGATGCGAAGCTACTGGCCGGACTGCAGGCTGCGTTTCCGGGGCAGGCGGTTTCGATCACCTCATTCGATAGGGCCGGTAAAACTGCTTTATTTCGGGTAAGCAGCGACCGTAATCCGGGTGAATTTTATTTATACGACACCGAGCAAGGTCAGGCCCGTTATTTAGCCTCTGCCCTTGGCAAACTTGACAATGAACAGTTGCAGCCCATGCAGCAGATTAGTTTTACGGCGCGTGATGGCAAAGTTATCCGTGGTTTATTAACCTTACCGCCAGAGGGTAATAAGAACTTACCGTTAATTGTAAACGTGCATGGTGGTCCTTTTGGTCCGTTTGATAGCTGGGGCTTTAATAATGAAGTACAGTTTCTGGCCAGCAGAGGGTATGCAGTATTGCAGATAAACTTCCGTGGTTCGGGTGGCTATGGCGATGATTTCCAGCGCGCAGGTCGCTTACAATGGGGCCATGCCATGCAGGACGATGTTACTGACGGTACCTTATGGGCGGTAGAGCAGGGCATTGCCGATAAAGAACGTATTTGTATCTATGGTGGTAGCTATGGTGGTTACGCTGCTTTGTGGGGCGTGATTAAAGAACCAGATCTGTATAAATGTAGTGTGGGTTATGTCGGCGTTTATGATATGCCGCTATTTTTTGATGGTGATGGTTCCGATGCGAGTAGAAGCAGAGGCATTGAGCAGTATATTAGCTCACACGTCGGAGAAGGTGATGACTACATGCGCTCTATTTCTCCGGTGCATCACGTAGATAAAATAAAGGCTGAGCTGTTTATTGTGCATGGCTCCAGAGATGTGCGGGTGCCGATTGTTCATGCAAATAATTTGAAAAAAGCGCTGGATGATATCGGTAAGCCTTATGAGTGGTTAGTGAAAGAAGATGGTCACGGCTTTTTTAAAGTGGACCACAGAGTTGAGCTTTTTAGTCAAATGGCTGAATTTTTTGATAAGCATATAGGTAAAGCAGATTAAAGTATTAGTTAATCAACATGTTGTATTCAGATAACATGTTTTAACAATTATGGTTTGCACTTTGTCAAATGTTCCGATAATGTTTAACCGACAGTTGAAATAGCAGGGAGATAGTAGGTTGAAAATTAAATTATTGGCGGTATGTTTTACCAGCGTGTTGTTAGCAGGCTGTGCCAGTACGACGGATGTTTCAGATAATCGCGCTTCGCGTAACTTTGAATTTGAAGTCGTGGATGAAAACGACAAAGTGACTCATATTTGCCGTAACGAACGTGCTACCGGCAGCAATATCGGCCGGCGTAATTGCCGTACCATTGAGCAGGTTGAAGCGGATCGTGCTCAGGCCCGTATGGAGCTTGAACGGGCCCAGGGGTCGCTGGTGACCCCACCTCCAGGTGGCTAATGTATTCGCTTATTAAAAAAACCACTGTTGCAGTGGTTTTTTTTTGCCTGAGATAAACGCATTTAGTGCGAGGAATACTGCTGAAACGAACAGAGTTAAGTGATAAATTGTGGCATAGACCTGAACACAGCATTTTATTTTTCGGAGTTAACCGTTTTGTACCTGAATAACCAGTTTATCATTATGCAACGTGGCGGCCAGTTGATGCTTAGCCAGATCTCCGGTGTAACCAAACCTTTTCTGGTGCATGAGCTGGATATTCTGTTGTTGTCTTTGTTTATTGAGCATCAGGACAAAACGACGGTAAGTGATGCTTTCGTTACCAATGTGCTGGTAACGAAATTGGCTCCCCAGATAACCGCTGCCGCAGTAGCTAACCGGATCCATCAGCTACAACAAGCGGGAATATTAACACCGGAGCCTCCCAAAGCAGCAGAGGCTATGGCAGCAGTGGCGGTGCCGTTAAGTGAAGCTACGTTCTCTGGCTTAGTGTCGGCTAACAATGACGAAGTGCCAGAAGCATTGTCTGTCAGTATACATTTTGCGGCGTTAATAGGGCCCGCTGGCTTTAGCGCTTGGTCAGCACAGCAACAGCGGCAACTGGCATTGCCTGTCGCTTCGCTATTAGTTTTATTGGCCTTTGCTGACGGTAAAAAGCAAACAGAGATCATTGCTGATAAAGCTGAGCTGTTTGAACAACCCCAGCAGGCTTCTCAAATAATTTCAGATCTTTATCGCGCTGGCTTACTAATCAAGAAAAAACGTATTGTGCAAAGCAAAGCGGATGACATTCCGTTATTTAACCCGGTATCACCAACGCCGGGTATTGTCAGCAGCTGGCAGGATATTCAACCGGATGGCAGAATTCCGGTCTATTTTGTTCCTCATATGGAGAATCATCTGCCGTTAGCGTTAGGTGTTTTATATAGCGCACTGCAGCATTATGAAAACGGTGCACTACTTGAACGATTTGTACTGATCCCGATAAACTTTCTTAATCCAAATGATCTACTGAATGGTCCTTACCGCCGCTTTGGCCCCGGCGTCTGGCTGTTTTCAAATTATATGTGGTCGGTAGACTTAAATCTGCAGATCAGTCAGTCAATAAAACAACATAATCTGACGAACCTGACTATTCATGGTGGGCCTAGCACCCCGGATTATCCGCAAGCTTGTAAAGATTTTATGCACAG
This sequence comes from Arsukibacterium sp. UBA3155, assembly GCA_002364615.1. Classification (GTDB taxonomy): domain Bacteria; phylum Pseudomonadota; class Gammaproteobacteria; order Enterobacterales; family Alteromonadaceae; genus Alishewanella. The sequence continues at coordinate 111,361 of DEYP01000015.1, read as the reverse complement.
CCATCGTTCTGTTGATATTGCGGTGCATGGTGAAGGGGAGGTGGCCATTGCCGAGATTTTTGAAACTATCTTTAAAAACCCTCAGGGTAACGTCGAGGTTGATGACTTTGCCCTGACCAATGTCACGGGTATAACGTTTCGCAACGCACTGAGTCAGAGCATCGTGCATACGGCGGGCCGCACCCGGATGAAAGAAGTTGATGTCATTCCATCACCGTATTTATCTGGTTATTTTGATGGCTATGGTGGCCGGGTAGAAGCAGCTATTATAGAGACTAACCGCGGCTGTCCGTACGGCTGTACATTTTGTGACTGGGGTTCAGCAACCAATCAGAAAGTGCGTAAATTTGATATAGAGCGGGTCAAACAGGAAATTAATTGGATAGGCCAGAATAAAATAAAAGTGATGTGGATAGCCGATGCAAACTTTGGCATGTACGAAAGAGATATTGAGATTGCCAGGGACATTGTCGCGGTCAAAAAGCAGTACGGGTATCCCAATGAAGTGGTTGTAAATTACACCAAAAATTCAACCTTAAAACTGGTCGAAATCATCAAAATATTTACTGATGGCGGTATTATTAGTCAGGGTATTATTTCCATTCAGACCACGGACGAAGATACGCTGGATGTCATTAACCGTAAAAATATTCGTACCGAGCGTTATGACGAACTAACCCAGATATTTGATGATTTAAAGCTACCGTTATCTACTGATTTAATGATTGGCTTACCTGGTATTACGGTGGCTGCGTTTGATAATGATCTACAGCGTTATATTGATATGGACGTATCGGTAAAAGCCTATCCTACCCAGTTATTGCCCAATAGCCCGATGGCTGATCCTGCTTATATTGAAAAGCATCAGATAAAAGTAGATGCCAATAATTTTCTGATTGCCAGTTTTAGCTACACTGAGCAAGATTTAATTCATATGAAAGCGATGTATCAGATGTATGTCATGGCAGATGGGTATTCATTGTTACGTTATGTCATGCGTTATTTGCAGTGGGAACATGGCATACCCGCTATCCGGTTTTTACGGGATCTACTGCAACAGGTGACCGACACCCCAACCCGTTATCCTCAGATTAGCTGGGCGGTACGGTTTTTTAATCAGGACAAAACAATGCCAGGTGGCTGGGCCACTTTCTATCAGCAGATAGCCATGTTTATTCGGCAGCACTATACATTACCAGACAGTACTGCATTAGCTACGGTATTAGAGGTTAACTTACTATGTATGCCGGACGATACCCTAAGTTATCCACTTACTGCTCAGCTGGCGCATGATTTTCAGCGATACTTCAAAGAATTTAAGCAGTTAAAAACACCATTAGCGAGTTATCCTCCTGCCACCTTTGAAGTTACCGATCCAAACTCAATGGTTAGTGTCGATATGAACTACCTGCAATACGACACCCATCAGTTTTTCTGGGAGTTACATTCAGAGGTGGCACGGCCAAAGTCAGTTTCAGACTTTGCCGCGGCCTGAAAGCTTGCCTCAATATCCAGTTGAAACAGGATATTGAAGGTAGTGATGTCAGCCATGAGTGAAAGTGGCCGTGATAGTGGTGATCCCGTAGCGCCAAAGCGGGTGTTCTTTTTGGGATATTGACGTGGAATGCTTTCCAAACGCCTTTAAATTCATTACCATTAGCGCCCTTAAAAATGTTCATTATCAGCAAAGAGTGGATTGCATGGCCGACGAAAATTTTAAAGATTCATTTAATTTTTGGCAGTTTCTGGCTTTTGTAGCCGTTTTTGTCACGCTGCTGTGTCTGGTGCCAATTGTGCGCTGGGTACAACTTTTGTTCTGATTTAAAAACGCCAGCGAATACCAGTCTGAAAAGGTAGCATCATGAATTTGCAACAATTAGCTTCTGAATTAAAAGCCGTTATTAAAACCGTGCCGGATTACCCAAAGCCGGGCATTACCTTTCGCGATGTTACCAGCCTGATGCAGGACGGTCCGGCCTTTAAGAAAGTGATTGATGCTTTTGCGGCATACTATGCTGACAAAGGTATAGAGAAGATTATTGGTACTGAATCCCGTGGTTTTATCTTTGGTGCGCCACTCTCTTATGCGCTGGGTATTCCATTTGTGCCGGTTCGTAAACCCGGGAAACTGCCACGGGAGCGTATTTCTCAGAAGTATATTCTGGAGTATGGTGAAGATGCGCTGGAATTACATGCTGATGCAATAGAGCCAGGTGATAAAGTATTACTGGTTGATGATTTACTGGCAACCGGCGGTACCATAGATGCCACTGTGCAGTTAGTGCGGCGTTTAGGCGGCACTGTAGAGCATGCGGCCTTTGTCATTGCCTTACCTGAGCTTGGTGGTGTAAGCCGGTTGCAGGCATTGGGTTTAAATATTTTAAGTCTGGTTGAGTATAGCGGCGAATAAGTTTAGGCTGGTGTCAGATCCCCTCTTTAAGCATCAGGCTGTGGCATGAGTTATCAGGTTTTAGCAAGAAAATGGCGGCCAAAACAGTTTAGCGAACTGGTTGGCCAGGCTCATGTCAAGGTGGCGCTGAGTAATGCGCTGAGCAGTAGCCGGCTGCACCATGCCTATTTGTTTACCGGCACCCGCGGCGTGGGTAAAACCACCATAGCCCGTATTTTTGCGAAAAGTTTAAATTGCGAAACTGGTATTACTGCTACCCCTTGTGGTGTATGCGGCGCCTGCGAAGAAATAGACGCGGGCAATTTTGTCGACTTACTGGAAATTGATGCCGCCTCCCGCACAAAAGTAGAAGATACCCGCGACTTACTCGATAATGTGCAATATGCCCCCAGTCGTGGTCGTTTTAAAGTTTACCTGATTGACGAAGTGCATATGCTGTCGCGCCACAGCTTTAATGCTTTGCTGAAAACCCTGGAAGAACCTCCGCCTCATGTGAAGTTTTTGCTGGCGACAACTGACCCGCAAAAGCTACCGGTGACAGTGTTGTCACGCTGTTTACAATTTAGTTTAAAAGCGCTGAGTCCTGATCAGATTGCAGGCCATCTGGCGCATGTATTGACGCAAGAGCAAATCCCGTTTGAAACGGCTGCGCTGACGCTGTTGGCTAAAGCCGCCAAGGGCAGCTTGCGTGACTCGCTAAGCCTGACCGATCAGGCGATTGCGCAAAGTAATAGCCAGCTAAATCTTGACGTGGTGCGTGAGATGCTGGGCTTTTTAGATCAACAGTTTGCCAGTGCAATACTGCGTGCCATTTTGCAACAGGATTTTCAAGCCTTGCAGGCTGAACTACAGGCATTGATAAGTCAGCATAACAGTTACAGTACGGTACTGGATGATATGCTGTGCCTGCTTCATCAGGCGGCATTAACCCAGCTGGAGCCAACTGCAGCGCAGCTGTCAGAGCAGCCTGAGTTTGTCGGGGAGCTGGCTGCTGATCAGAGTCCGGAAGCATTGCAGCTGTATTATCAGCTGTTAATTAGCGGTAAACGCGAATTACGCTATGCCCCGGATGAACGCACAGGTTTGGAGATGGCGTTGTTGCGGGCCCTGGCGTTTGTGCCTGCGCCTGGCGGCGCAGCCACTGCTACTTTGGGTAAGCCCGTCATGACTCCTGCAGCGCAATCTACCGACGCGCAATCGGGCCCAGTACCAACAACAACAGCGCAAACAACAGCACAAGCTACACCAACGCAAGAGCCTGCAACTCACACTGCTGAGCCTGAAAGTGCCGGAGTTATCTCGCAGGCTAAAGCCTCACCGCAGCCTGTTCCGCCAGAAACTGCTCCAGTGCAGTCTGCGCCAGTCGACAGTATCGACCCCCTGACTGCCAGTATTATTAAGCGCCGGGGACTGGCTGCAGATACAGGTGGTTTACCGCCAAAAAAGTCTGAGCACCGGCCTGCGCCGGTGCCATCAGCCGGGTCTTTGCCATCACCCACGCCGTCGCCATCAATAGCGTCACAGCAGGTGAGCCATCAGCACCTCGTAGCCGTAAATAAAGCGGCAGGTCAGTTGCAACCGGTCACACCGCTCGATAGCGAGCCGGCTGCCAAGCAGCAAGCCCTGGCAACTTATCCGGATGAGGCAGAGCCGGAACCAGAGCAACTTTATCCGGAAGACCCGGTAAATCAGGCCATGCTTGATTCGTTGTGGCAGCAAAGTCACCAGCAGGCAGAGCCCGGTAAGCAGTTTGATGGAGAGATCAATGAACAAAACTTCTCGGTCCGGTTTGCGGCTGAAGTGGATAGTTGGGCCGCCCTTATCGAAAAAATGCCGGTAGGTGGCCTGATGCGACTGTTTTTGCTTAACAGTGCGATGCAATTGGATCATCAGACGCTGACCTTGCAGGTGCAGCAGAGCCAACAGCACCTTGATAACGAGGATTTTCGCAGCCAGTTACAGAGTTTATTGTCTGATGCCATGGGCCAGTCTTTGCAGTTAGCAATCCATTATACTAACAACGTGGAGCAGTGCCCGTTAGCTATACAGCAACGCATTGAACAGGAGCGGCTAGGTTATGTCAGCAGGTTGCTGCAGCAAGACCCGAACGTTCAACAAATACAGCAACAATTTGATGCCAGCTTGTTGTTAGACACCTTGCAGGTAAACTAGCCTCTGCACCAGCGGGGCTTATCTTGTAATTTATGGCGTTACTGATTATCGTGACGTCAGCAAAGTAAAAAGAGAGATGAAATTATGTTTAAAGGTGGTATGGGCAATATTATGAAGCAGGCGCAAGCCATGCAGGAAAAAATGCAGAAGGTGCAAGCCGAAATTGCCAATATGGAAGTAACCGGTGAGTCGGGAGCCGGCCTGGTAAAAATTACCATGACAGGTGGCCATAATGTGCGCCGGGTTGAGATAGATGACAGCTTGCTGGCGGATGATAAGGAAATGCTGGAAGATTTAGTGGCAGCGGCCTTAAACGATGCGGTGCGCCGGGTTGAAGAAAATAACAAAGAGCAGATGGCCAAAGTGACCGGTGGTATGCAATTACCGCCCGGTATGAAATTACCATTTTAATTAAGGTAATTACGCCGTATGAGTAAATTGGCCCCTTTAGTTCAGCAATTAATAGAAACCTTGCGGGTGCTACCCGGCGTGGGGCCTAAGTCTGCACAGCGTATGGCTTTTCAGTTACTGGAGCGCAACCGTGAAGGCGGCGCAAGACTCGGTGTGGCATTGACAAAAGCCATGGAAAAGGTGGGGCATTGTCAGTGCTGTCGTACTTTCTGCGAAACAGATTTGTGTGCGCTTTGTGCCGATCCGGCCCGAGCGCAGGCAGGCACCTTGTGTGTGGTGGGCTCTGCTTCCGATCAGCTGGCGATTGAACATACCGGTCAGTTCAACGGCCTGTATTTTGTGTTGATGGGCTATATTTCGCCACTCGATGGCATTGGCCCCGCTGAGCTGGGGCTGGACCGTCTGGATAAGCAGTTAGCTAAAGGCCACATTAGTGAAGTTATCCTGGCAACTAACCCGACGGTGGAAGGCGATGCGACGGCCTATTTCCTGGCAGAGCTGTGCCGTAAGTATGCTATTCCGGTAACCCGTTTAGCTCAGGGGGTACCAGTGGGTGGTGAGCTCGAATATATCGACGGCACCACCTTGTCCCATGCTTTTAGTGGCCGGAAATCCTTCTGATCACCTTATACCCGCATATTGTACCTGCGTATTTTTTATAGCTTGAATTTTGTTGCCGGTTACCCCATATAACTGGCAACTGATCAACGCAGCCGCGTTTTATTATTTTTGCTAACACTACGTTCGAGGACCTAATAATGAGTGATAATACTGCCACTAACCCTGGACAGAAACAGACTCATGGCTTTCAGGCTGAAGTAAAACAACTACTGAACCTGATGATCCATTCACTGTATTCCAACAAAGAAATTTTTCTGCGTGAATTGGTATCAAATGCTTCCGATGCCGCCGATAAGCTGCGCTTTCTGGCCTTGTCTGATTCCAGTCTGTATGGCGAAGATGGTGATTTAAAAGTCCGGATCAGTCTGGATGAAGCCAACAAGACCCTGACCGTCAGTGACAACGGTATCGGCATGACTGAGCAGGAAGTCATTTCTCATTTAGGCACTATAGCAAAGTCAGGCACCAAAGAGTTTTTCTCTCAGTTATCTGGTGATCAAAGCAAAGACTCTAAGCTGATCGGTCAGTTTGGCGTCGGGTTTTATTCGGCCTTTATTGTTGCAGACAAAGTGACGGTGCGTACCCGCAAAGCCGGAACTAACGAAGCTGTTGAATGGGAATCTGCCGGTGAAGGTGAGTATACCCTGGCACCGATTACTAAAGACAGCCGCGGTACCGATATTATTCTGCACCTGAGAGAGGGTGAAGATGAGTTCTTAAGCCGTTGGAAAGTGGAGAGTATTATTACTAAATACTCTGACCATATCAGCATTCCGGTAGAAATGTGGCAGGAAGGCTCGCCTGAGCGTGAAGAAGAAGGTGAGACTATCGCCGCGACTGAAGGCAGCTGGCAGGCGGTTAACAAAGCAACTGCACTGTGGACCCGAGATAAGTCTGAAATTACCGAGCCTGAATATCAGGAGTTTTATAAGCATATCTCTCACGATTGGAGTGAGCCCCTTAGCTGGAGCCACAACAAAGTTGAAGGCAGCAGCAATTACACCAGCCTGTTGTACGTGCCGAAAAAAGCACCGTTCGATATGTGGAATCGCGAAGCGAAGCATGGCCTGAAACTTTATGTACAGCGCGTTTTTATTATGGATGACGCTGAACAGTTTATGCCAAGTTACCTGCGCTTTATCAAGGGCGTGCTGGATTCCAGTGATTTACCGCTGAACGTGTCACGGGAAATTTTGCAGGATACTAAAGTTACCCAGAGTTTGCGCAAAGGCTGCACCAATCGCACCTTGAAAATGCTGGATAAACTGGCAAAAGATCCTGAGCAGTATCAGGTGTTCTGGGACGAGTTTGGCCAGGTGCTCAAAGAAGGTCCGGCCGAAGACATGGCTAATAAAGAGCAGATTGCCGGCTTATTGCGCTTTGCATCTACTCATAATGATGATGCAACGCAGAACGTATCGCTGGCCGATTATCTTGGCCGGATGAAAGAAGGCCAGGATGAAATTTACTACGTGGTAGCCGATAGTTATCAGGCAGCTAAGCACAGTCCTCATCTGGAAGTGTTCCGTAAAAAAGGCATTGAGGTGTTGCTGCTCTCTGATCGGATTGATGAGTGGTTAATTCAGCACTTACCTGAGTTTAGTGAGAAGAAACTGCGCTCCGTGGCGAAAGGTGGCTTAGATTTAACTAAGCTGGACGATGAAGAAACTCAAAAAGCCCAGCAAGAAACAGCCGAAGCATTTGCCAGTGTGCTGGCGCGTTTTAAAACGGCGCTGGGTGATGAAGTAAAAGAGGTTAAGGTTAGTCACCGCTTAACCGACAGCCCGGCATGCGTGGTTACCGATGAACACGATATGAGCACCCAGATGATGAAACTGATGGAGTCAGTGGGCCAGAAAGTACCGGACGTGAAGCCAATTTTTGAGCTGAATCCTGAACATCAGCTGGTAAAACATATTGCCGACGAGACGGATGATGCACGGTTCAATGAATGGGCGCAGGTGTTGTTTGAGCAAGCGTTGCTGGCAGAGCGTGGCAGTTTAAAGAATCCTGCCAGCTATGTAACACGGTTAAATAACTTACTGTTATCGCTGGCCAAGTAACAAAGCCATCGCTCAAATAAACCCGCCCGGTGCGTTAGCCTGAGCGGGTTTTTTATTATAGCCCTCAGACTTTAGTCGGGATCTAAGGGTAATAGTGGGTAGAAAAGCGTTAGTTTCTGTCGTTTTAGGATGTAAACGGCGTCAGACCCTGCTGATATCAAGGCTATCGACTAAAGGCTAGTAAATACGCCACCTCAGGTAGCACCAGTGGACAAAATTCTTGTTTCAGCAGGCGCATTGTGTAAAGATTCAGATATTATAAATATTGGAATAATCCGAGAACACGAGGGTGTTGCTATGCGTATCATTTTGTTAGGGGCCCCGGGTGCCGGAAAAGGAACCCAGGCTCAGTTTTTAATGAATAAATATGGGATCCCACAAATTTCGACCGGCGATATGTTGCGCTCGGCCATTAAAGAAGGGTCTGAGTTAGGGCTGGCAGCAAAGCAGGTGATGGATGCCGGGCAGCTGGTTTCAGATGATATTATTATTGGTTTGGTAAAAGAGCGAATTGCGAAAGACGATTGCAGCAAAGGATTTTTACTGGATGGTTTCCCCCGGACCATTCCTCAGGCCGATGCGATGCGGGAACAGGGTATTGAAATCGACCATGTAATTGAATTCGATGTGCCAGATGATGTTATCGTGGAGCGGATGAGTGGCCGTCGGGTACATCCGGCGTCCGGCCGGGTTTACCACACTACTTATAATCCACCTAAAGTGGCAGGAAAAGACGATGAAACCGGTGAGGACCTGATTATTCGTCCAGACGATATAGAGGCTACTGTACGTAAACGTCTTGCCATATATCATGAGCAGACTGAGTTATTAGTGGGGTACTATCGCAAAGCGGCCGCTGCTGGCGAAACTCAGTATCATTATGTCGAAGGCACCAAACCTGTTGAAGAGATTAGTGCGCAATTGGTTAAACTTTTAGATTAATCTTAGTGAGCTCCCAGCAGCAAGATCCGCTGGGTTATAAGAATAAGCCCTCAATTGAGGGCTTATTCGTTTATTGCAACAGTTACTTGCTTATTAGCCGTTTACAGCAGTTTTTACCTTGCTGTTTTCAGCTCGGTTGTTATTGGCCTCAGTAACCAGATGTGGCTGGCTACTATTACCAATAGTAATTTTCCTCGGTTTTAACGCCTCAGGTACCTCACGTACCAGGGTGATGTGCAACAAGCCATTGCCAAGCGATGCGCCCGTTACTTTTACATACTCAGATAACTGAAACTTGCGTTCAAAGTTACGTTCCGCTATTCCCTGATGGACAAAGTGTCGGCCATTATCCTTACTGTCTCTCTGGCCTTGCACCACTAAGGTATTGTGCTCGGTTTCGATTGACAACTCCTGTTCACTAAAGCCAGCGACGGCCATGGTGATGCAGTACTCGTCTTCACCGGTAACCTCAATATTGTAGGGCGGATATGCAGGTTGTTTTTCGTTGCGGGCAGCTGCATTCATCAGGTTTGCCAGGTGGTCAAAACCGATAAAAGAGCGGTAAAACGGAGTAAAATCTAAGTTGTTCATAGCCAAATCCTCTGTAGATAGCAAAATGGTTGGTTAATACCCTTCTTTTGAACGGGTAAGCAGCAAGTCAGCTTTTGTGCTGATACCAGGCTGTAGCAGGTGCCTTATCAGGCCACCTGCTTAATAAATGAGGCTGGATAGTTATTTTTCAAGAGAGGATGTTAACTTTTTTGAGGGACTACGTTTAAACAACAACGACTAGGGCTGTTTTAATAAGCCAGTCAGTGCTGCCAGTGCCGCATCATAATCAGGCTCCTGCGCCAGTTCTGGTACTAATTGTTGATAGTGCAATTTACCCTCGTTATCAATTAATAAAATAGCCCGGGTCAGCAAGCCCATATCTTTAATCAGCAAACCATAGCTGCTGCCAAAATCGCGCCATACTGCGTCTGATAAAACCGCCATGTCTGCGACTTGTTCTTGCTCGCAGTAACGTTTCTGAGCGAAAGGTAAATCGGTGCTGATGGTAAGCAACACCACATTTTCGGGTAAATTGGCGACTTCATTGTTAAAACGCTTAGTTTGCAATGAGCAGATACCGGTATCAATACTTGGTACTACGCTGATCAACAGGGTCTTACCCCGAAAATCTTGTAACTGCACCGTTTTAAAATTATTGTCAACAACTTTGAATGCCGGTGCGCGCTGGCCAGTTTTCAATTCCTTGCCCAGCAATACGACTTGTTGATTACCCGCTTTAACCTCACTTATTCTGCTCGGTAATTTGGCCGTGAGATCTGCTGCCATTACTGGTAGACTAAAAACGGTGCTAAATAACACTGTGCTTATGATTAAAGATTTTCTAAACTGGATTAACATAGTGAATATCCTAATTATCTGGAATGTAATAGTAATTAAAGCAATAACACAATTTATTTGCCGTTAGTGCTGTTATCTATAACAGTTTTGCGTCTATTATAAACGGAAGAAGTATTAAAGTGAGTGCTCAATGACCGCCGCAGTACTAATATGTGATGATTCGAATCTGGCTCGCAAACAACTTGCAAGGATCTTACCACAGGATTGGCAAGACAGCGTTCATTTTGCTGGTCATGGTGCTGATGCTCTGGCGACCCTGGAGAAAGAGCAGATTGACTGGCTGTTTCTCGATTTAAATATGCCGATAATGGATGGCTATCAGGTGTTAGCCGAGCTGAAAAGGCGCCAGCTTAATGTCAATGTTGTGGTGGTCTCCGGTGACGTTCAGCCTGAAGCGTATCAAAGGGTAATGGAACTGGGAGCGATTGATTTTATTCGCAAACCTGTTGATACCGCTAAATTGCAGGTTATTTTTCAAAACGCGACCTTACGTAAACCTGCGCCTGTACAAGCCGTTAAGCGGCCTGCTGACACAGAGCTCAATGCAGAAATGCGTGATGTTTTCCAGGAAATTACCAATGTAGCGATGGGGCAGGCAGGGGATTTACTGGCCAGGCTGCTGAATGTTTTTGTGAAGTTACCCATCCCTAACGTCAATGTTATTGAGGTCAGTGAGCTACATATGGCGCTGGCGTCAGTAGAGCAACATTCTTCTACCTCTGCAGTATGTCAGGGCTTTATCGGCGGCGGCGTTGCCGGTGAAGCACTGCTTATCCTCACGGATTCCAGTTTTAAAGATATCGCCGGCTTGCTGAATTTTCAGGGGGAGTTGACCTCATCAACTGAGTTGGAATTGCTAATGGATGTCGCCAATATTTTAATTGGCGCTGTACTAAAAGGTATTGCTGAGCAACTCGATATGAGCTTTAGTCAGGGGCATCCGGTCGTGCTTGGTCAACATGCGCCGGTGAGTGAGCTGATTAAAACAAACGCCAGGCGCTGGCGCAAAACGCTGGCAATAGAGCTAAGTTATGGCATTGAAAATTATAATATTAACTGTGACTTACTGTTGTTGTTTACCGAAGACAGTGTTAAAACCATGAAGCACAAAGTTGCTTTTTTACTGGAAGAATAGCCATGAGTTTAACCAATGCCGAGTTTGATGTTTCTGAAGTTCATTGGTTGATGGACATGTTTCAGACCGTGGATGTCGGACTGGTTGTATTAAACAGTGACTACCGGATCCAAGTCTGGAATGGTTTTATGGAAAGTCATAGTGGTTTAACACCACGTCAGGTAAGAGAGCGCTATTTATTTGATTTATTTCCAGAAATTGACGAGGATTGGTTGCGACGTAAATGTGATCCCGTTATTTTACTGAAAAACCGGGCCTTTACTATCTGGGAGCAACGTCCCTACATTTTTAAGTTTAAGAATTACCGGCCTATTACCGGCAGTGCTGAATACATGTACCAAAACAGTACTATTTTCCCACTGACCGACACCCGGGGGCAAGTGACCCATCTGTGCATCATCATTTACGATGTAACCGACGCCGCCGTCAGTAGGTCTGAGCTCGAGTCGATGAATGGTCGGCTGAAGCAGTTATCGAAAACAGATTTTCTGACGCAGCTAAGTACCCGCGGGCACTGGGAAGATGCACTGATTCAGGAGTTTAACCGGTTACAGCGTTATACCCAGCACCATAGCACGCTGCTAATGTGTGATATTGACCATTTTAAGCGGGTGAATGACACTTACGGTCACAGCGCCGGTGATGAAGTGATTCGTAAGGTTGCGGATGTCATTAAAGCCAACACCAGAACCACCGATTTGGCTGGCCGCTATGGTGGTGAGGAATTTGCTGTTCTGCTGGTTGATACCTCTATAGAGCAGGCGGTCTGTCTGGCAGAAAGGATCAGACAGCAAGTCGCAGTGTTAGCGATTGCCTATAACAAAACCGTGCTGAATGTCACTATCAGCCTTGGATTGGCAGAGCGTGACGTCAGCATGCAGGAACACCGGCACTGGATAGAAGCCGCCGATAACGCCTTGTATAAATCCAAAGTTGATGGCCGAAATAAAGTGACGTGCTACAGTCCGGATGAAGAGTGAAGCACCGCTTATCGGTTGCTATTTAGCCCGGTGGCGGTGGACAACGCAGTAGCAATTCGCCGTTGCCATCTTGATTTAACTGCTCGAGAATGACCTCAAAGCCCCATAACCGATGTAAGTGCTTTAACACTTCAGCTGCATTTTTAGCCAGCGGCACCCGTTGCTGTGGGATATAACGCAGGGTTAATGCGCGGTCAGTATTAATGTTAACGTTGTATACCTGAATATTGGGTTCGATCTGGCTTAAATTATACTGAGCGGACAGCATCTGCCGGATCCGCTGGTATCCTTGTGCATTATGTATAGCGCTGACTTCAAGACTGGTTGCCTCGTCATCATCCACAATGGCAAACAAATGAAAATCACGGATCACTTTGGGTGATAAATACTGGCTGATAAAGCTTTCGTCCTTAAAGTTCTCCATCGCAAAATGCAGCGTTTCAACCCAGTTGCTACCGGCGATATCAGGAAACCATTCTTTGTCCTCAGCGGAAGGCTGTTCGCAGATCCGACGAATGTCGGTAAACATGGCAAAGCCCAGGGCGTAGGGGTTAATGCCTGAATAATGCTTACTGTGGTACTCCGGTTGTGCGACTACATTGGTATGGCTGTGCAGCACTTCCAGCATAAAGCGGTCGCTAACTTTACCCTCATCGTATAAGTGCTGCAAAATAGTATAATGCCAGAATGTTGCCCAACCTTCGTTCATTACCTGAGTTTGTTTTTGTGGATAAAAGTACTGAGATATTTTGCGGACTATCCGGACAATTTCCCGCTGCCATGGCGTCAGTAACGGTGCATTTTTCTCGATAAAATACAGCAGGTTTTCCTGTGGCTCTGCCGGAAAGCGAGCCAAGTCTTCAGCTGCTGTGGGCGCCTTAGATGGGATGGTCCGCCATAAATCATTTACCTGACTTTGCAGGTAGGCTTCGCGTTCCTGTTGGCGTTTTTGCTCTATTTCCAGCGATATTTTCTGAGGACGCTTGTAGCGGTCTACACCATAGTTCATCAGCGCATGGCAGGAGTCGAGCATATCTTCCACTTCTGTAATGCCATATTTTTCTTCACACTGGCTGATATAATTTCTGGCAAAAACCAGATAGTCGATAATGGAACCCGCATCGGTCCAGGTTTTAAAAAGATAATTATTCTTAAAAAAGGAGTTATGTCCATAACTGGCATGTGCCATCACCAGCGCTTGCATTGTGATGGTGTTTTCTTCCATCAGGTAGGCAATGCAGGGGTTGGAATTAATGACGATTTCATAAGCGAGTCCCATGTAGCCTCGTTTATAGTTTTGTTCGGTTTGGATAAACTTTTTACCATAGGACCAGTGATGATAACCCAACGGCATGCCGACACTGGAGTAGGCATCCATCATTTGCTCGGCAGTAATCACTTCGATTTGATTGGGGTAGGTATCCAGCCGGTAAATGCCGGCAACCCGGGCAATTTCCTGATGGTATTGTTCGAGCAAATCGAAGGTCCAGTCCGGACCGTCGGACAGACAATGAGGGCGGACGTGTGCTTTAGCCATAGTATCTCCTCAGGCTGCCTGCTTTTTAAATAGCTGGCGAAATACCGGATAAATATCAGCTAATTCTCTGATATGCTCAATGGCCATATTATCGTGTTGAATCAATAGTTTTTCATACTCGTGCCACAGGCTCTGATGGGCCCGGGGGCTGATTTCAATGTAGGCATAATAACGAACCAGTGGCAGTACTTTATTGGCGAGCAGCGCCGCACAGGGCGCGCTGTCATCAGTCCAGTTATCACCATCTGATGCCTGAGCGGCATAAATATTCCACAAGGTGGGGTCGTACCGATCGGTAATAATCTCGTGCATCAATTTCACGGCTGAAGACACAATGGTGCCGCCGGTTTCCTGAGAGTAAAAAAACTCTTGCTCGTCTACTTCTTTTGCCTGAGTGTGATGCCGGATGTAAACCACGTCGACATTTTTATAGCTACGACTTAAAAATAAATACAACAGGATATAAAAGCGTTTTGCCATATCTTTGGTAGGCTGGTCCATCGAGCCGGAGACGTCCATCAGACAAAACATAACCGCCTTGCTGGTAGGCTCTGGCTTTTTTTGGTAATTTCTAAAGCGTAAATCAAAACTGTCAATAAACGGTACTGCAGCAATGCGGGCCTTCACCGTCGCAATCTGTTCGAGCAGTTGCAGCCGTAGCTGCTGATCGGGTACTGGCTCCCGGTCCAACGTCTGAAGTTGCTGCTCAAGCTCTGCTAGGGTTACTTTTTTACTGGCGGTTAATGCCACGCGCCTGGCCAGTGAGCCACGAAGGGAGCGCACAATATCAATAGTGCTTGGTACACCATCGGCGCGAAACCCTGCTCTGACGTTTTTATACTGAACCAGTTTATCCAGTTGATTTTTCTGCAGGTTTGGCAGGGCTAAATCTTCAAACAGTAAATCCAGGTATTCATCTTTAGAAATGGAAAACACAAAGTCATCGCTGCCTTCGCCATCTGCGCTGGCGTCGCCTTGCCCTGAACCCTGACCACCACCTTGTGGCCTGGCAATGCGGTCACCTTCACTAAACTGATCATTGCCCGGATGAATAATCTGCCGACGTCCGCCTTTTCCCTGATGAAAAAAAGGTTCAGTGATATCTTTATGCGGGATAGTGACGCTTTCGCCACTGCTGATATCGGTAACACTCCGATCGCTGATAGCATCGGCTACTGCTTTTTTAATCTGCTGCTTATACCGTCTGATAAAGCGCTGCCGGTTGACAGCACTTTTGTTTTTGCCATTAAGTCGTCGGTCAATAAAGTGCGCCATACTACCTCCGGCATTATTGTGATTTGCGAACCCGCAAATACCATTCCGACAGCAGCCTGACTTGCTTACGGGTGTAGCCTTTTTCCATCATCCGGTTGACGAAATCATCATGTTTTTTCTGATCCTCGGTAGAGGTTTTGGCATTAAATGAAATTACCGGCAACAGCTCTTCGGTACTAGAAAACATTTTCTTCTCAATCACAGTGCGAAGTTTTTCATAACTGGTCCACAGCGGATTCTTGCCATTGTTTTTTGCTTTGGCTCGCAGTACAAAGTTGACAATTTCATTGCGAAAATCTTTTGGGTTACTAATACCTGCGGGTTTTTCGATTTTCTCTAATTCGGCATTTAATGCCGCTCTGTCGAACAATTGCCCTGTTTCCGGATCGCGGTATTCCTGATCCTGGATCCAGAAGTCAGCATAAATAACGTAGCGGTCAAAGATGTTCTGGCCATATTCGGAGTACGACTCGAGATATGCGGTTTGGATCTCTTTGCCGATAAACTCAATATACTTCGGAATAAGATAGCCTTTTAAATGCTCCAGGTAGCGCTCTGCGGTATCAGCGGCAAATTGCTCGCGTTCTATTTGTTGTTCCAGTACATAAAACAGGTGCACTGGGTTGGCGGCGACCTCAGTACTGTCAAAGTTAAATACCCGGGATAGAATTTTAAAGGCAAAACGGGTAGAGAGTCCGGTCATGCCTTCATCTACGCCAGCATAATCGCGATATTCCTGATAAGATTTGGCTTTTGGATCGGTGTCTTTCAGGCTTTCCCCGTCGTACACCCGCATTTTTGAATAAATGCTCGAGTTTTCAGGTTGTTTTAACCTGGAGAGCACCGCAAATTGAGCCAGTGAACTTAAAGTGCCCGGTGCGCAGGGCGCCGCATTTAACTCGCTGTGCTCCAGCAGTTTCTGATAGATTTTCTTCTCTTCATTCAGGCGCAGGCAATATGGCACTTTGACGATATAAACCCGGTCCAGAAACGCTTCGTTGTTTTTGTTGTTACGAAAAGTCTGCCATTCCGACTCATTGCTGTGCGCTAAAATAATACCGTCGAAAGGCAGGGCAGCCAGACCTTCTGTACCATTGTAGTTACCTTCCTGCGTCGCCGTTAATAGCGGATGCAGGACTTTGATCGGGGCCTTGAACATTTCCACAAATTCCATCAGGCCCTGATTCGCCCGGCACAGGGCGCCCGAATAGCTGTAGGCATCGGGGTCGTTCTGAGCAAAATGTTCTAATTTGCGGATGTCTACTTTACCAACCAGTGCTGCAATGTCCTGATTGTTCTCATCACCAGGCTCCGTTTTGGCGATAGCGATCTGGTCTAAAATTGACGGATATTTTTTAACTACCCTAAACTGGCTGATGTCTCCATTGTATTCATGCAACCTTTTGGTCGCCCATGGCGATAGAATATTACGCAGGTAGCGGGGTGGGATGCCATATTCCTGCTGTAACAAGCGGCCATCTTCGCTGGCATCAAATAATGAAAGGGGGTGATCACATACTGGTGAGCCTTTAAGATAGTAAATTGGCACTTGTTGCATCAGGTGCTTAAGTTTTTCTGCCAGTGATGATTTACCACCACCGACCGGGCCTAATAAATATAAAATTTGCTTACGCTCCTCCAGACCCTGCGCTGAATGCTTAAGGTAGGACACGATTTGCTCTATCGCATCTTCCATGCCATAAAACTCAGAAAAGGCGGGGTAACGGGCAATGACGCGGTTGGAAAATAACCTGCTTAGCTTCGGATCCTGAGCTGTATCGATAAGCTCAGGCTCGCCAATGGCCAGCAATAATCGTTCTGCTGCCGTGGCGTAGCAACTTTTATCTTCTTTACAAAGCGCCAGATATTCCTGAATACTGAACTCTTCTTCTCGGGTGGCCTCATATCGTGATTTGTAGTGCTCAAAAATGCCCATACGCACCTCCAGCCATTGCTCGTGGGGAAAACAGATGTCGTTGCTGTTGCTTTAAGGTTAGACAGTAAAAATCATCTTCGCCTGTTTAATTCACCGAAAAATGTTAAGATTTAATGGCACACGCACTTAGCAATACGTAAAGGCTTCGCAACAGTATTACCGCAAAAAAGTGAAAAGTGGCAAGCGGGGAAGGGAGCTTTGGCTGAGCACGGATAAAAAATACCCGGCAAAGCCGGGTATTCAAAACATACTGTATTTTGCAGTGTTAACTAATAAAAATCAGTTAACTTATTTAGCGAAGTTATCGCCAGCGAACTGCCAATTTACCAACGCCCAGAATGCGTCAAGGTATTTAGGGCGAGCATTGCGGTAATCGATGTAGTAGGCATGTTCCCATAAATCGACAGTCAGCACCGGAGTTACGGCGGCATCCTGAATGGGTGTTGCAGCATTGCTGGTGTTAACAATATCCAGACTGCCATCGGCTTTTTTGACTAACCATGTCCAGCTTGAACCAAAATTATTTACTGCTTTATCATTCAGTGCTTTTTTAAACTCAGCAAACGAGCCCCACTTTGCATTAATTGCGTCGGCTAGGTGGCCAGTCGGTTCACCGCCACCGTTCGGTGATAAGCAGTGCCAGTAAAACGTATGATTCCAAACCTGAGCGGCGTTGTTGAACAAGCCACCGTCCGAACTCCGGATAATTTCTTCCAGCGATTTGCTGGCGTTCGGTGTGTCTTTTACTAAACCATTTAATTTTTCCACGTAAGTATTGTGGTGTTTGCCATAGTGATATTCCAGCGTTTCTGCTGAAATATGCGGGGCTAATGCGTCTTTCGGATAAGGTAATGCGGGTAATTCAAAGGCCATTGTTGTGCTCCGTTATCGTTGTTAAAGATGTCTGCATCGCGTAGACTACAAAACCTGACTAATTTACTCAAGTTTTAACTATGTCGGTTTTACGCTTCACATGCTGTGCTGGTTCTTAGACAAAACCAGCAATTATTGTTAGTAATAATTGTAATTGTAGAGCAGATATTGGGTTTTTTTTTATGAACTCAAGTGTTAGTCGCGAAAGATAAGCGTAAAATGGTTCAACTTTTTAAGTTTCTGCAGAGGTAAAAATGGAGACATTGGATAAAATTAAGCAGCAAATTGCTGAAAACCCCATTCTGTTATTTATGAAGGGCTCGCCTAAATTCCCAAGTTGTGGTTTTTCTGCTCAGGCTTCTCAAGCACTAATTGCCTGTGGTGAACAGTTCGCTTTTGTCGATATTTTGCAACATCCGGATATCCGGGCTGAATTGCCAAAATACGCTAACTGGCCAACGTTTCCGCAATTGTGGCTTGATGGTGAGTTAATTGGTGGCTGCGATATTATTCTGGAAATGTTCCAGCGGGGCGAGTTGCAGCCTCTGGTAAAAGATACTGCTGCTAAATCAGCAGGCACCGATACCACAACCGACGCTGAGTGAGTACAAACCCGGGTTCGTGATGGGTGAAGTGACGTTAGAAAAGCAGGGAGCAATGCTCCCTGTTTTTTTAACAATTATTCAGCGTCTTCGGCGTTGTCCGGTATGGGCAGGGGCCACCCCCCTAACTGCTGCCACTTGTTGACAATATAACAAAATAACTCGGCAGTGCGCTCGGTATCGTAGAGCGCGCTGTGGGCTTCTTTACTGTCAAAAGCAATACCTGCTTGCTGACACGCTTTAGCCAGCACCGTCTGGCCCAATGCTAATGCAGCCAGGCTGGTGGTGTCGAAAGACACAAAAGCATGAAAGGGCGAACGTTTGTAATTGGTGCGGGCAATAGCCGCATTAACAAAACCCTGATCAAATGCCGAGTTATGAGCCACAATCACCGTGCGCTGGCAGCCGGCTGCTTTTTGAGCGGACCGTACTGCTTTACAAATCTCAGTCAAGGCTTCCCGCTCACTCACGGCGCCGCGCAAGGGATTAAAAGGGTCGATGCCATTAAACGCCAGTGAGCTGGCATCCAGGTTAGCACCTTCAAAAGGAGCTACATGATAATGCAGGGTTTCGCCCGGGATGAGTCTGCCCTCGTCATCCATTTGCAGCAGGTTTACTGCAATCTCAAGCAGCGCATCTGTCTGAGCATTAAAGCCTGCGGTTTCAACGTCGATAACGACGGGGTAATAGCCACGAAAGCGTTGCGCGAGCAGAGATGTTTTGTCTGTCATAAGCCAACCATTAAAAAAGCAGAGCGCATTATGCCAAAAAAAAATGCCAGCGTCTTGTATTCGGCATAGTGTTTGCTTATTAAAACAAACGGAGGCTGGCTTCCTGTTAAGGTTTGCCGCAAGCTGAGCGGGTTAATCAATTTGCCAATAGGTGACAAGGTAGAGTAAATGCATAATTATGGCTTAGTATTTATATCGTTAGCGTGCGTTTTGGTCACGGGTAGCAGTGTTGCCGCTGCTAAACAGTTACGTCAATATTCTGCCAGTATTGAACAGTCAGTGTGGCAATTAACGGAACAAACGCCGTTGCTCTGTCAGTTGGAACATGCCATCCCTAATTTTGGTAATGCCGTTTTTCAGAGTAAAGCCAGCAAAGCACTCAACCTGAATTTCGAACTAAAAATGCTCAGGCTGCCAGATGCCTATAGTCTGGCGGAGGTGTTGTCTTTGCCACCGGCGTGGCGGGCGGGCGAACCTGGGAAAAACTTGGCAAGCATGACCTTGCTGAAGCAATTTAATGGCGAGCTACCCAAAAAAACGGCCTGGACATTGTTGACGGAATTGGAGCAGGGGTTTAGTCCCACCTTCTACTACGCGGATTGGTATAGCCCTTATGATCAGGTCGCCGCTAAGCTTAATCCGGTGCAGTTTGGGCCTGGCTATTTTGCTTTCACAGAGTGTGTTGCCAGTTTGTTACCTTTCAGCTTTGAAGATATTGCGTTTACGGTGCTGAGCTATGAGTCGGGTAGTGATCAACTGACGCCTGAGTCAGAACGTCGTCTCGGTCAGATTGCAGAGTATTTACAGCATGATTCACAGATTGAATCTATTGAGTTGCAAGGTTACACAGACAGTTATGGTGGACGTTGGATGAACGAGCAGTTGTCTGTCAAGCGGGCAGAAAAAATTAAGCAGTTCTTAGCAGAAGCCGGCGTGGCCGGCGACAAAGTTCAGGTAGATGGCTTTGGTGAACGACGTCACGTTGCATCGAACCAGACTAGTCTGGGGCGGGCCACTAACCGCCGCGTAGTGCTGCAAATGGCCAGACCTTAATGCCAGAACGCAATAATTCGTTGGTTCATGGTAAATTGCTTTATTGCACCATGATATCAATCTGGCGCCAGTCATTTTGCTCAGAGATCAGTATTCTGACTTGCTGCTGATCAACCCGGTAATATAAATTTAACCGATTGTGGACCATCGCACTGTTGTCAGGCTCTCCCAATTGCTGGCGGTAAAAGTCTTGCAGCTCGGCCATTGACTGGCGGCTAAAGTAGCTGAGCACTGCTGGTAGTTTATTTTCAAGCCTGGCAAACTCACGAGCGTCAGCAGTCAGCGGAACCTGATAAAAACTGTCTGCAGAGACATTAAGTGAGACTGAAGCAAACAGAGCAGAAGCCAGAAACAGAGCTAAAGATCGCATTTTTATTTCCTTGTGTGCAGTGCGATAGTACCTGCTAACCATACCAAACTTTAGCCGACTTTGACCAGCAGAAACAGCGGTTAGGCTAAATAGCCATCATCAGATAGTTTTCAGCAGATAATTTTCTGCAGATAGTTTTCTGCAGATAGTTCTCAGGCTTTTGCTACCGCAGTAAATCGGTCAGGAGCAATGGCCGCTAAATTAGCTGTTGTCATGGCGGCGGGTTGACCTGCTATCTGACAGGCCAGGGTTTCTGCCAGCAAGGGTGCCAGTAAAATTCCGCGCGCACCCAAGCCGCCAAATACGTGCAAGCCGTCCTGATGAGCCAGCGCTCCGAGCAGGGGCAGGTGGTCGGGTACCGTTGCTCGAAATGCCGCTCTTGCATCGGTTGCTTCAGCATCGGAAAACCACGTTGGCTGTTGCAACTGCTGGTTAACCAGGGCCAGATTTTCTTCATTGTCAGCTGCTGAAATAAAAGCTGTGCTGGCTTGACGATCAAAGGTGGCGCCTACCGCATGGCATTCATTCAGCGCCGGTGTGATATAGCCTTTATGACATAACACGGTTTTTAGCGCCTGCATGCCATTACTCTTAACATGACTAACCTGGCCGCGCACCCGGTTAACCGGTAAATGGCTGGCAGCACTAAATTGCGTGATATCGGCACCGTTGGCCAATACCAGTTGTGAGCACGTGCTGGGGACGGCAGTGTCCTGACACCATACTTGCCAAAGTGGTGCTTGCTTGGTACCGGACTCAATGGCACTTATTGCAGTGACTTTACTGTTAAGTTTTACCTGAAATAGCGTGGACTGCTGCAAAAAGGCCAACGCCGCCTGGCAAAATTGTTGCGGACTCAGCCAGCCGGCTTGCGGCAAAAAAATGCCGCTATGCTCAAGTGTCACCCCGGCAATCTGACTTGCCTGTTCTGCAGTTACCGGATAAACCAACTCGGTTGGCCACGAAGCGTGGTCGATTATCTTTTGCTGACGTTGCACAAGGGCCGGATTCGTCGCAAGGTGCAACACACCGCACCACTGCATTGCGAATGCCACGCCCTGTGCCGCCAGGCGTTGATAAAAATGCCGGGCAAAATGAAATGCCTGGCAATGTAGCAGACTGGCTGTAGTAGGTAAGGGATGCAGGTTTGGATAGACGGCGCCCTGCAGATTATGAGACGCACCCTGAGCCACGGTATTATCTGCACAAATAAGCTCGGTAGCAATGCCTTTTTCGACCAGCTGCAATGCTAGACAAACTGAGGCAATACCACCGCCTACAATACATACTTTCTCTGTGACACTACTTTTTTCTGCTGCAGCCTGCGCTTTAAGGTCAGCCTCTGGCACTTTAAACGACGCGGTGAGCATCTCGCGTTTACGGCCAAAGCCTTTTACTTTTTTAATGGCAAAACCGCTTTGTTGCAGACCACGCTTCACCACGCCGGCACAGGTAAACGTAGCAACGGTTGTCTCGTCATGACTAAGCCTTGCCATATTGTCAAATAAGGTTTGTTGCCACATTTGCGGGTTTTTATCTGGTGCAAAGCCATCGAGAAAAAAGGCATCCGCGCGGCTTTGCGCGGGCAGTTGTGGTAATAGCTCGTTGACATCGCCCAGCCACAAATCTAAAACAACACTGCCCTCATCAAAAATCAGCCGCTGACATCCGGTTACCGCCGGGGGATATTGTTCCAGCAACAACCGACACTGTTCATTAAGTGCGGTATGTAGCTGCAATGCCTGGCTAAGATCACGGTAAGTAAGGGGATATTTTTCAAAACTTGAAAAATAAAGTTTGCGACACTGTGCCGCGGGATGTCGCTGGCGAAACTGGCGAAAGCGTTGCCAGCTCAGTAAAAAGTTCGCGCCGGTGCCAAAGCCAGTTTCTACTATATGAAAATAGTGTTGGTGATGATGTTCAAAGCGCTGAGGCAGCCCGTTATGGTGTAAAAAAACATAGTCTGTCTCTGCCATGCCACCATCATTAGAAAAATATATATCATCAAAATCAGTGGCAACTGGGGTACCCTGTTGGTTAAAGTGGATATTGGCATGGTTTAGCGATGGCATTATGGTATCCGGCTGAAAAATCGACTTGTAGTTTAACCGAAGCTGACGCAAAATTGAAAAAAGTACAGCTGTACGCTGAAAGCTGACCAGTTTTTACTGCAAAGTCCGTACAATACGCGGCACTATAATTATTTTCTCTGCCGATGAGCAGACATGGGAGCAAAGATGAAAAGAGCCGTTATCACTGGCATGGGTATTGTTTCAAGCATTGGCAATAATCAGGAGCAAGTGCTGGAGTCGTTAAAAGCAGGCCGCTCTGGTATCACGGCGTCGCCCGAGTTTGTTGAATTTGGTTTACGCTCGCAGGTCTGGGGTAACATTAAAATGAACCCCGCAGAACATATTGACCGCAAAGCTATGCGGTTTATGGGCGATGCGGCTGCTTATGCCTACATTGCCATGCAAGAAGCGATGACGGATGCCGGCTTAACCGCGGAGCAAATTTCTGATCCACGGGTTGGCCTGGTTGTCGGCTCTGGTGGCGCATCTTCAAAGACTCAGATTGAGGCGGCAGATACCCTTCGTGAAAAAGGCGTTAAACGCGTTGGCCCTTATGCTGTGCCAAAAACAATGTCCAGTACCTGCTCTGCCTGTCTGGCAACGCCGTTTAAAATAAAAGGGGTGAACTACTCCATCAGTTCAGCCTGCGCAACCAGTGCCCATTGCATCGGTCATGCAGTTGAACTTATTCAGCTGGGTAAGCAAGATGTGGTCTTTGCCGGTGGTGGCGAAGAAGTGCACTGGACCCTGGCCATGGAGTTTGATGCGATGGGCGCCTTGTCCAGCCGCTACAATGAAACCCCACAGCTTGCGTCCCGCACTTATGATGCGCAGCGGGACGGTTTTGTAATAAGCGGTGGTGGCGGTATTGTGGTGGTTGAAGAACTGGAGCATGCTCTGGCCCGTGGCGCTACAATTTATGGTGAAATTGTGGGCTACGGTGCAACGTCAGACGGTTTTGATATGGTTGCCCCCAGTGGTGAAGGTGCAGTGCGCTGTATGGAAATGGCGATGCAAGGTGTCGAAGGCCCGGTTGACTACGTTAACACCCATGGTACCAGCACCCCGGTAGGTGATGTAAAAGAGCTTGCCGCTATTCAGCAGGTGTTTGCCGGTCAATCACCCGCAATCAGTGCCACCAAGGCCATGACCGGTCATGCGCTGGGTGCGGCAGGGGTGCATGAAGCTATTTACTCTTTACTGATGATGAAGCACAATTTTATTGCGCCCTCAATTAACATCACTGAACTGGATGATGCTGCCGCTGGCCTGAATATTATTAAACAAGTGCAAGAGGCCACCCTTAACACTATTATGTCGAACAGTTTCGGCTTTGGTGGCACCAATGCCACGTTAGTTATGCAACGTTATCGCCCCTGAGTTGCTTAACAGCTGCAGTGTAGAAAGCCAGGCGAACATTCGTCTGGCTTTTTGTTTTATTGTCAGGCTTTGCCCGTACCAGGATGACGCCAATTATTTGGTCATTTAAAAGAAGAAAACGAGTGTCGATGAAAATATACGCTGATGAAAATATGCCGCTGGTGGCGGAATTTTTTGGCCATCTCGGGCCGGTAACCCTTTTTAATGGTCGTACGGTGCAAGCCAGTGAGTTAGCTGACGCGCAAATATTGCTGGTGCGCTCGGTGACAACAGTTGATCAGAGCTTACTGGCCGGGAATAAGATATTACGCTTTGTCGGCACGGCGACCATTGGTATGGACCATATTGACCAGCGTTATTTGAGCGAACGTGGGGTAAGTTTCAGTTCAGCGCCAGGATGTAATGCCCAGTCTGTGTTGGAGTATGTGCTAAGCGCATTGTGGTATCTGGCTGACAAATATCAGTGGCAACTGAGCAGCAAAACGCTGGGTATTGTCGGCGTCGGTAATATTGGCCAGCGTCTGGCTAAGGCAGCGGCGGCGCTTAACATAACAGTGCTGCTCTGTGATCCGCCACGGGCGAGTGCCGAGGCGGATTTCCCTCATACGCCATTTGCAGAGGTGTGTCGCCAGGCCGACATTATCAGTTTTCACGCACCGATGGTAAACGCTGGGTCGACGCCAACCCGACACTTACTAAATTCAGATTCTCTGGCGTTGCTAAAGCCAGAATGTGCACTGATCAATGCAGCAAGGGGAGCTATCATCGATAACCAGGCTCTGCTCAACGCACTGCAGCAGCGTCACCGGCCAGTAGTGCTGGATGTCTGGGAGAATGAGCCGGCGATTTTGAACGCATTGTTACCTTATCTTGATATTGCCACGGCCCATATTGCCGGCCATAGTATTGAAGGTAAGGCCAGGGGCACCGCGATGCTGTATCAGCAGGCTTGTCAACTATTAGAGCAGCCCCCGCTATGCCAGCTTGAACACCTGTTGCCAATACCCGCCATAGACAAAGTGCAATTATCTGGAAATTTTGGGCTTCCAGATGTCCAAAATCTGGCAAGGATGTTATATGATGTGCGTCGGGATGATGCGTTATTCCGTTTTCATATTCAGCGGGAAGGGTTTGACTGGTTGCGAAAGTCATATCCGGCGCGACGTGAGTTCAGCTCAGTACAACTGACTGGCACGCAGATACCGGCCTGGATGATGCAGTTAGGCTTTATAAGTCAGCAAAAAGGGGTTTAAGCATGACATCGCAAGACACATCGCAATATTCATCACAATACAATGTGGCGATTTTAGGCGCAACTGGTCTGGTTGGGCAACATTTGATAGAAATTCTGGAACAACGTGATTTCCCGGTAGCACAATTATTTCCGCTGGCCAGTAGTCGTTCTGCCGGTGGCAGCGTCACCTTCAAAGGCGAGAAAATAACGGTACTGGATGCCGACAGCTTTGACTGGAGTCAGGCGCACATTGGGTTGTTTTCAGCCGGAGGTAGTGTTTCTGCTATTTACGCACCAAAAGCCGCCGATGCCGGCTGCGTCGTTATCGATAATACGTCACACTATCGCTACGATGCAGATATTCCGCTGGTGGTACCCGAGGTGAATGCTTCGGCCATTGCAGATTTTCGAAACCGCAATATTATTGCAAACCCTAACTGCTCAACGATTCAGATGTTAGTGGCGTTAAAGCCGATTTATGATGCGGTGGGGATCAGCCGGATTAATGTGGCAACGTACCAGTCGGTAAGTGGGGCGGGTCAGTCAGCTGTCGATGCCCTGGCAGCAGAAACGGTGCAACTGATGAACGGCCGGCCACTGGAAGGTGAAGACCAGTTTGCCCGTCAGATCGCGTTTAATGTTATTCCGCAAATTGATGTTTTTATGGATAACGGCTACACCAAAGAAGAAATGAAAATGCATTGGGAAACCCAGAAAATATTTGCCGACAGCAGTATTGCAGTAAATGCGACGGCGGTAAGGGTACCCGTATTTTATGGCCATGCAGAAGCAATACACATTGAAACCCGGATGCCGATTAGCGTTGAAGACGCCAAAGCATTACTGGCAGATGCACCGGGCGTTGTGCTGCTTGAGGATAACACTGACTTTCCGACCCAGGTTTGCAGTGCTGCGGGTAAAGACGAGGTATTTGTTGGTCGGGTACGGCAGGACATTTCCCATGAAAATGGTCTTAATTTGTGGGTGGTTGCCGATAATATTCGTAAAGGCGCCGCGACCAACAGCATTCAGATTGCTGAGCATCTTATTCGCGATTATCTGTAATAAAAGGCTCCAGTTGGAGCCTTTTTTCTGGTTTAGGGTTATGCTGGCAACAATATTGTTACTGTTTTATATTTTGCAGAACACATTTTTGGTCAATACTGTATTAATCTTGGAACGCTGTTTGCATTGATTTTTTAGAATGAACCAGTGTTGTCATGCATAAAGCATAACTCAGCTTAAGTTGCCCGGGTAAGGAAAGGTAATGCCACTTCGTCTCTTGTCTTTATTGTTAGTTGTCAATTTTTCGGCGCTGTTAGCGGCAAGTGCGTTCGCTGATGAACCCGCGTCAACCGCTTTACGTGGCCCAAAAGGCACTGATACCGCACTAATGCAGCGGCAATTAGGACCGCTAAGTGCTACCGACACCTTGTGGCGAATTGCTGAGCAGGTTAAACCTGAAGGCGCTAATGTCAGCACTTATCAGGTCATGTATGCCATTTACCTGAAAAACTCTGAGGCCTTCATTGATGGCAATCTGAACCACCTGCGTCCAGGCTCTACCATACAGCTACCTCAGCTGCGGGAAATCCGGCTGGTGGATAATAACGTCGCACGTGCCAAATCAGATGCAGACGACAGGGCCTGGGCGGCGCGCACCAGCCGTCAGGCCAATACTCAGCAAAATAGTGCTCAGCAAAATAATACTCAACAGGCCCAGAGTTCCGCGGTGTCTGCTGCACAATTACAACAGCTTACTGAATTAAAAGACCAGTTTGGTAATTCGTTACTGATGATAGAAGCGATTGCCAGAGAAAATAATCAGCTGAAGTCCACCCTGACTGATGTTCAGACCGAATTGTTAGCGCTGCAGCAGCAACTAGGCGAAGACAGTAGTTTGCAGCAGCAACTAAACTTGTTGTTAAAGCAACAGGCTGACATCCTTGCCGCGCAGCAGGCACAGGAACAGCAGGCAGCAGCGGCCGCCAAAGAGTTGGCCGCGCAGCAAGAAGAAAGTGCCAGTATCTTCACTAACCCAATAACATGGGTGTTGGCGGCGTCCATTCCAGCGCTGATTATCCTGTTGCTGGTTGTGTTATGGTTAAAACGCCGTGGCCAGCAAACGGAGGCTGCAGTAGTTGCCGCTAGCAGTGCCGCTGTGCCGCCAGCGGACTACAAGTCGCCTTTACCGCCGCTGGACGATAATGATGCAGACGATAGCGGCTTATTTGATATTGATGAAAGCTTGCTCGATGACGCGTTCGCAGATAGTGGTGATTTTGGCGCAGCCGAAGAACTGGACGATAGTCTGCCCGACTTTAACGATGATGCCTTGCTTGATGATGATGATCTGTTAGACGACGATATCCTGCTGGATGACGACAGTTTACTCAGCGCCGGCGGCCAAAATACTACAGCCGCTGAAGATGATTTGCTAAACGATGTGCTGGGCAATTCTGAACTTACTGATGATACGGCAGCCACTGAATTTGATGCCAACAATATTTTATCAGACAGTGATTTAAATGCGTTGCTCTTAGCAGAAGATGACGACGATACGATTATAGAACTGGATGAAGACGAATTTGACCTTGGCAGTGCCGAGGATGATACGTCAACCGGTGCGCCGCAACTTGATGAGGCGGATGAGCCGGTAAGTCAGGAACTGGTCAGCGCCGACGATGACGATGTCATTGAATTTGATCAGCAAGAAACTAGCGCGCAGCAGGACAATGAAGATGACTTGCTGGAAGAAATTGAACTAGATCTTCCGGATGATTCACCAGACAGCATGCCGGTGACTGAAGCAGAACAGATTGCCGAGCCGGTAACCGAACTGGATGACAAGACTGATTTTACTATAAGCGAGGATGAACACATCCTGGTGGAAACCGATAACGGTAGCGAGGCGTTAGTCGGTGAGCATTTTGCCAGTGATTTGAGTAGTGATGAATTAACGGATGCCCAGATTAGCAGCCTGGTTGAAGACCAGAATTTTGATCGAACTGAGCTTGATGCATTTGCAGAATCTCTGGCGTTAGAAGGCGATGAGCAGAGTGAGAGAGCGGATGTCACAGATGATGACCAGGCCTCTGAGTTACTCAGTGCAGAACTTGATGAGTTGTTACAACAAGTTGAAGCCGGTGGGCCCGAGTCCACAGCAAACGACGGAACGACAACCGACACTACAGAAACTGAAGCTGATGAGTTGGCTGACGATATCGATACCATTTCTGATAACGAGGGCCCCGATAACGAGGGTCCAGATTTACAAAATAACGAAGATGACTCTGTTTCAAAACCATCGGAAGCGGCCTTATCCGTTGAGAATCCGAGTAAAATACTAGATAGCTATCCGGATCTTGAGTTAACCGACGATGATGCTGACTCCGATGTCACCTTGTCCGATGACAATGTAAGCGTCACGGTTGAGGCCGCGGATCCGGAGGCAGATCAGAGCCTGGCAAAGCTCGATGACAGTCAGTTTGACAACCTGCTCACTGAACTGGAGGCCATGGCACAAACAACGGCTAATGATAGTGAAGAATTAAGCCTGGATGTTGACTCGGTATTTAACCCGGCAACGGATGACGATAGTGCAATGGCGCTGTCTGATGACGATTTTGTCGAGATTGATAATTTGTTGGCAAGCAGTGAACAAGCGCAGCAGGACGATGGCCGCTTTGAACAATTAAATGTGGATGTGGGGCTAGACGAGTTTGCTGATGTGATTGGCAATGACAACCCGCAGGATGTGGATAAAGAAGATAATGGATATGGCGCCAAACTTGATCTGGTGCGTGCTTATATTGAGATAGATGACCTTGAAAGTGCCCGTCATATTATTATTGAAATGCTTGATTCAGATGCCCCCGAGCATGTTAAGACTGAAGCAAAAGCGCTTCAGCAAAAAACCGAATAAAGCCAACCCAGAGCCCGCTTGATTGCAAGGCTGCTATCCTCTGGACTCTGCGCTATAATCGCCGCGGTTTATCAGAGGGGGCCCCATGCGAATAGCACTTGGAATTGAATATGACGGCACCGGCTTCTTTGGCTGGCAGCGTCAGCGAGAAGTAAATAGTGTGCAGCAAGAGCTGGAAATGGCGCTGGCTAAAGTTGCCAATAGTCCGGTTGAAGTGTTTTGTGCAGGTCGCACTGATGCCGGTGTGCACGCTACCGGCCAGGTGGTTCATTTTGATACTGACGCACTGCGCGATGCTAAAGCCTGGATAATGGGTACCAATAGTCAGCTACCCGATCAAATCGCGGTGCGCTGGGCGAAGCCGGTACCTGACGATTTTCATGCTCGTTTCAGTGCCACCGCCAGGCGCTATCGTTACATTATTTACAATCAAAAGTTCAGACCCGCGATTTTACGCTCGGGACTGAGTCACTATCATCAGTCCCTGGATATCAGCCTGATGCAACAAGCAGCGCCAGCATTAATTGGCGAACATGACTTCAGCGCGTTCCGGGCTATGCAATGCCAGTCAAAAACGCCATACCGCAATGTTCATCACTTGCAACTAAGCCGGGTAGGTGACTATGTGGTGCTGGATATTAAAGCGAATGCCTTTTTACATCATATGGTGCGTAATATTACCGGAAGTCTGCTGGAGATAGGCATGGGACGAAAGCCTGTCGGTTGGTTGAACGAATTGCTGCAAAGCCGCAATCGGAATCTGGCAGCGGCCACCGCGAAGCCAGGCGGGCTTTATCTGGTTGATGTCGACTACCCTGAAGCTTATGCAATCCCTAAGGCTGCACCAGGCCCATTATTTTTATAACTGCTGCTAAGACCAGTTTTCTATATTCTGACAGCGGGTATTTATGCTTTAATAGCAGCCGTTTAGTTTTATTTCGGCGTTTTTTGACGTATTTTGTCTATTATTAGGTCTAACGCCTTATCCCTGTTGATAGGAATGTATTATGAGTTGGTTAGAAAAAATCCTGCCCAGAACCTCTACCTCGGCGCGCCGTAATATTCCCGAGGGCGTCTGGACCAAATGCAGCGCCTGTGACGCGGTGTTGTACAAAGCCGATTTGGATCGTAATTTAGGCGTATGTCCTAAGTGTGATCATCACATGCGGGTCAATGCCCGGACACGCTTAACTCATTTTTTCGATAGCCATTCGACGAAAGAACTGGCGAGCGAATTAGAGCCACAGGATTTACTTAAGTTTAAAGACAGCAAGCGCTACAAAGATCGGATAACCGCGGCCCAGAAACAAACCAACGAAAAAGATGCCATGATTGTCATGCACGGAACCCTGCATGGTATGCCAATGGTTGCTGCGTCGTTTGAGTTTGAGTTTATGGGCGGGTCCATGGCATCGGTAGTCGGTGCCAAGTTTGTCGCAGGTGTAGAATATGCACTGACGCATAAAGTTCCTTTTGTTTGTTTTTCAGCCAGTGGTGGTGCCAGAATGCAAGAGGCATTGTTCTCCTTAATGCAGATGGCTAAAACATCCGCCGCGCTGGCTAAGCTCAGTGAGCAGGGCTTACCTTATATTTCTGTGCTTACCGACCCTACCATGGGCGGCGTATCTGCCAGTTTGGCGATGTTAGGTGATATTAATATTGGTGAACCAAAAGCACTGATTGGTTTTGCCGGACCGCGGGTTATTGAGCAGACCGTTCGGGAGAAACTGCCGGAAGGGTTTCAGCGCAGTGAATTTTTACTGGAGCATGGTGCGATTGACATGATTGTTGACCGGCGGAAAATGCGCGATACTATTGCCCGTCTTGTAGCCAAGTTTATGCAGTTGCCAGCTCCGGTATCTGAGCACGACGCTGCGTAGGAATATGCTTAGGAAAATATGCCTGATACGTTAACGTCAAGCCAATCGTGCCACACTTTGGCCGATTGGCTTTATTATATTGAGCAAAGCCATCCCATCGACAAAATTGAACTGGGCCTGGGCCGGGTAAGTGAAGTTGCCGGGCGCGCAGACCTGGCGCAGCTACCTGGCAAAGTGATTCTGATTGCCGGCACCAACGGCAAAGGTTCTACAGCGCGCACGCTGGAGCAATTATTATTAGCTCAGGGTTATCGGGTCGGGGTATACAGTTCACCTCATTTGTTGCGATTTAATGAGCGTCTGCGGATCAATGC
Organism: Arsukibacterium sp. UBA3155; assembly: GCA_002364615.1. GTDB lineage: Bacteria > Pseudomonadota > Gammaproteobacteria > Enterobacterales > Alteromonadaceae > Alishewanella. Next base: position 80,035 of record DEYP01000015.1, on the reverse strand, counting down.
TCAGGATGTTGACGACGATCTTTGGGTTGAAGCCTTAAGCAAAGTTGAGGTATTGCGGAAAAATATTGGCCTGACGTATTTTGAGTTTACCACGTTGGCGGCGTTCGCTATTCTGAAAGGGCAGCCGGTTGACTTCTGTTTAATAGAGGTGGGGCTTGGCGGGCGACTGGATGCAACCAATATTGTCAGTCCTGATATCAGTGTTATCACCACTATCGATCTGGATCATCAGGATTGGCTGGGTAACGATCTGGATAGCATAGGTTTTGAAAAAGCGGGAGTGTTTCGCCAGGACCAATCGGTGGTTATTGGCGATTTACAGCCGCCGCAAAGTGTTCTGGCCAGAGCTGCTGCGCTAAATTGCGCTGCACTTCGGGTTAATCAGGATTATTTTTTTCAGCAAGCAACAGATAGCTGGAACTGGCAATGTGGCTCTGCCAACTACCAGCAACTGCCACTGCCGGGACTGCCGGTACAAAATGTCGCGACCAGTTTGGCCGTATTAAGCCAGCTATCATTGTTACCTGAGCAGGCAGAGTTAGCCAGAGTGCTGACAACGCTTAGCTTGTCAGGGCGAATGCAGTTTTTGCAACACCAACCCGCGATCATGATTGATGTAGCGCACAATCCGCAATCGACCCGTTATCTCGCCGACAGGCTGGCAGAGCTAAAGCCGGCATACAACAGAGTTATTGCGTTGGTTGGCATGCTAAAAGACAAAGACATTGCCCAGGCCCTGGCGCCCTTGACCTCTGTAATTGATCAATGGCATCTTAGCAGTCTGCCTGGTCCACGCGGCGCCGCAGCATCACAGCTGGCGCAGGTACTGGCACAGACTGATTGTCAACAGCATCCTGATGTCGCCAGTGCATTTAATGACGTACGTAACTTGCTACAACAGGACGATTTACTTGTTATTTTTGGCTCATTTGTCACAGTTTCAGCGGTGCTGGCAAGCTACCATCAGGAGGCAACATGACCGCAGGCTTTAAGCACAGATTACTGGGTGCCACTATTTTAATACTAGCCGGTATCATTTTTTTGCCTGATTTACTCGATGGTGAAAAACAAGTGGTAAAAGATGATTTTAAAGTGATCCCCGATCGCCCCGAATTTCAGGGAGTCCAGCAGGCTGACGCTTTTGATCAGGCAGAATTTGACCGCGCCAGCAGTGTTGCTAAAGCAAGTGAGGTACAGGAAAATGCGTTGGATAGCGAAACTTCTGACGGTTCAGCAACCTCTCAGAACGAAGCAGAGGGCTTGCCATCGCAAGCGTACGCGCAGGTAACCGTAAGCGCGCCAGGCGACGCTACCGCGGCTGCAAAAGCGGTAACGCCGACAGAGCCTGCTGCAGGTAACCTGATGGCGGACAATGCCTGGGTGGTTAGGGTTGGCAGCTTTAGTAATCCTCAAAACGCCAATGCGCTGGTCGCGAAACTTCGTCAGGAAGGTTATGCCACGTTTACCCGAAATATTACCAATAGCAATGGCCAAAAGTTAACCAGTGTTTTGGTGGGGCCTGAGCTTCGAAAAGCGTCTCTTGAACAACAGGTTGAGCAATTACAGCAGCTCACCGGGATAGCCCGCCTGGTGGTCAGCCGTTATCAGGTGACTGAAAATAATTAGCCAAGTTAAAGCCGGTTTGATAGAATGCGCGCCGTCATCAGGCATCCTTTGGTAGCAAATGGTTTGGGTTGATTTTGTTATACTGGCAATTATTGCCTTATCGGCTGTTATCAGTCTGATCCGCGGTTTCGTTAAAGAAGCTATCTCTCTGGTAGTATGGTTTCTGGCCTTTTTCATCGCCAGTCAATACTATCCAAAACTTGCAACACTCTTTACTAATATTACTGATCCTACCATTCGCAATGCGTCGGCTATTGCCATTCTCTTTATTTGCACGCTGATCCTGGGCGCTCTGATTAATTTTGTTATCGCTAAATTAGTGCAAAGTACGGGCTTGTCGGGTACCGATAGGGTGCTCGGGCTGGTATTTGGCGCACTTCGCGGCGTACTGGTTGTCAGTGCCGTATTGTTTTTTATGGATGCGTTCACTCCGGCTGCACAAGCGTTGTGGTGGCAGCAGTCTGTGTTGATCCCCGAGTTTGGTTTTATCATCGAGTGGTTTTTTGAATATCTGGAAAACCATTCAAGTTTTATGCAAAAGCCTTAAGGCTGGCGAGGAAATAATCAATGTGTGGTATCGTTGGAATCGTAGGTAAGTATCCGGTTAATCAGGCGTTGTATGATGGCCTGACAGTGTTACAACATCGGGGCCAGGACGCCGCAGGTATTGTTACAGTTGATAACAATACCCTCAGATTACGCAAAGCCAATGGTTTGGTCAAAGACGTGTTTGAAACCCGTCACATGCAGCGGTTATCCGGTAACATAGGCATCGGGCATGTTCGTTATCCTACCGCAGGGTCTTCCAGCACGGCGGAAGCACAGCCATTTTACGTCAACAGCCCATTTGGTATTGCCCTCGCTCACAACGGTAACTTAACCAATTCTCACGAGCTGAAAGAAGATATGTTCAGGCTGGCTCGCCGTCATATTAATACCACCTCTGATTCTGAAATTTTATTAAATATTCTTGCGCATGAACTGCAAGCAAAGTCGACGATGCAGTTGGAACCCGAGCAGATTTTTAATGCAGTGGCCAGCGCGCATCGCAAAATACGGGGCGGTTATGCGGCGGTAGCATTGATTATCGGCCATGGCCTGGTGGCATTTCGTGATCCAAACGGCATCAGGCCGCTGGTAATGGGTAAGCGGGAAACCGCCGCGGGTACTGAATACATGGTTGCCTCTGAGAGTGTCGCGCTCGATGCAGACGGCTTTACCGTATTGCGGGATGTGTCTCCGGGGGAAGCGGTTTACATTACCGAGCAAGGAGAGTTATTCAGTCAGCAGTGCGCCGAGAACCCAAGTTATACCCCATGTATCTTTGAATACGTTTATTTTGCCCGTCCTGACTCTACCATTGATAATATTTCAGTATATGCCTCCAGAGTGGCGATGGGTAAGGTGCTGGGTGAGAAAATTAAGCGGGAGTGGGCGCATCTTGATATTGATGTAGTAATTCCTATTCCTGAAACAAGTAATGATGCTGCATTAGAAATAGCCAATGAACTTGAGTTGCCATTTCGCCAGGGTTTTGTAAAAAACCGCTATATTGGTCGTACTTTTATTATGCCAGGCCAGGTGCAACGGAAAAAATCGGTTAAGCGCAAACTTAATGCGATATGGCAGGAATTCAAAGGTAAAAATGTATTGCTGGTCGATGATTCAATAGTGCGTGGCACCACCTCTGGCCAGATTATTGAAATGGCCAGGGAAGCGGGCGCTAAGAAAGTCTACTTTGCATCTGCAGCACCGGAAATCCGCTTTCCGAATGTGTACGGTATTGATATGCCCTCGGCCAATGAGTTGATTGCTCATGGCCATGATGTGGAAAGTATTTGCGAAACCATTGGCGCGGATGGCCTTATTTTTCAGTCATTGCCGGATCTGATTGCTGCGGTCCGCTCTGAGAACCCGGAGATTAAACGCTTTGAAACCTCGGTGTTTGATGGCCATTATGTGACCAATGATATTGATCAGGATTATTTAAACCGGCTTGATCAGTCTCGCAGTGACGATGCCAAAGCCCATACTGCGATGTCTATGGCAACAAATCTGGAAACCTATAACGAAGGTTAAATTCGGTTTAGTCTGCGGATTCGACATTAAAAAAGGCGCCTTAAGGCGCCTTTTTAGTATGTGGTTGTTTCAGTAAGCTTGTCAGTGAGTATAGGTTGGGCCAAAGCCCGACATCCACAAAATAACCGTTGTCGCCATTAATACCGCTAACAAGGTTAAACCACCGGTAACCACGGAGCTGGCATAGATAAAGCCGCGCTCTTCCGGAATGTGCATTAAAATAGGGATGCCCACGTACAGCAGGTATACCGAATACGCTAAGCCCACCAGCCCGACACTGACCACAAACCACAGCTCAGGATACAGTGCGGCAAAGCCTACCATAAACAGAGGGGTAGAGGTGTAAGAGCATAATTCTACAGTCTGGGTATACGTTGGCTCAGCGCCAAAAGTATGCGCCATCCAGTGTGCCAGTAACGCCAGGGTAAATACGCCGATGATTAAAGCAAAATACATTGCAACAGACATAATTAACGCACTTTGCGAGGTGAGCTTAATGGGGTCTCCGACTCCAATACTCCAGCCTAAGTGGACGGCAGAGAAGTAGGCACAGATTGCCGGTATCAGCGCCACAATCATGATGTGCGCCATGCTGTAGCGGAAACTTTCGTGTCTGGCATCTATAGTGTGCCATTCTTCTTTCGGGTGGGCATATATGCCCCATAAATGGTTTAGTATCATAATTATTATCCTTTTTACTACGCCCCTCATATCGGGCAACTACGTTACTAAGCCACCCTTAACTCAGTTATGACTAAATCTTATGCATTCGTCAAGCAACTTGCACTAATTTTCAACAAAGCACCGATTCAGATCAAACTTGGTCGTTGCCGGTGCTTTGGGTATAATACGGTAACTTTTTAAGGCACAGTTCAAACTATGCAACGCAGTGAATGGCAACAACTGTTACAACCGATAAACCACTTTTTAGGTTGCAGAACACCAGACTCCTGGCTGGAGCAAGCTTCACGACCAGAGAATCTGCCGACCTTGTTGCGGGACCATCTGATTTGCGAATTAAAAGCGGCGCAAAGTGCCATGTATCTTATTCGCCGCTATGCGGTGGATGACAGCAGTGCTGATGCGTTGCTGCAATGGTTTAAGCCGTTTGAGGATTTCACTTACCGCCAGCAGGGTGACTGGCAGGCTTTAGCCGGTCTTAGCTTGAAAAAGTCAATGATCCCGCAGGCCAGCAGCCAGTATGCTCAGGATTTAATCGACAAAATGGTGCTGCTGATTAAAGAAGAGCTGCATCACTTTTATCAGGTACTTGAGGTGATGGCCGCTAATGGCATTAGCTATGAGAAAACCACGTCCAGCCGTTACGCAAAAGGCATGCTGCGCCATGTCCGCACCTATGAGCCACAGGCGATGGTTGATAAACTGATATGCGGTGCTTACATTGAGGCACGCTCCTGTGAGCGTTTTGCCAGGCTGGCGCCGTTACTACCTACCAAAATTGCTGAATTTTATATTTCGCTGCTGCGCTCTGAAGCACGTCATTATCAGGACTACCTGACGTTAGCCGGGCAAATTGCTAAGTCGGACATTAGTGAGCGGATCGCTTTTTTTGGTGAGGTTGAAGCAGAATTAATTAGTAGCCCGGATACTGACTTTAAATTTCACAGTGGCTGTCCAAAGCATGCCGCTAGTGATCAGTCAGCGGCGTAAATACCAGTTGCCAGTTTTCCGCCGATACGCTTAAGTAACTACTCTGACTATACCAGTCACCTAAAACATAGCGCTCACCAGGCTTGCCGTCGACGTCCACCTGATGCACTGCCGGGCGGTGAGTATGGCCGTGGATTAGTTTCAGTACGCCGGCGTCTGCCATCAGTTTAGGCACTTCTTCTGGCGTCACATCCATTATTTGCACTTGCTGCTTCGCTGCGTAATGTGCTTTGTTCGCTGCGCTTTTACGCCGGGCTTTAGCTGCAATACCCTGACGAAACTTTAACGGGGTTTTTAGCAGTAACCATTGCCACCAAGGCTGGTTCCACCACTTACGAAACCGCTGATAAGCAATGTCCAGGGTGCATAAGCTATCGCCATGCATAATTAAAGTAGGGGTGCCATACAGGTCAATGACCTGCTGCTGTGGTAATAACTGCATACCGGCACGATGGGCGTATTGCTGGCGCAATACAAAGTCGCGGTTGCCGTGAATAAAGTATATCGGGACGTGCTGGCTTAATGCAGACAGAGCCGTTGCTACGGTGTCGAGCAGCGGCTCTGGATTATCATCGCCAATCCAGACTTCGAATAAGTCACCCAGAATATACAGTGCATCAGCGGCAATGGCTTTATCGCTGAGAAACTGCAGAAAGGCCGCAGTAATGTCGGGCCTGTCTGCCGCTAAGTGCAAGTCTGCAATAAACAGAGTGTGTGCTGTTGGCATTGGCAGCGCTGACTTACGCCAGCAGTTCCGCTTTTTCAATAACTACCGGCTCAAGCGGCACATCGCTGTGGCCAGCAACGCGGCCGGTTTTTACCTGGCGAATTTTATCTACCACGTCCATTCCCTCGCTCACTTCACCAAATACGCAGTAGCCCCAACCCTGGCTTGATTCAGCGGTGTGGTTTAAAAAGCTGTTGTCGGCAATGTTGATAAAAAACTGGCAGGTGGCAGAATGCGGATCGTTAGTCCGCGCCATGGCGATGGTGCCTTTTTTATTAGGTACTTTATTGTTAGCTTCATTCTTAATGGGGGCTTTAGTTTCTTTTTGATCCATATCCGGGGTAAAGCCACCGCCCTGGATCATAAAACCATCAATAACCCGGTGAAAAATAGTGCCATCTAAAAAGCCATCTTTTACATAACTCATAAAATTCTCCGCGGTTTGCGGGGCTTTATCTGTAAAAAGATTAAGAGTAATAACGCCATAGTTGGTATGTAAGTTAATCATTAAATTGTGTCCTCCGTTTGAATGCGGCCATTGTAACTCAGGAGCCGCATTTCATAAAGCAAGGATAGCGGCTGCAGTTTGCCGGTGGTACACTAGCGAGCTGAATACAAAGCCTTTATAACGTCGTTTTTGAGGATACTCATGTTACAAATCTACAATACCCTAAGCCGTAAAAAAGAAGTGTTTAACGCGATTGAGCCTGGCAAAGTTGGTTTGTATGTTTGTGGTATCACCATTTACGATTATTGCCATGTCGGCCACGCCCGTACTTATGTCGCCTTTGACGTGATTAACCGTTATCTGCGCTTTTCTGGTTATGATGTCACTTACGTGCGAAATATTACCGATGTCGACGATAAAATTATCAAGCGCGCTAACGCCAATAACGAAAGCTGTGATGCGTTAACCGAGCGCTTTACCGAGGCAATGCATGCCGATTTTAACGCTTTGGGCTTATTGCCTGCGGATATAGAGCCTAAAGTAACGACGCATATGGCTGAGATAATTAGCCTGATTGAAACCCTGGTAGCCAAAGGCTTTGCCTACGTAGCCAGTGATGGCGATGTATTATTTGATGTCAGTAAATACGATGCCTACGGCGAGTTGAGTCAGCAAAACCTGGAGATGCTGCAATCGGGTTCGCGGGTAGAGGTTGCTGATAATAAAGACGACCCACTGGATTTTGTACTGTGGAAAAGTGCTAAGCCAGGTGAGCCCTTCTGGCAGTCACCCTGGGGTGATGGCCGTCCTGGCTGGCATATTGAATGCTCGGCCATGAGTGCCAAGCACTTAGGGCAGCATTTTGATATTCACGGCGGCGGCTCTGACTTACAGTTCCCGCATCACGAGAATGAAATTGCCCAGTCGACCTGTGCTCACAACCATAAGTATGTTAATACCTGGGTTCACACTGGTATGGTGCAGGTAGATAAAGAAAAAATGTCTAAATCCTTAGGCAATTTTTTTACGGTTAAAGACGTGTTGGCGCAATATAATGCTGAAGCGGTGCGCTACTTTTTATTATCCAGCCATTATCGCAGCCAGTTAAATTACTCAGCCGAGAACCTGGAGCAGGCGCATGCTGCGTTAGGCCGCTTGTATACCGCACTGCGTAATGTGACACCAAGCCACAGTATTGACTTAAACAGTCCGTATATCGTCCGGTTTAAGGCGGCGATGGACGATGACTTTAACACCCCGGAAGCTCTGCCTGTGTTGTTTGAATTGGCCCGTGAGGTAAACCGCTTTAAAGAAGCTGAGCCGGCCAAAGCGGCTGAATTAGCCGCCTTGCTAAAACTGCTAGCGGGTGCGTTGGGCATGCTGCAAGGCGATGCGGAATCGTTCTTACAAAGCGGGGCATCAACAGATGATGTCGCAGAGATTGAAGCGTTAATTGCTAAACGAAATACTGCCCGCACCAACAAAGACTGGGCGGCAGCAGACGCCGCACGTGATGCGTTAACCGCTAAAGGTATTATTGTTGAAGATAAGAACGGCATAACCAGCTGGCGTAAAGCCTAACGTTTGTCAGTTAGCAGCCAATAAAAAAACCGCCAGTTGGCGGTTTTTTTATTGGCTTAATCTACCCGAGCAACTAAGTCTGAACGAATAAACTGCGATAACACTGCTTGATGTTGTTGGGCCCACAAGCTCATTGCCTGGCCGTTATCCGTGGTTATTTGTTCAATAAAAGCACTGGATAACGCCTGGGTCGCGGCTTTGATCACCTGCTGCTGTGTCTTGGTATCGTTACCACCGCGCCAGCCTGAAAAAATATTGTGGCTGCCTGAGCTAAACACCGCCAGCACTTTGTAGCGGCTGGCCATGGCGTTATACAAATCAAACCTGTCTTCTGGCGATGAATAATAACCAGGCACCCGAATTTCATCTTCGGTGGTAGTGATATGCAAAGTGGGAATGTTCACTTCAGCCAGCACTTTATTCAGCGGCTGATCATTATAAAAAGGCGGCGCTGAAATTAAAATAGCCGCTTTAATGCGTTCGTCTTTCAGGCTGACCAGGGCGCCATTTTGCTCAACTTGAGCACCGCTTAATAACATTGAGGTGTTCGCACCATATGAATGACCAGCCATCACAATATTTTGCTTATCAAAATACGCCGCATGTTCTGACGCCAGGATCTGGTCCAAAGCAAACTTTACATCCTGAACTCTGGCTAATGCTTCGGGTGTATCTGCCGCGTCCATCAGCCGAAACGGTAACGTTAGCCTGCTGCCGCGCCAGACTTTTCGATCGCTGCCGTCATGCTGAACATGCAAACTGGCATAGCCTTGACTGGCCCAATACTGGCCCAGGTAAGCATAACGCTCTTTAGAACCCCCTAAGCCATGAGAGAACACAATCAGTGCTTTGGCTTTTTGCTGACGCGCGGGTTTAAACAACAGCGCCGGCACAACCCGATCCCGGTTTTGGTCCAGCCAGTCAAAACTGATTTGCTCAATAGTTAACGACAAGCGCCTTGTAACTTCAGCCGAGTACTTTACCGATGGCAAACTCAGTTGTTGTTGCCAGACAACATTATCTGGCTTCGGCTTTTGTGCACATCCGCTTAAAGCCATCAGTAAAGAAACGATAAGTGCGGTGGCACCTGATGCTTTTATCTTAAAAAGAGATGGCATAAAAATCCTCGTCGCTATAACTAACATCCCTGATACGCACAAAACTGATTTAGGGTTTTGTATCAGCAACTAGCTCCAGAAATACTCGTTGCTCGTGTTCTGCATGAGGACATAGATGCTCCTCAACGGCAGCTGAAATAGCGGCTATGTTCTTCAGTTTTTCCTACAGGCTTGTTTTGGGTCTTGATCTCACAGTGCCTTCGCTTTATGTTAGCTGTTTACCACGGTGCATTATCGTTAATGCAATTTATTAACCCTTATCAAGTAGAACAATCCCGTGATGAGTCGGTTCGGCGATAATATAAAGAGCAATTCTGGGAAATGGGTATTTACTGTAGTAGCGCTTGTTTTACTCCCACTGATTTTATTTGGATTTTGGCCTGCGAGCGAACAGTCGGAGACGACTAGCGATTCGAGTTTTAAGTCTGATTTTCTTCAAAAAAGTGACGGAAACGCAGTAAATATAAGCCGTTCAGATAACAATAATTCTAATGCAGTCGTAAAAATTGATACGACCGATTACGTGCAGTGTCAGCAATTTACCCAGGAGTTTCGTTCCACAAGTGTTGGTTGGGGCTATGAAAACCATAAGGAGTGGGACAGCTATCTTGATCAAGGCTACTCACTAGATGAAATCACCCTGGCTGTAGATCATTTCGCAAACTCAAACTTTGCAGCCAAGTTCCGGGTTGAGCAGCTACGCAAAGGCACTGAAATCTCGTTGTCGAATCAGCAGTTAAATGAACAACTTCGACAGCAATTTCCAGAGCTGGCAAATTCGGGTTTCTCAGTTGAACGAGCCATTCCACTGCCTGTATTTGCATCATTTGAAAAGATGACTGACCAAGAAAAGAAACAAGTTCTGACTGAACACGAAATCGGTGTGAACGATGTTGCTTATTTTATTCATTCGGGGCTACCTGACGACGATATTATGATGATGCTTAGTCACATTAGTGACCCGGCGGCCATGGTAAGTTATGAGCGGCTTGAAGCGACCTCTTTAATTGATTTTGCTGTAGCGGCCTCCCGGCCGGTATTGGTCGAGAGTTTACTGAAAAGTGGCTTGTTGCCATCTTCAGATGCCTATTTAGGTTCTTCTATGGAATGGGCATTAAGCAGGCTGTCCTATGCCAATGAAAATACCCAGAAGAATGCGGTTGATGTCGTTAAACTACTAAAGCTTTATGGAGCAAAAGCGAAGTTTAGACTGAAAAGTCAGGCGAGAATCGAGGGTAATTTTCCACGCAACTATTTTCAATTCAATGAACAACAAATTTTATCAATATTACAGGATTATCAGCTCGACCTGACACTAATAGAGCAGCGTCAGGTGCCTGTATTGTCGGAGCAGCATCCACTGATTGAAAACCTGGAAGCTCAGCGAGCCACCTTTCTTACTAAACAGTTTACTGACGAATATCCCGTGCAACTGAACGCTTGTGAACGGACATTAGACTCGGTAAATACTCAGTGGCAGCCGGAATCAGCATATGACGTTGTAAACCGCATCGGGAAGTTGTACGAAGGGTCGCCAGAAATTGTCATTAGTGAATTAGCCGATATTGATCCCCTGCTGGTTGATATATATCGAGAGCGGCTGGACAGGATCGCCAGACCAATGACAATAATAAGCTTTCCGCCAGAAGCAAGTGCGTTATTGCAGAAAGGTGATATAAGGCAAGCGATTCGTTATTTCGAAGCGCAATCCTATAGTGATGAGGTAAAGCGCTGGCTTATACCCCAACTTTTGGGGTTCAACGTTGAGTACTACTCAGAAGTAAGGCAGAGCTCATTGTGGGTCGGTGATCTTCAACTTTCTGATCTGATGTTGTTACGGGTTGGTGCTGAGAAAATTCAGGCGCTTGAGCAGGCAGGCGCAAATTTACGCGGCATGGACAGCAGGCATAAAACCTTGATGCATTATGCTGCTGAACAATCTGACGTAAATTTAATGTCGTTTTTAAAAACGCAGGGCTACCCATTTTCATTAGACGACCAAGGACAGGACCCGCTTCATATTGTGCTGAGAGCTGATCAGCCGAGACTATCAATGCAGAGCATCGAAACACTTGTTGATATCGTTATGGATTACCAGCCTGACATAGACGTTTTTCATCACAGCAGAATGGCTCTTATTAAGCTAAAGTACCCACAGCTATATCAGTCACTGACAAGTCGGCACGCTGAGCTTGCAATTACGGGTGAGACACCATTACCGCAAGTTCGATAACTGACAACTAAACTTAATGTTTATCGTGGTATAGCTCGCAGGCTTCCAGCGTGTTTTCAATTAAGCTGGCAACGGTCATTGGCCCAACGCCACCGGGTACCGGGGTAATATAGCGTGCGTGTTTTACCGCAGTGCTATATTCAACATCGCCGACCAGTTTGCCGCTGTCCAGCCGGTTAATACCGACGTCGATAACCAAAGCACCCGGTTTTACCCAGTCACCGGGAATAAACTCGGGTCGGCCTACGGCAACCACCAGTAAATCAGCCCGGCGTACCTGGGCTTCCAGATTTCTGGTAAATTTATGACATACCGTCGTGGTGCATCCGGCTAATAACAGCTCTAACGCCATGGGGCGGCCGACGATATTCGATGCCCCAACCACAACGGCATCCATACCTTTTACATTAACCCCGGTGCTTTGCAGCAGCGTCATAATGCCTTTTGGCGTGCAGGAACGCAGGGCGGGCATGCGCTGGGCCAGCCGGCCAATATTATAAGGGTGAAAGCCATCGACATCTTTATGTGGGACTATCCGCTCCAGAATAGCCGATGAATCAAGGCCTGCAGGTAACGGCAGTTGCACCAGAATGCCGTCTACCGTGTTGTCGTTGTTCAGTTTATCAATTAAGTCAGTCAGTTGTTGCTCTGTGGTATCTGAAGGCAGGTCATAAGAGACTGAATGAAAGCCCACTTCTTCGCATGCTTTACGTTTGCTGCCCACGTATACCTGTGACGCTGGGTCGACGCCTACCAAAACGACAGCTAACCCTGGTGCTCTTTTTCCTGCCTTTACTCGTGCTCTGACCTGAGCGGCGACTTTATCTTTTGTTGCCTGGGCTACTGCTTTGCCATCAATAATTTGTGCTGTCATGTTGGGGCTTCTCTGTCACTTTTTTAATCCCGCTATTTTCGCACAGCCGCTGCCAGAACTCCATCCTGCGTAATTAATACGAAGAAAGGTTCAAATAATCAGCAATCGGCTGATTATTGCAAAAAAAGGTTTGACGCTTCAGGTGGCGGGCGTTAATATTCCGCCCCGTTGCAGCAGTGCAGCGAAGTCGGTGATTGGCGCAGCTTGGTAGCGCACTTGGTTTGGGTCCAAGGGGTCGCAGGTTCAAATCCTGCATCACCGACCAATTTTAAATTGGTAAGGTATACACGTGGTTTGGGTACTTTTAATCCACGGGTCGCAGGTTAAAATCCTGCATCACCGACCAACTATTTTTATAGCTTGGTAGGGCTTTCGATTTTGCGCCCGTAGCTCAGCTGGATAGAGCAACGCCCTTCTAAGGCGTGGGTCATAGGTTCGAATCCTATCGGGCGCGCCATAACAAGCGCAAAACAGTTTCAGTGGTGGTTGTAGCTCAGTTGGTAGAGCCCCGGATTGTGATTCCGGTTGTCGTGGGTTCGAACCCCATCATCCACCCCATCTTTCCCTGAGTTTTTATTGTCGGTGATTGGCGCAGCTTGGTAGCGCACTTGGTTTGGGTCCAAGGGGTCGCAGGTTCAAATCCTGCATCACCGACCATCTTTCCTCTCAGTTAAATCAGCGCACCTGGTTTGGGTATTCTCAATCCCACGGGTCGCAGGTTCAAATCCTGCATCACCGACCATCTTTCCCCTAAGTTAAATCAGCGCACCTGGTTTGGGTATTCTCAATCCCACGGATCACAGGTTAAAATCCTGCATCACCGACCATTTTTCCCCAAAGATAAATCAGCGTATTGTCAGCGCGGTTCATTTCATTTCCTTATTTTATCTCGTTTATACCAGGTATTCATCAAATCTATAATGGGTTGCTTTATGCATTGGTATTCATCTTTATTTGCAAGCCACAAATATTGGCTAAAACGGTAATTTAATTACAGTTTTACTGGTTGAAAAGTAATCAGTCACTGGCCGCAAGGAGCCTGAATAAATGCTAAATTAATGAATATTAATGCTTATTTTACGTTGGCGAGCCTGGTTTGTTGCTGCTTGCCGGTGGTGCTGGTTAGGCGTTTTTGCTATACTGCCGCCGGTCAAAATACCGGAGGAGTTATGATAAACCCAAGCTGGCGTCGGGTCGTACTAAAGGTGGGTAGTGCCCTGATAGCGCCAGACAACGAAGGATGTAGTGAACAATATTTACGTCCAATCGCTGAATTTATCCACCAATGCAGAAAGCAAGGCCGGGAAGTTATTCTGGTGTCTTCTGGTAGCGTGGCGGCGGGCCGTCACCATTTTAATTTCTCGCACCAACGGGTACCTATTGCGCTCAAACGCGCCATGGCTGCTGTTGGTCAAAACCAGATGATGAATTTCTGGACTAACTGTTTTGATTTCCCTTGTGCGCAGGTATTGCTTACGCATGGCGACCTTAGCGACAGAGTGCGTCATGTTAATATTCAAAACACGCTACGAAAGCTGCTTGACCATCAGGTGCTGCCTATTGTTAACGAGAACGATACGATCGCGACAGATGAGCTGAAAGTCGGTGATAACGATAATCTTGCTGCCATGGTTGCGACGGTTGTGCAGGCTGATGCGCTGATTATCTGTTCTGATGTAAAAGGACTGTATACCGCTGATCCTAGTAAAGATCCGTTGGCAACGTTGATCCCGGAAGTAAGCAAAATTGATGCTGCTATTTACAGCCTGGCAGGTGGTGCTGCGTCGGCGGTTGGTACCGGCGGTATGCGAACTAAAGTAGAAGCTGCTGAGAAAGCCACAGCGCAGGGCGTTGATACCCTGATAGTTGATGGTCACCAGCTGGAAACGTTTGAGTGTCTTTTAGCGGGTGAGAATCCTGGCACAGTGTTTTTTGGCCAGCATAAACCGTTACCGGCTAAAAAGCATTGGGTTCGCCATACTTTGCGGGCGAAGGGCGAAATATGGGTTGATGATGGCTGCGTTGAAGCGCTTAGTCAACATGGCGCATCGCTGCTTAGTAGCGGTATTGTGCGCGTTAAGGGTGAATTTGATTCTGGTGATGCGGTTATTATTCGTTGTGCTAAGGGCACCCGTCGTATCGCCAAAGGTGTAAGCCGTTTTAGTGCTACGGAATTGTTTTCGATTAAAGGACAGCAGAGCCGCGATATTCCCAAACGTCTGGGCTATTGCCCGGCAGGCAGTGATGCTGTAGTCCACCGTAGTGAAATGATGTTATTGGAGAAATTATGATTTCTGATGTCGCAGCCACACTGGCTGCTCAGGCAGCCAAAGCTGCCAAAGCTGTTGCTATCTTATCAACAGAGCAAAAAAACTTTGTATTACAAAGTGTTGCTAATCGCATCCGTGAAGCGACCGGTGCCATTATTGCAGCAAACAAAGATGAAGTTGCCCAGGCGGGCAGTAATGGAACCAGTGCGGCAATGATTGACCGGTTAACCTTAAACCCGGAACGCATTGAAGCCATGGCTCAGGCAATTGAACAAATTATCCAGCTGCCCGATCCGGTTGGTTCTACCCGGCAAATTGAGCAGCGCCCTAATGGCATAAATATCGCCAAAACCCGCATTCCGCTTGGTGTTATCTGTATGATTTACGAAGCCCGGCCCAATGTAACAGCTGATGCGGGGGCATTGTGCTTTAAATCTGGTAACGCGGTAATTTTACGTTGTGGCCGCGAAGCCATCAACACCAGCCTGGCAATTGCGGCAGCGATGCGTCAGGCATTGCGTGACCATGATTTGCCAGAAGAAGTTATTACCATAGTGCCGGACCCTGATCGGGATTTATTGTTAGCATTGTTAAAACAGGATCAGTTTATAGATTTGGTTATTCCCCGTGGAGGTGAAGGCTTAATCCGTTTTGTTACTGAGCAAAGCCGTATTCCGGTCATTCAGCACTTTAAAGGTGTTTGTCATTTGTATGTTGACCAATCTGCTGATTTGAACATGGCACTTAACTTACTGGTAAACGGCAAAGTGCAACGGCCAGGGGTGTGTAACGCGCTCGAAGGCTTGCTGGTCAATAAGCACCAGGCGGCTGATTTTCTGCCGATGGTAGCCAAGGCGCTGGCGGAGCATCAGGTTAAGGTGCATGCCTGCAAACAAAGCGTCGGTTTTTTTAGTGGTGCTTCGGCCATTGCTGACGATGAATTTGGTCAGGAGTATCTGGCGCCGGAAATCGCTATCAGAGTGGTGGATGACATGGATGCGGCAATTGATCATATTGACCAGTTTGGTAGTCAGCACACAGAGGTGATTTGCACCGCTGACCAGGCCAATGCGGATCGGTTTATCCGTACGGTTGATACAGCCGTGGTGATGCACAATGCCTCTTCGCGTTTCTCAGACGGTGGCGAATTAGGATTAGGTGCCGAAATAGGGATATCGACCAGCAAGCTGCACGCTTATGGTCCAATGGGCCTGGAAGCACTCACCACTGAAAAATATGTCGTTACCGGCAGTGGCCAAACGCGTAGTTAATTTAAAGTTGCAGTGCCAGCGGGTAAATCTGCCGGGTAATGTACTATAGATAATTAGCTAACTTATTGAACAGACTTAGCTTTAACAGGTTAAGTCTGTTTTTTATTTTTTGTCAAGATAAACAACGAAAACAAGCAGGGCTAAAGACTCGACTATGAGGATTTAGCCCGCTATAATGCCGCGTCCAATTTTATAACAGGTCAGGTTCAGCTTAAGTTTTTCGAGTCCAGACCATACAAGCACGGCGTATTTCAGACGCCTGATTTTGATTTCGAGGTAGCATGATGCAAGTTTCTGTGGAAACCACCCAGGGTTTAGAGCGCCGTTTAACGATTACTGTACCGGCTGACAAGATTGATTCAGAAGTAAAAAACCGCTTGCGTGATCTGGCGAAACGCCAGCGTATTGATGGTTTTCGCCCGGGTAAAGCACCGGTGTCAATTATCCAGAAACGTTTCGGTCAAGCTGTGTTGCAGGAAGTGGCTTCAGAGCAAATGCAACGTTCATTTTACGAAGCGGTAATTGAAAACAAGTTAACCCCAGCCGGAGCGCCTACTTTTGCACCAGGTACTTTGGCGGCGGGTAAAGATTTAGAATTCGCAGCGACATTCGAAGTTTATCCGGAAGTGACTGTAGCGAATCTGGAAAAAATTGAAGTTAACAAGCCGAAGGTTGACATTGGTGAAGAAGATCTGGCAAAAATGCTGGAAACACTGCGCAAACAACATGCTAAATGGCAAGAGAAAAAAGGCGCTGCCGCTACTGGTGACCGCGTAACAATGGATTTCGTCGGTTCTATTGACGGCGAAGAGTTTGAAGGTGGCAAGGCCAGCGACTTCCAGTTAGAGCTGGGCCAGGGCCGGATGATCCCAGGTTTTGAAGATGGTGTTGTTGGCAAAAAAGCAGGCCAGAAAGCTACCGTTGAAGTGACGTTCCCTGAAGATTACCATGCGGAAAACCTGAAAGGTAAAGCTGCCAGCTTTGCTGTTACCGTTAATACCGTAGAAGAACAGGTTTTACCGGAATTAAACGATGAGTTTGCCACGCTGTTTGGTTTAGCTGAAGCCAATGTTGACGCCCTGAAAACTGAAGTGCGGAAAAATATGGAACGCGAGCTTAAGCAAACCATTAAAGGCAAGGTTAAAGAGCAGGTGATAAAAGGCTTGCTGGCGAATAACGAAGTAGAAGTACCACAATCGTTAATTGGCGGTGAAGTTGAAGTATTGCGTAAACAAGCTTTACAGCGCTTTGGCAATAACGTTGATCCTAAGCAGTTACCTGAATTACCCGCCTCATTGTTTGAAGAACAGGCTAAAGATCGGGTTAAAGTCGGTTTATTGTTAGGCGAAGTGATCAAGACAAACGAATTGAAAGTAGACAATGCGAAAGTTGAAGAATTAATTGCCAACGTCGCGTCTGCCTATGAAGACCCAGCTGAAGTTGTTCAGTACTACCATAGCAACAATGAATTAATGCAAAGCATGCGCAATGTGGCACTGGAAGAGCAGGCTATTGAATTAATTCTGGCTAAAGCTAAGGTCAATGAGCAAGCTGCAGCCTTTGACGAGATAATGAACCCGCAAGCCACCAACTAAGATTGACTTATCGTGGTATGACGGTTTTAATGGCTCGAACAGCAGTTCGGGCCATTTTATTTTCCGGCCGCTTTTATTTTCCGGCAAAACTACACCGAGTTTATTTTAAGGGACCCCATTTATGCCAATGTCACGTGATATGACTGACATCGTTAACGCCTTAGTACCTATGGTGGTTGAGCAAACCGCAAAAGGTGAACGCTCTTATGACATTTTCTCCCGGCTGTTAAAAGAGCGGGTTATATTTTTAACTGGCCAGGTTGAAGACCATATGGCTAACCTGATTGTGGCTCAGCTTTTGTTTCTTGAATCGGAAAATCCGGAAAAAGATATCTACATTTATATCAATTCACCAGGCGGTTCAGTGACGGCGGGTTTATCAATTTACGACACTATGCGCTATATTAAACCTGATATCGCGACAGTATGTGTTGGTCAGGCTGCCAGTATGGGTGCGTTCTTATTGTCAGGTGGTACCAAAGGCAAGCGTTACTGTTTACCCAATGCCCGGGTGATGATTCACCAACCATTGGGTGGCTTTCAGGGCCAGGCGACCGATTTTGAAATTCACGCCCGCGAAATCCTGGGCATAAAGGAAAAATTAAACCGCCTGATGGCTGATCATACGGGCAAAACGTACGAAGAAATTGTCAATGATACTGAGCGCGATCGTTTCTTAAGCGCACAGCAAGCCTTGGATTATGGCCTGATTGATACCATATTAAGTAAAAGAGACGCGAAATAATTAAAGCAGGGTGGCCAGTATTGCGGCTACCAGCGACGTAAAAAGAGGTAGTTACATGTCTGATCACCGCAATGACGGCGATAAAAGCGGCAAATTATTATATTGCTCGTTTTGTGGCAAATCACAGCATGAAGTGCGTAAGTTGATCGCAGGTCCGCAAGTGTATATTTGCGATGAATGCGTTGATTTATGCAACGACATTATTCGTGAAGAAATTAAAGATATTTCGCCCAAACGTGAATCTGATACCTTACCCACGCCACGTGAAATACGCTCCCATCTGGATGACTACGTTATTGGTCAGGAGCATGCTAAAAAAGTATTGGCTGTTGCTGTTTATAATCATTATAAACGTCTGCGCAGTGCTCAGAACAAACAGGAAGTTGAGCTGAGTAAAAGCAACATACTGCTGATTGGCCCAACCGGAAGTGGTAAAACGTTGTTGGCTGAGACACTGGCGCGACTACTGGACGTGCCCTTCACCATGGCCGATGCCACAACCTTAACCGAAGCCGGTTATGTTGGTGAGGACGTTGAGAATATCATCCAGAAGCTGCTGCAAAAATGTGATTATGACGTTGAAAAAGCCCAGCGCGGCATTGTGTATATTGATGAAATAGACAAAATTTCCCGCAAATCAGATAACCCGTCAATTACCCGGGATGTATCGGGTGAAGGTGTGCAGCAAGCCTTGTTAAAGCTGATTGAGGGCACTATTGCCTCAGTGCCGCCGCAAGGGGGTCGCAAGCACCCGCAGCAGGAGTTTTTACAGGTTGATACCTCGAAAATTTTGTTTATCTGTGGTGGCGCGTTTGCCGGCCTGGATAAAGTGATTGAACAGCGCAGCGCCAAAGGTGCCGGTATTGGTTTTGGTGCCACGGTGAAGAGTAAGGAAAGCACCCGCAGTTTAAGTGAATCGTTCCGAGATGTGGAACCTGAAGATTTAGTTAAATATGGTTTGATTCCAGAGTTTATTGGCAGGTTACCGGTGGTGGCCACATTAACAGAGTTGGATTTAGACGCGTTGGTTCAGATACTCAGTCAGCCGAAGAATGCGCTGGTGAAGCAATTTGCAGCGTTATTTAAAATGGAAGACGTGGAACTTGAGTTTCGTGACGATGCATTAAAAGCAATTGGTCAAAAAGCCATGGAGCGAAAAACCGGCGCCCGGGGGTTACGGTCAATTGTTGAAGGTGTATTACTTGATACCATGTATGAACTGCCATCGATGGAAGATGTCAGCAAAGTGGTGATTGATGAAACAGTGATCCGTGGCGAGACTCAGCCCATACTGATTTATGAAAATAGCGAACCGGAAGTGGCGCAATCAAAATAACGCAATAACACTACCGAAAAGGAGCTGAATCAGCTCCTTTTTCGTATACACAATTGAAGTTTGCCAAATTAACCCCATATACTGGCTATCAGGTGTCGCCCGCAGTATTAATTCGAGAGATAATCAATGACAGTAGAACAAACTGAACGTTTGCATATGCCGGTATTGGCGTTGCGTGACGTCGTCGTTTACCCCCACATGGTGATCCCCCTGTTTGTTGGTCGGGCTAAGTCTATAAAGTGTTTAGATGCGGCAATGGACAATGACAAGCAGATTTTTCTGGTCGCGCAAAAAGACGCAACCCTGGATGACCCCAGTGCAGATGATTTGTATCAGATAGGTACGGTTGCCACTATTTTACAATTGCTGAAGCTGCCAGATGGCACCGTCAAAGTGCTGGTCGAAGGTGCCAAGCGTGCCAGACTAACCGAGTTTACCGAAACGGAAGATGCTTTTGCTGCCCATGTTGAGCTTATTCCCTCTATCGATATTGATAGCAGCGAACAAGAAGTATTTTTGCGCTCGGCAATTAACCAGTTCGAAGGTTATATCAAGCTTAATAAAAAGATCCCGCCAGAAGTGCTTACCGCGTTAAGTGGTATCGACGATGCCGCACGGCTTGCCGATACCATGGCAGCCCACATGCCCCTGAAGGTAGATGACAAACAGAAAGTCCTGGAGCTGGTTGATGTAACCGAGCGTCTGGAATATTTGATGGCCATGATGGAAAGTGAAATCGACATTTTGCAGGTTGAACGGCGCATTCGTAGCCGGGTTAAAAAGCAAATGGAGAAGAGCCAGCGCGAATATTATCTGAACGAACAGATGAAGGCGATACAGCGTGAACTTGGCGATCTGGAAGACGCGCCTGACGAGTTTGAAGCACTGGCAAACAAGATTGAAAATGCCAAGATGCCGGTTGAGGTGGCCAATAAAGCAAAAGCTGAGCTGCAAAAGCTGAAAATGATGTCGCCGATGTCTGCTGAAGCCACGGTTGTGCGCAGTTATATTGATTGGTTAGCCACCGTGCCATGGAAAGCCCGCAGCAAGGTGAAGAAGAACTTGGCGGCAGCAGAGCAGGTTCTGGATGCCGACCATTATGGTCTGGAAAAGGTCAAAGAACGGATTATTGAATATTTGGCAGTGCAACAGCGGGTTAATAAATTAAAAGGTCCGATTTTGTGTCTGGTTGGCCCGCCAGGGGTTGGTAAAACCTCTCTGGGGCAGTCGGTAGCGAAAGCGACAGGGCGCAAGTATGTGCGAATGGCGTTGGGTGGCGTGCGTGATGAGGCTGAGATACGTGGTCACCGCCGAACGTACATTGGCTCTATGCCGGGTAAGATTATTCAGAAAATGGCTAAGGTTGGCGTTCGTAACCCACTTTTCTTGTTGGATGAAATTGACAAAATGGCCTCTGATTTCAGAGGAGATCCCGCAGCAGCGCTGCTGGAGGTGCTGGATCCTGAACAAAATGCGACTTTCAGTGATCATTATCTTGAAGTTGACTATGACTTATCGGATGTGATGTTTTTTGCGACATCAAACAGCCTGAATATTCCGGCAGCATTATTGGACAGAATGGAAGTCATTCGTTTGTCGGGCTACACCGAAGATGAAAAACTGAATATCGCTAAACAGCACCTTATTTCGAAGCAAATCAGCAGGAATGGCTTGAAGCCACACGAATTGACTATCGAAGACAGCGCTATTATTGGTGTCATTCGTTATTACACCAGAGAGGCGGGAGTGCGCAGTTTAGAGCGGGAGATCTCTAAACTATGCCGTAAAGCGGTTAAACAGATATTACTGCATGCCGATACCAAGCAAGTTGTGATTAACGCTGATAATCTGGAAGAGTTTCTGGGTGTGCAGCGCCACGATTACGGTAAAGCTGAAGATAGCAACCGGATTGGTCAGGTGACAGGTCTGGCGTGGACTGAAGTGGGTGGTGACTTACTTACCATTGAGGCCGCTTCAGTGGTCGGTAAGGGCAAGCTTACCTATACCGGCTCGCTGGGTGACGTAATGAAAGAATCTATTCAGGCGGCGATGACAGTCGTTCGTAGCCGGGCTGAAGTGTTGCGGATAAACGAAGACTTTTACGAGAAACGGGATATTCACGTGCACGTACCGGAAGGGGCGACCCCTAAGGACGGACCGAGTGCTGGTATTGCCATGGTAACGGCGCTGGTTTCAAGCTTAACCGGCAATCCGGTGCGGGCAGATGTAGCCATGACGGGTGAAATTACCCTGCGCGGTGAAGTATTACCGATAGGAGGCTTGAAAGAGAAGCTACTGGCAGCGCATCGCGGCGGGATCAAGCGCGTTTTGATCCCCCATGACAATATTCGTGATCTAAAAGAAATACCGGATAATGTAAAAGGTGATATTGAAATTAAGCCGGTGAAGTGGATTGAAGATGTGCTTGAATATGCTCTGCAGGAGCCTACAGACCGCATTAGTGCGGTAAATACGGCAAAAAAACCAGCAAATAGCAAAAAAACCACAAAAAATCCTGCTTAGGGGCTTTTCATTCCCGTTGGCTGTGCTAAGTTATGGTCAGTTTCGACCCAGCCCTTATATAATAAGGGCTGCGGTTAAAGCAAAAAAATATTAGTTTGAAAGCGTCTTCTACTTGCAAGACATCAAGATGCTTGTTATAACGAAGCGCAGTCTAGAAAAGCTAATAACTACTAGTTGTAGAAAATAATAACAATTGAAGGGGATGATATTGTGAACAAGTCTCAACTTATCGACAAAATTGCTGCTAACGCAGATATATCAAAAGCGGCAGCTGGTCGTGCACTGGACGCGTTCATTGACGCTGTTACTGATGCTCTTAAAGAAGGCGACTCTGTAGCTTTAGTTGGTTTTGGTACTTACAGCGTACGTGAGCGTGCTGCCCGTACAGGCCGTAACCCGCAAACCGGCGCTACTATTCAAATCGCTTCTGCGAAAATTCCTTCTTTCAAGCCAGGTAAAGCGTTAAAAGACGCCGTAAACTAACTGGTTGCTTGCCCCGGCGCGCCGGGGCAGCCTGTAAAGCCCGGATGTTTTATCGGGCTTCATTAAAAAAGGCGCATCTGTTAAGATGCGCTTTTTTTTTAAGACAACTTACCGTAAGTTGAATATAGAGATGTCGCGAAGATGTTAGAGAGAATCAGAGAAGGCTCCCAGGGGGTTGTCGCTAAAACCATTTTGGGTTTGGTCATTCTTACTTTTGCCCTGGCAGGAGTTGGCAGTTACTTAAGCTCGCCAACCGACGTTGCCGTGGCAGTAGTAAATGGCGAAGAAATTAATCAGACTCAGTTCGAACAAGCGTTACAACGTGATCGTGCCCGTATGCAACAGCAGTTTGGCGAGATGTATGAAACCATTGCGGCCGATCCAGCTTATAACAGCCGTTTTCGCGGTGAAGTGCTGGAGCGCCTGATCGATGAAACGTTGCAGCAGCAATTTGTTCGCAAACTTGGCATCCGGGTGGGTGATGATCAGGTGCGTGATACTATCCGAAGCCTGGGCGAATTCCAGGTAGACGGTACTTTTAATAATGACCGCTATATCGCCTTATTGCGGCAGATGGGCTACCAAAGTGCCGATTTCCGTGAAATGGTGCGTGAGGATATGGCTGCAAGCCAATTCCGGGCTGGTGTATTTGCCAGTGAGTTCTATTTACCCTCTGAAATACAGCAAATTCGCAAGCTTGAGCAACAAAGCCGTGATATCAGCTATTTCGTGGTAAAAGCAGCGAATTTTGCTGATCAGGTTACAATCAGTGAGCAAATGATTGAAGATTATTATCAGATGCAACTGCAACGCTTTGAAACTGAACCCAAAGTGGCTGCCGAGTATGTAGAATTGTCCGCAGCAGCCATTGCTGAAGATATTGAGATTACTGATCAGCAGATCCAGACGTATTATGACGCCAATCAGGCACGTTTCAGCACTGATGAAGAGCGTGAGATTGCCCATATTATGTTGGAGTCTGAAGGTGCTGACGATGCGGTAGCGGCTGAAGCTGCCGCACTGCTGAGCCAATTACGACAGGGAGCAGATTTTGCCGAATTAGCCAAAACACGTTCAGCGGATACCTTCTCTGCTGAAAATGGCGGTGTACTTGGCTCTTTGGAACCCGGCCAAATGGACCCGGACTTTGAGCAAGCAGCTTTTGCCCTGACAAAAAGCGGCGAGCTGAGTGAAGTCGTACAAAGTGAATATGGCTATCACATCATTAAGCTGGTCAGTTTCACCCCGGGACAACAGCAACCTTTGGCTGAAGTTCAGGAAAGCATTGTGGAGCGCTTAAAGCAGGAGCAGGCGACAGAGCAATTCTATCAACTGCAGACCCGGATGGCTGAGATCGCATTTGAAGTGCCTGACAATCTGGAAGAGACTGCAGCCGTGCTGGGTGAACGTGTTCGTTCAACGCCATTGTTCAGCAAAGAGCAGGCCACTGAGCCGCTGACCCATCCTGCTGTGATCAACAAGCTTTTTGATCAACAGTTTATCAATGATGGCTTGAACAGCGATCCGATTGAAATTGGCAGTCAGCATTTGCTGGTTGTCCGGGTAAAGGAATTTCAACCTGCCAGGACTTTACCACTGACAGAAGTTACGGCAGAAATTACTGAATCCCTGAAGGTGGAGCAGCAGGCCCGGCTGGCGCAGGAGCAGGTAGCAGCACTATTGGCTGATCAGGCGGATATCGGTGCTCTGGCAGAGCAGGCTGGTGTCACGTTGCAAACCGCGGCGGCAACCCCGCGCTTCGGTGGTAGCTTAGATCCGCAAATTCGCAGCAAAGCGTTTAAAATGTCACGTCCTATCGAAGGCAAGGCCAGCATAGATTCCGTGACACTGGCCAACGGCGATGTGGCAATTGTTGCGGTGTCTGGTGTGCAGGATGCAGAAGTTACCGCAATACCTGCGGATGAAGAACTTAATAGTATGGCGCAGCGACAAGCAGAGCAGGGTTATCTTGCGCTGGTAGCTGCATTAAAAGCCAACGCCGAGATCAGTCGCAATTTACGTGCGGCTACCCCGGAACAAAACTAAACGGATTTAGCCCGCTTGCTAAAAAAAGAACCGTGCATGTAGCACGGTTTTTTGTTTTCTGGAGCAAGGTTTGCCACGGGGCTGGGTTTCAGACCCCTGAGCTGTTAATAAGCTTTCTGGTATACTCATGAGCCGGAGCAGCAAACACCGACGTGGTGGTGCCATAATCGACAGCTTGTCCCTGATGTAATACCATAATGCTGTCACTAATATGGCGAACTAATCGAAGTTGGTTACTGATAAGCAAATATGCTAACCCAGATTTTTGTTGCAACTCCAGCAACAAGTTGACAATTTGTGCCCGCAACGTCGGGTCTAGTGCGGTAAGTGCTTCGTCCAGTATAAGTAGCTTTGGATCTAAGATAAGTGCCCTGGCCAAAGCCACCCGCTGCAACTGGCCGCCAGAAAACATATGGGGATAGTATTCGGCGTGCTCGTCCAGTAAACCCAGTAATTTTAAAGTTTGACCAATTTTTACCCGGCGTTGCTGCTGGTCAAGCACCGTACTAAAACTCAAAACGTCTTCGAGCATCTGGCCGACCTTCTGCGACGGGTTTAACGATCGCCCCGCATCCTGAAAGATAAACCGGATAACATGGTTGTACTTTTTATAGTGGCTGATTTGCACCGGTTGACCCGCCAGTAAAATCTGACCGCTATCGGGCTTTTCAATGCCCACCAGCAGTTTAGCCAGCGTACTCTTGCCTGAACCTGTCTCACCAACAATGGCCAGCGTTTGTCCTTCTGCCAGGGTAAAACTAATGTTTTTAAGCGCGGTAATATGCTGGCGGCCAAACCAGCCACGTTGTTTACTGTACACTTTGCTAAGTGCCTGAACTTCCAGTAAATCACTCATTTGCTACCCTTAGTCGTTAACGGAAAATGACAGCTGAAATAGTGATTTTGCTGGCGCTCCAATGACGGAGTTTTTACGCATTCTTTGCGGGCATTGGGACAGCGTGGCCCGAGTCTGCAGCCTATTGGCACATGTTGTAATGTTGGAATACTGCCCGGTAGCGCATAAAGCGGCGTTTTGGCGGCTAAATCCGGCTGAAATTCTGGCACACTTTTAATCAGGGCATCGGTGTAGGGATGCAGAGGTGTCTTTAACAGCTGACTGGTTTCACCGGCTTCAACCAACTGACCACAATATAAAACACTGAGTTTCTGGGTGTAGCGCGCCACGCTTTCAAGCTCATGGCTTATCAACAGTACTGACATTCCCTTAAGCTGATTAAAACTGGCCAGTAGTCTGAATAGCTGGGCCTGGGTTGTGCTTTCCAGTGCCGTTGTCGGCTCATCAGCAATCAGTAATTTGGGGTTTTTCGCTATAGCCATAGCAATCATGACTTTCTGGCATATCCCCTCAGACAGTTGATAGGGGTAACTTTGCAATACCCGCTGATGGTCGCGCACGCCAACTTTATGTAGTAGCCCTATCGTTTTTTTTCGTCTGAGGGCATTGCGACGCCACCAGGGACCAATAAGCAGATGATCAGGTATTGCCTCTTCTAACTGTTCGCCAATGAGGGCGGTAGGGTCAAGACTTCGGCTGGGTTCCTGATAAATCATGGCAATGTCACGGCCAATTATTTGCCGGCGCTGCTCCGGGCTAAGTCGTAATAAATCTTTACCCAGCCAATGAAACCGGTCCGCGGTTACCTGCCAGCGGCGGTTTAATACGCCGACAATGGCTTTGGCTATCAGACTTTTACCTGAACCTGATTCTCCGACCAGGCCGCGAGTTTCACCTTCGCGCAAACTCAGGCTTACTCTGTCAACCGCCCGCACCAAGCCATCGGCGGTTTCCAGCTCAATGGTCAGGTTTTTTATATCGAGCAATAACATTTAACTTTGCCGCCTTTTCAAAATTGCGGTTTTCAAACCATCACCAACCAGATTAACCGATAATACTGCGGTGAAAATAAGTAAGCCAGGAATTGCAACACTGCTTGGTGCCAGGTAGATAAGATCAAGTGAATCGCTAATCATTGCCCCCCATTCGGACAAGGGTGCCTGGGCGCCAAACCCGAGAAAGCCCAGTGCCGCGATATCTAAAATGGCGGTAGAAATAGCCATAGTGGCCATTATTGTTAGTTTTTCCCAGATATTGGGGATGATCAGTCTACTCAATACATGCCAGTCGTTTGCACCATCTAAACGGTAGGCCGTGACGTAATCTTGTTTTAACTCTTCATCTATGGCATTGCGGATCCCGTGCACAAATTGGGGTAGCAATGCCAGCATAATAGCCCAGGTGGTATTAATTAGCCCTGGGCCAATAATGGCGACAATGATTATCGCTAGCAGCAAGGATGGGATCGTCAATGCTAAATCGAGGATATGGTTGAACACGCTGGACTTGACGCCCTTACTCATGCCCGCCAGCGCACCAAGCAGTAAGCCCATCAGCAGAGCTCCTGCAACGGTAATAAGCGCGAAACCAAAGGTGTAACTGGTACCTTTAATCATTCGGGATAACAGATCCCGGCCAAGGTCATCAGTACCAAAGGGATATTGCACCAGACCAGCAGCACTCCAGGAAGGGGGTAACAACAACAGTTCATCAACCTGTAAGTAGGGGTCATGTGGGGTGACCAGAGGCGCCAGCAGGCTGATAATAAAGAATCCGATAAACAAGATTAAGCCGGTCATCGCTGAGTGTTGTCGCTTGAACTCCCGCCAGAGTTGGGTTAACGGTGAGCGGTTGTTTTCTTCGAGGTATAAGCGGAATTTACTCATATTAACCTCGCCTTGCTAATGGATTAAAAAAGGCGTGTAAGATTTCAGTCAGCATATTAATGGTGATGACCATGGTGGATATTACTAACAACCCCGCCTGGATTGCCGGATAATTGCGCTGATAAATACTGTCGATTAGCCAGCGACCGATGCCGGGCCAGGAAAAGATGACCTCGGTTAGCATTGCCAGGGTAATCAGGGTACTGAACTGCAACCCAATTTGACGGATAACAGGGAGTAGTGCATTGCGCAGGCCATGCCGGTACAGAACCTGCCCCCGGTTTAAGCCTTTTGCCCGCGCTGTTTTGATATAGTTTTGTTCCCATACATTTAACATTGCATCGCGAACGAAGCGGATCATTACCGTCGTTGGAAAGGTTGCCAGTACCACCGTTGGCAGAAACAAATGCTGCAGTGCATTGTGCAGCGCTTCTGTGCGGTAGCTGATGTCTGCTTGCCAAATGTCGTACAGCATAAAGCCACTGCGGTGTGGAATTTCATACAGCACGCTAATACGGCCTGCAGAGGGTAGCAAGCCAAGTGCCAGCGAGAAAAACATGATTAGCAATAATCCCCACCAGAAAATAGGCAGTGAATAGCCAATCATCGCCAGTGCCGAAATAGATTTACCTATGATGCTGTCCGGTTTAAACGCAGCCACTATCCCCAGGGGAATGCCAATAACAAAAGAGAGTAACAACGCGTAGGCTGCCAACTCCAGAGTGGCGGGTAGTAACAGTTTTATTTCCTGAAGCAGCGGCTGCTGACTGGCAAAAGAGAGTCCCCAATCACCGTGGGCAATGCGGTTCAGAAACGCCAGGTACTGTTGTAAATAATTTTGATCAAGTTGATAATAACTGACCAGTTGCTGACGCTGATTTTCATCAATCTGGCGCAGGCCACTAAGGTTTTGCACGATGTCACCAGGAAACATATAGCCGAGACTAAACGCCAGCAGGCTTAGCGCCAACAATACAAACATCATCAGAAAAAGACGTCGAAATAAGTAGCGGGTCATGGCTCAACTCTTTTCGCATGTTGCAAAGCAATACCGCCATAGGGGTTAATGCTAACGCCGGTTACGGAGCTGCTGATTGCCTGAAAGCGCTGTGAATGGGCAATGGCGACCAGGGGTTGCTTTTGGTGAAGATACTGCTGAGCAGCTAAATATAGCGCCCGACGCTGCTGTTGGTTTGCGGTCAATAATGCTTGACTAATAATGTCATCAAACGCTGGATCACACCAGTTTGCCCGGTTACTGCCACTGTCTCTGGCCGCACAGCTTAACAGCGGACGAAAAAAATTATCAGGGTCAGGGTTGTCTGCCGCCCAGCCTATAAGTACGGAGTCGTGCTCAAAATTGCCCAGCTTCTGGCGAAAGCTATTCCACTCATAAGATACGATATTGGCTTTAACGCCAATCTGGGCTAAATCAGCTTGCATCAACTCCGCCATTTTTAACGCATTGGGGTTGTACAGTCGCTGAACCGGCATCGCCCAGATGTCCATGGTAAAGCCATTGGGATAGCCAGCCTCTGCTAATAACGCCCTGGCTTTGGCAGGAGAGTACAACGGCGCAGGCAAGCCATCATTGTAAGCCCATGAAGTGGGGGGCAAGATGCCATAGGCTGGCGTTGCCTGGCCATAGTACACCGCTTGCAAAATAGCGGCCCGGTTAATGGCCATTGCTAATGCCTGGCGAACGGCTAACTGATCAAACGGCGGCTTTTGCGTGTTAAATGCCCAGAAGCCAACATTCATACTGGTACTTTCCTGCACGGTAACATCAGGCCTGGCGGCAATCAGCTCCAACTCTGCTACCCGGGGATAAGACACAATATCGCACTCGTGGGTAAATAGTTTGGCCATACGCCTGGCATTATTCGGAACAATATCAAATACCAATTGTTCGGGTTGGGTATCGCCGCGCCAATAGTCGTCGTTGCGGTACAATCTGACCAGAATATCTTTCTGGTACTCACGAAAACGAAAGGGTCCGGTACCAATGGGCAAACGGTCTATCTCGCCCGGCTTTCCAGCGCCGAGTAATTTTTGCCCGTATTCGGCAGACAGGATGGCAGCAAAGTCGGTGGTCAGATTCGATAAAAATGAACTATCGGGACGCTGCAACTCAAACACCACAGTATGTTGATCCGTCGCCAGTACCTGCTTTACCAGTCCCGCCCAGTCAACGCTTTGAAAGTAGGGATAAACGCCTCCGCCCTGAAGATGAAATGGATGTTCAGTATCGGTTATACGATTAAACGTAAATACCACATCTTCAGCATTAAACTTTCGGCTTGGAGAAAAGTAGCGGGTAGTATGAAACGCGACATCCTGACGCAGGATGAATTCATAGCGGGTACCATCTGTACTCACTTGCCAGTCTGAAGCCAGCCCGGGAATAATATCGCCATTGGCCGGATTAATATCGACCAGCCTGTCATACAATTGCTGGCTTATTATATCTATAGTGGTACCAGAGGTAACCCGTTGTGGGTTAAAGCTCTCTGGAGAGCCCTCAGAGCAATAAACCAGACCACTGCGGGCAGTTTCAGGCAGATGAGGCTGACAGCCCGCAAGTAGCAGCAAGAGGCTGATTATTGTACTGCGGCAAACCAGAACATAAAAACCATGATGAGGTGACTTCATCCCTGCTGACTTTCCAGTAACTGATACTTTTTCATATAACCACGCAACTGATGATAGGTAAGGTTTAATAAGTCTGCCGTTTTTTTCTGGTTGTACTGACTGGCGCTGAGCGCTTCTTTAATAAGTTTCACTTCAAAATCTTGTGCCAGAGTTTTGAAGTCTACGCCATTACTAAAATCGATACCGTTGCCGGCAGGGCTATTACTGCTGCCTGTCTCGCTATTATCAATAGGATCAGGCGTGGTTACCAGTGGTTCTGCCGGTTTTTGTGCTGCATGTGCCCTGGTTTTAATACGTTGGGTTGGCCGGTAAGCCGATTCGAAAGGGTTTAACTGGATATGGTGTACCGGGACATAGGGATTATTTGTGCGATATACGCTTCGCTCTACGACATTCTTTAATTCCCGGACATTGCCGGGCCAATGATAGTCAAGCAGGGTATTTTTGGCTTTTTCACTAAAGCCACTAAACAGCTCAAAGCCGAGCTCCCTGGCCATATTCATCGCAAAATGCTCGGCCAGTAATAATATATCTTCGCGGCGCTCGCGCATTGGCGGCAGGGTAATAACATCAAAGGCCAGGCGATCGAGCAAGTCAGCCCTGAACTCACCGTTGTCAGCCATTGAAGGTAAATCCTCGTTGGTGGCACACACCAGTCTTACGTCAACCCGCACCGGTCGGCTACCGCCAACGCGTTCAAATTCACCATACTCGATAACCCGCAGTAACTTTTCCTGCACCAGCGCCGGCGTATTGGCAAGCTCATCTAAAAATAATGTCCCGCCATTGGCTCGCTCAAACCGGCCTTCATGCCTTTTGCCTGCGCCGGTAAAGGCGCCGGCTTCATGACCAAATAACTCACTCTCCAGCAGGTTTTCATTTAAGGCTGCACAGTTGAGGGTCAGGTACTGCTGATCCCAACGCTGTGATAAAAAATGCAAACGGGCTGCGATAAGCTCTTTGCCCGTGCCTCTTTCACCAATTATCAGCACTGGTTTATCCAGTGGTGCCAGTTGTGACACCTGGTCCAGAACATTTAAAAAACTGTTGGCCTGTCCAATCAGGTTATCTTGTTGATATTTTTTATTCATTGGCAGCTATAAAGTAGTTAATTTGGCTAATAAATAGTGTATTTCATAAAGGGCAGGAGCTAAAGCTTTTGTTTTAAATAAATAAAGTTGTTATATATTAAAGTGTTATGTTAATTTGAAAAGTTGGCAAGAAACCTGAATAAGCAATAGCGTAATAACATCAACATACAGAGGTAACTAAGATGGGTATTTTTTCACGCTTTTCAGACATTGTGAACTCAAACATCAACTCGTTGCTGGATAAAGCCGAAGATCCGGAAAAGATGGTCCGGTTAATTATTCAGGAAATGGAAGATACGTTGGTTGAAGTGCGTTCGTCTTCTGCCAAAACGATTGCTGAGAAAAAAGATTTGCAACGGGTAGTCAGCAGACTTCAGGGTGAAGTCGATGACTGGCAGGCTAAAACAGAGCTGGCATTAAGTAAAGATCGTGATGACCTGGCTCGCGCCGCGTTGATTGAGAAGCAAAAAGCCGCCGAGCAGGCAGACGCTTTACTTCGAGATATCGCAGTACTGGATGAACACATCAGTAAGTTGCAGGATGAAGTATCGCAACTACAGGAAAAACTGGCGGATGCCAAAGCACGGCAAAAGTCTATGCTGATGCGTCGTACCACGGTTGAGAACCGGCTTGAAGTGAAAAAATCACTTGATAGCAATCGGATCAATGATGCCATGTACAAGTTTGAACGTTACGAGCAGAAAATCGATTCGCTGGAAGCGCAGGTTGAGTCTTATGATCTGGGTAAGAAAACCCTGAAAGACGAGTTTGCACAGTTGGCTGCGCAAGATAAAATTGATAACGAGTTGGCTGAACTGAAAGCCAAAGTAAGCAAGAAAACCAGTAAAGGAGACGCCTGATCTCAGGCGTTGCAGGAGCAGCTAAATGGATATTCATGAGTTAATTTTTGTGCCCCTGATCTTGTTTATGATCTTTGTGGCACCTTTGTGGGTCATTATGCATTATCGCAGCAAAGGTAAAATGCAGCAGGGTTTAACTGATGTTGAACTGCAACAGTTAAATAACCTGGCGGCCCGGGCAGAGAAAATGGCTGAGCGCATCCATACCCTTGAAGCGATTTTAGATGCGGAAAGTCCCAAATGGAGGAACCAGCATGACTAAGCCAAAAAGAGAATTATTGCGGGACGATAGTAACGGCAAGTTGGCCGGGGTGTGTGCCGGCATTGCTGACTATTTTGGCTGGGAGTTGTGGTTGGTACGTATTATTACCGTGTCTGCTTTTTTTCTGGGCGCCGGTGGTTTTGTCGTCGTATTGTATATTGCAGCCTGGGTGGTGCTGGAAAAAAAGTCAGTGGTCGCTGCGAAGCGGCCGCTGGGCAGCAGAGTAGACGCTGATGAGCCCGGTGTTGAGGTAAAAACACGGGTGTGGCAGCGCGGTGAGCCACCAAAGCAGGCCTTGCAACATCTGGCAAATCGCTATAATAGTCTTGAGCTGCGGCTGCAGGATATGGAGCGCCATGTTACCTCAAGCCGCTTTCAGTTAAATCGGGAATTCAATAACTTATAAACGGAGTACTATGACCTGGCTTGATAAGCTGCAACATCAAAGTCGTCAGTTACGTCATCGCGCCCTTGACCGGCACGTCCGGCTGGGCGTGACGGGTTTAAGTGGAGCAGGCAAAACCGCATTTATTACCTCCTTGGTGCATCAACTGACCCAGGGAGACAGTCCGCAAAACTTACCTTTTTTTTCTGTGGTGCAGCAAGGACGTTATCTGGGGGGCCGCCTGGCAGCTGAACAGGCATTAACTATTCCTCGTTTTCCCTTTGAACATAATATGAGCTTTTTGCAGCAGGACCCACCGCAATGGCCGCCGTCAACGACCGGTTGGAGCCAGCTTAGTCTGGCGTTACGCTACAAAGCAGGACAGGGGCTGCGTTCTCATTTGCAAACTTACAGCGAGCTGGAACTCGATATCGTTGATTATCCCGGCGAGTGGCTGCTCGATTTACCGCTGTTACAATTGAATTATCAACAATGGTGTGAGTTCAGCTGGCAATTGTTTGCAAAGCCGCATCGTCAGGCCCTGGCAGCAGATTTTAAAGCGCTGCTGACAGCCACGGATCTGAATGACGCCAGCGAACAGCAGTTGCATCGTGTAACGGACGCTTACAAAGCGTTATTGCAACAGTTCAGTAGTGCAGCCGGTACTTATTTAAACCAGCCGGGACGGCTATTAGTACCGGGTGAATTGGCCGGTGCGCCAATGTTGCAGCTCATCCCACTGCTACCAGAACAGCTTAACGAAAACAGCGCTTTATTAAAAAAACTGACAGATCATTACCAAAGCTACCGCGATTATGTTGTTAAGCCATTCTATAAACAGCACTTCTCTCAACTTGATCGCCAGGTTGTGCTGGTCGACTGTTTAAGTGCACTGAATGCGGGGGCTGCGGCAACCGCCGAACTCAGTCAGGCGTTGCAGCTAATTATGCAGAGCTTTCAATATGGCCCGTCCAGTATGCTGCGACGCTTGTTTAAGCCGCAAATCAGCAAGGTATTATTTGCGGCAAGTAAGGCAGATCATGTTACCCCGGAACAGCACCAGGCGCTGACTTTATTGTTACAAAACTTATTGCGTCAGCCGTTGAAGCAAACGACCTATCAACTTGCTAAAACTGAAGCCATGGCGCTGGCTGCCGTTAGCGCCAGTAAGTCGGGCTATGTTGAACAACAGGGCCAGCGACAACCGTGCCTGACCGGAACCGACAGCGGCACTGCTAAGAAAATCAGTTTGTTCCCAGGTGATGTGCCGTCTGAGGTGCCGGATGAACACGTGTTTTCCCGTCACCAGTTTAGCTTTCCGTCCTTGTTGCCCTTGCCCTTTGCAGCTAATGCTAATGTACCCCATATTCGGATGGATCATGCGTTGCAGTTTCTATTGGGAGATAAATTACGATGAAAGCGCTAAAACCTGCTCAGGTGTTTACGCTGCCTGATGACAGCGATAAAGTTGTGCAACAGCCACTAAAAGCCCGGGCCGAGTTTGCCACATCGGACTGGCAGAAGGATCCTGAACCACCAGCGGCGGCAATGCCGGCTAAGCCCGCAGTGTTAAGCCGGTTGGTATGGCTGGCCCTGGTTAGTCTGATTGCATTAGCGTGCTGGCAATGGATCGATGCGTTAATAGTAAGCTGGCAGCAGAACGTGATAGAGGCGCTGCTATTTAGCGTGTTAAGTGCAGCAGTGCTTGGCGTGTTGAGCTGGTTGTTATGGCGGGAGTGGCGGTTGTGGCGCCGGCTTTCGCAAAACAATAACTGGCAACGCAGTGCCAGGCGCATTGCGCAAAGTGTTCAGTATGGTGAGGCCGATGCACTTTGCCAGAACATTATCAGCCAGTTGCCTGATACTCCTGCCAGACACATTACGGCGCAGCAGTGGCAATCGGCCGCACAGCCGCAGCATAGCGATCTGGAAAAGCTGCAGTTGCTGGATAAGCTGGTACTGGATCCTATCGATGCACAAGCAAAAACCATTATCTTGCGAGCCGGCACCGACACCAGTCTGGCCGTAGCGGTAATTCCGTTTGCGTTTATTGATATGTTAATGGTGGTCTGGCGCAGCAGCACAATGGTCCGTCAATTGGCAGAATTATACGGCGCGCCGGTTGGACAACTGCGAAGTCTGGTGATGTTAAAACGTGCTCTGGCGGCGATATTGTGGGCCGGTGGTAGTGAGCTGGCGCTGGATATGGCGTCTGATGTCATGAGCAGTGAACTGACCGCAAAATTGTCAGCCAGGGCAGGTCATGGGGTGATCGCTGGTTTACTGGTGGCCCGGCTTGGCAATATGGCGATGCAACAATTACGGCCATTGCCACTGGCTGAAAAACAACGGATTAACGTTGCAAGGCTGAGCCAAAGTCTGATCCAACGGTTGCGTGGCAACAACCCTGCCAGCGAAAGTTGACAGTTAACCATCAATTAAATGATTGCGGCCAGACTGCAAGATGTCTGGCATGCTTCCATAAATTCAAAATTCTGCTAAATCTGTGCGGGACTTTCATTACCTGACGCAGTAATCCAATGCATACTAAAAATGTTCATCCGCACACTCTGTGTATTCATGCGGGCAAAGAAAAAAATCAACATGGTACTTTAGCAACGCCACTTTACCAGACTTCGACCTTTGTGTTTGAAAATGCCGAGCAGGGTGCCGCCAGGTTCGCCGGCGAGCAGGAAGGTTACATTTACACCCGGCTGGGTAATCCTACTACCCGTGAACTGGAACAAAAAGTCGCGGCATTAGAGGGTATGGACGATGCGGCTGCAACAGCGACCGGTATGGGAGCAGTCGCCGCCAGTACCATGGCTTTTTTACAACATGGCGACCATTTAATTGCCAGCAAAGCCATCTATGGTTGTAGCTTTGCTTTGTTCAATCATATGTTCGCCCGCTACGGCATTGAGGTTAGTTTTGTTGATATGACCGATCATGCTGCAGTAGCCGCTGCGCTAAAACCCAATACAAAAATGTTGTTTGCAGAAACACCGATAAATCCTAACCTGGTGGTGCTTGATTTAGCTTTTCTGGGCCAGTTTTGCCAGCAGCATAAGCTGATTTCGGTAGTTGATAACACCTTTCTGACTCCGCTTTTGCAGCAACCTGCTAAGTATGGCATTGATATTATTATCCATAGCGCGACCAAGTATCTGAATGGTCATGGCGATGTCGTTGCTGGCATTATTGTGGCAAATAGTGAAAAAATTGCGACAATTAAAATGACCACGTTAAAGGATATGGGCGCCACGATTAGTCCGCACGATGCCTGGTTAATTATCCGTGGTTTAAAAACGCTGGCGGTAAGAATGGAGCGCCATTGTCAGAATGCACAACAGGTTGCTGAGTTTCTAGAACGGCACGACGCGGTAAAGGAGGTGTTCTACCCTGGGTTGCCCAGTCATCCTGGTTACCGTTTTCTGGGAGAACAAATGCAGGGCGCCGGTGGTGTGCTGGCTTTTGAACTCAATGCCAGCCTGGAGCAAAGCCGTTATTTCATTAATCAATGCCGGTTGTTAAGCCTGGCAGTAAGCCTGGGTGATGCCGAATCGCTAATTCAACATCCTGCTTCAATGACTCACAGCCCTTATACGGCGGAAGAGCGGCAAATGGCAGGGATCAGTGATGGTTTGATCCGGGTATCG
This sequence comes from Arsukibacterium sp. UBA3155, assembly GCA_002364615.1. Taxonomy (GTDB): domain Bacteria; phylum Pseudomonadota; class Gammaproteobacteria; order Enterobacterales; family Alteromonadaceae; genus Alishewanella. Next base: position 43,758 of record DEYP01000015.1, on the reverse strand, counting down.
GTCGGATTGGAACATGTTGCCGATATTATTGCAGATTTAGAACAGGCCCTTACAAAAATGCAGCAACTAAGCTGAAGCCTCGTTAAGCTGCGGCCTGCTCTATCGTTGTAATCTATACTTTACAACAGTGGCGGCAGCTTTACAGTGCTTTTGGTGAGCGTATGATACCCAGGCGTAGCCATATCCACTAGTATCCGCAGTACGTTTATGGCAGTGCGAGCTGCCCATTTATTTGCAACAGGTTATTTATGAGTAAGACAAGTCAGTATGTATCCAGACAATCAGATGAAAACGGTATTATTGCCTGGTCTGATGAAGAAAATCAGATTTGGCATGAACTGATTACCCGCCAGCTTGGCGTTATCGAAGGCAAGGCATGCGATGAGTTCCTGGCCGGGCTGGAGAAATTGCAACTGCCCACTGACCGGATCCCGCAGCTGGAAGATGTAAATAAGGTACTGCGAGCGACAACCGGCTGGGAATGTGCTGAAGTACCGGCACTGATTAGTTTTGATAAATTTTTTGAGTTGCTGGCTAATAAGCGTTTTCCGGTCGCTACCTTTATCCGCTCCCGCGAAGAATTTGATTATCTGCAAGAGCCCGATATTTTCCATGAGATTTTCGGTCACTGCGCGATGTTGACCAATCCGGCCTTTGCGGAGTTTACTCATACTTACGGTAAACTTGGCTTGGCGGCCAGTAAGCAGGATAGGGTATTTCTGGCGCGCCTTTATTGGTTTACCATTGAGTTTGGGTTGTTAAAGACCCCCGACGGTTTACGAATTTATGGCGGTGGTATTTTATCCTCCCCTGGTGAAACCGTTTATGCGCTGGAATCTGATACACCGGAGCGCAAACCCTTTGATGCTGTCGATATGCTGCGTACGCCTTATCGGATTGATATTATGCAGCCTATTTATTTTTTATTGAATAATATTGATGATTTATTTGATGTCGCTCATCTGGATATGATGGCGTTGGTTGAGCAAGCTAAAGCCCTTGGCTTGCACGCCCCTCGCTTTGAGCCCAAACAAAAACAAGCAAGTTAGGAGTGGTAATGACAGAATTAACAGCAATGAAATGTGAAGCCTGTAAGGCTGATGCTCCGAAAGTCTCTGATGCTGAGCTACCTGAGTTAATGCGGCAAATTCCAGACTGGACCCCGGTTGCTCGTGACGGTATTTTGCAACTCGAGCGGTTATATAAATTTAAGAACTTCAAGCAGGCTTGGGCATTTCACAATAAAGTGGCGCAACTGGCAGAAGATGAAGGACACCATCCCGCATTATTACTTGAATGGGGCAAGCTGACCGTCACCTGGTGGTCCCACTCTATTAAAGGGTTGCATAAAAACGATTTTATTTGTGCCGCTAAAACAGACAGTCTGCTGACTGACTAGGCTTACCACCCCGCTGCTTTTCGTGAGTCCGCGCGATAATATCGTCAGTGAGCAACCGCTCGCTGGCGTTAATCCTCAGAATTGATTATCTTTTTAGCCGCTATTTGTCTTATCCAGGGCCGACTCTGGCGTATTTGTTCATATATCTTTACAAACTGCTGGTCTGACAATGGCCAGATACCGTATCATAGCGTTATTAACTGGTATCGGGGTACGTCGCTATTATGCGTTTAGAAATTCAATGTCAAAACCGCCTGGGGCTTGCACAGGAGGTATTAAATATTCTGGTGGGTTATCAGCTGGACTTGCGTGGAATTGAGGTGGACCCATCACTCAACCGGATGTATGTGTCATTTCCCACCGTGAACTTTGAAAAGTTTCAGGAGCTGATGGCCAAAATACGAAGAATTGCCGGAGTAGAAGATGTAAAAACAACGGCTTTTCTGCCATCGGAGCGCGAACACAATGAGTTAACCACGTTACTGAAAACTTTGCCTGATGGCTTGATAGCCATTGATATTAAAGCCAATGTAACAGTAATTAATGACGCTGCTTTGGAAGCATTGTCAGTTGCTCAGCAGGATATTCAGGGGCAGTCTTTGCAGGGCATGGTTAAAGGCTTTAATTTTCAGCGCTGGCTGGAAAGTGATGAAGTACTGGCGCAAACGCGCCGCTTTGAAATTCACGGCAAGCGGTTTATTGCCGACATTTTGCCAGTGATGGTACCGGACGAAACCGGGCATGAGATCCTGGCCGGCGCCGTCATTAACTTAAAATCAGAGAGCCGGCTCGGTCAACACATGGTGGCCTTTAAAAAAGGCGACCAGGAAAGTTTTAATACCTTACAAGCCAACAGCAACCTGATGCGAAAAGTGGTGCGTGAGGCGAAAAAAATGGCTCAGCTTGATGCGCCAATTTTAATTATGGGTGAGACGGGTACCGGCAAAGAGCTATTGGCCCGGGCTTGCCATGCCGCTGGTAGCCGCGCAGGCAAACCTTTTCTGGCGGTTAATTGCGCGTCATTGCCCGACAATGTCGCTGAGTCGGAATTATTTGGTTATGGATCTCACGCCTTTGCCGGCAGTACCGAAGGCAAGAAAGGGATATTTGAACAAGCGAATGGCGGCAGTGTCTTTCTGGACGAAGTGGGCGAGATGTCGACGCAGCTGCAAACTAAACTTATTCGCTTTTTGCAGGACGGCAGCTTTAGGCGTGTCGCTGATGAAAACGAGGTGAAAGTAGACGTCAGGGTAATTTGTACCACGCAAAAAGATCTTCCCGGGATGGTGCAGGAAGGACGTTTTCGTGAAGACTTGTTTTATCGTCTGAACGTACTCACCCTGACGTTGCCTCCCTTGCGCGAGCGCAAGCAGGATGTGGTGCCGTTAGCCGAGTTTTTTATTGCACGTTTTGCAGCCCGGCTGGGTCGCAAAGTCCCCCGCTTAACGGAAAGCTGTAGCCAGTTTTTACAGCAATACCCGTGGCCCGGTAACGTGCGCCAGCTGGAAAATGCGCTGTATCGGGCAGTGACCTTACTTGACGGTTACGAGCTGGAAAAAGACCATTTGCAATTGCCCAGTTACACCAGTGATTTTGGTTATCTGGAGCAGGACTTTGATGGCACACTGGACGAGGCCGTCAAACGCTTTGAGGCTAACCTGCTACGCAAGCTGTATCCTGCATACCCCAGTTCACGCCAGTTAGCGAAAAAGCTTGGTTTAAGCCATACCGCAGTGGCCAACAAGCTCCGTGATTACGGCATAAACCGTAAGACTGTAAAAATATAATTACGCCTTTGTGCTGAATGCTTTACTAATGGCGGGCTGGCAGGCTTATCTGTCGGCCCTTGCATTCAGGTTTCCGGCTAATGGGCCTTTTGTAGTTATTTATGTACAACTTCTGCTATAAATCCGTTACGGGCTACAGTAAGCCCCCCTCTTTCTTTTTTTATTGGTAAGCGCATGATAGCGCCCACATTCGTTGTTCGGAGAACCCCTAAATGCCAACTACTAAAAATACAATTAATCCGCTGGGTACAGATGGTTTTGAGTTTGTTGAATATACCGCGGCAGATGCTGATGGTATTCAGAAATTAAAAGCGTTGTTTTTCTCGTTGGGCTTTACCGAAGTGGCAAAGCATCGTTCTAAGCAAGCCTGGTTGTATAAGCAGGGCGACATTAATTTTATTATTAATGCCGAGCCTAATTCACAGGCAGAAGAGTTTGCACGTTTGCATGGGCCTTCCGTATGCGCCATGGCCTTTCGTGTCACCGATGCTGCTGCGGCGTTAAAACACGCACTGGCCAATGGCGCGAAAGAATACAAAAACCAGGTTGGGCCGATGGAGCTGAATATTCCAGCGGTGTATGGTATTGGCAGCAGCTTGCTTTATTTTGTTGACCGTTATGGTGCCAGCTCTGTCTACGATATTGACTTCAAATACTATGATAACTGGCAATCTGACATGGCTGAACATAGTGTTGGCCTGGAAGTGCTGGATCATTTAACCCACAACGTGATGCGCGGTAACATGAACCTGTGGGCCGGTTTTTATGAAAATATCGGTAATTTCCGTGAAATTCGCTATTTTGATATTGAAGGCAAACTGACGGGTCTCGTCTCAAAAGCAATGACAGCACCCTGCGGCAAAATTCGTATTCCTATTAACGAGTCATCTGATGATAAATCACAGATTGAGGAATTTATTCGCGAATATAAGGGCGAAGGCATTCAGCATATCGCGCTTACTTCAGACGACATTTATGAAACCGTGCGGACACTGCGTAGCCGCGGCATGGAATTTATGCCAACCCCGGAAACGTATTATAACAAGGTAGATGAGCGGGTTGAAGGCCACGAGGAAGATTTAGATCAAATGCGTGAGCTACGTATCCTGATCGACGGCGCACCGATGAAAGACGGTATTTTGCTGCAGATTTTCACTAAAACGGTGATTGGACCGGTATTTTTTGAAATTATTCAGCGAAAAGGCAATGAAGGTTTCGGCGAGGGTAACTTCAAAGCACTATTTGAGTCTATCGAAGAAGACCAAATTCAGCGTGGAGTGTTAAGCAATGCGTAAATGGGCATCTTTTCCTTTAAAGGAAGGCGATGTATCACGGCAGGCGCATGCCGATTTCCCAGAGCAGGCAATATACGAGCGGGAAACGGGTCGCAGTGGTTTTTTTGGCCCGGCAACGCATTTCCATCATACCCACGCACCAACTGGCTGGAGTGAGTGGCAGGGGCCTTTGCGGCCCCACTTGTTTAACTTCAACGAAATTAAGCAGGATAAAACGCAATCGCCGTGGGCGGTACCGGATTTGCTGTTTAACAGCCACTGCAAGATGCGAACCTGGCGTCTTAGCGACAGCATGAGCGCTTTAGCGCGCAATGCTGATGGTGATGAGCTGTTATTTATTCATGAAGGCAGTGCAGAGCTGTATTGTGATTATGGTCATCTGAGTGTGCGTGACGGTGACTATATTGTGATCCCACGTTCAACCATGTGGCGGCTGGTACCCAATGAGCCGATGTTTATTCTGTTGATTGAGGCGACAAACGATAGCTATCAGCTGCCGGAAAAAGGCCTGGTGGGCAACCACGCAATCTTTGACCCGGCAATGCTCGACACACCAAAAATTAATGATGCTTTCAAAGCGCAATACAGCGAAGACAGCTGGCAGGTTGAAGTGAAACGCCACGGCCAGGTGTCAGTGATTACTTACCCCTATAATCCGCTTGATGCGATTGGCTGGCATGGGGATTTGGCGGTAATGCGAATTAACTGGCGTGATATCCGGCCATTAATGAGCCACCGTTATCACCTGCCGCCCTCTGCCCATACCACGTTTGTGGCGCAGCGCTTTGTGGTGTGTACCTTTGTTCCGAGGCCAATTGAAAGCGATCCGGGCGCATTAAAAGTGCCGTTTTATCACAACAATGATGATTACGATGAGGTTCTGTTTTACCACGCTGGTGATTTTTTCAGTCGCGATAATATTGAAAAGGGCATGGTAACGTTTCATCCGGCTGGTTTTACCCATGGCCCTCATCCAAAAGCGTTTGCTGCCGGGCGCGAGCATAAGAAAAAGTTTACTGATGAAGTGGCGGTAATGCTGGATACCCGTGATGCGCTATCGTTTGGTGACGCAGCGCTGGCAACCGAAAATCCGGATTACGTCAACAGCTGGAAAACCAAGCCTCAGGTATGAACACAGTTAAGGATTGATATGAAGTTAGCAAGTTTAAAAAATAATACCCGCGATGGGCAGTTAGTGGTGGTAAGCCGTGATTTAAGCCGGTGTATCGCTATTGATGATATTGCAAAAACCATGCAGCAGTTACTGGATAACTGGGCAGGCCTGGCACCAAAAGCTGAACAAGTGTCAAAGGCGCTGAATAGCGGTGCGCTGGATGGCGAAATGGCCTTTAATGCACAGCAGTGTGAGTCGCCGTTACCTCGCGCTTATCAGTGGGCTGATGGCAGTGCGTATGTTAACCATGTAGAACTGGTGCGAAAGGCACGTAATTCTGAAATGCCACCAAGTTTCTGGACCGATCCGCTGATGTATCAGGGCGGCTCTGACGATTTTATTGGTCCGCGTGACGACATTGAGGCGATAAGTACTGAGCATGGTATCGACTTTGAGGGCGAAGTAGCAATAGTTACAGATGATGTACCTATGGCCGTAAGCCCGGAGCAGGCGCTTAAGAAAATACGGCTGCTGATGCTGGTTAATGATGTATCTCTGCGCGGTTTAATTCCTAATGAGCTGGCTAAGGGCTTTGGCTTTTTTAACGCAAAGCCAGCCTCAAGCTTTAGCCCGGTTGCCGTTACCCCGGACGAGCTGGGCGATAAATGGCAGGATGGCCGGCTGCATTTACCGCTATTGTCGACGTACAATGGCCAGCCATTTGGTAAGCCGAATGCCGGTGTTGATATGACATTTCACTTTGGTCAGTTGATTGCCCACGCGGCGAAAACCCGCAATCTGGGTGCTGGTGCAGTAATTGGTTCAGGTACCGTGTCGAATAAACAAGGCACCGAGTATGGTACTGCCATTACCGAAGGTGGTGTAGGTTATAGCTGTATTGCGGAGATCCGGATGATTGAAACTATTCGCGACGGCAAACCCAGTACCGCTTTTATGCAGTTTGGTGATACCATTAAAATGGAAATGCTGGATAGCGATGGCCAGAGCATTTTTGGTGCTATCGACCAGCAAGTGGTGCAATATAAGGGTTAACCACAGGCCCAGCGGATGCGGATGTACTTTTTTCTGTGACCGTTGAAGCCCTGGACGGGCGGAAACGAGCCCCCAAGGATGGGTTCACGGCGTGTCGCAGGAAAATGTACGTAGCAGCAGCGGGTTCTAAGCGCTAAAGGTAACACGATGAAACTCTACAGCTATTGGCGGTCTTCCGCTGCCTACCGGGTGCGTATCGCACTGAATTTAAAGCAGCTCAGCTTCGAAACCATTCCTGTACATCTGTTAAAAGACGGGGGTCAGCAGCATAGCGCAGAGTATCAGCAGCTAAACCCCAATCAGTTGGTGCCCACCTATGTTGATGGTGAGCTGACCCTGAATCAGTCATTGGCGATTATTGAGTATCTTGACGAGATGTATCCTGAGCCAGCATTGTTGCCTAAAGATGCTGTAGCAAAAGCACAGGTGCGCTCACTGGCGCTGGATATTGCCTGCGATATTCACCCGCTGAATAATTTACGGGTGCTGCAGTATTTAACCGGGCCACTAACATTAACGGACGAGCAGAAAACTGAGTGGATCCATCACTGGTTACACACAGGCTTTACCGCGTTGGAGCAGCGTTTGCTGCGCACCGCTGGCGAGTTTTGCTATGGCGACAGCATTACCCTGGCCGATATATGTCTGGTGCCGCAGGTGTACAACGCTCTGCGTTTTAAACTCGACACCCTGGAGTATCCTACTATTAGCCGGCTATACCATCATTGCCAGCAACTGGCCGGGTTTGCCCTGGCAGCGCCAGAGCAACAAAGCGATGCCCAGGTTTAAGCCATGACGGATTTCAAGCAGCGGGTAAACGTGCAGCCGAAAAAACTGCCTACAATGCCAAAACGATTTCTTAATCGAGCGCTGGTGTATATCGGTGTGTTTGGTATTGTATTTCAGTTAACGGCTGCACTCTATGCGTTGTGGCATGGCGTTCAGCTACAGCCACTTTGGTTTGTTACCTTACTGGCGCCTCTGCTGTGCATCGCATCCGGCATGTTACCGGCGTTGCAATTGCAGCGCGAACCGGATTAAACCCGCCGTTTATTCCTGCGGTTTGGTGTTTGGCAGTTTGAACATACCTTTAATTTCTACTCTGGCTATGCCTTCGTCATTGAAAACAAAATTAACTTGTCCCGGACCGCGGTCGAAGCGGTAGCGGCCGCCGTCATAATGTAAGATAAAATTACCCCGACCGTCTTTTAGTTCAGGTTCCTGAGTCAGCTTAATGTTGAAGCCGCTTATTTCGTAGTCGAACGCCACAATCGGCGAATTGACAAAGTCTGGCACCCATACTTCGTCTTCATTTTGCAGAATTAGCGACAACGAATATTTCTGTGGCAGGCTGCTTACGGTAAGGCTTTGTTTACCGGCACTAAAATGAAACGCGCCGTCTTTTAAGGTATAGCCAAAGCCGTATTGCAAGGGTACGGTTTCTCCGCTTTGCAGGGTATAGCTGCCATTACCCATTACTTGAAACTGAGCAAACGCAGGTAAGCTAAACAGTAAGCTGAACATGATCGTTAATACTTTCATAGTGTTGCTCCTTAAACGGCGATGGGTAACCATGGGTTAGCTACAGTAAAGTAGATTACACTTGAGTCACATCAACAATCAGCTTCAGCTGCTGCCCGGGTTGCAGATAACGCTCGGTGTTAATATTATTCCATTTAATTATTTCAGCAACTGACACGCTAAAGCGTTGCGCTATCCTGGCCAGTGAATCACCTTTACGAACTTTGTAGTTTACTGTTCTGGTTATGGCGGTAACAGGGTTGGTTGTACTGTCGTGCCACATAACCAACTTCTGCCCGGTTTTTAACGGGTCACGTTGTACCATACCATTCCATTTTGCCAGTTCAGCTACAGTAACTTTGTGCGCCCGGCTAATATCCCACAAGGTATCGCCACTTTGGACAATATACTCGGTTTTTACATCACCGCTACTGCGATTCTGTGCTTTTGCTATCCGGTTTTGCTGGCTAAGTTCATAGCTATCGGCAGCTTTTGCTGACATAGGGATTAGCAAATGCTGACCTATCCGGATAGTATTGCCAGTGAGTTCGTTCAGTCGGGTGATGGCGTCTACCGTGGTTTTATGCTGACGGGCAATTTTACCCAGTGTATCGCCTCCGATGACGGTGTAACGTTGCCATTGCAAGCGGTCCTCACTGGCCGTTTCTGCCAGCATGCGACTAAAGTTGTCGACCTTCGCGATGGGCAATACCAGTTGATGCGGGCCATCCGGATCGGTAGCCCATTGATTAAACCCTGGGTTCAGTGCCTGCAATTCAGCGACACTTAAACCGGCCAGTTCGGCAGCAATAGCTAAATCAATCTGACCTTCAGTAGCGACAACCGCAATTTTTGGTTCATTGCTAATAAATTTCCAGACGATATCAAAATCGTCCGGGCGTTTTAATATATCAACCAGCGCAAGTAACTTCGGGACGTAAACGGTGGTTTCGGCGGGTAAATCCAGTGACCAGAAATCTGTTGGTAAGCGCCGTTTCTGATTGGCGCGAATGGCCCGGCCAATTCGGCCTTCGCCTGCATTGTAGGCAGCAATAGCATTTAGCCAGTCATGTTCCAGAGTATTGTAAAGGTACTGCAGATAATCCAGTGCCGCCCGGGTAGATTCAATCACGTCACGGCGGCCGTCATACCAGAAATTCTGTTTCAGGCCAAACCTTGTGCCGGTGGCGGGCATAAATTGCCACATCCCGGAGGCTCTGGCGTGCGAATACGCAAAAGGGTCAAAGGCACTCTCAACAATTGGCAGTAACGCCAGTTCCAGCGGCATATTGCGCTTTTCAAGCTCTTGCACTATGTAATATAAAAAGGGTTGTGCCCGATTAGCAACCCGGTCAAGGTAACTTTGATGCTGGCTGTAAAAATTGCGTTGCTCAACGATGGGTCTGGTTTGGGGCACTTCAAAAGTTAGCTGTAATTGAATTCGTTGCCATAAATCTTCCAGCTCAGTGGCATCGAGCGGTATAAGTTGTTCAGGTGTTGCAGCGCCATTCCATAAGCGACTGGCAATTAGCTCTGCACTGGCACCTTTCACCTGGACTAAAGGTGGCGTGTTGGTTTTCGGCTTGCTGCTGGCCGGAGCAGACGTTTCTGTCGTGCTGACACAGCCGCTTAGCAGTGCAACTAACATGACGGCAGAAATTTTTAAATGCATAAGGTCATTCCGCGAAAAAAAATTCATGTTACCTGTTCAAAGCATGATTGCAAGTCAGGATTTAAACTGATCTTTCATTGCTCTGAGCCGGGTAAACAGGCCAAGTGCATTATCTTGCTGGAACTGACGTTGCAAGATATTGTTTTCGCATCGCAAAAACGGATTTACCTGCTTTTCAGTAGCTAAACTCGATGGCAACGTAGGGCGGTTTTGTGCCCGTAAATTCAGACAATCTTGCTGATAACTCAGCAACGCCTGATTATCAGGTTCGATGGTTACAGCGAAGCGTAGGTTAGCCAGTGTATACTCATGGGTGCAATACACAGCGGTATTCTCGGGAAGCGCCGCGAGTTTCTGCAATGAGTGATGGAGTTGTGCCGCGCTACCTTCAAATAACCGGCCGCAGCCGGCACTGAACAGGGTATCGCCACAAAACAAGTAAGGTTCGCTGTAAAAACCAATATGGCCTAAGGTATGGCCGGGTAAATCTATCACCTGAAACTGACAGTCCAGTGGGGGCAATTCAACAATATCGTCTTGTCGCACTTGCTCTGTCAATAAAGATATTTTGCTTTGCTCAGCGGCAGGGCCAATAATCCTGACGTCCGGGTAGGCTCGTTGCAATTGTTCAAGGCCACCGGTATGGTCAGGATGGTGGTGAGTAATCAGAATGGCATAAAGTTTTTTTTGCTGTTGCTGCAAAAATTCCAATACAGGTTTGGCATCACCCGGATCAACCACAACACAATAAGAGTTGGCAGGCTGACACAGACACCAAATGTAGTTATCCTCAAAAGCAGCCAGCGGACTAATACTCAGCATCCGATCTTCTTTTAACATTAAAGCGCCCTCAATCTAAAAGCAGGCACCAGATTATCATGAAACCAGCATTGAACAAAAATGAACCGCAGGTACCAACAAGCTGGCAGGCATTTTTGCAGGGGCCGGCTTTAGCTCAGGCGATAGGCAAACAGTTGCAACCCTGGTGGCAGCAAATATTTGGCTATTACTTATTAAAAGTAGGTGATTTGAGTAGCGACTTAGACTTGCCGGGTTGCAATATTAAACATCAGGTGCATTTAGGCAGCAGTGATAATGGAAAAAGCCATCTGATTGGGTTGCCTGACACGTTGCCAATAGACAGTAACAGTATAGATGCTGTATTACTGAGCCAGTGCCTGGAATATCAGGCCGATCCTCACCATATTGTTCGCGAGGCCCATCGGGTACTTATTTCTGATGGCTACCTGTTATTAACGGGGTTTAATCCGTTAAGCGTGCTTGCGCTGGCTGGCATTGCGCCCTGGTTAAAACAACGATACCCCTGGCAAGGCCGGTTTTTTTCTCCAGGCAGGGTTAAAGACTGGTTGCATTTGATTGGCTTTGAAGTACTTGCGGAGCAGCGGTTTTTTTATGGCAGCATGCTGGTTAATGATTACGCAGATAACGCTGTGCAACGTTTTGCTGAACAATATCTGAATTATTTTGCCGGTTGTTATGTGCTGGTCGCCCGAAAGCGTGAACTGCCTCTGACGCCCATCCGCCAGCACTGGCAACTGACGCCGGCCTTTGCTGACGGGGTCAAAGGGGTCAGCGCCCGCCAGGGCTGCCGTTAACCAAAGCAGAATGAGTAACTTGCCGGCTTGTTATCTCTTCGCGCAGGCTTATTCTTTAAGCTGAGTTAAGGTATAGCCTTGTTGTTGCAACAACTTCAGCAGGCCGTCTTCGCCTGCCAGATGCAATGCACCTACCAGAACCATCGTGGTGTGTTCATTGCCGCTTAAAGCCTGTAGCATGGGCATCCAGGCATGGTTACGGTTCACCAGTAAAATCTCATACATTTGTGGCACCTGCTGCAAATCTTCGACAAACAATCGCTCTAATTTGTCAGTGTCACCGCTGCGCCAGGCGTGTTTCATGTCGGTTAACTGACCTTCAACTTTGGGCATGTCCTCCAATGTCGAGCGGATGATAACGTCAGCATCCAATTGGTTCATGCCATCAAGCACCGCCAAGTGCTGGTCTGTGGTCTCCAGTCCGCTGATTTTTTTACCTTGCTGCTGGCCTAATTGCAGATAATGCATGTCAACCCCGGTTTCCGCTGCTCCTAAACGTTTCATTTCGACACTGGCTAACATCATGGCAGCGAATCCTGGTTTGAACCGACTGACTGCGGCCACGGGCATTTGGCGTTCTGTGGCGTAATGTTTCAGTTGCTGATAAACCTCAGCTGACAAAACCTGCTCCAAGGTTCTACCATCGCTATAGGTATTTTGTTGCATCATTTTGCTTAGGCCAGCTGGGCTGGTCAGCGCATTTAAATCGGTTTCAAACAGTAATTCGCTGCTAGCCTCGAACGCAGTATCGTAGGGTGCAGGCAACGGGTAGTCATTTTTACTGAGTAAATGAACAGTGCCAGCCAGATAAAAATGCTGGCCCTCTTTACTGACTTTCCAGACACTGGAAGCCCACACGGAGCTGCTGATAAGCAAGAGCGTACAACAAAAAAAATGAGTGAATAAGCGCATGGTATTTCCTTTATAAGTAACTGACTTCAAACTGCAAATTACCACATTAAATCATCAGGGATCTGATAATCTGCATAGGGGTCATCTTCATCAGGTTGCTGTTGTTTGGTATTGAGCAGAACAATACTGCTGGCATCACGTTGCATAATTTTTTCTGCCACCTGAGCTGGTATTACCTGATATTGCTCTGCCTGGCGTGCTATGGCGACTAACCCTCGGCTAAGCTCATCGTGTAATTTATTACTAACGTATAACTTTTTAACCAATTTACCGTCAACAAAATTAAAACCCAGCTCGCCCTTACTGGTAATAGCATTGGTTTCGATCATTTGTTTTACCTGAGCGGCGATTGCTTTTTGCGCTAATTCGGCCTGTTTTTGCCGGTTAAGCTCTTTATCCCGAGCTACCTGTTCCGCTTTTGCTTGCTGAGCCAGACTAGACGCATCGTTGCTTAATACCGCATGCTTGCCAGCCTGGGTTTTTTGTTGGTGCTTCTCTTTTTTCACTTTTTTTACTTTTTTGGCATCGGCCAAACCAGCTTTAAGCAGCTGGTCACGAAACGCATTACTCATAATGGGGCTACTCAGGTTGCAGGGTAAATTAGTTGGCCTAGTGTAACCTAAGCAATCTTATTAACTCAAATGAGCCAGTTCGGTTATCATATAGCAGTACTCTAAGGTCATGAGGTTCATTTTGCCATTTAAAGATTTAGCATTAGATCCACGCTTACTCAGATCAATTCAGCATCTGGGCTTTGATAAGCCAACCGAAATTCAGCAAGAAGCTATTCCTGCGGTGATGGTCGGCCGTGATTTAATTGTGTCGTCGCAGACGGGGTCAGGTAAAACGCTGGCGTATCTGCTGCCCATGATGCAACGTTTATTGAAGAGCCGGGCGTTATCAAAACAAGATGCCCGGGCATTGATTCTGGCACCCACCCGAGAGTTGGCCAAGCAGGTTTATGCCCAGCTTCGCTTGCTGGTGTCTAATACGCCTGTTACCGCAGCATTAATTGTTGGTGGCGAAAACTTTAACGATCAGGAAAAAATCCTGAAACGCCAGCCGACAATCGTGGTGGCGACACCAGGGCGATTTGTTGATCACCTGGAACATAAAACCCTGTTTTTACAAGGTCTGGAGATGTTAATTCTGGACGAAGCAGACCGAATGCTCGATTTGGGTTTTCTGCCACAACTTACCGTCATTAATAAGGCGGCAGATCACAGATTGCGTCAAACCCTGTTGTTTTCGGCCACGTTGGATCATGCAGAAGTGGATAATCTGGCACTGGCATTATTAAAGAACCCGCATCGCGTTGCTGTCGGTGCGGGCTATCAGCCCCATCAGGATATCGAACAACGGTTTTTTCTGGCCGATAATTTGAGTCATAAGGAAGCGCTGTTAAGATTTTTTCTAACGCAGCAACAGATTAAGCAGCTAATCATGTTTACCGCTACGCGGGTCGATGCCGAACGATTAACCAGTGTATGTGAGGCCGCCGGTTATAGCGCCGTCGGGTTAAGTGGTAAATTAAGCCAGCAACAACGAAACAGTGTAATGCAACAATTTGCTACCGGTAAATTTCAGGTGCTGGTTACCACCGATTTAGCATCTCGTGGCCTGGACTTGTTGCAAGTGTCACATGTTATTAATTTTGATCTGCCCAAACATCCTGAAGAATATGTTCATCGTATTGGTCGCACGGGTAGGGCTGGCGCGAAAGGCCAAGCCGTTTCTCTGGTTGGTCCGAAAGATTGGCCAAGCCTACAAAATATTGAAGCATTTTTGCGTCATGCCATTGAGTTTTCAGTTGTGGACAGTTTGCCGGCGAAGTTTAGCGGTGTTGTCCCTGAGCCTGCACAATCTGGCGTGCGCAATAACGTTAAAAACACTGCCCCGAAAAAAGTGGCCAAAGCGGCTAAGACTAAGCCTGATGCGACAAAACCAAAAGGTCCTAGTTTTTTTGAGGGCGGTGATGATGGCAGCGGTCCGGTACGTCGTAAAAAATAATTGGTCGCTGGTTAAATGTTCAGCACTTTTGCTGCTACACTGAAAAGTGTAAGTCGTGCCAGTTGGCGTTAACCCGTTCTGGCGAATACGATTTCGCTGGTACGGCTGGCTGGAAAATATATTTTCTGCTCGTCCGGTATTTATATTGACCGCATGATCAGCTTAACTGATAATGCGTTTGAATATTTAGCCGCTCGATAAGCTGGCCGAGAATATTTAAGTCGCCGAAATTTCGGCAAATTTAGTTAAAGTAAGAGAGTGTTATGTCACAGTTAATTTCTGGTACAGTTAAGTGGTTCAACGAAGATAAAGGTTTCGGTTTTATTGAGCGCGAAGGCGGCAAAGACGTATTCGTTCATTTCCGCGCTATCAATGGCACAGGCCGTAAAACTTTAGTTGAAGGTCAGCGTGTAACTTTCGAAGTTACCGAAGGTCAGAAAGGTCCACAGGCTGAAAACGTCACTGTAACCGGTTAATCTGATAGTTTTCTTGTAAAGAGCCAGCCGCAGAGCTGGCTTTTTTATGTCTGAAATCCGGCCAGGCCCGATAACTAACTATTCGCTTAAAAAGGTAAATTAAGCTGGCCTGGGTTAGGCGCGGCAAAGCCAAGCTGTATGCCGACCAGACGCACGCCTTGTTGTTGCCGGCGTTGCCACGCTTGCTGTAACAAGGGTAGAAACTGCTCCAGTTTCGCGGTTTGAGCCTGACATTCCACCGTTGTTTGCCTGAAATCGCTGAATTTAAGTTTAACCCCGATCTTCTGCAGCCCTTTATCGCTTTGATGTTCCAGGCGCAATTGTAGTTTTGGCCATAAAGCACTTAAGGCCTCAACGCAATCCGGATAATCGTCGATATCTGTCGCCAGAGTGTGTTCAACACCGACTGATTTGGCATGACGTTCCACCCGCACCGGACGCTCGTCGATACCCTGACTACGCTTAAGTAAACTATCAGCCATTGCACCAAAATGCTTTACCAGCACTGCTAAATCGCAGTTGGCAATATCTTTGCATTTTGTCAAACCGAGCCGGCTAAGGCGTTCAGCGGTTTTAGTTCCCACTCCGGGGATTTTAGCAAGTGGTAAATTATCGACAAATGCCGCGACTTGTTGCGGCGTTATAACAAAAAGGCCGTCAGGTTTGTTTTCATCGCTGGCAATTTTGGCCAGAAATTTATTTGGCGCTACCCCTGCTGAGGCGGTGAGCCCGGTTTCTGCCAGAATGACCCTGCGGATATCATCAGCAATGCGGGTGGCACTGCCGCCAAAATGCTGGCTGTTACTGACATCCAGAAAAGCTTCATCCAGTGATAAGGGTTCTACTACATCACTATAGCGGTGAAAGATAGCCCGAATTTGCCTGCTAACCGTCTTATACTTCTCCATATTCCCGGCCATTAAATGCAGTTGCGGGCATAGCTTTAAAGCTTGCCCGGTAGGCATGGCAGAGCGGACACCAAAAGCGCGCGCTGGGTAATTGCAGGTGGCAATAACGCCGCGGCTACTGCGACTGCCGCCAATCGCCAATGGAATAGCGGCCAGCATCGGGTTATCGCGCATTTCTACTGCGGCAAAAAAACAATCCATGTCGATATGAATAATTTTACGCTGACTGCTCATAATGCTAAGTAGACTGTATTGATATACAGTATAGTAGTGTCAGCGGTTGGCCTTGTAAAGCGTTGTTAGCTGTAAAGCAGACTATCCAGTTATTAAAACAGTCAGTGCGCGGCCTTTAGTGGACGGCCGGATGGCTATATTTTCGGTGCATCCTGAATAAAATCAGGGTAGAATAAGCGCCAATTACCAGTCCCCAATTATTTAACCAGTAAGCGTGACCTGCGCCCAGGAGAAAGCATGTTAAAGCGTGAGATGAATATTGCCGATTTTGACCCGGAACTATGGCAGGCGATAGCCGATGAAACCGCCCGTCAGGAAGCGCACATTGAATTAATTGCTTCTGAGAACTACGCCAGTCCGCGTGTTTTACAGGCACAGGGTTCGCAACTTACTAACAAATATGCTGAAGGTTATCCACACAAACGTTATTACGGCGGCTGTGAATTTGTCGATGTTGCAGAGGATTTAGCGATTGCCCGGGCTAAACAACTTTTTGCTGCGGACTATGCGAATGTGCAACCTCATGCGGGCTCACAAGCCAACGCAGCAGTATTTTTAGCTTTATTGGAAGCGGGTGACACGATTTTAGGCATGAGTCTGGCTCATGGTGGTCATTTAACCCATGGCTCACATGTTAGTTCATCAGGTAAGTTGTATAAGGCTGTGCAATATGGTTTACATCCTGATACCGGCGTGATCGATTATGACCAGGCCGAAGCGCTTGCCCTGGAGCATAAACCAAAATTAATTATCGCAGGTTTCTCGGCGTACTCCGGGATTGTTGACTGGCAACGGTTTCGAGATATCGCCGATAAAGTAGGGGCGTATTTACTGGTTGATATGGCGCACGTTGCCGGATTAGTCGCTGCAGGCTTGTATCCTAACCCGGTACCGGTTGCAGATGTTGTGACCACCACTACCCATAAAACGCTGGCTGGTCCTCGTGGTGGTTTAATTCTGGCACGTAAAAATGAAGCAATCGAGAAGAAGCTTAACTCGGCGGTATTCCCGGGTAGCCAGGGTGGACCATTAATGCATGTTATTGCTGCCAAAGCGGTAGCTTTTAAAGAAGCATTAGAGCCGGAATTTAAAGTGTATCAGCAGCAGGTATTAAACAACGCCAAAGCCATGTGTGATGAAATGATCAAACGTGGTTATAAAATCGTCTCTGGTGGTACTGAAAACCATTTGTTTTTAATGGATTTAATAGATAAAGACATTACGGGTAAAGCGGCTGATGCGGCCTTAGGGCGGGCGCACATTACCGTTAACAAAAACTCAGTACCGAATGACCCGCGCTCACCTTTCGTCACCAGTGGCTTACGTATTGGTACGCCGGCGATTACCCGTCGCGGTTTTAAAGAAGAGCAGGCACGTCAGGTTGCCGGTTTTATTTGTGATGTACTGGACAATATTGATGATGACAGTGTTATCGAGCGGGTAAAGGCTGACGTCGGTCAGTTATGCAGCCGTTTTCCGGTTTATGCTTAAGCATTAATTTAGTGCTATTATGGCCGCATTTGCGGCCATTTTTATCTCTGAGAACTGTCCATGTATTGTCCCTTTTGTAATGCTGATGACACCAAAGTCATTGATTCGCGCTTAGTGGCGGACGGTCATCAGGTTCGCCGCCGCCGGGAATGCCTGGCGTGTCATGAACGCTATACCACGTTTGAAGTCGCTGAGTTAGTGATGCCCCGGATCATTAAGCGGGATGGTTCGCGTGAACCTTTTAATGAAGACAAGCTGCGCAACGGATTACTAAGATCGTTGGAAAAACGGCCGGTATCGACCGAACAAATAGAACAGCTTATCCAGAAAATTAAGTCACAATTACGTGCAACAGGTGAGCGTGAACTTGGCAGTAAAATGCTCGGCAATCTGATTATGGACGAGTTAGTTAAGGTCGATAAAGTCGCGTATGTGCGGTTTGCATCTGTGTACCGTTCGTTTAAAGATATTCGTGAGTTTGGTGAGGAAATTGCCCGCTTAGGAGAGCAGTAATGGCCTTTACTGCGGCCGACATCCAGTTTATGACACTGGCACTGCAGCTGGCCGCCAAAGGCAGGTTTACCGCTGATCCTAACCCCAATGTGGGGGCGGTGATCGTCCGGGATGATAGGGTCGTTGGCTCTGGCTATCATCATCAGGCCGGTCAGGGCCATGCCGAAGTTTATGCGCTGGCTGAGGCTGGTGACAACGCCCGTGGTGCTACCTGTTATGTGACACTGGAGCCGTGCAGCCATTTTGGCCGCACGCCTCCCTGTGCTGAAGCACTGATCGCAGCTGGCGTTTCACGGGTAGTAATAGCGATGCTGGACCCGAATCCTCTGGTTGCTGGCAAGGGTGCTGCGTTACTAACCCAGGCTGGGATCAACGTGCAAACTGGCTTGATGCAAGCTGAAGCGCGGGCAGTGAACCGGGGCTTTCTCAGTGCCATGGAAAGGCAAAGACCCTGGCTGCGGTTAAAGTTGGCTGCCAGCATTGATGGTCGTACTGCTTTGGCCAATGGCCAAAGCAAGTGGATAAGCAGTGAGCAGGCACGAGCCGATGTTCAGCAATACCGGGCACAAAGTAGTGCGGTGTTATCTACCGCCAGTACGGTGCTGGCTGACAACGCCCGCCTGAGCGTCAGACAGCCCGACGGGGGACCAACGCTAACGCCGTTATCCGATGGTCAGTTGCGGCAGCCAGTAAGAGTGATCCTTGATCGGCGCCGCCAATTAACCGGCAACGAGCCGTTATTCAATTTAGCCGGCGCTATTTTGCTGTGTGTGACGGACAATGCGCCACCGTTAGTGATGCCATCACAGGTTCAGCAGTTAGCCGTGCCGCTTGGCGTTGATGGATATTTTGATTTGCGCGCGTTGCTATATCTGCTAGCCGAACATCAGGTTCGTAGCATCTGGGTAGAAGCGGGTGCCACACTGGCCGGTGCGTTATTGCAGCAGCAACTGGTGGATGAATTTATTTTATACCAGGCTCCGATATTATTGGGTCCGCAGGCCAGAGCCATGGCGGAATTACCAGAATTGACGGCGTTGAGCCAGGCTTATAGGTTTGAATTTAATGATATTTGCCAGGTGGGGACCGACATCCGGCTGACGGCGCTACTGAATAAGATAAACACGCTCTGATACATTTAACAACCGGCTTAACGTCGCATCCTATTTACCGGTATTATTGTGCCAACTTATAACAAGGGTTTTTATGCAACTGAATACACCTGCTGAAATTATTGAAGATATTCGTCAGGGCAAGATGGTTATACTGATGGATGATGAAGATCGTGAAAACGAAGGTGATCTGGTGATGGCCGCAGACTATGTTACGCCCGAAGCTATTAACTTTATGGCGAAGCATGGCCGTGGTCTGATTTGTCTTACCCTGAGTAAAAAGCGCTGCAAACAACTTAATCTGCCACTGATGGTCGATGCAAATAAGTCTCCTTTTGCGACTAACTTCACTGTTTCCATTGAAGCGGCTGAGGGTGTCACCACCGGTATTTCAGCTGCAGATCGCGCTCGCACCGTTAAAGCTGCAGTGGCTCGTGATGCCGGCCCTGCAGATATTGTCCAGCCAGGACATATTTTTCCGCTGATGGCCCAGGATGGTGGGGTGTTGGTCCGGGCAGGGCATACGGAAGCCGGCTGTGATTTGGCAAGGCTGGCAGGCCTTGAGCCCGCAGCAGTTATCGTGGAAATCCTGAATGATGACGGCACTATGGCCAGACGGCCGGATTTAGAAATATTTGCCCGTGAACATAATATTAAGATCGGTACTATCGCTGATTTAATTGAATACCGAAACCTGAATGAAACAACCATCGAGAAGGTTGCTACCTGTCAGTTACCCACTGAAGTGGGTGATTTTCAGCTGGTTACGTTCAAGGATACCATCGACAATCAGCTGCATTTTGCTCTGGTTAAAGGTGATATTAAGCCGGATGAGGCGACGTTGGTGCGGGTGCATTTACACAATACGTTTTCGGATTTACTGCTGGCTGATCGTGCCGCGAATCGCAGTTTTCCACTACATACCGCAATGAAGCGGATTGCGGACGAAGGCGGGGTGTTGGTGTTGCTTGGCAAGCATGAGTCAACGGCAGAGTTGGTGCGGATGGTGCAGGCATTTGAAGCTGAAGATAAAGGCGAGCAACCCAAAACAGTACCCTGGAAGGGCACGTCACGTAATGTTGGGGTGGGTTCACAGATCCTGGCCAGTCTGGGCGTTAAAAAAATGCGGTTGTTAAGCCAGCCTAAAAAGTATCATGCCTTATCTGGTTTTGGACTGGAAGTCGTCGACTACGTCTCCGAATAACAGCGATGCCGCAATTGTAGATTTTGTGATATTATACGCGGCTGATTTTTGCAGCCCCAGATTCGAGAGGATTTACCATGCAAGTGATTGAAGCCGGCTATGTGGCCAAGGGCAAAAAGTTCGCGTTAGTCGTGGCTCGGTTTAACGGTTTTATCGTTGAAAGCTTGTTAGATGGCGCCGTGGATACTTTAAAGCGAGTGGGTAACGTCGACGATCAGGATATTACTGTCGTGCGGATCCCTGGCGCTTTTGAAATGCCACTGGCGCTGCAGCGGGTTGCAGCGAGCAAAAAATATGATGCCATTATTGCGCTTGGTGCAGTGATCCGTGGCGGTACCCCGCATTTTGAGTACGTCTCTGGCGAATGCACCAAAGGTATAGGCCAGGTTGCCATGCAACACGATTTACCGGTTGCGTTTGGCGTACTTACCGTTGATAGCATAGAGCAAGCGATAGAGCGTGCCGGCACCAAAGCGGGCAACAAGGGCGCAGAGGCTGCTATGTCAGCGCTGGAAATGGTTAACGTGCTGGACCAGCTGTAACAGGAAATTTTATGAAACCAAATGTGCGTCGTCAATCGCGTTCACTGGCGGTACAAGGGATATACAGCTGGCAAGTCAGCCATAACCCGATAGCCGACATTGAACAGCAGCTTTTGCTGGAAAATAATGTAAAACAACTGGATGTTGCTTATTTCCAGGATATTTTACGCGGTGTTGTCTTGCATCACAGCAAGTTAGATGAAGCATTAAAGCCTTATCTGGAACGACCGTTTGAAGATATCGATCTGGTAGAAAAAGCGGTGTTAAGGGTATCCGCGTACGAGCTGAAATACCGGCTGGACGTGCCTTATAAAGTGATTATTAATGAAGCCATTGAGCTGGCAAAAGCCTTTGCTGCAGATGACAGCCATAAATTTGTCAATGGTATTCTTGATAAAGCGGTTCGGGTGCTGCGAACCAACTAAAGGAGAGCCGGCATTTGTCGGCTTTTTTACTTACTATGGGTGAATTCGAACTTATTGCCAGCTTCTTTGCTGACGCTGGTATCGCGCGTCAGGACGTGTTGGTGGGCGTCGGTGATGATGGCGCTGTGCTGCAAATGCGCGACGGTTATGATCTGGTTGTCACAACCGATACGATGGTCAGTGGCACCCATTTTTTCCCGGATGTTGATCCCAGGGCACTTGGCCACAAGCTGGTCACGGTAAACGTCAGTGACTTAGCAGCAATGGGGGCTGAGCCAGCCTGGTTATCTCTGGCATTGACGCTACCCAAAGTTGATGAAGCCTGGTTGCGCCAGTTTGCGGCAGGTTTGGCAGAAACCGCTGATTATTATAATTGTCGTCTGATAGGTGGTGACACAACGCGTGGTCCGTTAAGCCTGACCATGATAGCAAAGGGCCAGGTACCACGTGGCCGGGCGATTACCCGCAGTGGTGCGAAAGTGGGCGATTACATTTACGTGACGGGTACCCTGGGCGATGCGGCGCTGGGTTTAAAAGTGTGTCAGGGCCATGCTCAGGCAAGTAAGAAACATCAGGCGCATTTGTTACAACGTTTTCATTTTCCCTCCGCCCGTGTTGCGCTGGGCCAGGCACTGCGAAACATTGCCAGTAGCGCAATGGATCTTTCTGACGGCTTATGTGGTGATTTGCCCCATATATTACGCCGCTCTGCTGTAGGTGCTTATATCGACGTGAATAAACTTCCACTGTCTCAGGCACTAAAAGACAGTTGCGATCACGCTACCGCACTGAACATGGCATTATCCGGTGGTGAAGATTACGAACTGTTGTTTACGGTACCAGAGAGCAAACGCGGCAGCCTGGATGTATTACTTTCGCCCTATGGTGTACCTGTCAGTTGTATAGGCCGGATTACCGGTGTTGCCGGAAAACTGGAATTAAAAGCCGGCGAGCAACCATTTGATTACCAGCATCAGGGGTTTGTCCATTTCCCATGAATAATAATAAATTTCAATTAGGTCGCTGGCAGCATTTGCTGGCATTAGGGTTTGGCGCAGGTCTTGCGCCCCGCGCGCCGGGAACCTTTGGTACTTTGGTTGCCATTCCATTTATCATTGCGTTCGCCGCTTTGGGTACCGTTTGGTATCTGGCATTTCTGCTGCTGGGGACACTACTGGGTATCTATAT
This sequence comes from Arsukibacterium sp. UBA3155, assembly GCA_002364615.1. Classification (GTDB taxonomy): domain Bacteria; phylum Pseudomonadota; class Gammaproteobacteria; order Enterobacterales; family Alteromonadaceae; genus Alishewanella. The sequence continues at coordinate 21,286 of DEYP01000015.1, read as the reverse complement.
TTGTGGTAAAACAGCAAAAGATGTCGGTGAACACGATCATGGCGCTATTGTCTGGGACGAAGTTATCGGCTTTGCACTAACCATGCTATTGGTACCGCTGAGTGTGCAAAGTTTATTGGTTGGTTTTTTATTATTCCGCCTATTTGATATTGTAAAGCCGTGGCCAATAGGTTGGTTTGACCTGCGGGTGCACGGTGGCCTGGGAATTATGCTGGACGATATACTGGCAGCTGTGCCTGCCTGGCTGATACTGCAATTGCTTTTTTATTATCAGCTGCTGAGTTAGCGGTAAAAGACCACAGTGCGGGGCAAGGGAATGAATAAACTGATAATACCAGGATTAATGCTGCTCACTGTGGCTAACCTCGCGTTTGCTGAGCAAACTGGTTCTACTGGCAACAACGCAACAAATCACACGCCGAACATAGCAATGCAGTCAGAGCAGGATAAACAAGGCGTACCATCAGTTTACGATTTTGATATCCGGCACTGGACCAGTAACGACGGCCTCTCCAGTAATTCTGTGCGGGCCGTGACTCAGGACGAATTGGGTTATCTTTGGCTTGGGACCTTGTATGGCCTTAACCGCTTCGACGGCTTGCAGTTTGAACATTTTACCAGTGATAACACCCGGCATCTGGCCAGTAATACCATTACCCGCTTACTTATGGACAACACCGGCTATATCTGGGTTGGCACCAAAGCCGGGCTGTCGGGGCTTGATCCAACAACGTTAAAATTTGAACGTTATCCGATTGTGGCAGAGGTCACGGCTATTATCAGCATCGCCGATGATGAAGTCTGGGTGGCAGCAGATAATTTATTTCGAATTAAAGCAGGTAAAATCAGCAGAATTGAAGCGGTACGCAGTCAGGTGCATCAGCTCGAAAAAGCGCCTGAAGGTATCTGGGTAAGCACTGCCGAACATCTTTATCAATTGAGCCCCGATGGTAGCCAGCAGCGGCACGCCTACCCGTTACCTTTAGAGCTCGCCCAGACACCGGTTTATGATTTGACCGTGACCGAGCAGGGTTTACATCTGGCCAGCGAAAGTGGTTTTTATCATTTATCGCCAGAAGGCGAAATTCTTAAGTGTCAGCTACCTGATGGTGAGCACAGCGCTGTTTACCGGCTGTTCAAAGACAGTCAGCAAGGAAGCTGGATTTCAACCTATCGCAAGCTTTTTTACCGGCAACATCGGCAAGAATGGCAAACGGTTACTACGGCTGAACTTGGCACTACACCCTGGTTCAGTGACGTATTTGAAGATAAACAGCAAAATATCTGGCTGGCCAGTTACAGCGATGGAATTTACCGCGCCGCTGCCGGGCACGTTAGACGATTAGTTGATGGTCTGGCAGATCCGGTAGTACGCAGTGTTGGCTTAACACCTGATGATGAGCTTATTATTGCCAGTCAGTCAGCGCTGCAAACTCTGAATAAGTCAGGTGAATTTACCACCTTGCTTGGTGCTGAGATTATGGGCAGTCAAACCATACACGATTTCTTCTGGCCCGAATCACAATTGCTTTGGTTTGGAGCAGATAGTGGTTTGCTGCAATATAATCTGAAAACCCGGGAACTCAGTGTCCCTTTCCCGAGTTTGCAGGGCAATACGATTAAAGTGGTACAGCCTGCTGTTGACGGCGGGGTATGGCTCGGTGGCGTGCGGGGACTCTACTACTCCTCAGATAAACAGTTAACTCTGTCACCGTTAAATGAGCAATTTGAATCGCGTAATATCACCGCGTTGCAGCACAAAACAGATCAATTATTTGTCGGTACCACAAGAGGGTTATATCAGTATCAGCAAGACAAACTTCAACGGCTGGGCGTAGGCAACGCACTGTACAACAGTTATATATTGGCACTGCTGCATTTACCCGATGGCAGCTTGCTGGTCAGCACCATTGATGATGGAATTTTTATCCGGCGGCCAGAGCAGCAATGGCTGCAGCTTCACACCGGCAACGGCATGCCACATGGCCCAGCGGTTAGCTTCAGTTATGATGAGGTCGATCAACAGGTATGGGTAAGCAGCCATAAAGGTATATACCGGCTGGCACTGGCGACATTGCCAGAGAGTAGTAATCAGCCTTTTATTATTGATGAGGTGCTGACTCCTTTTGACCGGCAGTTAGGCAGTGGCCCAAATCGCTGCTGTAATGGGGCGGGGCACGCTAAAATAGTGCAGTGGCAGGACGAGTATTGGTTTCCGACGCTTAAAGGGTTGATAGCAGTACAGGCAAATTTAAAGCAAACGTCAGAGCAGCCGTTAAAGCCGCAGATAAAACAGGTTACCACCAGTCAGCAATATCAACTGACCCAGGGGCAGCAACAGCTCGTGCTGGAAATGGATGAGCGCAATGTCAGGTTGCATTATTCTGCGTTGGAGTACATTAAACCTGACGCGTTGCAATTTCGCTATCGTCTGGAGGGTTTTGACAGCCACTGGCACGAAGTAAGCCAGCGTCGAGAGGCCGTATATACTAACTTACCTCCGGGTGATTTCATTTTCCGGCTCCAGGTACGACAGGCCGGCCACAGCTGGCAATCTGCCTCCGAGACCAGTTTGGAATTGATCGTGCCGGAGCGTTTTGATGAAACGCTGCTGTATCGCTCATTGTGGTTGCTATTATTGTTGTGTTGTCTGTATGGCGTATTATGGCTGGTCAGGCGAAATACATTGCACAAACAATTGGAACTGGAGCGATTGGTCAGGCAGCGCACCCAGGAGTTAGAAAATAGTAATGTGCGGTTAAATGAGCTGAATGAGCAACTTGGGCAGTTGACCCATAAAGATAACCTGACGGGGTTGCGTAACCGGCGCTTTATGTTCGAACAATTACCAAAAGATATTGAACACTTCCAGCGTAACCGGGAATTAATGCAGGATCAGGGTAAGTGCCTGGCGCTATTGCATGTTGATTTAGATAACTTTAAACAAATTAATGATCAGTATGGTAACAGTGCTGGTGATAGCCTTATTCAGCAGGTTAGTGGCCTGTTGATCCGGGAAACACGCGGCTCTGATTATGTCGTGCGTTTCAGCGGCGCTGCGTTTGTACTGGTGTTGCGTGATATTCAGGCAGATTTGGTTCGCCAGTTTAGTTACCGGCTCAACGAGCAAGTTGCGAAAGCGGCATTTAACTTACCTGACGGTCAAACTGTCAGACTAACCTGTTCTATCGGTTATGCCCACTATCCGCTGCCGTTACTGGGTGGGCAGTTAATTAACTGGGAAGTGTCGCTGCAACTGGCCGAACTGGCGCTTTACCATGTTAAGCATCATGGCAAAAATGCCGTAGCCACCCTGGAATTTGATAGCCAACTGGATGCATTCGAATTTGAAGACTCTGCCCATATTGAAGCACAAATTGAAAAACTGCTGGCAGAGGGACTGGTGTGGTTTGAACAGGGAGATAGCCAGGCACTTTAAGATGCCTGGCTAATGCCGGTTTTATGCTGATAAAAACGCGTTTATTTGTCTGCTGATACCCTCGCTGTCTAAACCCAGCTCGGCATAGATTTCCTGCTGACTGCCATGTTTTACAAATTGATCAGGCAGTCCAAGGTTAAGCACGCTCACGTTGCAGCCATGGCGCAACAATACATCGTTAACAGCAGAACCTGCGCCACCAATAAGCGCGTTATCCTCTACTGTGACAAAATGGCTGTGACGGCTAACCAGTTGCAGCAACAGGGCTTCGTCTAACGGTTTAATAAAGCGCATATCTACCAGAGTGGCATTCAGATCTGCAGCAATGGCTTGGCATTGTTGCAGTAATGGTCCAAACGCCAGAATGGCCAGTTTTTCACCCTCTCTGACAACACGGGCTTTGCCGTGCGCCAGTAACTGCATATTTTGCTCTGCTGCAACGCCTGAACCAATTCCGCGTGGATAGCGCACTGCAGCAGGCCCCGGGTGCTGATAACCGGTATAAAGCATTTGACGGCATTCATTTTCATCCGAAGGCACCATCAAAAGCATGTTAGGAATACAGCGTATAAAGCTGATATCAAACGCGCCCTGATGAGTAGGGCCATCAGCGCCGACAATACCGGCCCGATCAATTGCGAACAAGACATCAAGATTTTGCAGGGCTACATCATGAATGAGCTGATCATAACCGCGCTGCAGAAAACTGGAGTAGATGGCCACGACCGGTTTTAATCCTTCAATCGCCATACCTGCAGCCAGCGTAACTGCGTGTTGTTCCGCAATGGCAACATCAAAATAACGTGTCGCAAAACGTTTAGAGAACTGCACCATATCAGAGCCTTCACGCATGGCGGGAGTAATGCCCTGCAAGCGTTCGTCCTGAGCTGCCATATCACAGAGCCAGCTACCAAAAATATTGGAAAAGGTTGGCTTACCGGGTTTTTTTATCGGTTGGCTACTGGCTTCAGGATCAAATTTCGCGACAGCATGGTAGCCAATAGGATCGGCTTCAGCCGGAGCATAGCCCTTACCTTTTTTGGTGACGATATGCAGTAGCTGCGGGCCTTTCAGATTTCGCATATTGCGAATCGTATCGGCCAGGGTAATCACGTCATGGCCATCAATTGGGCCGATATAGTTAAAGCCCAGTTCTTCAAAAAAGGTACCCGGCGTTACCATGCCTTTAAAATGCTCCTCTGCCCGGCTGGCCAGTTCATGCAGCGGTGGCACGCCCTGTAAAATCTTTTTACCACCCTCACGCAGGCTGGTGTAGAAGCTACCAGATAAAATCCGGGCAAAATATTGGTTTAACGCACCGACATTTTCTGAAATCGACATTTCATTGTCATTCAGAATAACCAGCATATCGGGTCGAACCTCACCGGCATGGTTAAGCGCTTCAAACGCCATACCTGCGGTAATCGCGCCATCGCCAATTACCGCTACGATTTTGCGTTTTGACTTAGCCTGCCTGGCGGCAATGGCCATACCTAATGCGGCGCTAATCGACGTGCTGGAATGGCCTACGGTCAGGGTGTCATATTCACTTTCCTGGCGGCAGGGAAAAGGATGCAAGCCGTCTTTCTGACGAATACTATGCATTTTATCACGCCGACCGGTTAAAATTTTGTGCGGGTAGGCCTGATGACCGACATCCCAGATTAGCCGGTCAAAAGGCGTGTTGTATACGTAATGCAGTGCAACGGTCAGCTCTACCGTACCCAGGCCCGAGGCAAAATGGCCACTGCTCTGGCTGACGGTTTTTAACAAAAAACGCCGCAACTCAGCACTCAGAGCCGGCAGCTTATCCTGTGGTAATTTACGCAGTTGCTCTGGCACATCGGCTTTAGCTAACAGCGGGAAATCGGTCATATCTAATGCCATCTTCAATGCCTTTATTAAAACTTGCGGGCAATAATGTAATGCGCGAAGGCTTGCAACTCAGCGGTATTGTAGGGCAGTCTGGCCAGTGCGGCCAATGCTTCCTGATACAAATGATGCGCTTTATTCTTGGCTTCCTGCAGCCCTAACAGTGCCGGATAAGTCAGCTTATTTGCTTTGCTATCAGAACCCTGTGGCTTACCCAGTACTAAGGTATCGCTCTCAATATCAAGGATATCGTCCTGAACCTGAAACGCCAGACCCAGCGCACTGGCAAAAGCAGTTAATGCCTCAAGTGTAGCAGGGCAATCCAGTTCACTGCTGTAATAGGCCAGTTGTACGGCACACTCTATTAAGGCACCTGTTTTCAAACGGTGCATTTGCTCCAAAGTGGCTAAACCGGTGTGTTGATTGGTTTGCGCCAAATCAATCGCCTGTCCTGCACACATCCCTGCTACGCCACTGGCTTTTGCCAACAGCGCGACGCGCTTTAATCTGCGCTGGATGCTTAACTCACCCTCAGCACTGGCGAGAATGTCAAAGGCCAATGCCTGCAGCGCATCGCCAGCCAGAATAGCAGTGGCTTCATCAAATGCTTTATGGCACGTTGGCTTGCCGCGACGCAGATCATCGTTATCCATTGCCGGTAAGTCATCGTGAATGAGCGAATAACTGTGCAGGCATTCGATGGCACAGGCTGCGCTGTCCAGTGTATCCAGTGACACGCCGAGCATGCTGCCACAGCTATACACTAAATAAGGCCGGATCCGCTTGCCGCCATTAGTCAGGCTGTACTGCATTGCATCGTGTAAGCGGCCGGCAATCTGAGGTTGAGCAGCCATAGTAAGTTGTAATTGTTGCTCAATGCGATATTGATACAATGTCAGGCTATCAGGTACCAAGCTACTCTCCAGGCGGTGGTGTGAACGCTTGCAGACTCTCCTGCTGTTGCTGTTGCAACAGCAACTGGACTTTCTGCTCCGCACTTTGAAGTTGTTGCTGGCTTTGCTTAACCAGGCTGATACCGCGTTCAAACTGGCTTAGTGAGGCATCAAGTGACAAGTCGCCTTGCTCAAGTTGCTGCACTATACCTTCAAGTTCGGCCATCGCCTGCTCAAACTGGCTCAGGTCGGCTTTCTTTTTACTCATGACGATCCCCAAAAAAACTGTGCGCAACGTTACCTTAGCAGGCTATTATGGTCAATCATAACCCATAAGTGAAAGCCTAAATTGCGTCTTTTAAGTAATTGCGCACTTAATATTTACGAAGCTTTGTCGATAACCGACTATAAGCTAATATAAAATAATCAAAATTGCCGTTTGGGCGTGTGTTGAGGAGTAAAGAGTGGATATAGCAACCCTGGTTGGGATGATTGGCGCTATTGGTTTTGTTGTTATGGCGATGATTATCGGTAGTAGTGGCGACCCGGCTATGTTCGCTGATTTGGTGTCAGTACTGATTGTGGTCGGTGGCTCAATTTTTGTGGTTATTGCCAAATTTACCATGGGCCAGTTTTTAGGTGCCGGTAAGGCGGCTGCAAAAGCGTTTATGTTTAAAATAGAAGCACCTGAAGAGCTGATCGAAAAAGCAGTGCAGTTAGGAGACTCTGCGCGGAAGGGGGGCTTTTTAGCTTTGGAAGAAGCTGAAATACCCAACGCCTTTATGCAAAAAGGGGTTAACATGCTGGTGGATGGCCATGACGCCGATGTGGTCCGGGCAACGTTGTTAAAAGATATCAGCCTGACCGAGAAGCGCCATGAGACAGCGATCGCGATATTCCGCAGTCTGGGCGACGTTGCGCCGGCAATGGGTATGATTGGTACCTTGATTGGTCTGGTGGCAATGCTGTCGAACATGGATGATCCTAAGGCTATCGGTCCGGCCATGGCAGTAGCATTGTTAACCACGCTGTATGGTGCATTTATCGCCAACGTTATTGCTATTCCGCTGGCGGATAAGCTGGCCATCCGTAATCAGCAGGAAAAGCAAAATAATCAGCTGATCCTCGATGCGATTCTGGGTATTCAGGATGGTCAGAACCCGAAAGTGATTGAAGGTATACTGCGCAATTACCTGGCACAGGGTAAGCGCGAGGTTGCTGTCGGAGAGCCGGCATGAATAACGAGGAAGAACAGGAGTGTAAATGCCCACCCCCTGGGCTACCTCAATATATGGGAACTTTCGCCGATTTAATGGCCTTGTTAATGTGTTTCTTCGTGCTGCTGTTGGCATTCTCTGAAATGGATGTGTTGAAGTTTAAACAAATTGCCGGCTCGATGAAGTTTGCTTTTGGGGTGCAAAATAAGATTGAAGTAGAGGACATTCCCAAAGGTACCAGTGTCATTGCTATGGAGTTCAGACCCGGCAGACCTGATCCGACACCGATTGAAACCTTGCAACAGCAAACCATGGAAATTACCCAGCAGGTCATTGAGTTTCAGGCGGGTGAGGAAGATTCTGCTGGCGGGCGCCAGGAACAACGTGATGATATGACGGGCGGCCAGTCGGCAGCAAACGCTGAAGAAATGGCCGATGCTGAAGCGGCGGCAGAAGCAGCCGCGGAAGAAATGCAGCAACAAACCAATGAAATGGTGAAAAAGCTGGCGGAACAACTGGAGCAGCAAATTGTAGACGGCGCCGTTGAACTGGAGTCATTGGGCCAGCAAATTATTATCCGGATCCGTGAGAATGGCTCGTTCCCCTCTGGCTCTTCATTTTTACAACCGCGTTTCAGGCCGATTATTCAGCAAATTGGCACCTTGCTAAATGATGTGCCTGGTGAAATTACGGTTAGCGGTCATACAGATGATATTCAGGTGTCTGACGAGCTGCACAGCAACAACTGGGAACTCTCTGCAAAGCGGGCGGTATCAGTGGCAACCGAGCTGATCCGCGCGCCAGAGTTTGACCGGCAACGTGTGGTGGTTATGGGGCATGCTGACACCCGACCGTTGGTTGAAAACGACTCTGAGTTAAACCGCAGACGCAACCGTCGGGTAGAAATATCCATTTTGCAGGGTAAGGCCAAAGAGTCTGATCCCATCAGCTTTGAGCCGCAGGCTAATTAGCCTGGCGGCATTCTGCCGTAACGAGAAAACATTAAAGCCAGCAATCGTCTTCACGCCCTAGGTGTTCTGCTGGCTTTACGCTATAATCCGCGCCACTTTTTAACGCCGTAACCGCCATGTTTGAATGTTATGCTTGAATTCATTATTAAATTACACCCTGAAATTGCCATTAAAAGCAGGTCGGTGCGTAAGCGCCAGACGAAGTTACTTGAACGCAATCTGAAAACTATCCTGACGCAGGTAGATCCCGGCGTTATCGTGACTAACCTGTTTGATCATCTGATCGTCAGTTGCCCTAATACGTCACCACGCATTCGTACTAAGCTGATTGAGCGCTTAACGTGTATACCGGGCATCGTCACGTTCTCTGAGATGCGTACCGCATCCTTTACTGATTTACATGATATTTTTCTGCAGGTGTTGGCGGTATATCAGTCACAGCTATCAGGTAAAACGTTCTGTGTCCGGGTGCGACGTCAGGGCAAGCACAGTTTTAGCTCTATTGAAGCAGAGCGTTATATCGGTGGCGGGCTAAATCAGCAGGTGGTGTCGGCAAAAGTCCAGTTAAAACAACCTGATATTACTATTAAGCTGGAAATTAAACAGGACAAGTTGCTGCTGCTTAGTGAAAGTTTTCGCGGTATGGGCGGGTTTCCGCTGCCCTCTCAATCCGATGTACTATCGCTACTCTCCGGTGGTTACGATTCGGCCGTAGCCAGTTACCTGATGATCCGAAAAGGCCTGCGTACCCACTACTTATTTTTTAACCTGGGCGGAGCAGCCCACGAAGCCGGTGTGCGGGAGGTCGCGAATTTTTTATGGCAAAAGTTCAGCTTGTCGCATCGGGTAAAGTTTGTCAGTGTTGATTTTGCGCCCGTGGTTAATAACATTCTGGAGCACGTTGATAACGGTGTTATGGGCGTTATTTTAAAACGGATGATGTTAAGAGCCGCCAGCGCCGTAGCGCGGGATTTGGGCATTAATGCGCTGGTTACCGGAGAAAGTATCGGTCAGGTATCCAGTCAGACGATCGCCAATCTGGCGGTTATTGACAAAGTGGTTCCGGATTTAGTGCTACGACCACTTATTTACCATGATAAACAGGATATTATTGATATTGCCCGTCAAATCGGGGTGGACGAGTTGTCAAAAAGCATACCGGAGTATTGCGGTGTTATTTCAAACAAGCCCACCGTTAATGCTGTGCAGTCAGACATTGAGCAAAATGAAGCCCGCGTAGATATGACGCTGCTGGATCAGATGGTTAAGGCGGCAAAAATTCTGGATATCCGTACCATTGATTATCAGGCAGAGCAGGAGGCACACGTGGTGTGCGAGCTTAGTGAACTGGCTGACAACGCGGTTATACTTGATATTCGCAGCCCGGAAGAAACAGAGCTGGCACCGCTTAATGATCTGGGTATACCTGTTGTCGAACTGCCTTTTTTCAGACTGGCCAGTCAGTTTGTAAACCTTGACTCAGGTCGCCATTATTATTGCTACTGCGCTCAAGGCGTGATGAGCAGGTTGCAAGCGGTGTTGCTGCATGAGCAGGGCCATCGCAATGTGTCTGTTTACCGGCCGGTCAGCTAGTCGCTGTTTTTGCCAGAACCCGGTCCAGCATCTGCTGATTGACCGGCACCGACAGTTGCAGCTGCGCTGCTTGCTGACAAATGTAACCACAAATAGCGGCAATCTCAGTCTGTCTGCCGGCTTGCATATCCTGTTGCATTGATGAAAAGTTGCCGGACGTTGCCGTTATTACCTGATAAACCCTTTGCACCGTAGCAGTAGGTTCCATCGGATAACCCAGTGCGTTGGCGACCAGGCATACCTCTGTGGTAAGTGCGCTGATCTGAGACTGATATCGCGGGTGCGCTAACTGACCGTTCTGACAATTCTCTAGTGCGGTCAGTGGGTTAATTGCTACGTTTATCGCAAGCTTTTGCCATAGCATGGGATAAATATCCGGCACTACCGTAACGGGTCCTAACGCGGCGTTCATTGCCGCGATGACTTGACTGTCATTGCCATCAGAAGCCGTCAGTTTTGCCAGATAACTTAGCCCCTCACCACTATGAACAACATGATCTGCTGCGGGTTTATAGGCCGCCTGACTGGTTGATAAAAACCACAACCCCTGCGCAGGGCGTAACCGGGCCAGCAAGGGTGCAATAGGTATCATGCCATTATGGCTTATTACCAGCTGGGCATTGGGGCTAAGATAGGGCAGCAACTGCGCTACCGCGTTGAGGACATCATAGGCTTTTACCGGCACAAGCAGGCGTGCAATAGCCTGATCCTTTGGCTGAGGCAGCAGTATTTGTTGCTGGTATTGCTGCGTTAGATCGGTGAATTGCAGTGGAATGGCATCAGGTTGTTTTAACCACAGGGTAGCAGTATAACCCGCCTGTTGCAGCCGCGCGCCCGCAAGCAGGCCAATGGCGCCACGGCCAACAATACACCAGCTTAGCGCTGACTGCGGGGACGAAATTGGTGCCATAGTGCCCGGGCCAGATAAAAAGTAACGATACCCGCAACATCGGCCAGCCAGTCTAACCAGTCACCGGTGCGGCGGGTAAAATAGTGTTGCGCTAACTCTACGCCGCCGCCGTAAATGCCCAGCAGCAAAAAAGCCGGAATGACGGTGAGTTTAAAGCCTTTCCAGAGTAACGCAGTTAACAGGATAAAAATGCCGAAGTGAGCGACCTTGTCTACATGCGCGAAACCTCCGGCTATCCGGTGACCACTTAGCTCAGCCAGAAAACCAGCGGTAGCCAGCACAAAACATAATACACATATCCAGCGATAAAAAATCTGCGGCACAGCGAGCCCTCTGTCAGAAACTGCGCTCGGATTGTAGCAGTTTTCTGGTTATAATCACCAGCAGACAGAATGGCTTATGCTAAGGAGAATTTTAATGCCCTCATTTGATATCGTATCGGAAGTGGACCAGCAAGAAGTACTGAATGCTGTAGAAAATGCAAACCGTGAATTGACTACCCGCTTTGACTTTCGCGGGGTGCAAGCAGAATTCATCCTGAAAGAAAAGGTTATTACCATGAAGGCTGAAGCGGAATTTCAGCTGCAACAAATGCTGGAAATCTTTTTAGCAAAAGCGGTAAAACGTGGGCTGGATGTTCGCTCTTTTAAAGAAGGCGACGTGGTGCACTCTGGTAAAACCTATAGCTTGGCCGTCAGCTTATTGCAAGGCATAGAGCAGGATATGGCAAAAAAGCTGGTTAAGCTTATTAAAGATAATAAGCTTAAAGTTCAGGCTGCTATTCAGGGAGATCAGGTCAGAGTTACCGGTAAAAAACGCGATGACTTGCAAGAAGCCATGGCGTTGGTGCGCGGTAGTGAGCTGGAACAAGCTTTTCAGTTCACTAATTTTCGGGACTAATAACCTAACTGGTTATTTTAGACATCCAGGCATCTATTGACATTTTCTGGTGCACGGTTACACTGCTCGCGGCCTTAAATAAGGCCGCTTTTTTTCAGGTGCTGCAGCACGCTGCAGTTAAACGGGAATCTGGTTAAAGCCAGAGCTGCCCCCGCAACGGTAAACAACCATCAGAACTTTAAAAACCACTGTCATTTGATGGGAAGGTAAAGTTTTGGCGCAAGCAGGTTGTAAGCCCGGAGACCGGCCTGAAAAGTCCACTAACTAACGTAGATGTGCGGTGGGCACATTCTAGGAGCTTTGATGTTTAAACCTGCTTTTGCAGCCTTGCTGGTTGCATCCTGCTGTCCGGTTACTGCCAGTACCCTTGTTACCGATAGCCTGAACGACACTTCTGTTGCAAATAATAACCCTGATGGGGATATTGAGCGTATCAGTATCTACGCTAATCGCGCGGCAACGTTGCAGCAAGACGTGCTGGCCAGCGTTACGGTGCTGGAGCGGGAGGATATAGTCGCGCGTCAGACCAATGATTTACCCGAGTTATTGGCGCAGTTGCCCGGGATTAACTTAAGCCGGGATGGTGGCCGTGGTCAGAACAGCAGTATTTACGTGCGCGGCGGCAATACCGGTCATACCCTGGTGCTGGTCGATGGGGTGCGCAGTGGCTCTGCGACCTTAGGATATAAAGCCTTATCGATGGTGCCGCTGGAGTTGATTGAACGCATTGAAGTTATCCGCGGGCCGCGGGCAGCCTGGTATGGTTCTGATGCACTAGCCGGGGTTATTGCTATTACCACCCGACGTAGCAGCGCATTAGAATTACATGGCCGGGTTGGTAGTTATGGCCAGGGCGGCGCTGATATCAGCGTTAGCCAGCAACGTGAGCGGCTAACGCTGCGGGCGAGTACCGGTTTCAGCCAGGCGGATGGTTTTAATGCGCAGCCAGCATTGGATCCAGACAGCGATGGTTATCAGCAACAGTATCTGAAAGTAGCTGCTGACTACCGTTCACCGTTTGGGCTGTGGACAGCTCAGGCTGACGTGAATTCCGGTTTTAATCAGTTTGATACCAGTTTTGGCAGCGAAGATGAAACTGACACCCTTAACCGCGCCTATCTGCTTGGCTGGCAGCAGCGGCTAAGTCGCTGGCAACATCAGGCTCAGCTTAGCCGTAATCTGGATAGCGATACTACTTTTGGTCCTGTTTCGCGCAGCCCATTTGTCACTGAGCGCGATGAGTTCAGCTATCAGGCAGCGTCAGAGCTGGCTGCAGGCTGGCAATTTGTTGGCGGCGTTAACTGGTATCAGGAGCAGGTGGCAAAATCTGCTACGGCTTACGAGCAAACCAGCAGAACTAATCGTGCAATATTCGCCGGCATTAATTATCAGTTAAACAGGCTACAGCTGGAATCGGTAGCACGCTATGATGAGATTAATCAGTATGGTGCTCAGACCACCTGGCAACTGGCTGCAGGGTATCAATTAACCGACCGTTGGCAATTGCGGGCCAGTCGTGGCACTGCCTTTAAAGTACCGTCGTTTAATCAGTTGTACTTTCCTGGGTTTGCTAACCCGGATCTTAAACCTGAGCGCTCGATATCCGATGAAATTGCCCTTAACTATCTGACACGTAGTTTAACGCTGCAGCTTGCCTGGTTTGATCGCGAGGTTACCAACCTTATTCAGGGAGTTGAGCTGGCTGAGAACGTGGTGTTGGCAACGGTCAGTGGAATTGAATTCAGCTTGCTCCAAACCTGGCAGCAATGGGCCAGTAATTTCAGCTATAGCTGGCTGGATACCGAGAATCGTAGCAATGGCCTTAAATTGGAGCGCCGGCCTGAAAATACCATTAACTGGCGGGGCAGTTACATCGCTGACAATTGGTCTGCATTTATTACGGCAGACTATCAAAGTGCGACCTACCAGGGCGCCGATTGGTTTACCGGCGACGCTTTCCCTGATGCGCCGGCCCATACGGTGTGGGGGCTGGGGCTGAGTTACGCTATGACACCAGCGCTAACAATAAGGGCCAGGCTGGCGAACCTGACTGATAAAAATTATTACACCAGCCGGGGCTATGCTACCGCCGGTGCTAATTTTGGTCTGTCAGTCAGTTACATTCTGCAGTGATCAGAGCCAGGCTTTAATCAGCCTGGCAACCTCGCTGGCGGCTGTCATATGACAATGATGGCCGCCGGTTATTTGCTTTACCGTCAAGCGCTCATACCAGCTTTGTAGCTCTGCCAGTTTACTGTTAAAAGGACCATCACTGGCTAAAATAGCCAGTACCGGCGCCTGAACTTCCAGGCAAAGCGCCTTGGCCTGAGCGTCAGTCAACCGATGTACCGAGCGATAACGTAAACGATAGTCATTGTCCCAGCTAACACCCTGTTGATTGGTCACCGTGCCACGTTCAGCCAGTAGCAACGCTTCCTGTAAGCTAAAATCACTTTGCCGGAGCCGTGCCTCTGCAGCAGCGGTAAGGCTCTGGTAATAGGGTTTTCGTGCTGGCGGCCCTTTTAACCGCGACACAATACCCTGACGCAATTGCTCACAGGTATCGTTAGGCTCAGCGGTAACAAAGCCCAGGCTATCTATCAGTACCAATCTGGCCACCAGCTCCGGGAAAGCCGCAGCCAGCGCAGTGGCCACCATCCCCCCCATGGAATGGCCAACCACAGTCAGCTGTTGCCAGCCTTGTTGCTGACAGAGGGCAACCACATCTTCTACCCAGTCAAAAAAATAATAATGGGCGTCATTGCTTCGGTTAGCCGACAGACCATGGCCCGGAAAGTCGAGCGCCAGTAAAGGTAGTGAAGCAAGTTCACTGGCCAGAGGCCGGAAACTGGCGGCATTATCCAACCAGCCATGCAGGCAGAGTATCGGTGGTTGTGACGCGCTAAATGTCGGCCGGTTAGCCAGAGCTGCCAGTTGCATGCTATTTTTATAGCCAGCTAACCTAAAATATAAAGAGTGATCCATAACAGGTGTTTATTGCGTTAGTTTGTTCACTATTAGTGAAATTAGCAGTATTGCTGACAGGCTATACCAGCGAACTGCTTTACACAACAAAGGTTTAAATATGCCCTATACCCACAATACTATTGTTAAATTACAGAAGAGCAGCCCGGCACAAACCGAGTTTTATCAGGCCGTTGAAGAAGTCCTCGATTCATTGGGGCCGGTACTGGATGAAGAAAGCCGCTTTTGTCAGCATGCCATTATCGAACGCATGGTAGAGCCGGAGCGACAAATTATGTTCCGGGTAGCATGGGTTGATGACCAGGGCAAAGTGCAGGTTAATAAAGGATACCGGGTAGAATTTAACTCTGCGCTTGGGCCTTACAAAGGCGGGATCCGCTTCCATCCCAGTGTTAATGCCAGCATTATGAAGTTTCTGGGGTTTGAGCAAGTATTAAAAAATGCACTGACCGGTCTGCCACTGGGTGGTGGTAAAGGCGGTGCCAATTTTGACCCTAAGGGTAAGTCAAACGGCGAGATAATGCGATTCTGCCAGGCATTTATTAACGAGCTGTATCGGCATATAGGCCCCAGAACAGATGTCCCGGCCGGTGACATTGGGGTGGGAACCCGTGAAATTGGCTATATGTTTGGTCAGTATAAAAAGTTAACCAACAATTTTGATGGTGTGTTTACCGGCAAAGATCTGCTTTGGGGCGGTTCTCTGGCGCGCAAGGAGGCGACGGGTTATGGTTGTGTTTATTTCGCCGAACATATGCTTGAAGGCAATAAAGACACCCTGGAAGGTAAAGAATGTCTGGTTTCAGGCTCTGGCAACGTCGCCATTCATACCATAGAAAAGTTACTGGCGCTGGGGGCCAAACCGGTGTCCTGCACTGACTCTCAGGGCACGATTTATCAGAAGAGTGGAATTGATATTAGTTGCTTGAAGCAGATAAAAGAGGTTGAGAACGGCAGGCTCAGTGATTATGCAAAACGTCAGTCAGATGCAAAATACATTAGTCGCGACAACTATCCTGAAGATGGTCATGCCGTGTGGCGTCTGCAGGGGCAAGTTGCCTTCCCGTGTGCGACCCAGAATGAGTTAACTGCAGCTGATGCCCGCGCTCTGCTTGACAATGGCTGCATCGCCGTGTGCGAAGGTGCCAACATGCCCTGTACTTCCGACGCGGCTGACGTGCTGTTAAAAGCCAAAATTGCCTACGCTCCCGGAAAAGCGGCGAATGCAGGCGGGGTAGCAACCAGTCAGCTGGAAATGGCTCAGAATGCTAGTATGCAGCGCTGGACCTTCGATGAAGTTGATCAGAAATTGAAGGACATCATGCGGGGTATTTATCAGCGTACCAGAGACACCGCTATCGAGCTTGACCAGCCGACAAACTTTATTCTGGGCGCTAACGTTGCAGGGTTTCGTCGGGTAGCCGACGCCATGATCCAGCAGGGCGTGGTGTAGTCTTGTTTAGCGGTGTGTGATTAACGGTCTGGCGACAGGTACTCATTGTCATAAAAGGTTCTGAGCCAGTGGGGCCGGTATACGCTCATTAATGTAATGGCCATGCCGTTTAACAAGGCTTCGGCGAACCAGATAAGCAGTGCCAGTTGCAGATAATTCTGGTAAATGCTGTTCCAGCTGTAGTCGCTTTGCCAGTATACCCAGACTGAGGTAAGTAACATCTTAAAAGTAATGGTCAAGGCGGCGTTGGCGAACCCGGCAATAAAAATATAGATGAATAAGTGGCGCGGCAAATACTGATAAGACAGCACAAAAATTAAATAACTGAACAGGGCGGGAAGCAATACCGTCAACAATGCCATATTGCCGGCATCAGCCAGGGATATTTTCCCTATTGCAAGCAGAATGACAATAGCGACACTGCCAATCAGCCAGGCAATCCGCCAGCCATGGCATAGTACCAGAGTGGTGATCCCAAGCAGATGCAGCTCTAGGCCAGGTTGAATCCCGGCTTGGGCCAGCCACAGTAAAGCGACAATGATGGCGGAACTACACCACAAATGCTGATAGCCACTGTCATTTATCAGCCGGCTAATAACGTCACGTGGGAAAAAACGTAATAACAACCCCAACCACAACAGCCAGCTCGCCCCTTGCCAAAAGGTCATTAGTCACTCCGGATTACGTCATGTTCAGAACAGTATACCGGGCAGGTTCCTCTGGATCAGTACACCGTTTAAAAATCCGGGTTATTTGCTTAGGGTATTGGCAGTATCCAGATAGTGCTTGGCTTGTTGTTTCACTTTGCCAAAATCCATGCTCTCTGAACCGAGGTGAACATCTTCCAGCACATTTTTTAATTCCATCGTTTCACTGTGAATTTTATCTAATGCATTTTCAAGGGTATAAGTTAACTGATGTATTTCTACCATCTTTGCAGGAGTGAGTTCACCTTGCAGCAATTGCTGCAATTTCTGATTACCATCACGAAACAACGTCACAGCTTCAGATAGTGTGCCGACTTGCTGACCTTTAAAGTGATCCGGGCGCTGCTCGTCCGCCACGCTGCCAAAGGCAAAAGTGCATAGACATAACGTGGCGGAGATACGGATAACTGTTTTCATAAAACCTCACCTTTATAAATGATAATAATTATCAGTTACAATACCACAGCCGTTAACTGTTGCAACATGATTATTAGCATAATGCGATTCACTCTTTAGACGAGAATCTTGCCGGGTCATATCTGCCCGGCGGCTATTATTTTGTCCGCAGGTAGTCAATCAGCGCCAGATACGCATCCAGGCTATTGATATCCTCGTTTGGGGTGATTAAGTAGCGACCATTTACTACTAACGCCGGCACGCCGCGAATAGTATTGTCCTGCATCTCGCGCGCACTGCGGCGCATTTTTTCTACGACCTGTTCGCTGTTTTCCGCTATATCAAAAAATGCTTTCTGATCAACCTGATGTGTTGTTAAAAACTGTTGTAAATCTAAGGGGGTAAGCTGACGCTTTTCTTCATAAAGCTTAAATAACGGTGCCGTCAGGTGCTCTAGCCCCATTTGCTGCAGGCTGTAAAATATTCGGGCGTCGGTTTGCCACTGTGGTACGGCAGCGGCATGTTTGCGTACCAGGCTGAGTTCAGGGCGACGCAGCATAATAGCTTCCAGCACAGGTTCAAATTGCTGACAATGCTGGCAACCAAACCAGAAATACTCTACAAGAAAAGGCGGCTTGGCATTTTCAGCGTCAATATTTTCCACCAGTTTATAATGCACGTCTTGCTGAAACCGGACCGTGTCAGGGCTTATTTGCTGCGATTTATCGGCCCCGGCAGAGGTGTTTTCTGGTTTCGCAGGCTCAGAGCAGGCAAGCAGCAAACTTACACTGGCAACTGCCAGTAATTTTGCATAATGGGTTAAATAAATTTTAGTGCTCATAACATTCTATGGTATTGCCAATAAAGTGACGTTATAACAACAGGGCCGGTAAAGCTTGTCAACTGGCGATTAAAAAAGGCCGCGAAGGCGGCCTTGTCAGACGGGAAAGTTTAAATTTTCTTATATTTTATCCGGTGAGGCTCCAACGCAGCGGCACCATAAGTGGCTTTAAGCCACGCTTCGTAGTCGGAGTAGTTTCCTTCAAAGAAATTTACCTGGCCCTCATCGCGGTAGTCGAGAATATGGGTCGCTATGCGGTCAAGGAACCAGCGATCGTGCGAAATCACCATCGCACAGCCTGGGAAGTCCAGCAGAGCGTTTTCCAGTGCTCGCAACGTTTCCACGTCTAAATCGTTGGTCGGTTCATCCAGCAGCAACATATTGCCACCCGCTTTTAACAGTGCAGCTAAATGCACCCGGTTGCGCTCACCACCGGAAAGCTCGCCAATAAATTTCTGCTGGTCGTTGCCTTTAAAGTTAAAGCGACCGACATAGGCACGGCTGGGGATTTGGAAACTGCCAATTTGCAGCATGTCCTGGCCATTGGAAATTTCCTGCCAAACCGTGTTTTTCGAGTTCATGCTATCGCGAAACTGATCAACACTGGCCACCTGGACGGTATCACCAATCTCAATATTGCCGCTATCAGGCTTTTCGCTGCCAGTGATCATTTTAAATAACGTTGATTTACCGGCGCCGTTAGGGCCGATAATGCCGACAATCGCACCTTTTGGCACACTAAAACTCAGGTCGTTTATCAGCAAGCGATCGGCGAAAGATTTTCGCAGGTGGTTAACTTCCAGCACCTTATCACCGAGGCGCGGCCCTGGCGGAATAAACAGCTCATTAGTTTCGTTACGCTTCTGGAAGTCCTGGCTTTGCAACTCTTCAAACCGAGCCATCCGTGCCTTGCTTTTGGCATGACGGCCTTTGGGGTTAGTGCGTACCCACTCCAGTTCTTGCTTAATGGAACGCTGGCGGGCATTTTCAGTTTTCTCTTCCTGTTGTAAGCGGGCATCTTTTTGCTCCAGCCAGGAGGAGTAATTGCCTTCCCATGGAATACCATAGCCGCGGTCAAGTTCTAAAATCCAGCCGGCGACATTATCGAGGAAATAGCGGTCGTGGGTAATCGCGACCACGGTTCCCGGATAGTCATGTAAGAAGCGTTCTAACCAGGCGACTGACTCGGCATCCAGGTGGTTGGTTGGCTCGTCCAGTAGCAGCATATCCGGCCGTTCCAATAACAGCCGGCAAATGGCCACCCGACGGCGTTCGCCACCTGACAAATGGCCAATATTAGCGTCCCATGGCGGTAAACGCAGCGCATCGGCAGCCCGTTCCAGGGTGTTGTCCAGGTTATGACCATCTTTAGCCTGAATAAGTGCTTCCAATTCGCCTTGCTCGCGGGCAAGTGCATCAAAGTCAGCGTTCTCTTCAGCGTACGCGGCATAAACCTGATCCAGCCGGCCAAACGCTTCTTTTACATCGGCAACGGCTTCTTCAACAATTTCCCGCACGGTTTTACTGGTATCCAGCACCGGTTCTTGCGGTAAATAGCCAATTTTAGTACCAGCCAGTGGCCGGGCTTCACCTTCAAATTCGGTATCAACTCCAGCCATAATTCGCAGCAGGGTAGATTTACCCGAACCGTTTAAGCCCAACACGCCAATTTTAGCGCCGGGGAAAAACGAAAGTGAGATATCTTTTAAGATGGTTTTTTTCGGCGGGACAACTTTTGACACCCGATGCATTGAGTAAATATATTGCGCCATAGAGTTATTACAACCAGTTATTGATGATGGCGCAAATTGTACGTTATTTTAAGCCATCAGGGAAAGCCGCTGGCTGATACAACGATAATGATGGCTTTTTACCCGCTAAATCTGTTCTAATAGCAGCCATTATAAGCCACCAAAATGCGGGTATATTATGGCCGAGTTTGAACACGATCCGAGTTATCAAAAATTTGTTGAAGAAGCCAAAACCAATGGCATCGTCTGGACCCTGGCCGACGGCGAAGATTTGCTGGTCGTAGAGTCTGTAGAGTTTGAAGAAACCGATGTTATGCCATTTTGGTCAAATAAAGCTGACGCCCAGGCGCATTGTTCAGATGAGTGGGCAGGTTATAAACCAGAAGCCATTCCGCTGGATGTATTTTGCGATGGCTGGTTAAAAGAAATGTACGACGATGGTGTATTAATTGGCACTAACTGGGACGAGTCGTTAAACGGTCCGGAAGTTGAGCCTCGCGAACTGCTGGAGTCACTGGCCCGGGTGCAGTAATAGTCAATTTCGTCACAACAGTTGGGTATTTTTCGGGTATTTCGTAGAAAGTTGAGTTAATGACTAAACTAATGGTTTTGTTGTGCCGTAAAAGCATCACATAACGCTTAGTTGGATGTAAAGTATGTTGTCAGATGAAGCCGTATTAGTGCGCAGTGCGCTTGAAGCTCAGGGTTTAGAGACCCCAATGCTGGACAATGGCCTGTCCAGAGATGAAAAGTATCAAAAAATCTCTCAGTTAATGACAGAAGTGGTCAGTACGCTTGGTTTGGATTTAACCGATGACAGTTTAAGTGAAACGCCGCATCGTATTGCTAAAATGTATGTCGATGAGGTGTTTGGCGGTCTCAATTATAAAAACTTTCCAAAAATTGCCCTGATTGAAAACAAAATGCAGGTGCGGGAAATGGTAAAGGTAAAAGATATCAGCTTTACCAGCACATGCGAGCATCACTTTGTGACGATCGATGGCAGCGCTACTGTCGCCTATATTCCGCAAGGCAAAATAATCGGTTTATCTAAAATAAACCGCATTGTCCGGTTTTTTGCCCAGCGCCCGCAAGTGCAGGAGCGGCTTACCCAGCAAATTTTGCTGGCATTGCAAACCTTGCTGCAAACCAAAGATGTGGCGGTTACCATGGAAGCGGTGCATTATTGCGTTAAATCTCGGGGCGTAATGGACATGAATTCGAAAACCCAGACGACAGCACTTGGCGGCATTTTTAAAGACGATGGCCGCACCCGCGCTGAGTTTTTAGCGCGCTATTAATCACCGATAATTTAAAACAAAAAAGGTGCCTATGCATAATGCCGATCAGATAAGAAT
>DEYP01000005.1 GCA_002364615.1 Arsukibacterium sp. UBA3155 | reverse complement strand
CCCTCAGGGTCAGATAAAAATTAATTGGCATGAGAACAAACCAAATCCCCCTGTAGTCCCCCTTTGCTAAAGTGGGACGGGTTAGTTCCCCTCTTTGACAAAGAAGGGGGGGAGATTTGGTGAGAAGCGAATACTAGTTACAGTTGGTATACTAATACTCTGGATCTAAGGCCACTGCTGAGCTGCGTGCAATACTCTTAAAATTAAAACTTCAGTATCTGATGCTGTATAAATAACAATATAGTTTGGATGAACGACCATCTCGCGGGTCCCTTCTACCCTACCACTGCGGTAGAGCTCAGGTTGAGTTTGAAGTGCGACTGTTTTAGTTTCAATAAGATCTTTTAGCTGCTGAGCGGCATTAATATTATCTTCAGCAATAAATTCCAGAATGGCAAAGAGGTCTGCCTTGGCCGTTGGTTTCCAGTTAAGCTTGCGCATTTCGTTTGCGATTTATTAATGTCTGAATGTCATTCATGACATCTGCATGCGGTAACGCCTCTGCAGGATCATTCAAAGCTTCATGTACTTTGGCTTTAAACCAAGCATCATAGGCGCTTGCATCAGCGACCAGGCCAGCAGGTAAACCACCTTCTTTTGAGATGCGGGTGAGTAAAATACGAACAGCATCTGATACGGTTAACCCAACGTCTGCCAGCTTAGCAGCGGCATCTGCTTTTAATTCGGTATCTACCCTGACATGTATCATTGATGTCGTCATTGAATTCACCTGTTTTTGTCTGATTTAATTACTGGCTTAGTTTGTATCTCAATTGAGACTTTGTCAAATCAGACAAGTTCATCATACTTGTGCTGGCTAAACAGCTTTTGCGCAGCAAGCCAGACATCGCCGACTTCGCCATTACCCACGGTATGCTCGTTAACTTTAAGTACTGGCGCAATTTCTTTGCTGGAGCTGGTAAGCCATATTTCGTCGGCGGCGAATACTTCTTGCTCGGAAATATCACGCTCTTCCACTGTAATGCTGCTGTGTTTGCGCAAAATATCTAACAGCAATAAACGGGTAATACCCGGCAATAACTTATTTGTTAGCGGCGGGGTGGCGATAACGCCGTTTTTAATTACAAACACATTTACTGCAGCGCCTTCGGTTAGGTTAGCGTCTTTATCGAACAGCAGTATTTCCTGGGCACCGCTGGCGTAGCCTTGTTGATAATGTAATACATTGCCCAGCAGCGAGGTGGATTTAATATGGCAGCGCTGCCAGCGTAAGTCTTGCCCCGTTACCACGTTAAACGTTGTAGCTTTGCTTTTATCGGCGATGGGCTCGGGCGCAATAGGGAAGGCATAGGCAAACACCGTGGCTTTGATATTGGCAGGGAATGCATGGTTGCGTTTGCTGTCGGTACCGCGGCTTACCTGAATATAGACTGCCTGATTATCGCCATTTGTATTGCGGTTATCGCTTAGCAGGCGTTGACAAATGCTTTGCCAGTCGGCCAGGTGTAGCGCCGGGTCTATCGACAGCTGGCTTAAGCCATCTTGCATACGGGCAATGTGTGGTTTGAAACCGACAAAACGGCCATGGTAGCTGGGAATAACTTCGTAAATGCCGTCGCCAAATAAAAAACCGCGATCCATTGGCGAAATTTTGGCCTCGCTTGCCGGCATAAACTGGCCATTTAAATACACTGTTGTCATTGAAGTTCTCTTTAAGATGCTACTCAGAAATTCGTAAAGCAGAATCGATGTACCCTAAACCAACCGTTGAAGCCCTGGATTTGCGGGACAAATTCGTCAGGAACGAATTTGAACAGCTCCGCTGGCCCGCCAGGGTGAACTTCATGGATGAAGTTCATAACCGAGCCTACAGGGACGTATTCACGGCGTGTTGGTGTGGGTATATCGGTTCGGCTGTTACACCGACTCTCATTTCGTTAGTAATTTAAGTTCTCTAATCAGCTGCTCGCCTTCGGTATAGGGCAAACCATCTTCGGTTAAGGTATTTAACCGGGTAACCCCATCGACACTGCCGTGGGCCGATAAAAACTTAAGGATCTGCAGCGGGTCTGCACCGGTCAGTAAATCACGACCCTGCAACACTGACACCATGGCAATAATACCCCAGGCGGCCCAGTTAGACACGTCGGCTACCAGCAGTTCGTCACATTCTGTGACGGCCGGGGTAATATTCAGCTGACCTAAAAATGCCGCCATATTGCCCATACCTATTTCGTTGCCGCCGTCACCAATACCAATAGTGGGGCAACTGGCCAAACTTAAAAAGTGGTCGAAACTGGCGCAGCGCTCGGTAATATCTTCACCGCGCATATTGGCGTAGCGGCTATTTGCGGTAAAGCCGGGGCGCTCTATCGAAATCACCAGCTGCGGTTGCAGCTCAGCCAGTGCCTGACTGGCAATAGCCGGCAGATTCTGCTGCTGATTAACACTGATTTGCCAGGTACGGTAACGGCTGGCTAACACTGAACAGAGCGGGTTGCCGCTTACCAGTATTGGCCTGGCGCCTAACTGCTCTAACAGCTGGTACAACGCAATAGCGCCAACCGGGCCGTCGGTTTCAAAGGTGTCGAGTACCGGAAAACCGGTGCCAATTAATACCGTGCCCTGGCATTGGTTAATCAGCCTGGCGGCTCGCAGGATATAACCCGGACGAAGCTGTTGTTGCAGCAGTTGCATGCCGCGTAAATTGCGCGCTACCAGGAGTTGTTCTATCTGCTGGCTTAGCGCGGGTAAATCAGGTGTTGTCATGATCTGCTCCAGCGCTGCTGCAACGCGAGTTAATTTCTGCCAATAGCCTTGCATCATAGGCCCGGGCCAGCAGCAACGCATTGTGGGCCTGCTGCGGGTCAATTTTTTCAAAGCTTAGCACGGTGCCGGCCGGTGCCTGTGCCAGCTTCCAGCAATCGAGCGACAACACGCTGCCAATTTTCGGGTAGCCGCCCAGCGTTTGCCGGTCGTTTAGCAGCACAATGGGTTGGCCGTCGGGCGGAATTTGCACGGCACCGTAGCAAATGCCCTCAGAAAGTAGGCTCTGGCTGGTGCATTCAATGGCTGGGCCGCTGAGTTTAACGCCCATCCGGTCGGCTTTTGGGGTCACGGTGTAGTGATTAAGATAAAACCGCTGGCGCGCCACGCTACTGAATAATGGCTGCTGGTAGCCTTCAACAAGTCGCAGGCTAAGGCCTTTGCTAAAATCAAAATCAGGTTGCATGGCGTTAGCAAATTGCCGTGGCGCTAACGGTGCGCTGGCCCGCAGTGGCAGTTTGTCGCCCGGTTGCAGCTTAGCGCCGTTTTGGTTAAGGCCGCCAATGCCCTCGCGCACAACGGTAGCGGTACTGCCAAAATGTGGGGCGATTTGAAAACCACCGGCAACGGCCAAGTAAGCGCGCAGGCCTTGGCTTACCATGCCCAGTTCGATAACATCGCCCGCCTGCACAGGATGGCTTTGCCACAGTGTTTTTGCTTTACCATTAATGGTAAGGGCAAGGCTGGCACCGGTAACGCACAGGTTGGAACTGCAATGAACCTTTAACTGCAAGCCGCCAATGCTGCACTCAATTAAACTGGCATTAGGGTTATTGCCAACCAGGGCATTCGCACTATTACCAACCAGGGCATTCGCACCATTACCTACCAGGGCATTCGCCCAGTGCGCCGAGCTAGCGTCGAGCGGCCCGCCGTTGGTTAAGCCCAGTGCGCCCTGGCCAAAGCGGCCCTGATCCTGAATAAGGCTATGAACGCCGGGGCTAAGCACTTCAAAATAGCC
This sequence comes from Arsukibacterium sp. UBA3155, assembly GCA_002364615.1. Lineage (GTDB taxonomy): Bacteria > Pseudomonadota > Gammaproteobacteria > Enterobacterales > Alteromonadaceae > Alishewanella. The sequence goes on along the minus strand of DEYP01000005.1, from coordinate 29,363 downwards.
CACTTCAAAATAGTCCACTTCAAAATGGCTCATAGCTCGCCACCCAATTGCAAAAACTCGGCTTTGCTAATGGCCACAAATTGCACTTCATCGCCAACGGCCACCGGCATGGCGGGGTCGTTATCCGGCTGAAACATTGGGGTAGGGCAAAGGCCAATAATATTCCAGCCACCGGGCGATACAGCCGGGTAAACCGCGGTTTGCCTATCGGCAATCGCTACCGCCCCACGCGGCACTTTTGCGCGCGGCGAGGCAAGGCGGGGCATGGCCAGTTGTTCTGCCACTTCACCTAAGTAAGCAAAACCCGGGGCAAAGCCAATGGCATAGACCCGATACAGCTGCTGTTGGTGCAGTTTAATGACTTCATCAATTGTCAGCTGTTTGGTTTTGGCAATAAGGGCTAAATCGGGCCCGCTTTGCTCGCTGTAATAGACCGGTAGCTCAATACGCCTGCCACTGGCAGACGTATTAGGGCTAAGCGCGGCAAGTGCCTTGTTAAGCAGAGCGTTAACGGCGAAATGATCACAACTAAACGGGTTAAATACTACCAGTACCGAGGCATAAGAGGGCAGCAGTTCGACTAAGTGCTGGCCCAGTGCCTGGCGAATAAGCGGCATGGCCTGCTGCACTAAACCGGCAATATCTGCGGCCATTTTTTGCTCAAAATACACCATAACCGCGTTTTCGCTGGCCAGGGTAAGACGGTATAGCGACATGCTCAGCGTACTGCCTGCAATAGGTGGCGAATTTGCGCCATCTGTGCCACCGCTGCCGGGTTGTCGCCATGCACACAAAGGGTATCGGCTTGCAGCGCCAGGCGCTGGCCGCTGGCTGTGGTTACGCTGCCATCGTTAAGTAATTCAGACACCTGAGCCAGTACTGCCGCATCATGTAATACCGCACCGCTTTGGCTGCGCGGAGTTAGCTTACCCTCATCTGTATAGCGCCTGTCGGCAAAGGCTTCAAACAACAGTTTCACCTTTAACTCAGCGGCCTGTTGCTGATAAGTCTGGCGGCTATTATCGGCCAGCAGCATCAGTTTTAAGGGTTTATGGTAGCTGGCTATGGCCTGCACTACCGCCTGCCAGACCGCAGGTTTGCTCATCATATCGTTATACAGCGCACCATGTGGTTTTACGTAGCTTAAGCTTACACCCTGGCACTGCGCCATGCCGTCCAGCGCGGCAATTTGATAATGCATTAAGTTAATAATTTCGTTGTGCGAGCAATGCATGCTGCGCCGGCCAAAGCCATTTAAATCAGGATAGGCCGGGTGGGCACCAATGGCCACATTATGCTGTTTAGCCAGTTGCAGTGTGCGCTGCATCACATCGGGATCGCCAGCATGAAAACCACAGGCAATGTTGGCCTGATCAATATAAGGCATTACCTGACTATCGAGGCCCATGGTCCAGCTGCCGTAGCTTTCGCCTAAATCGCAATTAAGTAGCATGCTATCTCCCTGGTCTGTGGTTTAAGGAATAAATTATTCATGTTGTCAGGTCAATAAGCAATAGCGCAGAGCAGGTTATTCACGCTGCCGCTTGTTCTGCCAGTTACAAAGCTGCTTCAGGCCAAATGTGGCATCTGACTGCGGCAAAATTCATTAGTAGGCTGAGCTGGTACAATTACAAATTTATACAGTTAATCGCAAATAGAGACAGCTTGATGTTCACCTTATGGTTAGATTGATATTTTATTAAAATGCCTGAAAGGATGCTGACAATGAGAGTACTAAGCGCAGTGGCTGCCAGTGTGTTGCTGGTGGCGTGCGGTGATGGTTCAGATACGGACGAAAGTGCAAACTTGTGGCAGGTTTCGGTTGCTGGTGCCAGCACGGCACCATTGACCAGGGTAAGCGGTCAGCCACTGGCCAGTTATTTAAAAAATGGTTTGTATGCTCAGGCTGACGTGCCTCTTGCTGGCAATGGCTCGCCACCACCAGCGGAGCTAGTGTCGACCACCAATTTAATTACTCAGGGGGTGGATGAGGCAGACCGGGTGAAATTTGCCGCACAAACGTTGTATGTCAGCGGAGTACAGCATCAGGACGCAAGGCCTTATGTTAAGCGCTGGCAACGTAATGAGGACAGTAGCCTTAGTGCGCTGCAGGATGTTGAACTTTCACCAGAGCTGCAACATATAGACGGCATTTATGTCAGTGACGACCAATTAACAGTAGTTGGCTCTGATATTAATGGTTACGCTTACCAGCCCTTTTCTTCCTACGGCTGGGATGCTGCCAGTTCTCAGATCATTGTTCAGGTATTTGAACAGGGCAATAACGTTTACCGGATGCAGTTCGATGGCCAGCTGATTGCCAGCCGTCGCACTGCAGAGGCTGTGTGGCTGGTATCACGTTATACACCGGCTGTGGAGGGATTCCGGCCTCATGCAGCAACCGTGGCTGACAAGCTGAACAATATGCAGGTGCTAACAAACACTGATCTCACTGAGCTAATGCCTAAACGGCAACTTAACGAGGCTGCGACTGAGCCTTTAATTGCCTCGCAACAGTGTTATCTGCCGGCTGATATGCAGACAAACGAAGGTAGCAGCAGGATGGTGGTAGTTACCCGTATTGCAACCAGCGCGCCGTATCAAACCCAAAGCAGTTGTATCGTTGCCTCGATAGCCGATATTTACATGTCGACAGAGCATTTGTATCTGCATGGCTCAGTCAGCGGTGAAGAAAGTGTCAGAACGGTATTGCATAAGTTTTCGCTGGATGAGGCATCAGTTGGCTATCAGGCTACCGGGGCAGTAGAGGGTTACATAGGCGGCAGCCAGAGCGCCTTTATGTTGTATGAAAAACAACAGCACCTGATGCTGCTGACCAGCCGCTGGTCGGAAGCGGGGCTGCAACATCAGTTTCTTACTTTGCAGCAGGACGGTACCAGCCTGAAGGTGGTTGCCCGGCTTCCAAACGCTCAGCAGCCAGATCAGGTGATCGGCAAGCCAGGAGAAGATATTTACGGCGTTCGTTTTGTTGCAGATCGCGCCTATGTCGTGACATTTGAGCGCACTGATCCCCTTTACACCCTGGATATCAGCAACCCACTGCAGCCAGCCATAGTTGGAGAGCTGGAAATTCCGGGGTATTCCGCTTATCTGCACAGTATTAATGAAAACCTATTGTGGGGACTGGGCCAGCAAATTGAACTTAATGCTGAGGGATTTCCTCTTTGGGAAACGGCGGGTTCAAAAGTAGCCTTGTTTGATGTCAGTGCAAACGATGCGGTAGTGCAACAGGAACTGGTGTTCAATGCGCAGTATTCGCCGCTAGAGCTTCAGCACCACAGCCTGACAACATTGCAGCATGGTAATGTGACCCGGCTGGCATTGCCGCTGAGTCGCTACTCATCAGAATTGGGGGAGCAGCTGAGTTTATTGACCCTGGAAGTTGACAGCAATGGTGCGATGGATATTACCGGCGAGTTAATTGCCACCCAAAGCAGCTTATACGGCTTATCTTGGGGGGCTCGCAGTGTACTGGTGGAAGATGATATTTATTTTATTGTTGATGACAGGGTGTATCACAGTAACTGGCAGTTACCGGAGCAGGTTATTGGTCAATATTAGCCGCAAGGAAAGCGCAGGCAGGTCAGCGCTCTCCTCCGTGTAGTTGCTAATTTACCAGCGTGCTAAGCACGTCTGACCTGCTACAGGTTGCAATTTGCTGAGTTTAAGTTATTACTTAATTGTTAACTTAAGGCCAGCGCCATGCAAAGCGACACCGCACCAGAACCGCGCCAGAGAAAAACCGGCCCGAAACGGATTGCCGGGTTACTGTTGCTGATGGCGGCATTACTGGCGCTAATGGTGTTTGGTTACTACCGTTACGCCCAGGCCCGCAGCAGTGTGATTAATCAGGACTACTTCAGGGTGTTGGCGGAAGCCAGTAATATCTTTACTGAAAACCTGATAAAACTGCAAAGCTTGTATGATTATCAGGAAAGCGAAACTGCTATCAGGGCGTTGTTTCCCAGTTACAAAGTGACCCACCGCCAACAGCTGTCCGGCGACTGTCCGCAGAAGGAGGGAGAACAGAGCACGACCCCTTGCGCCAGCTACCGCAATCGCTACTGGTTAACCCAGGATAAAGTGCAGCTGCGTTGGTATCAACAAACTGACAACAACACTGTAAATTACCTTGAAGCGGAAATTCAGCATGCCGATTTTTTACCTGAGCCAGAACGTGGTTTCAGCCAGTTGTTGTTTGTTACCGAAGATAGCCAGGTGCTGGCCAGCACTGGCGGTGAAACAACCATTTCTTTTGTTAATTTAACCAGCGTAACCGAAGCACTAAGCAAGCAGCAATACAGTGATTTTTTCAGTGAAGTAACCGATAGCAGAGCGCCACCAGAACCCAGGCTGCCCAGCTACAGTGTTCATCTGGACATGGAGTTGTCTTACGGTGACTACCGGCTGTTTATTTATCCGATGCGACTGGCCGCCGGGCTGGTCGCTGTAAACAATAATGCAGCAGATCAGGCGGTATCGCAGTTGTATCTGGTGGGTTTGCTGCCTCAGCAACAGCTGGCAGAGCAGGGCAGCGGCTACTGGAATATTCCTTTGTTGTTTGCCACCCTGGTAAGCTTAACCTTTGTCTGGTCGGTACTTCGGATGTATTTGCAGCCGAAAAACCAGTCGGTGAACCGCTTATATGCCAGCTTTTGTTATCTGGTGGCCTATGGTTTTTTTTCGGTATTACTGGCGCTTATTTTCAGCTATCTGACCGTAACCGTATGGCAGCAGAGCCGGCAGCAGCAGGCGCAAGATTATATTGAAAAATTACGGGCTGACTTAACGGCGGATATCCACGCTGTATTTAGCGATCTGCAAAGCTACAGTGCCTACTACCAGCAGCACTGGCAGGGGAGTGCAGTCGACAAATCGTTGTTACCGGCGGCGGCAACGTTAAAGCAAATTAATTATCAGCAAAAGTTTGCACCCTGTTCAAAGACAGAGCTGGCCTATGATTTTTATCCGAAGCTCATGCACGTCGACGCTGACAAAGAATGCACCATGCAAACGTACTATCTTCAACATTATCGTCAAAATTCAGATAAAAATTCTGGTCAAGATTCTGGTCAAAATAGTACAGCAGTGTCGGGTAAGCTATTGTCGGTAAGCATGCTGGATGCAGCTGGCCGCTCACGTTTTCCGTCTATGTATTTTCTGGAAAACAACGCGGCGCCTAAGGTGTATGATTTATCGCACCGTGATTACTTTAAGCGGGTACGTAATGGTAATGGCTGGCAATTGACGCTGAAAGGGCAGAGCTTTGACAATGTCTATATTCAGCGGTTGCTGAATGTGAATAACGGTACCCGGGGCACGACTATTGCGATGCCACTACAGGCCAGGCAAAACGAGAATGGTGGCAGTGACAGCGATAGTGACAGGGAGGTCAGCGATGCCGGCTTTGTGCTGGTGGCCGATGTGGTATTACCGTCGGTAAGCCTGGCACCACCCTCTGCCAACGGCTTGCAGTTTATGGTGGTAGAACGACGTACTGGCAAGGTGTTGTATCACAATGATAACAGCCGCACCTTTGTTGAGAATATTTACTATATTGGCAGTGAGAGCAACCTGCTGAGCCAGACTGTCAGATCCGGGGAGCCCACCGGCAATAGTGTCAGAACTGGCCTGACCGGCTTTTATCATGGTCAGCCCGGCAATTTTATCCTGACTGGCTCACCGGTAGATGAATGGGCGCTGGTGTTGTTTTATCCGCAGGATCATGTCGATGCCATTATGAGCAATCAGTTTCTGATTTTCAGCGTCAGCATGATTGTATTCTTTTTGCTGTTAATCACCGCGTTGCAGCTGCTGCGACGCTTTGTTAACAGCAAGCTGGTTAAAAACCGGCTGGGGATCCCGCTTGGTTTTGACAGCCGACGCTTGTTATTGCTGGTGTCACTGGTCTGGGGCCTGGTTTATGGTTTTTTTGCGCTACGAACTGCGCTGCAGCTTACTATCCCCTCCAGCCAATTAACCGCAGTATTACCGTGGTTAAGCGCCGTATTGTTTTTGCTTATTATTGGTTGCGTCAGCCTGTTTTTGCGCCAGCGCAAACCGCAGGCACCGATAATTAAACCGGGCGCTAAACTAATTATTGCCGGCAGTGTTGCGGTCATCAGTTTACTGCCGTTTAGCTATTTATCTTACATCAGTAAGGTGCCGCAGCAGGCGTTGCAGGCCCATTACGCCAAAATGCAATGTATTGAGTTTAACCGTGAGCGGGCCGAGTTACATGAGTTTGCTATAAACCGTTTTCCTAATTCTATTACTGAGCAGCGTTTGCAACCGACCCAGCTGCTGCCGGTTTCCTGGTCTGTGGCAACCTATCAGCAGCGCTGCGCTGGCGTTAGCAGTAGCGGTTTGCCGGATGATTATCCTAAACTCAGTACCATTATTGGCAATACATACTTGTGGCAGTGGGTAAAAACCTTTCTGGTGCGCTTAGAGCCGCTTGAGATGAATAGTGAGGCGCAGCGCAGCGCACCTGACAATGAACATGGCATTGGCACTGTGGCGATGCAAACGTTGCATGATACCAGCAACAGCCCGAAAACACTGAGCCAGCTGTTGCTTGTCAGTGTGCAGTTTTTGCTGCCTTTACTGCTGTTTTTAGTACTGTGGCAGCTTTATGTGCGCCGGGTATTATGGCTGCGACTGGGTTATGACAGTGATTTTCTACGGCATATTTATCAGCTGAGCACCAAGACGCAGCTTGCACCTGCGACACGGCTGGTTGACGGGCTGCAACTACAGCTGAGCGCTTGCCCCCCGGCCGGGGTTAATTTACTGATGCTGTTAAAACAAGTACGGTTAGCGCAAAGCGACAGCGCGCTGCTGCCGGGTTTTGAGCAGCTTTACCAGCGTAGTGCCACCTTACAACAGCTTGAGGATGAATTGCAGAACGTGTCAATAATGCTGCAACAGAGCGAGCCAGGCAAACCAATGCAGGTTACCCTTAGCCAGATAGACACCGGCCTCAATGGCCCGAGGCGGCGCCAGTTGTTACTGGGCCTGATTACTGAACTTAAAGCGCTGACCTTATTAGGCGAGCTTAGTAAATTTACCCTGGTGATGGGGTTTAACAGTTTGCAGCGGCTGACCATTAAAGACGAGATAGTTGCTGATGGCGAAAGTGCCTTGCAGCAATCTGAATACCTGACTTGGTCAGAATGCTTACTTAACTTTAATGTACAAATGCCAGATACCCTGGCTGAGCCGTTAGACGCTGACATGTTGCAGCAGGAAATCGACGCGTACCCGTTGCTTGGGCCATTGCCCGCCACGACAGACCAGCTAAACACTACACAAGCTGAGCCTCGCCCGGGGCTTTGGCGCGGCAGCGATGGCCTGACGACCCGGCAATGGGCGACTTTGAATTTTATCCTGACTCATGCCGATGCCTTATATCGATATAAGTGGGAAGGCTGCAGCAACGAAGAGAAGCTGGCGCTGTTTAATCTGGCCAACGGCCACCAACTGAACCCGCTTAATTGCCTGATGATAGAACATTTGGCGATCAATGGTTTGCTACGGGTAAGCCGTGGCAAACTGACGTTGGTTAATCGCAGTTTCCGTCAGTTTGTGCAAAATGCGGAGCCGTCTGAAACTTTACGGCAATTGGTAAAAGTAGGCGAAGCCGGGGTGTGGAAAAATTACCGGCTTAGTTTTGCAGCGCTGGCGGTGGTTATTGTCGGTGGCATTGCCCTGACCTCAGGTCAGTCGCTGCATATCGTGGCCGCCTCTATTGCCGGGGTGCTCGGCAGTATGATCAGTGTGTTCAGCAGCGGCAGTTCGCTGCGCAGTTATTTTAAAAGTTAAGCCTGAGTACCTCAAAGCTCTGGCCAGAGCCTTAGTCAGAACACCGACAGTTTGCTGTTAGGAATATCAGTAACCAGCATGTGGCCCGGGCTGTGGGTTATGCAAAAATCAAGGTTGGCATTGGCTATTGCCACCTGGGGCGTCACACCACAGGCCCAGAATACCGGCACTTCACCGGGTTTAATGCTAACGGCATCACCAAAATCTGGCTTGGTAATATCGTTAATACCAATAGCAGCCGGATCGCCAAAATGCACCGGTGCGCCATGTACCTGCGGAAAGCGTGAGCAAATCTGAATAGCGCGGATGGCATCGGCGGGTTTCATCGGCCGCATACTGACCACCATACCGCCATGAAACACCCCGGCAGGGGTACAGGCGAGAGAAGTGCGGTACATTGGCACGTTAACCTGCTCGGTGATATTGCGAATTTCCAGACCATCTGCCAGCAGCGATTCCTCAAATGAGAACGAGCAGCCAATTAAGAAGGTCACTAAATCATCCCGCCAGACACTTCGCACATCAGTGACTTCATCCGCTAACTTACCGTGCCGGAAAATTCGGTATTTTGGTAAATCGCTGCGGATATCCAGATCTTTGGCCATTGCCGGCATATCAATTGCGCCCGGTGTGGCTGCCATACCCAGTAAAGGGCAGGGTTTGGGGTTAAAATGGCAAAACTGCAGAAAATCGGCGGCGTACTGGCGGGGTAAAATGGCCATATTGGCCTGGACAAAACCTGCTGCAAAGCCCGAGGTATTGCCGCTAAAGGCGCCGCTGCGGCATTGCAGACGTAACTGATGAGGAGTAAGCGTTAACATGTTTGCCTCCTTCAGGCATTACCATAAATGTCTTTGTTGGCCAGCCAGCGCCGGATCAATTGTTGACAGGCGGTCAGATCGTTTTGCTGCTGCCCCTGCTGCCATAGTTGTGCTGCTAATTGGCGGGCATGCGGAATAAGCTCGGCGTCGCGGCTGATATCGGCAATTTTAAACTGCAACAATCCGGTTTGACGGGTGCCTAACAGTTCACCCGGTCCCCGTATTTCCAGATCGCGCTGGGCAATAATAAAGCCATCGTTACTGTCACGCAGCACGGCCAGGCGCGCCTGTGCGGTTTTGGACAATGGCGCATGATATAACAGCACACAGTGGGAGACCGCACTGCCCCGGCCAACCCGGCCCCGTAACTGATGCAGTTGCGCCAGACCCAGCCGCTCGGGGTTTTCAATAATCATTAAACTGGCATTGGGTACATCTACCCCCACTTCGATTACGGTGGTGGCGACGAGCAGGTCGATTTCACCACGGCTAAAACGCGCCATAATATCTTGTTTTTCAGCGCTTTTTAAGCGGCCATGCACCAGTGCTACCTGCAGCTCAGGTAAGGCGGCGGTCAGGCTGGCGGCGGTATCTTCAGCGGCCTGGCATTGCAGTACTTCTGACTCTTCAATAAGGGTGCATACCCAGTACACCTGGCGGTGATCCTGCAGCACACCATTACGAACCCGTTCAATAATCTCACTACGGCGGCTGTCAGGAATGGCGACGGTGGTTACCGGGGTGCGGCCTGGGGGCAGCTCGTCGATAACCGAGGTATCGAGATCAGCATAGGCGGTCATGGCCAGCGTTCGGGGAATGGGAGTAGCGGTCATCACCAACTGATGTGGGAATACGCCCGCCATACCACTTTTTTCGCGCAGCGCCAGTCGCTGGTGCACCCCAAAGCGGTGCTGCTCGTCAATAATAATCAGCGCCAGCTTACAAAATGTGACACTTTGCTGAAACAAGGCATGAGTACCCAGCACCATCTGGGCGCTACCATCGGCGAGCTTTGTCAGGGTGTTATCCCGTGTCTTGCCTTTGGTTTTACCCCCAAGCCAGGCGACCTCAATACCCAGCGGGCTAAACCAGGTAGTAAAATTGGCAGCATGTTGCTCTGCCAGTAATTCGGTTGGTGCCATGAGCGCGACCTGATACCCCTGAGCAATCGCGGTTAGCGCTGCCAGGGCAGCAACCAGAGTTTTGCCAGAGCCGACATCGCCTTGTACCAGCCGAAGCATGGGCAGCGACCTGGCTAAATCTTGCCGCAATTCTGCCACAACCCGCTGCTGCGCGCCCGTTAGCTGAAAGGGCAAACTGGCTAAAAACTTCCGGGTTAACGCCGGCTGCTCAGGCAATGCCACCGCATGCTGTTGCTGGCTATGGCTACGCAGCTGATACATGCTTAACTGCTGGGCTACCAGCTCTTCCAGAATTAACCGTTGCTGCGCCGGGTGGCGCCCCTGCTCCAGCAGGCTAAGCGCTGCATCTGGTGGCGGCCGGTGGATATAAGCCAGCGCTTCGGCCAGTGACCAGGGCGAACTGAGTAACGTTGCACTAAGATATTCAACCGGGGCATAGCGTTGTAAATACTCCAGCGCGGTATCGGTCAGTTTGCGCCAACTTGCCTGTTTTATACCCTCGGTAGTAGGATACACTGGGGTCAGGGTTTCGGACACCTGCACGATGGGTTCTTCCTGCACCACCCGGTATTCCGGATGCAGCATTTCAACGCCGCGTGGCCCGCGTTTTACTTCACCAAACAAGCGCAGCTTCACCCCCGGCGTTACTGCATTTTTCTGGGCGGCACTGAAATGAAAAAAGCGGCAGGTTAAAAACCCGCTGCCATCGGCTACTTTCACCAGCCAGCTACGCCTTTTACCAAACTGAATATCGCTGCTGATAACCTCAGCCATTACCGTGGCGTGGGTGGCGGGCATAAGATCGGCAATGGCATAAATTCGGGTGCGATCTTCGTAACGCAGCGGTAAATGAAACAGTAAATCCTGTACGCTGGCAATACCCAGCTTTTCCAGGCGCTGTGCCACTTTAGCACCCACGCCTTTGATCAGGCTGATGCTGAGGCTATCCAGTCGGGTATGCGGCAAGGTGCTCTCTTAACTAAAGCTGGCGGATGGTTTTAGTGTAAACCGGGAAAGGGCACAGGCAAAGCGTTAATCTGCTTACTGTTTCAGCTCTTTTACGTCGGTGCGGTTCTCTGGGCTGCGAATAAGCCGCGCTACTGTACCATCATCAATCATGGCTTGCAGATGTTGCTGTAGCAAGGGTATCAGCGCTTTATTCTGACTGTTTCTGGCGATGGCCAGATGAATATTATTCGGCGCAGTGCCGCTGAAATCTATAGGCGCAATTTTAAAACGATGCTGATAGGAGCTGGCAGCGTTAATGGCTTCGGTGGTGCTGATGGTCGGCGCCACCAGACCATCGATGCGGTTACGTAGCAGCATCTCCAGGCCTATTTCAATACTGTCGACCTGGGCAATATGGCGTGATTCCTCGGCGATTAATACCATGGTAGCGGGGTTATATAAAAAGTGACGCAAGGTCGCCAGGGTAAGCCCCCGCAACTGCGCCTGGCTTTGAATCAGCCGCTCATCGTTTAGCCGTAAAAATAAACTCTCGGCAATATTATTACTGTACGGCAACAGTACCATAAACTGATTGCGCTGCTCACTGAACTTCAGATTGGTCATTAAATCGACTTTGCCTTGCTCCATCAATTTTAAACAACGGGCCAGGTTTGTTCGTGGCGTAAAATTAAGCTCAAAACCAACCCGTCTGGCCAGCTCCTGCATTAACTCTACTGAAGGGCCGGTAGGAGTAGTCGTGGCATCATAGTCATGGAAGTACGGAAAATGATCCAGGCACCAGGTCAGTTTCGGCTTGGCGGCGGCAGTAATAACAGGGGTTATCGGCTCTGCCGTTTGCTCAGTCACTACCTCTGGCGAATCCACAGTAGCCTGCAGCGGCAAGCACAGGCTGGCAAAAAAAAGGCTGAGTAACGCGATTTTTTTATTCATTAGTGGGTTGATGGAACTTCCATTATACCGTCGATCTCAATTTGAGCGCCACGGGGCAAGGCGCTAACCTGCACTGCTGCTCTGGCCGGATAGGGCTCGGCAAAGTACTGGCTCATTACCTGGTTAACGGTGGCGAACTGGCCAAGATCAACCAGAAAAATATTCAATTTAGCCATGTTATTTAAGGTGCCACCGGCAGCATCGCAGACGGCAGCCAGGTTTTTAAAAACCTGATGCGTTTGTTCGGCGAAGTCTTCTGACACCATTTGCATGCTGGCAGGCACCAGCGGGATCTGACCTGATAAATACACCGTGGTACCAATTTTTACCGCCTGGCTGTATGTGCCAATTGCAGCCGGGGCGGCTTCGGTGCGGATAATGACTTTTGACATAGAATTATTTCCTTCTGTAAACTTTTTGAACATCTGGCAACACGCGTATTTTGCGCATAACATTTGCCAGATGCACCCTGTTCTGTACTGACAGGGTAATTTTAATCACGTATTCACCGGTGTCTCTGTCGTCGGTAACCAAGTCCTGAATATTCGAGTTTTGGGTCGCAAGTAGCGTTGTTAACTTCGCCAATACCCCCTGACGATTGATAATAAACACCCGGATATCACATAAGAATTGTTTGTCGCTGGTGTTATCCCAGCGAATGGCGAAAAATTTCGCCGGGTCGCGTTCCCAGCCTTTAATATTGCGACAATCGCTGCGGTGCACATTTAAGCCTTTACCCGGGGTCGCATTTGCCACAATTTCATCACCAGGTATCGGGCGGCAGCACTTGGCAAAGGTGACCAGCATGCCTTCTGAGCCGACAATGAAGGCGTTGCTTTTCGGTAACGGCGAGCTGTTTTTACCACTGGTGTCATCGGCTTCAAATTCACCCAGCAGGCGCCGGGCTATGGCTACCGGTAACTGATTACCCAGGCCAATCTCACTACATAAGGCGTCAAACGATTGCTGATGAACGTTTTTAAGTACTTGCTCAATGCGATCGACGGCAATGTCTTCCAGCTTCACTTCACCCAGCGCCGAGGTGAGCAAGCGCTTGCCCAGACTGATGGCTTCGTTTTGCTGCTGGCGTTTTAAATAATTGCGAATGCCAAGTATTGCCCGGCTGGTGACAACATAGTTAAGCCAGTTGGCGTTGGGTTTGCCGCCAGGGCTGGTAATGATTTCGACGGTCTGACCGGTTTCCAGGGTTTTACTGAGCGAATAAGGACGACGGTCGACTTTGGCACCGACACAGCGGTTACCGACATCGGTATGCACGGCATAGGCAAAATCAACCGCGGTAGCGCCAATGGGCAATTCAACAATTTTACCTTTGGGGGTAAAAACGTACAGCTCTTCCGGATACAATTCCGATTTAACGTTCTCGACAAATTCGTAGCTGGTACCGGCACTTTGCTGTAATTCCAGCAGGCTTTGCATCCAGCGATGGGCCCGGATTTGCGCAGTGGTATCTTTATGCTCACCGTTTGATTTATACATCCAGTGCGCGGCAATCCCTTTGTCGGCCATTTCGTCCATTTCGCGGGTGCGCATCTGAATTTCGACCGGAATACCATGTGGGCCAATTAACGAGGTATGCAACGACTGATAGCCATTTTGTTTCGGAATGGCAATGTAGTCTTTAAAGCGGATTTCAATCGGCTTATACAGGTTGTGCACCAGGCCCAGAATGCGATAGCAATTATCGATAGAGTTCACCACCACCCGAAAGGCATAGATGTCCATCACATCATTGAACATCAGTTCTTTGTTTTTCATCTTGCGGTAAATACTGTACAGATGTTTTTCCCGGCCACTGACCTCGGCTTCGATACCGGCGTCACTGATGCGGCTGCGAATTTCATTCTGCACTTTTTCCAACAGTTCGCGCCGGTTGCCGCGGGCCAGTTTAACGGCGCTGCCCAGTGCCCGGTAACGCATAGGGTACAGAGCCTGAAAGCCTAAGTCTTCCAGCTCGTTCTTAATATTGTGAATACCCAGGCGGTTGGCGATAGGGGCATACAGCTCCAGGGTTTCTTTTGCGATACGCCGGCGTTTTTCCGGCCGAAGTGCACCAAGGGTGCGCATATTGTGAGTGCGGTCGGCCAGTTTTATCAAAATAACCCGGATGTCCTGGGTCATGGCCATAAACATTTTTTGCAGATTGGTAGCTTCAAACTCCTGATAATCTTTAAACTTTACTTTATCGAGCTTGCTCACCCCTTGCACCAGTTCGGCCACGGTATCGCCAAACAACCTGGCTAAATCTTCTTTGCTGTATTCGGTGTCTTCAATCACATCATGCAGCAGTGCTGCCATTAATGTTTCATGATCCATGCGCATTTCAGCCAGAATACTGGTTACTGCTACCGGGTGGGTAATGTATGGTTCACCGCTGGAACGGGTTTGCGGGGCATGCGCATCGCGCGCAACAACGTAGGCCTGCTGCACCAGGCTAACCTGCTCTGCCGGCAGGTAGGCGGAAATTTGATTTTTCAGGCCTTCAAATAGATACACAAACGCTCCCAAACTTCGACAGCTACACTTCGTTACGCTGGTTAGTTAAGAATATACGTCTAAAACACGCAGATGCCAACGGCTAAAGCGCCGCTGGCAATGTTTGGCAGGTTTTTACTGATCAGAACCGATAATTGCGGCGACGGCGGCCATTTCAGTAGCTTCTTGCTGCATCTGGTCGCGTTTTTCCTGTTCATCAAGAATGCTGTTGGTAATAAAGCCTTGTTCAATTTCGCGCAGAGCAACCACAGTGGGCTTATCGTTTTCGCGATCGACCATAGACTCTTTGCCTTCAACTGCCAGTTGGCGGGCACGACGGGCCGCAACCAGAATTAAATCGAAACGGTTACCAATTTTATCTACTGCATCTTCAACTGTTACGCGAGCCATTCGCCACTCCGGAGTGTTCAGGTATATTACAAGACCGCATAGTTTACGCTATTTTGCTGGTTTCGCCAACAGTTGTTGCATCAACAGGCGATGCCGGCTTTGCTGCGATGGTAAGCTGTTGCGCTGGCTTAAAACGATGTGATTGAGTTCACGTAATGCCTGCTCAAAATCATCATTGATAATCAGGTACTCGTACTCGTCGGCGTGTTGCATTTCGCTTTGTGCCTGAGCCATTCTTTTGGCAATAACCTCATCGCTGTCCTGACCCCGTTGCACTAAACGTTGCTGCAGTGCGGCCATGCTGGGCGGCAAAATAAAAATGCCCAGCGTGCCCGGTGCCTGCTGCCGAATTTGCCGGGCTCCCTGCCAGTCGATATCCAGAAATACATCAATACCCTGGCTCAGGTTGGCAACAATAGCGCTGCGAGAGGTACCGTAGAAATTGCCAAAAACCTCAGCCCACTCTAAAAATTCGTTTTCGACTATACGCTGTTTAAACTGCTCAACGCTGATAAAGTGATAGTGAACTCCGTCTATCTCACCGGGCCTTGGCTGGCGGGTGGTATGCGACACGCTGACTTGCATGTCAGGGTGGTTTTTTAACAAGGCGTTGATAAGGGATGATTTACCCGCACCACTGGGGGCAGAGACAATAAACAGGTTACCACTGAGTTCTTGCATTGCTACACTCGACTGCGGCCACGGGCCAGACAATTAAAGCGCAATTTTAGACTGTACGCTGCCTGGGTGCAAACAGTGCCGTTAACGTTTTACTTTGGCTTTAACAGATAGCGTCAGGGTAAACGTAGCCATCGGCTCACTACCGTGCAGGCTGGGGCAGGTAACGGTTACCTTTACCGGCTTGTTAACCCGCTCGCCGCTGGCCAGAGACTCGTCCAGCATTTGGTCGATGATGCCACCGTCTTCACTGGTAAAGTGAACTTTGGCTTCCGGGCGCTTTAAGAACTGCCCTTGCACATCTTTAAAGGCAAAATTGGCATTGATGCCGCGCGCTTTGGCTTTAGAAAAGACCAGAAAAGCCCCGGCGAGATCGGCGCCGATAGCTAAAGCGCCAAAATAAACACTGCCTAAGTGGTTTTTGGTGCGCCAGCTGTGCGGCATGGTCACTTCCAGCGTGCTGTCGTCCATCCGGACAATTTTAGGTGAACAGAAGCCAATTAACGGAATATAGCGCCAGGCAAAAAACCGTAAACCCAGGTTAGCTTTGAACAAAGACATGATAAGCCTTTTCAGTTTCGGACAATCTATCGAGCTTAGCACTGGTAAGACCAATAGTGCAACCTGACCGCTAAGAGCGAAATATCTGCCATTCGTCTGTTTTTTATCAAAATTGGCACCGGCTTTTTAGTAAGGTAACCGCTATTATCAAAGTGTAAACAAAGCAAGGAGCCAATGGCGTGGTCAGATATGTTGCTATGGCAATGTTGTGTTCGATGCTGTTGGCTGTCTGCGTGCAGGCTATGCCAGGTATTCAGGGTAATCCCTCCACCTTGTACCGTGGCTGGTCGGTCGAAGCCGGGCTGCCGCAAGTGTCGGTTACCGCCATGGCGCAAGATGAGCAGGGCTATATCTGGCTGGGTACTCAGGGTGGTCTGGCACGGTTTGATGGCCATCAGTTTACCGTGTTTAATACTGCCAACACCCCACAACTATTATCCAATTTAGTCACTAGCTTATATCTGGACAGCAATAAACGGCTGTGGATTGGCACCGTCAATGGCTTAAGTTATTTTGCCAATGGCGAGTTTACCGCGGTGGATACCGCCTCCTTAAAACTGGGTATGATCAGCAGCTTTGCAGAATTATCCGATGGCCGTTTTTTTATTGGCGCCAACCAGTTATATCAATGGCAGAACAATCAGTTAGTTGAAGTAGCCGAGCATCGGACGGCGGTGTTTCAGTTGTATTCACAGGACGATATTTTATGGATAGGTGGCCAGGATGGTTTTGCCCGCTACCAGTCAGAACAGTATCGCTGGTACCCGGCACCTGATGCCGCTGAGGCTATTCAGGTCACGGAGCTGGTGGTCAATAGCAATACGGTTTATATCGGCACCAACAATGGCCTTTATCGCTGGCAGCAGGGGCGCTGGCAAGCAATGACGTTACCCGACGCATCGCCGAAAAGTCGTATTGAGTTGCTGTATCTGGATAAACAGCGTCAGGTATGGCTGTCTACGGTTGAAGGATTGTATCAGATTCAGTCCGGCCAGGTGACTGAGGTGCCGCTGCCGGGCATCCCGGGCCAACCCTTTAGCTGGGTCGAGAGCATGTTAGAAGACCAGCATCAGAATATCTGTATGGGTAGCCGCGCCCATGGCGTAATACGCCTGCGTTCAGCCCTTACTGAACGGTACAGTACCGCTGAGGGATTGCCCGATCCTTACAGTTGGGCAGTATTGCCGTGGCAGCGCCACTTGATGGTAGGCACCAGCCAGGGCATGGCCTTGTTAAAAGACGGTCAGTACCAGCCATTGCTGGCTAACCAGAAATTACCCAGCCCTTTCGTTTACAGTATGCTAGAGCAGCAGGATAAGTTGTGGGACCAGAAATTACCCAGCCCTTTCGTTTACAGTATGCTAGAGCAGCAGGATAAGTTGTGGGTCGGCACAAGGGCCGGGTTAGCTGTGCTGGATAGTAATACGCTGGCCTGGCAGAAAAATTATCCAGAAACCGCCCATTTATTGATCACCACGCTTGCGGAAGAGCAGCAGCGAATTTGGGTCGGCAGCAATGGCGGTCTGTATCACATAGAGCAGGGCGAACTTAGCCAGCAGGGGCTGGCCGCGCCATTAACTGAAGTGAGTATCAGAGCATTATTGCCGGACAGTAAAGGCCGGCTGTGGGTTGGTACCGAGTCAGGCTTATATTTGCGAAGCAGTGAGGGACTTTTTGCGCCGGTGCTTGATATGCCGCTGGCGGGTAAGTTTATCTCGGTGCTGGCAGAATTTGCTGATGGTAATATGCTGGTGGGCAGTTTCGATCAGGGATTTTTACTGGGACAACCAGGTAACTGGCAACACTTTAACCAACAAAGTGGATTGCCGGGTAATGGGGTTATGCATGCCTCCCTGGTTAACGACAAACTGGTGATCAGTAATTTTGAAGGGTTTTACCGTCTGGATTATCCGGCGCTGCTGCAAGGAAAAGTAAGTAAGTTGTATATGCTGGTTGACGATCGTCAGCCTGAGGCTGCGACAGACTCTCATCGTTGTTGTAATGGGGCTGGCAGTAACAAGGGCGTGGTGCACCAGGGCCGGTTATGGTTCCCAACCCTCGACGGTATTATTGCCCTGCGCTTAGATCGGTTAAATAGCTATGCTGCAGTACCTATCCCGGTAATAGAAAGCCTGACGGCGCTAAATAAGCAATTTGATGGAAGTTCTGCCATCTTATCGCCCGAGCAACGTGACTGGCACTTCCGTTTTAGTGCACCCTATTATTATCAGGCGTCTTCTATTGAGACCCGTTATAAACTTGAAGGCTATGAGCAGGACTGGATTGCCGCCGGTAGCCGGCGTGAAGCGTTTTACACCAATTTACCGCCGGGAAAGTATCGGTTTCAGGTGCAGGTAAAGGTTGCCGGTGATTATCGCTGGAGTGATGCCGCTGCGATGGATATTGTGCTGAAACCTTATTGGTATGAAACCATAACGGCGCGTTTACTGTTACTGGCATTGCTTATCATGTCGTTCTGGCTGGTATATCGTTTACGGTTAGCGTCGCTGGCTAATGCGCGTGAAGAGTTAAGCCGCCAGGTTACGCAGCGCACACAGGAATTGTATCTGGCGAATCAGAAACTGCAGCAAATGAGTATGCAGGATGCCTTAACTGAATTGCATAACCGACATTATCTGGATGTAAATATTGATGCCATGCTGGCCCGGGCTCAGCGCAATCAGCAGCCACTGACCTGGATTTTGCTGGATTTAGATTACTTTAAACGAATTAACGATCAATACGGTCATCAACTGGGCGACAGTGTTTTAAAACATTTTGCCGCAATTTTGCAGCAGCACAGCCGCAGTAATGATCATTTAATCCGTTGGGGAGGTGAAGAGTTTTTGCTGGTGCTGGAACAAAGCAGCGAGGTACAACATTATATTGAACGCCTGCAACAGTTGGTGCATAGCTATCCCTGGCAGCAACAATTAGGTGCTCCTGTGACGATTACCTGTTCTATCGGCGCCATAATTCAGCCAACTGACTGGGACTGGCAATACAGTTTGTACTTAGCGGATGCTGCCCTGTACAAAATTAAAAATTCTGGCCGGGCAGACTATATGCTGCTGCAAGCGGGCCCAATGGCGCCTGGCAGCTTAAGCAGTGTTGATGTGAAAGCAGACCTTGACGAGTTGCTGGACAGGAAATGGTTGCTGGCCAACCGGGGTAAACAGCTGGCATGATCAGAAAGCCCGCAGTATGCGGGCTTGGCAATAGAGTCAGATTTGGTTGGGATTTATCGCGAATTTGCTCCTGTCACTGTAGCTGACAGGAGCAACCCAAATTCACGCTGTGATTCAGCGATTACGTTAATGCCTGGAGTCCAGGGGCCGCCAGCGTCAACAATGGCATTTTGCAAGGCAGGCAACGCCGAACTTTGCAGGGTTTGAATGCGCGAGCTGGCGTTATTCAGGGCGCTGAGTGCAAACCCGAGTTGCTCTTTGTGTTGGGTGGTTGGGCCATACGACGACCATGAAGCAGACATAGCATACTGCAGTCTGCTGACAATATTAGCCGGTTTAATACCCATTCTTTCACGCGATTCTAAGCCGTACATCTCGGTTGAAATCGCGTTTAGTTCATCGGCTATAGCGGCGTATTGCTGCTCCAGCTTAACAATGTCCCCGGGGGTATGGCTTATGGCCTCACGGACCAGCTTCAGAGTGTTGCTCAAGTCTTTGAGAACGGCTTCAACCGAAGACAAGCGTCTGTCTGCTGCGATTAACTGCTGAGTAAAGGCAATCGTCTGCGATGATGACGGCCCTTGTAGTGTCGGCTCGTAAATAGCTTCAAGCGTCAGCGCAACCGGGGCGGCCAGTTGCGAGATTTGGCTGCCGACGCGCTGATATAAGGTGGCAGTATAGGTGCCTGGTGGCGCCATAAAGCCTTCGTTTTGCTCATCCTCTTCCTTGACACTGATAACGGCACTTTGCGGTGCATACGTCATATCCCAGGTCAGGCGATGCAGGCCTTTTTTGGTATCGCCAGTAACTCGGTTTATTACCTGATTTTGGCTATCGGTAATCTCGACATACACCGCCGGTTTGGCAGCGTCATTCTCAGCTTCAATGGCTTCCCACTCTGGATATTTAGGATACTTTTCATCCTTCACCATTTTTTTCTCAGCTTCCTGCCGTTTCTCCTGATCGGTTAGGAGGCTGTCTTTCAGATAGTAGGTTAGAGTTGCACCGTGCTGCGGGTTTTCAGCAACAAACCGATCATCGCCATCTGTTTCACTATGGTTATCATCGAGCATAAACCATTTTACTGGTCGGCTAGGCGCGAACAGCAGCGCAGCCTGTTCCATAGCCTTAGGGGTTAAGGCGCGCAGCGGTGAATAGTCGTCCAGAATATAGATACCGCGACCAAAGGTGCCGGCGACTAAATCGTTCTCACGGCGCTGAATTTGTATATCACGGCTAGAAATCGTTGGCATGCCGCCTTCCAGTTCCAGCCATTCTTTGCCGCCATCGACGGTAAAAAATACGCCAAACTCTGTGCCGATAAACATCAGGTCTTTGTTGACATGATCTTGCACAATACGCCACACCAGGTGTTTCTCTGGCAGGCTGCCCGCCAGTGATGTCCACTTACGGCCCAAATCGGTAGATTTGATTAAATAAGGTTTAAAATCACCGTATTTGTGGTTATCTAAAGCGACATAAACGGTATTAGGGTCGAATAAATCGGCACGAATATCGTTAACATAGGCGGTTGCAGGCACACCTTTGATATCGTCCAGCTCAATCTTTTTCCAGTTTTTGCCGCCGTCGGTGGTTACCTGAAGCAGACCGTCATCGGTACCTACCCATAAAGTGTTCTGATCAACCGGGCTTTCAGCAAAATTGGCTATAGTGTGATACTCGGACATGGCATAGATGTCCCAACCAGCCTCTACCGACCAGGTGCGGCCCATAACCGGCATGTGCATCCGGTTGCCGTTTTTGGTCAGGTCAGCAGACACCGCTACCCAGCTATCTCCGCGGTCATCAGAGCGCCAGACACGTTGTGACGCGAAATACAGCCTTTTTGGATCGTGCGCTGACACATTGATTGGTGCATCCCAGTTATACCTTTCGGCCGGCTCACCCGGACGAGGTTGCGGCTTAATGTAGACGTTTTCTTTGGTTTTTAAATCCCGCCGGGCCAGATTGCCCTGTTGCCACTGCGAGTACATGATATTGGGGTTGCCAGGCTCAATAGCTGGCTGGTGGCCATCACCGCCAAGGGTTAAAAACCAGTCTTTATTTTTAATGCCTTCACTTCGATTCGTTTGCGAAGGTCCGCCCTGGGTTGAGTTATCCTGGGTGCCACCATAAACCGTGTAAAACGGTTTAGCATCGTCTACGGCAATTTTGTAAAACTGGGTAAGCGGCAGGTTGGCGATATAACGCCAGTTCGCCATGCGGTCATGTGACATATAAATGCCACCATCAGAACCCATCAGCACAAAATCGGCATCGGTCGGATGAAACGCCATGGCATGATCATCTACATGTTTGCGTTTGGTGTTAATCGGCGTCCAGCTTTTACCGCCATCGTCAGAGACTTTGCTGTAATTACTGGCGATATAAACACGATCAAACTGATGCGGGTCGGCGAATATTTCCTGATAGTAATGCGGGCCGGTGCCGCCACCTACTTCATCAGACACACGCTGCCAGCTCGCACCGCGATTTTCAGAACGGTAAAAGCCGCCTTTGCGATTATCGGTTTCTATTGTTGCGTACAATACGTCGGGTTGCATGGGCGAAATGGCCAAACCAATTTTACCCATATTACCTTCAGGTAAACCCGTTTTAAGTTTGGTCCAGCTGTTGCCACCGTCATCAGAGGTGTGAATGCCGGCAGCTTCACCGGTACCCACGTAGCTGGCAACGGTACGCTGGCGTGACCAGGTCGCGGCATACAATTTATCGGGGTTACGCGGGTCAAGCTGCAATGAGGTAACGCCAGTCCACTCGTCTGCAGGCTCTAATACTTGTGTCCAGTTCTTACCGCCATCAACGGTTTTATATAAGCCCCGCTCACCGCCCTTGGACCACAACGGGCCTTGCGCTGACACCCAGACGATATCTGAATTTTGTGGGTGAATGACAATATCTGAAATGCGCTCAGAGTTTTTAAGCCCCATATTTTCCCAGGTTTTACCGCCATCCAGTGACTTGTAAACGCCATCGCCAAAACTAATGTGTCGCCCGCCGCTGTTTTCACCTGTCCCCAGCCAGATGATATTAGGGTTAGAGGGATCTATAGTGACGTCACCGGTGGAGTAAACCGACTCTTCGTCAAAAATGGGTGTCCAGGTGGTGCCGGCATTGGTGGTTTTCCAGACACCGCCTGAACCAACGGCAGTGTACCAGGTAGATGGGTTTGTTTGATCAACGGCTATATCGGCAATACGTCCCGACATATAAGCCGGGCCAATGTTACGAAATTCTAATGCTTTAAACGTCTTTTTACTGAATGCCGCTTCGTCGGACTCTTCTGCAGCCAGGCATACCGCGCTGGACACACACAAGGTGCTGACCAAAAAGGCTTTATAGAGAAAATTCATAGGATCCCCGAATTGTATTTATCATTATTTATTTAGCATTAACCTGATTAAAGCGAATAACCTAGCTGTTCAATGGCTTTTCGTTAACCAAGCCGAAATATGCGGCAGAAAACATACCGCATACTGATGACTTGTTTATACTGCTGAGTTAAGCATAGTCATTGTTGTTGCATAATTAAAAGCCTGCTCCATGCCCAGACTTCTTTGTTGTTTTTTAGTCATACCTTGTTACCTTTGTGCTGCACAGGTTTATGCAGATAATGTGGAAGACGCAGACAAGGTGGAAGATATTTTAAGGATCGAAGTGATTGGCCGCGCGCCCAATGTTCAGCATGCGGCGACCGAGCTGCTGTCGGTAAGCAATAGCATCGACCGCACACACATTAGCACCGATAGTCTGGCCTCTTTGCTACAGGACCTACCGATGGTTAACCTGAGCGGGCAGGGCGGGCTGTTGCAAAGCGTTAATATTCGCGGCTCAGCACGCTGGCGGGTGCAAACGCTGGTAGAAGGCATTCCAATTCACACTGAGCGTCGTGCCGGCAGTGCGGCGGAATTTTTGCCGCCCTCTATGGTGGCGCAGGCGAGGGTCTACCCGGCAGTCGCGTCAACTCAGCTGGGCGCTGGTGCGATTGGCGGTAGCATCGACTTTAGCTTGCGTGTGCCGCAATCACCGGGCTTGCTGTTACGATACGGGACGAATAACAACTACCGCGAAGTGCTGGTTAGCGGCGAACATGCGGCCAGCAATGTCAGTTGGATGGTGAATCATCAACATGCTAATAACAGTAAAGATGGCAATTCAAACCCAATCCAGGATCGGTTTGAACAACATAGTCTGGTTCTGCGCAAACAATCTGCACAAGACAAGGTTCGCGATGCGTTATTGCTATATTCTGGAGCAAATAATGTTGCTAAGGCGAGCGCTGATGATCCGTCCAGCCGTTTCACCCTTTACCCGACAAATGAGCATGCGCTGGCAAAAGTCGTTTTTAACTGGCACAACGCTACGGTATATGCCCACAATTCGCAACTGACGACTCATATTACCCGTCCATCACGGCGATTTAATGCGCTTGAAAGCAATGCGCTGAATACCGGCATGCATATTAGCAACTCCCTGGCGCTTTCGGCTGCAGGAGACTGGGCTATCCACTGGCGTACAGGTGTCGACGCCCGGCTTGGCGTACAAGTTAATGAGCGGGAGGCCATATCCGCTGCCGCGCCCTCTGTATCTGACCAGCGCATTCTGGATGCGCAGCAATGGGAGCTTTATGGCGCAGCAGATGCGACCAAAAAGGTATCGTCAGGCATGCTGGCGGCAGGGACGCGGCTGTCCTCAACCACGCAAAGCAGTAATTTAAGAACTGATTTAATAAGCAGTAGTGAACAAGACAGCAGCGTTAGTGCCTTTATAGGGTATCGTCATGCGCTATCACCTAGCTGGGCACTATCAGGCTATTTGAGTCACGGCTATCGGGTACCCAGTCTGACTGAGCGTTTTTACCGTGGAGAAACACCCAGGGGGCAGGTGTTAGGTGATCCGGATTTGCGTTCAGAGCAAGCCAACAATGTCGATGTATCACTGCATTATAAAGCACTGTCGTCAGCGTTTTATCTATCAGTATTCCAGCACAACATTAGTCATTATATCGAGCAAATTACCCTGTCGCCCAGCCTGCAACAATATAGAAACCTTGATCGGGCGAAAATTGCTGGTGTGAACTATCAACTGAGCCATACGTTTTCTGCTGCCGGTCTTGCTGCTGAGTTAAAACTAGGCGGCCAATGGCTGACGGGGGAAGATAATGCCGGTAAGCTCATTGCGGATATTGTGCCAGCACAGCACAGAATGTCGCTTTCAATCTATGCAGGTAAAAGTGAGGGATTTGTTGCATTGACGCATCGCAGTGCATCTGATGACAGTGTACCGGGGGAGCTGCCGACAAACCGTGTTAATTCACTTAGTATGGGTTACAACTATGCGTTGTCACCGGCATGGCAGCTGTCACTAAATGTTACCAATATTACTGATGCCTACTATGTGACATCCCGGGACGACCTTGCGCCGCCTGCCCGAGGCCGGCAGTGGGTGTTCAGTACCGAGTATCATTTTTAGATACTCAGTTTTCCGTAGGATGCTTTAATACCACCGATAACGCGTTATTTTTATTAAAAAGGGCCATAGCAGTGAATCCTAAATTACGTCAGCTTAGCCGCCAGTTTCATTTATGGTTTGCTTTGGCAATTATCATTCCGTCACTGATTGTGTTTGGCAGTGGCATTCTGTTGCAAGTTAAAAAGCAATTTGACTGGGTGCAGCCGCCGACCATGACCGGTACCAGTGCATCGCCAAGTATGAGTTTTCAGCAAGTATTGCTGATTGCTCAGTCTGTGCCAGAACTTGATGTAAGCGAATGGCAGCAGATTGATCGTATTGATGTGCGGCCCGACAAAGGCGTTATGAAAGTGGTGGCCAGCAACCGCTGGGAAATGCAAATTGATGCCCATACGGGTGAAGTTTTGCACGTAGCATACCGCCGTTCCGATATTATTGAATCGATCCATGATGGCAGTTGGTTCGCAGAATCAGCAAAGCTTTGGCTGTTTTTACCCGCCGGCATTTTGCTGTTTCTGATGTGGTGCAGTGGCACAGTATTGCTGTATACCACGTTAAGCAGCAAACTAAAAAAACGCCATTCCCGTTCACTTCGGTCGTAAGCTAGCTGCCGGCGCGTTTCAGGCGGGCAGCGTCTGCTGACGTTGATCACTGTGCGAGTAAATATTCCAGTGCCCCGGTTATGGCGGCTACCTGGGCCTCAATACACTGCTCTGGCGTAGCGCTCGGGCTGTCCGGGTATACTTCTGTAGTGCTGACCAGTAAGGCCTCTGTTACGCTGGCGCATAAGCCTAGCGTTGCTTTGGCATAATTAATTACTCCGGGCTGCTGGGTTGGCTCGCCAATTAATTTACCATCCTGATCGGGTTCGGCAATATGAGTGACTTTTGCAACGCTGTCGATAATTGCCTTTTGCAGTGCGGGGCACGGATGCTCTGCATCGTCTACGGTGTAATAGCCATCGGGGATATTCCAGTTGTGGTTAACAGTACCATCTTGGGCTGCTTTCGCCGGGCGAAACTCGCTGTTGTCACTGTCAGTCGTTTCATGCAAATCAATATGCAGCGTAAAGTGAGTATCCAGACTGGCTAAGTAATTACGCACTTGCTGTGCTTCACTAGCCGTGCCGGCTTGGCCAAAACTACGGTTTGGGTCAATTGCCTGTGGGTTCCAGCGGTTAATGGTTTCATAGCCCCAGGGGCTGATACAGGGTAAAACCAGAATATTTAGCTGTTTAGCGTAAGCTTTCGCTTTGGTGTGTAAAAAACGCAGCGCGCCATGCACACCACTGGTTTCATAACCATGCACACCACCGGTAATCAGCACGGTGGGTTTAGTGCCTTGCCAGTTACGGCTTTTAACCGCATACAAGGGATAACACTTATCGCTGACAGCCTGGTAGTCCAGTTCACCATACTGCTCAATATCAAAATCTGTTTTTAATGCCTCAATTTCCGGGTATACCTCGGTAAACACACTGCGCTTAATACTTTGCTCAGCGAGCCATTGTGCTTTTTCTGCTGCGCCCCACGGCTGGCCTGCGGTGCCAATATGATAAATTTTATCCATGAAATGATATTCCGCTCATAATAATCAGATAAAAAATTATAGCATCGGTACGTATAGGTAAGAATGCTATATGCGGTGAGCGTGACATGGAAAAAGATGGCAGCTGATACAAACACCGCAGGCGAGACCACTCTTCAATAAGTTGATTTATTCAATATTCTGGATTTGTTAATTGATTTGTTTTTTAATATATATAGTAATCAAATGGTTGGTGTTTTTTGGTCTATCATATTTCTGATTTTACTCACCATTTTACCCACCACTTTTTGTTCGCTTTAAATACTCATTAACTGCTTACATTCGAAAGCGGGTCATCAAATTGTTGCTCTACATAATCCAATACGTCATTAGCCAACTTCACAAAAACCGCCAATGCGTCTTGCCACTGAACAGGGTTGTCGGCATACACCATGGGGCTAACATAACTGTTATATCGCTGAATGAACTTTGGGTCATCTATTAAGAGTTGCAACCCAAAGCGCAATTCGTCTATGGGGGAGTCAACCATCTGTGGATGTTGATTACCATATCGCTCAACATCGATTCTTATGGACTTTGCTACCAGTGCGCCGAGTTGATTGATATCTGAAGGTTGGGCAAGCTGAATATGGTAAGTATCGTAGATATGCCTGACTAAAGTTTCATCATCATCACGTGCGTTATTGCGGGCAACACTGGCAGTCCTTCGCATCATTGAAAGTAACTTTTCTGCCTGAGTCTCAAGAATAACAGCACAAGACAACTGCTTAATCTCGATATCAGAGTTTAACATTTTCGCGTAAATAGACTGGATACTCCGGGCCTCAGCCACACTAAGCAATTCAGATTCGATAAATTCTAACTTGATAAATGGGCGAAGGCAGGGTGCTTGCTGGTATTCCTGTGGGTACCGGATATCGAAGCTAAAGTATCTGTATTCATCTAGCACGGTAGGTGATGTCTCAACAGAGAACATCTTACTTTGCCCCAGTGTTGCTTCAACCAGCTGTTTAGCAACCTTGCGTGCATTTCTCTTCGCATTTTTAGATGCAAGTTCAGAAAAGGCTGGCCTGGGGACGAGCTTCAGATCAATATCTTCAGACATGCGATACGTTTTGATAGCTGACTTTGCCAGTGCTGTTCCGCCAGAGAACACGATTTGGTGATACTCAAATTCAAGCGTGGATATGTGCTGCAGCAGTTGCACGACATAATAGTCTTTTTCAACAATAGCAGGGTTGCCAAGTCCTAAGGCATTGGCAACATCTACAAAAAGTGAGCTATCGAATTTCGTTGACACGCTGTTTCCCTACCGCAATCTTGCGGGTAAAGCGCGAACTCTTTGGAATAATTTTGACACTTGCCGGAATTTGGGTGCTTTCGCCCGACAAACTTTTAAGAGACAAACTATCTAGCTGATAGTCAACACCTAACCTTTCCATCGCCTCAATCAGCACCCCATCGTTACCCGCAGGATTGTCAGGCATTAACTGACCAGTTATGCGGTTGACCCTAGCGCGCGCATAGAGGCCATAGCCAATTTTCAGCAGCAAGCCCTCTTGCACCAGGCTTCTGAGTCCACGGCCAACCTGATCATAATCAGCGATATCAGTAAAATCAGAACGCAGGAAAACAGAACGCTTAGCGCGCTTCACTCTGGTTTGTAGTCTGTCTAGTATCGTCATCTGATACCTCCTGCGAATAATGGTCATAGCATATGCAAAAATACGACATTTATCAAATGCAAAAATACGACATTTATACTCTGATTCGTCCAGTAATTTTGAAGGGGCGATTAGAGTGTTTTGCTGGAAACTAAAGCGAAGCCAGGCGTTTAAAAGTATTTTGGTGTTTCAATAAAATACGCTGCGTCTCAGCGTGAACCAGGCGCTGACCTTCCACTGTGTCTAAGTCCAGTTGTTTAACCGGTTTGACTTTAGGTCGGTTAACCGGTTCAGTAACACCATATTTATGGTTACCAGGATTGTTAAATCAGGACGATTTTCTCTTTGTTACTCACCACTTTACTCACTGGACTTTCCGCCGTTACTGTAGTGGCGCTTTAGTTCATCGGTTATTAGCTTCTCCACCAACTCACTTTTAGATAACTCGTTACTTATGGCTAATTTATCAAGCTTTTTTGATACAGATTTACTCATGACAAAATTATATGATTTTTTATCTTGTCGGCTAAGACGATGCTTTTGAGTTGCCCATGCTTTTTTAATTCTAATTAAAAACAGCGTTTTTTGATCTGGTTGCATCGCCCAACAGTCTACAGAAGCGATGATATTACTATACAACTGTGCAGGATTTATTGACTGAATAAGTGCGCTATAAGGGAAATCACGCTGCTCAATCAAATAGTTTGCGGCCCATTCGTGCTGCGTGAAGTTATCAACTGAAAGCCATTTTGATAAATTATCTTCACGAGAAAGAGAATTAGAGAAATCTTTTAAATAATTAATAAATCTAATTTTTTCTACTGCACTTTCTTCCCAGAAATGGAAGAAGTCTTTTATCGTTTTACGCCTAGATTTGGTTGAAACTGGTGTCTGCTCTATAGGTGTTATTGGATAAATTATCTTTCTTGTGGGCGACTGATTATTTTCGTATTTCAACTCTTCGTGTAAACGCACTTTAAACCAACAAGCATTTACAACGCGATCGTAAGTTGTATCGATCCAGGATATATCGTTGTCATCAATTTTTGAGACAAGGTACTGATGAACAATTTTTTGGTAAAGATCAGCAGTCATTCGATCCACTATGGTCAGTTGACTGCGCCAGCTAAACGTATTTTTCACCAGTTGTTCAATTTCAAGGTGATCACAGTCTTTTAACACTGGGAAGCGTTGTGAAACGTGATGTTGTTGCTCAAACCATCTGCGACGTAGCAAGTAAGTGAAAAGCCAATAACACTGCTTCTTCGAGCTAATCTCGATTTCTACGTGTTCTCGTGCCGGACGGTAATTGCTGGAGTAGGTATTCTCATTGTGATCCATGGACATCTTCATTGTTAATATTTAAGGTACGCATTATCTAATTCTGAAGCAAAATTTCAAGTCAAATATTTAGTAACATTTTTAGACGAATTTTTAGAGATATTTTTAGTGCGTTTAATAGCAATCTAGAAGTAAATAATTAAGAAGCATTACATGTAATGCAAGTGCATTAACACATTGATACTTAATAAATATATCTAACTTCAGAGTTCATTGCATGGTTTTTCCTATTTAGTATTTGGCGTTTTATTGCCGAGTTACCCATGATCAGTAGAC
>DEYP01000026.1 GCA_002364615.1 Arsukibacterium sp. UBA3155 | reverse complement strand
TTGATTTTTGTAGAAGTTTGTTTAGCCACATAAACCCCTTTACCGTTATATATATAACGGTAAAGGTAG
Source organism: Arsukibacterium sp. UBA3155 (assembly GCA_002364615.1). Classification (GTDB taxonomy): domain Bacteria; phylum Pseudomonadota; class Gammaproteobacteria; order Enterobacterales; family Alteromonadaceae; genus Alishewanella. The sequence continues at coordinate 192,856 of DEYP01000026.1, read as the reverse complement.
TATATTTTCCGATATTTGCAATGTTGTTTTTAACTTTCTCTTTTGCGCTTTTCTACTGCTTGTCACTGTAGTCCGACTAAAAATTTTTCTCCGTAAATTCTGCGAGCGAGCTACGCTCCACCTCGTCAAAAATCAGTACTGTTCCATGTTCATAATGTCGATAAACATTCACAGCTGCACTTGCGCCGCTCGAGGCGGCCGTTACAAACTTGTCATCAATCTGAGCAAGGTTCCCAAGTACAACTGTCCGGCAATTTCTGCCGCCCCTTGACAGCATCCCTTTCATTTGTGCACGAGTCATATTTTGGGCCTCGTCAATTATCAAAAATGCATCATCCAGCGAGCGTCCCCGAAAATAGGCCATTGAGGTGAATTCAATATTGGCTTTTTCGATGATGTGTTCAATTGTTGTAAAAGTGTTATGTTCATTGCTATCGTCACTATGCATTGATATCAGCGCATCTGTGATACCTGCAAGAAGTGGCATTGATTTCTCTTTCAAATCCCCTGGCAAAAAACCGGGATCCTCGTCCATGAAATCTCTGCTACGAACAACAACAATCTTCTTGTACTTTTTCTCTTCCAACACTTGATGCAGGGCCGCTGCAACTGCGAGAAAAGTCTTACCAGACCCAGCTGGGCCAAGCAGTATGTTAAGGTCGTATTGAGGGTCGGTTAGCTGGTGCAGAGCTATTGCCTGTCTTGAATTCTTTGGTAAAACACCCCAAATCTTTTTGTGTTTGCGTGGAAGCAATGTCGTGTAAACATGCTCTGCACTCACTTCAGTTACAAGACCAATATGCCCTGCTTCGTCATACCAATACATATTTGATTGAACTTCGTCGTTAAACAGACTTCGATCCATCCTGTATACATCACCGGATAATTTAAAGTCGTCATCACTTTCCAGTTTTTCGAACAGGTCGGATTCAAATACTTGAACACCACCATATAAAAGATCAATGTCAGCGATGGAGTTATCAACGGATACATCTTCCGCACCAACGCCAACAGTTCTCGCTTTCAAACGCATGTTAATGTCGCGAGTCACTATCGACACTGGCTGCTCAAGTCTCTTTTGCAACTGGTAGGCATAATTTATGATTCTGTTGTCGGCCTCGCTGCCTATACCATGCCGCAGCGATTGCTCAAGCTCAATGTTGGTATCGATGCCAATGAACAATTTTCCACGTTTTCCTGTTTCACTAGTTGGAAGCGGGATCCCAATTTCTAGTTGCTCAGCATCGTGGCCACTGACAAGATCTTCAAGCATCCGGATACAGACGCGGGCATCGGCACTAATAGACCTATCCCTGCGCTCTTTAAGATTGTCCAATTCTTCCAGGACAGTGAGGCAGATGTAGATGTCGTCCTCATATGATAAAAGGGACTTTGGATCGTGGACTAATGCTGATGTATCTAAAACACGTGGAATGTTTTTACGTGCGATCATTATGCAACCTCCCCCAAAACAACATCTGAATGTAACAAAAAAGAATCAGCATTTGCAGAATGTTTGGTAAAGTTGCGATTATTCACCAAAATTCTTGTTACCACCCTTCTAGCCCAGTAAAGACGAGGAAGTAACAACTTATCAGCCAAACCAATACTGGGGTAAAGTATAACAATAGCATTCTGAATACTTCTGCCTCGCATAAAGTTAACCGATTTGAACTGAATGTTGGCCTTGTCCATAATGTAATTAACACTGGCATGAGGGTGCTCATCGGTTTTATGCAGTACTTCAAGTGAGTCGGTGATAGCAGCAAGCCAGGGTGCCATTTTTTCTTCTTCCGTACCCGGCAAAAAACCAATTGACTCAGCAATCTCCGGCGTATTGCGGGTAACAATAACCTTTTCATACTGACCTTGTTCAATCACTAACTCCAGCGCAGCCGCCAGCGCGATAAGTGTTTTACCGCATCCGGCAGGGCCAGTCAGAATAACCAGGTCCATCTCGGTATCCAGCAGCGCTTGCATTGCCATCGCCTGATAGATATTTTTTGGATGAATACCCCAGGCACGCCTGTGCATCAAGCGTTCATAGCCAAAATCGAGAATTTTAATTTCTTGCTCACTAATGGCCAGTACCCGCCCGGCAAAGGTTTCAGCTTCATCAATCAGATATTCATTGATGTAGGCATTGGGCAATATTTTGCGGCTGACATAATGTACTGTATCGCGGCCCTCGTTTTCGCTGCGACATTCGCCTACCTGACTCCAGAATTCACCACTGAATTTAAAATAGCCTTTATACAAAAAGCGCACATCATCAATAAGCTGGTCTGTACGGTAGTCTTCAACCTGCTTTAAGCCGGCGCCTTTGGCTTTGAGGCGCATATTAATATCTTTTGTTACCAGGATGACTTTCACCGGGCTTTTTTCACGTTGCAGATACAAGGCAGTATTAATTATTAAGTGATCGTTTTCTCCACCGGGTAACCCGGGGATCTCATCTTTAATGTGATGATCATTGATGATAAATAAGTGCCCACCTCCAAGCTGCTCAGTTTGACGGGGTAACGCCACTCCCTGTAGCATTTGTTCGGGCGACGCATCACGCAGCACGTCTTCCAGCGCCCGGATAGCGACCCGGGCATCTCTGCTCACGTCTTTGTTACGGTCTTTAATGTGGTCAAGTTCTTCCAGGACTGTCATCGGGATGACGACGTCGTGTTCTTCAAAATTGAGAAAGGCGAAGGGTTCATGCAGCAGAATATTGGTGTCTAATACATAGATTTTTTTTTCTTTGCTTTTTTTTCGCGCCATACGCAGCTCCTTCAAACGAAACAAAGTTAACTTTTAAGCCCTGATGTTACCGCCAGCTTCATGTCACTTAACTAATAATAGTGCAACTGCGCCAGTTGGCGGCCAATTCTTGAATTAAATAGCTATTTTGCTATAAAAATACTTTGCGACATCATCATGACAGAGCAATGACAGTGATTAACGCTAAAATAAAGGCGGATGGCAGATGCAGTTTTATTGATTTACTAGTACCATGGCGCCCCGATTTTATGATGGTGCTTTAATATGAATTTTGCTTTGGGACAACGCTGGATCAGCGATACTGAATCTGACCTTGGTTTAGGTACTTTGGTGGGTATCGAGGGGCGGATGCTGACGGTGTTGTTCCCGGCTACCGGTGAAACGCGGCAATATGCCCAGGCGGAAGCTCCCCTTACCAGAGTCATCTTTAATATTGGCGATGAAATAAAAAGCGCGGAAGGTTTCAGCTTAGTTGTGGCGTCAGTTACTGAGGCACACAATACCCTGATATACAGTGGCACCCGCACCGACAACAATGAAAAAGCCGATCTGAAAGAAACCTTTCTCGATCACTTTATCAGCTTTAATAAACCACAAGATCGCCTCTTTGCCGGTCAGATTGATCGTTTTGATCACTTTACCCTGCGTTATCTGGCCTGGCAGCAGCAAAGCCGGTTACAGCAAAGCCCGATACGTGGTCTGCAAGGCGGACGCATGAGCCTGATCCCGCATCAACTGCATATCGCCAGAGAAGTTGCCAACCGCCACGCACCGCGGGTATTGCTGGCTGATGAAGTGGGCCTGGGTAAAACCATCGAGGCCGGCCTGATTATTCATCAGCAATTGTTGTCAGGGCTAGCCACCCGGGTACTTATCGTAGTACCCGAGTCGCTGCAATATCAATGGCTGGTGGAAATGTTGCGCCGGTTTAACCTGCATTTCTCCGTCTTTGACGAGGAGCGCTGTCAGCAGTCACAACTTGATGTCAGCAACCCGTTCGATACTGCGCAACTGGTACTGTGCAGTCTGGAGTTTATCAGTGGTAATAAACAATGGTTGGAACACGCCCAGAGCAGTGACTGGGACTTACTGGTAGTCGATGAAGCGCATCACCTGGCGTGGACTGCAGAGCATGTCAGTAAAGAATATCGGAGCATTGAGAGCCTGGCTCAGGACACTGCCGGCGTTGTGTTACTCACCGCTACTCCCGATCAGTTGGGTCAGCAAGGTCACTTTGCCCGTTTGCGCCTGCTTGACCCGGACCGCTTTTACGATTTTCAGGCTTTTACTGAAGAGCAAAGCCAGTACCAGCATATTGCGACAACCGCTAAACAATTGCTCAGTGCATCTCAACTTAACGACGAATTGAAAAGTGACCTGCAACGGCTAATCAAAGAAGAAGATATCACTAGCGAGCTCAGCTTACTCAGTGAACCTGAGGCAGCTGATGACGCGGAACCGGCCAGACAACGTTTGCTTGACAAACTGTTGGACCGCCATGGTACCGGCCGGATATTATTCCGGAACAGCCGCGCCAGTATTAAAGGTTTTCCAGGTCGGGTAGCCAGGCCCGTAGCACTGGACTTACCTGAGAAATACCAAAATGCCCTTAAAGTATTTCAGAGCTTGAATCAGCAAAGCTCTGTTGCGGAACTGGCCAACGCCAATTTATTTCCCGAACAGGTTTATCAGGCGTTTGAGGGTAGCAGTAGTCAATGGTGGCAATTTGACCCTCGTATTGATTATTTAACCAGCCTGTTAAAGCAACATAAACCGGACAAGTTTCTGGTGATCTGCGCGGCTGCCGACACAGCACTGGCAGTGGAAGAAGCGTTGCGCCAGAAAGAAGGGATCCGGGCGGCAGTATTTCACGAAGGCATGTCGATTGTTGAACGCGACAAAGCAGCGGCCTATTTTGCTCAGGAAGATTATAGCGCTCAGGTCCTGGTTTGTTCAGAAATAGGCAGTGAGGGGCGCAATTTCCAGTTTGCTCATCATCTGGTGTTGTTTGATTTACCCCTGAATCCGGATTTACTGGAACAACGAATTGGCCGCTTAGACAGAATAGGCCAACAGCATGATATTCAATTGCATATTCCGTACTTTAAACAAGGCGCGCAACAGATATTGCTGCAGTGGTATCAGCAAAGCCTGAACGCGTTTGAACAAACCTGCCAGACAGGACGGGCTGTATATGAACAGGACGGCGCGGCATTATTGGCTTTGCTGGCAGCACCAAGGCCGGAAGTTATGGCAGTTGAGCAACTGTTAACCCACAGCGCGCTGCATCATCAACAGCTACAGCAGCAACTGGAACAAGGACGGGATAAGCTGTTGGAACTGAATTCAGCCGGCGGTGAGCAGGCCCGGCAACTGGCAGCAGAGCTTGCACAAGCAGACGCTGATGTACAATTGCCTATGCTGATGTTTCAGGCCTGGGATTTATTGGGGGTTAATCAGGAAGACCGCTCTGATACCAGTATCATTTTAACGGCAGCTGAACATTTACGTTGCGCTTATCCGGGGCTTGGGGACGACGGTGTGACCATCACATTTGACCGGGATACAGCACTGGCACAGGAAGACATTCAGTTTTTAACCTGGGATCACCCAATGGTTACCGGCACCCTGGATTTGTTGTTAAATGACAATATGGGAAATACAGCAGTGGCATTACTGCCGAACAAAGCCCTTCCTGTTGGCAGCTATTTCGTCGAGCTTATTTATATTGTTGAGGCCAGCGCCCCCGCTTATCTGCAACTTGGCCGATATTTGCCCGGTACGCCTATCCGCTTGCTGCTGGATAAAACGGGCAAAGATCTGGCCGCGAAGGTTCCTTTTGATAACTTCAACCGGCAGTTAAAGCCGGTTGGCCGACAAACAGCCAGTAAACTGGTTAACGCGTTACAGAGCGTAATCCATCCACTGCTTGCTGAAAGTGATAATAGTGCTGCACAGCAACTAACCACTTTGCGACAGAACGCCAGTAAAAAAATGCAACAGGTTATGCAGGCGGATCAACAGCGCCTAATTGCTTTAAAGCAAATTAATCCATTAATCCGTCAGCAGGAAATTGATAGCCTGGTAACCAGGCAACAACACCTTACAGATTATATTGCAAAGGCGCGTCTGAAACTTGATGCCATCAGACTTATCGTGGTGAGTCACGATTGAAATGAGTGTTTTTCATTATCAGCCACCGCTGACTCCCTATCTGGAGATAATCTACCAGGATGACGATATTCTGGTCGTGAACAAACCCAGCGGCTTGCTTTCAGTATCGGGTAAAGCTGCGGAGCACTGGGACTGTCTGGAGTATCGGGTAAAGTTAGTGCTACCGACGGCTCGGGTTGTTCATAGACTGGATATGGCCACCTCCGGCGTGATGGTGTTTGCGTTAAATGCCGAGTCCCAACGTCAACTAAACCGGCAATTCCAACTACGACAGACCCAAAAAAGCTATATCGCCAGAGTGACTGGCCGGATAGCTGCAGATCAGGGAACAATTTGTTTACCATTAATTTGTGACTGGCCAAGTCGTCCTAAACAGATGGTATGTTATCAGCGTGGTAAACCCTCTGTTACGCATTATCAGGTACTGGAACGCTCCACCACTGTCAGCCGGGTGCAGTTAACACCGGTAACCGGCCGCTCTCATCAGCTAAGGGTACATATGCAAATGATCGGGCATGCTATACTCGGCGACAAGTTCTATGCTGACCCTGAAGCCTATGCTGCGGCAGATCGTTTGCAGTTGCATGCCCAATCCTTGTCACTGCAGCACCCGGCAAATGGCAAAACACTTATTTTTGAAGTAAATTGTTCTTTTTGACTTCTTTTTACAATTATTAACCCCATATTCAGTTAACTGGCTTATCATACTCAGCATATTGGGTTGCTAAATAACAAATTGCTGTACTATTTTTAATAAAGAACAATTAAAATTCAAATTTTAATATAAAACGACTTGTAATATAGATGGCAGGTTAATAGTTAGCAGGAATAATAACTAGCTATTTAATGCTGGATTAAATCTAAGGAGAAATGGATGAAACTTAAAATGACTGCCCTTGCTGTATTGGCTGCCCTGCCGTTTATCAGCACTCAGGCTTTAGCACAATCAACCTCTGCTACCAATTTGGAAAATAGAGTTTTTGGTTCAGTGTTTGCAGAATACTATATGCCTGATATTGATAAAACTGAATCAGCAGCCTGGAACTATATGGGCAAAGATACAGGTTACGGTATTGAGCTGGGTTACTATCTGACCGAAGCATGGGCGATACGTGCCGAGTACGCCAAGTTAGACTTGAGTTCAGAGCTGAATGGATCTGATGCAGATGGAGACCGTTTTGGTATTGACGTGCTTTATCATTTTTTACCTAAAGCAAAAGGCGCCTATATTCTTGGTGGTCTGAAGCGGATGGACGCGGTGCAAAACACCACAGCATTGAATATGGGTGTGGGTTACAAGCATTTTTTCAGCCAACATTTTGGAATATTTGCTGAAGCAAACCGTTACCAGGGTATAGATGAAAGCTATGGCGATGCTGGCATTAAAGCCGGTGTGACATTTGCTTTTGGTGCTAACGCTGCACCAGCGCCAACACCGGCCCCAGCTCCGGCACCAGCCCCAGCTAAACCTGTTGCACCAGCAAAACCTGCTGACAGTGATAACGACGGCGTAATGGATACTAATGACCGCTGCCCGAATACCGCTGCGAATCATCAGGTTGATCCACAGGGTTGTACCGTGTTCAAAGAAACGATGCAGCGCGTGGGTGATGTTGACGTTGAAGTGAAATTTGGATTTGACTCTGCAGCAGTGTCTGCCGACCAGCGTTCAGAAATTATCCAGTTGGCTGCTTTCATGAAACGCTTCCCTGAATCAGAAGTGGTAATTGAAGGCCATGCGTCTAAACCGGGCAATGATGCATACAATATGCTGTTATCTAAGCGTCGCGCAAAATCAGTTGCCGACATTCTGACCAGCGAAGGTGTTGAATCTTCACGTATTACCTCTGTTGGTTACGGTGAGACCCAGCCACGCATTAACGACAGCACCCCTGCCGCTAACGCAGCAAACCAGCGAATTGAAGCTAAAGTAACTGCGAAAGTGAAAGAACCTGTAATGCGTTAATTTTCTTACGCTTAACAAAAAACCGCCTTTTTTGGCGGTTTTTTTTATTGCCGCCCACAAAACTTCCTGCTAGTTTTAGCTGACTTTAAGCAGTTTGAGGATCTACCTATGTCTATACAAGCTATTGGTCGTTACTGTGCTGTTGCTGCAGTATTAGCCTGTATTACCTTTAATGTGCAAGCTGAGCAGTCTGTATCTTTGCAGCAATCAGCACATGTCTGTAGCGATGAGAATGAGACGCAGCGCCTGGCTGTAAATGAACAACTTAAGGAAATGGCAAAAGCCCTCGCCGAATTTAAACCGACAACATTTTGTTTTATTATGCCATCCGCGATAGCGATTCAGCTGCTTGAACAGGGCGAGAGCTATGTAAAATTCAGCCATGATGGCAAGGTATTATATACGTTTCCAGAATATATCGACGGTAATGATACTGCTAACGTTATCACCGGTTTAGCCGATAACAGCCTATAACAGGGGTGAGTTAACAGGTTATATGTGAACAAAACGCTACATTGGGGACTATCCTGGCTGTTAATCGCTACTGTTATTCAGTTTGCTGCCACGGCTCAGGAGCCCCCTCCCATTCAGCAACTCTGGCAACGTGATGTGCAACGCCAGATCCTTGCCAGCGAAGTGACCGAGTTAGTCAGTGCAACTGGCAGCTTTATGGCGCTGCAACGTCAGGCACTGACCAGCTATACCAAGGGTACTGCCATTTTGGTGCCTGACTGGGCAGAACGACCTGTCAGCCCTGATTATCTTGAACCGTTACGGGTGCAATTAAATGATTACGGTTGGCACACGCTGGCTATTATGGCTCCACCACCTGCTGAATTCAGCCTGGAACAGGACGCAACGACTTACCAGCAATTGCTCGCTGAGCGAGTGCAGGCGGCCCTAAGCGAGGCTCAGTTGCAAGGCGGTAACATCATAGTTATTGCTAAAGGGAGTAATGCAGCTTTACTAAACCGCTTGTACGTTACAAACCAGCTTGAATCACCCACAGCTTTTATTATGCTGGGCGCCTATCTGGCAGATGTTAATTTAAACCGCGAATTAGCAGGTTTTATTGCAGAGCAGTCAATTCCGACTTTGGATATCAGTCATCAACGGGATAACCGGTTCGCCAATGCTAACCTGAAGTTGAGGCAACAATTGGTGCAACGTAATCTTAAAACCAACTATCGCCAGCGTCAGTTGACGGGTACTTTTTATGACGAAGATATTAATGCCTGGGTCCTGAAAGAAATAACAGGTTGGCTGCACAGCATAGGGCTTTAAACCTGTCTGGCTAGTGCTGGCTTTTTAGTAGCTCATAAGCGGCCTGAATTTCCTGGGTGCGCCGTTTTGCAACATCCAACATGGCCGAAGGTACCCCTTTTGCCATAAGTTTATCCGGGTGGTGTTGGGCCATTAATTTTCGGTATGCCCGTTTTAACTCTTTTTCATTGCAATCACTGCTCACGCCGAGCACTTTATAGGCATCCTGTATTGCATTTGCTGCCGGGCGTTGCGTGTTTCTTTGGTTAAATCGCTGCTGGGCTCGATAAGCAGCCACCATTTGCTCCAACTCAATGCGGGATATCGCCAATTGTGTAGCAACTTGTTGCAGTAATGTCTGTTGTTGCTGACTCATCTCGCCGCTGGCATTAGCAATGCCCAGTTGTATTTCGATAAAATACTTTATCACGTCGTTTTGGCGGCCATAATGCTGATAAAAGGTCTGCAGTTGCGCCACCAATGGAAAATTACTGGCTTTGCCATCTCGAAACGCAGCCTGTGCTTCTTGCTGCTGTGTTTCATTCAGGCCAAGTTGCTGCATAAAATGCCTTGCCTGCTGGATATGAGCCGCCGTCACCACGCCCGTTGCTTTTGCAATATGCCCCATAGTGGCAAACGTGGTGTACATGAACAAGCCCTGCTGATCGGCAGATTCTTGAAATATACCGCGGAACCTTGCCAGATTCGCGCCCATTTTCATGTCGAACCAATGCCCCAGAATCAAGCCAATAAACAAGCCTGGCAACCTCAGCAGAGCTAATCCAAACAAGGCTCCAAGAATTTTACCCCACAAAATATTTTCCTTATAAACTGAACTACGTGGTATCTATTGCTCAACGCTGCTGAAAAAGGTCAGCGACTATTGTAAAAGCGCACTATATCGGATTAGCAGGAAATCTAAAATTGATTTATCATAGCGGGCTAATCTTATTAAAAAAATGATAAATCTGGGGCAGAGAAGACTGGATGAAACTATGGTTTACCGGGATAACAATCACAGGCTTGCTCTGTAATCAGCTGCACGCTAACGAACCTGTTATCCCAATGTGTTATCAACCGCTAACTCCACCTGTTGTGCTGACTAACTTGAACCCGAATGACAACACGGTTCGGATCAGCTCAGATGATGCCGATCTGAGTGGTAATCAGACCGCCTTGTTCACTGGTAATGTGCAGATTATCCATCGTGATACCTTGCTAACGGCACCCGCCGCCCGCTTCAGTCGCAATGAACAGCAAATTTTTGCTGAGGGTGGTATTGAATATTTTGATAGTAGTTTAAAAGTGTCCGCCAGCTCTTTTCGCGCCAATACCGCTGATAACAATGCCTTGATAACCGACGCGCACTATCAGTTTTTAGCGCAGGCGGGCCGGGGCTTTGCCCAAAGCCTGCAGGCCAGCCCGGAACAAATCCGCCTGGACCAGGCATTATTTACTACTTGCCCTACCGAAGATACTAGTTGGGCCTTGCACGCCAGCGACATTAAAATTAATGAGGGAGAAGGCTGGGGGGCGGCCAGCAACGCTGTTTTTAAAATCAAAGACATTCCGGTATTCTATTTACCCTACATGACGTTTCCGGTAAACGAGCAAAGAAAGACCGGTTTGCTGTTACCGAAGATAAGCAGTTCTCAGTTATTGGGGCTTGATGTTGAGCTTCCCTACTATGTTAATTTAGCCGAAAACTACGATATTACCCTAACCCCCCGCTATATGAGTAAACGCGGCACCCAGCTCAAATCAGAATTTCGTTATCTGACAGCAGCCCATCAGGGCATTATGCAACTTGAATACCTCGGTACAGATAATGAAAAGCCAGATAATTTCGGCAGTCGTTACCTAAGTCATTTAAACCACCGCTCTGATTTCACAAGTAGCTGGCGGGGTTATATCGACTTTACTGACGTTAGTGACGATGCATACATTACTGAACTAGGCTCCGATTACGCCAACCAGAGTGATACTCAACTCTATCGTGAAGCAACCCTTGCTCATTATGGCGAAAATATTAATAGTCAGCTCAGGCTACAGGGGTTCGAAATCCTGGGTAACTTTGCCGACGCCTATAAAATGTTACCAGAATTACAACTAAACTCTGCCAGACCTTTGCAGCTGTTTAAACCCCTTCAGCTGGTATGGCAAGCCAGCTATGCTCATTTTGAAAATGATAATGCCTTAATTCAAAACGCTGACCGCATACACGTTGAACCAAAGTTACGTCTACCTTTTGTCACCCCGGCACTCGAATTTACTGCTGAGGCAAGTATGCTGTATACCTATTATCAGCAGGAAAGTGATAATAATACCGCTGATATTGATACCTCGGTGCAGCGGGCGTTACCCAAAATACGACTTTACAGCCGGTTAAATCTGGAGCGGGAATATGACTGGTTCGGTGAACCCGCATTGCAAACGTTTGAACCGCAAGTTCAATATTTATATATTCCTTACCGGCAGCAAAATAATATTGGCTTGTATGATACTACCCGGTTACAGGATGACTACCATGGCTTGTTCCGGGAAAATCGTTTCTCTGGCATAGACAGAATAAACGAAGCGAATCAGCTCACTGTTGGCTGGACCACCCGCTTTTACGACAATATTGATAACGAGTTATTTCGATTTAGTCTGGGTCAAATCTTTTTTCTGGAAGACCCGGTCGAGGCGGCTGACAACCTTACCGAAAACCAAACAGCAACTGATTCTGTGCTGGCTGCTGAAATGATCTGGCATTGGTACCGTAAATGGTATTTTAGTGCCGCAACTCAGTATGATATTGATGGTGAACGAATTATTAAGAGTAATGCCAGTCTCGACTACCGGGGCAGTGAGAATACCATGCTGCAATTGAACCATCGCTACACCCGAGCGGTCTCAGGCTTAGAAATTCAGCAAGTGGGTGTACTGGGCACAGTGCCGTTGGCAAAAGATTGGCAGCTTATTGCCAGTTACTATCGTGATGTCACAAATCATCGTATGATAGATGCCAATTTTGGTGTGCAATATGAATCCTGCTGCTGGGCGGTTCGATTGGTAGCCAGACGCCATATTGTGGCAAATCTCGATACCAGTATTGACAATGCGCTGCAGTTTGGCGAACTGGACAGCGGCCTTAGTTTGCAATTTGTGTTAAAAGGCTTTGGTGATAAAGCAGGTTTTGGCGTATCAGACATGTTATCAAATGGCATTTTCGGGTACCGCAGGCCGTATTTACTAACTAATTAGTGTAGGAATTTATGAAGTTACAGCAAGTAATCTGTCTGGCTTTTATCGGTGTATTAAGTTTTTCCAGTAGTGCAGCCGTAAAGGAGATCGATCGGGTTGCCGCTATTGTTGATAATAGTGTTGTTTTACAAAGCGATATCGATGATGTGGTAAACCGGGTAAAACGTAACGCAGAGGCCCAGGGGCAAACCCTTCCCTCTGATCAGGCATTGCGCACCCAGGCCCTGGAGCGTCTGATTTTAAGCAGCCTGCAGCTGCAGCTTGCCGAGCGAATGGGGTTGCAAATTAGTGATGCACAGCTTGACGATACGATTCGCAATATCGCTCAGGGTGAAAATCTCAGTCTCGAAGCATTTCGTCGGCAAGTTGAAGCTGAAGAAGGTAATTATGCGCGGTTCAGAGAAAAACTCAGAGAAGAAATTATTACTAATGAAGTGGTCCGCGGCAGTGTGCAACGGCGCATTTATATCAGCCCGCAGGAAGTTGACAGTCTGCTGAAATTAATGGAAGAACAAGGTGCTGTCAGTGAGGAATACAACCTCGGGCATATCCTGATTGCCATCCCCAGTCAGGCGACACCGGACGATATCAGTGCAGCTAAAGATCGGGCTGATAAAGTAATGGAACTGCTACAAAGCGGCAGTGACTTTAAACGAATTGCCATTGCATCCTCTTCAGGTGGCAAAGCGCTGGAAGGCGGTGAGCTTGGCTTTATGAACATTAATGAAATGCCAACCCTGTTTTCAGAAAGCATTCGCGAGAAGAAGAAAGGCGATTTAATTGGCCCAATGCGCTCTGGTGCCGGTTTTCATATATTAACTATTTTTGATATCCGCGGCGAAAACGTTGCTGAAATTCAGGAAATCAAATCACGCCACATTTTAATCAAGCCGTCTATTATTCTTAGTGAAGAACGCGCACGCAATACCCTGAATCAGTTTGTCACTAAACTTCGCGCCGGTGAGGCCGATTTTGCCGAATTGGCCAAACAGCATTCTGAAGATCCGGGCTCAAAAATGAATGGTGGTGATTTGGGCTGGAGTGAACCACAGGTATTTGTTCCGGCATTCCGTGATACGTTAATGCGATTGGAACCCAGCGAGATTAGTGAGCCTTTCAGGACAGAGCACGGCTGGCATATTGCCCAGGTACTGGATAAGCGCGTGGTAGATGCAACGGCTGATAAAAAGCGCGACCAGGTTTACCGGATGATCTACAACCGTCGTTTCAATGAAGAGTCCGCAAATTTTCTGAAAGAAATACGCGACGAAGCCTTCATTGACGTACTACCGGAGAGTTAGATGACATTGCGCATTGCCATTACTCCCGGTGAACCCGCTGGCATCGGTCCTGATCTGGTTGTAGCGCTTGCCCGCCAGAATTGGCCGGTTGAACTGGTGGTATGTGGCAACGCAGAACTGCTGAGCAGCCGGGCAGCGTTATTGGGTGTTGACCTCAGGTTATTACCTTATGACAGCGCGTTACCCGCCAAAGCTCAGGCGGCGGGCACGCTGACTGTCGCTGATTTTGCCCTGAGCGAGCCCGTTGAGCCTGGTGTACTTAATGTCGCCAATGGTCAGTATGTGGTAAATACACTGCAATTTGCTGGCGAAAATGCCATCAGCGAGGAGTTTGCGGCGGTTGTTACCGGCCCTGTACACAAAGGTATTATTAACCGAGCTGGTATTCCTTTCAGTGGTCATACTGAATTCTTTGCGCATCAGTCAAACACCCCGTACGTGGTAATGATGCTGGCCACTGAAGGCTTGCGGGTGGCGCTGGCAACGACCCATATTCCTCTGGCATATGTTGCTAAAGCCATTACCCGGGACCGCCTGCTAAAAGTGATCACTATACTGCATCACGACCTGCAACATAAATTTGCGATCGCTAAGCCACGAATTTATGTTTGTGGCCTGAACCCTCATGCCGGTGAAGATGGCCATCTGGGACGGGAGGAGCTGGATATTATCAGTCCAACCCTGGACGAGTTGCGCTCAGAAGGCATTGATTTAATCGGTCCACTGCCGGCTGATACCTTGTTTCAGCCCAAATATCTGGATGACGCAGATGCCGTACTGGCGATGTACCATGACCAGGGGTTACCGGTGCTAAAATATAAAGGCTTTGGTCGTTCGGTCAATATTAGCCTAGGCTTGCCGCTAATTCGTACTTCGGTTGATCATGGTACCGCTCTGGATCTTGCCGGAAGTGGCAAGGCTGATCCTGGCAGCTTATTTCATGCGGTTAATCAAGCTATTACTCTGGCTCAACAAGTGAATTAATTTATGACAGACAATGTTCATCAGGGCCATCGCGCCCGAAAACGTTTTGGCCAGAACTTTTTACACGACCCCCATGTCATCGGCAGAATCGTTAAAGCTATTGCTCCTAAATCGACAGATGTGCTGGTTGAAATTGGTCCAGGGCTGGGCGCCCTTACCGAACCGGTTGCTGAAGCTGCTGGTAAGCTAATTGTGGTAGAACTCGATCGTGACCTGGCCGAACGTTTACAGCAACATCCGACGCTGGCTGACAAGCTGACCGTACATCAGGCAGACGCCATGAAATTCGATTTTGCTGCGTTACTGGCTCCCGGCCAGAAACTGAAAATCTTTGGTAACCTGCCCTATAATATTTCTACGCCCCTGCTGTTTCATTTATTCGAATTTGCTGACCATATCAACAACATGCATTTTATGCTGCAAAAAGAAGTCGTGCAGCGTATGACGGCCAGCCATGGTAGTAAGACTTTTGGTCGCCTTAGTGTTATGACCCAATATTATTGCCAGGCGATACCTGTGGTTGAAGTAGGACCAGGCGCTTTTATCCCTGCTCCTAAAGTCGATTCTGCGGTGGTCCGGTTAATACCTTACCCGATAGCCGACAGAGCAAAAGTTGATCCCGCCATACTAAACAGAGTATGTTTAGAAGCTTTTAATCAGCGCCGTAAAACCTTACGCAACGGCTTTAGTAATTTTGCCACTGCAGAGCAGATAAGTGCTTTGGGTATCGATCCTACTATCAGACCGGAACAGTTACCTGTTAGTGGTTTTATTAAGGTGGCGCAATGGTTGGCAGAGCAGGAAGGTAAAGATGAGTGAGCAGTTTGATATTCAGGTAAAGGTCGATAATTTTTATTTGGGTGCACAATCTGATCCTGCAGAAAATCGCTTTGTTTTTGCTTATACCATTACTATCGAAAATTTCAGCAAAGAAGCCGTGTCCTTACTGAAACGCTACTGGCTGATTACTGACGCCAATGGCAAACAGGCTGAAGTCTACGGAGATGGCGTAGTAGGTGAACAACCAGAACTTGCTCCGGGGTCAAGCTATAGTTATACCAGTGGTGCCGTGCTGGAAACCCCGGTCGGAACAATGCAGGGCCATTACGAAATGATCAGCCACTCTGAACAAAGATTCAATGCCGCGATACCCGTATTCAGGCTGGCCATGCCTAACATTCTGAACTGATGGCCACCTATGTAATCGGTGATGTCCAGGGATGTTACGATGCACTGCAACGCTTGCTGGTGCATGTCAACTTTAATCCCGCTGATGATCAACTGTGGTTCTGTGGCGATCTGATCGCACGCGGCACCGATTCTCTTGCGACCTTAAACTTTATCAAGACACTGGGCGATACAGCTAAATGCGTGTTGGGTAATCACGATTTGCATTTTCTGGCCAGCTATTTTGGTTTTGGTAGTATAAAGCCTTCAGACAAACTGGAGCAATTGCAACAAGCACCCAATCTGGAAGAGCTTGTTGGCTGGCTGTTACAACTGCCATTGATCCATCAAAGCACCGATAAAAAACAATGGATGGTGCATGCCGGGCTCGCACCCGAATGGACATTAAATGAGGCAGAGGCAGCAGCTGCAGCAGTTAGCAAGCAATTAAAGCATCAGCCAGAACAAATATTTGCTATTATGTACGGCGATACACCGGCCACCTGGCAGCAGGCCCATACTGAGCAGCAGCGTTGGCGCTTTACCATCAATGCCTGTACCAGAATGCGGTTTTGTCAGCCTGATGGCGCATTGAGCTTACAGGAAAAAGGTAGCCCGCTGAAGCAAAGTGAATTAGTACCCTGGTATGAATTCTGGCGCAATAAAACGCATCCGGAACTCTTTTTTGGGCATTGGGCGGCGCTAAACGGCTATAGTCCGGTTCAGGATATTCATGCTCTGGATACAGGCTGTGTCTGGGGTAATACACTTACCGCCTATTGCATCGAGCGGCAACAGCGCTACAGTGTTGCCGCTGCTAAATAAGCTGTTTATCGCTGCTGCATCAAAACAACTTATGCGGTCTTGTTAAGCAGTAAATCTTAAGCTAATGTGCGTTATATAAAACACTAAAGTGGGAGTTATTATGAAGTTAACCGTAGCGTTGCGGGTGATGGGTGGTTTTGCCATCATTTCCCTGTTACTGCTGTTTATTGGTGTTACCGCCTATATCAGTTTAAATAATATTAGTAACGCAACCACTGAAGTTAATGAGGTTTCTATTCCAGCACTGGAAAACAGTGCGACGATGAAGACCGAATTTATTACGATGAGTCGTGCCAGTCTCCAGGGTTTTTATGCCGACACGCTGGAAAAAACGGCGGCAGTTAATCAACGCTTTGCTGAAGAAAAAGTGATTTACGAAAGAGCAGCCAATGCACTGCGCCAGGCTATAGAACAGCATCCAGAACTACGGGAAGGGGCCGAGCAAGTCAGTGAGACTTACCGAAATTTCCTTGAAGCCAGCACGAACCTGCAACGCCGCTTAGACAGCAACATTCGGTTACGTGGCACGATTACCAGCAAAATGAACGATCTGGAATTTAGCGCTGATGATATGGCCTCACTTATCCTCGACTTCACTGACGTGCGTGATGTTCAGCGTAGATTTCCCCGTGCTTATGAAGCAGCTACCCAGATAGAAACGGGTATTAATACGCTTATTAATAACGTAATAGATCTGAACCGCACAGAAACCGATACCACCGTAGCCACCGTGAGTAATGAAATTGCCTTTCGTTTACAGGAGCTGCGCGAGCAGGTTGCTGTTATCCAGCAACAAGCTGGTAGTGCTGTGACAATGACCGCGGACATTGCTGACAAAGTACAGCAAATTTCAGGCTTTCTGGAAGGTGCTGACGGAATTCCTGCTTTGAAAGTACAACTCCTAGCGGGCACCGCAGATGCAGAGGCTCAATTAACCACCGCAAATCAATACACCCAGACTGGTATGCAACGATTAGATACTCTGCTTAACCTGACCAGAAATGCGGCAGAGGAAATTGAACAAAATGCGACTTCAGGAGTTGCTAACGCTATCACTTGGATCTTCATCGTCGTTATTATTTCAATTATTCTCTCTGTGTTTATTGCAACAGTTACGGTCAGACGCATCGTCAAACCATTGGCTGAAGTTAATAGCATGCTGGGTGTAGTAGCTTCCGGTGACTTGACGAAAACCCTCAATGCAACTTCGAAAGATGAATTTGGTGAGTTAGCTCGCAACGTTAATACTGTAGTGAGCAATCTGCAGCAACTTATTCAGGGTATTATCTCGCGCTCTACTCAGCTGGCAGCGGCTTCAGAGCAAACTTCTGCCATTACCGTTCAGACAACACAGGCAATTCGCGAGCAGAAATCACAGGTTACCCAGGCTGCGACCGCCACTACTGAAATGAGCAGTACCTCACAGGGTGTATTACAAAGCTCTAACGACGCTCTGGCAGAAATTAAGAATGCAGATAAAGAAGCAGAACGGGTAAAAGGAATATCGTTGGATAATAAGAGTACTATTATCCAACTGTCAAAAGAGGTTGAGCAAGCGTCTGTCGTGATTAATAAATTACATAAAGATAGCGCTTCAATTGGCAGCATTCTGGACGTTATCCGAGGTATAGCTGAACAAACAAACTTGCTGGCGCTAAATGCTGCAATTGAAGCAGCGCGCGCGGGAGAACAAGGTCGTGGCTTTGCGGTAGTTGCTGACGAAGTACGCTCACTGGCCAGTAAGACCCAAGCGTCTACTCAGGAAATTCAGGCAATGATCCAAGTGCTGCAAAGTGGTGCTCAGGCAGCGGTTGAAGCCATGAACAAGGGTAAAAAACAGGCAGAAAATTGCGTTACCCAAACCGAAGTGGCCACCTCTGCGCTTGATTCTATTACCCATGCTGTTCATTTAGCTCACGATATGAGCGAGCAAATCTCTGGTGCGGCTAAAGAGCAGAACCAGGTATCAAATGAAATTAGCCAGTTATTAGAGTCAATTGTTGCGATTGCTGAAGAGACAGCTTCTGGCGCTGAGCAGACATCTGACTCAAGCCATGAAGTCGCACGACTTGCTGAAGAGCTGCGTCAATCAGTAGCGCAATTCAGGGTATAGCGCTTTAAACAGATAATAAAAAATCCGCTTAATAAGCGGATTTTTTTTGCTTCCTATAAACGTTAATCACCAGCACCCGCTCGGTCTTTCAGTGCTGCCAGTAACGGCGAGTCTGCATAGCCGTTGCTTTCAGCCCAGGCAATATCACCTGAATCAGTGACCTGCGAACCAGGTAACTGTCTGACAATAAATTCGCCGACATCAGGAGCATTGCTTTTAAAAGCATGGCGGATTAACGGCTCGCCATTACAAACAACACCATCATAAATATTGCGAAGCCGTAGGCGGTAGTCACTGAGTACTTTACGTAAACGGTTTCTATCGTTAGCCGCAACATAATCGCACATTGAAGCGGCTAACTGTTGATCTGCGACAGCTACCGGTGACATAACAACAGCTGCACTTAATACGGCTGTGCATAATAAGGTGGGCACCAATCTCATTTACTACTCCTCAGCTGGATCGTCAACCAGCATCTTAGCAACATGTTACAAGCTGTGCAAATACCTGACGACTACTAATTTCGCTGTAAGGTGATAAAACGATAGGAATAGGGATTAGCTGCATCAGCCTGATGCTGTTCCTCGGCCACCAGCTGCCAGTTTGCGGCTTGCTGATAATCCGGAAAGTAGGCATCACCCTCAACCATTAACTCAATTTCTGTCAAATACAGGGTATCTGCCAATGGCAGGCACTGCCGGTAGATTTCACCACCGCCAATCACCATCACTTCGTTATTGCTGGAAGCGGCTGCAAGCGCCAGGTCGACACTGCTAAACCACTCAACGCCCCGGGTCTGGGCAGGTATTGTTCTGCTCACCACCAAATTACGCCTACCCGGCAGCGGCCGGCCAATAGACTCGAAGGTCTTACGCCCCATCAATACTGGCTTGCCAAGCGTGACCGCTTTAAAATGCTGCAAATCTGCAGGCATATGCCAGGGCATCTGATTATCTTTGCCAATGACGCGTTGCTTTGCCATTGCGGCAATCATCGCTATTTTCATGTCAAACCTCAGCGCTGATATACCACTTCAACATCGTAATCATCGTCGTCAAAGTCATCATCATCGTCCAGATCATCAACCAACTGGCTGGCCGCATCGTCATGATAGTCATCCCATTTAAAATGAACGGGATCTGCAACGTCGGTCTCAACCTGTTCTGCCGGTAATTCTTCTATGTAACTTAGAATATCAGCCGCCAGACGCTCTGTATTGGTGCGCCCTGCCGCCGAAATTTTAAAAACCGGGCCCTGCCAGTCCAGCGCGTTGACTACCTCAGAAATAGTCTGCTCCAGCTCATCATCCAACACTAAATCCAGCTTGTTAAAGACCAGCCAGCGAGGTTTCGCCGCCAGTTTTTTGCTGTATTTATGTAATTCCTGAATAATTGTTTTAGCATTTTCAGCCGGATCAGAACCATCGGCTGGTAAGACATCAATAACATGCAACAATAAACGGCAACGTTCCAGGTGCTTTAAAAACTGAATTCCTAAGCCTGCGCCTTCAGCCGCGCCTTCAATCAACCCTGGGATATCGGCGATAACAAAAGAACGGTGTGCTTCAACCCTGACCACACCAAGATTGGGTACCAGAGTAGTAAACGGATAGTCAGCGACTTTCGGTTTAGCTGCTGATACGGATCGGATCAGGGTAGATTTACCAGCATTAGGCAAGCCCAGCAAACCAACATCTGCCAACAACAACAATTCCAATCGCAGATTACGGATTTCACCAGGGGTACCATTGGTTTTTTTCCGGGGAGCACGGTTAGTACTGCTGGCAAAACGGGCATTACCTAAACCGTGCCAACCACCTTTGGCTACCATCAGCTTTTGGCCATTAGTGGTTAAATCGCCAATCACTTCATCGGTGTCAATGTCTACTGCCCGGGTACCTACCGGCACTCGCAGTTCCAGATCGACACCGCGCTTACCCGTGCAATTTACACTACCACCATTTTGACCGCGCTCAGCACTATGATATTTTTCAAACTGAAAATCGACCAGGGTATTCAGGTTTTCATCAGCAATCAGGTACACGTCACCGCCATCTCCGCCATCGCCTCCGTTCGGGCCGCCTTTAGAGATAAACTTTTCGCGCAAAAAACTGATAATTCCGTTACCGCCATCGCCGGCTTCAACCCGGATTATCGCTTCATCTACAAACTTCATGTGTTGTGTCCTGATCCACTATAAAAAACATAGGCGCATGCCGTAGCCGCTAAGTATAACCCATGTGATTGGGAGGGGAGAAAATTTATAAAAAAACCCCGCACCAGGCGGGGTTTTTTCAATATAGTTTACTTATTCGCTAACGATGCTAACGAATTTACGGTTGTACTCGCCTTTTACTTCAAACTTCACTTTACCTTCAGTTAAAGCGAATAAAGTATGGTCTTTACCGATGCCTACATTGCTACCGGCGTGGAAACGTGTTCCACGTTGACGCACAATGATGCTACCAGCTAATACCGACTCACCACCAAAACGCTTAACACCTAAACGTTTAGATTCTGAATCGCGACCGTTACGAGTGCTACCTACACCTTTTTTACTTGCCATGTGTCGATACTCCTGTTACGCGCTGATGCTGGTAATTTTAACTTCAGTAAACCATTGACGGTGACCCATCTGTTTACGTGAATGTTTACGACGACGGAATTTAACGATTTTAAGCTTATCGCCACGGCCATGATTGACCACTTCCGCTACTACCTTGCCACCTTCAACTAAAGGGGCACCGATGCTAATTTCTTCGCCATTGGCGATCATCAGCGGGGTAAATTCAATCGTTGCGCCGGTTTCTAAGTCTAGTTTTTCTAGACGAAGCGTTTGACCTTCCGTCACACGGTGTTGTTTGCCACCACTTTGGAAAACCGCGTACATAGTTAACTCCGTACAAGCCACGCCTGCGCTATGCTCTATTAGTAAGGCATCAGGGGCGTGTTTAATTCAAATCACAGGGCGCGAATTGTACGCAATTTATAACATAGCCGCAAGCACAATTATTAAAAAGATCACGTAGTGGCCAAACATCGGTGAAAAGGATCGAGTTTCCCTTTCTGCCAACCGCTACTATAGTGTAGAATTGCCGCCATTCTTGGGGTTTAGCAGTTTTTTTTCATGACGCTTGACGACATACGCCAGCTCAGCGACGCTGATATGGCCGAAGTAAACCAGCACATTTTTTCTCAGTTGACTTCAGACGTGGCACTGATCAATCAATTGGGTATCTATATAGTCAATAGTGGCGGCAAGCGATTACGACCACTGTTAGCCGTATTGGCCGCCAGGGCTTTAGGTTATCAGGGCAATAAACATCTTAGCGTTGCCGCTATTATCGAATTTATTCATACCTCTACTCTGCTGCATGACGACGTAGTGGACGAGTCTACCCTGCGCCGCGGCAAACAAACAGCCAATGCGGTATTTGGTAACCAAGCCAGCGTGCTGGTAGGCGACTTTCTATACAGCCGTTCATTTCAGATGATGGTAGCGTTGGACGACATGCGCATTATGCAAATTCTGGCTGACGCTACGAATGTAATTGCTGAAGGCGAAGTGCTACAGCTAATGAACGTTAACGACCCCCAGACCAGCGAGCAAAGCTATATGCAGGTAATTTACTGCAAAACCGCTAAGCTGTTTGAAGCTGCCACTCAGTTAGCTGCTATTATTGCTGAGCAACCTGAAGATGTGGTGAACAGCATGAAACAATATGGTATGCACTTGGGTACCGCATTTCAGCTGATTGATGACGTATTGGATTACCAGGCTGACGCAGCTGAGCTCGGTAAGAACATCGGCGATGACTTGGCAGAAGGTAAACCGACCTTGCCGCTTATTCATGCCTTAAAACATGGTACACCAACTCAGCAAGCACTTATTCAAAGCGCCATTGTTGACGGTAATGGTATGGCTTATTTAGATGAAATTCTGGCAGCGATGACGCAAACAGATGCCTTCGGCTATACCCGGGCTATTGCCGAGCAGGAAGCGGAAAAAGCGCGTCGGGCACTGGATACTATCCCTGAATCCGCGTACAAACAGGCATTAATTGCCTTAGCCAATATGGCCGTCTCTCGCAGTCATTAGCAGTTTCCTTGTGTGATGCTAATAAAAAAGGCGCTGTCAGCGCCTTTTTGCTTTGTGTCAGAATCTTAGTTATTGATGACAAACTCTTCGCCAAGCGTAATATCGGCTTTTAAGGTGCCTAACATATCGCTCATGGCTTTTTGTTCGAAATGGCTAAGCTGACCAATTGGCAGCAATTTCTCTACGCCATTTTTACCCAGCACCAATGGCTGAGCAAAAAAGCGTGCGTGTTCGCCGTCGCCTTCTACATAAGCATATTCAGTGACTGACTCGCCCTGCAAACCTTTAATCAGCGATAGGCAGAACCGGGCAGCAGCCTGACCCATAGACAGGGTAGCCGATCCACCACCGGCTTTAGCTTCAACTACTTCAGTACCGGCATTTTGAATTCGATGAGTTAGAGATGCCACTTCTTCATCACTGAAGCTGACACCGTTGACCTGAGATAACAACGGTAAAATGGTCGTGCCGCTATGGCCACCGATAACCGGAACCGTGACATCCTGTGGATTCTTACCTTTTAGCTCACCGATAAAGGTCTCAGCCCGGATCACATCAAGCGTAGTCACACCGAACAGACGACGTGGGTCATAGGTACCTGCTTTTTTAAACACATCAGCGGCAATTGCCACAGTGGTATTAACCGGATTTGTAATAATACCTACCAGGGCTTTAGGGCATTGCTGCACAATCGCTTCGGCCAGAGTTTTTACCACACCAGCATTAATATTAAATAAGTCAGAACGGTCCATGCCAGGCTTACGGGGCATGCCTGCAGGGATCATGACGATATCTGCGCCGACCAGTGCATCATTTAAATTCTCTTTGCCATAACCTTTTACGGTTACTGCAGTCGGGATATGGCTTAAATCAACGGCAACGCCAGGCGTTACAGGCGCCAGATCGTATAAAGCAAGATCAGTACCCGCAGGTAAATCTAATTTCAATAATAACGACAATGCCTGGCCAATACCGCCGGCAGCACCTAATACGGCAACTTTCATGATTTTCTCCATATGTCAGGGTAAGTTGAAACGCGCCAACAATACTGAAATGGCGCGGTAATTACAAACGGCTTAAGCCTAAAGTCTAACCATTTTAGCCAATTTTCGTCTTGTTTACCTGACAAACTGTACTGATGAGCCGAATTTGTTACTATTAGCCAGCTCCCAACAACAAGAAACAGCAATCATGACAAAACACTCGAAGCAGGAAGCCTTAATTCAGGCATTTAAAGCAATACTGAAAACAGAAAGTTTTGGCTCACAAAGTGAAATCGTCGATGCCCTTAAAAGTGACGGTTTTGATAACGTCAGTCAGTCAAAAGTGTCCAGAATGCTAAGTAAATATGGCGCTGTGCGTACCCGCAATGCGCGGCAAGAAATGGTATATAGTTTGCCGCCGGAGCTAGGTGTACCGACAACTAAAAGCCCGTTGCGTCAGTTGGTGCTGGATATTGAACATAACGATGTCATGATTATTATCCGAACCAGTCCGGGAGCTGCGCAACTGATCGCACGCTTACTTGATTCAGTTGGCAAAGCAGAGGGCGTGCTTGGTACTATTGCAGGTGATGACACCATATTTATTGCGCCGATCAGCGTGAAAAATATTAATTTCACCCTGGGTAAAGTCACAGAACTATTTGAAAAAGTATAGCTTGGTAATTAACCACTGGCTGGCAGACATGCCATTTCCAGAAAACTGAGTGACGGCGCAAAAAAAGCGGCACACAAGTCAGCGTGGCAGAAATCAAAGAATAAATCGTACTGGTTGTGTAATGGCTGCGGTTTTTCTGAGTGATTTTGCCGATAGCCAAGTTGATAACTTAGTTGCTGACTAAAGCGCTCTGGTTCACCCGCATAGCTCAAGCTGATTAGCCCCTGGATATTATTTTGTGCAAATGGCATATTTTGCATCACCAGCGATGGCGTACTATCTATATTTCCCATTCGGCTGGTTAGGGTATGGCTGTTTTGATGTAAGCGCGGTGATGCTAATACCATACCCTCTATTTTACTGATCCCCATTATCTCTTCCTGCTGGCAGATATCCAGTTGTTGCCAATGCGCCATGTCATAATGCCAACGTTGTAAATACAGATAACTGCCTGCAGCGAACACCGGTTGATTCGTCGCGTCAACCAGTGCCAGTTGCCGCTTGCGGCTGCCTTTCGGGTTATGCGGGGTGTCGATAAACCCGGTCAAATCCCGACCATCCAGATAACGAAACCCCTGAAGTTGCTCCAGTAAATCAACATGATTCTTCACTATCTGACATATTTGCTGACAGGCAATATAATTGACATCCAGTCTGTCAGACCTGATTTGAATAAATAAATCAGCCCATACTTCAGTCTGGGCCAAATGGTCACTGGCCAGCAACGGAAAGGGTTGCAGCCCCTGCGGCCTCGCTCCCGGATACAGGCTATCCCAGTAGTCTGCGCCAATAGCGACTACCCCGGTCAGTTGAGCTTCTGAAAAATGTTCTGCTAGTCGAGCCAACAACTGAGCCACCCGCGCCAACTTTTGCCGCAAGGAAGCTTCATGCCCTTCTATCGCATTAAACAGCAAATAGCTGGCATGTAAATTAGCCTCTGCGCATATGCCTAGTTGTTCTCTTGCCATTTCCTTCCCTGAATTTAGTTTTGCTCGCTATTATGTTTAGCTGGACTGTCTACTTGCCGGATCCGAAGGCGAAAACCTGATTGCCGTGTGAGATATATCTCACAAAAAGGTAAGTTTAAACGCTATTTTCTGCATACCACAAAACAAGAAACTACACTAAGCAGATGATATACATAGCATTTTTAAAACCATTGTTAGTTTACAATATTATTACAGCCGGTTTATTTCTCAAACCATGTCCCCGCCAACCGTTATTCATTGCATAATAGCTTCGTCAACGGATGACAGCTGACAGGAAGTCAGTCAGATTTGCAGGAAGCAAATCAAGGCTAGGATAGCACAAGGAAGATTAAAGGACACGCCCCGGGAAGGGCACGTAATATCAGGATGATATTGCAGGATGCAACGCCAGGACGGCCGTTTTGCTTGCTTCACACGCGCAGAACAACAGGGACGACCCAGGAATAACTCAGGATGAGTTTACTATTACACGGTGGTAATAGTTAAGGATAGCAGGACCCGGCATGATGCCGTTGGACCCTCCGGGATGGAGCCAGGGAAGATTTACTCAGGATGAGTAACAGTACGGATTAGCTGAATCAGAACCGAAAGTGGCCGCGCAGTTTGCGGCCTTTCGCTTTTCTGGCCCACAGTAAATTTCACACTTCACACTTCACACTTCACACTTCACACTTCACACTTCACACTTCACACTTCACCAAAAATTTTATCCAAAGTAATTGACGCTGCAGTAAGTCGACAAGTAAGCGAATGCCCAAAAGCATAGCTTGCCTGTGTAATTGGACCGAGTGAGTGAAGTCAACATAGCTGCAGCGTTAAGTAATAAGGGTATAAAAAACCCCGCAGTAATTACCACGGGGCGTCAAACTATTCGACAATGGACAAGGATAGATTTACAAACTTACTTTACCGACGAGACAAACTCAGGATAGGCTTCAATGCCACACTCTGAGGCATCCACGCCTTCATACTCTGCCTGCTCACTGACCCGGATACCCATCACCAGTTTAAGTACATACCAAACGATCAAGCTGGTAACAAATACCCATACAAATATGGTCGCAGCACCAATCAGCTGACCGGTAAAGCTGCTGTTACTGTTGGTTACGGGTACCAATAACAAGCCCAGTAAACCCACCACACCGTGTACCGAAATGGCCCCTACCGGGTCATCGATTTTCAGCTTATCTAAACCAATGATTGATGCTACCACCAGCAAACCACCGATAGCACCAAATAACGTGGCCTGTAATGGTGTTGGAGTAGAAGGTTCTGCAGTAATAGCGACTAAACCCGCTAGTGCCCCGTTTAACGCCATGGTTAAATCGGCTTTACGAAACAGCACTACTGACAATATTAACGCGGCAACGGCGCCAGCAGCGGCAGCGGCATTAGTATTTAGAAACACCACGGCCACCGCATTAGCATTACTGATATCGCCTAACTTCAGCACTGAACCACCATTAAAGCCAAACCAGCCCATCCACAGTACTAAGGTACCCAGGGTTGCCAGTGGCATGTTAGCGCCTGGTATCGCATTGATTTTACCGTCTTTGCCATATTTGCCCTTCCGCGCACCAAGCAACAACACACCAGCTAACGCCGCAGATGCACCCGCCATGTGAACAATACCCGAGCCGGCAAAATCAGAGAAACCTAAGTCACCAAGAGTATATAAACCAAATACGGCGTTGCCACCCCAGGTCCAGCTACCTTCCATCGGGTAGATAACACCCGTCATTACTACGGCAAACGCCAGGAAGGCCCACAGTTTCATGCGTTCGGCCACTGCACCTGAGACAATTGACATAGCGGTTGCCACGAAAACAACCTGGAAGAAAAAATCTGAGGCAGTTGAATATACTGCACCACCCGTAAAACCATCTTCACGCTCAGTGAAACTGGTCAGGGTAGCATCAACATCAACTGCATTGATGCCGCTTAAGAAAAACTCACCGCCATACATCAGCGCATAACCACACACCATATACATAATGCAGGCGATCGAATATAACGCGACGTTTTTAGTCAGAATTTCTGTGGTGTTTTTCGAACGGACCAGGCCAGCTTCCAGCATAGAAAAGCCTGCGGCCATCCACATAACCAATACTCCGCAAATTAAGAAGTAAAAGGTGTCCATGGCATATTGGAGGTGAAAAATTTGTTCTTGCATGACAGGGCTCCTTTATATCGCTTCAGCGTCGGCTTCGCCAGTACGGATCCGTACCGCACGTTCCAGCTCGTAAACAAAAATCTTACCGTCGCCAATGCGACCGGTATGGGCAGCTTGCTGAATTGCTTCGAGCAACCTATCGACCTGATCATCTAATACGGCAATTTCCAGTTTTACTTTTGGCAGGAAATCGACCTGGTATTCAGCACCGCGATATAATTCGGTATGCCCTTTCTGACGGCCAAAGCCTTTTACTTCGGTTACCGTTAAACCTTCTACCCCAATGTCTGCAATAGCTTCGCGAACATCGTCCAGTTTAAACGGCTTGATGATGGCACAAACAAGCTTCATGATGGTTTCCTTATGTACTAATCTTCTGCGATTGCATCAAATACAAGGAAACCTTGTGCCACTTTTGTTTTTTACATTAAATACAATGATTTACATTTACATTAATTGGTTTTAGCTGTTAACTTGCATCATTTTGGTGCAGTTATTCCCGTTGACTGTGCAGGGTAAAACACCTGCATCGGGGATTACAGCGGTAACATTTCCGACTATGCTTAGATAAGATAACAACGTTATTCGTTGCTTCAGCACCCAAGGTTTACTTATGTACTTGGTTTTAAAACTATGTTCCTTTGTTAAGCTGGTACTGCTGGCAACGTTGCCGTTTTTCCTATTTGCATCCCCGGCTATGGAGGTACCCTCAGCGTCACGTTTTGCCCGCATCGATATTGAGCAGGGTTTATCACAAACTACCGTCACCTCCCTTGCACAGGATCATACCGGCAATATCTGGATAGGCACCCAAAGTGGTCTGAATCGATACGACGGTTTTGATGTCAAAGTGTTTTTCCCCGAGCAGCAGTTAAGCCAATCACTCAGTGATAACTTTGTTACTTCGCTGCTAGTTGATCAGCAGGGTATGCTTTGGGTCGGCACACTAAATGGCCTGAACCACTTTAATCCGGTAGCGGGTACCTTTGAAAACATCCGTCTGGCAAAAAACGGCAGTGATGCAGAGCCGCTGGTGCTGTCTCTGCACCTTGATAAGCAGCAACGATTATGGATTGGTACTAACCAGGGGTTAGCGATGTTGCAAGGAGCTTCTCGCCAAGTGCAATGGTATGGTGATAGCAAGCGTTATATTACCGCTTTATCGGCTGCTGGCAATGAAGGCAATTTATGGTTGGGCACACCGCGCGGTCTGCTATTCTTTGACCGTAATAGTGAGCAGTTCAGCGTAGATGGTCTTTTCCCGTTTCCCGATGCATCCGTTATGACGCTATTTCATGATAAAGCCGACAGATTATGGGTAGGGCTGGAACGCGAAGGTTTGCTGATGCTGGAGCCCACAGCTGATAATTGGACCCAGCTTGAGATTACGAGCTACAACAATGGCTTAATAAGCAAAGAAATTCGCAGTATCACCGTGGATAATAAAGGTGACATCTGGGTAGGTACCCAGCATGGCTTAAGTCGCCTGACACAGCAAAACGGTCGCTGGCATCAGCAAGTGTCATACCAGCATCAGCGTAATAATCCGGCCAGCCTCGGCAATGGTAAAGTCACCGCCCTGCTGCAAGATCAGGATGGCAGTATCTGGGTTGGTACCTGGAATGGTGGGGTATCCCGTCTTAATCTGGCAAATAACCTATTTATTAGTATCAGCCGCGATTTGGCCTTAATGGATACCGCCAGGAACCCCGCTACCATCAGTCTGGCAAGCTATAATAATACAATCTGGGCAGGGACGGCTGATGGCCTTTTTACTCTTGATTCAACGACTGCAAGCTTTAATCTGGCAGACACCAGCAGCAAAGGCTTAACCTTTTTTTGCACCTTGCAGCGCACTGACGAAATATGGTTTGGCCATGGTCAGGGCATTATTGCGGTTACACCTGCTAACGGCAATTACCGGCAAGTGCCGTTGCCACCTGAAGTTCCACCTGGCCCGGTACGCAGGCTTTACAGCACTGATAATCACTTGTGGCTGGCAATTGACCAGTTTGGCCTTGTCATACTGGATGAAACAAATCAGAACATTGTTGCGCAATACCGGTTCAGCCGCGCCATTACTTTTATTCAGCCTGTCAAAGAGCATTACATGCTGGTGGGCTCTTACCAGGGCTTATCATGGTTTAACGCTGCGGATGGTAGCCTGATCTATGAACACAATCTTGCATCAGGCGAGAACGGCACTGCACTGACACTGCCATCAGCACCCATGGCTTATTTGCAAAGTTCTGATAATCGTCACTGGCTGGCAACCAATGGTACCGGGTTATTTGAATTAATGCTGCCGGCATCATTTGCTGATCCCACTGCCGTCCGCTTCAGACAATATGCTGAAGCCGAAGGTTTAGCCAGCGGCCAGCTTAAGGCTGCAGAACTCGATCAGGCCGGTAATATCTGGGTAAGTAGTGCTTTTGGTATTTCGGCATTTAACCCTTTAACAAACCGTTTTCGGAATTTTGGTTATCAGCATGGCGCCCTGCGCAGTGACTATATTAACGCAGCTAGCACTGTTATGGCCGACGGCACTATCGTATTTGGTGGTATGGATGGTTTTACCCTCTTTCAGCCTCAGCAGGTGCTGGCTTATTCCGCCGGGGCTATTGCCGTGCCAGCTATATTAGAAATTGAAGTAAATGGTCAACAAGCAGCAATACCAGATACGGAATTAACAATTCCGGCTACGGATAATCGTAGTTTCAGTGTGCACTACTCCACCCGGGAATTTGTTGAAACCGCTCAGGTAAATTTCCAGTACCGACTCGATCCGGTGACATCTGGCTGGGTCACCCGCAATGCCAACGGTCGCAGTGCCACCTTTGAGCGCTTACCACCAGGCGACTATCAATTCCGGCTTCGTGCCGGGCTGGACCCGCCAGGCTGGAGCGATGAAACCACCCTGAAAATTAGAGTATTACCATTATGGTGGGAAACATGGCTGGCCAGAATTTTGCTGGTTAGTGTACTGCTGCTCATAATGCTTGGATTACATCTGCTTCGTTCAAAAAACCTGCGTAAACAACAGGAAGAAATGGCCTGGTTAGTCGAACAACGAACCGAAACACTGAATGAGCGCACCAGGGCGTTGCAAGAATCTAAAAGCCGAACCGAGCAAACCTTGCAGCAACTGGAGTCAACCGTAAAAGAGTTGGTGCGGACCGAAAAGATGGCGGCCTTAGGCCAATTAGTTGCCGGCGTGGCACATGAGGTAAACACCCCATTGGGGGTGGCATTAACGGCAAACAGCGTAGTAACCGAAGAAAGTCGAATACTGTTGCAAAAATTGGCAGGCGGTAACATTCGTCGTCGGGAGTTGGATAATTATTTAAATAAGTTAGTCCAGGCCGGGCTGTTGCTTGATAATAATTTGCAGCGTGCGGCGCAGTTGATTGCCAATTTTAAGCAAGTATCGGTTGACCTAACGGCAGATAATCAACGGCAGTTTAATCTGGCGAAGTATCTGGATGAATTGCTCGACAGTCTGAGCCTGATGTGGCGTAACCGGAAAATCAGGCTGCAAATGGATTGCCCGGACAATATTGAAATGAACAGCTTTCCCGGCACCATTGGTCAGATAATTACTAACTTTACTCAGAACGCTGTTGTTCATGGTTTTAAAGACCGCGCCAGTGGTGAAATAACCATTCATTGCCGCAAACAGGGTGATCTGGTTGAAATAGTATTTGCCGACAACGGAGCAGGTATCGACGATGAGTATATCGAGCGGATATTTGACCCCTTCTTTACCACCAACCGCCATCAGGGTGGTACCGGCCTGGGCTTACATATTGTATTTAACCTTATTACCCAGAAACTGGGGGGCAGTGTTAAAGTCAGTAGCACCCCCGGCGAAGGTACACGCTTCACGGTAGTGCTGCCGTTACAAGTTTAAGTCGGTTAATCGGCCAGGAATTGCTGCCACTCGCGCAGCAATAGCAGAAAATCATCCAGGCCGCATTGGCTGGTCATGCCTTGCTCGTCCAGCTGTAAGTCGTCTTCAGCCAGCGCTTGCAGTTGGCCAGCTTGCTCATCGGTATTTTGATAAAACAGACTGTTGTGGCTTAACGTTACTTCGCTGTTATCTACCTCCAGTAAAAACTCCCTGCCCTGATACAGCATACTTTGCTGAGGCGTTAGTGAACTCAGTTGTTGCAACAGTGCTGAATAGGTCTCGGCCTGCTGGCCAAATTCATCCAGTAAAAACCGGCCTAACACTTCATGTTCGCCAGCAAGCCGGATGCTAAACTGGCGGGTTGTGCGATCAAAAATAAAATCGTAATCCATACTTCTTTCCGTACGAAGAAATAGGCTGATGGTTATTTGCGGCGTTTTACCCTGGCGAGCTTGTATCCCCAATGGAGCGACACAGGGTGTCTGAGCGGACGCGCCAAGCGGGAGCGAGTTACTGTGGCGAGCCCAGTGGGCGGTGCAAGCACGCCTACGCAAATAATCTATCAGCCGGTCGCTGCTAGAATTGTAGTTGCTCACAATATTTAAGCGAGCAGAAAAAAGGCCTGCAGTTGCAGGCCTTTAGCACAACAGAGCTGATTACACCGCTTGCTGAATAATCACGTTATCCGCTTTTTTGGTGTACTGCGGCATCTGATGGAAGTTCAGGTAACGGTACGTATCGGCCGCGGTTGCATCGATTTGCTTCGCATATTCCAGATACTCGGCTACCGTTGGTAACTTACCAATGATAGAGGCTACAGCCGCTAATTCGGCTGAGGCTAAATACACATTAGCACCCTGCCCTAAGCGGTTCGGGAAGTTACGGGTAGAGGTCGATACTACCGTTGAGTTCTCGGCTACGCGTGCCTGGTTACCCATACACAGGGAACAGCCTGGCATTTCAGTGCGGGCGCCGACTTTACCGAAAATGCTGTAATACCCTTCTTCTGTTAACTGCGCCTGGTCCATCTTGGTTGGCGGTGCTATCCATAAGCGGGTTGGCAGCTGGCCTTTGTATTTATCCAGCAACTTACCGGCGGCACGGAAATGGCCAATGTTAGTCATACAAGAACCGATAAACACTTCGTCAATCTTGTCGCCAGCTACTTCAGACAGTAAGCGTGCATCATCCGGATCATTTGGTGCACACAGTACCGGCTCTTTAATATCGGCCAGGTCAATCTCGATAATTTCGCTGTACTCAGCATCGGCATCGGCAGCCATTAACTGTGGATCTTTAAGCCAGGCTTGCATCGCCTGAATACGACGCTCAATAGTACGCACATCACCATAGCCTTCAGAAATCATCCATTTAAGCATAACAATGTTTGATTCTAAGTACTCAGCAATTGACGAGTCAGATAGCTTGATAGTACAGCCAGCCGCTGAACGCTCAGCAGAAGCATCTGATAATTCAAAAGCCTGCTCTACGGTTAAGTTTGGTAAGCCTTCGATCTCCAGAATACGGCCAGAGAAAATGTTCTTCTTGCCTTTCTTATCAACGGTTAACAAGCCTTTCTGAATCGCCATGTACGGAATAGCATGTACTAAGTCACGCAGGGTAATACCTGGCTGCATCTCGCCTTTAAAGCGCACTAAAACCGACTCTGGCATATCCAGTGGCATAACGCCGGTCGCCGCAGCAAACGCCACTAAACCAGAACCTGCCGGGAACGAAATACCAATAGGGAAACGGGTGTGCGAATCGCCACCGGTGCCTACGGTATCGGGCAGTAACATCCGGTTTAACCAGCTGTGAATAATGCCATCA
The DNA here is from genome assembly GCA_002364615.1 of Arsukibacterium sp. UBA3155. GTDB lineage: Bacteria > Pseudomonadota > Gammaproteobacteria > Enterobacterales > Alteromonadaceae > Alishewanella. Next base: position 159,389 of record DEYP01000026.1, on the reverse strand, counting down.
CCCGGACGCAACGCAACACCGCCACGGTTCATAATAAAATCTGGCAGGGTATGGTGCGTATCCACGTCAACCGGCTTAGGATAAGCGGCGGTATGACAGAACGACTGCATGGTTAAATCGGCTGAGAAACCTAAACAGGCTAAGTCTTTTAGCTCATCACGAGTCATCGGGCCGGTAGTATCCTGCGAGCCCACAGTAGTCATTTTCGGCTCACAGTAGGTGCCCGGACGAATACCGGTTACGCCGCACGCTTTACCAACCATTTTCTGAGCCAGCGTAAAGCCTTTGCCTGAATCAGTTTTTGGCAGTGGCCGGCGGAATTTATCAGATGGGCCATGACCTAAAAATTCACGGGCACGGTCGGTTAAACCACGACCAATGATTAATGGAATACGGCCACCGGCGCGCACTTCGTCAATTAATACGTCGGTTGCCAGAGCGAATTCAGCCAGCACTTCATCCGTGCCATGACGGACTACTTTGCCTTCGAATGGCAGAATATCGATGACATCGCCCATTTCAAGGTTGTTAACGTCAACTTCAATTGGCAGTGCACCAGAATCTTCCATGGTGTTAAAGAAGATAGGGGCAATTTTGCCACCTAACACAAAACCGCCACCGCGCTTATTCGGCACGTAGGGAATATCATCACCCATAAACCACAACACTGAGTTAGTGGCTGATTTACGTGACGAGCCGGTACCAACCACATCGCCAACATACGCCAGCGGAAAGCCTTTTTTATTCAGCTCGTCTAACTGCTTAATTGGTCCAACTGTACCTGCTTGATCCGGGTTAATGCCTTCACGGGCATTTTTTAGCATGGCTAAGGCATGCAGCGGGATATCCGGCCGTGACCAGGCATCAGGTGCTGGCGACAAATCATCAGTGTTGGTCTCGCCAGACACTTTAAATACCGTAACAGTAATTTTTTCCGCCAGTGCAGGCTTACTTTCAAACCACTCGGCATCAGCCCAGCTTTGCACCACTTGTTTAGCGTGGCTATTACCGGCATCTGCTTTTTCAGTGACATCATGAAATGCATCAAAAATAAGCAAAGTATGTGATAGCGCTTTAGCAGCAATAGGTGCCAGCTTAGCGTCATCTAACAGGCTGATTAATGGTTGAATGTTATAACCACCCATCATAGTGCCTAACAGTTCAGTGGCACGCTCAGCGTTGATCAGACTGCAGCTAACTTCACCTTTGGTAAGTGCGGCTAAAAAGCCGGCTTTAACATAAGCGGCTTCATCTACGCCCGGTGGTACCCGGTTAATCAATAAATCTAACAGCGTTTCTTCTTCGCCTTTTGGCGGATTTTTTAACAGTTCAACTAAGGCGGCTACCTGCTCGGCATTGAGCGGCTTTGGCGGTATACCTTGCGCTGCGCGCTCGGCCACATGTTCGCGATATTGTTGTAGCACAGTATGATCCTCTTGGTCGTTGCCGGCAGTCTTGCTACTGCGGCGTCATTCTTAGAATGAATGGGCGCGATTATATAAAAATTCGGGCCAAATTGACATCCGCCCTTTAGCCACGCCGCTTATAGTGGGTATAAGCAGCATGAATATGAAAGCTAATGTTCTGTATTTTTACTTATAGTGGTCAGACCTCGCTGACTAACAAATCAAATCTTGCAGCAGAGGTTAGAATCCCGAACTGGGCGCCACAGAGTGTCTGAGCAAATGCGCAAGCATTTGTGAGTTGCTGTGGCGAGCCAGGGCGGGAATTGTAACCGACAGCCTAAACACTTAGCCTATCGTACAAAAAAGGGCTGAATAGTTTCCTATCCAACCCGAGCATTGTAGCAGAAAATCATTACCCGATGGGCAATGGCTTACCAGATTTTAACGCGCTGCTCCGGCGCAATATACATCGCATCGCCTTCTTTTATATCAAAGGCAGGGTAAAACTCAGGAATATTCGGCAGTACGCCAATGACCCGGTAATGCGCCGGCGAGTGTGGCCCGGTGCTTAACTGGCGACGCAGCGCTTCTTCGCGGAACTTAGTACGCCATACCTGGGCCCAGCTGATAAAGAACCGCTGTTCACCGGTAAAGCCGTCCATTACTGGTGCGTCTTTTCCTTCCAGCGACAATTTATACGCTTTCAGCGCTACCGTCATGCCGCCTAAATCACCGATATTTTCGCCCAGTGCCACTGCACCGTTTACATTAACACCCGGTAGCGGTTCAAACTTGTTGTACTGGCCAATTAGCTTAGCACCACGCGCCTGGAACTGGCCCTTATCCTGCTCTGTCCACCAGTTACGTAAGTTACCATCACCATCGTATTTGGCTCCCTGATCATCAAAACCATGGCCAATTTCATGGCCGATAACCCCACCAATACCGCCATAGTTTACCGCGTCGTCTGCATCCATATTAAAGAACGGGGGTTGCAGAATAGCGGCAGGGAACACAATTTCGTTGTTTACCGGGTTGTAGTACGCATTTACCGTTTGCGGCGTCATAAACCACTCGCCTTTATCGATAGGCTGGCCTAATTTCGCCACCATTTCGTCGTAACCATGGTGGCTGGCACGGATAAAGTTACCGACTAAATCATCTGCTTTAATTTCTAACGCAGAATAATCTTTCCATTTATCCGGATAACCGATTTTCGGGGTAAATTTACTCAGCTTATCCTGGGCTGCCACTTTAGTTTCTTCGGTCATCCATTCCAGCTCATTAATCGAGATTTCATAAGCCTTGATAATGTTAGCCACCAACTCTTCCATCCGTGCTTTGGCTTGTGGCGTAAAATGGCGCTCAACATACAGCTTACCTGTCAGCTCGCCTAATACCTGGTCTGCCGCATCTACCCCTCGCTTCCAGCGTGGTTGTTGTTGCTCGGTACCACTTAAGGTGGTGCCATAGAAAGCAAAACGACGGTCAGCAAAATTGCTGCTCAGTTTATCGGCATAGCCATGAATGGTTTTCAGGCTTAAATAATCCTGCCAGCTTTGTAAGTCTGTTGCTGCAAATACCTTGGCAAAACCTTCGAAGTAGCTTGGTTGACGCACAATAATATCATTCACTTCAGCCAGCTTGACGTCATTAGCAAAGGCGGCCCAGTCAAAACTACCCATGCTGTTGTTCAGCTCAGAGGTCGCCATCTTGTTGTACGTTTTATCGGCATTACGGTTATCTAACCGGGTCCAGTGATGTTCGGCCAGGGCTTTTTCCAGGGCAAATACCCGCTCGGCCGCCGCCGGCGCGTCATCATTGCCGGCCATGCTGAACATATCGGTTAAATAAGCTTTGTAGTCGGCAATCAGCTTTAACGATTTTTCGTCATCGTTAAAATAATAGTCACGATCTGGCAGACCTAAGCCGCCCTGGCTCAGATATACCGCGTATTCGGTAGAGTTTTTCGCATCGTTATTAATGAACCAGCCAAATGGAATAGCAACGCCATCGCGTTGCAAACGGGCAAACAACCCTGGTAACTGTTCTTTATTCTCCAGAGAGCTAATGGCATCTAATTGCGGCTGCAGCGGGCTTAAACCAAGCTTTTCAATTGTTGCTTCATCCATAAAGCTGTTGTAAAAATGCCCTAATTTCTGCTCATCAGAGCCCGCTTTTAAATCGGTGCGGGCTGACACTTCATCAATAATGGCTTTAACGGCTTGCTGTGAGTTGTCATTTAGAATGTGAAACGAGCCATAAGACGCTTTGTCAGCCGGAATGGCGGTTTCAGCCAGCCATTTGCCGTTTACCGCCAAAAAGAAATCTTCACTGAATTTTACTGCCGGATCAAAATACTGGCTATCGACACCGGATACCCGCGGCGCTTGCTGTTGCGCTGCTACGGGCTCATTGTTCTGGGTGGAGGTAGAGTCACTACACGCCGTTAAACCTAAAGCCAGCGCAACACCAGCGGCAATAATACTTATTTTTTTCATTATCGTTTTCCTGAACTACAAATCTGGAATAGGGGAAGGGTTAAGCTATCGCCGCTATATTACCGCTGCTGCAGAGCAAAGCCAAATCTCTGCCAGCAGCAAGTTGTAACAGAATATATTGGGGTTAAATTAGACGCTGGGACAGTCGTAGCAACCCGGGCTGCGCGGGCAGCTATTACCCCTGGCACAAATAAGCTGTGCCGGCTTTTGCAAGCTGCGCGCCACCCAATTTATATTCAGAATATTTGCCACGCTGGTGAGCGAGGTCTGGATAGCTCTAGGTACTCTGGCGCCGCCAACGCTATTGATACATAGCTGCTTAAGCTCGCTGGCCATGGCATCGGCATCCACACCCTGCGCTAACAACGCCGGATTCAGATCAATCCCGGCGCACAACACATGATTGTTGCCTGCCAAGTCATTAACTTTGGTCGATTCGCAGCAGTAAATCCGTGGTTTGCCATTCACATCAAGCAATGATAGCTGCGCACTACTGGCTACGCCGTCAACATCAAACATCCGAAACACGGCCCAATGCTGACAAGGGTCTTCTACCTGACGCATATTGCCCCAGGGCAAAGGTATGCCATTGCCTCGATACACCGCCTTTAGTTTGCCTGGAGTATACGCATCAAAATAATGCCAATGCGCATAAGGTGACACCGCCGTCATTCGTCGCATGGCCACAGAGGCAGACACCCCCGCCTGCTGATGGCTGCTGATTTCATAGCCCTGGCGGTCCAGTAACTGACGAAAGGGTAACTTGGGGCACAGCAGGGCGCCGGCAAAAAAGCTTGATTCAAAATCGCGCCAGGCGTGCAGAATATCCTGTGGTTGCACGGCGGTGGATTGCGACATCTCATCGTCATGGGTGCCTCCTACCGTCATGCTGCTTTTCACGCCGTCTTTATTGTGCAAAACCGTATGGCCAATATGCACTGCCAGTTCGTATTTTAAGCGGGTAGGAAAATTCTGTAATAGCCGGTTTAAATGCAGGGTATCAGGTGGCGTAAAAAAAGACGTCGAGACGTTTTTCGATAACACGCCAAGCTCATCCAGCAGCTCTTTTGGTGGCTCGGTAAACCAGCTGACTTTGAGTCCCAGTTGCTTCACAATGGCCATCAGTTCATCAACACTCAGTGGCATACGCTTCTGGCCAACGTCTTCTGCCGCTCGCTCCAGCTCAGGAAAGTGGTTCTGATGATGCTCCTGATGGGCCCTGATAAGTAACTGAGCAAACTGCTTGCCACTGGTGCCGGTTTGCGACAACATTTCTGGTATCGCAATTTGCAAAATGTCGTTAGAAAACAAAAAGCCCGGCTCTAACGCCATACCACTAATGCCACCGCGGCTGCCTTTTTGCGGCGTTAGATCCTGCTCGCTATCCTCACCATCTAAAAACCAGTCCAGGTCTTTTTGAAAAACTTCGGCGATGACCTCCAGCATTTCAATGCCTGGCGTGCGCTTGCCCCGCTCTATCATCGACAAATATGACACCGACGGTGCCTGCTCGGGGTTAACCCTGATACAGCGGGTAGATAAATCTTCCATCGTTAAGTTGTTACGTTTTCTCAGGTTTCTTATCTTGGTTCCTAAGAAATGGGACTTTCTAAGTAAGCTTTTGTTTATTTTCATTTTGTAAAATTCACACTGTAAAATTTTTATTGTGAAATTATGCTGATTTTTAGCCTAGACTAGTTTTTAACCGATAGCAACAAGCTCATTAGGAACAGGAACATAATGAAGTTGCACAGAGCACGGCTTGCAATTCCTGCCGTGCTCGCCACAGCAACTCGCTCCTGCTGGCGCATCCGCTCAGACACTCTGTGGCTGCGCCAACAGGATTCCAAGCCTGCTTGATGAGATTACCAATACCCGACAAAAACGAGGATAACAACATGACTACACTGGCCCCAACCCACAGCCAAAACACGCCAAACCAAACTGCCTGGATGGCGACCGAGCTTAGCGTTATTAATCAGCTGAACGAGTGCCATGTGAAACAAATCATGGATTACTCAAAAGGCTTTTTAGACAAAACCTTTCCGCTGGCCTATGGCTCGCATAAAGATGTTGTCTGTTACATGGTGTATTTTCAGCATATGCTGGCCTTTTTTGCCGATGGCAGCAAAAGTGGCCTGCAAAACCCGGCGCAGTTTGTGGCACTAAGCGGTCATCGCGAAGCACCGGAATCGCTGGTGCTGGTGAATGAAGGCCGCCATGTCGAGCTGGTGTTAAACCGCCATGGCGGTAATGGCGAAAAAGACTGTGCCGGTATCGACGATATTCAGCTGCAGGCAAAACAAACCGGCGAGCCGTGGTTCAGTATGTTAACCGGAAAACAGGTAAACAAAGGATGCCAGAGTGAAAAGTGCTTTACCGCCAAAGATGGTGAACGTTACGAGGCTTAATGCGATTGTGCTATAAGTTCAGTCGACAGATACTCAATGTGCCCCCAACAGCATAATGTCTGGGGGCACACGCTTTTTTAAAGTGAAAACGCAAACCTGAATACGCTTGTCAGTATTAATCAGCCAGCGCCGGATAGTCAGTGTACCCCTCTGCACCACCACCATAAAATAGCTCTGGTTTTGCGGTATTCAAGTCGGCATCCTTGGCAAAGCGCGCCACTAAATCCGGGTTCGCGATATACGGCACCCCAAAGGCTACGGCATCAGCATCGCCGCTGGCGATAAGGGCGTTGGCGCTGGCTTTATTAAACTGCTCATTACTAATATAGACACCGCCAAACAATTGTTTGAGTTTTGGCCCTAAGCTGTCATCACCTTGTGCTTCCCGGGAACAAATAAAGGCAAGCTGTCTTTTGCCCAGCTGCTGCGCCACGTAACCAAAGGTATCACTGCGGTGTGAATCTCCCATGCTATGCGCATCAGCCCTGGGGGCTAAATGCATGCCAACCCGGCCAGCGCCCCACACCGAGACAACCGCATCGGTCACTTCCAGCATTAGCCTGGCGCGGTTTTCAATACTGCCACCATACTTATCGTTTCGCTGGTTGCTACCATCTTGCAAAAATTGATCAAGCAAATAGCCGTTGGCACCATGAATTTCCACGCCATCAAAACCGGCTTTTTTGGCATTTTCTGCCCCCAGTCGATACGCTTCAACAATGCCAGCAATCTCATCAGTTGCCAGTGCTCTGGGGGTAACAAAGGCTTTTTTCGGCCGCAGTAAACTAACATGGCCCTCTGCTGCAATGGCACTGGGCGCTACCGGCAGCTCACCGTCTAAATAATGCGGGTCTGAAATACGGCCAACATGCCACAGCTGCAGCATAATGCGCCCGCCAGCCTGATGCACCGCAGTTGTGATTTTTTGCCAACCTGCAACTTGTTCATCCGACCAAATGCCCGGCGTAGCCGGATAGCCAACACCCATGGGGCTAACTGAGGTTGCTTCGGTTATAATAAGCCCGGCAGTGGCACGCTGGCGATAATATTCAACCATCAAATCATTAGGCACCCTGCCGGCATCGGCACGACAGCGGGTTAACGGTGCCATAATAATCCGGTTGGGTAATTGTAAATCTCCCACTTTTATCGGGTCGAATAAATTAGCCATGCTATATCCTGTTAGTTAGTATTCATTCAGTTGACGGCACTTACGCTGTCGCTATCTAGCCCCGGTTTAATCAGGGAGGCGGTATTTGCCGCTGTTAATCAGTTTCAACTTAATTGGTCTGGCTTGCCCAAAAACAAGGGCTTTAGCGATAAATAGCAATAAGCAGCAGGTCGATGACCATATTTGGTTACAGTTCTGCTATTGCTGACATTCATTCATGTAGGTATATTTCAACGGTGTTGGCCCTGTAATATTTATCGTTCTCACCAAGGATTGTTCATGTTTAAAAAGTTCGCTGCCTCTCCCGTCATTATTGCCGTAGTTCTGGCTTTAGCTTTGTTGCTCTGGCTGCTCAGTGGCGATAACTACAGCGCTAAAAAACAGGCTCCGGCTGAGCAGCAAGTTCCCGAGCAACAATTACCGCTGGTAGAAACCCGCTGGTCTGAAGCCGAGCCTTATCAATTAACTCAGGTTGCTCAGGGACAAATATTGCCATGGCGTAGCGTCAGTATTACCTCACAGCAAGCCGGAACGGTAACCGACGTACTCGCTGAGCAGGGTGAAAGGGTTGCGAAAGGTGATAAGTTATTGCGCTTGTCTGACGAAGGCCGCAGTGCATTGTTGGCGCAAGCTAAAGCCAACCTCACCTTACGGCAGGACGAGCTTGCCAGCGCACGCGCCTTGAGTAAATCGCAGTTTTTATCGGCGACCGATCTAACGCGGCTGCAAAGCGAGCTGGCACAAGCCGAGGCAGAATTTGAACGTGCCCGGCTTGCGTTGCAACAAATTGAGCCGGTCGCGCCATTTGACGGCATGGTCGATCGCAGGCATGTTGAAGTAGGCGATGGGGTCCAAGTTGGTACTGAACTGCTTGATCTAATGCAAATAGATAAATTAAAAGTCACTGCCCAAATCCCACAACAACATGTTACGGCATTGGCAGAGGGTCAGAACGTAGCGCTGAGTTTACTCGATGGCAGAGAACTTTCCGGTACCCTCAGTTTTATCAGCTTTGCTGCAGATACCGCCACCCGCAGCTTTTACATTGAAGTGACGGTAGCCAACCCGCAATTACTGCGCGTAGCGGGCGGCAGTGCTACTGTTACCGTGCAATTGTCCCCGGTGGAAGCACATCTTATATCACCGGCGTTGCTTAGCCTGGATAATACCGGCAAGCTCGGCGTGTCAGTGGTAAACGAGCAACAACAGGTGGTGTTTTACCCGGTAACTATTTTAAGTGCCAATAACGAAGGTGCCAGAGTCAGTGGTTTACCACAACGGGCCAGAATAATTACTCAGGGTGCCGGCTTTGTTAAAACCGGTGACAGCGTAAGAGTTAAACCGCAGGCTGCCGGGGCAAGGCCATGAATGCCATTATTCAGGCCGCAATAAGCCGCAGCCGTGCCAGTTTAATGCTGCTGCTGTTTTTATTTATCGCTGGTATTACCGCTTATCAAACTATTCCCAAAGAAGCCAACCCCGATGTGGCTATTCCGATGATGTATGTCTCGATGTCACTCGATGGCATTAGCCCGGAAGATGGCGAGCGCTTACTGGTAAGGCCGATGGAGCATGAACTGCGCTCGCTGGAGGGTATAAAGAAAATGACCGCGACTGCCAGCGAAGGTCATGCTTCAGTAATGCTGGAGTTTGATGCCGGTTTTGATGCTGATCAGGCCCTGGCCGATGTGCGGGTTAAAGTGGACGCGGCGCGGGCCAAATTACCCAGTGAGGCGGATGAACCCACCGTCAATGAGATTAACGTTGGTTTATTCCCGGTGTTATCTGTGGGCTTATCCGGGCCGGTGTCAGAAAGCCAGCTGGTCTATATCGCCCGCGAGCTACAAGAGAATATTGAAGCCATACCTGAAGTGCTGGAAGTCGATATTGGTGGCGATCGCGAAGACATGCTGGAAATTGTCGTCGACCCGCAAGTGCTGGAAGGTTATGGGCTGGATTACCAGCAGCTGTTCAGTCTGGTGTCCAATAATAACCGGCTGGTGGCTGCCGGCAGCCTGGATACCGGTGCCGGCCGCTTTGCCATGAAAGTACCGGGCGTTATCGAAGATTTAGATGACGTGTTATCCATGCCTATCAAAGTAAATGGCGATACCGTGATTACCTTTGGTGATGTCGCGACCATTAGCCGTAGCTTTAAAGATCCACTTGGTTTTGCCAGGATTAACGGCCAGCCAGCCGTGGTGCTGGAAGTAAAAAAACGCAGCGGTGCCAACATTATTTCAACCATAGAACAAACCAAAGCACTCATCGAACAAGCCAGCAGTCAGTTTCCGGATGGCATGCACATTAACTACATTATGGACCAGTCCAAAGAAGTGAAAAACATGCTGTCAGATCTGCTGAACAACGTGTTAACTGCGGTGGTGCTGGTGCTGATCCTGATTGTCGCGACCATGGGTGTGCGCTCGGCCTTGCTGGTGGGCATTACCATTCCTGGCGCATTTTTTGCCGGTATTCTGATGATTTCCGCCTTAGGCTTCACCATGAATATTATCGTGCTGTTCGCGCTTATTCTGGTGGCCGGCATGCTGGTTGATGGCGCGGTAGTAGTCAGTGAACTGGCCGATCGTAACCTGGGTGAAGGCCAGACACCAAAACAAGCCTGGGCCAATGCTGCCGGGCGCATGGCATGGCCGATTATTGCATCTACTGCTACCACTATCGTGGTGTTTATGCCGCTGTTGTTCTGGCCCGGCGTCGTCGGCCAGTTTATGAAGTATTTACCGGCTACCGTGATCCTGTGCTTGCTGGCATCCTTGTTTATGGCACTGATTTTCCTGCCGGTCATGGGCGGCATCAGCCGGGCCAGGCCAGCACCGCATCAAATCGAAGCCAGCAGGCCAGGCAAAGCCTATCGCAGCTTACTCAGTCGCCTGCTGCGCCATCCGGGGCTTACTCTGGCCGGCTTGCTGGGCGCTATGGCCCTTATTTTTGTGGCCTACAGTCAGTTTAACCATGGTATGGAATTTTTTCCGGATGTTGAACCCGAGTCTGCTCAGGTATGGGTTCGGGCACGGGGCGATATGTCTATTTATGAAAAAGACGCCTTGCTTAAACAGGTCGAGCAGCGGTTGCTGGGGTTAGCGGAAGTTAAAGCGCTGTATGCCCGCTCGCTGGCCAGTAGTAGCGGCGAGCTGGCACCGGATGTGGTTGGTACTTTGCAGTTTCAGTTTATTGACTGGTTTGAGCGACGTAAAGCCGCGGCAATTCTGGCTGATATGCGTATGCTTACCGACGATATCCCGGGTGTTATTCTGGAGTTTCGCCAGCAACAGGAAGGCCCTGCTGCCGGTAAGCCAATAGAGCTGCAGGTAAGCAGCAGCGAGGCAGCAGCCACCGAGCAGGCGGTAAGCACCATTGTCAGCCAGATGCAGCAAATGGAAGGGTTTGTCGATATTGAGGATGACCGCAGCCTGCCTGGAATTGAATGGCGAATTGAAGTCGATCGGGCAGCAGCAGCGCGCTTTGGTGCCGATGTGCTAACGGTAGGCAACGCGGTGCAAATGGTCAGTAATGGCTTATTGTTGGCCAAGTTCCGGCCCGAATATGCCAGCGACGAAGTGGATATCCGGGTTAGGTTTCCGCAGCAGTGGCGCTCCTTGGATCAATTGGGCCGGCTGACTATTCAGACGCCGCGCGGCCAGGTCCCGTTAAGCAACTTTGTCGAACGGGTAGCCGCGCCTAAAACCAGTGTTATTAAGCGAATTGACGGTAACCGGGCGGTTACCATAAAAAGCGATTTGACGCCGGGTGCTCAGGTTAGTGAGCGCTTACAGGCCTTACTGGCCAGTGACATGAAACTGCCCGACAACGTAAATGTGAAAACCGCCGGTGAAAGTGCTGATCAGCAAGAAGCCATGACCTTTCTAATGGGCGCCTTTGCCACAGCTATCTTTTTAATGCTGATGATTTTACTGGTGCAATTTAACAGCTGGTACCAGAGCCTACTGGTGTTGTCGGCCATCGTATTTTCGACCGCCGGGGTATTACTGGGCCTGCTGGTGAACGGCCAGAGCTTTGGTATCGTAATGGTAGGTATGGGAATTATTGGTCTGGCCGGTATTGTGGTAAATAATAACATTGTACTGATAGACACCTTTAACCAACTGCGCGACAGCGGCATGTCTGCAACTGAAGCCGCACTGGAAACCGGCTGCCTGCGCTTACGCCCGGTGTTACTGACATCTATTACTACGGTGCTGGGTTTAATGCCTATGGTACTGGCCGTAAACGTCAATCTGCTGGAGCCAAGCCTTGGCTTTGGCGCGCCATCGACCCAATGGTGGACCCAGTTATCCAGCGCCATTGCCGGCGGTTTAACCTTTGCCACCTTGCTTACTCTGTTTTTAACACCCTGCATGCTAGTATTGGGTGAAAGGCTGCACCGCTCTAAAAATCAAGGCAACGCTGGTGCTAAAGCTGATAACAAGCAGCCTACTTATGGCTAAGTGGCTGCCGTTGCTACTGCTGCTGTTAAGTTACAGCGGCAGTTGTAGTGCTGCTAGTAATAATAGTATCGCGCAAGAAACAGCTTTTGAGCTGCATTGGCAACAGGGCTTTACCGCGGTTGAACAAGCCAAACTCATCAGCTGGCTAGAACAAAGTGCCGCCAGCACTCTGGCAGTATTGGGCCCTTATCCTTTTACCATGCAACTCTATATTTACCGGCGCCCGGCGAACGAACCGGTGCCCTGGGCCAATACCTGGCGAGACAACAGCCAGCAAATCCACTTTTATGTAGAACCGGCGTTCAGCTTGCAACAGTTTAAGCAAGACTGGACCGCATATCATGAAATAGCCCATCTGGCGTTGCCATATCTGGGGCGTTCTAATGCCTGGTTTGCCGAAGGTTTTGCCAGCTTTATGCAGTATCAGATCATGCAGCAAGCCGGGCTTATCGAGAGTGCTGTTGAGGCTATCCGTACTAAGTTTTCACCACAGCGCCAGCACTATCAGCAACCCACAAGTATGGCAAAGCGCGCTGCAATGTTGCTGGGCCAGCGTCGTTTTCCTGCCGGTTACTGGGGCGGGGCACAGTTTTTTGTGGTGGCTGACCGTCAGCTGCAGCAACAGGGTAAAGGCCAATTAACCGCGCTTATCGCCCGCTATCAGCAATGTTGCCGTTTGCAAGACGACACTTTGGCTGAGGTCATAGCCTCGTTAGATAAATTAAGTGATAGCAAAATTTTCAGTGAACTGATGCAACAATTTGATCAGCTACCGGCAGACCAGTTTATGTCGCTGCACCAGCTCTAATGTTCAGTTACATTACTAACCAGTATTGGCAGTGCTGCGCCTGTAAAAAGGCTTCAGCGTGACTGCCGTGCAACAAGGCAGTCGTCGCCAACATGCCTGCCAGCAGACAATTTGGTGCAGCGACGGTGACGGAACGTGGCGCATCAGTAATAGGCCAGCCGGTTTTTGGGTGAAGAATATGGCTATAACGCGTGCCATCTTTCAGTAAAAAGCGTCGGCTGTCTCCACTGCTGGCAAGTGCCCCTTTACTCAGACCAACGGCCGAAATTGCCTGATCGGCCAATGTGGGGTTTTCAATACCTATACGCCATAACGTGCCGTCCTCTCTTGGCCGGCTGCAGCGCATGTCACCGCCAAAGTTAACCACCAGACTTGGCAGATCATCTGCAGCAAATTGCTGACTAAGCAACTGCAATACTTTATCTACCGCATATTCCTTGGCAATGCCGCCCAGATCCAGCTCCATAGCATAGGGCAGCATAATACGGTTAGTGTCGCGCAGAACTTTGTCCCAGCCAACATGGGGCAGCAAGGCATCAATTTTCGATTGGCTGGCCAGCTTGTCTGAGCCATCAAATGTCCAGATCCGGCGTAAAATGCCGCTGCTAATATCAAATAAGCCATCACTCAATTGATAGCAGCTGTCAGCAAACGCCAGCAGCTGCGAGGTTTCTGGATCCAGTGTTTGCCAGCTGCCGGCATTGCGGTTCAGCTGGCTTAGTACACTGCTGCGACGATAGCGGCTGTATTTTTGTTCAATGCGTTCAGTTTCAGCGGCGGCGAGCTGCGTTAACTGCCGGCATAAGCTCATGTTTGGTGCCTCCAGCAATATTTCGCAGGGGCTGGCCATGGCACGGAACTGGCCGACTGTACAATTTTTCCCGGCATTAACAGCAATAGCGACCATTGGCCCTCCTTGCCAATTGTAACCTAAAAAGAATAGCTTACCTGAGCCATCACCGCGGTCACTTTTTCGTACAGTTCAACATTCGCCAATACACCCGGTGCAGCCACACCATCATTTTGTGGGTTCTGCTGGTATAGCGCTATCCGAAATGATAGCTCATTGCCTTGCGCCAACTTAGTGCCAAATTTTGCTCCCAGGGTGTAGGTATTCATTTTACCAATGCGGTAATCGGCACTGACATATTGCGGCAATGGTTCAGCCTGCAATATAAACGGTTGATAAAACTCTGCCGCACTTTGCTGATAGTATCGGAACTGTGGTTCGATATACCATCGGTCTGTCATTGGCAACCGCCATTTCAAATCCGCCGTATGTGATGACAGTTCCCAGTCATCCCACATATAGCGGTAAGATGCATCCAGGTAGCTGCCGCGAACATGTAGTTTATTCTGCCAGTATAAACTGTGCTTAGTGCGCTGGTCCGGCCGGCTTTCGTACAGGTTTTGCTGTACTTCACCATTGGCATTTATCACACTCACCAACTTAAACGGGTCGGTCATATAGCCATCGGCCAGGCTGAATGAATAGTTCAGCTGCATTAACCAGTTGCGGTTAATTACCTGGGTCAGGCCTAACAACACATCAAGTGTATCTTTGGTATCATCGGCGCGATCGCGTGTCGCGTCAAACGCCGCCTGATAACTGCTGTCATCGGCATAGTCGCTGCGCAACAGCATCGGCGCAAAGGCTGCGGCAATACCACCTTCAGGTGAAATGGTGTCGTGGCTGTAGCCTAGCCCCAACGATACGGTGGTGTTTTTTTGGTTAAAATCCCGCGCCAGAGAGCCATTAAGTCCCATCGATAAATAATCATACTCTTTTGATAAATGACCACCGCCGCTAGCCCGCCAATTTGCTGCTATCGGCTGCTCCCAACTGGCGTCCAGCTGCACCCGGGTGTCATGAAAGGTGTCATCCATCGGTGTAACGCCGGCTGCGACATCATAGCTGCCACGCCCTGATGGCCGGGTAAAACTTTGCACGTAAGGTTGCGCCACAGCACCAGTAGCCGATGCGCCGGTCAGTGCGTCCACCACCAGCCCCAGATTAAGATATTTATCATCACCAAAATCGCCGCGTGCTGTCAGAATACCTTCGCCGGCACTCACCCGATCGGTCTCGTTATACAGCAAAATAGCGCTGTTAAACTGCCAGTCATCCAGTAAGGTGCCCGCCTCGGCTTGTTGACCCAGTGCAGCACAGCTGGCCGCTGCCAGCGCCATGCTGATATTTGCCAGTTGTTTTAATTGCATCCGCAACCTCCACCGGCAAAGCTGCGGCCACCGCTGCTGCCTTCTTTACTAAAATAAATATGGTCATCCAACCGGTTGTCTAATGGTGCACTGTTTAGAGCCATTTCTTCTTTAGCCAGCGTGTCACGCTGCCACGGTTTAACACCCAAAGTACTGCATGCAGTCAGCTGGCTAAGCAGCAAGAGTGTCAGGCCAGCACCTAATATTTTTTTCAGTTTCATTCGAGCGACTCCTCTGCCAGTAATTGGCGGATCTTGGCTTCATAGTCAGCAATATCCGCCTGTTTAAAACCAATATGGCGGTAACGGACCTGGCCTTTTTTATCAATCAAAAAGCTACTGGGCATGCCGGGCAACTGAAATTTCTCTGCTACAGTGCCGTTGCTGTCATACAGCACCGCAAACTGCGCTGGCACTTGCTGCAAAAACCGGCTGGCCTGTGCACGATCGCTATCTTCATTTACCGCCAGCACCAGTAAACCGCGCTCTGCGTATTGCTGGTGCATCGTGTTCAACCAGGGAAATGACTTGCGACAAGGTGCACACCACGACGCCCAGAAGTCGACCAGCACGACTTTGCCGTTCAACTGCTGCATAGTACTAACCGGGCTGCCCGGCAAATCGCTGAGCTCTGTCGCCGAAACGCTGCTAACTGTCAGGCAACTGAGCAAAAACCCGATTAGCAAGCCACTTATTTTCCAATACTGCATAGCACCTCCGAAACGTCTGCATTCACGCTAACGGTGTTTGCTTAAGCAAACCTTAAGCGACGCTACAACGATGAAATTCAGCAAGGAATAGAAAAAAGACGAGGGGTAGAAAAAGATAGAGAGAGGCAACCGCTACTTGGAATGCTAATGTTAATGGAGTTGTCCGCGGTTGCGGCTAACTGGAAAGCAGGGAAATACAGAGTCAGACCGCCACCCGAAAAATACTGCCAACCAGCGCGGTCAGTGCCATTGCCAGCGCGCCCCAAAAGGTAACCCTTGCTGCACCTCGCGCGCGGGGAGCACCGCCTGCGTGCGCGGCAAGTGCACCCAGGCCCGCTAGAAAACATAGCGAGAATAAAGCAACGGCGTAAATCAGATAGGAGCCGGGCATCACCCAGGCAACCAGCAGTGGCAGAGCAGCGCCTATGGTAAAGGTTGCAGCAGAGGAGAGTGCAGCCTGAACAGGCCGGGCAGTGCCTGTAGCTGAAATGCCAATTTCGTCGCGGGCATGCGCGCCCAACGCATCGTGCGCCATGAGTTGCCCGGCAACTTTATGTGCCAGATCCGGCGCTATTCCTCTTTTCCGGTAAATTTCAGCCAGCTCATTTTGTTCGCTCAGTGGGTTCTGGGCCAATGATATTTTTTCCAGCTCAAGATCCGCCTGTTCAGTATCCGCCTGCGAGCTCACAGATACATACTCACCTGCTGCCATCGACATTGCCCCGGCAACCAGGCCGGCAACACCCGCCAGCATGACACTGGCATGCGTGGTACTGGCGGCAGCCACGCCAATAATCAGACTGGCGGTTGATACAATGCCATCATTTGCGCCCAGCACCGCTGCGCGGAGCCAGCCAATGCGATGCGAGCGGTGCTTTTGTTTGTGGATCATCTGCTTTGCTCCGAATGCATATTGTAGCTATCAACCTTAAACTATCCTTATTGCTTAAGGTAATGGTTAATTAACTAAATGGTATTGCTGCTGCCGATATAGATAAGACGGCAGCAACACCTGAGCCAACGCGCGTTTAGTCTGTGTTGCCGATGGCGCCTGATCCGACAGCGTTAGTTTTTTACCTACCGGATCGTATACACCACTTACCGCATTTTGCTGTGGCCGTAAAATAGTCAGTTGTTGCTGCTCCATTAATGCAAAATACTGATCAAACTGCATTAACGCGCGCCCCGGGCTGATGTCATCATGACTAAAATCACGGCCAATCAGTGGTGTCTGAGCATTTATCCCCATCAAAGACAATAAGGTAGGCGCGAGGTCGATCTGGCTGGCAACCGGTTTAATCCGTTTGGGTATAACATCAGCACCCAAGATTAATGCCGGAATATGAAACTTCTCTACTGGTACCAGATTGTTGCCATACACCCGGTTGTCATGGTCAGCAACAATCAGAAACAGCGTATTCTGCCAATAAGGTTGCTGCCTTGCATGGGCAATAAACTTGCCTAAGGAATAATCGGCATACTTAACCGCATTATTCACAGTTTGTTTTGGTTGTTCATGTAAATCGATACGCCCATCCGGGAACTCAAACGGCGTATGGTTGGACGAGCTAAACACCAGGCTGAAGAACGGGCGTTGGTGCTGATGCATCTCGTCCAGATGCTTAGAGGCAGCGGTAAATAAATCTTCATCACTGGCGCCCCAGCTACCAACAAAAACCGGATTGTCCATTTGGGGCAAATCAATCACCTGCTCAATGCCATTACCGGTAAAATAACTGCGCATATTGTCAAAATGCGCTTCGCCACCGTAAATAAAGCTGGTGTTATAGCCTTGTTGCGACAGCGTGCTACCCAGCGTATAAAAATTTTGCTGAGCTAACGACAACTTAACCACGCTTTGGGCCGGTGTTGGCATAAAGCCTGACACCACTGCTTCTATACCGCGCACCGAGCGGGTACCGGTGGCATACATTTGCTCAAACCACCAGCCGTCATGCTTCAGCTTTTCTAACTCGGGTGTAACGGCAACACCGCCGAGCGATTCAACAAAGGTAGCACCAAGACTTTCTTCAAGGATGATCACCAGATTGAGCGGCTTCGCCCGTTTTGCGGTAGCTTGACTGTAGTGCAAAGTAGGTAAACCCGGATCAGTAAATACAGCCTGTTTTAGCCAGGGCCAGTCCAGCGCCAGCGCCAGCATTTCATCAAACGGTAACTTACCGTAGATTTCACTGGAGTTCGCTTCATGTTTAAGGCTGTAAATAGCGTACAGTACTGAATAAGGCGAATTTATCACCAGTGAGTTGACCAACGCATCACTGGTAACTGCAAATAGTGCAGGGTTAGCAGGACGATGCTCAGTGGTAGAGCGGATCATGCCAAATACCACGACCAGCAGCACGGGCCAGGTCAGCCAAAAGGTTTTCTTCTGATAGGGCTCGGTGCGAAGACGAACCCGCTGCAGTAGTGTATTTGCGCACCAAATAAGTAGTGCAGTAACCGCAATGCCACCAAGCAGCATCGCTCTGAAGCCTTGCCATAAGGTACTGAAGACTTCTTCTGGATACTTCAGATATTCAATGTAAAGACGGTTTGGCCGGATATCGTATTGCAGAATAAATTGCGGGGTAGAAAGCTCCACAAAGATAAATAGCGTCAGTCCCATCAAGGCCCAGCCATAGCAAAACCAGCGCCAGACACTAAACCATTTACCAGCTGTCAAAAATGGCGCCAGCAGCAAAGGTATCACCAACCACAATCCAACCAGTATCAAATCAGCCCGCACACCTTGTATTAAGAGTGGCCAAACGGATGCCACGGCACTAATCCGATCATATTGCCAGACAAACAATCCTATGCGGCTTACCGACAACAACAGCAAAATCATTATTGTCATTACAACTAACAAATAATAAGGGCCTGATACAGAGCGTAAGTTTTTTTTCATTACCGGTAATAATCACTTCACAGCATAAGGTTATTTGATGCTAGAGCACTAAGCTTAAGCTTTTCTTAAGATAAAACGGCGATACTAATGTGGTTGATTAAAGGTGAAAAAAACGATGAAATCTGAAGCAAAAGGTTTAAGCAGGTTGTTTTATGCAAGTAAGTATTCCTGGCAGGGCTTGGCGGCCGGTTTAAAAACCGAAGCGGCATTAAGGCAGGAAATTGCCGCGCTCATCCCGCTGCTGCTCATCATTTTCTGGCTGGATATCAGCGCTGCCGAACGTAGCATGTTGTTGCTAAGTGCATTGCTGGTGCTTATAGTCGAACTGCTGAATACCGCCGTTGAAACTGTCGTTGACCGCATTGGTGCCGAGTATCATGAGCTTAGTGGTAAAGCCAAAGATCTGGCATCAGCTGCTGTGCTGATCACGCTGCTTGGCGCCGGTGCTGTCTGGCTAGTTATTCTGTGGTAATAAAAGCCTACATCAGTGACAGAACGGTATACCGGTTGTTACTGTTATACCTCATCGCCCTGCTGATTTTAGATATGGGTGGCGGCGACATCTGGCTTGCCAATAAATTTTACGCCTTAGAGGGCTACCAGTGGTCATTACAACAACATTGGTTTACAGAGAATATTCTGCATAAAGACGCCCGCATTTTAAATTATGTCGCCTGCGCGCTGGTACTGTTACTCACTGGCTACTTTAACCTAAAACGCAGCAGCCATAAGTTGCTGGCCGACAGCTTTGCGGCCTTAAGCCTGTCTTTATTCGTCTCTTTTGTAATGGTCGCGTACTTAAAAGCCATTACCAATATTGCTTGTCCATGGGACCTGACCATGTTTGGCGGTGCTGAACCTTACTTTCACTTATTACAAAACCGACCATCATACTTACCTTATAGGCAATGCTTTCCCGCAGGACACGCGAGTGTTGGCTATGCGTGGCTGGCACTCTTTTATTTTTTCAAAAAAGTAAAACCTCAGTGGCAATTTACCGCTTTAGCGACCGGCCTGATATTGGGTGTGATCCTCGGTCTGGCGCAACAGCTGCGTGGTGCTCATTTTTTATCACATGATTTAACCACACTGACCTTGTGTATGTTATCGGCAAAATTTTGCTTTATGTTGTTTACCCCGGACAATAATAAAACAACGTCGAGTCAGCGCTAAACGGTTAAGTATTCCTTAAGCTCAAAGACACACACTGACTGCTACATTTAGCATTAGTGCGGTAACTTTATGAACCTCGACATTTCCATCTCACCAACACGATTAAAGGTAATGCAGTCTGAAATAACGCGTGAGCTGCTCAGTATAAGTGTTGCGCTGCTGCTTACCCTGATGTTTAACCAAAGCTTTATAAAGAGCATTCTACCTTTAGGTGGCTGGCAACTGTCTTTGCCGCTGATGGCATTATTGTTTTTGCTTAATATATTTATTTGTCAGCTATTTAGCATCGGAAACTTTCAAAAAGTCTGGTTAAGTACTTTGATTATTATAGCAGCTATCAGCCAGTATTTTATGCAACAATACGGTGTACTGCTGGATAAAAGCATGCTGATTAACGCGCTGGAAACAGACAGCCATGAAGTGACCGGCTTATTAAGCAGTGCCATGCTGCCTTACTTTGTCGGCTATCTGCTATTGCCACTGGCTTTGCTGTTCTGGATAAAACCGCAACAACGCTCTCTAAGCCGCAGCGTTAAACGATACAGCGCACTACTTTTTATTGTGGTTGCGTTAGTCTCAGGGCTGGCTGCATCACAGTACCAAAACTTTGCTGGTGTATTTCGACAGCACCGCTATCTTAAACATCAGGCGGTCCCGCTGAATGCCCTTGCTGCAGCAGTGGGCGTAATACAAAGTAAAATTGCGGAAGGTCATCCGACGGCGTTTATCCAATACGCCGAGGATGCGCAAATAATTCCGCAGGCAAATAAACCGAAGCTGGTAATCATGGTTCTGGGTGAAACCCTTCGGGCTGATCACTTGGGTATTAACAGCTACCTGCGCAATACCACCCCGCTGCTGGCGCAACGCGATCTGATTAATTTTGGTGCTATCGACGCTTGCGGCACTGCTACTGCGGTGTCGGTACCCTGCTTGTTAAGCTACCTGAATAAAGCTAACTACAATGATAATCTGGCAAAGCATTCCGACAATGTGCTGGATGTGTTAGCGCGGGCGGGAGTAAAGGTTATCTGGCGCAACAATAACTCCGGGTGCAAAAGCATGTGCAACAGAGTGGTAATTGATCATAGCTTTGCGGATAACAGCACCTTCGATTGCGAAGAAGGGGCTTGTCCGGATATGGCTTTGTTACATAATTTACGACAGGAAATTGCGCAAACCAAAAACGATAACCAGCCAATTTTTGTCGTGTTGCACCAGCAAGGCAACCATGGCCCGGAGTACTACAAGCGTAGCGAAATTCAACACAAACACTTTTTGCCCGAGTGTAAAAGTAACTTGCTCAGCGAGTGTCAACCGCAACATATTATTAATGCGTATGACAACGCCATTGTTGCTGCTGATGAGCTGCTAAATAGCACCATATCATTACTGGACGGTTTATCTGATGAGTTTGATACGGCAATGTTGTATGTGTCAGACCATGGCGAGTCGTTAGGCGAGAACGGCGTATATTTGCATGGTTTACCTTACTGGATGGCGCCGGACGCGCAAACCAAAGTGCCAATGCTGTTGTGGCTGTCTAAAAGTTTTACCCGGCGTCTGGCTTTAAATACCGACTGTATCAGCCAACAAAAAGGCTTGTCTCATGACTATGTGTTTAATTCTGTACTTTCGCTATTTGAAGTAACCAGCAGCAGCAAAGATGCACGGCTAGATTTTATCTGGCCTTGTACTCTGTCATAGTAAAGAAAAGGTTATAGTACTAAAAACGACGTACGGCAGGTTTATTTTGCACCTTGTTGTATGATGGTTAGATAAACCGCATTGTGCGTTCCTATCAGGATCTATTGGGTATATTAAATGCGTATTTTACTGGTAGAAGATGATGAGTTACTGGCACAGGGAATGATTACCCGCCTGAAACGGATGGGCTATCAGCCAGAGCATTGCAGCACGGGTAAGCAGGCACTGATAGCCGCACAAGACAGCGATTTTGCTTTAATGATCCTGGATTTAGGCCTGCCTGATGGCTTTGCGCTGGATATCATTCGTCAATTGCGCCACTCCGCTGTCGTTATGCCCATTTTGGTACTCACAGCACAGGGGCAGCTTGATACTAAACTTACGGCCCTAAACACCGGTGCCGACGATTATCTGGTAAAACCTATCGATGTGTTGGAGCTGGAAGCGCGGATTAGGGTGCTGTGCCGCCGAAAGGAGCAGCGAGTCGATGACAGCTTACAGTTGGCCGGTATTAGCTTAAATCTGAGCAACCATCACTGCCAGTTTCAGCAGCATGATGTCACGCTGACCCGACGCGAATTTATGCTGTTAAAAGAATTTATGCTTAAACCCGATCGTATATTGTCGCGCCAGCACCTTGAAGAGCTTAGCTATGGCTGGGATGGCGAAACGGAAAGTAATGCCATAGAGGTACATATTCACAACCTACGTAAAAAACTCACTTCTGAAGTCATCAAAACCGTTCGTGGTGTGGGTTATATGCTGGTAAGCCATTATGGCAATTAACAGTATTAAAGTTTACCTGTTGATCGGGATTAATCTGCTAATGCTTGGCGCATTGAGCGTTAACGCTTACCTGACTTATAGTGACGCACTGCATGAGCTCAACGAAATTTACGATGCTGAGCTGGCCAGAAGCGCCAAACTAATAAGTTTGCTGCTTAGCAGCAGTCCCTTGCCCAATACTGACAATCAGCCCGTCGTAGTGGCAGTGCCGCACATTACTGACATGGGCGAGTCACTTACTGCCCAACAGGAGCGGTTACTTGATGGCCACAAGTATGAAGGGAAAATTGCGTTTCAGGCACAACGTGGCGACAAACTAATTATGTTGTCAGAAAATGCGTTGCAATTTCCAACGCCAAAACGCGAAGCGGGTTACCATGAAATCACTGAGCATGGTGTGTTGTGGGTGACGTTCAGCTACTTTGTGCCGGCAGAAGATTTATGGATTTTTACTGCCCAGCGCGAAGATATCCGCCAGGAAATGGGTGCCCATATTGCACAGGCTCAGGTACGGCCTATTTTGTTTATGATGTTACCGCTTAGCCTGTTAATTTATCTGGTGATAAAGCTGGGACTTCGCCCATTGCAATTGTTACAACAGCAAGTAGCCAATAAAACCCCTGAGCAATTACATGAAATAAAGCTGGCACTGCCGAGTGAATTGCAACCTATTCAAAGCGCAATTAACAGCTTACTGCAACGGATCTATAGCTACTTGCAACAAGAAAAACGTTTTATTGCCGACGCCTCGCATGAACTGCGCACCCCCCTGAGTATTTTGCAGCTGCATGCCCAAAACCTTAGTAGCGCCAGTGATCCGGCTGAAGTAACTGAAGCAGTAAATGCCATTACAGAAGGCAGCAAACGCATGTCGCATCTGGTTAATCAGTTGCTGTCGATCGCCAGGCTCGACCATCTGCAGCATCTCGATTGCACAGCAATAGCAGTGACGCCACTGCTGCATCACAGTCTGTCACAGTTGCCGGCTAAATTGCTGGATAAAGTAACCTGGCAGCTGGAACTTGATGATAGTTGTCAGATATATGGTGACAACACGCTATTGCAAAGTGTGCTGCGAAATGTGCTGGATAACGCCGCTAAGTACTCCCCCGCTGATGGCACAGTGGTGATCCTGAGCAGACAGGATAGCCACCAGCATATACTGATCAAAATTAGTAATAGCGGTAACACTGAGGCTGACCCCAGTCGACTGGGTAACCGGTTTTATCGCCATCAACAACATCAGCAAACAGAAGGTGCCGGCCTGGGGTTATCTATCGTTAAACATATTGTGGAGTTGCATAAGGGCAGTCTGGAATTTAAGGTTAACATGATAGGCGGCCTCGATGTATTCATTACTTTGTCAGGGATACCGAACCGGCCAGACTGAGTTAGACTATTCTGTAATGACTGACAATAGCGTTTGCGGCGGCAAAGCGTTAGATTTAAGCCGTAAAAACTGCAGACATTAAAGTCGTTGCGCTCTGTGCAACCGCTGCCCGGAACGCTTAAAAATAAAAGTGACGGCTTACTGCTCCAATCTCTTGCTGGTGTCGTAAGCAGTCACCATCAGCAGATGTTTAACTTAACCGGAGTAATTTCATGATTGGATATGTCACACTGGGTGTAAACGATTTAACCGCGGCCAAAGCATTTTACAGTGAACTATTTGCCGACCTTGGCTCAAAAGTGCTAATGGATATGGGCCGTATCGCTTTTTTGGGTAAAAGCATGGCGCAACCCATGCTGGCCATTTGTGAGCCGTTTAACAAGCAACCTGCAAGTCCTGGGAATGGCAACATGGTGTCATTTCAGCCTGGTTCAAAAGAAAAAGTGGATGCGCTTTACCACAAAGCCATTGCGCTGGGGGCAAGCTGTGATGGCGCGCCTGGCCAGCGGATTGCTGGTAAGTTTTATGGCGCCTATGTAAAAGATGTTGATGGCAACAAATTGTGTTTTTGTCATTTCGGTTAAGGGTTAACCGCTAATGCAATTAAACAGCGACTTTAACCAACGGGCGGTTATTTTGCCTGAGCAGTATCAGTTTGTTGACTCCCCGCTTTCGGGAGTAAGCAGAATGATGCTGGATCGGGCAGGTGGTGAAGTGGCCCGTGCTACCAGCATCGTCCGGTACGCTGCTGGCAGCGGTTATAGCAGCCATACGCATGACGGCGGCGAAGAAATTCTGGTGCTCGAAGGCGTGTTCAGCGATGAGCATGGCGATTATCCGGCGGGTACTTACCTGCGCAATCCGCCAGGTACGTCACATCAACCGTTTTCACGTGATGGCTGTACTCTGTTAGTAAAACTATGGCAGTTTGCTGGCAGCGATCAGCAACAGCTGGTTATCGACACCCATGCACAGCAATGGCGACCGGGGCTGGTGCCAGGGTTATCTGTGTTACCACTGCATGAACATGATGGCGTTAGTACGGCCTTAGTGCGCTGGGCGCCAAATACCCACTTTAATCGCCATATGCATGTTGGCGGCGAAGAAATACTGGTGCTTGAAGGCTTGTTCTGCGACGAACAAGGGCAGTATCCGGCTGGCAGCTGGTTACGTAGCCCCCGCTACAGCCAGCATGCACCGTTTACCGGTGCAGAGGGGGCGCTGATTTATGTCAAAGTGGGCCATCTGGGCGCTGGTTTACTGGGTGATAAATTTATTACAAGTGAACAGGCAACCAGCCAATGAGTATTGAGTTAAATGCTGCGGATTTATCCCGCGTTATTGAAATGGCCTGGGAAGACCGCA
Organism: Arsukibacterium sp. UBA3155; assembly: GCA_002364615.1. Taxonomy (GTDB): domain Bacteria; phylum Pseudomonadota; class Gammaproteobacteria; order Enterobacterales; family Alteromonadaceae; genus Alishewanella. Next base: position 134,365 of record DEYP01000026.1, on the reverse strand, counting down.
CCCCGTTTGAAGCCATTGAGCAATTGTATGGTGTAAGCGAACCGGACCTGATTAAAATTATGCGCCGTGAGCTTAAAGCCGGCTCGTTTCGCCTATGGCGCGCCCGGGTAAGCGGTCGTAAAACCAAACATTTGAAATTACGCCATCCGGAAATAAATCGGGCTTATTGTCCTACCCAATATAAACGCTGAGCCAACGGAGACGTGGGACATACTAACAGCATAACTTGCCAGTAGTTTAATGTAGATCAAACCAAGAGGCTGTTAGCTGTTTTTCATATTCGCTTTTGGATACAAACATGCTAATGTTCGGCTGAACCTACAAGCGGAACATAAGTAAATGGATGTACTTACTTTAACCATCGTTAATGTGTTTATTGCTGGCGGCGCAGGCACGTTGTTGTGGTTGCTTTATCTGGCAGATAAACACCAGCATTACCTGTTGTACTGGGCCATTGCAGCCAGCTGCATGTTTGCCAGCTCTAGCCTGAGCACCTTATATCACCTTGGCTTACCCCTTCCTTACTGGTCAACGCCTGCACTTAGCAATACGCTAATAATAAGCCTGCACCTGGCATTGCTCGCTGGTTTGTATCAGTATTTTCGACTGCCGCTGAAGCGGCGATGGTTTGTGATTCTTGCACTGCTTACTTTCATCATGCATTTTAGTGATGTAGTCATGGCAGCTACTGCTAATCGCTTAGTGTTAAATTTTCCGGTGATCGTTGTTCTCAATACACTTAGCCTGTATTTACTCTTCAGGCAACGTCACACTGACTTAACTGGCGTTTACCTGGCACTTAAACTTGCCTTTGTATTTAACATTACTCAAATAAGCTTTCGATTCCTGCTGATATTGTCAGAGAAATGGCAATTAGGCTTGTGGGATAACCATACCTTTGTCCACAACGTTGGCTTTTTTGGCCTGACCACCTTTGCACTACTGGTATTCGGCAGCAGTATTTTACTGGTTTACCGACATCAGCAGCTGACGTTCCAGCAGCATTCAGAGCGCGATGCATTAACTGGCCTGCTCAACCGTCGCGCCATGGAGCAGAAAATCAGCGCAGAACTTGATCATTGTCAGCGTCTGGCAAGACCCTGCAGTCTAGTGATATTTGACATTGACCATTTTAAACAGGTTAATGATAAGCATGGCCATCTTGCAGGCGATGCTGCACTTTGTCATATTGCTGCGATAACCACCGCGCAGTTACGAAGCTACGATTTACTGTTTCGCTACGGTGGTGAAGAATTTGTCGTGTGTTTACCTGATACCGATCTGCATGCCGCTAAACAAATAACCTGCCGTATTCGTCAGGAAATAGAACGCGCTGCACTACCGGATTATCCTGAGCTACAGCTTACCATCAGTGCCGGCTTAGCCAGCAACAGCGTCAGCAATAACTGTCAGGAATTATTACTGCAGGCCGATCAAGCGCTGTATAAAGCGAAAAACAGCGGCCGTAACCAGATTTGCACTTATACCATTGCTGCAACGACAGGACACTGACAAACCGGCGGCTCACTACGGCAAAACCGTTATGGTGTATTAACATTCTGCAGATGCTACATTAGCCTAATCTAACTACACTTATCAGGATCTACTATGGCTTTTGTGCCCCCCTTAACTGCTGATGCCAACCCCGATGTGGCTGAACTGGCCCGCTTCTTCAATGAAACCCTGGGCTTTTGCCCGAACAGTGTGCTGACAATGAGCCACCGGCCGGCTATTGCCAAAGCGTTTATTCAATTGAATATGGCAGTAATGGAGAACAACGGCCGGGTTACTTCTGCGCTGAAGCGGCTAATCGCTTATGTGTCGAGTTATGCCACGGGGTGCCGTTATTGTCAGGCCCATACCATTCGGGCAGCCGAGCGCTATGGTGCCCCTGACGAGCAGCTTGCCAATATCTGGCAATTTCGAACCCATCCGGCATTTAGTGCCGCCGAACGGACCGCACTCGAATTAGCCATTGCAGCGTCCCAGGTTCCTAATGCGGTTGACGAGGTCATTCAGAACCAGATGCACCAGTACTGGGATGATGGCGAAATTGTAGAAATTATGGGGGTTATCGCCCTTTTTGGCTATCTGAACCGCTGGAATGATTCTATGGCTACCTCGCTGGAAGAAGGCGCAGTTGCCTCAGGCGAAGCCTTGCTTGGAGCAAAAGGCTGGACACCCGGTAAACATCAGTAAGCGCTGCCAGGCTGGGGTCATTTACACAGAACAATGACAGCCTCAGAATAATGATAGCCCCAGCTCATCAGCCAGTTGCCTGATAAGTTGCATGGCCACCACCGAATTACCAAAGCGGTTTAGCGGTGGGCTCCAGGCGGTGATCACTCCAAACTGCGGCACTATCGCAACGATGGCGCCACCCACACCGCTTTTCGCGGGCAGGCCAACCTGAAAAGCAAATTCACCGGATTGATCATACATACCGCTGGTGGATAAAATCGCATTTACCCGGTGGGCATCACGCCGGCTGCAAATTTGCTCGTTACTGTGTGGCTGCACCCCGCGATTCGCCAGAAATAAAAGGCTGCGGGCCAACTGCTGACAATTAATTGCCGTGGCACATTGATGAAAGTAATGCTCCAGCACCAACGGAACCTCGGCTTCAATATTACCAAAGCTTTTCATCAGATACGCCAGTGCAGCGTTACGATTTCCGTGCTCCAGCTCAGATAAATACACCTGCTGATCAGCGTAAATATTCTCTTCGCCGGTAAGGCGCCGCAAAAAAGTCAAAAAAGCCGTTTTACTTGCTGAGTAATGACTTACCAGCACATCCGCTACCAAAATGGCGCCGGCATTAATGACCGGGTTGCGCGGAATACCCTGCTCCCACTCCAGCTGGACAATAGAATTAAACGGCTGACCTGACGGCTCCATGTTCACCCGCTGCCACAAGTCGTCATCCAGTCGGTTCATGGCCATAACCAGACCAAAAATTTTGGAGATACTTTGCAACGAAAAATTCTGCTGCGCATCGCCCGCACTATGCACCTGGCCGTCCAGTGTTGCCACGGCAACCGCAGCATGTTGCGGTGCCACCTGAGCCAGAGCCGGGATATAATTGGCGACTTTGCCCTGTTGGTACAATGGCCTGCATTCAGTCAGCAACTGCTGCAGCATCGGGGTTAAATCAGCGCGATGATCCATTTTCCCCCCGTTGCCTGAACTTGCTAGCCATCATAATGCACTCTCTGGTTCTGCTGGCTGTTTATCGGCTTTTTCTTCCGTGGTGATCACTTTGCTCTCATCAGCGAAATACAGCAAGGTCCAGCCAAGGGTAGGCTTAAAGCGCTGTTCGCAGGAATATATTTTTAACTCGCCCTGGGCAGAAACACAGCCGAGCAATATCCAGTCTTTACCCAGCTCACCAAGCCGGCTTTGTAACCGGTCCAAATCAAAGTCTTTACTTAAGCGGGTAGTTTGCACGGTCCAGCCGTCGGTCAGGCGTTGCTGCAACGTGTAAAAATCGGTGGTTGCTTCAAACGAGAAATAACCGCGTTGTTGCAAGGTAAGCCGCTTATGTTTCATATCCGACTCCTGATGCGGCGCCAGCTGAAAGGTGCGGTGATGGCCAAACTCGTGGCCCTGAGCCTTGCACACCAAGGCATTGTAGTAGTAATTATCGGTGGCGCTCAGCAAAAAACTCAGATGCTCATCTTCCAGCTCATGCTCGGCATGCTCAGATAAAATTTCGCCATAATACACTTTAATGCCGTTCATTCTGATCGGTTTCAGCCGCTGATAAGAGCCATCGGCTACCACCACATCAACTTTTAATTTTTTTAATGTCTGCGCCAGAGCCAGGGTCCACGGCGAGGCACCAACAATCAGCAGGCCGTTTTCTTCCTTTGCTGCCAGCGACATTTTCTGAGCCAACGGTGCCAGCGTAAGACCATGCGCCAGAACCGTAACAATAATGATCAGGAACACAATCGGCAATAGCGCTGCAGCATCCGGATAACCGGCATCGACCAGAGCCGGGCCAAAAATACCGGCTGTTGCTGCTGCCACAATACCGCGCGGCGCTATCCAGGCTAACAGCACTTTATCTTTGCCACGCATTGGTGCGCCTAACGTTGCCAGAGCAATACTCAGGGGCCGCACCAGCAGCAATACCGCCAGCACAAAGGCAACTACCCGCCAGTTTAACAAGTCCAGCTGCTCAATATTCAGTTGCGATGGAATAACAATAAACAATACTGACAATAAAACGACGGTCAGGTTTTCTTTAAAGCGGCGTAGCGGATCGCGCTCAACCAGCTTCATATTGCCAATGACCAGCCCCATCACGGTAACCGTTAGCAGGCCAGCCTCATGCTGAAACTGATTGCTTAGCCAGTACGCGCCCAATACCCACACCATAAGTAACGGTGCTTTCAGGTTTGCCGGTACGGCACCACGCCGGTACAACCAGCCAGTAAGCCAGCCACCGGCACCGCCAAGCACTGCCGCTACAGCGATAGCGGTACCCAGCCCCGTCGCAACCTGTGACCAATCGCTGCCAGCCAGCGTAAAATATTGAAATGTCAGAACCGCCAGCAATACGCCAACCGGATCGTTTACTATCCCTTCCCACTTTAGCAAGGACGACGATTCCCGGTTCAGCCGGGCCTGATGCAGCAGCGGTAAAATAACGGTTGGCCCGGTTACCACCAGAATAGCCCCCAACACCCAGGATACCGGCCAGCTTAACCCGGCGACATAGTGTGCGGCGGCGGCGCCCAACACCCAGGCCAGTGGCGGCGCCACTATCGTCAAGCGGCCAATACCATGACCTACCCGCCGGAATTCACCCAGTTTCAGATCCATGCCGCCTTCAAACAGAATAATCGCCACCCCCATGCCTATCAGCTCGGTCAGTTCGGTTTGCGACATGGCTAAATTAATTACCCCGGTCACCGGGCCCAGAATAAGGCCGGTGGCAATTAAAATCACGATAGCGGGGATCCGAATGCGCCAGGCAAGCCATTGGCTGGCAAGGCCAGCACTTAGCATGATCAGCAACAGAGTGGCAGTGTGCATGGGATCTCCATATTCAGCAGAAAAATACAGCCTGCCAGCGAATTTTTGATCTGGCGGATAAAAAAATACCTGTTGGCGTCGGCCATGTATCACGTCAGGCGATAGCGTTAATGTGCTTACTGCACCTCAGGACGAACACAGTAACATGAGCATAAACAAGAACAAATGAGATTTTAATGCGCCACAACGTTCAGGTTGCTAAAACAACGCGGTGCCAGGGGCTGAAACTGCCAGTGACAAGCCATCAATAATTGGTTGCTTTTCGTACAATTGCTGATTATTGTGAAGGCGTAGCTGATGTAACGAAGTAGATTTAACGTAGTAGAGGTAATAATGAAGTATACCTTTAGTTGTGCGCTGAGTAGTGCGCTGAGTAGTGCACTGATATTGTCTTCAATAGTGGTGTTGTTCCCCCCCTTTGCCGAAGCCCAGCAGGGCAAATGGTGTCAGTCCACCGATGCCGGTAAAACGTGTAGTAGTTACGTGTCATACTTCGATAACGGCGATGTATATGGTTACGGTGTTGACAATGATTTGCTATACATTGCTACCGGTTACTGGCGCCAGCGTAGCGATCAGTTTTGCCTTAATCTGACCTATAAAACATTCGATATTGTTACCGAACAGCCGTACACGCCGGATGATCAGAATATCTGTAATAAAGTACTGGTGCAAAATGAATCGCAGTTTAGCGTCAGGGCTGAAGATGGCAGCATCAATACTTTTTATCGGATAAGCGAGACGCCAGATCACAGCATGTCACCCGCGCCCAGCCAGCTGGTTAATAACGCAATTAACGTCAAACCACAATTGCTGGCATTAAACGTGCCGCCAGGCCGTTTTGGTTTGTATCCGCTGCCGCTGGAAATGGCGCCGGCCAGTGTCAGCTTCAACATGTCACTGACCCCCATTTTAGCTGACGATCAAAAGGTAACCGCGTACGCCAATGTACAAATAGGTGATCCGGACAATGATTACTTGCGGGTGTCTTTGCTGCAACCACAAGATGCAGCCAGTGCCTTGTTGATGATTGAATACATCATGCCTGGCTACAAGCCTTTTCGTAAAGCGCTGGCCAGCGATATTACCCCCGGCGAAGCGGTGTTAATTCACCTTGACTGGCAACCTGACGGCCTCACCACCGTGAGCTATAAAGATCAAACCGTGCAATACAAGTTGCCGCTGCAGCAATGGCAAAGCTACTTTATGGCCTCCAATACCAAAGCCACCTTTCAAAGGTTGCCTGATTGACGGTCAGGCGCCAGAGGCAGAGACAAGCTGCTTGAATTGTAACAATGGTTACACGCTTAATTAGGGTTGTGCTACTGTTGGCTTTATTTTGCCAATAACTCATTAGGACAAAAATGCTGCGATTAGTAATTGCGATTCTAGTGGTGTTGCTCATTTATTTTTCGTATCAATTATTCCGGGATGACCCGCTGCTACCAGAGGCTCAAGCATGGTTAAAGCTTACTGAGCAGCAGCCTGATTTAGAAAATAACGCGATTATCTATTTGCTAGGCTTAAACCTGACCGGGGCCGATTATGCAAACGCCTTACAACGTTATCAGCAGGCGATGCAGGACAAAACTTATCAAAGCAGCCCATTGCACTATCCCGGATTGCCGGATTTAAAGACGTTAGAATTAGAAACCTTGAATTGTCAGCTGGCAATGCCAGAGTGTCAGCAACTTTTGCTTGTTAAGCGCCAGGAAACCGAGTTAGTTATTCAACAATATCAGGCCATCATCGCTGCATTCTATCAGCTGGTCAATTTTGATAACTTCGCCAATTTAGACACTTTTATCACCGAACCCCAGTTCGACGAACTGACAAAGCTATACCGGCTGGCTGCAAATGAAATCTATTACTTAATTACTGACAATAAGCTGGATAAAGCTGCCGCTAAATTGACTGCATTGCTGACCATTGAGCGCTCACTGATGCGCAATAGCGGAGAGATGACCCTGCATGTTCTACCTATTATTCATACCGAATCTTTATATCAGCCATTGTTCATAAAATTACAACATGCCAGCTTCACAGAATGGGCTGTTTTCGATACTGCTCTCGCACCATTATCAAATACAGAACGTTTAATGAATAAAGTCTGGCAGTATGAATTTGCGAATCAGGCCAATTCGATAAACAGCATACTTCCTGCAACCGAACAGTCGACGATTGTATTTAAACCAAACATGACTATTAATATGTTGACGCAATTTTATCAAACACTCACTCTAAACCCTGATATTCTTCCTACGGAGTTTCAAGCGCAAATAGCACACTCTGAGAAACTCAATACAGCATTTCGTCAAAAAGCAAAAGTGGCTTCGCAGCCATGGCGTATCGCAATTTATAATTACCGCAATGTAGTTGGGTCATTAATGGTTTACACTACAGTGCCGCGTTTTCTTGACCTGTTGAAGCCAAAACTCGAACTGGATCTCAGGTTACATCTGTTACATGCTATGGTGCACGAAGTCTCAGCAGCTGAGCTTAATACTGAGCGCTATCGAAACCCCTACACCGGCCAGCCTCCCTACCTGAACGAAGGTCAGCTTTGTCATAAGCTTGAACAGGAAATCTGCGTGCCATGGCCGCATGGCCAGCAACCAACATTAACACCAACTGAGCTTTAAGCATGCAGGATTTGCTCTACCTTCGTCATTACTCTGATAGCCTGCAACAGCAGGTGCGTCAGTTGCTGGCTGACAACAAGCTGGGAACGGTATTACAACAACGCTACCCGGAGCAGGGCCATGCGGTGCAAACCGATAAAGCCCTGTATGAACTAACCATGGAGCTAAAACGGCAATGGCTGAAAAGCAGCGAGCCGATAAGTAAGGTGGTGTTTGACCCGAAAATTCACGTGATTAATAACGCCCTGGGTACCCATACCCAAATTAGCCGGGTGCAGGGTGGCAAATTAAAAAGTAAAAATGAAATACGGGTGGCGGCCCTGCTGAAGCAACTGCCCCTGCCATTATTGCAAATGGTGGTGGTGCACGAGCTGGCGCACCTGCGGGAAAAAGATCATAACAAAGCCTTTTACAAACTTTGCCTGCATATGCAACCCGATTACCATCAACTTGAGCTGGATTTACGCTTGTTTCTTACCCTGTCTGACAGCGCCGGGCGCTAAAGCGCCGTACTGGCCTGGTGTAGCAGCGCCGCAAATCGATTTAGCTGATCATCATCAAAGCACGGTTCTTCAAATTTTTTCAGATAAACAGAGGTGGTATCAACGTAGGTAACATTGGCTGGCATTTCCGTTTTAAAGTGTGCTACCCGGCTAAACGCCACAACAGAATGTACATGCTGTGCTAAATCAGTACCTTGCAACTGCAAATGGTGCTTAATTGCTTCCATATTTTTAAAATTCTGATGCAACGGATTCATAAACTGCTTTTTACTGCCAAAGTATTGCCGCTGCCAGTTCGCTTGCGCCACTTCGCCATAGATATTACCGCGGTCACCTTTTACCAGAATGACAAAAATGCCAAATGGGCTAAGCACCAGGTGATCGACCACCACCAGTTCCTCTTTGGCTGTCAGCAGTTTAAGTTTACGAAAATGCCGGTAACCCCGCGCCAGACGCCAGCGTAGTAAGCGGTTTAATTTATATTCGGCAAAAATGCCTTTAAAGCCAGGCAGGTTAAGACCCAGCCAGTTGGTCAGCAAAAACACGGCCAGTAAAAAAGCCAGAATGTTGGCGATAACCAGCGGTAAATTGGTTAGCAGCTGCTTTATCAGGTTGTCATAATGCCACCAATCGCCGCTGTCTGCTGGCGCGGGCACAATGACGGGCACCGGCACAAACGTCTCTGACGGCTCATTTTCTGCGTTGCCAGCTTCAGAATTATTCGTAGCAGTTCCGCCAGAAGCGCTATCGCTCACTCCCGCCATGGTGTTATCAGCACTCTGCTCTGGTTCAGGCTCTGGTTCAGGTGCTGCTTGCAGCAGTTCTTCTGCAACGATTACCGGGCTTGCCAGTTCTGCCACCGGTTGAATCACTTCTGCCTGTTCTGTTTCAGTTTGCGTCTGCTCAGGTTCTGCGGTACTGACGACTTCCGGGGCAGCCTGCTGAGGCTGCGGTGTAACAACAGTATTGTCACCACGGGCTTGCTGCACCGGTGGCTTAGCTTTGGTAGGCCTGAGGCATTTTTTGTCATACTCGCTTTTAGCATTGCGGTAATTACTACTTTGCGGCTGTGAGCTGAAACGCTGTACTTGCTGGTCGAGCAAAATACAAGCGCCCTCTGAATATTGTTGCAGGGCAGACACCTGAACAGAAATCAGCATTAACAGCGGCAAAAAAAATGACATCCAACGCATAGATTGTCCCGTAATAATTATTAACTGATGCTAGCAAGGGAATCATAATGCAGCAATAGCTGTTTTAGCATCATGGTGCTTAAGGTGATTCTCTTTATAAATTAACGGTTATGCGTTCTTATCACCGTCACTCACTTACACCGCAAAAAATGGAGTCCTATGACAGTTTCACCACTTAACGTGCTGGGTCAGCCACTGCAACCGTGTTGCTTCTCGCCGGTTACCGGTTTCTTTCGTGATGGATACTGCCGGACTAACATCCAGGACAGTGGCAGCCATGTTATTTGTGCCAGGCTTACCGATGCATTTTTGCAGTATACCCTGGCCCAGGGCAACGACTTAATTACCGCAAAACCAGAGTGGGATTTCCCTGGGCTAAAAGCGGGTGACCACTGGTGTTTGTGCGCCATGCGCTGGCAAGAAGCAGAAGCGGCTGGTGTGGCACCGCCGGTAAAACTGAGTGCATGTCATGCAAAAGCGCTTGAGTATGTGGCGCTATCGTTGCTGCAACAGTATGCAACAGAATAACGCAGCGCTGCTCTTTAAATAGAACAGACGACGTGTTTTATCGTCGTCTGTTTTTTTATGACATTGCCAGGTTAATCGTTGATGTTGACCGGGCCGTTAATGGCGTTAATATTTAAACTACCCGAGCCGCCGTCCAGAATAGTCAGACCACCGGCGCCATCAACATTGATATCACCCGAGCCATCATCAATTGTCACCAGGCCACCGATCTGGCTTATTTGCAGGTCGCCCGAACCATCTTCAACCGTCACCTTGCCCTGTATGTTTTCAACGTAGGCACTGCCCGAGCCATCCTCAAGGGTCAAGTTACCGCGAAGCTGACTGATATACAGATCGCCCGAACCATCAACGACTTTGGCATTATTCCCCCCCTCAATCGTTAAGTTGCCAGAGCCATCTTCAATATTCAGGTTACCTTGCAGGCCACGAATTTCAGCATCGCCTGAACCATCTTCCAGGGTAAGCGCCAGCCGGGCCGGCACTTTTACCACGACATCCATATAAGGGCTGTTTCCGCTGGTAAAGCTATTGGCAAAGCCAGCTTCAAGCACCGCATCGTTGCCACTGCTGACTAATGACAATCTGATATCTTCGCTATCGTAGTAGTAAATACTGGCTTGTAAATCAATGGTCTGCCGCCCTTCTTCACCAATAATTTCCAGCTTGCCGGCGCCGGTATCTGCCACCAGTTCGCTTAAATTTATTGCATCAAGGGTAAGGTTGCGCTGTTCATGCTGCCTGTCACCTGCATGGCCATTGCCCACATATATTACACAACCACTTAATAGTGTTGCGGCGGCGATACTGAGAATACCGGTTTTCATAGTGCTTCCTTTTTAGTTTGTTGTTAAAAGCTTTCATGTCGTGTTGCTTTAGCAAAATACAGAAGCAAAATAAGTGCCTAAATTATATTCATATAAATCATTGACTTAAAATTTAGTTATACCAATAGTTAGGAATAACTCACTACTAACTGGTGTATTTGGCTAATTATCCGGCCCGTTGCAACAATGCGTTTATTTAAAGATAAACCAGAGCCAGATACCGGCCAGCACCAGCAAACAGGCACCTATTTGCTTAGAATAACGCTGCCATAAATTCAGCGCAGCGTCACCGGCAAAGTGCACCAGCAATGCCAGTCCATAATAGCGGGTCGAGCGGGAGATGCCGATCGCCAGCAAAAACATCAGAAAGGAATAACCCGTAGCACCGGCAGCCAGCATGGCAATTTGTAACGGCGTCGGGCTTATCCCCACCGCCATAATAGAGCTAAAACCATTTTGTTCAATGTCGTTACTAAAGCTATCAAACGCTTCAGCTCCTCCAAAAAAGCTGACCAGGGTATCACCCCACTGCTCCATTGCCAGTACCCCCAGCCAATATCCCAGGGCAGCAGCGGTTAGGTTGCCAGCCAGCGCCACGGTAGCGATGGTCCAGCGCCGCCGACGCTGCGTCAGCATCCAGGGGATTAAAATGGTTTCTATCGGTATAGGTATCAGTAAGGTTTCCATCATTGATAATAAAAACAACAGCGGTAACCCGTATGACGAGCTATCCAGACGATCGAGCCAGGTTTGGGCAGACAGTTCTTTAGAATGCAGCATGAGAAAGCATACCCTGATTTAAAGGCCGGTAATTCGCCGCGATTATTTTTAAACTATTCATTATTTTTTACGTTTCGCTAACGTTGGATCAGTGCAGAAAGTATAGCGAAGTTAGAAATATTGCAACGCCATCAGTTTTCTGTTTTGATAAACTACGGTATTTTAAGAAAAATAATTAATGTTGAAACTGTTCCGCTCCTTGCATAACTGGTTAGGCCTGCTGTTGGTTATTCAAATCACGTTGTGGTTTTTAAGTGGCCTGGTGATGGCGGTGTTGCCCATTGAACAGGTAAGGGGCGAACATTTACGCCAGCTTGTCAGTACCAACTGGCAACAGGCACAGGTAAGCCCACAGCAGGTATTGCAGCAACATAGTGCCCAGGCTATTCTCAACCTGAGTCAACGCCTGATCTGGCAAAATAATACCCTTATCGCCACGCCGGTGTATCTGGTTAATGATAGCGGCAAAATGCATCGCTACAACGCCCAGACCGGCGCGCCGCTGCCAGAACTGACCGAGCAGGATATCCGCCAGCTGGGCCAGGCCCAATACCAGGGTGATGGTCAGCTAAGTAGCACGCTGCTGTTGCAACAACTGCCGCAAGAAGTGCAACAGCTGCATGCGCCGCTTTGGCAGCTACAATTTTCCGATAGTGACAACAGCCGTTTTTACCTCGACCCTGCTACCGGTGCAGTCATGCGGGTACGCACTGATAACTGGCGCTGGTTCGATTTTTTCTGGATGCTGCATATTATGGATTATCAGGATCGCAGCAATTTTAATAACCCCCTACTTATCACGTTCTCTGCCAGTGCCCTGCTATTTACTTTTAGCGGCATAATGCTGTTATGGCAGCGCTTCCGGCCACGAAAACGCCACACCAATCCAGTTACAGTGGGTAATTAACATGCATTTTTCTCAGGTTATGCAGCAGTTTGACGCCAACAAGCCAGACAGTATCATTATTGATGTACCAGAGGCGTGGGGCCAGGGCCGGGCCGTTTTTGGCGGTATGGCGGCGGCACTGGCCATGGCTCATTTATTGCCGGTGATTCCGGATGCCATGCTACTACGTTCGGTGTCGGTTTCTTTTGTCGCACCGCTAAACGCCGGCCAGGCTAACGTAACGCGGCGCATTTTGCGCCAGGGTAAATCGGTTATTCAGGCGCAGGTAGAAATTAACCAGGATAATCAGGTGGCATTAATACTGCTGGCAAGCTTTGGCGCGGCGCGTCCGTCAACCCATCAGCTTGCCGCAGACACCGCACCACAGTTCCAAACTGACAAAATCCAGACCTTGCCCAAACAAGGTCCGGTGCCAGAGTTTACCACCCACTTTGACTACCGCATTGCCCATGGCCAACTGCCTTTTAGCAGCAGTGCGTTACGTGAGCTGGGTGGTGATATCCGGCTGACTGGCGACGAAAGCACTCAGGCTGGCATACTAGAATTACTGGCACTGGTCGATGCCTGGCCACCCGTCAGCCTTACTTTACTGAATAAGCCGGCGCCTGCCAGCTCACTCACCTGGACCATTGAGTTTATCGCCCACGATTTACCCTTTCAAACCAGTGACTGGTGGCGCTACCTGGCCGAAATTGAATATGGTGCCGATGGCTATCATCATATTGCCGCCAAATTGTGGCAGCCCGATGGTAAACTGGCCGCCATCAGCCGGCAGACGGTAACGGTGTTTGCGTAGGAAAATAATATGCTTAGCTGCGACTTACATGATTATATTGAGATTGTCTGTCTGTACCATTATCCGCTTAAGCTAACATTACACTCTGGCGCCATTGTTACCGGTACAGCAGACACTACCTGTTATAACGACAACCGGCAGGAGTGTCTGGTAATTCAACGAAAAGATAGCAAACTACAGGTTGTGCTGGACGACATTGCTCTGCTGCAAGTAACGGTAGCAAACCCGCATGTGCAGCAGGTGCGGTTTAAATAACTTATAAGGGCCTGATTAACGCTTTTGGCCTTGCTTAAACATTAACAGTTGGAGCTGATTCTTAACGCTCTTAACCCTTAATGTTCTTTCCGGCGGTTTCTAACTTGTTGAAAATGCGCTTTACGCAGCGCTCGTTGATTTTTTGCCACCAAATTCAGCTTGGCGACAAACTGGCGTAACTGCTCGTCGCTAAAGCAGGGCACAGTATATTGCTGAATATAAGCCGCTACCTGGGGGATATTACATACTTGTGCTGGCAATAGTGTTTTGAACTCGGCCATGTCACTAAACGCCACTACCGAATACACAGTTTTACCATCCTGCATGCCGATCCCTAAGGTAAATTTTACTGCGGCGGTATGTTTAAGGTTTTGCTGTAGTGGGTTTTGAAAACTTATTTTGCGCCGGGGATGCTGCACAGTCCACTGTGGTTGGTGCTCACTGCCAACAATCCCGCCCTGGTAGTTTTTTACTTCAATTACAAAAATACCAACAGGGCTAAGCACCAGATAGTCAACTTCAGTTAAATCACCTTGCGCAGTTTCCAGAATTAAATTGCGGTAATGTTTATAGACTGCGGGTAAATCACGCACTAACAGCCGGTACAGTTGCCGCTCGGCCTTCGCCCCTAAAAACCGTGCTCTATTGCCAAATATCAGTGAAATTAATAACCCGGGCAGGATTAAAAGCAACAACACGCCGATGATATAGGGAATATAAGGCGTAAACAGACTCAGCATCATCGCGCCGATATCAAATTTTTCAGACGCAGGTGCAACCGGGAGAGCCGCGTTGCTATTAGCTGCCGGTTTAGCTGGGATATTGGTTAGCACCAGCGGTTTATCTGGCGCCGCTATCGGGTTCTGGCAATGCTTATCAAACTGGCGTTTGCTGTCCTGGTAAGTACTCAGCTGTGGCTGGCTACTAAAGCGGTCAATTTGCTGTTGCAGCAAAATACAGGCAGCTTCAGAGTATTGCTGTTGGCCATAAGCCAGCGACGAGCCAAACAAAAGCAACAATAAGGTAAACAGCCAACAGCGCATAAGTCGTACCTGATATATGGAATGCTGATGCTAGCAGGGAGAGATTCCAACGGCAATAAACGAATTGCTTGGTAGAAGTGAATCGAAGTAGCAAGATGAAATAAATTAACGTATATTTCACGTTAATTATTCATCCCAGCAAAGGAACTGTTATGAACCAAGCGCATCTACATGCCGAGAATAAATACCAATCGTTAAGAACCCAAGCCATTGTAACGGCTCAAGCCTCTTTACCATCGACTTTCCGGGATATCGTGTCACTAAAGCATATTGATACTGAAGCATTACAACAAGCCAGGATATGGGAGGCTCGCAGAAAAGGTTTAGGTACTGCGGTTCCCTGGTCTTTTGCCAATGACTATCAGGCATGGAGCGCCCGGCATCCGAACCGATTAGATGTAGCCACCTGGAGTAAAGCAACGCTATGTGGTCTTGCGATCGGCATCCCAACCAAAACGGGTAAATCGATGCGACTAGATGTGATAGAAGCTAATCCTGATAAAACACTGCTTTCAGGCCAAGTTTTTACTATTGCGATGATTGCTTTTCAAGCATATGCTCGGGCTATTGGTGCGACTCAAATTAAAATTATGCGTCCGTTAAATCACAAGCTAATTTCGCTTTATCAGCAACAAGGTTTTATTTATCAGAAAAGCAAAGGTAGCAACCCCGAGCATCTTTGGAGATGGTTATGAGTAACAATAAAGCAGACAAACCAAAGCTGGTACATAGCAACAACGTTGAAGCTCGCCCTGAACCCGGCACACCGGAGTTTGATGCCTGGTTACTTAAACGCGCTAAAGAAGACGCAGCTAAGTATTTAACAGATGAGTACGATTTGGGTGATGATGAACGCGGTATACTCGCCGGTGGCTATGATCGTTTGCTGATGTCTGATGAAGAGCTGGCCGAGGAAGAAGAAGCTATGGAACAAGCGCAAAAGCAAGAACGGCGTAAACACCTTAAGTCTGTTGACTCCAAGTAATCAGACCCCGGCTGTAGTAAAGCATGCAGCCGATTTAATTTTCATCTACCCCAAATTTTACAACTCGCTGAAAGTGGGCGCAGTTGTTTAAGTCAAATCATGCGAATCAACTGTTGGATCTGCTCACTAAATTTACTGATTTTTCAATATTATTAACTTCAATAAGCTTTATTTTTAAGGTATTTTGTCGACCTTTTAAAACGCTAGAAGCTAAAAACTTTTAGCTGCAATAGCTTGGTTAGCATAACTAAATTAACCAAAGGAATGGGGTTGTTAATGAAGATTTTTGTTGTAGTTGTTTTTTTCGCAGCGTTATTTTTTGCTTGGTTTAGTTCTAAAGACGACCACGCTGACGGTGGGCCGAACTGCAGCTCAAATGCTTATATAGTAAGCCATTTTCGGTATAGTGAGGGACGAGAAATGAGCAACCAAGCGAACATTGAGGAAATACCATCACATTTACCTCAAAAATTCAGAACTTTCTTTGAGCAAGCCAGAAAGCTTCCGATAAATGCTACTGATGCACAGATTAAGTCAGTATTTCCATCGCGACCTGAAGTTAGCTACACTTTTGGTATAAAGTCTTTTAAATTAAGTAATAAAGACGCTTTATACAATATTAATAAGTACGAGGGTTGTATATCTCATATCGAACTGTTTCTCCAAGATAAAGTGATCACTTCACTGACCCAAAGTAACCACCTCCCTTCCTCGGCAACGGCTTCAAAAAATCAACCAGAAAATAGCTGTAAGTATTTTGAACGCACCGGACAACGATTTACTTATTTTAACGACGGGATATACAGTGGGGATGCCAGATATATAGGAGTAGTGCCAGAAGCTGTTTCAACATTGTTCAATGAATTTAAAAAATTTAATTACCGTCGGGACAACTTGTTCTCCATTATAGGTTCTCCGCTTAGCTCTGGTACTCAGCTAAAGTGGAAAGTTGATGATGTTGATCTGGGCAATATTGAAGCAATTGTGGAAACCGAAGAAAACTGTGAGAAATCTCTTACTCTGTCGTGGACAGATAGTAAAGGAGAGCATCGACTACTAAAAGAAACGAGCTATAACATACCTTCTAGTTAGTTGTGGCTGAGGCTCATGCTCACTGTAACCACAAAGGCCGCAATTGCGGCCTTTGTTTTACCTAACACTCAGAAAATTACTTTTTCTTGGCTTTCGGGTTTGGCAGATCGGTGATTGAGCCTTCGTAGATTTCGGCGGCTAAATCGATAGACTCCTTCAGCGTCGGCCCCCATTTCTACCGCTAAGCAGATTTCACTTTTCTCTAGCTTTTAGCCTTGTCAGCATAGCCATGATAGATTTTTGTTACGATCTCTGACTCTGCAAAATCAATACACTTCATCAGGTTATTTTGCTTGCCAGCTTTCATGGCGTAATCTTTTTTAAGCCATTGCTGCATTGGCTCTGCCAGTTCCTGATACGCCTCCAGTGGCATGGCACCAAACTCGCGGTAACCGTTTAATGCACTTATTGCTTGCTGGTGAATATCGCCATCGCTAAAAGCCGTGGCTAAACAACTGGCCTGGGCATAATGCTGAAACAGCTTTAGTTCCTTTTGCTGTTTAAACGCCATATCGGCCTTAGTTATGCCCGAGATGACAATCATCAGAATAAATGCCGTTAATGCTACCCTGATTTTCATGCCTACTTAGTCATCATATTATCGAAGTAATCCCGGTATACTTTTTCATCCAGACCAATTTCTGGGCAGGTCAACGCATCTTGCCGAACATCAGACAGATGCATTTTACCCGCGTTGACAATTACCGCCTGCGATTGCAATGAGCAATTATCCGCTTCAGTAACAGACCATTTAGCCAACTGCGCTAGCGGTGCCGGTTTGCCCGCTACTATGTATACCTTGCTGTCGTAGTACTGAAAATAGTCGTGATCTTTGTAATCGACCTTAACCAGGCTACATGGCGGCGTAAGCTGTAATTCATAGCTCTTGCCATCGCTTGTTACCTTACAGACATCGTTGGCAGAATTAACACTGATATCGGCCTGAGCACATGAAGTCACAGCCAGAATAGCAGCCAGAGAAACGAGACGGATCACACTGTAATTTCCCAAAACCATACTTCGTCTCCTTTATTTAACCAATCGGGAGCGCCACCTTTAAGAGTTTCACCGTCCCATAAGTCGATATGGTCCGTGCTGTCCCAGCCGTTCATTATAAAAACGATGCCTTTCTTGCCTTTGAGGGATTCAAGCGCACCACCTCTGATCACTCTTTTGCTGCCGAATGCGTTGTTGCCAGCATCATCAAGCCAATTGGCCAGCTCTTGCGCTGCCAGAATATGTCGCGGGCTGTGGTTTAAACCAGGGTAGCAACGTCTCTGTGGGTATTTGGTGTCAAAGCTGGAGGTATCAACACCAGATAGTTCTAACGCTACCCCCATACGAATGGCACATTGGTTTGCGAACAATCCTCTGTCACAGGGAAAATTAGGGTACGGGTGGTTTTTCCATAATTTACTGAACTGAACCAGCATTGTGCTAATCCTTTTTGCATGTTTGTTATCGAACAAAAAGATTAACACAATGTTTATTATTTGAAAACATCTCAACCAGAAACAACAAAGGCCGCATTTGCGGCCTTTGTTTTATCTAAAACCCAGAAAAATTACTTTTTCTTCGCTTTCGGGTTTGGCAAATCAGTGATTGAGCCTTCGTAGATTTCGGCAGCTAAGCCGATAGACTCGTTCAGGGTTGGGTGAGCGTGGATGGTTAACGCGATATCTTCAGCGTCGGCACCCATTTCTACTGCTAAACAGATTTCGCCCAGCATTTCACCGGCGTTAATACCGACAATGGCGCCACCTAGAATGCGGTGCGTTTCTTTGTCGAATATCAGCTTGGTGAAACCTTCAGTACGGGCTGAGGCGATGGCACGGCCTGATGCTGCCCATGGGAAGGTCGCGGTTTCTACTTTTACGCCCTGCTCTTTCGCTTCTTTCTCGGTAATGCCGGTCCAGGCCATTTCCGGGTCGGTATATGCTACTGATGGAATGCAGCGTGGGTCGAAGTAGTGCTTCATGCCAGAGATCACTTCAGCCGCTACATGGCCTTCGTGTACCGCTTTGTGCGCTAACATCGGCTGGCCGGTAACATCACCAATGGCGTGAATGTGTTTAACGTTGGTACGCAGTTGCTTATCCACGTTAATAAAGCCGCGATCATCAACGTCAACACCGGCTTTTTTAGCGTCTAACAGGTTACCGTTTGGCTTACGGCCCACTGCCACCAGAATTTTGTCGTAACGTACCGCTTTATCCGGTGCGTTTTTGCCTTCAAAGGTGACGTATAAACCGTCTTTCTTCGCTTCAACATTGGTTACCTTGGTCGACAGCATAATGTTGAATTTTTTGCTGTTGTACTTGGTATAGGCTTTTACTAAGTCAGCATCGGCTGCTGGTACTAACTGATCAGCAAATTCCACTACCGATACTTTAGAACCCAGTGCACGATAAACGGTGCCCATTTCCAGGCCGATAATACCGCCACCTAACACCAGCATTTCACCCGGAATGTCTTTTAATTCCAGCGCGCCGGTAGAGTCGATAACCCGGTCGTCATCTTTTGGAATAAACGGTAGTGATACCGGCTCTGAACCTGCAGCAATAATGGCGTGTTCAAAGGTAATTTTGGTGTCGCCAACCTGTAAGGTGTTAGCACCGGTAAATTTACCGAAACCGTTAACTACCTTAACTTTGCGCATTTTCGCCATGCCGCCCAGGCCATTGGTTAACTGGCCGACAACTTTGTCTTTCCAGTCACGGATTTTGTCTAAATCAATTTTTGGCTCACCAAAGGTAACGCCGTGCGACGCCATATCATGGGCATCGTCAATAACCTTGGCAACGTGTAACAAGGCTTTAGATGGAATACAGCCAACGTTTAAGCATACGCCACCTAAGGTGCTGCGCGCTTCAACCAGGGTAACCTCTAAACCTAAATCTGCTGCACGAAAGGCTGCAGAATAACCGCCAGGGCCTGCGCCCACGACTACTAACTGAGTTTTAATATCGTTGCTCATCGTATTACCTTCATAATTGTCCGGTTTTCCCGGTGTTCTGACAGCATTATTATCCATCGTATTTCAAATTGCACGGGTGTTGGCTGCACCGCTCACCCCAATCACTTAGCTAACCTAAGCTCATGGGGACTCGCTTGCTTGCCGCCTACGTGCACTTCGAAATCCATAGAATAATGGATTGAGGCTATCAGGCGAAAAAAGTGGCGGAATTTTAACATCAGAGCCGCCGCTCTGTAACCATTGATTGTGCTATCAATCGAAAATTACGCCAGTTTTTGCTGGCGTAATCCGGTTTTACATAATAATTTGCCGGATATCGGCCAGATAGCTGGCTAACGTAGCAGTAAAGCGTGCTGCTAAGGCGCCATCTATTACCCGGTGATCATAAGATACCGACAACGGCACCATTAACTTCGGCTCAAACTCTTTACCGTTCCATTTTGGTTTAATCTCTGATTTAGAGACACCTAAAATGGCCACTTCCGGGGCATTAACGATGGGCGTAAACGCCGTACCGCCAATACCACCCAGGCTGGAGATGGTAAAACAGCCGCCCTGCATATCGGCAGAACTTAACTTGCCTTCCCGCGCCTTAGAGGATATTTCCATCAGTTCGCGCGACAGTTCAATAATGCCTTTTTTGTTGACGTCTTTTACCACCGGCACTACCAGGCCATTTGGTGTATCAACTGCGATACCTAAATGGATGTACTTTTTCATTATTAAGCTCTGGCCATCTTCAGACAGCGAACTGCAGAACGTCGGATAGTCTTCCAGTGCCTTGGCCACCGCTTTCATAATAAACACCAGCGGGGTGTATTTAACGCCCATTTTTTTCTTCTCGGCCAGGCTATTTTGCTCTTTGCGGAAGTCTTCCAGGCCGGTAATGTCGGCTTCATCAAACTGGGTAACATGCGGAATACGCACCCAGTTACGATGCAGGTTATTACCCGACAGCTTTTGAATACGCGATAACGGCTTGCTTTCCACTTCACCAAACTTAGCAAAGTCGACTTTTGGCCAGGCAATTAAATCAAAGCCAACACTATTTCCGGAGCCAGTGTTGCCTGCACCGGAAGACGATGCGCCGCTTTCAGCCTGTTTTACCAACTGCTTCACATAGTTTTGCACATCTTCTTTCACCACCCGGCCTTTACGGCCCGTGCCTTTAACTTTGGCTAAGTTAATGCCAAATTCACGGGCTAAGCGACGGATAACCGGCGATGCATGCGCATAAGCTTTGTTTTCAACAAAACCGTCGCCTTTGTCTGCCGTGTCTGCGTTGGCTTCTTTGCTGTCAGCTTTGGCCGTACTCTGCTCACTGGCTTTAGCATCGCTTTTGCTGTCGTCTTTCTTGTCGTCCTTGCTGGCGCTATTATCACTGTCGTCACTTTGCTCAGTATCAGCGTCGTCAGCAGCAGTTTCAAACACCATAATCAGGCTGCCGGTTTCCACTTTGTCGCCGACACTAACTTTAATTTCTTTTACCTTACCCTCGAACGGTGCCGGCACTTCCATACTGGCTTTGTCGCCTTCGACGCTAAGCAGTGACTGATCGGCTTTCACGCTGTCACCCACTTTTACCAGTATTTCGGTTACTTCAACCGGGTCGCCACCAATGTCTGGCACTTCAACGTCTTTGCTGGCGCTGCCACCAGACTTTTTCTCAGCGGGCTTGCTGTCTGCTGATTTTTGCTTATCTGACGTTTTATCATCTGACTTTTTATCGTCAGCTTGCTTAGCGTTTTGCTGGTCTTTGTCGTCGCTGTCTTTCGAAGCTTCGTCAGCGCCGCCTTCAAAAATCATAATAAGGCTACCGGTTGCGATTTTATCCCCGGTGCTCACTTTGATTTCTTTAACCACGCCGCCTTCGGGAGATGGAATATCCATCGCCGCTTTATCGCCTTCAACGCTGAGTAAAGACTGCTCGGGTTTAATTTTGTCGCCAACCTTAACCAGTATTTCGGTTACTTCAACCTCATCTGCGCCAATGTCGGGTACTTTAATTTCATTCGTCATCAGTTATCCCCTTACGCGTACAACGGGTTGGTTTTGGTTGCATCAATGCCAAACTTCTTAATGGCCTCGCTAATCACCGCTTTTTTCAGCTCGCCCTGTTTTACCAGTTCAGACAGCGCAGCAACCACAATATACCCAGCGTTTACTTCAAAATGACGACGCAGATTCTCGCGACTGTCTGAGCGGCCGTAGCCGTCAGTGCCCAGCACCTTGTAAGATACCGCCGGGATAAAGCCACGAATTTGCTCAGCGTAGTTTTTCATATAATCGGTAGCAGCAATCGCCGGTGCTGTACCTAATACCGTCGCCACAAACGGTGTTTTCTCTTTCGCGTCCGGGTTTAGCATATTGAAGCGTTCTGCGTCCTGGCCATCACGGGCCAGCTCGTTAAACGAGGTAACCGAGAACACGTCTGAGGCAACGCTGTAGTCTTTGCTCAGAATTTCAGCAGCCTTACGCACTTCGTTAAAGATGGTGCCTGAGCCTAACAGCTGTACCTTACCGCGATCGCCGTTATACGATTCCAGCTTGTAAATACCGCGACGTATACCTTCTTCGGCGCCTTTTGGCATAGCCGGGTGATGGTAGTTTTCATTCATTACCGTAATGTAGTAATAAATATTTTCCTGATCCGGGCCATACATGCGGCGGATGCCGTCTTGCATAATCACTGCCAGCTCGTAAACGTACGTGGGGTCGTACGAAATACAGTTAGGGACGGTGCTGGCCAGCACATGGCTATGGCCATCTTCATGCTGTAAGCCTTCACCATTTAACGTGGTGCGTCCGGCGGTAGCGCCTAACAGGAAGCCGCGCGCCTGCTGATCACCGGCCATCCAGGCCATATCACCTACCCGCTGGAAACCAAACATCGAGTAATAAATATAGAACGGGATCATCGGTAAATCGTTGGTGCTGTAAGAGGTGGCAGCTGCCACCCAGGACGACATCGCGCCTAGTTCGTTAATGCCTTCCTGTAATACCTGACCACCCACATCTTCTTTGTAGTACGACACTACTGAACGGTCTTCCGGGGTATAGGTCTGGCCGCCCGGGTTATAGATACCAATTTGCCGGAACAGGCCTTCCATACCGAAAGTACGGGCTTCATCGGCAATAATAGGCACGATTTGCTTACCAATATGTTCGTCTTTTAACAACACATTCAGAATACGGGTGTAACCCATGGTGGTGGAGATTTCACGTTTTTGCTCGGTTAATAACGAGTCAAATGCGTCCAGCTCGGGCAGGGTTAACGGCTTGGTAAAATTAGGCAACCTAACCGGGGTATAGCCATGCAGCGCGTTACGCCGATCGTGCAGATACTGTAATTCTGGTGAGTCTTTTGGCAGTTCGATATAGGGCAGATCGTCAACCGCTTCTTCACTGATATAGTCTTCCAGGCCCAGGCGCTTGCGCAATTGCAATACGTGGGTCATGTCCATTTTCTTCACCTGATGGGCAATGTTTTTGCCTTCGGCAGCATCACCCATGCCGTACCCTTTAACGGTTTTGGCTAGAATAACTGTCGGTTTGTCGGTGCAGTTTTGCGCGGCTTTAAAGGCAGCAAATAACTTAGAAGGCTCATGACCGCCGCGCTTTAAGGCGAAAATCTCTTCGTCTGTCATATCGGCAACCAGGGCGGCGGTTTCCGGATAACGGCCAAAGAAATGCTTACGAACAAAAGCACCGTCGTTGGCTTTATAGGTCTGGTAATCGCCATCAACGGTTTCATTCATTAACTGTAGCAATTTACCGGTGGTGTCCTTGGCCAGTAATTTATCCCAGCCGCGGCCCCAGACCACTTTAATTACGTTCCAACCGGCGCCACGGAACAAACCTTCCAGTTCCTGAATAATTTTACCGTTACCCATTACCGGGCCGTCTAAGCGCTGCAGGTTACAGTTAACCAGGAAACACAGGTTATTCAGTTTTTCGCGCGCAGCAAAGCTTATGGCACCACGTGATTCCGGCTCGTCCATCTCGCCGTCGCCCAAAAAGGCGTATACCCGTTGTTCGCTGGTATCTTTTAACTCGCGGCCATTTAAGTATTTTAAAAAGCGTGCCTGGTAAATAGCGGCTATCGGGCCTAAGCCCATTGATACCGTGGGGAACTGCCAGAACTCAGGCATTAATTTCGGGTGTGGGTAGCTCGATAAGCCGTTGCCATCCACTTCCTGGCGAAAGCCATCCAGCTGCGCTGCCGTTAAGCGGCCTTCCACAAAGGCGCGGGCATAAATACCCGGTGAAATATGGCCCTGGTAATAAACTAAATCACCGCCATCTTTTTCATTCGGCGCGCGGAAAAAGTGGTTAAAACAGGTTTCATAAAATGCTGCAGACGACTGGTAAGAGGCCATATGGCCACCTAGCTCCAACTCTTTTTTCGAGCCGCGCAGCACAATCATAATGGCGTTCCAGCGAATAACCGAGCGGATACGTCTTTCCAGATTCACATCGCCAGGGTAAGCGGGCTCTTGTTGTGGTGGAATGGTATTAATGTAGTTAGTGGTCACACCGGTTGGCATGGCCACGCCCTCTAGGCGGGCCTGTTCTAATACCTGCTCAAGCAGAAACTGCGCCCGCTCCACACCTTCGGTGCGAACCACTGACTCCAGTGCTTCCAGCCACTCTTTTGTTTCCAGAGCGTCGATGTCATTCTTACTGACTTCAGACATATCGAGGTTTCCTATGGTTATTCACGCCTACGCGTTTAAAATTATCAGGTTATCAGCCTTGCTGGGAACGACGCAACGAGCGCTCAATTCGCGAGCGCTCTTTGTTTACTTCCAACAACGCTTCTTCAATAAAAGCTAAGTGGCCATTACTGGCCTGGCGGGCTTTTTCCGGCTCGCCATTAATTACCGCCTGCATTAAATGCTGACGATGGGCATTAAGTTGTTCAGCACTACCCTCGCGCGCCGCCAGCGCCACCAGGTTTAAGCGCACGTTTTGTTCTACCAGCGGAGTCAAACCACGCACTAAATGCAGCAGCACCACATTATGCGACGCTTCCGCTACCGCCAGATAAAACTGGCCAACGGCTTTGGCCTCGGCATCAACGTCCTGTTGCTGCTGACTTAAACAAATGCTGTTGTATAAATCTTTAATTTGCTGATGATCGGCAGCCGTGCCGCGTAGTGCAGCGTAATAGGCGCAAATACCCTCTAACGCATGCCTAAATTCCAGCAAATCGAACTGTGACTCCGGGTGGCGACCAATTAACGCAAACAAAGGGTCGGTTAAGCCCACCGCCAAATTATCACAGACATAAGTACCGCCGCCCTGACGCCGGCTTAGCAAGCCTTTGGCTTCCAGCTTCTGAATAGCCTCACGCAAGGAGGGGCGTGACACATCGAACCGCTCAGCCAGTTCACGCTCTGCCGGCAAACGCTGGCCCGGGGCAAAGCTACCCTCCAGCAACATGTTTTCCAGCTGCTCTACGATACGGTCTGAGAGTTTAGCGGGTTTAATTTTATAATCTGCCATGCCGGGTTAGCTTCACTTGTGCTGGGTTGCCTTTCGACAAGTTGTAAATTGGTATTACCAATATTAAAAAGAGGCGCTACGGTATCAGTTTTTCTATAACAAGTAAATAAAGCAGACAATAGCCGCAAAGGCAAAACAGAAAATATTTAGAGTTAAAACTCCAATAACACCAGGCAATTCTAGCTATAATCAAATTGGTCTGACCAGCAACGTACTTCGATGGCAGATTCAATTGCGGCAAAGCTGTAAATCAGCGGGCGTAACGCATACAATAGCCGCTGATTTTTTCAGGGTAGCAACGGCGCGTGTCAGAACACTTATTAGCCACTTTAAAACAAGCCTTTGGCTACAGCGCCTTTCGCGATGGCCAGGCTGAAATTATTGATGCGGCATTACAAGGTCGCGACAGCTTTGTGCTGCTGCCAACCGGTGGCGGAAAATCGCTGTGCTATCAGCTGCCCGCCTTGCATTTGCCCCAGGTAACGATTGTGGTCTCGCCGTTAATGTCGCTGATGAAAGATCAGGTTGACGCCCTGCAGGCCAATGGTATTGCCGCTGAATTCGTTAACAGCAGTTTAAGCCGGGAAGCGGTACTCGAGGTGTTTGCAAGGCTGCGCCGTGGCGAATTAAAACTATTGTATGTCGCTCCCGAGCGGTTATTGCAACCGGCATTTTTAGATCGGTTAACTGATGTTGGCGTCAGTTTATTTGCCATTGACGAAGCCCATTGTATTTCGCAGTGGGGCCATGATTTTCGGCCCGACTATATGGCACTGGCGTTATTAAAGCAGCGCTTCCCTGCCGTTCCGGTAATGGCGCTGACGGCTACCGCCGATATTGCGACCCGCCAGGACATTGTGCAGCAGTTAACCTTGCAAAACCCCTGCATTTACACCGGCAGCTTCGATAGGCCCAATATCCGCTATACGGTACAGGAAAAATTCCGGCCACTGGAGCAAGTGGTCAGCTACTTAAAGCAGCAGGACAGCAGTGCCGGCATTATTTACTGCAGCTCACGGCGCAAAGTCGATGAGCTGAGTGGTCAGCTGGCTGAGCGTGGCTTTAAAGTGGCGGCCTACCATGCCGGCCATGACAGCGAGCAACGTGGCCAGGTGCAGGATGATTTTAAGCGCGATGACATTCAAATCATCGTCGCCACCGTGGCCTTTGGCATGGGCGTAAACAAATCTAATATCCGCTTTGTTATTCATTTTGAATTGCCGCGCACCATTGAAGCCTATTATCAGGAAACCGGCCGCGCCGGTCGTGATGGCGTGCCGGCAGAAGCGCTGATGCTGTTTGACCCGGCAGATATTACCCGGATGAAACGCTGGCTGGAAGCTGAAGAAAATCCGGCACGGGCTGAGGTAGCCTGGCAACGGTTTCAGGCGATGGCCGCTTTTGCTGAAGCACAAACCTGCCGCCGCCTGGTATTACTCAATTACTTTGGCGAAGCCCGGCAACAACGCTGCGGTAACTGTGATATTTGTTTAAACCCGCCGCAGCAGTTTGATGCCACTGAGCTGGCGCGCAAAGCGTTGTCATGTGTATACCGGGTAGAGCAAAGTTATGGTATGGCCCATGTCATTGAGGTGCTGCGCGGCAGCCAGAACCAGAAAATCCGCGAGCAGGCGCATGATAAGCTAAGTACCTGGGGCCTGGGCAAAGATCATAGCCATGACTACTGGTTAAGCGTATTGCGCCAGCTGGTGCACTTTGGATATTTGCAACAGGATATTACCCGTAACTCGGTGTTGCAGTTATTACCTGCAGCCCGGCCACTATTACGGGGTGAAACCAACCTGCAACTGGCGGTACCGCGCTTGCAAAGCAGCCAGAAAGTGCCCGCCAAGCTTGGCAACCAAAAGTACGACAGGGCGTTATTTGCCCGGCTTCGGACCTTGCGTAAACAATTGGCAGAGCGGGATGACGTACCGCCGTTTGTGGTATTCAGTGACGCAACCTTAATCGACATGTGTCAGCGCTTACCCACCGACAATAGCAGCATGCTGGCCGTGTCTGGCGTGGGCAATACTAAACTTAGCCGCTATGGCAGTGAATTTATTGCTGAAATAGGTGACTATCTGGCCGCTAGCGGCTAATGTTATTTTTGTATAGCTAAAACGTAAGTAATTAAGCTAAGCTACTGTTAAAATTGCAGCGGGGCAGCTGGCTTCTGTTAACCCCCTTATTGTACATATGTTGCCTGCCGACGGAGAGCGCTAGTGGTACCAGCAAAACCCTGGATATATGCCTTGCTGTTATGGCTTTGTAGCTGGCCTCTGGCCGCGCAAACCGACAGCAACCGGCTTGACCCCGATGCTACCGCCAAAACCGGTATTCAATATCTGTATTATCTAAGCTCACCCCGTGACATTACCCTTGATGATATTCTGGCTGATCCGGCCTACCTTCACAGTTTTCAGTCGGTCGCCGTTGATAAACGCATTCTGGTTAGTGATGACAAACCCATTTGGTTCAAAGCCCGGCTGCGCAGTACCAGCAAACAACCGGTAACCTGGTTGCTGGAATATAACTTTCCGATGGTAGATAAGCTTGAGGTGTATCGGGTTGATCGGGCCAGCAAAGACATCGAACTGCTTAACCGCACCGGCAACGATTACCCGTTCAATGTCCGGGCACTACCCTATCGCAGCTACGTAACCGCGCTGAACTTTGGTCCCGAGCAGGATTTTGACGTTTATCTGCGGGTAGTAGATGCGGCCATTATTCCCAGTGATATTACCCTGTGGCAACCGCAAGCCTTTATTAGTGTGCAGCAGGGCAATGCCATTTTCGACGGGGTGCTTAGTGGCATTTTGCTGATGCTGGCCTTGCACAGTTTTTTACTGTTCAACCAGCTGCGCCAGCGCCATCGTTTGTATCAGGGCGTGTTTTTTACCGGTTTTGCTATGGTTCTGGCAATATTAAACGGACTGGCGTTTCCGTTAATGTGGCCTGACAACCCGGCAATTAATCTGGCAATTCTGTACATTTTTTCCGGGATCTCATTGTTATGCCTAAACTTGTTTATCCGGGCCAGGCTGGAACAACCGTTATCGTTTATCTGGCACAAGGTACATGTCTTTAATAACCTGCTGGCGCTGTGTTTATTGTTCAGCCCGCTACTTGTCGCTGGCGAATGGCGCTTCTGGTTATTACTTGGCAGTATAACGGTGTTACTTAGCAGCAATATTTTGCTTACCCTGCATTATGCCGTTGCCGGCCAGAAAAGCGCCCGCTCGCTGGCCTTAGCCTGTTTCTTTTTGCTACTGAGTGCCGCCATTCTGACCATGGCGCAACTGGGCTACTTTAAACAGTTACTGGAATGGCATTATTTAACGCTGCTGCTTATTTTGTTGTGTATGTCGGTTATTCATTTCAGTCTTGACCATATTCATGCAGAACAAACCACCGATCATGCAGCGCTTAACGAATTGCGTAAATATAAAACGCTGTTTCATCAGGCCAGCGAAGGCCTTTTTGTCGGTAATGCTGAAGGACAGTTAGTCGATGCCAATCTGGCATTACTGCAGATCCTGGGTTATCAGCAAATCAGTGAGTTACGTCAGGACGTCGGCGTCAATGGCATGGCCCGGTTTTATGCGAACCCGAATGATCGACTGGATTTTACTAGTCAACTGCATAAGTTTGGTCAACAACAAGCTGAGATCCGTGGCTTACGGGCCGATCGCAGTCCATTCTGGGCACTGCTATCAGCCAGGCTGGTGCCAGCTACGGCCACCGAACCCGCCTTTATTCATGGTTCTGTTATCGATATCAGCAAACAGAAACTGGCCTATGAACAGCTAAGTTATCAGGCCAACCATGATGCGGTAACCGGCTTGTATAATCGTCATTATCTATTGCAGCAGCTAACCCGCACCTTGTATCAGACAGGCAGACGGAAAAGTAGTCTGTTATTTATCGATGTGGCCGAGTTTAATGATATAAACAGCCGGTTTGGCCATACTGCCGGTGATGATTTACTGAAGCAGCTGGGCCAGCAGCTGGCGCAAAATCTGGCCCCGGCTGATATGCTGGCCCGGCTGGAGAAAGATCAGTTTGCTCTGCTGTCGCCCGGTAAAAATGCCAATGAAGCGCTGGTGGTAGCATATCGTCTAATCGATTTGGTTAAAGCATTTAACTTTAGCTGGCAGCAGCAACAGTTTGCTATCAGCATTAATATTGGCATCCGGGTTATTGATAACAGCCGCCAGGACAGTGACAGCTTTTTAGTTCAGGCTGCCGCTGCGGCCATTAGCGCAAAAGATAAAGGTCAGAATCGGATCCATCTTTATACCGAGCCGATGGTAACCAGTTGATGTTTTAGCCACTGACTATATTTACAACGCCCTCTTGCTGAGTTTATCCGGCTAAGCGTAGAATGGCGGCGCGACAATCCGTCGTTTCTTTATTAAGCAAACCCTTTATGTATTTCGTTCGGAGTCTGTATGTTACGGCTGCGTGAATTATCGCGTCGTGTTGAGGCTGTGTATGGCGAAATAGCGGAAACTTTCAGTGATTATCAACAGCGCCAGGGCTTACAATGCCGTAGCGGTTGTGGTGAGTGCTGTCTGGCACCGACTATCGAGGCAACCGTGCTGGAAATGCTGCCACTGGCACTGCACTTGTTTGACCAAGGCAAAGCCGAACAAACCCTGAGTGATCTTGGGCAGTTAACACAGCAGCAAAGTTGTGTGTTTTATCAGAAACTGTCTTTTGATGGCAAACAGGGCCAGTGCAGTATTTATCAGCACCGCCCGAGTATTTGCCGGATGTTTGGTGCCGCGGGTTATCGCGACAAAACCGGGCAAACCTCATTATCGGTGTGTAAAACCATTAAGAGCGATCACCCGGCTAAGTATCAGCAAAGTGTCATTATGCTACAAAGCTCTCCGCCACCACTGATGATGCAAAGCAAAGAGCAGGTAAATGAACTGGATTACCAGCTTGGTAACCGCCACTACCCAATTAACACAGCGCTGCAACTGGCGCTGGAACAGGTCTTGTTTAAAGCCAGCTATAGCTTCGATCAACCGGATCAGCAAATAGCCTGATGTGTCACACCACTTGCTGCCGGTTAAAAACCGGCCAGCACTATCTTGCCCATGGCTTTACCACTTTCCAGTAACGCATGCGCCCGGCGCAGATTCGCCGCATTAATGCTGCCCATCGTTTGCTGTAAGGTGGTTTTTATCTGGCCTTGCTCTATTAAGCGACTTAAATCGGTTAATAACTGATGCTGCAAATGCATATCAGCGGTGGCAAATAAGGAGCGGGTAAACATAAACTCCCAGTGCAACGAAATACTTTTTTGTTTCAGCGGCATAATATCAATGCCACCTACAGGGTCATCAATCAGCGCCAGTTTACCTTGCGGTGCCAACAATTTTACCAGCTCAGGATAGTGCTGTTCGGTATGGGTTAAACTGGCAACATGGCTGACAGCATCAATACCCAGCTCAGCAAGTTGTGGTTGCAGCGGCTTACTGTGATCAATAACGTAATGTGCGCCGAGCGCTTTGACCCAGGCCTGAGTTTCAGGCCTGGAAGCCGTTGCGACAATACAAACACTGGTCAATTGCCGGGCCAGTTGCACCAGCACCGAGCCGACACCACCCGCGGCACCGGTAATTAACAGTATCGGCCGCGGATATTTCAGGCTGGATTGATCTAACTCAAGCCGGTCAAACAGCAACTCCCAGGCCGTTATTGCGGTCAATGGCAACGCAGCAGCCTGTTCATAGGTTAAATTAACTGGCATTAGCGCGACTAAGCGCTCATCGACCAGCTGATACTCCGCATTAGATCCGCTGCGATCAAGCGCCCCGGCATAGTAAACCTTATCGCCTGGTTTAAACATGCTTACCGCGTCGCCACAAGCAACCACTTCGCCGGCTGCATCCCAACCAAGCACTTTATACTCGCCTGCAGCTGGCGCCACCTTGCTACGAATTTTGGTATCAACCGGATTTACTGACAACGCCGCCACTTTTACCAGCACATCGCGGCCGCTGGCTTCTGGCTGAGGCAGTTCGATATCAATTAATGACTCGGGGTCATTAATTGCCAGAGTATGTTGGTAGCCCACAGCTTTCATGCTGATCCCTTAATGAATGTCGTTATAGCAAGCCTACCAGAAAATTATTCTCCAGCCAGCGCTCTGTCAAATAAAATGGCATTTTGCGGCACAGCATACATGCAGTTAGTTATAAGTTATGCCAGCACCGACAAGCAAGCCGCTTAGTTATTCAGTATTATGGTTGTCGCTATTCACCAGCAACTGAGAGTGTTTTGTCAGAATTCAGTCTGTTTTTTTTCGGGTCACAACTGCTAGTCGCCATTGCCTTTGGTAGCGGTATTTTTGCTTTCTGGCAGCAACAGCGCAGCGCGATGCTCAAATTCTGGTTTATTTCTGCGGTACTCAATGCCAGCCATTTCGGACTGCTAGGTCAATACGAGGCCGCATTGTTTGTCAGCTTAACCGCGATCCGCTTTCTGGTAGCCGCCCTGTACCCCCGGCAGTGCTGGATGCTGTTGTTCATGGCTGGCGCAACCCTCATTTTATTGACGACCTACAGCAGCCCGCTAAACCTGTTGCCCTATGCCGCAGCAATGTTGGGTACTTTTGGCAGTTTTCTAACCAGAGTAGGCCGGGTCCGGCTTTGTATGGCGCTGGGAGCCAGCATCTGGATCCTGCATAATATTCTGGTGGGTTCACCGGTAGCGGTGCTGATGGAAATTGCGTTTTTGCTAAGTAATCTGATGGGATTTCTACGTGCCCGCCGCCTTGCAACCAAAATGGTCGCACCGGGCTATTCTGACTAACCCAGCGTCTGACGACAAGTTCGGCCTTTAGCAAACCGCCATTGGTCGCAATAGTAAACTATTTTTGCATTACCCCCTTGCAGAGTGCATGCGGGCCCGTCATTATCAGTAGCAGCTTGTAATGCCGTTTTTTGCGGCTTAGCTTTGCAGAGAATACTTTTAAAATGATGCGTTGGTTAAGTGCGGTTGCCTTAATAGTTTACTTGAATCTGCTGATTACACCGCAGATTGCCAGTGCGCATGCTCCTCATGCAGCGCCGTTAGCTGACGGCCAGTTTCAGGCAATAAGTCCGTTAACCGGCCAGACGAGCCTTGCCAGTGAACAAGACAGCGGCGATGATAACGACAATAGCCTGATCTCATTCCAAAACCCGACAGCACGTTACCATAGTGCCGTGGTAGTGAGCCTGCCCAGCGCTATTGCCCTGGCGCAACCTAAAGCTGCACATCCGGTACGAGCCCCTCCAGTATATTCCTGATCTGAAATCGTTTACGGCACTATTTCTTATTAAATGCCTTATTAAAAATTTTTTATCGCCAGCGCGGCCTCTGCGTGTTGGTAGCGAGGAATATCATGAAAACATTATCTTTATTTGCAGTAGAAGCGATTGACCATTTGGTGCAACCAGATGAGTTTGACCATGCTAGTTTAACCTCACCCGCACTGCACCTGGTCAGCGACTTTAAGCAAAGTCAGCCTGAAATGATCAGTGAAACCACCCCTGCCAGCGATGCGCTGGCACTGATGCAGATTGAACGCAGCAAACTGAAGCTGGTGGTGGATGAACAAGGTGAGCTTAGTGGTTTGATCCATCTGGAACACTTATCTGATCAAGCTATTATGCGCCGGGTTGCTAACGGCGATGATCGACGGGAGATTAAAGTAGCCGATTTAATGCGACCACGGGAAAAGATTAAAGCCCTGGCCTGGCAGCAGTTGCAACACTGCACTATTGCCGATGTATTAAATACCCTGCAATCCAGTGGCGAGCAGCATTGCGTGGTGGTCGATCGCGAGTCGCATCTTATCCGTGGTGTGATAAGCGCACAGGATATTGCAAGGCGGCTGCATTTGCCGGTGCATATTCGCCAGGCACCGACCTTTTTGACCCTGTTCGATAGTGTCAATGCTTAACCATTATCAGGCTGGCAGGCTTATTTAAGCGCCTTGCCAGCTTTAAGGTACTGCATAAAGTCATCCTCGGCCAGCGGCTTACTATAATAGTAGCCCTGGCCATATCGGCAGCCTAACTCAAGTAACATCGCCTGCTGTTCAGCCGTTTCTACACCTTCTGCAACCAGTTCAATCTGCATTGACTGTCCCAGTAAGATAATGGTATTAACAATGGCATGGTCGTTTTTATCAGACAACATGTCTTTAACAAAAGACATATCAATTTTCAGCACATCCACTTTGTACTGCTTAAGGTACGCCAGACTGGAGTAGCCGGTACCAAAATCATCAATAGCGACAGTAATGCCAATCGCACGGAACTGGCTTAAGGTTTCTGCAGTTTGTTGCGGATTTTGTATCAGTGCCGTTTCGGTCACTTCCAGTTCCAGCATGGCGGGTGCCAACTGGTATTCTTGCAACAGATGCTCTATTAACCCTACCAAACCGGCTTCAGTAAACTGCGCTGCGGCGATATTGACCGACACTGGCAAAGTTATTCCCGCCTTTTTCCAACGCGCACTTTGTTGACATGCTTTTACCAGCACCATTTTCCCCAAAGGAATAATAAGACCGGTTTCTTCCGCCAGCGGGATAAATTCTGCAGGTGACATTAAACTGCCATTTTTATTGCGGAGCCGGACCAGCGCTTCTGCTCCGATAATATTACCGTCAATAAGCGTTACTTTTGGCTGGAAATGCACTTCAAGCCTGTCTTCTGCAATCGCCTCCCGCAAGCTTTGTTCTTGCTGATGGCGCTGCAACATGCGCTGCCCCAGTTCATCAGAAAAAAAGCAAAAATTGTTTCTGCCATCCTGCTTTGCCTTAAATAAGGCTACGTCGGCATGTCTTAACAGAGTTTCAGCATCGCTGGAGTCTGTCGGGTACAGGCTAATGCCCATACTGAGCGACATGTTATATTTGTTACCATTTAACTCATAAGGTTGCCTTGATAGCCGACTGATATTGTGCGCCAGATTACTAATTTGCTCTATATGCACAATGTCAGGAAAAATCAGCACAAACTCATCCCCCCCGGTGCGAGCCAGGGTATGATCGGGCTCCAGAATGGTTTGCAAGCGTTTAACCAGCAATTTTAATAACTTATCGCCAGACTGATACCCTAATGAATCATTCAGAAATTTAAATTGGTCGACATCAATAAGGATCAAACCGACTTTTCGCTCGATCATCGTTGCCAGAGAACATGCTTGCTCCAGCCGGTCATGCAACAGAATGCGATTAGGCAGGCCAGTTAACTGATCATGATTTGCTAAAAAGCTCATTTTGGTGGCCAGCGCCTTGGCCTCACCCACGTCATGAAACACGATAATGGCGCCTATGATCCTGTCTTGTTCATCAAAAATCGGCGCAGCAGAGTCCTCAACAGCAGAAGATTCCAGGCTATTTCGGTGTACTAATTCACAGTCCAGTGCCATAGCGACAATCCGTTGCTCTGTTAGGGCCAGACTAACGGGATTCGTCACCGTTTGTTTACTTTCAGTATCCCGCAGTAACATCACTTCAGTGATAGGTTTACCTACAGCATCAACCTGCAGCCAGCCTGTCATATGCTCAGCAATCGGGTTCATGTAAGTAACTTTTGCCTCAGTATCGGTCGCAATAACGGCGTCACCAATTGAATTCAAGGTGACTTGCAGCCGTTGTTTTTCAGCATATATATGCTGTTTGCTGTAGAGCAGCGCTTTAGCTTGTTGCTGCATAAACAAATGATTTTGTACTCGTAAACGGCAAATAGCCCGGTTAAATGGCCGCGCGATAAAATCTACTGCGCCATACGCTAAAGAACTATACTCAAACTCTGCTTCGGTATGCGCTGAAATAAAAATAACTGAAATATCAGCGGTCAGCGGATCATGCTTCAGCAATTTACAGACTTCGAAACCACTCATTTCCGGCATTTCAATGTCTAACAAAATAACGTCCGGCAGCAATTCTTGTGCTTTACTTAACGCTTCAGTGCTTTTACTGACAAAATATATTTCGGCCATGTCTTGCAGCATTTCACTTAGCAGTGCAATGTTAGCTGGCTGGTCGTCAATAATCAGAATTTTGGATGCACTACTAATCGTCAGCTCCATTAATGAGGTCCTGTTGTGCTTTTTGTCGAATTTACCTGTTTCAGTTATAGCGCATTTAATGTTTTATTTCTGCATCAATTAAACTAAAGTATGAAAAATAAGTATTTTAATTGTTTTTTTTGTTTAAATTTGTAAAACCATAAGGCTTGCAGTGACGTTAATTAACCGCAACCGGCTCGACAGCCTATTAATGCTCTCCAATAAGCGTTTGCCTCAGCTTTTGACGATGGTAAAAAATCTGATCGATAGCACTTCGGATAATATCTCGCAAATACAGCATTATATTGCGACTTCTGATCATCAGAGTTGCCAGCAGCTGTTGCATAAGCTGCGGGGTAGTTATGCCACTCTGGGAGCCGACGAACTGGTCAAGCATTCGTTGCAGCTTGAACATCAGCTGGATTCTGCGCAAATTGTCACTCAACAAAGCTGGCAACACTTTTTTAGTGTATATCGGCAAAGCTGTGTTGAATTACACGCCATTATTAGCGAGCACTCATTACCTGTTACGGAATCAGGCAGTGAGCTTGATCTCAGTCATTTGCATACTTTACTGAAGAATCAGGATATGGCAGCCTGCACTCTGGTCGCAAAAAACAGACTTCAATTAGAGCAATTACTGTCAGAAGTTGACGCTGACAAATTTTTACATCAGGTTGCCATTCTGGACTTTGCTAAAGCCGCCTTGTTACTCCAGAAATATTTGCCAACGGACGCTACGGGAAAATAAATGAGCGCTAATAAAGGTAATAAAAGTTTGAAACTCAGGCAATTTTTATTTTCTTTATGGTTACCGTTAAGTTTGTTGATCTTTGGATACATTTTGGCAGAACGGGCCGTTGATAAAGAGCAAATTCAACAACAGCAACGAATAAGTCAGGCCGTGCAGTCGCGGCTGAGTCAAATTAGTGAAGGGGTCAGAGAGAAGGTTACACTTTACCAGTATGGCTTGCGCGGCACCCGTGGCGCAGTGATGGCATCGTCACCGGAAAAATTTAATTATCAACTTATGCAGGAATATACCAATACCCGCGATTACCCACTGGAATTTCCGGGGGCACGAGGTTTTGGTTTTGTCCGCTATGTGGCGCAACGTAATCTGGCTGAGTTTATTGAGAGTGCAAAACAAGAACGCCCGGATAAACAATTTGCGCTTCGGCAACTTACCCCCCATAACGATAGTTTACTGGTAATCCAGTATATTGAACCGGAAATACACAATAACGAGGCTATCGGCCTGGATATCGGTTCAGAAGCTATGCGCCGCTATGCCGCCATGAGTGCCGCGCAGAATAACGCCGTAAGATTAACTGCGCCGATTACCCTGGTGCAGGCGGAGCAAAAAAGTCAGCAAGGCTTTCTAATCTTAATACCTGTTTATAACATTACCCCGGCGCCAACAACCGGGCAGGAAAGGATTCAGCATTTGTTTGGCTGGAGTTATGCAGCGTTATTAATTGATGAAGTACTTA
Source organism: Arsukibacterium sp. UBA3155 (assembly GCA_002364615.1). Classification (GTDB taxonomy): domain Bacteria; phylum Pseudomonadota; class Gammaproteobacteria; order Enterobacterales; family Alteromonadaceae; genus Alishewanella. The sequence continues at coordinate 97,713 of DEYP01000026.1, read as the reverse complement.
GCACAATAGCCGGCCTTGGACCGAACGTGGTACTGAATATTAGTGATATTACTGATAGCCAGAATATCAATTTTTTTCAGCGCGGTAACGAGACAGCTGCCCTGCGTGAATATCAGCAACAGTCGCAACTGAGCCTGTTTGGCCGGCAATGGCAGCTTGAGCTGGCACCGACTGAGCAATTTGTAACAGAGTTGGCGTTACCTTCTTACAATAGCTTGTATCGTGAGATCATGAGCTTAACGATTTTAATCTCCCTTATTGTATTCACGTTACAACTGTTACTGTTGCGCCGTAAACAAATGGCACTGCACAAAGCCGAATTAAGGGAAATAAATGAAGCCGCTTTAACCAAAGCAAACGCAGAGCTTGAAGTTCAGGTTGCCCGCCGAACAGCTGAAATAAGCCAGGTGAGTGCGTTACAGCGCACTATTTTAGAAAGTGCCGGCTATGCCATTATTGCCACCGACGTTGATGGCCTGATTACGGTGTTTAACCCGGCCGCTGAAATGCTATTGGGGTATAAGGCGGAGGAGATGATAGCGAAAAACACACCCGCGATATTCCACCTCGAAGAAGAAGTGACTCAGCGGGCAGCAAAGCTGAGTCGGGAACTGGGTACTGAAGTTGCTGTGGGTTTTGACACCTTTGTCGCTAAAGCCCGGCTAGGTAAAAATGATGCAAATCGCTGGACCTATGTCACAAAAACCGGCGACCATATCGCCGTGCGCTTAAACGTCAGCAGCCTGGTCAACGCTGAAGGTAATATTGTTGGCTACTTGGGTATAGCTTATGATTTAACCGAGCAAATTCGCCGGGAAAATGAGCTTGCCGCCGCGAAAGAAGTGGCCGATACCGCCAACAATGCTAAATCAGATTTTCTGGCCAATATGAGCCATGAAATACGCACCCCAATGAACGCTATCCTCGGTCTGCTGCAATTAACTCAGAAAACAGCACTTGATCAACGCCAGACAGATTACATCAGTAAAACCTACCGGGCAGCCCAATCGTTGCTGTCACTGCTAAATGATATTCTGGACTTTTCTAAAGTAGAGTCGGGTAAGCTTGAGCTGGATAACCATCCCTTTAGCATGGCGATGCTGATGCAGGACGTCGGTATTATTTTATCGTCAGCTACTGAGGATAAAGATGTAGAGGTACTGTATAGGATAGCCGCAGACGTTCCGGATCAATTAAGCGGTGATAGCTTACGCATTAAGCAAGTTTTATTAAATATTGTTGGTAATGCTATTAAGTTTACCGAGCAGGGTGAAGTCATTGTCTCGGTTGGGGTAACGCTGAGTATTTCAGACAAGATTATTCTGAATGTTCAGGTTCGTGACACCGGTATTGGCATGACCAAAAAACAACAAGAAGTCATTTTTAGTGGTTTTCATCAGGCGGAGTCGTCAATAACACGCCGTTTTGGTGGTACCGGTCTGGGCCTTGCCATCAGTAAACGGCTGGTTAATTTGATGGGCGGTACGATTAAAGTACAAAGTACGCCTGATGTTGGCAGTGAGTTCTCGTTTAGCATGGCGCTGCACAAAATCAGCGAGGAGTTGGTCTTTCCGATACCGCAACATAGCACCCCCCTTTTTCATGCGCTTATTGTTGATGACAATGCCAGTGCCAGGCTGATACTGCAGGAAATGTGCCTTACCCTCGGCTGGCAGGCAGATTGCGCCCAAAGTGCGGAAGAGGCGCTCCAGCTGTTAAGTACACCTCAGGTACAGGACAACCCTTACACCTTATTATTGGTGGACTGGAAAATGCCAGGCATGGATGGCCTGGCGTTTGCCGAGCAGGTTCGTAAAAACAAACAACTTTCCCTTGCCCCCATTATTGTCATGGTAACGGCCCACGGCAGAGAGGTCTTAACAAAAAACACTGATAGTAATAAAACCTTGCTGGACGGTTTTCTGATTAAACCGGTTACCCCTGATGTGATGTTAAAAACTGTACAAACCATTGTGCACGGTGAGCCGGTCTCGTCGAACAATACAAGCCCGGACCTGCGCCTGCAACCGCTGGCAGGGCTACATATTCTGTTAGTCGAGGATAATTTAACGAACCAGCTGGTCGCGATTGAACTGTTACAGGCTGAGGGAGCCACCGTCACTCCGGCCGATAGCGGCGAACGGGCGCTGGAAATACTGGCAGATACCGACTATGTTTTTGATGCCATTCTGATGGATATTCAGATGCCAAAAATAGATGGCTATGAAACAACAAGACGTATCCGCAGTGATCTGTCACTGAAACAAGTTCCTATTATTGCTATGACCGCAAATGCGTTGCCTACAGATAAAGCCGCCTGTCTTAAGGCAGGAATGAACGACCATATTGCCAAGCCGTTTTCGTTGCAGGAAGTTATCGATAAAGTTTGCCATTACTGTCAGCATCAACCACTTTCAGGGCAACAAGCTACACCGGAAAAATCGCACTTAGACGACTCACTACACGATTTTTGTGCAGAACATCATATCGATATTAAAACTGCATTAAAGCGACTGGCTGGTAATGTGCCGCTTTATTTTAAACTTGCTGCGCAATTACAAAAAGATATAAACGCTGCCCTTATTGTATTAGAAGCGCATGATTCAACGCGGGATTTGCATTTGCTATCCCATAGCCTGAAAAGCGCCGCCGCAACCGTCGGGTTCAGTGAACTGGCTGATATTTCTGGCCGGTTTGAGCAGCAATCCGCACAGGCTGAAGCCACTGACATGCTTTCAGAACACCTGCTAATTGACGCCTGCCGGTCGAGTCTGGAGCATCTTGCCGAATTGTTAAAATACCAAGCGGCCATTGAACCTTCCGTCGCTAAGCCGGAGCCCATGGATAAAGAGGTACTGCTAAGTAATATGCAGATATTATTGCGCCATCTTAATAATGCAAATATGTCAGCAACAATGTTGTTTAAAGACCTTCAAAGCGAGTTAATAAAACAAGATGCTGTCTTGGCGAAGGCGCTAGCCGAACGTATTTCGGTATTGGCTTTTCAGGATGCAGCTGCAATACTTCAGCAACTACTTGATCAACAACAAGAGTGATGTATGGCTGATATAAAAATGGATCGTTTTTTAGCGTCGCTTGGTAAAGCTACTGTTTTAGTGGTAGATGACCAACCGACCAATATACAAATTATCTATCATATTCTTGGCGATAATTATCAGGTACTCATGGCAACATCCGGAGTGCAGGCTCTGCAGGTTTGCCGCGACAGTGCGCCAGATTTAATTTTGCTGGATGTTATGATGCCTGATATGGATGGACTGCAGACATGTAAGGCCATGAAGGCAGATGAAACTATTGCGGCCATCCCCGTTATTTTTGTTACCGGATTGCATGAGCAGGAAGAAGAAGATGCCTGCTGGCAAGCTGGCGCGGTAGACTTTATCCAGAAACCCGTTAATGCCAATACACTCCTGCATAGAATTAAAGCGCATTTAACCTTAAAGCGTCAAACTGACTTTTTACATTCGCTTGCTTATGTAGATGGCCTTACCGGCATCTTTAACCGACGTTTTTTAGACAGTAACCTTGAGAAACAAATTGCTATCGGTAAAAGGCAAAAGCAGCGCGAAATATCGATGTTAATGATAGATATTGATCATTTTAAATTATTTAACGATCAATTTGGCCATTTGGCTGGTGACGAAGCACTGCGCAGGGTGGCTGAGACATTAGAAGACGTTTGCTTACGACCAAACGACATTGTGGCCCGCTATGGTGGCGAAGAATTTGTGGTCATACTGCCGAATACCGACCGGCAGGGAGCTGATAAAGTGGCCGGCAAGTTACTGACGGCCATTGCTGAATTAGCGATACCGCACCCAACTACTGAGCATGGTATTGTTACCATTAGTATTGGTGGCGCTACCAGCCCCTACGATGAAGCGTCAAAAGAAGCCATTACAGCATTAGCTGATAAACAATTATATGCCGCTAAACAAAGTGGCCGAAATTGTTTTCGTCAAGCAGTACTGCAATAACAATTGCGCTATCAGGCGCTTAAAACGGCTGGTTGGTCGTGGTCCGTTTGAACCCAAAACACAAAGCAGGTAGTTTAATCTTTACTGCGAGAACAACGAGAACCTACCCGTGAAACTTACTCCGTTAGCCATTAAGTTTTTAGCCAGTGCACTGCTGGGCAGCGCGCTGTTTAATGCTATGCCAGTTGCTGCCAGCACTACCAGCAGCCCGTATTTTGAAGCTGAAGATATTTTTGCTTTGGAATATGCCAGCGACGTGCAAATATCGCCCGATGGCAGCAAAATTGTTTATGTGCGGGCCAGCAACGATATTATGACCGACAGCACCCGCACCAGCTTGTGGCTGCTGGATGTAAAAACCGGCCAGCAACTGCCACTATTTGCAGATAATTTTAACTACAGTCAGCCGCGCTGGTCACCCGATGGCAAAAAACTGGCCTTTATCAGCAATGTCAGCGGTAGCCGACAAATTCATTTGCATTATCTGGCCGGGAATAAAACTGCTCAGTTATCACGCTTAGCGCAAAGCCCGGCTAACCTGAGCTGGTCACCGGATGGCACTCAGCTGGCACTTACCATGAATGTGGCAGCCAGCGAAGCCGATGTGAAACAGCGGGTGAAAAAGGTTAAAAAGCCTGAAGGCGCTAAGTGGTCAGAGTCTGCAGTCGTGCTGGACAGGGCCCGTTACCAGGCCGATGGTCAGGGGTTTTTAAAGCCACAGTTCCGTCAGATTTTTGTGCTGCCAGTAACGGGTGGTAGCGCTCGTCAGCTCACCTCTGGTGACTTCCACTATGGTAGTGATCTTAGCTTTACCCCCGATAGCAAAGCACTGGTGTTCTCAGCTAACCTGGACGCCGAGTGGGAGTTTCAGCCCCGCGACAGCAATCTGTACCGGCTGGACTTAGCCAGTAATGAGCTGACTGCCCTGACCACTATTGCTGGTGATGAGTCTGCACCGGTGTTTTCGCCCGACGGCAAACAGCTGGCCTTTTTATGGCAAAGCAATGCATTGGTGCCCTACAGCAACAGTAAGTTAAAAATACTGAACCTTAGCAATAATAGCATCAGCGATGTTGCCGCAGATTTTGACCGCAGTATTGCTGCGGCTGACTGGCAAAGCAATAGCAGCTTTGTGGTGCAATACGATGACCATGGCCAGCGCAAACTGGCAACGTTAACGACCAAGGATAAACTCACTGAGCTGACTGGCAGTTTAGGTGGGGTGTCACAACCGCAGCCTTATTTAAGCGGCAGTTTCAGCCTTTCTGACAATGGCGTTATCGCCTATACCCATGGTACCAGCCAGCGGCCGAGCGATGTTGCTGTGCTGCAAAAAGGTAAAAGCACGGTATTGACGGCGCTGAACGAAGACCTACTGGGCCATAAAAAATTGGCGCAGGTGCATGAAATTAACTATAAATCGTCGTTCGATGGTGAGGATATTCAGGGCTGGTATATGACACCGCCGGATTTTGACCCGGCCAAAAAGTACCCCTTGTTGCTGGAAATTCATGGCGGGCCACACTTAGCTTATGGCGCGCAGTGGAGCGCAGAAATGCAGCGCTATGCCAAAGAGGGCTATGTGGTGTTATACGATAACCACCGTGGCAGCTCATCCTATGGCGAACGCTTTGCGCTGTTGTTGCAAAATAAATACAGCTCGCCGGAAGACTATGCCGACCACGACAGCGGTGTGAATGCCATGCTTGCGCTTGGCTTTATTGATGAAAACAACCTGTTTATCGGTGGCGGTTCGGCTGGTGGTATTGCTGCAGCCTATGCTATTGGTTTAACTAATCGCTATAAAGCTGCAGCAGTAATAAAGCCGGTGATTAACTGGCTGAGCAAGGTACTTACCGGTGACAGCTACCTGTACCAGACCTTTTATCAGTTTCCCGGCGTACCCTGGGAGCATGTTGATCATTACTGGCAGCGCTCGCCACTGAGCCTGGTAGGTAATGTGCAAACGCCCACTATTCTTATCACCGGCGAGCAGGACCGGCGCACGCCAATTTCAGAGTCAGAGCAGTTTTATCAGGCGCTACAAATTCGCCGGGTAGATACAGCGCTGGTAAGGATCCCCGGCTCGCCACATGGTATTTCGAACACACCAAGCCGGATGATTGAAAAAGTAGAATATATGCTGGCCTGGTTTGAGAAATACCGCACGCCAAGTAAATAGGAAACTAAGCCAAAGCCAAAAAGGTCAAACAGGTTTGGCCTAGTCCGCTAGACTTAAGTAGCCTCAAAATAGCGATCCAGTATCGCCAATGTCTCGTGGATAACTGCAAATCGTTGCTCAATTGAGGCATTTAACGGCCTGATGCCGATTTTTGCCCCTAATATCTGCAAGGTTTCGAGCTTATCGCAGGCTGCCAGACACTGATGAATTGCCGTTTCACTCATCCAGCTACCCGGCTCACCGTGCTTAATCAACTCACTTTGCTGCGCTGGCTGATGAGAGTCACGCCAGGCACCGTATTCACTATCCTTATCTGATACGCCGGAGAACATTACACCGCGTAATAACCCGGCCGCCTTTGCTGCTTCAATATGCTGCACCGCGCCTGCTACCGTGCGGGTCTCAAATACCGAGCGGCCCCAGTTAATTACCATGCCCAGCTGCTGCTGTTCAGGGATAGTTGCATTAACAGCGGTTAATACTTCCAGCTCGTCAGATAACGCTAAAAAGCCTTTTGAAGGTAGATGGCTGTCGACATAAGCGTCACAGTGTTCAATAACGATTTGGGCGCCCTGCCAGTCCCAGCCGAGCATCGTTTTTAGCGATGCGCGCAGTGAAGCCTTAGATGACGCTGCTTTATGGCGGGCCGGCGCGGTTTGAATTTGAATAGCAGTAACAACCTTTCGGCCAGCATGGGCATTTAATTTGCTAATTGCCGCGCATGCCTGTTGCATAAAATTCAGCGCTGCCTGGCGCCCGGCATCGTCATCTGAGGCAATGCCAAATTTGGGGTTCTGGCCCAACGCATTCATAATACCGGGGATGCAGGTAAACACATAATCCCACTTTGGGTCGATATTGGTTAAAAACCAGGCGTCGTCATGCTGATGCAACTGACCTAAAAAAGGATGCTCCAGCCCTTTAATATTTGGTAACGCTTTTAATGCATTATAAAAAGCCGTTTCCAGCTCAGGGTTCCAGCCACTATGATTGGGTGATGCAGCATAAGCGCCTAAGGTGTATTTCATGGTTCAACGTATCCGTTTAATTGGCTGGTTGGGAAAGCGGCTGCGCGGGTCAACGCTGGCTAGTCATCAGGGCTGTTGCAGGTAAATACCAGATGCTTGCGCATATCTTTGAGCACAAACCCTTTTTTAAGCAATAAACCGCTAAGTCGTTTTTGCCAGATTAGCAGGTGCGGCTGCGCGGCCTCAAGCCCGGCCTCGTCTGCAAACTGTAGCCGCACCAGCAAAGAACCAGGAAGCGCTTCATACTCAAGGCTAAACCAGCATTGCACCACAGCCTGCAATTCTGCCTGCGCCTGTTGCTCTAATGCTGTCACCGCGCTAAGCACTGCCGCTTGTTGTTTAAGTTGCACCTTGGATAATTTTTTCATTACTAATCAGTTTTTTAATGGAAAATAAGCGTGTTGCACCGCTAGCAGAGTTTAGCCGGAATTGGTCTGAGCGACAATCGGCAGCCGGCTTGCCATTGACACGTAGTACACCAAAGGGGCGGCAGGAATAGTTATTGCATACATTTCAGATAAACCGGTTTGCCCGGATCATAACACTTTGCGTTACCGCAGTGCGGTTAAATGAAGTACCGCTTATGGAGAAAACTTAAGTTAAGCATGGGGTACCCTTATGCGTACACTAAAAATTACTGGCTGGATTATCCTCGGCCTGGCAGCGACAATCGCTATCGCCCTTACGGTATTGCTGGTCGCGCCCAAATCTTACCTTGGTTTGCTGCAAGCACAGCTAACCGCTGCCACAGGTTATCAGCTGAACGTGGACACGCTGCAGGTAGACCTTTTTCCGCCACGACTAGCTGCCACCAATCTTAATCTTAGCAATCCTGAAACACCCATCGGCAAAAATTTGCTAAAAGTAGCACAAGCAGAACTGGTTATAGATGTGGGCAATTATTTTACTTCTGCGCCGAGCTGGTGGCGGGCGGCTGCAAGCGGCATTGAGCTGCAGCTTATTGACCGGGATGACGGCTTAACTAACTGGAGTACTGCGCTGCCACGCTCTGAAAATCAACACTCTGACAGCAACAAGACTAACCCCGGAAAAACACCGGCCAAGCCTTCTGATAACGCCAGCAGAAACACTCGCCCGGCGCTGTTTAGTTTTTCTGAAGTTGATATTGCAGACCTGACTTACAGCCGCACCATAGCAAGCCCTGAAAAAGACGATCAGTCAAACCAGTTGACGGTATCGCAATTAACGCTGACAAAAGAGTCAGATGAACGGTTGCTGGTCAAGCTTCAGGCAAGCCATGAGGACCAGCCACTTACCGGATCGGGCAGACTGGCATTGCCCCGCTCTGACCAGGCCAGGGATGTAGATTTTTACGCTGCTGGCTTTGGCGCTGAAATACGGCTTAACGGCACTGTAGGCAGCGATGGCATTACACCGGGTGAAGCAACAGTCAGCGTGCGGTTAACTGAGCACGACACGCTTGGGAGTTTAATTAACAGAGACCTTGGCCCGATAGCGCCAATAAACCTGGATGGCAGCCTTAAAGCACCGCAGCAGGGACACTGGGGACTCAAACTTAGCGGCGCAGTGGGTGGTCAACCGCTTCAGCTCAGTGCTAAGGCTGTTGCCGGGCAGCCAGCCTTCACTTTACAGAACCTGTCACTGGATTTTGCGGATAGCTCGCTGCAGGCAAACGGCATCTTAAATACCACTAGCCACAGCCTGACAGGCAAAATAACAGCCAGTAATCTTGCACTGGACCAATTTCCTGTCGTTGCCGGCAAAAACGATGGGCAAAAGCAATCGGCAACCGATTTAACGGCAATTTTGCAACGGCTGGCACAGTGGTCAATCGACCTTGATCTGCAGGCAGCACAGCTGCATTATCAGCAGCACCGGGCGCAAAATCTTAACGTCAATATCAGCAGCCGCAACGACGCCATGGACGTAACGGCCGAACTGGCGGGCGCAACAATCTATCAGCATCCCGTTAGCGAGGGAGAGGACAGCAATTCACCGACACCTGCCTGGCAACTGGAAAGCCCGCTGAATGCGACAATGAAGCTGGATTTTCAGCAAGCAGAACAGCCAGCCGGTTGGCCATTGGTTATTACGCTGAAAACAGTGGGCGTCGACGCTGAGCTTACTACCACTTTTACTCAGCTTAGCGCAGAACAGCCCCGTGCCACGCTGGTAGCAAACATTGAAAATTTTTCTGCGTTTAGCAAGATTGATACTGCGCGCTGGGATAGCTTCCTGCCGTTAACACTAAAAATACAGCTTGCCGGCAACAATACGCTGTACCAAATTGATCCTTTTAATATCAGCCTTGGTGATAGCCAGCTGGAGGGTAGTTTAACCGTGAATAACACTCAAAGGCTTGTGGCAATAAATGGCCATTTTCATGCACCAGAAATTGATTTAAATCGCTTTGCCACCACCACTGCTGAAACACTGGAGGGTAAGGGCGAAAGCGTGGATGAAGATAGTGGCGATTTGATTTCAGATAGCCCGCTTAACTGGGGTTGGTTAAGTGCTGCCACTGCTAATGTCGCGATGACAATTGGCAGCCTGCAATTTAACCAGACCACATTTAGTAATATTAAAACCCAGCTGGTAATACGGGACTCCAAGCTTCAGGCTGAGCCGTTTGACGCTGAGTTGGCGCAGGGCAAAGTACGCGGCCATTTAAATATTGAACAGCTTGATAAGGGCGCCAGCTTAGACGGCCGGTTAATGGTGTCGGGATTGGTACCGGCAGATCTGGGGCAGCAGAATAAGGGGCTTATTGATGGGGGCGAAACAGACTTATTGCTGAACTTACAGGCCAATGGTAATACGCCGCAGCAACTGGCTTCCAGTTTAACCGGCGAAATCGCGCTGGAAATCCAGGGCGCGACTATCACTAATAATCTGTTTGAAGTTCTCGGCTCGGATATCTTACTGCAAACTATTAATCTGCTTAACCCCTTTGCTAAACGCGACAGCACGACTGAACTGGAATGCGCCGCAGTATACTTTAAGGCTAAGCAGGGCGTGCTGACCAGTCCGGAACAGTTAGTTATTGAAACCAGTAAAATGAAAATTCGCGGTGGTGGTACCATCAACCTTAATGATGAGAGCCTGCGTATCGATTTTGTGCCGACACCCCGCGATGGCCTTGGCATCAGCCTGAGCAATCTGGCATCAGTCGTCAGATTGGGCGGCACCCTGGGCAAGCCGCAGCCGGTAGCTGACCCGTCCGGTATATTAAAAGCCGGTGCTACCATTGGTGCAGCCATTGCCACCGGCGGTTTATCGTTGCTGGGCCAGGGTTTGTTTGATCGGGTTCGCAGCGCCGGTACGGCCTGTGGCAAAATATTCGATACCGTGCCAGAGACGATGAACGAGCAGCAAAATTAGCGTTAATAAACAGTTTGTGGCAGAGAAAAACCCGGCAGAATTGTCTGTAATATCTACCCGGTTTTGTAAAATTAACAATACCGCCCGGCTACCTCACTCAGTGGTAAGTAACTCCCGGTACCATTAGGTGTAAGGCGTTATGTGGTTGGATAGCAGGATGACCTATCCAACCACTTGGTTGGTTGCTTATTTACCTATTACAAAACCAACAAAATTTTGATCTTCAGTAATAAATTGACCAACAATGTTTTTACCGTTATCTGAAATATACTGTGGATAAGTGCCGATTGCATCCGGAATATTTACCCGCTCTCCTTCTTCCAACGTAATAGTAGCGCACTGTGTCTTTGGCGTTGCAATCTTAAATCCTTTAGGCCCTTCATTGTCAAAATAAAAGCCGACGATAGTGCCATTGCTGGCAATACCTCTGGCTGCGGATTGAAAGCCCTCAATGTTAAAATACATCACATCACCGGAAGGATTGCGGACCCAAGCGTAGCGGGCAAAAGGCGATGCAGGATCACAGGGGTTGTTCTCTAAAAATATTGCACTTCCTACTGTCTGTCCTGAGGCATTTATGCCCTGTGAAATAGTAAAAGCGCTCTCAACAATCGTGGTAAAGGCGGTATTTTTCCGGTCATAAAGAAATCCGTAGCTTTCACCGGAATTCTGATCAAAATAGAAACCCGAAATCATACCCTTACTGTTCATTGCCCTTGCTTGGGTAAAACCATTAGAGTCGGGATGTTCAAAGGTATCGACATTACCTTTTTTATCAATAAAAACACCGACCGTGCGGCCGGTATTTACGTCAATTGCTGAGCCAACTTTATCACCAGACTCCGAAGTAGCAAAAACAGCTAAATTCTCGTATCCAACAGGGGTGTCAATCTCTGTGACACCGCCGGACTTGCGATCATAAATAAAGCTTACCGCTGATGATGCAACGACTTCACCTTTGCTATTGATGCTCCACGCCTGGGTATTTTCCGCTCCAGGATATTCAATAAGTTCAATAGTGGTTGAGGGGTTTGCTATGGCTTGTGACGATAACAGCATTGATACAGCTACAACTAAAGTCGACCTTTTTAAGATGTTTTTCATAATGATTCCTTTTTATGAATTTAACTAACAACAACTGAATTAAGAGACTTCATATGTAAACGGCGAAGGCACACTGCAGCGACTATTATAGTCAACTATTGTAGAAGTGCTTTTTTCAGGCATGGTGTGACACGATATTATGTAACTTCAACAGTACTGCCCGGCAACCCAGCCACTGGCCCAGGCCCATTGAAAGTTATAGCCGCCCAACCAGCCGGTGACGTCGACCACTTCGCCGATAAAATACAAACCAGGTTGCTGTTTTGCTTCCATGGTTTTCGAGGATAAATAATCGGTATCAACGCCACCAATGGTCACTTCTGCCGTGCGGTAACCTTCGGTGCCATTGGGTTTAAACAGATAACCATGCAGGCTGTCGGCGATTTGTTTAATGCTTTTATTATTAAGTGCTTTTAACGGCTGATTAGTAAAAACCTGCAGCTCCAGCAGTTTTTCAACTAAGCGTTTCGGTAATAGTTTAGCCAGCGCGGTTTTGACCTCCTGCTCCGGATGCGCTTGCTGCTGCGCCGCCAGAAATTCGCCAATGTCGGTTTGGGGCGACATATTCACAATGACCGGATCGCCGGGTTGCCAGTAGCTGGAAATTTGTAATATCGCCGGCCCGCTTAAGCCGCGGTGGGTAAATAACATATCCTCGGGGAACAAGGTGCCATTCGCTTCGGCTGTTACTGGCAGCGATACACCACTGATTTCCTCAAATATTGCTTTGTCACTCGGTTGCCAGGTTAGCGGCACCAGCGCAGCGCGCAGGGGCAGGACTTTTAAACCAAACTGCTCGGCCAGCTGAAAACCAAAAGCAGTAGCGCCTAAATTGGGCAGGCTTAAACCACCACTGGCAACAACTAAACTGTGACACTGCCGGCTTAGCTCTGCGGTGGTAACAGTGTATTGACCATCGCCAAAGCCGACGCCGGTGATGCTTTGCTGCAGCGCAATGTGCACATTGACCGCTTTCGCCTCTTTCAGCAGCATTTCAACAATATCTTTGGCAGAATCATCACAAAATAGCTGGCCCAGGGTTTTCTCGTGATAGGGAATGGCATGCTTTTGCACCAGGGCAATAAAGTCCCACTGGGTGTAACGGCTAAGCGCTGACTTACAAAAATGCTTATTTTGCGACAGAAAGTTTTCCGGGCTGCTATACATATTGGTGAAATTGCAACGACCGCCGCCCGACATCAGGATCTTCCGGCCTACCCGTTTACCGTTATCCAGCACCAGGACACTGCGACCGCGCTTGCCAGCTTCAATAGCACACATCAGGCCTGCCGCACCGGCACCTATTACAATTACATCCCACTGCTGCATGCTAAAAAGCTCTTTTACAAAAAAACGCTATTGTCGGTGACAGGCGCGTCATATGCAATTGGCAAACGTGAACTTAATTGTAGGGCTATCACACCACCGCTTATGAATTTTACTGCTAACTAATAACTTTAAATTATAAAGCAACACCTTAATTGTCATCTATCGCACGGCGAGCTGGCCCGCTGTAGTTGGCTTGTTGCTTATTTCGCCAAAAATAAAATAGCCCTTTTTTAGAAACGCTCTACTTTACCAAGCTCAGCTGTTAACAGTTGTCACTAATTCACGCATTTACACTTAGTTACATTTTGGATAATAGTAACTTTGATGTTATTGCTGATTTGCAATATGCGGTCATCCCAATCCAGGAAATGATAATTACTATAAACAATAAGAGTGTATTCATGTATAAACCCAAATTTAAACTTAGCCAGCTTGCCCTGCTATGTATACCAGCCAGTATACTTATGACGCCCACTTTAATGGCTGATGACAACCAGCCGCGTCTGTTTGCCAACGCCCATCCCAAAAATGCCAAAGCTAACGCAGCTGACAATTCACAAAATGCCAAACGCTATATCGTCAGGTATAAGCAACAGAGCATGGAGCAGACGGGCCCTGGGCTATACTCCACTAACGCCAACGCGCGCCGGTTATATAATCTGGAACGTAAATCTGAAAAGCTGGCACAGCGCGGCGGCAAAGTTAAAATGATGCTGGCAGCGCAGTCAGCTATCGCCGTTGAGCTGGACGATGCCGCCCTGATTGAATTGCAGGCCGACAGCAGTGTTGAACTGGTTGAGGAAGATTATAAACGCCACCTGTTAGCACAGCAAATTCCTTATGGCTACACTATGGTTCAGGCAAACCAGGTCAGTGACCAGTTCGCCTCTAATCAGAAAGTCTGTATTATCGATTCAGGTTTAGACTTACCACACGAAGATTTCTTAACCGGTAATATTACCGGTACCAACGATGCAGGTACCGGCAACTGGTTTGATAACGGCGGTCCGCATGGTACTCATGTTGCAGGCACTATTGCCGCACTAAATAACAGCACCGGTATGGTCGGTGTAATGCCAAACGGCAACGTAAAGTTGCATATTGTTAAAGTATTTAACGAAGAAGGTTGGGGCTACAGCTCTACGCTGGCTAATGCAGTAAATACCTGTGTTTCTAATGGCTCTACCGTTATCAACATGAGTTTAGGTGGTGGTGGTGCTAACACTACTGAAAGCAACGCGATGCAAGCGGCTTTTGATCAAGGCGTACTGCTGATTGCTGCGGCGGGTAACGACGGTAATACGGTGATGTCGTATCCGGCGTCATACAATTCGGTTATTTCAGTTGCCGCTATCGATAAAAACAAAGTATTAGCTGATTTCTCACAGCGCAATACTCAGGTGGAACTGGCAGCGCCGGGTGTGGATATCCGCTCTACCTACCCTGAAGGTACCGGCCTTGAAGCCATTCTGAGTGTTGGCACTACGAACTATGAAAGCTCGCCAATGACCAACTCCAGCGACGGCAGTGCTAATGCTGCTCTAGCTAATTGTGGCCTGGGTGACACCACGTGTGCCAGTGTCGCCAATAAAATCTGTCTGATTGAACGTGGCAGCGTCAGTTTTGTACAAAAAGTACAATCTTGCGAAAATGGCGGCGGTTTAGCAGCGATCATTTATAACAACACCACGGGCGATTTTGGTGGCACTCTGGGTGATAACCCTGGTACAACCATTCCAGCCCTTGCCGTAACCCAAGCTGTCGGTCAGGCATTACAAGGTCGGTTGGGGCAAACAACCTTCGTCAGCTCTGGCGCCAGCAACTACGGCCTGATGAGCGGTACGTCTATGGCATCGCCACATGTTGCCGGTATGGCCGCACTGGTATGGAGCCACTTCCCGCAATGTACCAATGCTCAAATCCGTAATGTATTAGCCGTTACCGCTGAGGATCTTGGTGCAGCGGGTCGTGATAATTCTTATGGTTTCGGCTTGGTGCGCGCGAAAGCCGCATATGACTATATCAACCAGCAAGGCTGTGATGGTTCTGGTACTGGCGGCGGCACCACCCCACCACCACCGTCTGGCAACGAGCTGGAAAAAGCGGTTGCTAAAACCAACCTGACTGGTGCTACCGGCTCTGCAACTTATTTCACTATTACCGTGCCGGCTGGTGCTAGCAACCTGAGCTTTAATATGTCAGGTGGCAGCGGCGATGCTGATTTATACGTGCGCTTTGGCAGCCAGCCAACCACGTCAAGCTACGATTGCCGTCCTTATAAAGGCGGTAATGCAGAAAACTGTAGCTTTGCCACGCCTCAGGCTGGTGTTTACCATGTCATGATCAGCGGTTACAGTGCTTACGCAGGTATGTCGCTGGTGGCCGATTATACTGCACCTGCTGGCGGCGGCAGTACTGGCGGTGGCGGTACTTTAGAAAATCTGAGCGCGACTAAAGGTAACTGGTTACACTACACTATTACGGTTCCTGCTGGCATGAGCTCATTAACAGCAACCAGCTCTGGCGGTACCGGCGATGCCGATTTATATGTGCGTCGAGGCAGCCAGCCTACAACAACCACTTATGACTGCCGGCCATATAAAAACGGTAGCAACGAAAGTTGCAGCTTCAGTAATCCGCAAGCGGCTGTTTATCATGTCAGTTTGCGCGCATACAGCAGTTTTAGCGGTTTAAAACTGGTTGTAGAATATAAGCCTTAAGAAACGCTTATTCATTAAATAATGGCGCCGCGTGGCGCCATTACTTTTACTGAAATTAAATCTTAAATATATATGTTATAACTAAAAGCTATAACTCATTCTGGAATTAAATTGCTACACCCTATATTTATCGTGCCCTGCCTGAACATAGAAAACACCGTTAAACCATCAAACATACCTTTTTTTGAAACGACAGCCAAACTGGATGACGCAGCCAAAATTTATCTTTGTTTTGCCTATATACAAATTCTTACAATTTTATTAAAACAGTTACGATGTTGCTGTGGTGTAACAGCATGTTTTCATCAAACCCAGGGATGCCATTAAAAACAATAATTAAGAGTTCATTATGAAATTCCGTACATTTAAATTAAGTCGCCTTGCTTTATTGTGTTTACCGGTTGCGTTTTGCAGTAACTTGCAAGCTGAAGAAACCATCGACTATGCCGATGGCCCGGTGACCCGGTGACCCGCTTTATTGTTAAATATGTTGAAACCGACAGTGATACCGGTCAATTACCACTAAAAATCCGTGAGCAACGTCGGGCAGAAAAATTAAAAAGAAAAGCTGAACGCTTCAGTGATCGGGCCGGCGAACGAGTCAGCTTTGTCAAAGAGACCGCGCTAAAACGTCACGCCGTTTATGGCGCCAGCAGAAAGCTTTCTAAAAGCGAAACTACAGCGATGCTCGAGCAACTGGCCGCTGATGACGAAGTAGAATTTGTCGAAGAAGACGTCTTAATGCAAACGGCGTTTACACCTAACGACACCAGTTACACCAGCCAGTGGCATTACTCTGAAACCACCGGCGGCCTGCGGGCACCAGCCGCATGGGATAAAGCAACGGGCCAGGGGGTCGTTGTTGCCGTACTGGATACTGGCTACCGGCCGCATATTGATTTAAACGCAAATCTGCTACCTGGCTATGACATGATTTCAGACGCTTTTATTGGTAACGATAGCAACGGTCGTGATAGTGATGCCCGTGATAACGGCGACTGGACCAATGCAGGTGAGTGTGGCAATGGTCAACCCACTTCTTTCCGCGCCTCTAGCTGGCATGGTACCCATGTAGCTGGCACCATAGCGGCAGTAACTAATAATAACCGCGGCGTGGCTGGCGTTGCCTACAACGCAAAAATTGTGCCGGTAAGAGTATTAGGTAAATGTGGTGGCTATACCTCTGATATTGCCGACGGTATTATCTGGGCTGCGGGAGGAAGCGTATCTGGTGTACCTGCTAATGCGAACCCGGCAAAAGTAATTAATATGAGCCTGGGCGGCAGCGGTGCCTGTAGTGCGACCACACAAAATGCCATTAACCAGGCGCGTGGCCTTGGCGCGGTAGTAGTAATAGCTGCCGGCAATAGTAATGACAATTCAACTAATTATAACCCCGGTAATTGTAGCGGCGTCGTAAATGTTGCCGCCACTAATAGGCAAGGTGGCCGCGCCAGTTACTCAAACTTTGGCACCAACATAGATGTAGCAGCGCCTGGCGGTCAAATGACCTCGGCGAATGATCCAAATGGTGTACTATCAACTTACAATACGGGCAGCACAACGCCCGGCTCTGATAGCTATGGATATAGTCAGGGAACCTCCATGGCCGCGCCGCATGTCGCGGGCGTTGCGGCACTGATTAAGCAGGTTAAGCCCTCTGCCACACCAGACGAAATTGAAACTATCCTGAAAACTTCCAGTCGCAGCTTCCCAGCAAGTTGCAGCGGCTGTGGCACGGGTATTGTTGATGCTAATGCTGCCGTTACGGCAGCCATGCCGGCGGCCGGTGGCGGCGGTACCGTTACTAACCTATCGGCTACAACAAACAATTGGTTACATTACACCATAACAGTACCAACAGGCATGAAGACGTTGTCAGCAACGATCTCCGGGGGTACTGGTGATGCTGATTTATTTGTGCGCCGCGGTGCCAGGCCAACTACAACTACCTTTGACTGCCGCCCCTACTTAGAGGGCAATAATGAAAACTGCAGCTTTAGTAATCCGGTAGCGGATACCTGGCATGTCAGTATTCGTGCATACAGTAGCTTCACAGGTGTTAACCTGGTGGTCGCTTACAATCCTTAATCGTTTTCGTGATTGAGCTTGCGTAAACAGGGCGCCGATCGGCGCCCTGTTTTTATTGTTGCTGGTGTCGTAATAAGCCCGTTGTGGGCGGCGATTATTTAGGGGTTTAACAAGCGATGCAGTTGTGCTTTTGCCAAAGGTTCATTCTGTGCGGCTGCCAACTGGTAAAAATCGCGGGCTTTAATTAAATCCCGGCCAACACCACGGCCATTTTCATACATCCAGCCCAGATTATATTGGGCCGTAGCATAACCTTGTTCCGCAGCCTGGCTGAACAACTCTACTGCTTTTTTATCGTCTGCTTTTACCAGCCGGCCATTTTTATAAAACATACCAAGTGCCGTTAGCGCCCGAGGTACTTTAGCATCCAGCGAGCTTTGATACAGCGCCAGCGCCCGTGCCTCATCTTGCGGCACACCGTAGCCTTTTTCATACAGCCAGCCCAAATGGGCTAACGCCCGGCCATGCTGCTTGTCAGCGGCCTGCTGATACCAGTAAACAGCTTGCTGATCATTTTGTTTAACACCCCGGCCGGTTTCAAACCTTAGCCCCATATTAAACTGCGCATCGGCATCGCCACTTTCTGCAACTTTCTGATACCAGTATACTGCCTGCTGCTCATTTTGAGCCACACCGCGGCCACTCGCGTACATAAAACCCAGATTATACATAGCGAACACTTCGCCCTGTGCAGCCGCCTGCTCATACCAACTCACCGCTGCAGCATCATCCTGCGCTGTGCCGGTACCATTGGCAAGGCGCAGCGCTGCAGTATATTGGGCTACGGCTAACCCTTGCTGCGCAGCCGCCTCAAACCATTTAAAGGCTTGCTGTTCATCTACCGCTACCCCGGTTCCGTTGGCGTAGCTTAAGCCTAACTGGTACTGCGCATTGGCGGAGCCCTGGCTTGCTGCCAGTTCAAATAATTCAACTGCCCGGCGTAAATCATCCTGGCGGCCACCGCTTTGTTGCAGCAACAAGCCAAGGTAATAACTGGCATCACCGTCTTGCTGGGCTGCTGCCAGCTCCAGCCATTCTTTGGCACGACCGGTGTTAGCACGCACCCCACGCCCCTGCAGGTAACTGGCACCTACTTCGCGCTGGGCTGCCGCTAAACCTTGTTCCGCCGCTTTTGAAAATAATTTGAAGGCCGTATCATCGTTCTTACTGACGCCATTGCCATCGCGATACAATAACCCAAGCTGATAAGCAGCGCGGGTATGATTTTGCGCCGACGCCAGCTGCAGCCACCGCGCCGCCTGACTCATATCAACCGTGGTTCCACGACCATCACTGTAGCGGTTAGCCACAATAAACTGGGCATCAACATCGCCCTGAGCCGCTGCCTTTTCAAACCAGTTTAGCGCAGCACTTTCGTCCTGCTTAACACCACGGCCATTGGCATACATGTACCCCAGATTATACTGGGCCAGCAAATAGTCCTGCTGCGCAGCCTGGCGATACCAGTACACTGCCTGCACATCGTCTTTACCCACACCGCGACCATTGGCAAACAAGGTCGCCAGGTGATATTGCGCGACAGCCATGCCTTGCTCGGCGGCAGCAACAAACCAGTTAGCCGCTTCGGTATAATCTACCGCAACACCCAGGCCGTTGGCATAGAGTGCGGCGAGGTTAAATTGAGCATCAAGGTTGCCAGCCTGCGCCAGTGGCAACCACTGCGCCAGGGCTTCACTGTAATTTTCGCGATTAAAGGCGCGCATGCCGGTGTCAAAATTGGCTGAACCAACATCGACCGAGCTGACATTGGTGGTGGCCACCGGCGTATTAGTAGTGGTTTTATCCGCGCTGCGCTCAGCCACAACATTGTCGTTGCTTTGTTGCTGAGTATTCACTTGAGCGCCTGCCAGCGCTGCGGCCGGATTACTGGTACCAAGCGGGAGTTCAGCGGCATTGCTGACGACTACCCGCTGGGGTGCAGGGGAAGATACTGCTGATTGCGTCTGCTCAGATATAACAGCCGTTTGTGTTTCTGCCGCTGATTGCTCAGCCCTCAACCGCTGAGCACCGCGCTCAATATCACGCTTTGCAGCAGTTATTTCAGCAAAGTCAGTGCTGTTAGACGCAGCCTGTTCCAGCCAGTACGAGGCCTGCAGCGGGTCTTGCTGTACACCCTGCCCCAATGAGTAGGCTTTGGCTAACTCAAATTGCGCTGCCGTTACCCCTTCCATAGCCAGATTTTGCCAAAGCTCGACTGCTCTGGCATACCTACCATCATCAAACGCTGTTTTCGCTTCCGTCATTATTTCGGAATTATCTGCTGCTGCCACCAAACTGACTGCGAGCAATGCTGTTGTTATTATATTTAGCCGCATAGATGCCCCTCCGCTGCCATAGTTATACCAAAGTTCAACTAAGACACCAACAGCTTAATCCATTATATAAGCGTTAAATAATGGTAAAACCACAGGCAAAAACTGCGACAAAGCGCTATTTATGCGGGTTTAACGGCTTTTTCTGTTGCTGGTAAGCATTAATAACATTTTTCCAGGCAAGCTCCTGCCAGTGAAAAGGCGTCAGGTTTGCGCGCTCTTTATGCAAGGATCGCAATAACCGTTGCAGATTTTGTTGCTGCCAATTGCCCGGCTGCCGACGCCGGCATTTATCAAAATCAATTAGCCATACCTTACCGTCGTTATCAAGCAAAATATTACGGCAGTTGAGATCGGTATGGTCTACCCCCGCTTGATGCAGACGGGCGATGGTGGTGCCAACCGCCTGCCATTCACTATCAGTAAGGGCACGGTCACGATGTAATATAGTCGCCAGATCGCGGGCGTCACTTATCCGCTCTATCAGTAAGTCTGCCTGGTAGCTTACGCCGGTACGCAGATAGCGGGCCGCAACCGGTTTTGGTACGGCTAACCCTTGCTGACGCATCCATTGCAGCAAGCTGAATTCCTGCATAGCACGACTATACAAGGCACTTTGGTAGAAGAACCGGTCTTTGTTAATTTTGCCTGCCAGGCCACCGCGATAATAATGGCGCAATACCAGCTGATGCTGGCGCTCCTGGTGAGTATGTCTGATAAACCACGCCGTGTTGCGGCCGGTCGAGCTGCCGGTTACCGCCTGCTGTTGCTGCCACCAGGTAGGGTCAAACTGCGCAGCGCTTATGTTGTCGAACAGATCGGTGCGAAACCAATATAATTCGTTGCCGGCAGTCTGGCGCTGCACGTTGCTAAGGCTATCCCCACACAGGTCGGCGATGGCCATACTGCTGCGCTTTACTGCGCCTTGCTGTGACTGGAAAAACTGGTAAGCCCGCTCGCCTTGCTGCTGGCGCATAACGGTATCAGCCAGCAGCGCAGCGGCATTGGCAGCTAACTGTTCAGCATTTTGGATGATGCTAACGGCGTGTCGTTGAGCCAGCTGGTTATAAGCATCGGCAAAATTAAAATAATGCGGCCCGGTTTGTACCGCTTTAGCAAAACATATTGCCTCTAACGGGTTGTGGCCGCCCCGTTTAATTAAACTGCCGCCAATAAATACCAGGCTGGCTTGCTGGTACCAGGCTAGTAACTCACCCATGCTGTCAATCAGTGCCACATCAGTGTAAGCCGTTGGCGCACCGCCGGCGCTTCGCCGCCATAACTGCAGCCCGGCCTGAGTAGCCAGAGTGGCCACCTTATTAAAACGCTCCGGGTGGCGCGGTACCAGTACCAGCAATAAATTACTAAATTGTTTTTTAAGCTGAGGGTATAAGGCTATTAGCTGCTCATCTTCGCCTTCGTGGGTGCTGCCCGCTACCCAAACCAGCCGGTCGGTTAATGCGGGTGATAGCTGGCTACTGGTGGCTGCCAGGTTATCCGGCAAGCGCATCTCAAATTTTAAATTGCCCGTTACCTGTACGTTACTATGGCCTAATGCCCGGAACCGACCGGCACTGGCGCTATCCTGTGCCAGTAATAAGCTTATCTGCTGCAATGCAGGGAGGGTAAGCCAGGCAAAGCGCCGATAGCCCCTGGCGGAACGCGCTGATAAACGGGCATTAACCAGTACGGTAGGGATCAGCGCTTTGTAGCATTGCCTAAGTAAATTGGGCCAAAGCTCCGTTTCCAGAATAACAACAAGCTGCGGCTGCAAGTGTTTAATAAACCGGGCTATGGCGCCGGGGTAATCGAAGGGTAAATAACAGTGTTGAACAGAATCACCCAGCCGGCTTTTGATAATTGCGCTAGCGGTAGGGGTGGTGCAAGTAACCGTAAGCTGCTGGTTCGGATATTGCTGTTGCAACTGCTTAATTAACGGTAGCGCAGCGATAACCTCGCCAACCGATACCGCATGCACCACAATACCGCCGGCCTGAATTTGGGCAGAAAGCCAGCCAAAGCGCTCGGCCAGTCGCTGGCGATAGCGCACATCGCGCACTGAACGCCAGAGCAGATAGCCCAGCAATGGCAGCAAACCCAGATACAATAACAGCTGGTAAGCACAGCGGCTTAACGCCTTGGCCATAATAACTTCCTGTGTAAACGCAAATGTCGCCCCTACAGGCTAAAGCCGCTATGATGCCAAATATAAGCCTGCTACACCAAAAGAATCTGTTTTGACCCAACCTTTAATGCTAAACTTTTTGCCTTTATAGCCGGTTTAACCCGCTAACCGTAACGCCGGAGTTATGCATGACCGCAGCCAAACCAGAAAATAACCTGCCAGCAAAAGCCAGCGCACTGGATAACGTCAAAGAACTGTTATTGCGCTTCGCCGCCTCTGGCTACTTTCCGGCCACAGCCTTTATTAAAAACCAACCCGTTAAAACCGATTTGCCAGTTGTGCACGACAATATAAAGCTGGAAATTGTTACCCATTGCTGGAACTACGCCCGCTTTTTTGTCTATCAGTTAAGCTCCTTGGTGAAGTATCCACCAACGACAATGCAGGTGCGCTTTACCGTGTTCTATTCTGAAGAAGACCAGGCAACTGCAAAACTACTGGAGCATTTTCAAACGCTGTCAGTACCTAATATCGAGTGGAATTTTCAGCCTTTAGCAACACCCTTGTTGCTGCGACGGGCCATTGGCCGCAACCGCGCGGCAAAAGAGACTAAAGCTGACTGGGTGTGGTTTGCCGATTGCGATATGGTATTTCATGAAAACTGTCTGGACACCCTGGAGCAGCTACTTAAAGGTCGGCAGGAAATTCTGTTATTTCCCGATACCCTGCTGGTCACCCCACTGCTGACGGAAGCCGACCCGATGATCTCTGCCGGCAAAGACAAAACCGAATTGCTGGAAGTGGATAAAACCAAGTTCAAACCGCGTAAATTTGACCGGGCCACCGGCGCTATTCAGATTATTCACGGCGAAGTGGCGCGCAACTGCGGTTATTGTGACGATTTAGCGGTATACCAGAAACCAAAGTACCACTGGACCAAAACCTATGAAGATCGGGCAGTACGCTGGTTATTGGGTACCCAGGGTGTGCCGATAGCGCTGCCAAACTTACTGCTTATCCGCCATGCTGAAAAAGGCCGTTACAAGGAAGATAGTAAGGTGTCCGTTATTCGTAAAACCATTCGCCGGATTAAATCGGCACTTATTAATAAGTAATTACGTAATATGCCATCAAAAGTACTTATTTTTACCAAACGCGTGCTGCCAAGGTCAAACACCTTTGTTGCAGCACAGGGCAACAACCTGCCCAGTTTCTCACCAACTTACATTGGTCTTCGAAACGATAGCGGGGGGATTAATTTAATTGAGGGTAAAGCGACTTGCGTGCAAGCGGATGTAGAACCCATGGCCGTGCTATCCAGACTGTTACTTGATAGTTGTCAGATACTGACACCCAGATGGCAAAAGGCATTGGCTGCCAATCACGCCGATGTGATTCACGCGCATTTTGGTAAAGGCGGCTATTATTGCGCGCCCATTGCAAAAAAGCTCGAGCTGCCTCTGGTTACCACTTTTCATGGCTCAGATGTTACTCAAAAAGACAAATTTTCGTTCAACAGTAAACATCGTCATATTACCTTCGCACAATCCGCAAAAATAATAGCAGTATCACAATTTATAAAAAGAAAATTACTTAGCCGAGGCTGTCCGGAAGATAAAATTATTCAGCATTATATTGGCATTGATAACCAGTTTTTTGCTCCGGCAGCACAGAGATTTGAACAACCAACAATATTATTTGTTGGCAGACTAATAGAGCAAAAAGGTTGTCAGTATTTGTTACAAGCGATGAAAACTATTAATCAGCGGCTACCCGACGCCCAATTGATTATCGCAGGATATGGCTCCTATCAGGACAAGCTGCAACTACTCGCGAATGAAGTCACCAATGTTACTTTTGCTGGCGCGCAAAACAGAGTGCAGGTAAAAGAGCTGATGTCAAAAGCATGGGTAACCTGTCTGCCCAGTATTGTGATGGACAGAGGAAACGAAGAAGGCATGCCCACGGTATGTGTAGAATCTCAGGCTGTTGGCACACCGGTGGTCGCATTCGATACCGGCGGCGTTGGTGAAGGGGTAGTTCAGGAAAAAACCGGATTACTGTCTGAGCAAAAAAATGTCGCGCAACTGGCAGAGAATTTATTGACAGTATTGCAATCAACAGCGCTGCGCACCCAGCTGTCGCAAGCAGGTATTACCCACGTAAATCAAAACTTTAATATCCGGCGGCAATGTCAAAAACTGGAAGATATATACCAAAACGTTATCTCCGGTCACCATGGTAAACATTGTTAAGCCAATCGGGTGACCGACACCTTAACTGGCCAGATGACCTCGATACGGAGGTCAACTAGCCGGGTTGTTACAATCCTTCCAGCATCACTTCGGCTTTACTGACTTCAAAGGTTTTCGGCGCTTCTACGTTCAGTTGGGTTACCACACCATTTTCAACCAGCATGGCGTACCGCTGCGAGCGCACACCGCCAAAATCGCCGGTTTCCATGCTCAGGCCAACAGCTGTAAGTAAGATGTCGCTTTTATCTGAGTAAGCATGCAATAAGATGCGTATCGACGTCCGCGTTAGATCACCGAACTCATTTCGTACTTGGGGCAGAAACCCTAAGCGAGTCTCAATATTTAATAAGACAGTCACTATGTGATACTGTTAAGCATCTAAAAATTCTAAGAAAAAACTTTTAAATAAACCAATAAAATCAATTTCCAATCACAGAATTTACATGTAATATACAAAACCAGATCAAAATTTAAATAAGGCGAATTTAGGTGAAATATATTTACAGGATAATCCTAACATGTGTATTTTTTGCTTCCATTAATATAGATGCACAGGGTATAACCAGTTCAATGGATACCTTATCAAGGAACTGCCCACCCGAAAGTTTATACCTGGGGCCGAACAAAGCGCATGAGCATGGCGGATCATGTATTAATCCCACGCAGTTTTTAATGCCTATCTTAGATGCTATTTATACGTTGGATAAGCAATCTTGTGCCGCGATGGATATGATCTATGTTGGTCCTTGGGATGCACGCCGACATGGCGGGTTTTGTGTCTCCAGAGGTCGAGCGTACCCCACCATGTCGCGTGATTGCTCGTGGGCAAATTTACAATATGGCACAGGACATTATTCTTACAGTAGAAAACAAAATTATTATCCTCAATTTGACTCTGAAACTCAAAGTGGTGAATTTGTTTATGTTGGCCCTAAAAAAGCTCATGAACATGGAGGATATTGCTACAGTGTTTATAATTAGCAAAACTACTGGTTTAGTTTTGCAGACTAATTTATAAGGCTGACAGATACAAACATTCTCAGCCTTATAAATTAAAGTTCAACTATGATTAGCTACGTTCAAAGCCCCGCTAACATCACTTCAGCTTTGCTGACTTCAAAGGTTTTCGGCGCTTCTACGTTCAGTTGGGTTACCACACCATTTTCCACCAGCATGGCGTAGCGCTGCGAGCGCACACCACCGAAATCGCCGGTTTCCATGGTCAGGCCAACAGCAGTATGAAACGCCGCGCCGCCATCGGCTAAAAACACAATTTCCTCAGCATTCTGGCTTTTACCCCAGGCACTCATCACAAAGGCATCGTTTACCGCGGTACAAATAATGGTATCCACGCCTTTGGCTTTAATTTGATCGGCCAGGGCAATATAACCAGGCAAATGGGCAGCAGAGCAGGTAGGCGTAAACGCTCCTGGTACGGCAAACATCAGTACCTTTTTATTCGCGAATATCTGGCTGGTGGTCGGGTTCATTACGCCTTCTTTGGTCAGTTGTGAAAAACTGACTTCTGGTAATTTGTCGCCGGTTTTAATCATTGGTATTTCCCCTGTGTTTTTGCAGTTATTGATTCTTTTACGCTGCTATATGGCAGCATTTACATACACATCGAAACGGTTGTTTTTGCCGGTAACGGCCATAGTGGGCGCTTTATCTGCCAGCCAGCCTGCGTACCCCGGCCGCTTTACCACCACCCGTTTTTGTGCCAGCTGCAAGGCCGGCGCCAGTAAATTATCGGCATCGTCATCACTACCAACCACATCGTGAAAGGCGCGCATTTCTTTTTTAACCTGAGCCGATTTCTCTCTTGCCGGAAACATCGGGTCCAGAAACACGACATCTACCGCAGCGCTATTTTTAAGCGCCTGCATTGCCGGACAATGACACAGCTGCATGCGGCCGGCTACGCTGCTTAACATGGGATCAGCCACTGCGCGGCGCAAGCCATCTGCCAACAGCGCGGCAACAGCAGGATTACGCTCCACCAGGGTAACTGATGCGCCAAGACTGGCCAGCACAAAGGCATCCCGGCCCAGGCCCGCGGTTGCATCCAGCACGCTTAACTGCGTTTTTTTATTCAGCCCCACCGCTTTGGCAATGGCTTCGCTTTTACCGCCACCGTGCTGGCGCCGGTAACTGCTGGCGCCACTGGCAAAATCGACCAGGATCGCGCCTTGCTTTGGTAAGTGGCTGTTTTGCAACACCAGAGCACCTTGTTGCATACTCAGGTACCAGCCATCTGGCTCTGTCGTTATACACAAGCCGAATTGCTGTTGAAGTTGCTGGCGGTAATCGGTGCTTAACTCAGCACTTTGCAATAGCGAAATGGCGGACATCAGCGCTGCATCCCGGCATGGTTCTCACCACAGCTAAATGCCACTATCTGGCTGATTTCCTGCAAACTTAATCCTGATTGTTGCTGCCACAGGTTAAATTGCTGCTGAATTTGTTTTAAGCTGCGCTGACTGTTTATTCCACCGTCAAATACGCCATAAGCGCGCAGGTAGCCTTCAATATCCTGAGTCAGTAAAAAGGTATCTTTGCCCATGGCACGCAACGCGTAAGGCCCGGTATTACCGCCAAGCCGGGCTCCGTGTTTTTTTAAATAGGCCCAAAGCCCAACAATGTTGTCGCTGGGCCAGTCGGCGATAAAACTGGCAAAGCTGGGGTGGTGCTGCTGAACATCGTAGATCATCAGTGCATTATCACGAATGGTGAAAACCTTATTTAAATTACGGATAATGCGCGGATCAGCCGCTTTTAGTTCCAACATTTCATCACTGAGTAGCAGGATCTTTTCAACATTAAAATCGAAAAATATGTCACAAAAACCCGGCCATTTCTGCCGGACTACCCGCCAGACAAAACCGGATTGAAATACTTTTTTAGACAGCTCAGCCAGCCACAGGTCATCGGTTACCGTCGCCAGTTTAGCCGGTGCCAGCGGCTTACTAACTAATGCCTGTAGTGCCGCTTTACCGCCTTTGCGCTCACAAGCACGGCGATAAATTGCTGCAAAATCTTCTACTGTGCCTGCCATACTGCCCTTGTTGATTGCTACTGCTTAATAACTGTTGTTTTTTACCAGTTTGCACTGGCCGTCAGATAACTCTACTGCCGGCTTCGGTACTACGGCGCAGTCAGACATCCGGCCCAGTCGCATATTTTCAGCTTGAGCTGCCGCGTTATAGGCGGCAATTTTTTTCAGTATTTCGGCTTCATTGCCGCCTTTGGTTGAGTACGCAACATATTGGGCTGGTCCACCGCAAGGTTTATGGCCAAAGCCGGCAATCCGGCACTGGTTGTTATCATCGGCACTGGCATCGCCAATAGCACTTAAGGCCTGGCGCCGCAGGACATCGACGTCCTGATCTGCTGTTAATGTCATTTGTTTTTCCTTCGCTTTTACCGCAGCAATCGGATCTTGCTGCGGATCGATGGCTTCCACTAATGGCTCAGGTGCCAGTTGTTCGGTATTTGCCGCCTGACCTTGCTGACAGCCGCTGACACCCAGCAGTAACACCATTAGCGCTAGTTGATATTTCATAATTACCTCCCTTTTCGATTCATCCTGACAGAGCAAAACTGAATAAGCAATTAATTACCTGTTAACAACTTAGCCTGCTATACCCATATGTCGCAGGAAAGCTTCGTTAGAAGGTTCACGGCCACGGAAACCTTTAAATAGCTCCATCGGTTCGGCACTGCCGCCGCGCTCTAACACCCATTTTAAAAAATCCTGACCGGTTTGGGGATTAAATACGCCTTCTGCTTCAAACCGGCTGAACGCATCTGATGACAGTACTTCAGCCCATAAATAGCTGTAATATCCAGCGCCATAACCGCCAGCGAAAATATGGCCAAAACCATGCTGAAAACGGTTAAAACGGGGGGGTACAATTACCGACACCTGGCTGCGTACCTCATCCAGTAATTGCTGCACACCGTTGCCGTCTTTACTATTGGCCGTGCCGCTGTATTCACTGTGTAAGCGCATGTCAAATAACGCGAACTCCAGTTGCCGCACTATAAACAGGGCCGATTGAAAGTTCTTCGCCGCCAGCATTTTCCTTAACATTTCATCAGGTAATGCTTCGCCGGTTTGATAATGGCCGGCGATAATTGCCAGGGCCTCTGGTGCCCAGCACCAGTTCTCCAGAAATTGACTGGGTAATTCTACCGCATCCCAGGCAACGCCATTAATGCCAGCAACAGCGGCCGCATCAACTTTGGTCAGCATATGGTGTAAACCATGGCCGAACTCATGGAACAAGGTCACCACTTCATCGTGGGTAAACAACGCCGGCTTGCCACCGACCGGCTTATTAAAATTACAGGTTAAATAGGCTACCGGGCGTTGGATGCTGCCATCTGGCAAAATACGCCGGCCCTGACAATCGTCCATCCAGGCACCACCACGCTTTTGGCTGCGGGCATATAAATCCAGGTAAAAACTGCCGCGCAGCTCGCCCTGACTATCGGTAATATCATAAAACCGGACATCAGGGTGCCAGACATCAACGTCAGTGCGCTGGGTCACGGTTAAACCAAACAGTCGGTTAAGTACCTTAAATAGCCCTGGCACCACTTTGGTTTCCGGGAAATAGGGCCGCAATTGCTCATCCGAAACCGCATATTTTGCTTGTTTCAGCTTTTCGCTGTAATAGGTAACATCCCAGGCTTCAAGCGCAGGTGCGTTAAATTGCTGCTGGGCAAACTTACTGAGTTCAGCCAGATCCTGCTCTGCCTGTGGTTTGGCACGGTGGGCTAAATCGGTCAGAAAATCCAGTACCTGAGCCGGACTGTCTGCCATTTTAGTCACCAGCGACTCCTGCGCCGCATTGCTAAAATCAAGTAACTGCGCCAATTCGTGTTTTAAGGCCAGAATTTCTTCAATGACCTCACTGTTATCAAACTGGCCAGCATGCGGTCCCTGATCAGATGCCCGGGTGCAATAGGCGCTGTAAAGCTCTTGTCGCAGGTCACGATTATCGGAATAGGTCATTACTGCAATGTAGCTGGGAAACTCCAGCGTAAACACCCAACCGCTTAACTCGCGGCTTTGCGCTTCTTCTGCCGCAGCAAGCCGGGCGTCTTCTGGCAGGCCGCTGAGCAGGCCCTCGTCGGTAATATGTTTAAACCAGGCCTGGGTAGCATCCAGGGTGTTATTGGAAAATTGCGAGCTTAAATCAGACAAGCGACTCTGAATGTCGCCATACCGTTGTTTCTTGTCATCAGACAGGCCAATGCCTGACAGCTTAAAATCGCGCAATGCATTGGTAATAACTTTCTGCTGCGCCTGAGTTAACTCGGCAAACTCGTCACTTAAACTTAAGGTCTGATACGCCTGATACAAACCCTCGTGCTGGCCCAGCCAGGTGCTGTACTCCGATAACAGCGGCAGGCAGCTTTCATAGGCCTCACGTAACTCGGGGCTGTTAAGTACTGAGTTTAAATGCGATACCGGTGACCACAATTTACCCAGCCGTTCGCTGTCATGCTCGAGTTGGGTAATCAGGGTTTGCCAGCTGATGTCACCCGCAGCAAGTAGCTGCTCCACCGCCTGACGCGCCTGACCAATGGCGGCTTCTACTGCCGGTTTTACCTGCTCAGGTTTAATCTGTGAAAATGGCGGTAAATCCGTGAAGGTAAGTAACGGGTTGTTGCTTGCTGCTGCGGTTTGCTGCTGCGACATAGATTCTGACATAAAAAGTCCTGCGGATGGCTTTGGTTAATGTTGTTTATGTTGGGCTGTAACGGCCATTTGTCAAGGTAGCCTGCAAAGGCTTATCGTGCTTTACCGCATAACCAAGCTTGTTTTTAACCCCCGGCAGTCTTATATCTGGCATAGTGATTAAATATGACAATGAATAAGGGCAAGGTTATGGCACGGCATTTTAATTATCTGGCAATTGGTGCCGGCAGTGGTGGTATTGCCTCAGCAAACCGGGCCGCCATGCGGGGCGCCAGTGCTGCAGTTATTGAAGCTAAAGCGGTAGGTGGTACCTGTGTCAACGTTGGCTGCGTACCTAAAAAAGTGATGTGGTACGGTGCCCATATTGCTGAAGCGATTAAATATAGCGCCGACTACGGCTTTAACCTGACTGAAAACGGTTTTGACTGGGCTACCTTAGTGAAAAATCGTGAAGCCTATATTGAGCGCATTCATGCCGGTTACCAGCGTGGCTTTGCTAGTAATGGCGTCGAGTATATTGAGGGTTTCGCCCGCTTTGTTAATGCCAACACGGTGGAAGTCAACGGTGAGCAGATAACTGCCGATCATATTACCATTGCTACCGGCGGCCAGCCGTTATTCCCCAATGTGCCGGGCGCGGAACATGGTATCGACTCGGACGGCTTTTTTGCCTTAACCACCCAGCCGAAAAAAGCGTTAGTGGTGGGTGCCGGTTATATCGCAGTAGAAATTGCCGGGGTATTGCACGCTCTTGGCAGCGACAGCCATTTGCTGATCCGCCATGACCGGCCACTGCGCGATTTTGACCCTGATATTACCGATATGCTGCTGGAACGGATGTCGCAAGACAAACTGCAACTGCACAAACACACCAATGTGCTGAATGTCGAAAAAGACAGCGATGGCACGTTAACGGTTTACTGCGATAATGATATTAAGTTTACCAAGGTCGACTGCCTGATCTGGGCCATTGGCCGCGCCCCAGCCACCGCGAATTTGAATCTGCAGGCAGCAGGCGTAACCACCGACAAGCAGGGCTTTATCCGCACAGATAAGTACCAGAATACCAATATTAAAGGCATTTATGCGGTTGGTGATATTACCGGTGAAGCCCAGCTTACCCCGGTGGCCATTAAAGCCGGCCGGCAACTGGCAGAACGTTTATTTAACCCGGCACTGCCCGATGCCCATATGGATTACTCACTTATTCCAACCATTGTGTTCAGTCACCCGCCCATCGGTACCATAGGGCTAACCGAAGCCCAGGCTCGCGAACAATATGGCGATGCCAATATCACAGTCTATCGCTCCGGCTTTGCCGCTATGTACAACGCCATTACCAGCCACCGGGCGCTTAGCCGCTTTAAGCTGATTTGCGCAGGCGAAAATGAAAAAGTAGTCGGCTTACATGGCATTGGTGAAGGCATGGATGAAATACTGCAGGGCTTTGCGGTAGCCATGAAAATGGGTGCCACCAAAGCAGACTTTGATGCAACAGTGGCGCTGCACCCGACCAGCGCCGAAGAGTTTGTGACGCTTAGATAGTCAGCTGTGACGCTTATCATGCTTTATGCTGTTGTTCTCCAGCCTTGAATGCGGTCCAGGCCAATTTAATCAATAAAACCGATTGAGCTGGCCGTAAAAACTAGCTTTAACTGTTTAAAAATCAGGTCTATAGTCATTGGTAACGTTTTAGGGCTCACAGTAAGCCCATCTATAAACCCAGGACAAGGAGCAAGACATGAGCAGTGATAAAGCAAGCGGCGGCGGTAAATGCCCGGTAATGCACGGCGGCAATACCCGCTCTGGCGGGGGCGGCACCCAGAATAAAGACTGGTGGCCAAATCAGCTTAATATCAAAATTCTGCATCAAAACGATAAAAAGTCGAACCCGTTAGGCGCAGACTTTGACTACGCGACTGAATTTAAAAAACTCGACTTAGCGGCGGTAAAACAAGATTTAACCGCTCTAATGACCGACTCACAGGATTGGTGGCCGGCAGATTATGGCCACTATGGCCCCTTTATGATCCGCATGGCCTGGCATGCCGCAGGCACCTATCGCACCGCCGATGGCCGTGGCGGTGCCAGCACCGGTAACCAGCGTTTTGCGCCACTAAACAGCTGGCCCGATAATGGCAACCTGGATAAAGCCCGCCGTCTGCTGTGGCCGGTAAAACAGAAATACGGCAACAAACTTTCATGGGCTGATTTATTTATTCTGGCCGGTAATGTGGCGCTGGAATCAATGGGCTTTAAAACCTTTGGTTTTGGTGGTGGCCGCGTTGATATCTGGGAACCGGAAGAAGATATTTATTGGGGTGCAGAAAAAGAATGGCTGGCAACCAGTGATAAACCCGACAGCCGCTATTCAGGCGATCGTGAATTAGCCAACCCGTTGGCCGCCGTGCAAATGGGCCTGATTTACGTTAACCCGGAAGGCCCGGACGGTAAACCTGACCCGTTAGCGTCAGGCCGCGACATTCGCGACACCTTTGAGCGGATGGCAATGAACGACTATGAAACGGTGGCGCTGACGGCCGGAGGCCACACCTTTGGTAAAGCCCATGGTGCCGGTGATGCCGCGCTGGTGGGTGTAGAACCCGAGGGTGGCGCGCTGGAAGATATGGGCTTTGGCTGGAAGAGCACCTTTAAAAGTGGCATGGGCCGCTACACCATTACCAGCGGCATTGAAGGTGCCTGGACACCCACTCCGACCCAGTGGGATAACAGCTACTTTGACGTGCTGTTTGGCTATGACTGGGAACTAACCAAGAGCCCGGCCGGTGCCCATCAGTGGCAAGCGGTAAATCTGGCGGACAAAGACCATGCGCCAGATGCGGAAGATGCCAGTGATAAAGCAAAACTAATGATGACCACAGCTGATATTGCGATGAAAGAAGACCCGGCTTATCGCAAAATATCCGAGCACTTTCATAAAAACCCTGATGAGTTTGCCGATGCCTTTGCCCGCGCCTGGTTTAAATTAACCCACCGCGACATGGGACCAAAATCACGCTATCTGGGCCCGGAAGTGCCGGCTGACGATTTAATCTGGCAAGATCCGGTACCGGCAGTCGACCATGATTTGATAAACGATGCCGATATTCAGCAGCTAAAAACCAAAATACTGGCATCCGGTTTGTCGACTGAGGAACTGGTGTATACGGCCTGGTCATCAGCCTCGACCTATCGGAATTCTGACTGTCGTGGTGGCGCCAACGGTGCTCGCATTCGTCTGGCACCGCAGAATAACTGGCAGGCAAATCAGCCCGAGCAGCTGAAAAAGGTGCTGACAGCTCTGCAGCAAGTTCAGCAAGCGTTTAACGATGGCCAAAGTGGTAATAAAAAAGTATCACTGGCGGACTTAATAGTACTCGGTGGTGCGGCAGCCATTGAACAGGCAGCAGAGGCGGCTGGCAATAACATTACTGTACCGTTTAGTGCAGGCCGCACTGACACCAGCAGCGAGCAAACCGATGCCGACTCTTTTGATGTGCTGGAGCCGGTAGCCGATGGCTTCAGGAACTATCTATCGCAGGAGTTTAAGGTTACTGCCGAAGAGTTGTTGCTGGATAAAGCCCAGTTACTGAACCTGAGTGCACCGGAGATGACCGCACTGATCGGTGGCATGCGGGCCTTAAATGCTAACTACGATAACAGCAAACTGGGTATTCTAACCGACAGACCGGGCCAGCTGACTAACGATTTCTTTGTTAACCTGCTGGATATGCAGACCCGCTGGGAGCCGGCTAACAGTAATTCAGACAGCTTCAATGGCATTGACCGCAAAACCGGTAAGCAGAAATGGACCGCCAGCCGGGTTGATCTGGTATTTGGCTCTAACTCACAGTTGCGCGCGTTATCAGAAGTGTATGCGCAGGCAGATGCGACACCGAAGTTTTTAACAGATTTTGTTAATGCCTGGGTAAAAGTGATGAACGCCGATAGGTTTGATTTACGCTAACTGCATCTGAAAAAGTAACTTTAAAGCTGTAAGTAAAAACCGCTGCGGGCTTAACCCGCAGCGGTTTTTTTATTGGTTAAGATACCTTATTTATATCGCCAGGATCAGAAGCGGCCCCTTACACCCAGCGCCAGAGATCGGCCGGGTAAGGGTGCTTTGTCTTTTAAAAATGAGCTATGAACCCGTGCTTGCTCATCGGTCAGGTTCTGCCCTTTCAGATAAAGGGTCAGCTCCTGCATACCGACATCGACGCGATAACTGACACTGGCATCCAGCAGGGTATGGCCATCGGTTGGCTGTTCCAGCTCAGCTACCCTGTCCTGTTTAAAGTAGCGGGTGGCCCGGATATCAGCACTGATTGCATCCTGCTCATAGGCGATTTCAGCGGCCAGACGCAGCGGCGGTGTGCGGGGTAAGTCACCGCCGTTCTGCAGGCGGGCGCGCACATAGTCACCCTGCAGAGTCAGTTTAAATGGATCATTAACCTGCCAGATATACTGTGCTTCCAAGCCATGCAGGATGACGTCAGCAGCGGTGAACAGATAAACCGGCATTTCGTCGGTATGTTGCTCACCATGCTCATCAACGGGTTCTGCCGGCATACCGGGTTGCTCTGCATGCTCTTCTTCATGATGTTCTTCGGCGAACAGACCAGTATTTTGCTGGTAATAGTAGTTATTAATCCGGTTATAAAACGCATTTAACACGAAGCCAGTATTGCCGCTGAACTTGCGCAGGGTAATATCCAGATTATTTGACTGTTCCAGTTCAAGCGGTTGAGTATTGAGGGCAAAACCTTCATCGTCCTGCACAAACAGCGCACCAATTTCATAAGAAGATGTACTGATATGCGGCCCGAATGACAGCAATTCTGCCGCTGACGGTGCCCGTTGCGAGTGCGAGACTGACAGGCCAAGGTTATAACCGTCAGTAAAATCCCATACGGTACCGGCTGATAAGCTATAAGGTGTAAAACGTTGTTTTACTTCGAAAACCCGGGCGTGTTCTATGCCCTCGTCATGTTCAAGCTCATGTTCATGTTCGTCACTGTGATCATCATGGCCGTGTGCTTCCAGCTCAGCTAACAACACATTTGGTGCGTCCAGGGTTACCCGCTCAATGCGGGCGCCCAGTTGCAGCAACCAGTTGCCAATATGCCGTTCTTCCACCCAACCCACTGCCAGCATTTCAGTTTCTGATGGCGGGGTAAAGGCTTCTTCACCCTGTGCCTCAAAGTCACTGAATTTATAATGCAGGCTTAAACCACCGCGCCATTCCAGAAACGTTCGGTGTAAAATTTCAAGCCGCGCTTCATGGCTACGGTTTTTAAAAGTGGTACCAATCTCGCCAGCTTCAATTTCAGCGTGCTGATAATCAGTGAAAGCCAGTTTGGTGTTAACCGAGCGGATAAAACCTGTTGCAGAATTAAGCTCGCTTAGCAGCTGCAACCGGTTTTGAGTTAAATCGGCGTATACCTCTTCCTCTGCGCCATGTTCCTCATGATCGAGGTCTTCATGTTCATCATGGCCTGCTTCTTCATGACCACCGTGCGAATGCCCAGGAATACCGTACTCACGGTCTAACCGGCCATAAGAGACACCAATAAAACCATCGTCCAGCAGCAAGCTGCCGCCAAGGGTAAAACCTTTCGCCGTTGCGGCGGTATTATCGACCCGGCCTTTTACCGCGTCTTCATCCGGCTGTGCTTCAGCAAAACCCGGAATGTTGTAGCTGTCGTTATCGCGCCAGAAACCATCAACATAGACCGCAACATTATCAACCCCGGTTACCAGAGAACCTGATGCCAGTTTCTCGTCGTTGACAGAATTTCCCTGTAGCATCCACTCGGCGCGGGTGGTGTTATTGGTAGGAATACGCTCATCCACCACATTTACCACGCCACCAATAGCGCCACTGCCATAAAACAAGGTTGCCGGGCCGCGCAATACTTCTATCTGGGTAGCGGTGCTGGTCTCGCTCGCTACGCTGTGATCGGGACCAATTCGGGACGCATCGCCGGCGTCCAGGCCATTCTGGGTAATTAATACCCTTGGGCCGTCCAGGCCACGAATAATCGGGCTGCTGGCAACGTTGCCATAAAAGTTAGAATGCACCCCTACTTCATTTTTCAAGGTATCGCCCAGGGTTGACGCCTGGTTCATTTTCAAAGCATCACCGGCCAGCACGCTCACCGGCAACGAAGACTCAGTAGCCGAGGCATGAAACGGGCTGGCAGTAACATCAATGACTTCTATGGTGCTACTAAGCAAAGTCAGACTAACGTCAGTTAAGCCCTCTGCTGGCACCGTAAAGTGGAAATTCCGGTGACCGAAACGGCGTGCTTCAATATGCAATTCGGCTTCGCCGGGACGTAAGTTGGAGACGGTAAAACGCCCCTCTGCATCGGTGACTACCTGTTGGTTTTCGCCTACCACAGTCACTTCGGCACGGGCCACCGGTTTGCCGTTTTCATCTGTGACCACGCCAGAGACAGAATCCGCCATGGCCTGGCTGGCCAGTAAGCTGGCCGCAACAACAATGGCTACATTGGTTTTTCTAAACATGTTGATCCCCAAAAAAATACCGGTTTTTATTCCAGTCGCTGGCAACACTTGCGGTTGTCTGAATTATTCTCAGCGAGCAATTGCTATGTTATAACATTTTTGCTTGTTTTGTTATACTATAACATAGTTTTTTTGACAGCAATCTGTCGTGGCATTAAACCGGTAGAAAATTCAGGCAGGGACGGTATCAAGATTAAATTGGCAACGCCCGGCTGGGCGTTGCAGAAATGACGTTATTTATTGTTCAGCCATCTGCTGTAAAAACTGCAGGCGCTGCCGATCTTCAGCGCTGGCCTGAAAAGGCTCATCGCTGAGCTGGCTGAGTGAAAAAAACTCCAGCGGATATTCGCTTTGTTCACTGTCGCCATAGCGGGTTAGCTCACCGGGCACGGCGGGCCGGCGCTCCAGTACAAAACTGCTGAGGATATAAGGGCCTTCTTGCTGACGCAGCACCGGTTTGTAAGCTCGCAGTATCAACTCAGTTTCACCTTCACTTAGTTTTGCAGTTGTCGTCAGTAGCGCCAGCGGTTGACGTTTTTCAGTAAATAAATTGGCGCGCAATCGGTAATAGCCTGCCTGCTCCACATCAAGCTTTACCGGAATAAGCATATCGCTGCCCACGCCACGACTGGAACCGACGCCGGTAATGGTAGCGACAGGATGACTGTAGACAAAACCGGTTTTCAGGGTTTGCTCACGGCCATTAGCACTAAAGGTAATGCTGACTTCCAGCGGTCCATCCCAGTTATCTTCCGGCTCCAGCTCGACCTGCCAGTTTTGTTCAGCACTCCCTAGTTCAGCGCCCCCTTGTCCAGCACTAGCGGTGTTCTGCATCGCCTCAGTGGCCAGCAATTTATCAGTTTGCTCACTATGCAGCTGCACGCTAACGCTATGGATGGTTAAGCCACTTACCTGCAGAGCTACCGGTATCGGCTCAGGATAGCTGAAGCGATACTTTGGCAAGACGATGGCTGCACTAGCGCCACCCTCAAGTGGTACCTGTTGAGGCACATAGTTATTAGGATTTAATAAATGACTGTCATCCGGACTTAATGGCCTTGAATAACCAGGGTACTCAAGCTCACTGGCATAAGCGCTGGCCATCAGCTTAAAGCTTTCTGCTATAGGTTCCGGTACCCGCTCGGTAACCGTAATGGTGGGGGCATTGTCTGGCGCTATGTCGCGCGCTGCAGCAGGCTGCATTGGCTTAGCCTCTTCTGCCGGAGCAACAGCCGGCGCTATTGTTGCCACCGGCGCTGGCCAGAAAAACCACAGGCCTGACAGCAATGCTGTCAGGCCCAGTACTAAAACGATGATTTTTTTCACTGCTTAAACCATACCTGTTAGTTTGCCGCCTGATATACCAGCGCTGACATGCTGGTATTGTTCGAGTTACGTACTACCCGGTAACGTGAACTGAAAATCCACCAGCCCCGCGTTTCATCGTAGGTATTAAACTGCAAGCGGTCGTTATTGGTATAAGTGGCGCTGCTGCCCGCCGCAGTGACTTCATCCTGTACCCGGTTTTCAATTAAGCCACCATGACTATAGCCTTCGCTCATTAGCAATGGATAATGGTATGGCATAAAGTTACGCACGCCGCTGCTCTGACTTGCCAGCTTGCCGTCAAAGGCGACACTGCGCGAGCAACTGTTAAAGCTACCGGCGGTTGAGGCACCACAAGCAGAGTGGCTGGCAACGACACCGTCATCCTCACCCGGTAAAAATACGCCGGTAGCCCCCAGGAAATCTGAGCCGGCACCAACAAAGCGTAAACGGGGTACCCGGCTGTCAGGAAAGGCGGCCAACTGGCGGGCACTGTTCACCCGTAAGTCGTTCAGCACACCTACTGTACTGGCATTGGGTATTTCGCCCAGCCAGGCAGCCAACGCCAGGCGTAAGGTAAAGTCGATTAAACCTGAACCGCTGGCGACATTAACCGCTAAATCAGCAAGCTCGGAGCCACCGCCGGCACCGGCAAAGTCAAAGGTAGCGACAATATTCAGCGGTTGCAGGCCGGCATTTTGCAGCCACAGTGCCTGGTTATCAATCAGGTAACGGGTTACTAAGTCACCGGTGGAATGAGAAACAAAAATACAACCATTAGCGCAGGTACCGTTACGTGACATTTGCTGCAGTTTCGGCCAGACATAATCACTGGCTATTTTACCGGCAACCCGCTCATGGGCCGGCCAGTCAATCCGCACATCGGCGCGATCGCGCCAGTAGGCCTGCCAATACGCCGCACCGTCGCTGCTCACTTCAGTGGCATTGGGCCGGCTGGCCAGCTGGTCAGGTTGTAAACCATGCACCAGTACTACCGGATAGCCACCTACAGCGGCAGCAAGATTAAAACTGACAGCTAAGCCGCCCAGTAAAGCTGCACTGAGCAGCCCGCTTAATTTTTTCATCACAGATCCTCGTCTTTATCTTATTTTTATTAACGAAGGCGTTAATTGCCCCCGTCAGACTGGTAATGCTGTCCAGACTCAGTGAACAAAAATAGAACAGCTGTCGCTGAGCGCAAGAGCTGGTTTTAGGAACATCGGGAGCAGGCCGGGCGCTTTAACTGGCTGGCTGTTTTAATAAACTGTTGCCCGAAAACTTGGCAGCTCAGTGGCGCAGCATTAACAGGCACTGAACTAACAGGATATGGCTAGTGAGTGCTAACAGGCGTTTAAAGTGATTACTCAAACTATTTTTGCAAAACCAATAAAAAACGCAGCCGAAGCTGCGTTTTGCTGATAAATCTTTACTTACTGGGTTTTCATCTGCCGATGAAACTCAGCCAGATCAGTAATCACCTGCTGGCCCTCGAGTGTTGCAAAAGGTTGCTGACTAAAACCGGTACCACGCATTTGCACTGAAATACGGGCAGCATCGTTACTTAGCAACGTCTGCTGATAGAAGGCCTTTATGTCTTGCAGGCTTAGCTTTTCTACTTCAGCAATTAACTTTTGCTTACTGTCGAAGGCAAACTTCTCCTGATACCAATCGCTGATCAGCGGTGCCATTTCTTCCTGCAGATTTTTTGGCGGCTCTTTTAAACTGACCAGCAGGCTTTGCTTTAACTGCTCGAAACCCTCGTTATCCAGTTGTTGCAGGCTCTGCCAATATTGTTGTTTAAACTCGTCAAACCGCTGCTGCATATCCACCACCGACTTAACCGGGGTTTGGATATATAAGCCAAAGCCGGTGTAGTCTTCAATGCTGACTGCGGCGCCGCCTACCGCATAGGCTAACTGCTCTTCGGTACGCAGGGTGTCAAACGCTTTATTAGAAAAATGGCTTTGCAGCAGCCGGCCACGCGCCAGTTGTTTAACTGACGGATCAGGATGGATATGCATATCAACAATAGCGACATCGGCCACCACTAAATCCTGCTGCAGGCTGATAACCTGGCCTGGTGCTGGCTGCCATACCGGGCTGCGGGTGTAAGGCACTGTAGTCCGCTCTGCCGGCAGCGCGGCAGCAACGGTGTTGACCAACGTTTTGACATCGTCCTGATTATAATTGCCAAAGGCAAAAATCCGCACCTGATGCTTCGCCAGTGTTTGCTGCATAAACTGCTGTAAGTCTGCTGCCGTTAATTGCTCTGCACTGGCAACTAACTTCTCGTTGTTGTAGTTGCCGCCGCGATACAGACTGTTAAACGCCATAAACGCCTGTTGAAATGGGAAACGCCGTTCTAAATTGCGAATACCGCGCACATAACGGTCAACCGCCTGGCTAAAGCGCTCGGCTGTGACATCTGGCGTTAATCCTGCCAGCGCCTGCTGCAGCAATTGTGGTTGCTTGTCGGTAAAGCCACCAAGATTCAGTAGCAAACCATTAGTATCAGTCAGGTTTAAATCCATACCTGCCACTGATGCTTCAGTAGCCAGCACACTTTGCTCTAAATTATAGAGATCCTGCCACAGCGCAAACATCACTTTGGCCTTAATATCCTGCTGCGCAGCCGGGCTGTTTAAAAAGATACTTACCCGGCCACGGGGCTGACTGGCAAACTCCTGACTGGGATATAACCAGGCCTTAATCCCTTTATCTTCCACCACCAGTTCTGGTTTATCAGCCTGCACCGGCTTGCGTAAGTCAAAGTTTTCAGGCAACAGGCGGTTTACCGCCGGTAAGTTGGTCGCTACCGGGCTTTGCTGCCAGCTGGCCATTTCCGCTGCACTAATGTCGGTAATTTTGTAACGTCCATCATAGAAGTACAACTCGCTGTCTGCCGGTTCCTGCTGACTGATATACCATACCCGCAGATTCTCAGGTTGCAGCTGCTGCAGCACCCGGTTAATCGCAGCTGCGTCAAACTTCTCGTAATGGTACGCGGCATTTACTGCATGTTTAGCTGGCACAAACTGCATGGCGTGGGCCAGGTTAGAGACATAACCAAAACCATCGGTTTTTTCCAGAAAACGAAAACGGTTCGCCAAACTGGTTTGGATCTCGCTGAAATATTTACTGTCCACCCCTTCTCTTTTAATCAACTCCAGATACTGCATCACGGTAGCAATAATGGCTTCACGCTGCGCCATACCCGCATCGGTTAAGCTAATGTCAACGGTCAGGTTACCGTAGTTGCCATAGGCACCCGGATCAGCACTGGCTGACAACGATGAAATTAAGCCAAGTGCTTTCAGCTGCTGAGCAGGCGAGCCTGGCATTTCAGAACCCAGCAGGTAAGTAATAAACTCGTTGGGTTTCACCGCAAACTCGTCGCTGTTATTGGTGATGGTAAAGTCCAGTTTCAGCTGCTTTACATCTTCATTTGGTACATAGTGAATGCGTTTGGCGCCAAAGTTGTGATAATTCAGCTCATCTTTTACCGCCGGTTTGGCAATTTCTTTGTTTTCAATGGCAGCAAAGTGTTTGCGGGCTAACAGCTCCATTTCAGCCAAGGGTAAATTGCTTAGCAAAGACAGTTTCATGGTATTGGCAGAATAATATTGCTGATAAAACTTAACGGTTTCTGCATGCAGATTACTGTTTTCCTTATCGCTTAGCGTTTCCAGGTTACCGATTAAAAACCGGTTGGCCGGGTGAGCGCCAAACATACTGCGGGCAAGTTTAAACTGGCCAAAAAAGTCCATTTCCCGGCGCATCGACCACTCAGCATTAACGGCATTACGTTCTTTCTCGGTGTACTCCGGTAACAATAGCGGAGCTTTAAAGAAATCAGAGAAACGATCCAATGCTTCATCGTATGACGGATTATTTATCTGAAACATGTAGTTAGTAATATCCAACCAGGTGTATGCATTGGCAGCACCACCATTTTGCGACATAAAGCCATTATAAGAGGCAGGATCGGGGTAGCGCTCTGTTCCCATAAACAATAAGTGTTCTAAGTAATGCGCCATACCCTGCTGGGTCATCGGGTCTTGCAACAAACCAACCCCAACACTGAGTGACGCCGCTGATTTCTCAGTAGTGGGATCAGACACCAGAATCACTTCCAGTTTATTTGGCAACACCAGGGTTTTGTATTGCCGCTCGTCATTAGGGCTCACCAGTACCTTACCGGGTACTTGTTGCTGAACGCGTTGCTCTGTGGTTACTGCATTGCGCTCTGCGGCACAACCTGTCAGCACGGCCAATGCTACAGCACTGATAACAAATAACTTTTTCATTAGGGTACCTGTATTTTTGTTTTATTCGGATAAATGTGAAATTTTATAATATCCAATGTAATAAAAAACATTATCAATAGGCAAGCAAACGGCCTGCATAGCAGGCCGGTCGATTGTAATAAAATGTGTCGGTTGTGGTTTGCAGGCAGAAAGTACTGGTTAGCCCAACGCGGTATCCAGCAACATCATCAGCACAAAGCCCAGCATCAGGCCAGTGGTAGCCGGTAGTTCATGTCCCTGCCGATGTGATTCCGGAATCATTTCATGGCTGATAACAAATAACATGGCCCCCGCTGCTAAAGCCAACCCCCAGGGCAGTAATACACTGGAATCACCCAATACCGCAGCGCCAATCACCGCCATAACCGGTTCGGTTAACCCCGATAACACAGCCATACCCACCGCCAGGGTGCGGCTATAACCGGCTGCTAGCAACGCCATGGCAACCACCAGTCCTTCCGGTATGTCCTGGACAGAGATTCCGGTCGCTAAAGCAGTTGCTGCAGCGATATCCCCGCTGGCATAAGAAGCGCCGATTGCCAGACCTTCTGGCAGATTATGCAAAATAATAGCGAATACAAATAACCAGCTGCGGCGTAATTTTAAGCCACGCGCCCGGTCTTCGTCCTTTATAAAATGCTGGTGCGGCACCAACCGCTCCACCAGCAGCATAACGGCGGCGCCCAGCAAAATTGCCAGCGCCACACTGCCCGAACTGCGCCAGACAGAGGCCCCACTAAGCTCCAGTAACGACAACGCGGGTACAATTAAAGAGAACATGCAGGCGGCCAGCATAACGCCGGCACCAAAGCCCAGCATCACATCATGCAACTTTTGGGATAAACGCTTTAAAAACAATGC
Organism: Arsukibacterium sp. UBA3155; assembly: GCA_002364615.1. Classification (GTDB taxonomy): domain Bacteria; phylum Pseudomonadota; class Gammaproteobacteria; order Enterobacterales; family Alteromonadaceae; genus Alishewanella. The sequence goes on along the minus strand of DEYP01000026.1, from coordinate 54,450 downwards.
CGGCAGCGCACCAGCGGCAGTCGCCCCGGCGGCAGCCATCCCGGCGTAAAATGCAAACCGGACATTTTGTTGCTGCTGCATCAACAGTACCAACTGCTGCACTGCATAGCTGGTACCCACTAAAATAATTAAGGTCCCTAATATCTTACGGCCACTTAACCAGGGTGGCTGCACTAACGATTGCTTCATACCTGCTCCCATGTCATTAATAAAGTCAGTATAGGTGTTTTGGCTAAACCCTGTGCTTAAGCGTCTATGCAATAAAAAAACCGGGCAGCACCCGGTTTTTTTATTAAATGCGGGTGGTTACTCTTTAATCCCCAATAAACTTAGAATAAATGCATATTCCTGAGCATATTCTGCCAGGCGGGAGAAGCGGCCCGACTTACCACCGTGACCGGCTTCCATATTGGTTTTAAACAACAACGGGTTCTGGTCAGTTTTCACAGTACGTAATTTTGCTACCCACTTGGCAGGCTCAAAATACTGGACCTGCGAGTCATATAAACCAGTGGTAACGTATAGCGCCGGATAATCTTGTTTACTCAGCTGATCGTAGGGCGAATAGGCCAGCATATAATCATAATATGCTTTTTGTTTCGGGTTACCCCACTCGTCAAACTCGTTAGTAGTAAGCGGAATGCTCTCATCCAGCATGGTGGTGACCACATCAACAAAAGGGACATGCGCGATCAGCGCCCGGTATTTCTCTGGCGCCATATTGGCCACGGCGCCCATCAGCAGCCCGCCCGCGCTGCCGCCCATGCCAAACACCTTGTTTTTTGCCACATAGTTATTGGCTACCAGGTGATCAGTTACCGCAATGTAGTCGGTGAACGTATTCACTTTGTTTAGCAGTTTACCGTCTTCATACCAGTGCCGGCCCATTTCCTGGCCACCCCGGATATGGGCAATGGCGTATACAAAGCCACGATCTACCAACGAGAACACGGTAGAGCGGAATGACGGATCAGACGAGCTGCCATAAGAGCCATAAGCATACTGGTACAGCGGTGCCGTGCCATCAAGCGCTAAGCCTTTGCGATATAAAAGCGAAACCGGTACTTTAACGCCATCAGCGGCCGTAGCCCATACCCGCTCAGTCACATAGTTATTTTGCTCAAACTCACCCAGCACTTCCGTTTGTTTCAGCAACTGCTTGTCGCCGGTTTTCATATTTAGCTTATATACTGTGTCAGGCGTGGTTAGCGAGGTATAGCTATAACGCAGCCAATCGGTATTCTGCTCCGGGTTCTTTTCAAAGCGGGTAACATAGGCTGGCTCATCTGACGCCACATAGAATGCTTTATCGGGCGCTTGCCAGGGCATAATTCGGATCCGGCGCAAGCCATCGCTACGCTCGCTGATGGCAAGATAGTTTTCAAAGGCGATGAAATCCTCAATAAAAACCTGTTCATCATGGGCCAGCAAAGGCTGCCAACGTTGTCTGTCGCCAATTTTATCCGCTTCGACGGTCATCAGACGAAAGTTGGGGGCCTGCCAATCGGTTTTTATTAACCAGCGGCCCTGATGATGTTCAGCCGCATATTGAAAATCGCGCTGCCGCGGTGCCAGCACAGTAAAGTCACTTGCTGGCTTGTCAGTTGGCTGTACCCGGATTTCAGTTGAAACCGTGCTTTCAGAGGTGATTACCACATAGCTGTCATCACGGCTGTTATCCAGACTTAAGTAAAAACTGTTGTCGGGTTCCTGATACACCGCTTTTGCCTGTGCGGGTGTATTGCCCAGCTTATGCTGCAATACCGTGGTGCTTAACAGGGTGACCGGGTCGTTCTGGATCACATACAGGGTTTTATTATCGGCGGCCCAGGCCAGGCTGCCAGAGAGACCGGTTAGTTCATCAGACAAATTCTTGCCAGTGCGTAAATCACGTACTTGCAGGGTGTACTGGCGCCGGCCGCTGGTATCTTCCAGATACGCCAGCAAATTTTGATCCGGGCTGACCTGCCAGTTTGCTACCCGGTAATAATCTTTGCCCGCCGCCAGCTGATTAACATCCAGCATCACTTGCTCAATGCCATCTTTTAACGATTTACGGGCATAAACGGGATATTCTTTGCCCGTTTCATAACGGCTGTAATAGCTGTAATCGCCCTTGGTATAGGGCACCGAGCTGTCGTCCTGCTTAATCCGGCCAATAATTTCATCAGTAAGCTTGTCGGTTAATGGCTGATAGGCTTTGGCATAGCTGGCAAAATAGTCGTTTTCCCGATGCAGGTAGTCCAGCACCGTCGGCGACGTGCGACTGTCATCACGCAGCCAGTAGTAGGGGTCTTGCCGGTCACCGTGTGCTGAACTAATGGTATAAGGCTGTTGCACTGCAACCGGCGGCTCACTGTGGTTTTGATCGGCAGCGCTTAACAAAAAACTATTGATGATACTGGCGCTTAGCAGCAAATATATGACTTTTTTATGCATGGTGGATACTCATTAGAAGTTCTGACAAGAAATTAACATAATGCTCCAGCTTGAGCTAACGGATGCGGCGGCAAAAAGTGTAAGCGAGTGTAATAAAAAAGCCGGTAACACTAACCGGCTTTATCGCTACTCTTAATCTGACTTGAAGGCTACATCTGAGATTGCAGATAATTTTCCAGGCCCAGCAGCTTGATTAGTCTTAACTGCTGTTCCAGCCAGTGGGCATGATCATTTTCGGTATCGTCCAACAGTTGCTGCAACATGTCACGGCTAACGTAATCCTGCTCATTTTCACATAACGCCATGGTTTTTTTCAGCAGCTTGGCCACGGTGTATTCCACATTCAGATCGTTTTGCAGCATGCTTGGCACGTCTTTACCAACATGGATGGCATCACGGTTTTTTAAATCTGGGGTACCTTCCAAAAATAAAATCCGTTCAATTAATTTTGACGCATGGCCTTTTTCGTCATCAAATTCATGATCAATCCGTTCAAATAACTTATGTAAGCCCCAGTCATGATACATACGCGAATGAATAAAATACTGGTCCATTGCCGCCAGCTCATTGGCTAACAATTCGTTTAAACCAGCGATGATCTGTTTATTACCTTTCATAATTACTCGCCTCCTACCTGAGCTTGCAGATAATTAGCCAGCCCCATTACACTAATTTGATGCTGCTGAGTTTCCAGCCAGTCTAAATGTTCTTCCTCATATTCCAGTAGCTCTGTCAGTATATCGCGGCTAACATAGTCTTGTTCGGTTTCGCACAGAGCAATGGCTTGCCGTAACAATGGCAGTTGCTCAAGCTGAAAATCCATATCGCATTGCAGCATTTCCTCGGTGTCTTCACCAATCCGCAATTTGCCCAGCGCCTGCAAATTCGGTAGGCCTTCCAGCATTAATATCCGTTCAATTAATTCATCAGCCTGCTTCATATCTTTAATCGATTTTTTATAGCACACATCATTCAGTGCTTTCAGGCCCCAGTTTTTGTAGATGCGGGCATGCAGAAAATATTGGTTAATTGAGGTCAGTTCAAAGGTAAGTACTTCATTTAACTTACTAAGTACTTTTGGATTACCTTGCATAATAGGGCTCCGGTTTGCAGTAACATGGCTACCAGCTTAGGCTATCAACCACATTTACGCAAAATTACTTTTAAAATCATAACTATACAATTAATAAGTATTCGTATTTTCATCTCGTTTGTCACCAGAATATCTCGTAAAACGGTTGTCAGTCGCATCACACTTCGCGAGCAGGCTTGTTATACGTTACATTAACCACAGATATTACAAACAAGAGAGTATTTATGTTGCGTTTCATTAAACTCAGTGGCTTTATTGCCGCCCTTCTGACTGCCAGCTGGCAGCTTAATGCAGAGCAAATTCAGATTGAAGCCGACTCGGTGGTTGTCACCGAGCATCGTACCGAAATAAATGGCAAAAAAGTTAACTATAAAGCCCATACCGGTACCCAACCAGTGTGGGACAGTGAAGGCAACCCGACGGCGACCTTGTTCTATACCTATTATCAGCGCACTGATATTAAAGACACCGCTAAGCGGCCGCTGCTGATTTCATTTAACGGTGGCCCGGGTTCAGCATCGGTCTGGATGCATGTCGCCTATACCGGCCCGAAGACCCTGAATGTTGATGACGAAGGCTACCCGGTGCAACCTTATGGCGTAAAAACCAATCCGCACTCGGTACTTGATGTCGCTGATATTGTGTTTGTAAATCCGGTTAACACCGGCTATTCGCGGGTGTTACCGGATAAAGACGGCAAAATGCCCAGTAAAGATCAGCAACAGAAAATGTTTTTTGGTACCAATGCTGATGTAACTTATCTGGCAGAATGGATTAACAGTTTTGTCAGCCGTTATGAGCGCTGGAGCTCGCCGAAGTTTTTAATTGGTGAAAGTTACGGGACGACCCGCGTGTCCGGACTGGCGCTGGCACTGCAGAATCAGCAATGGATGTATTTAAATGGCGTGGTGCTGGTATCTCCTACCAATATTGGCATCAGCCGTGATGGCCCGGTTAAAGCCGCCAACCGCCTGCCGTATTTTGCTGCGACTGCCTGGTATCATCAGAAACTGGCGGCCGATTTACAACAAAAAGATTTATATGACATTCTGCCCGAAGTGGAAGCATTTACCATTAACCAGTACCTGCCGGCACTGGCTAAAGGCAATATGATTACTGCCGAGGAGAAGCAACGTATTGCCGAGCAGGTTAGCCGTTACTCCGGCATTAGTGTGCAAAATGTACTGCGCAGTAACCTCGATATCAGCACCAGTTATTACTGGAAAGAGCTGCTGCGCGACAGAGGCCAGACTGTCGGCCGGCTGGATTCACGCTATTTGGGTATCGATAAAAACGATGTGGGTGAGCGGCCGGACTACTGGGCAGAACTGACCTCATGGCTGCATTCGTTTACCCCGGCGATTAACCACTACTTGCGTACCGAACTGAATTACAAAACCGATATTAAATACAACATGTTCGGCCCGGTGCATCCGTGGGACAGAACGAACGACAATACCGGCGAAAACCTGCGCCAGGCCATGGCCCAGAACCCCTATTTGCAGGTGCTGACCCAGTCAGGATACTTTGATGGCGCCACTAATTATTTTGATGCCAAATACAATATGTGGCAGTTGGACCCGAGCGGCAAAATGAAAGACCGCATGAGCTTTAAAGGCTATCGCAGTGGCCATATGATGTATTTACGCGCCGAGGATTTAAAAAAATCGAACGACGATTTACGTGACTTTATATTAAACGCGCTGCCCAAAGCTGGTGAGCCGGCCAGGTACCCGGCTAATTATCCGACTAAGTAACCGTCTAAGTACGAAGTAACAACCAAGTACTGAGCTTCGCGAGCGACATCTTAAAGGCGGCCTGCCTTGAGATGTCGCAAAAAGGATCCCATGCTATACATTCAGTTTAAATTTTAATCAGGAAGAGGAGCCCGCCATGGCCACCCGGATTGAACATGACAGCATGGGCGAATTACAGGTGCCCGCCAACGCGCTGTATCAGGCCCAGACCCAGCGTGCCATTAACAACTTTAAACTAAGCCCGCTTACCCTGCCGCGGGCTTTTATTCAGGCAGTTTTGCATATTAAAAAAGCGGCGGCTATCGCAAACAGTAAACTCGGCGTGCTGGAGCCAGACATTGCCGGTGCCATTATTTATGCGGCAGAGCAGCAGCTTGCCAACACTGACATGGCACATTACCCGGTTGATGTGTTTCAAACCGGTTCCGGTACCAGTACCAATATGAATGTTAATGAAGTGCTGGCGACGCTGGCCAGTGACAAGCTGGGTAAGCAGGTACATCCGAACGACCATGTTAATGCAGGCCAGAGTAGTAATGATGTGATCCCGACGGCCATTCAGTTAAGTAGCGCGCTGGCTATCCAGAACCAGCTTGTTCCCGCCCTGCAACATATTCAGGCCGTGTTGGTGACAAAAAACCAGCACATTGGCCAATTGGTTAAAACCGGGCGCACCCATTTAATGGATGCAATGCCAGTTCGGTTTGAGCAGGTGCTGGGTGCCTGGCAATATCAGCTGGCCCACGCCGAGCAATTATTACGACAGCAACTGCCCCGCTTGCAACAATTGGCGCAGGGTGGCACTGCCGTAGGCACCGGGGTAAATACCCACACCGACTTCGCCACAAGCTTTGCCGCTGAACTTAGCAAAGATACCGGCCTTGAACTTAGCGCCAGTGACAACTTTTTCTTTAACATTGGTTCGCAGGATTTAGCCGTCTCCTGCTCCGGCGCCCTGAAAACACTCGCCGTGGCACTGATGAAAATCAGCAATGATTTACGCTGGATGAACTCCGGGCCACTGGCCGGGCTGGGTGAAATAGAACTTCCCGCTTTACAACCGGGTTCCTCCATCATGCCAGGCAAAGTAAACCCGGTTATCCCTGAAGCGGTCGCTATGCTGTCTGCTCAGGTAATCGGCAACGACACCACCATTACCATTGCTGGCCAGTCAGGTAATTTTGAACTGAATGTTATGCTGCCGCTTGTTGGTTATAACCTGTTGCAGAGCATTGAGTTACTGAGCAATGGCTGCACAGAGCTGGCCGATAAGGCCATTAGTGAATTTAAAGTCAACGAGCCCAACATTGCTAAATCACTGGATAAAAATCCGATACTGGTGACCGCCTTAAACCCGGTTATTGGTTATGACAAAGCAGCGGAAATTGCCAAGCAAGCCTATAAAGAACAGCGCCCGGTGCTGGAAATCGCACTGGAGCAAACCGAGTTAAGTAAAGAGAAACTGCAGCAGCTGCTAAACCCGGCCAGGCTAACCCGCAACGAGTAAAGGCGTGCAAAAACGCGGGTAACGGCACTGCCAAAAGCTGGCAGGCTGCTTTTGGTCGCAGGCAGTAGCGCAACAGCCGCGCCTGATGTCAAGCCGCTGATATTACTGCTATAGTCAGCTTCAGCTTACAGATAACTAAAAAGGGTATCGATGAAACACAGCAAACTTTTTCTGCTCGCCTTTGTGCTGGCATGCGGCACGACCTCTGCGGATCCGGTGCTGGTACATAATATAAAAGGGTACGGCTTTAATGCAGACCGTGAGTTAGTGTCATTCAGTGCATTAGCTTTTGATGATGCCAGTGGCAAAGTATTGGCCCGGGGCGATAACGCGGTAGTTAAGCAGTACGCTAAAGCCCGGAAAATTGATGGTGCTGGCAAAACCATGCTACCCGGCCTAATAGATGGTCATGGCCATATGCTGGGCCTCGGTGAGTACTTAAACCAGGCCGATTTACGTGGTATTGGCAGTGAGCAAGCTACCGTGGCTGAAGTTGCCCGCTTTGCTGCCACACAGCCGCAGGCGCCCTGGGTGATTGGCCGTGGCTGGAATCAGGTATTGTGGGACGACAAAGCGTTTCCTGGCAAAAGTCTGCTGGATGAAGCCGTGAGCGACCGGCCGGTGTGGCTGGTGCGGATAGATGCCCATGCGGGCTGGGCCAACAGCAAAGCGCTGGCAGCTGCCGGTATTAGTAAAGATACCCTGGACCCGCCAGGGGGTGAGATTATCCGTGATGCCAACGGTAACCCAACCGGAGTGCTCATAGATAATGCCATGCAACTGGTACAACGAAAAATTCCGGCGCCAACCAGTGATGATAAAATTGCTGCGCTGAAGCTGGCATTTGAGCACTTGCTGGCACTGGGAATTACCAGCATGCACGATGCCGGTGTAGACACAGAACTGGCCGATATATATCAGGAAATGGCAGATAATAACCAGCTGCCTTTGCGCCTGTACGCTATGTTATCGGCAAAAGACCCGCAGCTGCCAAAATGGCTGGCCCAGGGTATTGTCGACGACCCGAAAGATTATCTGGATATACGCTCGGTTAAAATATACGGCGATGGTGCCCTTGGCAGTCGCGGTGCGGCGCTGCTGGCCGATTATAGCGATCAGCCTGGCCAAACCGGCTTGCTGGTAACGCAACCTGATGCGTTAACCCAGATTATGCAACTTACTATGGATGCCGGCTTTCAGGCCAACGTGCATGCCATAGGTGACCGGGCTAACCGGCTGGCATTAGATCGGTTCGAGCAACTGGCCACACCTGAACAGCGTGCTGCCGGCCGCCACCGCATTGAACATGCGCAAATTGTCGCGCCCAACGATATTCCGCGCTTTAAAACATTGCATGTTCTGCCTTCCATGCAGGCAGTACATGCTACTTCCGATAAAAATATGGCCGGCGATCGCCTCGGCGTAGCGCGCTTGCGCGGTGCCTATGCCTGGCGTAGTTTTATTGATCAGGGCAGCATTATTGTTGGCGGTTCTGACTTTCCGGTAGAGCTGGCGAATCCGTTTCACGGACTGCACGCCTCAGTAACACGACAGGATCAGCAAAACCAGCCGCCAGGTGGCTGGCTGCCAGAGCAACGCCTGACGCTGACTGAAGCGCTGCGCTCCTTCACAGTAGACGCCGCTTATGGCGCGTTTCAGGAAGACAGCATGGGCACGCTGAGCCCCGGCAGCTGGGCCGACTTTATTCTGGTTGATCAGGATATTTTCACTATCGATCCCAGTCAGCTATGGCAGGTAGAAGCAGAGCAAACCTGGGTAAATGGCGAGCTCAGGTATCAGCAAGCAGCGCAATAATGTTGTTGCCGGAACTGACTTGGCGAGAGTCCATACTCTCGCCGGAAAGCCCGGCCAAAATTAGCTGGATCCGCATAGCCAAGTAAATAACCAATCTGCTGTACCGGCAGGGCGGTGGTTTGTAAGTACTGCCGGGCCATTTCTCTGCGCCAATCTGCCACCAGTTGATGGTAACAGGTGTCTTCCTGCATCAAGCGCCGGCGCAGCGTGCGGCTGGACAACGCAAATTCAGCCGCTACCTGTTCAATTCCCGGGATCCGGCCCTTGGTCCGGCCCAGCATCAGCCGGATTAACCCGCCGACACTCTGCCGCTGCTGCCAACGTTGTAATTCCAGTTCACATTGCGCTGTCAGCTGACTTTGTACCTGACGGTCTGCCCAGGGCGAGACAATCGCCAGATCGGTTGCCTCCAACATAAAGCGGTGCTCATTTGCCGCAAAAATGACCGGGCATGGGAAAAACGCCTGATACAAGGCGCTGTAGCCTGGCTTGGCAAACGCAAACTGTACCTGCTTTAACCGATAGCGATGGCCGGAGATAAAATCCAGAATGGCATGTAAGGCAACCGCAAAGGTGTCGACCACAAACTGACGAATATCCGCTAAAGGTTGTAACTCAGTCAGCGTCAGCACCACCTGTTGCTGCTGTTGTTGCATTGTCAGGTTTAACAGCGGGCTGCGGGTAGAGGTATATTTGCAAATTAACAGCAGCGCTTGCTGTAAGTTCCCACTGCTCATCGTTGCAAGCCCCAGCAGCCCATGTGTAGTAATAGTCAGCTGGCTACCCAGGTATAACCCCAGCGCCGGTTCATTTATCCTGGCACAACAGAGTGTGATCACATCATGAAATTGTTGCCAGGTCAGGCTGGCATCAAACTGGTCTGGCAGCGCCGCTGATACGCCGGCATCTGACAATATTGATTGTGGGTTTGCGCCGCGGCTTTTTGTCAGATCTAGCAGGTTACGCAAATAATGGCCAGGTAATGCTACCTGATTACCGGCTTTAGCTGTGGTAGCACCGATATTTCTATTTGCCATTATGTGCTGCTACTCCATGGTCTTTTCAGCCAAAACTGATGCATTTAGTGTAACCCAGCCCGCCTGCTCATTCTGCACGGTTTCTGCAATGTGGCCGCAAATGACCAGAAGTTGGCTGCTGCAGCACTGCCATCCGTTCTTGAGCAGACATAAGCTTACAACCTGGCCGTTAATAAGCGAGTTTACATGTTTCACTATCTGAAATTCAGCCTGTTTCATTTACTAACCTTGCCCTTTATCTTGGGTATTACCCTCGGTGGCAACTGGATGGCACTGGGGTTACTGGTAATTTTACTGCTGGTGGTGGGTGGCGATCTGCTGTTTGGCAGTGATGCGACGGAACCTGACTACGCTCATCCATGGCTGTTGAACAGCTTAGTGTATAGCTCGTTACTGTTTATTTTGTTGATATTTTTTGCTCTGCTCTGGAGTGTGGCCGCCGGCGATCTGTTTGGCTATGGCCAGCTGATCCAGCAGTTAACGGGTTATGACGCCCTTGCTGCCCGTAACGCCAGCCATTGGTGGCACTTTGTTCCGGTGTGGTTGGGTGCAGGTTTGTTAATTGCGATGGTCGGCACCGTGCCGGCTCATGAACTGACCCACCGTACCGCGGATCCGCTGGCAATGCTGACCGGCCGCTGGCTACTGGCATTCAGCTTTGATTGCTCATTTGCTATTGAACATGTGTATGGCCATCACCGGTATGTCGGTACCCGCCAGGATCCGGCGACAGCACCAAGGGGGCGCAATGTTTACCAACATATTTTGCATTCTACAGTTTATGGCAATTGCAGTGCCTGGCGTATTGAAACACAGCGGCTGACCCGGCAAAACAAACCTGTATTCAGTTTTTATAACCGTTTTTTACGGGGTATCGCGATGTCTGTGCTACTGGGAATATTTGCATTCAGCCTGGCCGGCTGGCTTGGTTTACTGCTGTTTACTGGCAGCGCATTATTTGCAAAAGCGGTGCTGGAGGTGGTCAATTATATTGAGCATTATGGCATTGAAAGAACCGTTAGCCAGCCGGTAAGGCCTTACCATAGCTGGAACAGCACAAAACGGATTAGCAGTTGGGCCAGCTTTAACCTGACTCGGCATTCACACCATCATGCCCGGGCGCAGCTGCCGTTTTATCAGTTAAAAGCCTTTGCTGAGGCGCCAGATCTGCCCACCGGTTATCTCGGTTCAATGTTACTGGCATTGCTGCCACCGCTGTGGTTTCGTTTAATGACGCCAAAACTGCAGCAATGGGATTTACAATACCGGCCCAATACCCCGGCAAAGCAATAGCGGGGTGCTGTCAGTAAGCGACAATAGCATCCAATTTAAGTATCCAACTTAAAAAAATAAAGCCGCAGAGGCTAAAACCTACTCTGCGGCTTTTTAACAATAAATAACCAGACGTCCGTAATTAGCTTACTTCATCTACCGGATCTGCTGCCTCGGGTTCAGAGAAGTCCGGACTACCAGCCCGGGTGTGTTTGTCCCGTAACTTGCCAATGGCCGAGCTTAATTTACGCTGCATTTTGTCGGCAGCGCCACTGACAGCCTGGCCAACAGTAGCCGCATGTTCGGTAATGGCAATCGGCTCCATTCCTTCCGGTCTGGCTTCCAGCAGGCAACGTTTATCGTTGCCATCGTGTTTGGTATGGCCATTTTCGTCACTTAAATGCACCTCAATCCGGGTAACATGGTCGGCAAAGCGGCTTAATTTATTCTGCAATGTTTCGCGCACAAACTCGGCCAGCCGCTCATCGGCCTGAATATTACGATCACTGTTAATTTGAATTTGCATAGACTACTCCTGATAATGACTCTGAGTCGGGACTTCTGTTACAGACCCTACCCGCGTCGAAAGGTTGCATACTACTCCTCCTTATCTGGAGACGCCCAAGACTACAGTCAAGGTCAGACTTACTAATTTATCGCCGATAAAATCAGACAGCATCGAAAAGACTGGTTAAAATAGCCTTAACCTTTACCGACAAAAGCCAGCAGCATGATAAGTAGCAAATGGGCGAAACTGATTAAATCGCTCCACCTTAAAAAGTACCGCAAGGCCGAGCAGCTGTTTTTTGTCGAGGGCGAAAAAGCAGTACTAGAGGTATTAGCCTCAGGCTGGCAGGTACGCGCGTTGTTTGCCACAGATGCGTTTATTCAACAGCATGCTCAGGCCGTTAATACCGTGAGTTTACTGCAGCAATGCAGCAGTGAAGAGCTGATTAAAGTCGGTACTTTTAATAGTAACGACGCGGCCCTTGCCGTAGTCGAAATACCGCACTGGCCGCTGTTTAGCACAAGCCCTGCCAGCTGGACCCTGGTGCTGGATAATATTAACGACCCGGGTAATCTGGGCACTATTATCCGCATCGCCGACTGGTACGGTATTCAACAAATTCTATGCTCGCCCGACACCGCCGACTGCTACAACCCCAAAGTAATTGCCGCGGCTAAAGGCTCATTTTTACGGGTGCAGCTGCATTACCTGCCGCTGGCAGAGGCATTGGCTCATGCCAATATGCCGGTATACGGGGCTTACCTCGGTGGTGACAATGTTCATCAGCTAAAGCTTGGTAAGGCTGGTGGTTATATTGTGCTGGGTAATGAAGCTAATGGTATCAGCAGCGATGTCGGCCACTATATCAGCCGTAAAATTACTATTCCGGCGTTTGGCGGTGCTGAATCGTTAAATGTTGGCATAGCTGCTGCTGTTATTTGCGATAACTTACGCCGGCTTAGTCAGCAGCATTAGCGGCGCGGGGAAAAGAAAGGGGTCAGAGACAATTAAAGACGAGCCAAGTTAATCTCTTTTTATTTCAGCGCCTTACAAAGGCATGACGATTATTTACTCTGACCCCTTATTCCAGTAACTTGCCAGGCATTTATTACCACGCCCCTTCGTGAAAATAGGTACCTTTGCACTCTGACGGTTCTGAATTGTATCGCCATGAATTAACAATGCTGCTAGAGGGCATAGTAATAAGTACCCAATGACATGTGGATTTATCTCCAGTAGAGCTAGTTTCGTAGTCCGTAGATATAAAATATTCCCTATGTCCATCATCAAGTTCTACGACTTTTTCTAATTTAACATAGGGATAAGTTGTATATTTTTCGGCATCTAATCCTACTATTCTATCAGCATACTTTTTGAAGCCTTCCTCATAGAATAAAGGATTTAAAAAAGAGCAGCCAGATAAGAAAATTACCAAAAACAGCAATGAAGTTTTCAAATAAACTCTCCTAAATGCTTAACGCCGTTTTAAGCGGCAAATTGCAGTTGGCTAAAATAAGTGAGGCACGAACAAAAAGCCAACTGTAATTTGTCCGACTTGAAAACCCTTGTTAGGTGTTTGAACGCCTCAAATAGGCTGTTTATTTTTTACGTTTTGAAGCTGCTATGGCAATTATTACAACGATAATTACTACTATTACACCACCAATTACTGAACTACTCATAATGATTCCTTTTGATATTGAAATTGATAAAACTATATGAATATTACCTTCAACACAGATAATATGCCAAACACCTAGCGCTTACTGGGCAGACCAATCCGCAACTAAACACGGATTGATCCGTACTCAACACTCTTCATTCCAGTCTGGATATTGCTCAGACTTTGAACCATTTTCAGAAACTACGCGCGCGTGAACTATGCCGGTTTCAGCTGTTAAGCGTTGGCGTTTAAGCCAGTGCTCTGAGCACCGCTTGTGGCTCTTTGGCAACAACATAAAGCAATGCTATAGCTGAGCTATGTGGCGTGCGATTGCCCCGCGCCGATTATTGTATTCTGCTAGTTCAGTAATTGTCGTAAGCACGACTGAAATGTAATCCAATAGATTACTTAAAAAAGATTGAATCCGCAGTTGGCTACGGCAAAAACTATGGCCATTAACAGTCAAGCCGCTTTGCGCTAAACTAGCGCCATCCTGTTATTCGTTCACTGGCGGTTTTTCCATGATGTTTCCTACGATTGAGCATGAAGTTGGCAATACCCGACTGGTTAAATTACAGCGGATGGCCGCGCATACTAACAGCACCGTATTATTAAAACTGGAAGGCGATAACCCGGCGGGCTCGGTGAAAGACCGGCCGGCGCTGAATATGATAGTGCAGGCCGAGTTACGGGGTGAGATAAAACCCGGTGATAGAATAATTGAAGCCACCAGCGGCAATACCGGTATTGCCCTGGCGATGGCGGCGGCAATTAAAGGCTACGCCATGACCCTGATTATGCCGGATAACGCCACTGAAGAACGCAAAAGCTCGATGCGTGCTTATGGCGCCGAGCTTATTCTGGTAACTAAAGAGCAAGGCATGGAAGGCGCACGCGATTTAGCCCTGCAAATGCAGGCACAAGGCAAAGGTATTGTGCTGGATCAGTTTAATAACCCCGATAACCCGGCGGCGCATTATGCCAGTACCGGCCCGGAGATCTGGCAGCAAAGTCAGCAACATGTAACGCACTTTGTCAGCAGTATGGGCACCACCGGCACCATTATGGGCGTGTCGCGTTATTTAAAAGAGCAAAACCCGGCCATTCAGATTATTGGCCTGCAACCAGCTGAAGGCGCCAGCATCCCCGGCATTCGGCGCTGGCCGGAAGCTTACCTGCCGGGCTTTTTTGAGAAAAGCCGGGTAGATCAGATTATTGATATCAGCCAGGACGATGCGCTGAGTGCCATGCGTCGCTTAGCAAAAGAAGAAGGCATTTTTGCCGGTGTTAGCTCTGGTGGCTCGGTGCATGCCGCCATTCAGCTGGCTGAGCAACATGATAATGCGGTAATAGTCGCTATTATCTGTGACCGGGGCGATCGCTATTTGTCGGCCAACATCTTCTGACTGGTGATGTAGAGCGCCACATTCCGGGAATATTGAACCGATAAATCAACCATACTGAACAGGACCAGTTTGGTATAACTTGCTCATTAGTCTATCCTTATAGCCACTGCGTTATCCGTTACTCCGCTAACTATAAGGTCCGCTTATGAAAACCCACTGCAGAATCGCCCTGATCGCTGCCGCTGGTTGCTTAGTATCACCAGCCGCGTTTGCCGCCACTCCTGCCGAAACCGACGAAATAAAGCAACAGCTTGAACTGTTGAAAGCCCAAATTTCCGCGTTGGAAGCACGCTTGGTGGAGCAGGAACAACAACAAACAGAGCTTGTTGAGCAACAAGCCCGGGGTCTGGCGGTGGCTGAAGCCGAGCCGGTCGCTGAAAAAAAACAAGATGGCATTAAGCTTGGCGGGGCTATTCGCACCAATTACAGCCATACCTCCTACAGTGAAGGCAACAAAGACCGCGGTGGCGATTTTGATTTCGATATTTTCCGGCTGAATTTAAACGGCAGCATCGGCGATGTGTTACTGAATGCTGAAATTCGCTTTTTTGATTATATGACCGCCGTCAAATATGCCTATGTCGGTTATCAGTTTACCGACGACTGGCAGGTTCAGGCCGGTATTACCAAAGTACCGTTCGGTAACTGGCCCTATAACTCTCACAACTGGTTTTTCAGCACCAACTATTATATCGGGCTGGAAGATGATCACGATTTAGGTATTTTATTTAAACGCCAGCTCAGCGATAACTGGCAGCTGGATTTAGGCTTCTTTGTAAATGATGAGTTAGGCGGCGTAGATGGTTATGTCGGCAGCAGAGCTGACCGCTACTCATATGATATTGTTGGTGCCCGCCTGCCCGGTGACGGCATCTATGATGATCCGGCCCAGCCGCTGGGTGAGTACAATACCTTAAGTGGCCGCTTTGGCTATCACGTCAGTCATGGTGAGCTGAAAACCGAGTTGGGTGTGTCCGCTCTGGCAGGGGGACTGCATAACGGCCAGACCCGGGCCGGGGATTACAACGCCTGGGCGCTACACAGCAATAGCTACTTCCACAACTGGAATCTGCAACTGCAGTACACCCAGTATGAGTACGATATCGACGGGGTAGAGCAAATGGCTGTTGGCGCCTATGCCTTTTATGATTCTATTGCCGCCGAAGCCACATCGGCCACGGTAAACCTGGCTTATAGTGTGCCCGTTGAATGGGGTCCGGTCACCGGTCTGCAGTTTTATAATAACTATGGCCTGGTATACGACAAGTCTGACGGCAGCCGCGACACCATGATGAATATAACCGGCTTCTCGGTTGCGGCGGGCGGCTTGTTCACCTATTTCGATTTGGTGCACGCCAAAAACCAACCTTTTGTCGGCGGCAGTGCCATTGGCGACAGTAATGAAACCGAGCGCCGTTTCAACATTAATATTGGCTATTATTTTTAAAATAAAAACAAGGACCTAATAATGACAACTGAAAAGGATCCGATGATCCCAGATGGCAAAGTTAATCCGATTAATACCGATTATCAGGTAGGCCAGGACAATATCGTAGTAAAGCTGGGACCCTTTGGTCTGGATATTCACAACCGGGTGTTCCTGATCTCCGGGCTGACTATTGTTGCTTTTGTGCTGCTTACGCTGATTTTTCATGTGCAGGCAGCAAGCCTGTTCAGCGATATGCGCGCCTGGCTTACCAGTAATCTCGACTGGTTTTTTATCAGCGCCGCTAATATTTTTGTGCTGTTGTGTCTGGGCTTAATTATTTCACCGCTGGGGAAGGTGCGGTTAGGGGGCACAGAAGCCACCCCTGATTTTAGCTACATTGGCTGGTTTTCGATGCTGTTTGCTGCAGGGATGGGTATCGGCCTGATGTTTTATGGTGTGTCCGAGCCGCTATCGCATTTTAACAGCGCCATGGCCGGAACTACGATGGAAGATGGCGTGCGCACCGACTGGGCGCCCCTGGCCGGTGCTGCCGGTGATGCACTGGCGGCTGAGCGGCTTGGCATGGCAGCCACTATTTACCACTGGGCGCTGCACCCCTGGGCCATCTACGCCATTCTGGCGTTAGGTCTGGCATTATTTTCGTTTAATAAAGGTTTGCCGCTGACTATTCGCTCAGTGTTTTACCCCCTGCTCGGCGAGCGGGTCTGGGGCTGGCCAGGGCACATTATTGACATTCTGGCGGTATTTGCCACTTTGTTTGGCCTGGCAACATCCTTAGGCCTGGGTGCCTCTCAGGCAAGTGCTGGCTTGAACTATCTGTTTAACTGGCCGCAAGGCATAACAACTGAGGTGCTACTAGTTATTGGTATTACCATGATCGCGCTGGTATCTGTACTAGCGGGCTTGGAAGCCGGGGTAAAACGATTATCAGAAATTAATATGACGCTGGCAGCCTTGCTGTTGCTGTTTGTTATCATTGTTGGCCCAACGTTAGCCATTCTAACCGGCTTCGTCAGCAATTTAGGCGCTTATTTCCAATATTTACCGGAACTGGCTAATCCGGTCGGCCGGGAAGATGCTAACTTTTCCCAGGGCTGGACCGCCTTTTACTGGGCCTGGTGGATTAGCTGGTCGCCTTTTGTTGGTATGTTTATCGCCCGGGTGTCTCGCGGTCGCACGGTGCGAGAGTTTTTAGTATCAGTACTGCTTATTCCATCACTGGCCTGTGTGCTGTGGATGACCGTTTTTGGCGGTACCGCCATTAGCCAGGTAGTGCAAGACGGTTATATGGCTGCTGTTGAAGCGGCCCTGCCATTGCAGCTATTTAGCATGCTGGATGCGCTGCCCCTGGCTGGCATCACGTCGTTTATTGCCATTATTCTGGTGGTGGTGTTTTTTGTTACTTCATCTGACTCGGGTTCCCTGGTTATCGATACCATTGCTGCCGGCGGTAAAGTAGATGCGCCAACCCCGCAACGGGTGTTCTGGTGTACCTTCGAGGGCCTGGTCGCCATCGCCTTAATTTTGGGTGGTGGTCTGGTGGCGTTACAAGCCATGGCGGTGTCAACCGGCTTTCCGTTTACCCTGGTGCTGTTAGCGTCCTGCATTGCCGTGGTAAAAGGCCTGATGTCTGAACCACGCGGCAACTAAGCAGGCCCGCCTGTGGAAATAGAGCAGATTGAAATACTGGAGTTCCTGAAACGGCATTCGCCGTTTCAGGAACTGCCGGCTGACCAAATACAACAAGTGGCATTAAGTATTGATATCGGCTATTTCAAGGCAGGCAGTGACATTCTGCGTTTTAACGAGCCGCTGCACGCGCTGCATCTGGTGCGAAGTGGCGCAGTGGAAACGTTCCGCCGTAATGGTGACTTATACAACCGGCTAAGTGAGGGGGGTATTTTTGCTGAGCAGGGCTTGTTGCGTGGTGGCAAGGTCCGTTTCCCGGCTACCGCGTTAGAAGACACCCTGATTTACTTTATCCCGGATAACGTGTTCCAGCAGTTGTTTGATGAAAATGAGTTTTTTGCTGACTATGTCCAGGTTGGCGATAGTGAGCGGCGTAAAACCAGTAAAGCCAGCAGTCAGGCGCGCGCTGATTTGCTCGGTGCGACGGTCGGCACACTGTTAAGCCGGGAGCCCGTGTCGATAGGCTCCGACGCTAACGTCTGGCAGGCCGCGCAGCTGATGACAGAACAAAGCGTTTCATCCTTGCTGATCCTTGATAAAGAGCAGCATCTTACCGGCATTATTACCGACAAAGACATCCGTGCCCGTTTGGTGGCGCCGGGTTTGAAATCTGAAACGCCCGTTACCGATATCATGTCGGCTAACCCCGTTACCATTGAACAACAGCAGTATATTTTTGAAGCAATGATGCTGATGCTGCGCCATAACCTGCACCATTTACCGGTAGTTAAACAGCAGAAAGCGGTTGGCGTGATCGCCATTTCCGATATTATCCGTTTCGAATCACAAAACAGCCTGTACGTGGTCAGCCGCATTTTTCGAAAGCAAACGATTGCAGAGTTGCAGCTGCTGGTGCCCGACGTGCATGCCTGTTTTGTACGGATGGTAAATGAAGATGCCAATTCGCAGATGATTGGCAGCGCCATGGCGGCTATTGGCCGCAGCTTTAAACAGCGGCTGTTGGAACTGGCTGAAGCACAGCTGGGGCCCCCGCCGGTGCCCTACTGCTTTTTAGCATTGGGATCGATGGCCCGTGATGAGCAATTGGTACTGACCGATCAGGACAACGCGCTGGTACTGGACAACCGCTATGATCCGGCAGAGCACGATAGCTACTTTGAAAAACTGGCACGTTTTGTTTCTGATGGTTTGGCGGCCTGCGGCTATACCTACTGCACAGGCAAGGTTATGGCCACCAATAAAGAGTGGCGCCAACCGTTAAAAGTATGGCAGCAGTATTTCCAAAGCTGGATAGAGCAGCCAACTGCAGAACGGTTGCTGCAAAGCTCGATTTTTTTTGATATTGATGGTGTCTGGGGCCAGACGCAGTGGGCCGAACAACTGCAACGATTAGTCAGTAATCTGGCCCGTAAAAAAACACTTTTTCTGGCCAGTATGGCCCGCAATGCGCTTAACCGCACGCCACCACTGGGTTTTTTTAAAGACTTTGTGATGGAGCAGGACGGCAAGCAAAACAACAGCTTAAATATTAAAAGGCGGGGTACGGCGCCCTTTGTCGATTTAATCAGAGTGCATGCACTGGCTATCGGCTCAACAGAAAGTAATTCTTACAGCCGGCTACAGGACATTACCGCCGCAGAAATTATGCCCAAAGGCCGGGCCGAAGACCTGCGTGATGCCTTTGAGGTTATCGCCATGACCCGCATTCGCCATCAGGCGGCGGCGCTGCGCCAGGGAACAGAGCCGGATAACAATGTGCTGCCAGAGCAACTGTCAGAATTTGAGCGTAAGCATTTAAAAGAAGCCTTTCAGGTGCTGAGTAACGCCCAGAAGTTTATGAAGTTTCATTTAAAGGCCTGAACAAACGATGCTTTATCTGGGCCCCAACCAACAAGGCGATAGCACGCGCGCTGCCAGTAGCACCGACTGGCAGCAGTATTACCAGCAACAGGCAGCCGGGGCTAAACACCCGTTACTGCAACAATTTTATGGCACTGGCATGGTGGCGGCCCACACGCCAATCAGTCAGGTACCACTGGTCGCTATTGATTTTGAAACCACTGGCCTTAGCGCTGATAACAACGGTATCGTCAGTATCGGCTTAGTGCCCTTTAACCTGCATTGCATTTTCAGCTCAAAAGCACAGCAATGGCTACTTAAACCCCGTTTTCAGCTTAGCGATAACTCTGTTACCGTGCACCGGATCACCCACTCAGAAGTAAAAAGTGCTCCGGATTTAACCGCCGTGCTGCCTGAACTCTTGCCGCTGCTGGCCGGCAAGGTTGCTGTGGTACATTACCGGCAAATAGAACGCGATTTTCTTTCTGCCAGTGTTAAGGTCCGGCTAGGTGAAAGTATCTTATTTCCAGTGATTGATACGCTTGAGCTGGAAGCCCGCCTGTACCGGACAAAACCGCTCAGCTGGTGGGATAAAATACGCAAACGGCAGCAGGTTTCAATCCGGCTTGATGCCAGCCGCAACCGCTACAATCTGCCGCCATACCGGCCACATCATGCAGTAACTGATGCCATTGCCAGTGCAGAATTATTGCAGGCACAAATTTGTCATCGCTTCAGCCCCGATACCCCGGTTAGTGAGCTATGGTGTTAGCGATTTGAGCTGTGAGTAGTGGCCGCTTGCAAATCGGCTTTGCCAAAGGCATAGTAACAAAAACAGCCATCAGGTCAGACCACCATGAGCCAAGCCGATTCTGCAATGCCCGCGACAAGTAAACCTAACAAACTGCAACGCATCGTCAAGAAATGTTATCAGTTGCCCAAAGCACTGCAGGCTTTTGCCTTAAGCACGGTATTTGGCCGGGTAATTAAATTCGCCGGTACTGCCGGGGTCGAAGTGTTAGAACTTAAGGGCGAGCGCTCAGTGCTGCGCTTAAAAAACCGCAAAAAGGCGCAAAACCATATCGGTTCTGTCCATGCCGCCGCTACTGGCTTGCTGGCTGAATCGGCCACCGGCTTTTTAGTCGGCATTCATCTGCCCGACAGCAAGCTGCCGCTGCTAAAACAAATGCAAATTGACTATATAAAACGCTCCACCGGCGATTTAACGGCGATAGCCACCCTTACAACAGAGCAAATTACCGCGATGCATAACGAAGATAAAGGTGAAGTCACAGTAGCGGTAACCATAACGGATAGCGCCGGCGTAGCACCGGTAAACGCCAAAATGACCTGGGCCTGGATCCCGAAAAAGCGCTGAGTAAATCCGGCTGCTAAAAGGTTATCGACAGTGCTGGTGAACATGTTCAACCAGCAAATACAACAGCCGGCAGTGTAAACTACCGGCTTTTTACTGTGCGCCCGGCTAATTAACTGCCAATTACACCACCGTCGTCCTTGGTGATAATAACGGTAGCCGAGCGTGGCCGGCTAGTGCCGCCATCTGGCCAGTTGCTGGTAAAATTATCGGGTGCTGAGCGATCGCCCGGGTGCTGAATATTCACAAACAGCGTTTTCATATCCGGGGTGGCGCTAATACCGGTGACTTCACAATCGGTTGGCCCCACTAAAAACCGTTTTATCTGGCGGGTAACCGGATCGGCCACCAACATTTGGTTGTTACCAAACGGGCCCTCACCTTGCTGACTGCCACTCATATCGGTCTGGATCCAGAGCAAGCCGTTTTTATCAAACCATAACCCATCTGGGCTGGCCAGGTGGTTGTCTGCGGTTAAGGTCAGCTCACTGTCAGGTGTTGCGGTACCGACATCACCCGCCAGCAGAAAAATATCCCAGTCAAAGGCCGTGGCTTCCTGGGTGTTGCGCTCCTGCCAGCGAATAATATGGCCGGCGGCGTTTGCCGCACGAGGGTTAGCCGCATCGATTTGTTGCTCGGTGCGTGCGGTATTGTTGGTCAGGGTAAAATACACTTCACCGGTTTCAGGATGCACTGCGCCCCATTCCGGCCGGTCCATCTTGGTGGCGCCGGCAATATCAGCCGCTAATCTGGTATTAATCATTACATCAGCCTGATCAGCAAAAACCACCCCTGCAGTAGCAGCTTTCGCAGCAAAATCGGGGTTATTAAGGTCCAGCGGCAACCATTCACCGCTACCATCATCGTTAAAGCGCGCAACGTACAAGGTACCTTCGTTCAGTAAATGGCCACCGGCCGTGTTCTGAAAATAAGGGGCTGACGAGACAAATTTATAAATATATTCAAAACGTGAATCATCACCGGAATAAAACACCAACGGTTTTCCCTCTTCCAGCTTACCGAAAATAATGCCTTCGTGACCAAAGCGTCCCAGTGCAGTACGTTTTTGCGGCACGCTATCGGGGTTAAACGGGTCAATTTCGACAATCCAGCCAAAGGTGTTTGGTTCGTTACGATAATCCGCACTGGCATCTGCCGCCAGGGTACTGGCGTTAAAGCGTTGATACTGGTCTGCGGCAGGGGTGGCGGTTTCCCATAAGTATCGGCCATTACTTGCCGGTACGCCGTAGCGCCGGTGTTCACGTGGTTGCTCGGCATCGGTGTTGACAAAATAACCCGCCCAGTTTTCTTCGCAGGTTAAATAAGTGCCCCAGGGTGTGTAGCCGTTACCGCAGTTGTTTAAGGTGCCGCGGGTGCGATGGCCATCCGGGCTGTATTTAGTGACCACTTTCGCGCTGCCGCGCACCGGCCCTGCCAGCTCCATTGGCGTGGCGCCAGTAATCCGGCGATTAAAAGGGCTGTTATTGACCAGCGCCCAACTGCCATCGGCTTGTTTTTGGATATGGGCCACCGTAACACCATGAGCTGCGACTTCTTTTCGCACTTCGTCAGCCAGCCGCGGCACCGTGGTAATACCGTTGGTGTGGATCAGGTTATTATCGATATATTCGTGGTTAAACACCAGCAGGCCTTCTTCTGAGCTCGAAGCACTGGTCCTGCTGTCGATAGGAAAAAAATGCATGCCGTCGTGGTGCATGCCAACCTGTTGCTCCTGCTCGCTACCTGTGTTGCTGCCATCGGCCAGATAGGCGGGGTAACTGCCACTAAGCGGGGTACCCCACGGCAGGAAGGTTCTGGCCGTGTATCCCGCTGGCACGGTTATGGTATCGGCTCTGTTTGTAGCAATAGCAGCAAACCCTAAAAGCGGAGCAGTGGCAACGGGGGGAACCGTTGGTGTTACCGTTGAAGTTTCATCGTCACTGCTGCTGCAGCCAGCGAGCGTGCCGCCAAGAAAAGCTGCCATCGCAGCACCCATGCTGCCTTTGATAAAGTTACGCCGGGCCATTCGGCTATCGGCTATCGCGGCAAAGGTAGGGTTTAACGAAAAATTGGTTTGCGGGTCGACACCCGAATTATCGATACTGATGGACATTTCATTCTGGTTGCTTTTACTGGCGGTCATTATTATTGCTCCGGCTTAGTACGGATGATTAGTACGGATGATTAGGCCGCTCTATTTAACCGGCAGAAAATGGCAAAACCGTTACAGTAAAATAGCATTTTTGTGATAATTACTTAGTCTCCGGCCATGTTGTTTGCCGTAGGCTACTGGCGTAGCAAGGGTGGCCTCTGATATAGTTCTTTAACAATGCGTTAGCGCAGTAAATAAGGGAACTTAGTGTATGCAATGGCAAGTACAGACTTTTGCCGATCTGGACACCTTAACACTGTACTCTATGTTGCAGTTGCGGGTGGATGTATTCGTGGTAGAACAAAATTGCCCTTATCCGGAACTGGATGATAAGGATCTGCACCCGCAAACCCGCCATATTATTTTAAAGAAGGGTGACAAAGTTATCGCCTACTCACGGGTACTGGCTCCGGACGTCAGTTTTGCGGGCTTTCCTGGTATTGGCCGGGTGTGTGTGTCACAAACGGCACGCAGGCTTGGTCTGGGTCGGGTGTTAATGGACAAAACCCTGGAAGTGACAAAGCAATACTGGCCGGATATGGATATTCATATCTCTGCTCAGTGCTACTTACAGCAGTTTTACCAGGAATCGGGCTTTGAAAGCGCCAGTGAACCCTATCTGGAAGATGATATTCCGCATTTAAAAATGATTAAACGGTTACCACAACCGCAGTAGCTGTTGCAGGAGATTAACCAGGAAAATAACCTAACCGCAAGATAAATGAGATTGATTCGCATTATTATATGTGTTTTAATTGCGCCGTTTTCAATTCTCAGTTTTCAATGGAGTGGTTATGCGCATTAAAATGTCCCGGTTATCATTAGCTATTGCACTGGCGTCAGCATCATTAAGCACCGTTGCCCAGCAACAAGCGCCAGTTACCCAAAACAGTGTTGAGCAAAAGAAAATTATGCCTGCACTGGAAGTTATCCGGGTGGTAGGTAATGCTGATTCGGTATTACTGGAGCAAACCGGTACTGTGGTCGTTATCGATCGCCAGCAAATCGAACAAATTCAGCCGTTATCTACTGAAGACATTCTGCGCCGCATTCCTGGTATCAACATTAAAAGTGAAGAAGAAACCGCCATCGTCGCAAATTTTGGTATGCGCGGCTTGTCTGCCAGCGAATCAAAATCATTAATGCTGGAAGACGGTGTGCCGGTAGCGCCAGGATTATTTGTTGGCAATGATCGTTATTTTAACCCGCGGATCCAGCGGGTAGAGCAAGTCGAAGTATTAAAGGGCTCTGCGTCCTTACGCTATGGCCCGTCTACCATTGGTGGCGTGGTGAACTATCAGACCAAAACACCGGATGATGGCGTAACAGTCACCGGCCGCGCTGGCTCCTTCAATATGCAGGAAGTGAGCGTTGAGGCGGGCGGCAAGAGTACGTCAGGCGATGCCTTTGCCGGCATTGTGGCTACTCACGCCAGTAGCGATGGCTTTATGGATAAAGACTATGAAATGACCGATGTAATGGCTAAGGCCGGGGTTATTTTCAGCAATGATCAAAAGCTGGGTATAAAAGTGTCGCGTTATGAAAATGACGCCAATATTTCTTATCGCGGCTTATTGCTGGCGGATTATCAGGCCGGCGCCGACTATAACCCGGCACCCGATGACTATTTCCTGACCGACCGTACCGCGTTCGATATTAACCACGAATGGACTCTATCCAACCAGGCAACCTTAAAAACCTTGCTGTACTGGAGCGAAATGAGCCGTGATTACTGGCGTTACAATGTCGATACCGCAGCCTCTAACGATGCTGGCCGCTGGGTTTACACCGACGCCCTAACCGGCAACAACCGCTCCTTTGACCGGGTAGGCATCGAAACCCGCTTAAACGTCGATCACAATGTGCTGGGTATGCTGGCGAATAGCGAATTTGGCCTGCGCTTTATGCAGGAAGAAGCCAACGACACCCGTATTCGGGCAGTGCGCAGTAGCGATCGCACCGGCTTAAATGACCGCCATATTATTGATTCCGCTGACAGCGTGGCCGCGTATGCGCAAAGCCGGATTGAGCTGAGTGAAAAGCTGGCCGTCACCCCTGGACTGCGGATTGAATCGTACGAGCAAACCCGTCTGGTGTTATCTGATGACAATGCGACAGCCAGTACCAGTAATACCGAGTTTTTACCTGGTGTCGGCTTCACTTACAACCTGAATGACGCTGCCCAGCTATATGGTGGTGTATACCGGGCTTTCTCACCTGCCTCAAATGGCGTGGCGCTGGACGGCCTTACCGATCAGCAGCTGGACGGTGAACGCTCTACCAACTATGAACTGGGCCTGCGCGGAAAACAGGGCGCCATAAACTATGAAGTGGCGGCCTTTGCCATGGATTTCAGCAATCAGGTTGTTACCGGTAACAGCGACCCGAATTTATCGCAGTCTAATGCCGGTGCAACAGAGCATGTTGGTATGGAGTTTTTACTGGGCTATCAGCTTGGCGGCGGTTTCAGCATCGACAGTAATGCTACCTGGGTACCCACCTCGGAGTTCAAATCAGGAGAAAACCAGGGTAACCGTCTGCCGTATGCTCCGAAAATTCTTGCCAATCTGGCTCTTAACTACCAGATTGAGCAGTTAAGTGCAGCGATAAGTGCTCATCACCGCGGCGAGCAATTTGGTGATCCAACCAACCTGGAAGCCATTCCTACTGATGCTGCCGGCGGGATCTGGGGCGGCTTAATGCCCTCTTACACTGTGCTGGATTTAACCGCACAGTATAATCTGGCGGAAAACGTGAAGCTATTTGGCGCAGTGAAAAACCTGACCGATAAACGTTATATCACTGGCCTGCGTCAGGGTATTTATGTTGGCCCGGAGCGCTCATTCGAACTGGGTGTAAGCTATAGTTTCTAACCCAAAGGTTTAACTGAAAGCCTCTGCATTGCAGAGGCTTTTTTATGTCAACGTTGCGGTGGTCCATATAGCTGTTCAGCACGGTTAAATAAAATCCAGCTGGTTAAAATGTACTTATCATTGGAAACCGGCGTGCAGCCGCGGTGGGTATGGGTAAAATAGGCTGGCGCAATAACCATTCGGCCGGTTTTCGGGCTAATGGCTTTATTCTGATAGTAAAACTCAGTCTGGCCGCCTTCTGCCACATCATTTAAATAAAACATAAATAACAGAGTACGGTGCAGTGGCTCATTGTCAGGTAACTGCGGATACACCTCACAGTGCCAGTAATTATAATTGCCCTTGCCTGCCTGGTACTTCTGAGCTTGTATCGGACCCAACCGGTATAAGGTTCGCATAAAATCACTGGCTTTAGGGGCGCCAAATTCAGCGTAGTTTTCATGAGTAATCGCCAGCGGCTGGCCGGTTTTTGGATGGCTTACGGTTAAGCCAACCGGTGCTATTAAGGCAAAATGATACTTGGCAAAGTATTCAGCGGCATAACGGCTGGTAACATCGACAATGTGTTGTAAAGCCGGCTGATACTCCGGATGCTGATTTAAATACAAATCGGTACTGACTTTTTTACTGGTATCTACCCCGGCGCCAGTGCGTCCTGCCACCACGTGCGGGCTATTGTCAAAAAGCGTGATTAGCTGTTGGCAAAAGTCCGGGCTTAACGCATTATCGTAAACCTCTATAAAATCTGTCATGAGAATTCCTGGTTATGTTTAGTGAAATTGTCCAGCCCCGCTTTTCTGAAACCGACGCCCTGGGGCATATTAATAACACTGTTTTTGCCGTGTGGTTTGAAGGGGCCCGTACGGCGCTTTTTCGTATTTTTACCCCAGAGCTTAATCTGAAACAATGGCCATTAATCATTGCGAGGGTCACTATCGACTATCATGCCCAAACTCAGTATGGTGAGCCAGTAGAAATTCGTACCTTTATCAGCCGCCTTGGCGGTAGCTCATTTGATGTGTATCAGCAAGCGTGGCAAAACGGCATTAAATGCGCCACCGGCACCACGGTAATGGTACAGTTTGATTATCAGCAGCAGCAAGCCCGCCCCTTAACGGCGCAACAGAAAACTGCGCTTTCTGAGCATTTGTTCGAGCCAGCTGACCGTTAACCAGATGTCATTGGTCGAAAGCTGCTGGCAATTGATGCCAACCGGGGATAGCGTGCGACTAACTATAACAAAGGTAACTATTATGAAATTACGCCTATCTGTTAGCTTGCTGGCCAGTGCTACTTTGCTGGCCAGCCTTGCTGCCAACGCTTATGACAGGGTAACAGGCCATGACTTCGCAAGCCGCTCAGAAGTGATTGCACAGCACGCGATGGCCGCCACCAGCCACCCGCTGGCTACCCAGATTGCCCTGGACACCATGAAAAATGGCGGCAACGCTATTGATGCTGCCATAGCTGCAAACGCCGCGCTCGGTTTAATGGAGCCCACCGGTAATGGTATTGGTGGTGATTTATATGCCATAGTCTGGGATGCTAAAACGGGTAAACTGCATGGGTTAAATGCCTCTGGTCGCTCGCCACTGAGTTTAAGTTATGACATGCTGGCCCATGAGCTGGAACAGCTTGGCCGCACCGACTTACCACCACATGGTATGCTGCCAATCAGCGTGCCGGGTGCGGTGGATGGCTGGTTTGAGCTACATAAAAAATTCGGCAAACTAAAGATGGCCAGCATTCTGCAACCGGCTATAAACTATGCCGAACAGGGCTTTCCGGTAACCGAGCTTATCGCCTATTACTGGAACCGGTCAGTGCCGTTACTCAGCCCGCAGCCGGGTGATTTTAAGGGCACTTTTACCATTAATGGTAAGGCACCGGTTAAAGGCCAGATTTTTAAAAACCCGGCGCTGGCCAATACCTACAAAGCCCTGGCCAAAGACGGCCGTGACGCCTTTTATAACGGTGAGATCGCGGTACAAATTGACCGCTTTATGCGAGCCAACGGCGGTTATCTGCGCTTTGCCGATTTCGCTAACCATCGTTCTACCTGGGTAGAACCGGTAGGGGTTGATTACAAAGGGTATACCCTGTGGGAACTGCCGCCAAACGGCCAGGGCATCGCCGCCTTGCAAATGCTGCAAATTCTGAAAAATTTCGATTTAAAAGCCATGGGGTTTAATACTCCACAAAGTATTCATACCCTGGTTGAAGCAAAGAAACTGGCGTTTGAAGACCGCGCTAAGTTTTATGCCGATCAGGATTTTCATAAAACACCGCTGCAGGGCTTAATCTCTGCAGAGTATGGCAGCGAACGGGCGAAACTGATTGGCGAACGGGCGGCAAAGCGCGTTGACGCTGGTAATCCACATTTATATGAAGGCGACACCATTTACATGACCACTGCCGATAAAGACGGCAATATGGTGTCGTTAATTCAAAGCAACTACCGTGGTATGGGTTCTGGTGTGGTTGTGCCTGGTCTTGGCTTTGTGTTTCAGGACCGCGGCCAGTTGTTCTCGATGGATAAAAACCACGCTAACGTTTACCAACCCGGCAAAAGACCGTTTAATACTATTATCCCGGCCTTTATTACCAAAGACGGCAAGCCGTTGGTCAGCTACGGCGTAATGGGCGGCGCCATGCAACCACAGGGGCATGTGCAAATTCTGATCAATATGGTTGATTACGGTATGAACCTGCAGGAAGCCGGTGACGCGGCGCGCTGGCAGCATTTGGGCAATACCGAACCTACCGACGGCCAGGATACATATCTGACCAATGGTGGTTATATTGAAGTAGAACGTGGTGTACCTTACAGTACAGTGCGTGATTTGATGCTAAAAGGCCACGAGGTGCGCTACGGCTTGGGCGGTTATGGTGGCTATCAGGCCATTATGAAAGATCACGAAAACGGCACCTATATTGGCGCATCAGAGTCACGCAAAGATGGCCAGGCAGCCGGTTACTAACGCAGGAAATAAATGGGCACTAACCAACCGGACAGTCTTCAGCAATATGCGCTGGAAAATTTACCGCCGCCGACCGAAGTCAGCGGCGTAACAGCGGCCAACTTTGCCGAAAAGGTGACCAATCACTACCGGCCGGTGGTGCTGCGGGGTTTTGCAGCGCATTGGCCGCTGGTGCAAGCGGCCAAGCAAGCGCTACCAGAGGCCGCGGCCTATCTGACGGCGCGAAGTAACAATAAGCCACAAAAGCTGGTCAGCCTGCCTGCCCAAACCAGCGGTCGGCTGTTCTACAACAATGCCATAAATGGCATGAACTTCAGTGCCAGTCAGCAACCGCTTAACACGGCTATTGATACCATGCTAAAAAGTAGCGCTGCCGGCAGCCCGCATTACTGTGTGCAGTGTGTCCCGGTGGCAGATAACTTCAGCGCCTTATTACCTGAATTAAACAACCCTCTGCTGGACCCAAGCCCCAAGCCCTTTATCTGGTTGGGTACCCGGGTAACCGTGCCGGCCCATTTTGACGAAGCGAGCAACATTGCCGTGGTAGCAGCAGGCAAACGGCGTTTTACCCTGTTCCCGCCAGAGCAGGTAGCCAATTTATATATTGGGCCGCTCGATCTCACCCCTGCTGGCCAGCCAATAAGTATGGTTAATTTGCAACAACCTGATTTACAAGCGCATCCGCTTTACGCTAATGCCTATCAGGCCGGCTTATCGGTTGAATTAGATGCAGGCGATGCCATTTATATCCCAAGTCCATGGTGGCATAGCGTCACCTCGCTCAGTGATTTTAATGTGCTGGTCAATTACTGGTGGAGCAATGCCTATGTTGCCAGCGCCCTGCCCTTGCCGATGCTATTGCATGCGATACAGGCGTTCAATCATATGCCTTTGGGTGAGCGAGCAGCCTGGCAAAGCATGTTACAGCATTATTTATTTAATCCGGCAGATCCATTGGCCCATATTCCTGCAGAGGCCAGAGGGGTGCAAGGTAAGCTGACACCACAACTGGCGCAAGGTCTGCACCAATGGCTGGCAGCGCAGTTAAACCGTTAAGCTGGCCGTCATGACTTAAGTACTCAGTCCCTTAACGTCAACGTCAGCGTGGTCGCTGGCCATAAAAGCCAGCGCTGCGGCCAGGTCACCGTTGAAAGGCTCACTGGCAATCCGCTGTTTACGCGCGCTAATCCGCTCGGCCGCTTTTAAGTAGCGCATTACCTGTTCCCGACTGATTAAACGCAATCTTGGCACCGGCAAGGTCGAACCGCTTTCATCTTTCGCGATCATCGTAAAATATGATGAGTTGCAGTGCTTGATAATGCCCGTTTGAATATTCTGCGCGTCGACCCGGATCCCTACCATCATTGAGGTAGTACCGACAAAATTGACCGATGCTTTTAAGGTGACTAATTCACCCACTTCAATCGGATTTAAGAAGTCGACCCGGTCGACCGAGGCAGTCACACAATAACTGCCGCTGAATTTTGAGGCACTGGCAAACGCAATCTGATCCATCAGCGACAGTAAATAACCACCATGAATTTTACCGCTGAAATTAGAATGTGACGGCAGCATCAGTTGCGATAAGGTAATTTCTGAACTCTCGATCGTTTTATACGTTGCCATAGCCAGCCCCACGTCTTCTTATTAATTAACCTGCACAGGTTTGTCCTGTACCAGAACCCATGGCGAAATGACCACAGCCCACAGCTCAGTATTATTATCGAACCATTGCTGCGCCTGCTGCTCGGTTGTCCGCTCTACTGTGCCCTGTGCCAGCCAGTCTGCTACCTGCGCTTTATCGTCGGCACTAAAGGCAAACGCCACGTTTACCAGGTCATGTTCAGCACCGACCGTCACTACCGAGCCTGCGGCATAAAATTTCTGCAATTGTGGCCAGTGGATCCTGGCCGTTTCACTGATAATTTTCGCTTTGCGCAGCTCCGGGTTTTCGGCATCTTCTGCCAGCTGGGCATCGGGGGGCGTTATGGCACTCATTACCGTATCCTCTGTCAAAAAGTGCTAAGTGTAAAACAGGCGGTGGCCTTACTCCAGCTCTTCGTCTTCGGCAGCGACCTGAGCCGCACTGAGATCGTGTTTTTTTAATAATTTATAAAAGTCGGTACGATTGCGTCCTGCTAGTTCCGCAGCGCGGGTGACATTGCCCTCAGTCATTTTCAGCACCCGAACTAAATATTGGCGTTCAAACTGGTCGCGTGCATCCGTCAACGTCGGCCAGTAGCTGCTGTTTTGCGACAACGCCTGCTCTACCAGGCTCTGGCCAATCACCGGGCTATGGGTCAGTGCAACACACTGCTCCACCACATTAACCAACTGCCTGACATTGCCAGGCCATTTGGCTGTCGCCAGGGTTTGCAATGCATCGTCAGCAAACCGCGTGACTTTAACATTATGTCGCTCGGCGCTTTGCGCCAAAACATGACGCGCCAGCAACGGAATATCTTCCGGTCGTTGCTCCAGGCCAGGCAATTGCAGGTTTACCACATTTAACCGGTAGTATAAGTCTTCCCGGAAACTCCCCTCTGCCATTGCCTGTTGTAAATCACGATGAGTAGCCGACAGTACCCTGACATTTATCGGAATACTTTTACTGCTGCCTACCGGCCGGATCTGCCGCTCCTGCAAGGCGCGCAACAATTTTACCTGCAAGGCCACCGGCATATCGCCTATTTCATCTAAAAACAGCGTACCGCCGTCGGCCTCGCGAAATAGCCCGCCATGCTCTGACACCGCGCCGGTGAAAGCACCTTTGCTATGACCAAACAATTCAGATTCCAGCAGATGCTCTGGCAGGGCGCCACAGTTTATTGCCACAAAATGCTGCTTGGCCCGGGGGCTGGCTTTATGTATCGCTTTGGCCAGCAACTCTTTACCAGTGCCACTGGCACCGGTAATCAGTATGCTGACATCGCGCTGTGCCACCCGATAGGCTTGCTCCAGCAACGCTGACATTAGCGGGCTGCGGCTGACGATTTCCTCGCGCCAGTCGGCCTGTTCGGGCACCGATTGATGCACTGCCTGCTGTAAGATATCGCGCAGCTCAACATTGTTAAGTGGCTTGGTTAAGAACCCGAATACGCCACGCTGCGTAGCCGCTACCGCTTCCGGGATAGAACCATGGGCAGTCATCAGTACTACCGGTAGGCCCTTGTAACGTTTTGCAATTTCATCGAAAAGACTCATGCCATCAAGGCCAGGCATCCGTAAATCGCTTAGCACCACATCAAAGCTCTGTTTGTTAAGAATAGTCAACGCTGTTTCTGCGCAATCAGCATTTACTACCTGATAACCCTCACCTTCCAGCCTTAAGGTCAGCAGCCGCAATAAGCTTGGGTCGTCATCAACCAACAATAAACGCGGTTTAGGGTCGGCCACTATATTCCCCCGTTGATACTTTGATTAAGTTGCGCTTCAATCTGGGTAAGCGCATCAATTTTTTTCTGCAAATCTTTGTTCTTTTTTTGCAGCCGCTCAATATTATCATGCTGCTGGGCATTGAGTCGGGTCAGGGCACTGACTGCCGACTCCGTTTCCAGTAATTTCTGATTCAAGGTTAAATCCCAGCTAAAAAGCGCCGCCAGCCCCGGGGGCAATATGGCAATTTGCTCCGCTAACTGCATTTGCACCCGCAGCCGGGTTAAATAAGGGATGTCGGGATGCAGCAGCACCATAATCCGCTGCAGTATTTGTACCTGGTCGGGTTCGGGTAAATCCGCTAACGCCTCGCGCCATGCTGCCAGGTTTTGCAATATACCGGCACGATAATAAACCCAGGCTTGTAATGTCGCAGCATCATCACTCAGGCTTAGCACAACCTCGCTATTTGGCTCGCTAGGTGGCGGTAAGGCGGGTTGTTCGGTTATTTCCGGCTCTGCTTCGGGTTCTGTTGCAGGCAACTGCTGGTTTAACAGCTGGCAGCCTGACAGCGTTGCCAGCAGTATTATCAGCATAATTCTCATGTTACTTTTCCTCTAACAGTGGTAAGCGCACTCTGATACATACATCCGCATAGACCACATCAACAATATCAGCATGGCCACCCAGCAGACGGGCACAGTCAGCCACAATGGACAAGCCAAGGCCTGAGCCCTGAACCGCATCAAACCTTGGGGTCGTACCGCGCTGAAAGGGTTCAAATAGTTTTTCTCGCAACGCGGTAGGAATAGGCGCACCATTATTGGCCACATCCAGCACCAGCATATCGTCTTTTTTATAAAGTTTAACCCAAACCGGACTACTTTCTGCACCATAAGCCTGCGCATTATTGATCAGGTTATCCAGAATGCGCCGGAATAACGTGTCGTCGGTATAAATACTGCTGAGCTGACAATCCAGCTTGATTTGTTGCTGACGCTGCTGCAACGATAAAGCGTGGTCGGCAAAGCAGGTTTGCAGCAGCTGCTGTGGCACCTGACGGCTTAATTCGGGTTTCGCTTGCTGCAACAACCGGTTGTAATCCAGTAACTGCTCGGTTAACTGACTTAAGCGGTCGGCGCTGCCATTAAGCAGCATAACAACTTCCAGTTGTTGGGGGTTTAATGGACCTAATAATTGTTCAGTAAGTAGCGCGCAGCCTTCCCGAATACTGGATAACGGCGTTTTTAATTCATGGGATGCATGGCGCAGCAAAATAAGCCGCAGTGCTTCCAGTTGCTGCAGGCGTGAACTAAGCCAGCGCAATTGCTCACCCAGCTCAGACAATTCGCGGGGCCCTTCGAGCTTACCGTCAGGGAAATTTTGCTGCTGACCAATGGCCCGGATCATTTTATCCAATTTTTGCACCGGTGCAGCCACCCGGCCCGATGCCCACAGCACTAACAACAAGGTTAGCAACACCAATGCTACCGTTTGCCAGGCCTGACGCTGCTGCGCATCTTGTACCAGCTGCTGTTGGTTCTGCAACCGCTGTTCCAGCAAGTCCCATATCTGCTGGCTAATCCGTTGTTGCCGTAACCTGATCTGCTGCAACTGCTGTTCCAGCGGGGGGCCGCTAAGCTGTGTAAATTGAGCGGCTAACTGCTGTAATTCTGTCTGCTGTTGCAGGCAATCACTGAGTTCCGGTAAATCGTTGCATAGCTCGCTGAGACTGGCCTGCTGATTGCTGATATGGCTTTGCGCTACCCGGGCCAGTGCGTCGGTTTTCACTACCGCATACTGGCGCACCGCCCGTTCAATATCTACCACCAGGTTTTGCATATTTTCCGCCCGGCGCACACTGATTACGGCACGTTCCGCCTCGCTTGTCGCAAACCGGCTTAAGCCTGACAAGGCTTTATGGCTTTGCCACATCAGCACCCCGACCGGGATCATAGCCAGCAAAAAGCTCAGAATAACCAGTTGACGCAGTGAAGCGGTTTGCAAAGGAAAGCGCATAGGCAGTTAAACTCAGAAAAAGTTAGCGTTAGCATAACCTGTTTAACTAAAAAAAACAGGCCAGTAAGGAGGGCTGGCCTGAACAAGCATTCAGCAAGAAGCTGAACTCATGGGAATGTCGGTGGGCTTACTGCGCTTCGGGCACGTAAGCTGGTGTATAAGTTACGGCTGCGGCAGGCTGCAACACTGCTGTCGCATTTTGCGCTTCCCAGGCTTGAACACTGGGGTTGTTTAAATCGACCCGACGTAACATTGTCACCACTAGCATCATGTTGGCAACCAGAAACATCGTGATAAATACTAAGAATAAATCCATAACACACCTCCGGTAATTACCTTAGGTGTATCAAGTGTTGTGCCAACTTTTTATTTTACTTTAATATCAATACCATATGTTATTTTAAGGCTTTAAAAACTGTTCTTTTGATTAATAGTGTCTGCGATTAGAGACACTATTATCCGTCTTAATATTTATAGCTTATTAATCAATGATATAAGATGTATGCTTTTTGCGACAAAGCCATCATCTTGTTGTTTTAATTAAATAAATCCATATTGCTTAGCCACCCGATCAAAGTAATCCAGACAGTTTTTCGCATACTGGCGTTTTTCTACATAGCTGCCAGGAAAAAAGCTCTTCTTAAAGCCATACGCTACCATGTCTTTTAACCGCTTCAGCGGAATGTCAAAGTTGTCGAGCGCCAGTTGGTATTCGTTACATACCGTCGTGTTAGAGACCAGGCGGTTGTCAGTACAGATCACGGTCGCCATCCGGTTATCCAGCATGGCTTTAAACTGATGCTGCCGAATATCGGTAAGCTGCGGGTTGGTTTGCAGGTTACTGGTCAGGCAAACTTCTATGGCTATCCGTTTGTCGGCGATATAGCTGGCCAGGTTACGAATATACGCCGCTTTATCATTAATCTCCGGGCTGTGGATCATCTCGGGTATAAACATCGAATAACCATGACCAATCCGATCGGCATAGCATTCGGTAATGGCCTCAAATACGCTTTCTGCACCATAGGCCTCGCCGGCATGCAGGGTTTTCAGCATAAAATGCTGATGCGCGTATTCGTACACTTCTTTAAACTTGCTTGCCGGATAGCCCGACTCCTGTCCTGCTAAGTCGAGGCCCACAATTGGCATGTCATTTTCATCACGTAACCTTACGCTGGCCCGCACCAGCTCCATGGCTGCCAGTTTAATCACATCCATCGGCGCAAAGTCGCGCATTAGCTGAAACAGATTAGTGTAGTAAGGCGAGAAGCCTTTATCGCCAAACATCCGCATTGCACAATTAATAATGCCATAGCCAAAAGGAGGTTTATTGCCGCTAAGCACAGCTTCGGTGCGGTTATATTCTTCTTTTGCCCGCTTTAAACCATTGTTCACCGCATGCATAACCTGGTCAAAATCGATACCGCGGCTTAAGTCGATTAACAGCTGCGGCGCAAAACGCACTTCAATATAGTTTACGCCCTCCAGCTGGTTATCAACCGCCAGCTCGTACGCCGCCCGTTCGAGGTTTTCCGGGTCGCGCAGCACGGCACAGGTATACTGAAAACAATGTAAGTATTCGCCCAGATTCTGGTATTTATCTTTAAATACCAGCTGTTTCAAGCCGTCAATACTTTGCGACGGCAACTTAGTGTCCGTGCGCTTCGCCATCTCAATCAGACTGTCCAGCCGCAGACTGCCGTCCAAATGCAGATGTAAATCTGACTTTGGCATCGCTTTAATAAAATCAGCAGAATAACGTGGCATAGCAACTCCTTAGTTTGTATTGACATAGTGTATCGCAAATCAGCCGTTGCGGCTTAATGTTGTCTGCAAAGCCAGAAAGTTCAGGCTATTTTCTAAGCGCAAGCGTATAGTTAAACTGGATACGTTAATTCAGTTCATACGTTATTTCAGTTCGCCTAAGAGTTTATCTGTTGATACTGAAGTTGAACACACAGGGGCAATTCCGTGATCGAAACTAACACGATACTTACGGATGAAGAAAGCCGAGTGGCGGCTTTGCATAAGTTGGGGCTAATCAATACTCCAGCCGACGAACGTTTTGATCGTATCGTCCGCCTTGGTAAAGCATTATTTAAAACCGACATCGTGCTACTAACCCTGGTGGATGAAAAAACTCAGTTTTTTAAAGCCCGTCTGGGTACCTGTCTTGAGGGCACTGCCCGGGATATATCGTTTTGCACTCATGCTATTTCAGAGCAAGAACTGTTGGTTATACCCGATGCAATGCTGGACCCGCGTTTTGCCGATAACCCCCTGGTAACAAAGGAGCCTTTTATCCGCTTCTATGCCGGTGCGGTGATCCGAACGTATGCGGGTTATGCCTTAGGCACCCTCTGCTTAATTGACAGCGCACCAAGAACCCTGACCGAGGCGGAGCAAGGTTTATTGCTTGATTTGGCCAAAAGCGTTGAAAATGAATTTCAGCTATTGTACCTGAAAACATTACAGGCAGAAAACCAGAGACTGGCCTGGATTGCCGAGCAAACCGCCAATGGTGTGGTCTACACCAACGTTAAAAACGAAATGGTTTGGTGTAATAGCGGTTTTAGCAAATTAAGCGGTTACTCTCAGCAGGAGATTTCCGGGAAAACGCCGATGGCCCTTTTTACCGGGCCGGACACTAATCCTGCTACCATTCAGAAAGTACAGCAGCTGGTTCGGCAGCATCAGCCGGTCAATACGGACGTGTTGTATTACAACAAACAAAAAAGGCCTTTTTGGGTACATGTGTACGCAGAACCTTTGTATGATGAGCAGCAGCGCTATACCGGCTATATATCAATTAACACGGATATTACTGAGCGGGTTGGCAAGTTACTCGAAATGGAACGGTTGGCAAATTTAGACCCACTGACCGGGTTACCAAATCGCCGTTATTTTGAAGCAAAACTACACAATGGCCTGAGCAACCTGGCTAATCAAAACACTGGTCATGCAGCGTTAGCGCTGTTTGTCATAGATTTAGACGGTTTTAAAGCCGTCAACGATAATCATGGCCATGCTGCTGGCGATCAGGTATTAACCGATTTAGCGCAACGATTAAAAAACATCATCCGCGATGACGAGCTATTTGCCCGGCTGGGTGGCGATGAGTTTGCATTGTTAGCTCATGTGCAGCACGGCGGTGAGGTAACCGCCATTGCTGAGCGTATTTATCAGGTAACGGAGCAACCGCAAAGCCTGCCCCTGCAGCCAGGCCATGCTGCCAGAATGACAGTAAAACTGGATATGAGTATTGGTATTGCCATGGCCCCCCAACACAGCACGTCGCAAGCCCAGTTATTTGAGCTGGCCGATCAAGCGATGTATCGGGCAAAAGCCGCCGGCCTGCCATTTCTGGTTTACGCAACGACTGACGGCTAACTGCCGTCAGTCGTTCTATCGCGATTAAAAAAAGTTTTGGCATGGTTTAAATCGTTTAGATGCTGTCTATTAGCCGTTAGAGCCCGCCAATCGGCAGCCGACAACAAGCGAAACGGGCGATATTGTGGTTGTTGCTCGCTAAAGCGGGTTTTTACCATGCCTATATCGGTAAATGTTGCCTCGCCGTCATGTATCATCAAAACACTGCTGGTTTGCTCTGCCTCTACCGCCAATAACCGGCCATCATACAATGCCGTTGGCTTTGCTACCGGGGTATGGCCTATAACCAGTGCTTTCACATTGAAGTGGGCCAATATCTGTTGCAGGTGCGCCTGTGGCCAATCGCCACCGGATACCCTGTCATGATTATCCGACAGCAGTGCCCGGTATTGGCTTAAGCCATTGCTACCGTAAAACAACGAATAGTCAGCTTCGCTCACCTGATCATTAGTTTGCTGCAAAGTGTCGTGGTAGCGCTTATTAAGCTGCGCTACCGTTAAACCGCTGGCCAGTACTTGTGGGCTTACACCGCCGTGGGTAAACAAATAGTTGCCCATTCTGGCAATTATAGGTTGTTGTCGCAGCCAGCCACCCAACACGGTATCAGCAGCAAAACTTTGCTCGTACGGCATAAGTTGTTCAATTGCCCAAAAATGCTCTGTTTCTACCCGATCAACCAGGCCACGCATCACATATTGCTCATGATTACCGTGTAACAGCAGCAATTGGCCACCCTGTTGCTGAGCCTGCTGCGCCAGCTGATATAACCGCCATAGTAAATCGTACACCTGACGTCCTCTGTCGACGGCATCACCAAGGACAATAAGCTGACCGTTGCCAAACTGCCAGTCACCATTGCCATCGGTTACACCGCTGTTACGGGCCCAATGCTCAAAAAATTCGATGTTGCCTTCCAGATCGCTAATCACGGCAACGGCTGCCGGCGTTTCAATATCGGCTTTAACGTTAAGGGGCGCACCGTCGAACCGATAATGATATTGGCGGCCCTGACAATCCAGCTGCGCATTGCCGGCAGCAAGCGTTAGCTCCTGCACAATACGTTCATGCTGACACCAGGCTGTTACCTGCAACTTCGAAGCAGTTTTAACAATAACCGGGCCTTGCAAGCCAGAAATTGCCGGCTCACTCGCCTGAACACTGCCAACTGCGTTCCACTTTATTTCGCCCACGACTATTGGCAAATATACCTTGCTGTAAACGCCACCTTTGGTTAATTCAACCGTGGCATTTGCCAGTATTGCCAATAAGACCACCAACAACACCAGTAGCGTAGCCACGAATATTTTTAATAATGTTTTCATTAAAGCCTGCTTTTATATACAAAAAATAAACAAAAAGGCTTTATATATCGAAGCAACGATAAAAACAATGCCTTCCGATCTAAGCTATTGCTTTTTAATATTATTTGACTTAAAACAATAAACACTTATCCCTGCTCAGAGGTGAACATGAAAATATTATCACTAGTAACCACGATGACGACTTTGCTGTTGACTGCGACATTGTCAGCTAATACCACGCCGTTCAGCCAAGGCCGTCAACTTATTAGCGCAGCTGACTATCAGGTGCTGAGCCCACGCCAGCGAGTGGAGCCAGAAAACCGCATCCTCAATGAGCGCCTTGAACAGCTGTTACCGCAGTTGATGGCTGACTCAGACCTGGATATGTGGCTGGTGATTAATCGGGAGTATGCTGAAGATCCGGTATATTTTACCTTGGTACCCCAACCCACCTTTGCGGCGCGGCGCACCACTATGCTGCTGTTTAGCCGCAATAAAGACGGCAGCGTTGATAAGCTGTCGGTGAATCGCTACCCACTCGGCGAACCTTATACATCGGCCTGGGCGGGCGGTAATTTAACCGAGCAATGGCAGGCGCTGGCTGCTGAAATTGTTAAACGCCAACCGAAAAGCATTGGTATTAATAACTCTGAACATTGGGCGGTAGCCGATGGCTTAACTTCCGGCCTGCATCAGCAGCTGCTGGCCGCACTGCCGGCAGATTACCAAAGCCGGCTGGTATCGGCTGAACAGTTAGTGGTGCGCTGGCTGGAACAGCGAACCCGCAGCGAGCTGGAGATTTATCCGCAAATTGTAAGTTTAGCCCGCGCGGTTATTGCCGAAGCGTTTAGCAATAAGGTCGTTACTCCCGGTGTTACCAGCACGGATGATGTGGCCTGGTACCTGCGTGAACGCTTTGAGCAGTTGCAATTACCGGTATGGTTTATGCCTTACGTTAGCCTGCAACGTGCCGGTATGGCGTGTGCAGCTGACAGTCCATCCTGCGGCAGCAGTGGTATTATTCACCGCGGCGATGTTTTGCATACCGATGTTGGTATTTGCTATCTGAAACTGTGTACCGACACGCAGGAAATGGCTTACGTCCTTAAAAATACTGAAACCGATGCCCCTGCAGGCCTAAAAGCAGCGCTGGCTACCGGCAACCGCTGGCAGGATATCCTGACCGGCGAATTTAAGACCGGCCGCAGTGGTAATCAAGTATTGGCAGCGACCATTGCCGCCGCTAATAAAGCAGACATTAACAGCAGCACCTACACCCACCCATTGGGTTTTGTCGGCCATGCGCCGGGGCCAACCATAGGCATGTGGGATAATCAGGGCGATACGCCGGTGCAAGGTGACTGGCCACTTTATGCCAATACCGCTTATGCCATTGAAGGCAATATCAAACAGACCGTGCCAGAGTGGAGCCAACTGGTACAGATTAAGCTGGAGCAAAGTGCCTACTTTGATGGCAGACAGGTTATTTATCTGGCCGGCCGGCAAACGCAGTGGCATCTGATTCGCTAAATTTTTCATACCGTTACGGTATCTAACGGCCAACCCTTTGTATTTGCAAAGGGTTATCAGATCAACTACTCTTCACGCGTAGCGCAGCGTTAAATCTCCATGTAGTTAATCTAAGTCAACAACGAAGTTCGCCGTAAAACAATCAGCTTAAGGATGTATACATGATGAATAAATATCTAACAGCCAGTGCCATGTTAATGTTTGCCGGGCTCATGGTAATTGCCAGCCCTGCTGTCGCAGGTGTTTACACTTCTGATCAAGTGATTGCGACACAACAATACCAATACAATAAACAGCAAGTACTCGCCTTTGTCGATACGGCAGAAGTTCAGCAAAAATTGCAGACGCTGGGTGTCAGCCCGGCAGATGCTAAACAGCGAATTGCCAGCATGACCAACGCTGAGCTGGAAGCGTTTAACTCCCAGCTAAACGATATGCCCGCAGGTGGTATCGTTGGTACTATCGTTACCGTGTTGGTGGTAGTGGCAGTGCTTGATCTGATGGGCATTACCGATGTGTACCCGTTTATCCGCCCCATCTGATAAGTGCTTTTTATCCGCTTTACATTACAGGCCAGCCTGTTGGCTGGTCTGCTACTTGGTTTAACCGCATGCCAGACTCCTCCACAAACTAAACAACTATTGGCAGCACCGCCGGCCATTGCTGGTCAGCATGTGATTGCTCAGGTGCCGTTTTATCCACAGCAGGCGTTCTTTTGCGGACCCACAACCTTAGCAGAAGTTGCTAACTTTCATGGTTTGAACACCAGCCCGGAACATATTGCGCCTAACACCTTTACGCCTGCGCTGGAAGGTACCTTACAAATTGAGATGGCCGCAGCAACTCGTCAGCTGGGCATGCTGGCCTATCAGCAGCGCGGCACGATGAGCCAGTTACTCAGTCTGGTTTCCGATAATATTCCGGTGATTGTGCTGCAAAATAATTCCATTAGCTGGTTACCGCAGTGGCATTACGCGGTCGTTGTGGGTTATGACATCAATAGCAGAGAAATGATTTTACATACCGGGGTAACTGAAGCACACCGGCTGAACTTCTCAACCTTCGAGCGCACCTGGCAGCGCGCGAACTACTGGCTGCTGGCGATGTTGCCCCCTGAACTGGCCAGCACCCAGCTTGACCCTTTTGTTTACACCAAAGCCTGTCAGGATTTAATTAATACCAGCCAGACCGACGCAGGCATTGCCGCGCTGATAACTGCTACCCGGCAATGGCCTGACTACTGGTTGCCGTATTTTTTGCTGGGTAATCATTATTTTGCTAGCAAACCGTTAGAGGCAGCAGATTGGTTTAAGCAAGGCCTGCCCCATGCCAGGCAACAAGTGGCGTATCTGAACAATTATGCCGTGCTACTGAACGAGCTTGGTTGCAAAAATAAAGCAAA
Organism: Arsukibacterium sp. UBA3155; assembly: GCA_002364615.1. Lineage (GTDB taxonomy): Bacteria > Pseudomonadota > Gammaproteobacteria > Enterobacterales > Alteromonadaceae > Alishewanella. The sequence goes on along the minus strand of DEYP01000026.1, from coordinate 12,616 downwards.
AGCGTTAATTGAAATCGCACTGCTATTGGTACCAAAAGATAGCAACCTGCTCGACAGCCAACAGCAAATTCTTTCTGACCAACAATCCGATAATACATTCGACTCAACGTGTCCGCTCAAGGCCGACATATAGCTGTTCTCTGCTATTCATAGCAAAATTAATAATAAGACGCCCTTGCATTTTTTTATGCGAAGTTCTATCTTAAGCTTAATGTACCATATGATGTATGGGTACATGTGGTTACCATGAAATACGTATTGTCTCTAATTCGAAGCTCGACAACAAAGGCGGTGTTACATGTCTTACGTTCCCTTAACCCCGAGAGTACAACATGATTTCGATTGATCTCAGCTCATCGGAACCATTGTTTAACCAGTTGATTCAACAAGTTAAAAGTGCCATTGAACAAAATCTTTTGATGCCGGGTGATCAACTACCGTCAATCCGGCAGTTAGCCTCTGAGTTGGATATTAATTCAAAAACCGTCGCTAAAGCCTATAGCCTGCTGGAACGAGATAAAGTTATCGAATCAAAAGGGTACCGAGGTAGCTTTGTCCATCGCCATGCGCTGCAAAATGTTCAGGTTGATATCAGCGAACGGCTAAATAACGAGTTAGCAAAGGATATAGCGCGTTACCGGGCAATAGGCGCCACTGATTCCGAAATAAGGATCGCGTTCAATCATGCTATTTCAAATGACAAAAGGTAAGGATATTTTATGTTTAACTTTCAATCAGAATCGCAATACTTCGTGCCAATGCTGCAGGTTTTGGTGACACTGGGTTTAGTGCCCATTATTAGTTACCTGCGTTATTTATATCTGGCAAAAGCATTTGCCTGCCCGGCGTTTCCTGCGGCAAAGCCCGCTATAGCCAAGCATACCAACAACTCACTTAAGGTATTTATGCCTCTGACATTTGCCTGCTTGGCGTTTGGTATTGCGGTTGCCTGGCAAGCGCAGAGCAATCAAAGTGAATTATTTAACTGGGACAACCAAGCCGGACTGATGGTATTGTTTTTCATCGCCGCGCTCCCGATTCTGTACATCGCGCTAAAACAAAAACAACTTTATGCTATTCTGCTGCAATATACTGACACTATTCGCACTGCATCGCTAAAACCGATCAAATGGTATCAGCTATTGTCACCCTCTTTAGTTTTGGCCGTGGTCGCAGCGCAACTCCTGTTTGTCAGCACCGTGTTTTATTTTAAACAGCATCCTTTCCCGGGGTTTGCTGGCTATGCCAACCTGCTAGGGGCGCTTCTTCTCAACGGAGTATTTATAACTACGTTATTCACGATTTACCGCAGTAATCAATTTAAGGCAATTAAACTGCCTGAACACCGCCAGGCAATTAAGTCAAAACTGTTGGATGTAAATCTCGTTATCTGGCTGGTTGCCCTGCTTAATCTCTCACTCACGTTGTGGATATCAGGTACGCAATGGGTCGAATACAAGTTGTTAGTCCAATCGTTATACTTGCAGTTTGTTATTGTCACCATGGCCTACACGCTAACCTTACCTGCCAGCGTCATAAAAGCAGCAGATCAACCCTGACCGGTAGTGATCAGCCGGGCTTTTGCTTGACAGGAATAGCGTCCAACAGCTTGATAATAGCGCGGTCATTACCCAGCCGCGCTAAGTCGAGCAGATAGTCTTTTTCGAGCTTGTGCATCGTCTGACCAGCCAGTATGTCCTTTACCAGTGCTGATTCACCGTTGGCTATCGCCGTTTTCACTGCTTCAAAGTCTGCAATACTATGTTCTTTCTGATGAGGATTTTCTGTGGTCATTGTGCCTCCCTGAGTTGGTTCTGGTCATTGACGCAAGCGGTTACTTCACTGCAGGCAACTCGCCCCAGTTAGTGGTGTAAGCAGGTGACAACATGTCGCGCTTCATGCTCCATTCCTGTTTACCACCCTGACTGGCGAACCAGATGGTCTTGCTTTGTTTGGCGTTAAGTTTATCGATAAGTTGCATCAGTTTCTGATCGGCCTGCGCTCGCCCCGGCTGCTCAGCCACATTGGCCTGCTCGCAAAACAAGTCGGGTTGAACTACCCCGGGGTCGTAAAAATCAGTCAGCATTACCCCGGCTTTGGCGTAGCGGTGGCCATTTACCCATAGCACATCGAGCAGCTGCATGGCTTTAGCTAAAAATAACCGGGTATCGCTGGCGGGCGTGTCGAGTGCCACACTTTTGCTGGCACTGTATGGCGGATCCTTATCGCTGAATGGGCTGGTGCGCATAAATACGGTCAGGTGTTTTGCCTGCTGCTGCTCATGACGCAGTTTATTGCACGCCCGGCTGATATATTCGCTGATGGCCTCGCACATCTGGTGTTTATCGGTTATCCGCTGCCCAAACGAGCGGCTGGAAATAATCTGCTTTTTGGTCGACGCTATGTCTTCCAGCACCATGCACGATTCACCATTTAGCTCACGCACGGTGCGCTCGACCACGACTGAAAAATGCTGCCGGATATAATTAGGGTTAGCATCGGCCAGTTGCAGCGCGGTGTCTATCCCCAACTGCTGCAGCCGTTTGCTAAGCTTGCCACCAATACCCCACACCTCATTTACTGGCAGCAGTGCCAGTAATTTGCGCTGACGACTTCTATCGGTTAAATCGACCACCCCACCGGTTTTGTGCCAGGTTTTGGCCGCGTGATTAGCCAGCTTTGCCAGCGTTTTACTCGGCGCTATACCCACACATACGGTAATGCCCTGCCACTGTTGAATACGCTGACGAATCTCCAGGCCAAACGCCGTTAAATTTCGCAGCGGCTGCAGCCCCGCTAAATCGAGAAACGCTTCATCTATGCTATACACCTCAACCTTTGGTGCCATTGCCTCCAAGGTGCTCATTACCCGCTGCGACATATCGGCATAGAGTGCATAATTAGATGAAAAAGCCCGCACGCCGTGCTGGCGCATAAGCGCCTGCACCTGAAACACCGGCACGCCCATTTTTATGCCCAGTTGCTTCGCTTCTTTAGACCGTGCTACCACACAGCCGTCATTATTCGACAGCACCACCACCGGGACCTTGGCTAAATCGGGCCGGAACAGTTTTTCACAGCTGGCATAAAAGTTATTGCAGTCCACCAGCGCAAACACGCTGTTATCTTTGCTGCTCATTTGCGCTTCATTTGCCGGATCACATTGGTGACCACGCCAAAAATATTCAGCTCATCCCCTTCCGTCAGCGTAATAGGCTGGTAAGCCGGGTTGCGCGGTAGCAGTTGCAGCTGCGGCTGAGTAGCAAGCTGTTTTACCGTAAATTCATGGCCCAGCGCCGCCACCACAATATCGCCATGCTCGGCATTAATAGCCCGATCAACCACCAGCACATCGCCGTCATAAATGCCGGCATCGATCATCGAATCCCCCTCCACCCGCACAAAAAAGGTTGCCGTGGGGTGGCGAATACAAAGCTCATTTAAGTCGAGCGTGCGCTCAATATAGTCCTGCGCCGGTGACGGAAAGCCAGCCCGCACCGGGTCGCTGTAAAAGGGTATCCGCCGCCGTGGCCAGATACTGGCATTGCCAATGAATACTGCAGCCATACACACCTCAAATACTGTTTATATGTACAGTATATCAGTCAGCGATAAATTGGCAATCACCGCACAACAGCCACGTTGGTGAAAAATTACAGCGCCAGCACTAAAAACTTGATCCTGATCAAAGATCGAACGTACAATAGTTTCAGAAATTTCTGAAAGTTCAGTAAGGATTGACTCATGCAAATGACACCAATGATCGAATCTTTCGTTTGCCACTTTGGCGAGATGGGTAGCCGCTGGGGATTTAACCGCACCGTAGGCCAGATATACGCTTTATTGGTGGTGAGCGAAGAACCCATTTGCGCCAATGACATTGGCGACTTACTGGGCATTTCCCGTGGCAATGTCAGCATGGGTTTAAAGGAACTGGGCAGTTGGCAGCTGGTGCAGGTACAACATAAAGCCGGCGACCGCAAAGAGTATTATTTTTGCCGCGGCAGTATCTGGGATATGGCGAATAAAGTGTTTGAAGAGCGACGTAAACGTGAGATGGACCCAACGTTGTCGTTACTGCGCGATATTATGATGGATGAGGCTGCCAATAAAGATGAGGCTTATGCTCAGACGCGCATCACCGAAATTCACGATTTGCTGGAAAACATTACAGAATGGACGCAAAGCTTACAATCGTTGTCACCCGAAAAACTGAACACGCTGATGAAGCTGGGTTCAGGTGTGAGTAAAGTGCTGGAGTTCACCGATAAGTTTCGGGCGAAAAAAGACGCTTAGCGCGTATTACTGCTGAGGTAGTTATGTTAGATACGTTAATTTTGTCGCGTATTCAGTTTGCGGCCAATATCAGTTTCCATATTCTGTTTCCAACCATCACCATTGCCCTTGGCTGGTTGTTATTTTATTTCAAAGTACGCTTTGATATCTCGAAGCATCCGGTCTGGATGCGGGCCTATCGTTTCTGGGTAAAAGTATTCGCCCTGACTTTTGCTTTGGGTGTGGTCAGCGGTATTACCATGTCGTTTCAGTTTGGCACCAACTGGCCTGGCTTTATGGAAAGCATCGGTAATATAGCGGGCCCGCTGCTCGCCTATGAAATTCTGACGGCATTTTTCCTTGAAGCGACCATGCTTGGCATTATGTTGTTTGGTTTTCACAAAGTGCCGCGCTGGGTGCATAGCCTGGCGACTTTTCTGGTGGCGCTTGGCACCACCTTCTCGGCGTTCTGGATTTTAGTGCTTAACTCCTGGATGCAAACCCCGGCCGGCTTTGAAATGATTGATGGCGTTGCTCATGCCACAGACTGGTGGGCCATTATTTTCAACCCGTCTTTCCCGTATCGCTTTATTCACATGCTGCTGGCTTCGGGGCTGACCGTCTGTTTTCTGGTGGCCGGTATTTCAGCCTATCGCCTGCTAAAAGGCGATAATAAAAAAGCGCCGAAACTGACCCTGAAAACGGCTTTACTCAGTGCTGCTATTCTGGCGCCAACTCAAGTGCTGGTCGGTGATTTTCATGGCTTGAATACATTGGAACATCAGCCACAGAAAATCGCTGCAATGGAAGGGATCTGGCACACAGAAAAAGGCGCGCCGCTGGTGTTATTTGCCATACCAGATGAAGAAACCCAACAAAACCGCTTCGCCATTGAAATTCCGAAACTGGCCAGCCTGATCTTAACCCACGACGCTAATGGCGAGCTAAAAGGCTTAAATGAATTCGAAGGCGAGCATCCGCCGGTAGCGCCGGTTTTTTACAGCTTCAGGGTAATGGTGGGTATGGGCATGCTGATGTTGCTGATGGCCTGGTGGGGCAGCTATCAACTGCTACGTAAAAAAAACCTGGCGCCATTACAGCTAAAAGTTCTGGTTGGTATGACCTTCTCTGGCTGGGTCGCGACCCTGGCCGGCTGGTATGTCACCGAAATTGGCCGCCAGCCTTACCTGGTGTATGGCGTACTGAAAACCCGTGACGCGGTAACCACAGTGCCTGGCGAGCATGTCGCCATGACCCTGACCATGTATCTGCTGCTGTATGTGGTACTGCTGGTAGCATACATTAAAACCCTGTTCTGGCTGGCTAACCGCGCGGTGGAAGTGGAAGAGTATGACCTAACCCGGCCAGGCCTGGTAGAAAACCGCAGCCAGCCGCTGCAAGATAACAGTCCTGACACTCGCACCGGAGCTGCATTATGAGCTTGTTAACTGCAGAAAATTTAGCCCTGATTTTCGGTGGCTTAACCGCCTTGTCTATCCTGTTATATGCCATTTTAGATGGTTATGATTTGGGCGTCGGCATCACCTTGCCAATGGCGAACGAGCCCTGGCGCGACACCGCTATTGCCTCAATTGGCCCGTTCTGGGATGCCAATGAAACCTGGTTGGTGCTGGCAGTCGGGTTATTGCTGGTAGCATTTCCGGCAGCGCATAGCGCCATTTTGCATGCGTTGTATTTGCCCGCAGCCTTGCTGCTACTCGGTTTAATTCTGCGTGGTGTGGCCTTTGATTTTCGGGCTAAGGTAAAAGCCAGCCGCAAAACCCGCTGGGATTACACCTTTAAAGCCGGTTCGGTGCTCGCCACATTCAGCCAGGGCTTTATGCTGGGTATTTATGTAATGGGGCTGGAGTATACGTCTGGCAGTATTATTTTTGCCTGTTTTAGCGGCTTTTGCGTTACCGCTGCCTATGCCATGATCGGTAACGCCTGGCTAATTGGCAAAACCAGCGGTGAGTTACAACTACATGCTATCAGACAATGTAAAATCGCCGGGGTGCTTACCCTTAGCGGTATTCTGGCGGTCAGTACCATTAACCCGTTGGTTAATGCCAATGCGCTGCAGGTGTGGACCGAGCCGCCAATGGCGTACCTGTATGCCGCTATTCCGCTACTGTGCTTTGCCATGTTTATTATTGGCTATTTAGCACTGAAACGACTGCCCCTGCCACAAGACCATGGCGCCTGGCTGCCTTTTGCTATCTGTAATATTATTTTTATCTGTAGCTTCCTTGGTCTGGCGCTGAGCTTCTACCCCTTTGTAGTGCCTAATCAGTTAACGTTGTATCAGGCGGCCAGCTCGCGCGAGTCGTTGCTGATCATATTTTGGGGTGCAGTGGTGGTTATCCCGGTGATTATTGGCTACACCGCCCTGGCTTATTATGCGTTCAGAGGCAAGGCTGATGGCTTAAAATATTACTGATTATACGCACGACCATTAGGCCGTGCTGTGGCAGCGGTACCTTTCAACAGTAACGGCATTGTGCTAGGTTTTATTCAAAACGCTTCGCATGGGCCATTATATTGAATAAACACAGCGACTCTGCCAATACCGATTCCCGCCGCCACTTATTTGGCACCTTTGCCGGGGTGTTTACGCCTAGTATTCTGACCATCGTCGGTATTATTCTGTTTTTACGTACCGGCTATGTCATTGGCCAGGTTGGATTGGCCAGTACCTTGCTGATTATGGCGGCAGCATTCACCCTGTGTCTGTTAACCGGTTTATCCCTGGCCGTCATCGCGACCGATATAAGAGTGAAAGAGGGCGGTTTCTACTATGTTATCTCCCGCACGCTGGGGCCGGCATTTGGCGGCGCTTTAGGCCTTACCTTATTTCTGTCTATCTCTATCTCGGTGGCCTTTTATGTCATGGGTTTGGTGGAAGTGCTTAACCATCTGGTGGCATTGCCCGACTGGCTCAGTGTGCGGATACTGGCCTGTGCTATCACCGTGGTGTTATTTATTTTTGCCTGGCTGGGCGCCGACTGGACCACTAAATTACAGTTTTTAATAATGGGGCTGGTGGCCGGTGGCTTACTGTCTTTTTTTATTGGCGGCGGCATGGCATTCAGTCAGCAAACACTGGCGGCTAACTGGCAAACTGATGCCAGTGCAGAGCAATTCTGGTTGGCCTTTGCCTTATTTTTCCCGGCGATTACCGGTTTTACCCAGGGCCTTAATATGTCAGGCGACTTACGGGCGCCGCACCGCGCTATTCCAAAAGGCACTTTTGCAGCTATTGGTCTGTCAGCGGCGCTGTATGTGCTGGTGGCGCTGGTACTGGCCGGTACTGCCAGCATCTCGGAACTCACCGATAACTATTACATTATGGCCGACGTAGCAATGTGGGCCGTACTGGTTGCAGCCGCAGTCATGGCAGCAACGCTGTCGTCAGGCATGGCGTCCATGCTGGGCGCACCACGGGTGCTGCAGGCGATGGGCGGCGATAAGCTGATCCCGTTTCTGGTACCGTTTGCTAAAGGCGAAGGCCAGGATAATAATCCGCGCCGTGCCGTGATGGCATCCACCGCTATCGCCCTGCTTTGTGTGATCATTGGCGATCTCAACCTGCTGGCGCCGGTTATCAGTATGTTTTTTCTGGCGGCCTACGCCTTGTTAAACTATGCGACCTTTTTTGCGCTGCACTCAGACAATCCTTTTTTTCGGCCACGCTTTAAATGGTCACATAAAATCGTCAGCCTTATTGGCGGTATAGGCTGTGTTGTCGCCATGCTGGCCATTAATCTTATCGCCTGTGTAATCGCCATCGCAGTATTGTTTGGTTTGCACCAGTATCTGGCACGCAGTCATCAACACCGCAGTTTTACTGATCATCAACGTGGTGCCTTGTTTAAGCGGGTGCGGGAGTTGCTGTTTGAGCTCAATAGCATGGAGCCCCACCCCGGAGACTGGCGTCCGCATATGCTGGTATTTTCCAAAACCCCAGAGCGGCATAAGCAACTATTAACCTTTTCTGCCGTACTGGAAGGACAAAGCGGCCTGATTACCCTAACCCGGATTGTTAACCCGCAGCACGCTGATGAACCCGAGCAGCAGCAAATTCTCAAGCAGTATCAGCAAGCTATTGATGACACAGACGTCAGGGCGTTTACCCTGGTGATGCAGGCCTCTGACTTTCAAAGTGGCTTGCGCCATATAATGTCGGCTTACGGCGTTGGCCCGATAACCCCCAACACGGCGCTACTTAACTGGACATCGTCGAATGATTCAAAGCAAGAGCATTCACCAGAGGATTACGCCGCCAACTTTCTGGAAATGATCAAAGCCGATATTAATCTGGTTGCGCTCGCCTCTGCCCGCGACCCGCTATTTGCTAAAGAAGCACCCGCAAAAGGCAGAAAAATTGATATCTGGTGGCGCGGCGGCCCTACTGCCAGACTTATGTTGATGTTTGCATACCTTTGCACCCGCGCCAGGGGCTGGCAGAACACCAAGCTGCGCATTCTTACGGAGGCAGAGCGCTACTCTAAGCAGCAAGTGCAGGATATTTTCGCAACCTATCTGGATAATGTGCGAATTGAGTCTGAAGTAGAAGCACTAGATAAAGTCGATTTAGATAGTATTAAGCGTTATTCCAGCCAGTCAGAACTGGTGTTTTTCCCAATTGAAGTCAAAGAGGATGAAATAGTCGATAGTTTTGAAGTCGGCCTGCAGAGCCTGGTCGATAACCTGTCGAACCTGGTATTGGTAAAAGCGTCAAAGTCGATGCAACTGGACCCGGACCCAGACAATGGCGATGACCAAAAAGAAGGTTAAGTCAGTCATTTTCTTTTTTAGCTTGAACAAAATTAGCCGGCGTTCAGCGCCGGCATCACCCTCAGGCGAATACCGCTACCCAGGTGACGGCATTTCCAACGCCATGCACCAGCGCAGGCACCATGACATTGCTACTGTGATTACGCAACCACTGAAAAAGCAGGCTTACGCCGATGTAAATGGCGACTAACATTGCCACTATGGTAAATTGCTCCTGCTGCAGATAGTGCCATAAGCGCAGCGAATGCAGCGGTGCAATAACAAAAAGAATAGTGGTCATCGCCGTAGCTAACCCTAGCGACATATGCCGCTGCAGACTGGTAAAAAGCAGTCCCCGGTACAATAGCTCCTGCCCTATGCCGATACAAAAGCCTGAACTAAACCAAGCCAGCCAAAGCCATAACCCGGCTGAGAAACTGTGCAGTAATTGCTCTGTCTCTAATAAGCCAAACAGTAAAGCACTCGCCAGCATGCTCCCAGCCAGCATACTGAGTTGAGTGCGCTTAATCTTAAGCAGCGTCGGATAACAAAAACGGATAATGGCCAGTAGCACCACTACCAGGGTCAGCTCTATAACCAGACGCAGTGGCTGATTAAAATACCAATGCCGGGCTTCCAGCAGCCAGGGATCCGGTTGTAACACCAAACGGATGGGCAGTTCCATCAGCAGGAAAACCAGGATGGCGACAAGCGCAATCAACCCAGAGCGGCGATCGGGTTGCTTAACGTTGTAAACGTCTGATTTCACGTTGTAACTCCTTATCGTTACTTTGCTCTGCATAGCCAAGATGCTGCTGCATCAGGGCATTATCATCATTGAGTTTATGCAGCTGAGCCAGACGCAAATGGGCCCAGGCTTTTTCCGGCAGATCATCCGCCGCATGGGCATGGGCGATAAAATAATTCAACGCGTCAATACCCTCTGCCAGCTGCTGCTGGCTAAACAACGCAGTGCGGCCTATTTGATACCAGGCGTTAAGCACATAAACGTCTGCATTATCCTTTGCTGCCTGAGTTGCAGCAGTAAAGGCAGCAAACGCCTGGGTATAGTGTTTTTCTTCTTGCAACAATAAGCCGTGCCGATAATGAAATTCAGCGTGTGCAGTGTAGTCAATGCGGCCTTGCTCAAGCAGTTGCCGATACTGGTCTTGTTGCTCTGTTTGCCGGTAGAAATTGAGTTTGGCCAGTGCCCCCTGCAGCGCATCAATCGCGCTAATCTGCTCAACCTGCTGCCAGGCAAGGTCTTCATCGCCCCCCGCAATACCGGGCGCACCTAAATAAAAAGACACTAGCCCGCGACGATAAGCGGTATTATCCGGCTGTAACAAAACAGCCTGCTTTAAACACGTTAAAGACTTTTTTGCGTAGCTCAGTGCCGAAAAGATAGCATCGCCTGCTTGCCGGCCCATAATCCGGCCACAAATAAAATGCACTTCCGGGTTATCTGGTGCTGCCTTCAGCGCTTGCTTGATATACTTCTCGGCTAAATCAAGATCGGTACGCATGGCCACTGTAGCCTGTTGCAGTTCAGCTGGGTTAGCGACCACTGCTGCATTGGCAGCGCGGCTCGCCCAGGGCATTATGGTTAATAGTATTAACAGAAAGGATGTTAGTCGCATGGTTCCGCCTCACGGTTGGATTGTTTTAAGCAGCCTAACAAGGCCTGCCATGCGCTGTTAGTGCCAAAAGTCACTAAAGCGCCCGTGAGGTTAGCTGAAGTCGGAGTCTCAGTTTCTGTAATTACGCCAGCGACAGCCACTGGCAAAACAGAGTAGCCCGGCTAAACGGATTAGGTTCAGCGCTTTCCCGAGAAGCGGTCAATAATCGAGCGCATATTGGCTACAGTTTTTGCCAGACGCTTACTGGCATCCAGTGCGCCTTTGGCCGAGTTCTGCGTGACCGAGGTACTGTCAGAGATTTCAACAATTTGCTGATTAATATGCTCTGCCACGGTGCTTTGCTCTTCAACGGCCGCTGACATTTGCTCGGTTAAGTTGGTAATAGTGCGAACAGCGTCGCGAATGTTGTTCAGCGCCTGGCGCGTATGCTCCACTGTTTCTACGCCATGCTGGGCCGCTTGCTCCCCTTTTTCAGAGGTGCCTACCGCACTCATTGCCCTTTTCGTCAGTTTTTCCACAATAATATGAATTTTATCGGTTGATTCCCGCGTTTTCCCAGCCAGGGCGCGCACTTCGTCAGCAACAACGCTGAATCCCCGGCCTTGCTCACCAGCACGGGCCGCCTCAATAGCCGCATTGAGTGCCAGTAAATTGGTCTGGTCGGCAATGGTAGAAATCAGATTAGCCGCCTGGCCAATCTCATTGGTAGACTCGGCAAGCTCACGCACTGTCGCGGCAATGCTCACTACCGAGCTACTAAGAGCATCGATGGCCGTTTTAGCTTCATTGGCCAGTTTTGCACCGTCATCCACACTTCCCAGCGCATTACGCGCACTGACCGAGTTAGTTTGCACATTGCCTGCAACTTCCTGGATTGCCTGAGACATTTGAGTAATAGCCGAAGCAATTTGCTGGGTGGCCTGGCTTTGCTGCATCACGGCAGCCGAAGTAGACTCAGATTCTTGCTGGGTGTTCTGAACAATAGAATCCAGCACCGCGGCGGCATCGGCAATACGGGTTAACGCCGTTCTGCTGCGGGCGATTTCGCAGGCTAACGTTAACTTCACCCTTGCCTTGCTTCCTACATCGGCAAAGTAGGTTTCTGCCACCATAGCATTCGAATAAGAATCCGGGCTAATGCTGACAATATCCAGATACTGAGACTTTTGCCGGGCAGCTAACCATGCTGCCGAGAGCACCGTCGTAGTAAGTATTATGGTACCTGCTACAGCGCCAGATAAACTGTACCCCAGAATACTGGCCAGTATGCCAGGCACAATAACCGGCGCCAGTGCTTGTAGCGCTGCACCGGTACGTGAAAAAACTGACAAGTTCGACTTGCCCGCTCTTAACCGGGCATACGCGGCTTCAGCGCGGGCTTTTTCATCTTCAAGCGGCAACACTCTGACAGACTCATAGCCCACCACTCTGCTGTTTTCAAACACCGGGGTAACAAAGGCGCTTACCCAGTAGTAATCACCGTTTTTACGGCGGTTTTTTACCAGCCCCATCCAGACATGACCCGATGCTATGGTTTGCCACATTTCTTTAAAAACTTCAGGGGGCATATCAGGATGGCGGATCATATTGTGAGGCTTTCCAATCAGCTCTTCTTTTTTGAAGCCACTTACCTCTATAAAAGCGTCATTACAATATGAGATGTTGCCCTTAGCATCAGTTCCTGAAATTAATCTGTCAGATGCGCGAAAAATATATTCTTTCTGGGTGACCGGCTGGTTATTTCTCATTGAGACCATCGCTTAAGTAGCTGAATAGAAGTTAACCATAGCAACTTTTTGCACAGTTTAAAGTAATGATTGTTTTTAAAAAGGAAAATAAAATAATAACAGGATTAGATTTAAATGGTGCCCGGGGCCGGACTTGAACCGGCACGCCCTTTCGAGCGAGGGATTTTAAATCCCTTG
>DEYP01000009.1 GCA_002364615.1 Arsukibacterium sp. UBA3155 | reverse complement strand
CCAAAACTGCAACCCACCCAAGAACGTCTTCAAGCAAATGCCAATTCAGCACTTTTTCATTCAGTGTATTTCCTTTGCTCAAGCGGTAAGCAGCAAAGCCATTGACTGCAACACCCAGCACAGCCAAAGCCAGCATTCCCTCGGTCATTGGCATTACCGGGTTAGCCAGCCGCGGTATTGCCTCAGTCAGAACCCATACCGATCCGCCAATAAGAACCAAGCTGTTTATTAACGCACCCAACAATGACAGCCGGCGATAACCATAAGTAAATTTATGATTTGCAGACTTACGACCAAGTCGGTTTAATAACCAAGAACTACCAATTGATAAGCAGTCACCCAAATCATGTACCGCATCTGCCATAATTGCCGTGCTGTTGGTTAACCAACCTCCGACAAACTCAATTACGGTAAATACCAGATTAAGAAAAAACGCCATAGCGATGCGACTGTCACTTTCATCTTTTTGCTGGGAGTGATTGTGCTGATGCATGAGTATCCTCTACATTTAGTCCAAAAATAGCTCAGTTGCTTTGACTAACGGCTTTGTTTAATTGTTTTAAAATACCACAGTGCTCAACCGTGCGCTTTGAGGTACAGCTACGACGCAGAGCTTTTAATTGTTTATTAAGTAGTGTTAATTCCGCTATCCGGCGTTCTACCTGCTCGATATGCTGCTCAATCATCTGATTGACATCATCACACTGCGACATAGGCGAGTGATGCAGTGTCAGTAACTGACGAATTTCTGCCAAACTCAGATCTAAACTCCGGCAGTGTTTAATGAATAGCAACCGCTCTATATCAGCGTGATCGTAGAGGCGGAAATTACCATCGCTACGTAATTTCGCCGAAAGAAGCTGCTCCTTTTCATAGTGACGGATGGTTTGCACAGAACAGCCAGAGATTTTTGCCAGCTCTCCAATCTTGATCATCTCGATACTGCCTATTGACTCTATAGTTACTATAGACTTTAAACTAGGTTGCATAACAACCCAAGGTTTATCGGTTATGAATTCAAAAGACAGCAACAATACTAAGGGTAGTGTCACGAGCAACATTGAAACTAACAGCGCCGACGCACCGGGTTTTCATGAGAAATATAGCAACGTCAGTGAGTTCCGGGTGCCTAAAATGGATTGCATTGCTGAGGAACGCTTAATACGTATGGCGCTGGAAACAGTTTCGTCAGGTGTTCTGTTACAGTTTGATATCCCGCAACGGCAGGTTCGCGTTTTTCACGCTGATAATGCGAATGAAATTGAAGCAAAAATGAATAGCTTAGGGCTGGGTGCGTCCCTTACAAAAACCGGGGCGGTACAAAAAGAGGAAGTAATCCAGGTCAGCCAATCGACGGCGTCAGGTTCGCAACGGGAGGGTTTTATTCTGAAGTGGTTGCTGGCCATTAATGCTGTGATGTTTGCGGTAGAGTTTGTGACTGGCTGGTTGGCGCAATCGACCGGTTTAATAGCCGACTCTCTGGATATGTTTGCCGACGCAGCCGTATACGGAGTTGCGCTATACGCTGTCGGGCGAAGTAGCAAAACTAAATTAAATGCCGCAAAACTTGCTGGCTGGCTTCAATTGGCTTTAGCGTTGGGAGCGATTAGCGAGGTCATACGGCGGTATCTTTTTGGCAGCGAGCCAGCATCAACTTTGATGATCACTATGGGAGCGATTGCTTTGATTGCTAATGTGACATGCCTGCTACTAATTCATAAACAAAAAGAAAGCGGTGCGCACATGAAAGCCAGTTGGATTTTTTCTGCCAACGATGTGATCGCCAATGTTGGCGTTATTTTGGCTGGCATACTGGTTATTTGGACAGGATCACCTTACCCAGACTTGGTAGTGGGTTTCATCATCGGATTAGTTGTACTCAATGGTGCGCGTAGGATCTTGCAAATTAAAGCGTAAAAGAGTTACTTGTTGTTGTATTGCAATAGCGCTACCATGGCGCTAACTTACTGAGGGATTTATGTCAGGTCGTACATCAGGCTTATTATTACTATTGCTGATTATGCTGAATCATGCCGTGATGGCCTGTGATGCATTAGTTATGCATTTGCCTGATCATGCCCATGCCTACACCGACCTGCAACATGAACACTGCCACTCAGATACCCTTTTCGACGTAAGCAGTGAGCAAATCACTGCACATAACGTTGAACATAACTCTGAGCATGAAGCCGACGAACACAGTAATCATGCTCATGTCTCCTGCTATATCGCTTTTTTTCAGGGCATGGAACTACTTAACTTCCGTGACAGCGTTATAGCCGCTACCCAACCAGGGTTAAACCTCATTAGCTATCGCCCACCGGTTCCTCCACCAAATATCTGATCCTGCTTGTTTATCTTTTTTTATTAACGATTAACTTTCAGGAGCATACCCATGCGTATGACACTAATGCTGCCAGCAATACTGGCGGCGGTATTTTGCGCGCTTCCGCTACGTGCCGAGCCGCAAGCACTGACATTACAACAGGCAATAGATAAAACACTGCAACACAACCCGCAGCTGCATCAGTTTAAATTTACCCAACAGCGACTGCTGGCAGAGCGTGAGGTGCAAAGCCTTAAACCCGGTTATCAACTCGGTGTAGATCTTGAGAACGTTGCGGGCACCGGAGAGGCCAGAGGGCTGGCCGGTGCTGAGCTGACAGTCGCCTTGTCTTCCGTGATAGAGCTGGATAATAAAGCTCAGTGGCGCGCTGCGGTAGTAGACGCCAGGCTCAATACTCTTGATTGGCAGCAACAAGCGCAAACCCTCGATGTGCTGGCAGAGCTTACCCGCAATTATATTAATCTATTGGCCAGCCAGCAGGAATTGACACTGACAGAAGAGGCCGTAGAGCTCTCAGAAGCCCTGCTGCAAAGCGCAGAAAAACGTGCCGCCAGCGGTGCTTTGTCAGATGCTGAAATCATGCGCGCAAAGGCGCAACTGGCTCAGGTTCAGATCGGGCGGGACGCCCTGTTGCAGCGCATTGAGCGGCAAAAAATAGCCATAGCACGTTTTTGGGGTGATACCAGCGCCAACTTTAACGTTGTGGCAGGTAATTTGTTTGCTTTTGGTCAAAGCCGCCCTTTTGCCGAGCTGTATCAGCGGCTGCAACAATCGCCGGCGCTAACCATTTTTGCCTCTGAACGTCGGTTAAAAGACGCCGAAGTGCGATTGGCGCAAAGCCAAAATCGCGCCGATCTGAGTTGGCAAGTAGGGGTAAGACGCTATCAGGCCAGTGATGATACAGGCCTTACCTTTGGTATCTCAGTGCCGTTATTTGCTGAACGTCGCAATAGTGCAGCCATCGAAGCTGCGCTGGTAGAGCGAAACAATGTTGAGTATCGGCAGCAGGATAGCTTACTGATCCTGCATGAGCGCTTGTTTGATGCGTACTCGCAACGGCAGCAATTTATTACCAGTCACCAACAGTTGGCGCAGTACGTGATCCCCAACCTGGAACAAGCGCTGGATCTTACGCGTGATGCTTTCCAGCGCGGGCGCTCAAATTATCAGGATTGGCTTAATGCCCAGCAAGAATTGTTGCAGGCAAAAAGACAAATACTGGAAACCGCCACTGCGGTGCTATTGAGCCAGGCGACGATTGAACAGCTTACCGCCGAGCCGGTAACCCAGTAACCGACAAGATTATTGCCCCGCTGCCGCACTTCATTAACTGTGCGACGTGGCAAACAAAACATACAGGAAGATAGCATTATGAAATCACATGTAACACTGGCAATGTTTATTGCAGCCTGGCTTATGCCGATGCATGTAATGGCCGCCAATGAGCAAGAACAAGCTCATGTCCATGCCAAAGAGCAAGCGGTAAAACCGCAATCTGACGCTAAGAAAAATGAAGAGCACGAAGAGCATGAAGAGCATGAAGAACACAATGAGCATGAAGGGCACGACGAAAACGACGAGCATGAACACAATGAAACCCTAAGCAGCCGCATTAGTGATGATATTGCTACAGCGGTAAATATTGTCACAGACCGTGCTGACAGCCAGTTATTACGCCAACATCAGGTAGTTTATGGCAAGCTTAGCGCTGATCCAAACCGCATCAGCCATGTTAATGCCCGTTTTCCCGGTATTCTTACCTCGGTGAAGTTCTCGCTGGGTGACAGCGTAAAGGCAGGCGATGTACTGGCCGTTGTCGAGTCAAATGAGAGCTTAAATACCTATGCCATTAAAGCACCAATTGACGGCGTTATTATTCAGCGCAGCGCCAATGTTGGTGAAGTCGCACAGCAGCAGACGCTGTTCAGCATTGCTGATTTTGGCAGCCTGTGGGCAGATTTTCGCCTGTATCCGTCACAACAAGTTGCTGTCGCGACAGGGCAAAACGTGGTCATTATGGCCGCTGACACTGAGATTAACGGCGTAATTGCGCATATCATCCCGTCATTAACCCAGCCGTATCAACTGGCCAGAGTTAAGCTGGATAACCGTGACGGTAAACTGTCGTCCGGGCAAATGATCGAAGGAGCTGTGATAAGCGGTGAATTCAACGTTGAGCTTGCCGTTAAAAAATCTGCCATTCAAACACTGGATAATCAAAGCGGTGTCTTCGTGAAAAACAATAGCGAATATGTCTTTACCCCATTACAGCTTGGCCGCAGCGACATGGATTATGTCGAAGTGATTGCCGGTTTACAGCCCGGCCAGTGGTATGTCACGACAAACAGCTATCTGTTAAAAGCGGATATTGAAAAATCTGAAGCCGAGCACGCGCATTAAGGGGGCACTATGATTGAATCCATGTTACGCCTGGCTATTGCAAGGCGGTATCTATTTTTAACGCTGACACTGTTGATTATTGCCATTGGTAGCTGGAGCTACCAACAGTTACCGATTGATGCAGTGCCGGATATTACTAACGTTCAGGTACAAATAAACACCGCAGCACCGGGTTATTCGCCACTTGAAGCCGAGCAGCGTATTACCTATCCGGTAGAAACTGCCCTGTATGGCTTACCCAATTTGAGTTATACCCGCTCTTTGTCACGCTATGGCTTGTCACAGGTAACGGTGGTGTTTGAAGAAGGCACGGACATCTACTTTGCCCGCAATTTAATCAACACCCGGTTAGGCGCTATCAAGGATATGTTGCCTGAGGGCATAGAGCCTGAAATGGGCCCTATTTCAACCGGGCTTGGTGAAATCTTTATGTATACGGTGCAGGCCAAGCCGGGCGCTCTGCAACAAAATGGTTCACCTTACGATGCCATGGCACTGCGGGAAATCCAGGACTGGATCATAAAACCACAATTAGCACAGGTTAAAGGTGTGGTGGAAGTAAACAGTATTGGTGGCTACAACAAGCAATACCATGTGTTACCCGACCCACTGAAACTGCTTAATTATGGCCTGAGTATTAAGGATGTTGAGCTGGCCCTGAAAGCCAACAATGACAACCGGGGGGCCGGTTATATTGAACGTGAAGGCATGCAACTGCTGGTACGCTCGCCCGGTCAGTTAACCTCACTGGATGACATTGCCAATGTCATTATTACGCAATACGACGCTATACCGGTAAAGCTGAGTGACGTTGCCGACGTGGCCATTGGCAAAGAGCTGCGAACCGGTGCGGCAACTCAGGATGGTAAAGAAGCTGTGCTGGGTACAGCCATGATGTTAATTGGTGAAAACTCACGCACAGTGGCACGGGATGTGGCGCAAAAGCTGGAGCAGATCAAAAGCTCTCTGCCGGAGGGTGTAATTGCTGAAGCAGTATATGACCGCACCACCTTGGTGGATAAAGCCATTGCAACCGTCAGTAAAAACCTGCTGGAAGGCGCATTATTGGTGATCGTAGTGTTGTTTATCCTACTGGGCAACCTGCGGGCGGCGTTAATCACTGCGGCGGTGATCCCGCTATCAATGCTGATGACCATTACCGGCATGGTACAAGCCGGCGTTTCTGCCAACCTGATGAGCCTGGGTGCGCTGGATTTTGGCTTAATTGTTGATGGTACGGTGATTATTGTCGAAAATGCGGTTCGCCGCCTGGCACAGGCACAACACAACGGCAGTATCCAACCGCTGAGAGAGCGCTTAAATACAGTGTATCTGGCAACAGCAGAGGTTATCCGGCCCAGTTTGTTCGGTGTGGCTATCATTACCATAGTGTATATCCCTATTTTTTCGCTGACCGGTGTCGAAGGTAAAATGTTTCATCCAATGGCAGCGACTGTGGTGATGGCCCTGTTATCAGCTATGGTGTTGTCGCTGACCATTGTGCCTGCCGCTGTGGCGGTGTTCTTAAATGGTAAAATCAGTGAAAAAGAAAGTGCGGTTATAAGAGGCGCTAAAACCCTGTACGCACCTCTATTAGCGCTGGCACTGAAATTTCGCTGGCTGGTGATTGGCTTGGCCAGTGCTCTGGTTGGTGTGTGTCTGTGGTTGGCGACCACGTTGGGGGCGGAGTTTGTGCCTCAGCTTGATGAGGGCGATATCGCTTTACATGCCATGCGTATTCCGGGCACCGGGTTAGAACAAGCCGTTGCAATGCAGGAAATTCTGGAGGAAAAGATCAAAACCTTTGCTGAGGTTGATAAAGTGTTTGCCAGAATTGGTACGGCAGAAGTGGCGACCGATCCGATGCCACCCAATGTGGCTGACAACTTTGTGATATTAAAACCGCGCAGTGAATGGCCCAATCCGGATAAAACCAAAGCCCAATTGGTCACTGAAATGGAAGCTGCTTTGGCGACATTGCCGGGCAATAACTATGAATTTACCCAACCTATTCAGATGCGTTTTAATGAACT
The DNA here is from genome assembly GCA_002364615.1 of Arsukibacterium sp. UBA3155. Classification (GTDB taxonomy): domain Bacteria; phylum Pseudomonadota; class Gammaproteobacteria; order Enterobacterales; family Alteromonadaceae; genus Alishewanella. The sequence goes on along the minus strand of DEYP01000009.1, from coordinate 23,650 downwards.
GATTTCTGGTGTACGAGCAGATCTGGGTATTAAGGTATTTGGTGATGATTTAGATCAGCTGGTTACAAGCGCTAATCAAATTCTGCAAGCGGTCAACAAGGTGCAAGGTGCTGCGGATACTAAAGTAGAGCAAGTCACTGGTTTGCCAACCTTGTCGGTGATCCCCAACCGAACCGCGCTTGCCCGTTACGGCTTAAATGTGGTTGAACTACAGGACTGGGTATCAGCGGCAATTGGTGGTACGTCGGCCGGTATTCTGTATGAAGGCGACAGACGCTTTGAGCTGATTGTGCGCTTGCCGGAAATCCTTCGTCGCGATCTGGACAAACTGGCGGTGTTGCCGGTGCCATTACCAAATGGGGACTTTGTACCGTTACAGGAAGTAGCTACCTTAGATTTATCGCCAGCACCGGCTCAAATTAGTCGTGAAAATGGCAAACGCCGGGTAGTCGTAACTGCGAATGTGCGCGGGCGAGACCTTGGTAGTTTTGTAGAAGAGGTAAAGGCCCAAATCAACCGTGACGTTACATTACCAGCCGGTTACTGGCTGGATTATGGTGGTACTTTTGAGCAGCTGGAGTCCGCCAGTCAGCGCCTTAGCATCGTTGTGCCTGTTACGTTACTGCTGATCTTAGGTATTCTGGTGATGGCTTTTGCGTCATTTAAAGATGCGTTGATTATCTTTAGCGGTGTGCCGTTGGCGCTCACCGGTGGTGTGTTGGCCTTGTATTTGAGGGGTATGCCTTTATCAATCTCTGCTGGCATTGGCTTTATCGCCTTATCAGGTGTGGCGGTGTTGAACGGTCTGGTGATGCTGAGCTTTATTCGCGATCTCTGGCGTGAGAAAGGTGACTTGCTGTTAGCGATAACGGAAGGCGCGCTGACCCGGCTGCGTCCTGTGCTAATGACCGCTTTGGTCGCGAGCCTTGGTTTTGTGCCGATGGCGATTAATATTGGCACCGGTGCTGAAGTGCAGCGACCGCTGGCGACAGTGGTTATTGGCGGCATTATTTCGTCAACCTTGCTGACGTTGCTAGTATTGCCGGTGCTATATCATTGGGTGCACAAAAACGATAACCGTAAACAGCAAACGGAATAATCATTAACCTGCTTCGCTGCAGTGTTGGGCTGCAGTGAAGAATACTGTCGAACGTTTTGGTAGTAGTATGGGTGTTTATGCCAATGAACTTTCAAAGAGCTGAGTACAACATCCATGCACCAGCTCCAATCATGAATAGGTTTTCTGTGAGTGAAACAAAACCGAGCGGAACATTACTATCGCCGCCAACGCACGCGCACTTAAGCTCTCGTTTGTCGATATATACAGCCTTAAATACCGAAATAGCGCCTACAGTCCCGATAAATAAGGATACAGGACCAACTATAAATCCCGATATTGACGCTAGCATTCCAATACCGGCAAACGCTTCTGCAAACGGGTATATATAGGCATATCTGATATGGCGCATGGCTAACAGATCGTAGGTTATAAAGGAGTTAGAAAATGTGTATAGATCGCGCAGCTTTTGAATGGCCAATATAGTCATGCTATAGGCAACGAACAATTCAACTATGTTTATTAAATTAACGCCAGGCATGTATGCAAAACTAGTGGCTAAGCTCATTAAAAAGGCGACTGCAAAAATGGCCAGTACAGGCGTATAGGTGGTACCGGTTTGCCCCGCCTGATCCATGCCAAAATAATCTCTCAAATCGTCATAGCCGCCAATCTGATTGTCGTCGATGAAAGTCTGGGGTGTGGTTTTAACGTTATATTTTTTCTTAAACTCATCAGTTTTCTCTCGCGACGTTAATTTATGGTCTTCTACCTCAAAACCGTTTCTTTCAAGAAGGTCTTTAGAGCGTAATCCATAGGGGCAAATATGTTCACTGGTATGCATGCGATATAGCTTTGCTGTTTTTTTCATTTCGACGTCCTTAAATAAATCTAGTTAACTTATGATTATTGTCCGCTAAATTCTGGAACCGCTCTTTTAGACGCTTCAGCTTCCGATGAGGCTACGCCATTTTTTTCAATGTCTGCAAGAAGCCACTTCATTTCCTTAATTTCTCGCTCTTGAGCCTTGATTATTTCGTTAGCCAATGTTTTTACGCGTACGTCTTCAATATTTGCTCTGGAGCTGGTGAGTATTGCGATGGAGTGGTGCGGTATCATGGCTTTCATCCATGAGGAGTCTGCAACTGTTGTTTGAGAACGAACTAAGAATAGTGAGATAGCAAATACGGCTGCACTACCAATGAGTACTATTGTGTTTTTTGTCTTGCTCTCATACATGTTCAACATGAAAAGCAGCATGATAATCGCCATTACGGCACCCATATATATAGCCATATACAAACGGGTTTCACTAAAAAAAACATGCCCAAACTCAAATGTGTTGAAATACATCATCAGCAGCATTGCTGCAGTTGAGGTGGAGATCATTGCAAAAAATTTAGTGTACTTAGTCATAGCAACTCCTAATTTATTGTTTATTCATGGTTTTGAAAATTAATGATGCTGAACAACTTACCAACAAGAAACCGGTCATGGCTTCTAGCCCCGCAAGAAGATATAGGTGCCCCAGCGGCTCAACTGGAGACATTCCCAAAGTGGTGAGGTTGATTATTGAGAAGTAAAACGTCTCAATAAAGGTAATGGGGACCTCACCACCAAGTGCTCCCAATCCAATTGAAATGGAAACTTTAAAACTAATGGCAAACCACATAGCTGCGATTAATTGACTTAAGGTTATCCCGTAAACTAAGCCTAGTAGAGTTAAAAACGGTGACAGTCTAGTGTTATTCATCCACGTTTTCAGTCTATGTAAACAAAAATAGTGGCTGCTTGTAGCCAAACCTATAGCGATGAGTGCAATTAAAAGCTGGATAGTTACTTCCATTTTATGATCTTCTCTATCCGCTTAAAACCAAAACCGCGCACCCAGAACAAGTCCAGTCTCGCTTATCGGTTCACCGGCGAGTTCTTCAACGTCGGCGGTGTTACCCAACGCTTTGCTCCAATACATGCCAACATAAGGCGCAAATTTACGAGAGAATTCGTAACGGTAACGAAGCCCCAGTCGGATTGAAGTAAAGCCAGATTGGCGGTCAAACCGTTCAGATTCTGATAGTGAGGCATTAATAGCTAAACGAGGCTGGAGGTAAGAGACTTGCGTGACTCTTATTTCATATTCGGCTTCCATTGCAAAATTGATATCGCCGTCTTCATTTATCATCAGCGAGTTATCCATTTCAAATTGATAAGGTGCCACTCCATAAAGGCTTATCACCGCATAATTTTCCATATTGGATTCACTGGTTAATGTGCCCCGTGTTCCCAAGCCGGCCTGTAACTCCCAGAAGGGCGCAATTAATTTACTAGCGAGTAACTCTGCGCGTTCAATGTCTGTTGGCTCACCATCATTTTGTTTGTTTTCACCTTCACTTTTAAAATAAATGCGATAGGTATCGCCGCCGTACCAGCCAACCATATCCCATACCCCAATATTTTCATTATCATCAGTGCGGGTATATTCGAAGCGGTCAAACAGTATTGTACCAGTGTAATAATCAACAACAGGTTCAGGCCAGTCAGATGGTGGTGCTTCTTGTGCATGTGCACCCGAAAGTAGGGTAACCATGCTAGTAGCTACAAGAGATAAAAAAACCGTATTTACATTCTTCAAAGCCATCTCCTAAGATACCGATACAATTCTGAACATACCTGCATCCATGTGGTACAGCAGATGGCAATGAAATGCCCAATTTCCGGGGGCATCTGCGCTAATGAGTAGCGATACTTTTTCACTAGGCTTTAAGCTGATGGTGTGTTTCCTTGGCGGGGGATAATTACCATTTTCAAGCTCCATCCACATGCCATGTAAATGGATGGGGTGATTCATCATAGAGTCGTTCACCAAAATGAGCCTTATTCGTTCGCCATACTTAAAATGCACTGGGTCTTTAACTTCGCTAAATTTAAGGCCATCGAACGACCACATATAACGCTCCATATTGCCAGTTAAATGCAGCTCAATAGTCTGAGTCGGCTCGCGCTCATCTGGCCATGATTTTGCGCCTACCAAATCGCTGTACACTAAAACTTTGTGCTGAACATTTTCAAATCCAATGCCCGGCTCATCTAAACGGCTAGTTGGGTTGCTCGCTATCATTGATGCACCAGCACCATGCCCTGAGGCATCGTGTTTAATGTCAATGCTGTCAATGGGTAGTGGCTTTTTACTTTGTGACATATCCATCATTTTTGACATGGTTGAATGCTTGTTCATGGGAGGTGTTGAGCCATGACTATCCATATTAGGCATACTATTCATTGAAGACATTCCTCCCATCCCCATCGCTGCCATTCCGCGCTCTGGCATTTCGCGAAGTTCAGGAACAGATGCTTGAACGCCTAACACAGTAGCTAACGTGCCGCGAACATATCCACTTCTATCCATACTTTCAGCATAAAGCGTGTAGGTTGTGGTTCCTTTAGGTCTCACAATTACATCATAGGTTTCAGCAACCGCAATGCGAATTTCTTCGACAGTAACCGGTTTTACCGGCTGTCCATCTGCAGCAACGACAACCATTTCCAATCCAGGGATCCTGAAATCAAAGTAGGTCATAGCGGAACCATTTATTAACCTTAGCCGCACGCTTTCGTTGGGTTTGTACAAAGCCGTCCAGTTCGTTGCGGCGTCACGCCCGTTCATAAGGTAAGTGTACGTCGAGCCGGTAACGTCTAAAATATCTCGCGGGTTCATGCGCATCTCAGCCCACATCGCTCTCTCTTTTAGCGTATTTATAAATCCTCGTTTTTTGATGTCGCTTACAGTGTCTTCAATTGTTCTTTGTTGATAGTTGTAATATCCTTCAGCCACTTTAAGATGTCTGAACACATCGTGCGGATCTTCGAACGTCCAGTCGCTGAGCAAAATTATGTGTTCCCTGTCGGCACCAATGTCACCATCTTTCGGATCGATGATGACCGGCCCTAAATGACCGAGTTGCTCTTGTAAACCAGAGTGACTGTGGTACCAATAAGTACCATTTTGTTCTACATCAAATTGATAACGGAAGGTGGAATTCGGCGCTATACCAGGGAAGGCAACGCCCGGCACGCCGTCCATTGTGTAAGGTAAAATAAATCCATGCCAATGTATGGAGGAGCTATCTTTGAGTTGATTGGTCACATTGATGGTGACATTTTGCCCTTCTTTTAAGCGTAGCAATGGACCCGGTGATATTCCGTTTAGAGTAATTAGGTGTGAAGTACCGCCTGCAATACGTTTAGCTTGTTTCGCAATCGTTAAATCGATGACGACGCCACTCACCACGCCATCACCAAAATTCATTGCCAAGTTATTTTCGTTTATGCTTTGATTTGTGTAGCCTTGAGATTTAGCCCAAGGAGCAGCCATGCGGCTGGTTAAGGCTAGGCCGCCAGCGGTATACAGTAAATTCTTTATAAACGTGCGCCGCTGACGTTGTTTTGTGTTATTCATTTTGAACCTTTTATATCGTATTTTTTAAACAATCAGTAAAAACTGCGCGCTCAAATGAAAGCTAAAGTTCGTCTAAATAAGCCCTTTTACTGGCGTTTATTATTTGGAAAGGATTTTATTTACTAATAACTTGTAATATTAAAAAGGTTTGTATTACAAAAATTCTACTGCAAAATTCTTTTAACGCTAATTGTTAACTTAAACCCTAACTGAAATCTTGACTAAAAAAAGTGAAACACCTAATAAAAACAGTTTTCTGACAAAGATGTAATGCAACGGTAATCTGGCTGTTATGAAGTTTGTATTCGCATCGTTTAAATTATTACTGCTTTCAGAATTCTTAGTTAGTCTCTAAACACCAAGGGTATTTATGAAAATAGAAAGTATGCGCGACATACTGCACTGGACTGTCCAATTTCATGAGCAATTGGCTAACTGCCTTGAGCATTGTGCACCGACTCAATCAGAACGATCGAAAATGGTGATGCAATATTTACTCACTCATGAAAAGCATCTGGCGGTTTTAGTAAAGTCATTTTCGGACAAGGCGCAGTTTGGTGAGTTAGAAACCTTGTTTATTGAGTATTTGGAGAAAAATCCAATTGTATTACATGAGCATTGCGACGGTGAATTTGCGAACTTGACTGAGGCAGAAATAAGCGCAAGGGTAATTGACCAACATCAACAAGTTTTAGCGTTATATTCATACTTAAAAGAGCAAGCTGTTATACCTCACCATAAAGAGCTGATGAACAACTTACTAGAGCTTGAGAATCAAGAAATAATATTGATGGCACAAGGATTAAACCGTTTTCAAGACATGTAGAGTTTCTCATTTGTCTACAGGTTAACGAAGACAATGTGACTTTTAAGGCAATTAATGATGGCCGACCACAAACACTCTAATTATAATAAAGGCAGTTTAAGCTTGGCCGGCGCGATTGCAATGGGTACCGGCGTGATGATTGGTGCAGGTATATTTGCACTTACTGGACAAGTGGCTGAACTTGCTCGTGAATGGTTTCCCTTTGCTTTTCTCATCGCCGCCATAATATCATCAGCTAGCGCCTATTCTTACGTGAAACTATCTAACGCATACCCTTCGGCAGGCGGCATTGCGATGTTTTTAGAAAAAGCCTACGGGAAAAGTACAATCACGGCATGTTGTGCGCTATTGATGTATTTTTCTATGGTCATTAATCAAAGCTTAGTTGCACGAACCTTTGGTAACTACGTACTCCAACTTTTTGATTTTGAGCCTGCCGCATGGATGGTACCTGCACTTGGTGTAGCATTATTGATCGCTGCCTTTTTAATTAATGTGCTCGGCAACAAAATTATTCAAACAACATCCTTTATCATGGGGATTGCAAAGGCCTTAGGGCTAGTTGTGCTGGCGGGCGGGGGTATCTACGTTGCAGATGCTGGTATTGCTAGTACGTTTGTTGTGCCTGCTGACACCACCGTTAATAATTTCATTGGTTCGATCGCACTAGCCATATTAGCATTCAAAGGCTTTACAACGATTACCAATAGCGGAGGTGAGATTGTTGATCCAAAGAAAAACGTTGGGCATGCCATTGTCGTTTCAATCTTTATTTGTTTCGTAATCTACATGTTAGTTGCAATCGCCGTTGGAACTAATTTAACGATAGACGAAATTGTGGTCGCTAAAGACTATGCACTTGCCGAAGCCTCAAAACCCGCATTTGGAAAAAGCGGACTTTGGATTACCGTAGGTTTTGCCATTGTTGCCACTGTTTCCGGTGTTATTGCAAGTGTATTTGCAGTATCACGGATGTTAGCGATGTTGACCGACATGAAGCTAGTACCACACAGGCATTTTGGCATGCCGGGCAGCATTCAACAGCACACGGTTGTATACACTGTCGTGATAGCAATGTTGCTAACAATTTTCTTTGATTTAAGCCGAATCGCTTCACTAGGTGCAATCTTTTATCTGCTCATGGATATTGCAATTCATTGGGGCGTATTTAAACACTTGCGCAAAGATATTAAAGCAAGTGCTGCGGTTGTGCTTAGCGCTATAGTGCTGGACATTGTTGTGCTGGGAGCATTTATCTGGATAAAGGCGTCCACTGATATACTGGTGATCTGGTCGGCGATTATGGGCTTGGTACTAATTGTAGGAGCGGAGAAGTTTTATTTGAGCAAGATTCGGGGAGTGAGCTCCCCCTAAAAGACCAGACACTCATTCGGTTAAAATACAACTTTAGAAGAACATCATGACTAAACAGCGTTTTACCCCAGAATTTAAAACTGAAGCAATTGAAGTGTCTACTGTTGCTGGTGCATAGGAACCTGTTGCAGTGAAGATGAAAACTGCAAGTAGCAAAATACTGCAACTTGATAGCGAGTAGTTTAGCGTGCGGCAACGTTTGACGTTGCCGCACGCTACTATTGTCAGGATGCTCACATTGTATTTTATAGCTAAGGTCAAGAAATATCCAAACCAACAACCACCGTTGCCCAGGCCGTGATACCTAGCACCAACGCGCCGGTACATATTTCAATACCAATAACTGCTCTGAGGCGTTTTATTGCATTCGGTTTAGCCAGTTGCGGCACCAGTAATAGTTTATTGGTCGCACCAAGCCCAAGCAATAACGTAACCAGGGTTAATTTTATTAACAACGTTTGACCGTAGGCTGTTTGCCATAGCAGACGTAAATCTCCCAGCAGCATTTGCAGCATAACAACACCCATAACCAACAACGCACCCACAAAAACTATTGCCAGCTTACCAAAATTATCCATAACTCTTGCTAGCATTTCGGTTTTAGCTATTCGGGTGAGATGCCACAGCGGCAGCAATGAGCCAACCCACATTGATATCGCCAATAGATGCAACAGCAATGCTAATTTGCCATACCAGGGGGCACTTACCAGATGCCCGGTAAACGTAAATGACACCATCACAGCGGTAGCCCCCAGCAGCATTAACCAGGTGCTAAGTTTGCTTTTCAAGCAAAAAATGGCCACTAATATACAACTGGTAAAACCGCCCAGCGCCAAAGCCCAACTTAAACCCGGCTTACCCGACAGCAATATGGCATAGAGCTCCCAGTCGTAAAAACTGGCGAAGCCCTGACCACTAAACATCAGTAGTTGAGTTGAAAAAGTAATTAGCACAGCAGCAATGCCTAACCCAGCGCACACCATGATATAACGCTGCAACCAGTGGGACTCAGTTTCATAAGGCCGAGTTAACTGCCAAAGGTAAAAACCACCCACCACACCCGCTGTCGCAACGTAAGTGAACACTTTTGCTAGCAAGGTAATAAGATTAGTGATGTCCACAATTTACCCTCAAGGAGGGCAGCGCCCTCCTGTGCTCAAAAACTTATTTCGACCAATGAATATGAGTGATTTGCCAGTTACCATTACGTTGCTGCAACGTAATGGTTTCCATGCCGGTATGTGCTATCGGTTTACCTTTATAAACACCGCTGACGTTTGAACGTGCCAGCGACAGTGCGCTACCACCGTGTACCACCACATGATGCTCCACAGATTCAATTGACATCTCTTTTAAAAACGCTATATCTGCCGCCATGTGATGGCTCTGATATTCGGCACTTGAACGCTCTACGCTACCGCCTTCAAAAATAACCACATCACTGGCCAGTAAACGTATTACCGCGTCGGTATCACCGGTTTTTAGCGCAGCATGGAAATCCAATACCGCTTTAGCCGCAGGGTGTTGCAGCCCACTAAACAGCGAAATCTCAGGCTTTGCGGTCGAAGAGGCTGTCAAAGTAACTGCATTGGGATCAACAACAAAACTAAAGTCTCCTTCTAGTTTGTGCCCGTCATCCCCCATACCCATCCAGGAAACCTGATACGATGACGCTGGCAACGCAGCATTGGTGGGTACTACAAAACGGGATTGAGTAGTAACTGAACGTTTAAATTCCAGTGCAATATTTTTACCTGCAGCGTCAGTTAACGAAATACTCATCAAGCGCAGTGGTGCACCAAACTCCAGACTCAGCTGGCTTACTTCAGCAACGGCTTGTCCATTGGCAGGAATAGACGATGTTAAACTGGTATGAGCCCAACCTTTTGTAGGCATTACTAAAGTCAGTAGTGCAGCAAAAAATATCGCGCTGCCGTTGGCAAAACTAATATTGTTCATTATTTAATATCCTTAATAGCTTTAAAATCAGCAGTGCTACATTTTTTCAATGGCAGTGATAACCAATGCAGTACCTTTTTTTTCCACTTTAAAGCGCACGTTATCACCCTGGCTTAAGCCGTCAAACAACGTCTGGTCTTCAATCTGAAAAACCATGGTCATACCAGGCATACCAAGGCTTTTTATTGCTTCATGCTTGAGAGTGATTTTGCCATATTCAAGATCCAGTTTACGAATAGTGGCTGTAGTCATCTCGTCAACTGCAGTTTGAGCCTCTTCGCTTTTATGCTGATGAGAATGAGTTTCCTGCGCCACCGCGGATGGCATTGCTAAAGCGGCTAATATTATTGTCATACTAATTTTTAATGATTTCATAATTCACCTGTCGTTGCTAATTATGCCCATTATGGGCTTGAGGTTTACGCACTTTAACTTCCAGCTCTTTCGACGATGGTTGCTCAAGCGGCATTAGCTGTCCACCATGCTCGTTAGAGCGTTTAGGCTGAGCAATATCGCCGGTCCACTCACGGGCTACTGTCCCTTCGGGATGTTTGAACCAACCCGGATCAGAATAATCATGTGGCGCCTGATCTTCCCGCACTTTAAGTACACTGAACATACCGCCCATTTCTACCGAGCCAAAAGGGCCGTCACCGGTCATCATCGGTAAAGTGTTGTCCGGCAACGGCATGGTCATTTCCGCCATGTCGGCCATGCCGCGTTCGCCCATTACCATATAGTCAGGCACTAAAGTCTGGATTTTTTTGGTTATACCGCGATGGTCAACGCCTATCATGGTTGGTACATCGTGGCCCATCGCGTTCATCGTATGATGTGACTTATGACAGTGAAACGCCCAATCACCCACTTCATCAGCAATAAATTCAATTTGGCGCATTTGGCCAACCGCAATATCGGTGGTAACTTCCGGCCAACGGCTACCCGGTGGCGTTGGCCCGCCATCAGTACCAGTTACCGTAAACTCATGGCCATGTAGGTGAATAGGATGGTTAGTCATGGTCAGGTTACCCACGCGAATGCGCACTTTGTCGTTTTTACGCACCACCAATGGGTCAATACCCGGAAAGGCGCGGCTGTTAAAGGTCCACAGGTTAAAATCCAGCATAGTCATGATTTTTGGCGTATAGGCGCCGGGTTCTATATCGTAAGCATTGAGCAGAAACACAAAGTCACGGTCCACTTCTTCAATATGTGGATGCGCATCTTTTGGATGAGTTACCCAGAATCCCATCATACCCATGGCCATCTGTACCATTTCATCAGCATGAGGGTGATACATAAAGGTGCCGGGGCGCCGGGCAATAAACTCATAAACATAGGTTTTACCCACCGGAATAGCGGGTTGATTTAATCCCGCCACGCCGTCCATGCCATTCGGTAAACGCTGGCCATGCCAATGAATGGATGTATGCTCAGGCAGCTTATTGGTGACAAAAATCCTCACTCTATCACCTTCAACCACTTCAATAGTCGGCCCTGGTGATTGACCGTTGTAACCCCATAAATGCGCTTTCATCCCAGGCGCAATTTCCCTGACTACAGGTTCAGCCACCAGATGAAATTCTTTGACACCATTGTTCATCCGCCAGGGTAATGTCCAGCCATTAAGGGTTACAACAGGATTGTAAGGCCGGCCAGACGTTGGTAATAATGGCGCCATTGTATCGGCAGAGTGCTGGCTGACCACTTCCGGGATCCCTGCCAACGCAGCTCGGCTGACTGCAGCGACACCCACACCTGCCGTAAGAGCACCGATACTTTTTAATAATTCACGACGTGAAAACATAATGACTCCTTAATGATCGGCGCCTGCCGCATTGCTAACAGATTGCAGTTCGGTACTCTCTTGCCTGGTGACAGAAACACCAATCATGGCCATATCTAATTGCGACTTTGCCAACCAATAATCCCGGGTTGCATTGACATAACCAGTAACCGCGTTAATTTGATTGCGTGCATCAGCAATTAGCTCAAACACACTAATAAACATACCGTTATAACGCAGCTGATTTTCCTCTGCGATTTGCTGCTGAATGGGCAACATGGCATTTTTGTAATGCAGTGCCAACTCATGGAAGGAGGCGTAGTTGTGATAACTTGTTGTTAATTCTGAACGTGCCGACACGCCAGTAGCAAAAGCTTCGTTAAAGGCTTGTTTATATTGATATTCTGCTTTTTTTACCCGATAGGTTCCCCAGTCGAACAGAGGCAACTCCAGCACGGCTTTATAGCTTCTTTCAGAGCTATCCTGCAAATTGCCACCTACCTCTAATTCAAACGCGTTAATAAACCGGGTTGCTTTGGTCAGGCCGGCGTTTTGCGCAACAAGTTCCAGCTTTAATTTTGCAAGTCTGATATCCAACCGTTGGTCTAATCCTCCCTGGATTACACTGCGCCATTCGGTCAACTCTGCTGGAATTTCAGGTAAACGGTCGGGTAGGATCAAACGCTCTGACTCCTGCCACAACCCTAACTGTTGTTGTAGCGTTGCCTGGCTGTTGTAAGCTAACTGTCGTGCTTTGACTAAATTCAACGTCGCTTCAGTCAGTAAACCTTGTTCACGCAAGTAATCTAATTTACTGAAATTGCCAGCTTGCAGCATCCGTTTTGCCAGTTCAGCCCCGGCTTCCGTAGTGGTATACACCTGCTCAATATAACGCAGTACCTCTTGTGCGGCCACGGCATTCCAATAGGCGTGGCGGGTATCTGCAATGATACCGGCAATACGCTGCGCGCTTACTAAACGTGCCTGTTCAAATCGGTTCGTTTCTAATTGGCGCACTTTAGGTAGCGTTAGCAGCGACAGGATATTAAAACCAAACTCTAATTCGGTTGAATAATTGCCATCAGACACATTGCGGGTAAGCATAATGGCTGGGTTGGGTAGTTGTGACGCCTGTTGCAGTTCTGAAGCCGATACCCCCAATGCAAATAATTCCGCCTGCAACGATTTATTATTAAGTACGGCGATTTCCACCGCGGTATCTAATGTTAAAGGGTGCAGTAGTAACCCTTGTACCTGCTGTTGTATTTGTTGCTGTTGCTCGTCATTTTCAATGCGTCGCAACGGCGTTGGGTTGATAGCTGCGATTTCAGCCTGCACCGTATTTATCGGGTCGCCTGGATTAACGGCACACGCTGTTAAACTGGCTAATATGGCTGTAACAACAGCCAGCTTCACCAAGGATGTATTAGCGAGCTTTCTTGAAGGCATTGGCATAATCAGTGGCCCTCGTGATGGTTAGTTGTTGGCTCAGGCTGTTTAGGTTGCTTATGATGCTCGTGGTCCATCGCCCCCTCAGAGGCATAAAACATCCAGCCACCAATTTCGTGGACACGTTGATTAACTTCTGCCCAGTTACTGACAGCCGGGACCTTCATTTGCTGCGGTGCAACCGGCATATAAAGCGGCGCTGTTTGCACGTCATCATTTTGCAGTGGCGCCGGTATTGTTGGCTCGTTTGCTATCACACTATTCGTAGCAAAAATGCTGAATAGCCAAAGCCCAGCGACCGCCAACCCTTGCGTGGCAATGCTCTTACACATATCAATATCCTCAATAAAATTAACTATATGATGCATATGTGAAAAATGTCAGCAAACCATCATGGTCGCTAAGTAATACATCGGTAATTCAAGGTCGAAATAAGAGGGTTATGCGGTCTTTGGTGGGCGTTCTTGTGGTAAAACAATACCGGTAGTGTGGAAGTAGGCATTTTGCAGTACTTTGTCATGACAAGCTGTTTCAGCTGCTGCAGATACCAGTGGTAAAGGCACACAATGAATTGAGCAGCAATGGTCACAGGCTTCGCATGGCTCTGCACTGGCTAAATAAGTATTACCCAACGTGTTATCTACAAGCATGCTTGGTGATGTTTCGGCACCATCTGATGTAGAGTGATGATGATTGGCGTATGACTTCTGATCAGTCATTGCATCTAATGTTATTGAGCTTTGGTGGTGTTGTTGGCTTTGGCAATGGACCATAGCATACAGGCCAGTTCCCTTAAAGAGAAACAGCAAGCAAAGTACTATGATAAATAAATTACCTGAGCGCATGCGTGATCCATAATTGTGTTGAGCATATGATAAGTCAGTTTGCATGAAAGTTCAAACGGCCACGGAAAGTACTCGGATAATCTTCTTATATATGACCTGGTGGTAATAATATCCGAAAAGCAATCGACCGAAATACAAACAGGCTTTAATAACGCAACCTTCTACTTCAAGCGTCAATTAAAAATGGGTTTATTACCATAGAATCACTGTAATACATGCAACATCGGCTAAAGCTGGCCAGAAGCTTAGTCAATGAAGTCGCCAAGGAAACAATAAAAACATCGGTAAGGTTGGCGCCATATACCAGAAAATATACCAAGCGTGATTGGCAATTTTTTCCAGCGGTTACTTTTCGGTATACTGTCAGATCATCGCAATAATCGTGACCAGCGGTAGCGCGACAATAAATGCTCCGAGAATGTCACTGCGTTTTGCTAACTCTAAGGCCGCAACCTCTATAGCCGCCGTTACCAGATACTTAATAATTAACCAGCTCATATTCACCCCTCAAAATAAAAAACCGATTGCCTGTCGGTTTTTGTTGTGCCATGATTATGCCCACTGTGGTAAGAGAAATATGTCATGCAGTTAGGTGAACTAGAAAAACAGGTTTTGCACTATTTGTGGAATGCTGCTGAATCTGATGCCAAGCAGGTACATGCCGTGCTTGGACAGTCGCGCGGAAACTCACTCAATACCATTCAAAGCACACTCGATCGGTTATTTAAAAAAGGATTACTGGGTCGCACCAAGCAAGGCCATGCTTATTATTATAGCGCCAAAGTAGACCGTGAGGCCTTGATAGCTAAACTTATCACCAACGTAACCAGCGACTTTGTTGCCGATGGCGAACATAGCCTGATTGCTGCTTTTAGTTCAGCCTCTGCCAACCTGAATGATGCTCAGCTGGATCAGTTACAGACATTGATAGAAGCCCAGCGTAAGCTGCGCAGAGGGGGCTAAGCATTATGCTGGTTGGGGATCTGGCGATAGCACTGAATTTGCTCAGTATTGCCGTGTTGGCTTTTGCTATCAGCGTTGTCCTGCTCTGTATCAGTTTCCGTGCCATATTAAACCGCTTAGCGCATTTTACTTTCGGTCTGCGTAAAGCCATCTTATGGGCATGGGTAAGTGCTCCCTGGTGGATTGCCGCCGGTTGTGTCGGTGTGCTGTGGCCAAGCCTGTCAGATATTTTTGCCGCAACCTGGCTAAGTGGATTGGCGCACTGGCATCATGTCGATCTGTTTAGTTTTACCAGTTGGCACGCTATTACCTTGTTTTCAGCGGCTGCCTATGCGACGTGGTCAATAGCGCGCAACGTGTTTTATCGTCGCAAACAAGCCAGCGCGATGACAGCGTTGCTAAGCTTGTCTGATATTAAGCCAGAGACAACGACTGAGCAGAGTCGGTACTATTCGTTAGCGTTGTCTATTCCTACGGCCTTTACCGCTGGTCTTATTCGCCCCAGAATTTATGTCACCACAGCACTGCAGCAGCAGGTTAACCCGCAGCAACTTGATATTATCGTCAGGCATGAAATGGCGCATGTTGCTGCCAGAGATCCACTGTTTAAGACCGTCTTTGCCGCTCTTGCCTGTTTTTACCCTGCAGGAATAGCCCGTAGTTTGATCACGCAATTTACCTTGTTGACTGAGCAGATAGCCGACTGCGCGGCTACGGATGCTTATGATAATCTTGATGTTGCCCAAACGCTTATTGATGTCGCCCGTTTACAGCGCAATCTGAATTTCGGCAATAAAAGCCCATGCTGCGATGGCGTAGCCAGTTATTTTGGTAACGACCAAACCAGTGTGCGGGTACAGTGTCTGATTAACCCCGCATTATCGACATCGCGGTCGGCAATCGTTTTGGCCCTGCTGCTGTTTAGCTGTTCGCCGCTGCTGGTGGCGTCAACGGTGGATAGCCTGCATCACTTTATTGAAACCTTTATTACCCATTAAATAAGGACCGGGAATGGCAGTTATGTTGTTTAAACGCAAATTCAAAAAACCGATTGGCTATCGGTTTTACGCTGTGCTAATAGGGATAAGTTTATCTCTGTCAGCCGCTGCACAAGAGCCCATAGCACGCCCCCAGGTTATCAGCCTGGCAGATGCAGTAACGCTGACACTGGAAAAACACCCTGATTTGCAGGCGCTGGTATCACAACAGCGTGTTTTGCAGGGCAGAATTGAGCAAGCGGGGGTTGGCGAGCGGTCACAAATCGACTTTATGGTTGAAGATGCGCTGGGGACAGGTGAGCACAGTGGAATTAATAGAATGCAGTCCACACTGACATTTTCCTGGCTACTACAACAAGCGCAGATAGACAGCCGGGTTAGCGCGGTAAAAAGTGAAGCCGATACGCTGGCGTTGCAAAAGCACATTACAGCGCTCGATTTATCTGCGGTTGTAGCAAAACGCTTTATCGATATTCTGGTGAAACAACAGCGTCTTAAGCTAAACCAGTTAGCCCTGCAGCAGGCAAAGGACGTGGTGGCAGCCATTTCAAAACGGGCTCAGGCCGGTAAAAGCTCAGGTGTTGAAATACAGCTAGCAAAAGCAGAGCTGATCCGCCGTGAACTGGCGGTAGAGGATGTCGAGCATGAACTCAATGCCAGCCAGTACCAGTTAGCTTCGCTTTGGGGAGCGCCTACCACTCCTTACCAGCTAACCGGCAATTTACTGAGCATACCAGCGGTACCCCCGGTTGAAGAGCAGCTGGCCCAGTTAAAACAAAACCCACGGCTGCAACAATTTGGCAGTGCTCAGCGCATTGCACAGTCGCAGATGGAGCTGGCAAGAATTGACGCTAAAGCGCAATGGCAGTTTACCGCTGGGATACGTCGCTATGAAGCCAGTGATGACTTTGGTGTAGTTGCCGGTGTGTCCATTCCGTGGGGCGACAGCAACCGTAATGCTGGCACGCTGGCAGCGTTGCAAGCCCGGCAGGACGTGTTGGCAAGCGAACAAACTGCCCTGATGCAAACCCTGGATGCGCAGCTGTATGTTTTGCTGCAGGAAATGGCGCATTCACAGCATGTTATTAATACCGTACAAACGGCGATTGTGCCCACCTTAGAGCAGGCGCTGACAGAGGCAAGTAATGCGTTTGAGCAAGGGCAACTCAGTTACAACCAATACAGCGGGGTGCGCCGGGAATTGCTCAGTGCCCAGTCCCAACTGCTTGAGGCGTTTGAGAGTCTGCATTTGCAGCACATCGAAATTCAGCGCCTGACCGGTACATCTATTTCTCAGTGAGACAAACTATGAAAAATAACAGCACGTTTTCGTCAATCAGTCTGGCGCTATTACTGAATATCGGCATGGCCAGCAGCGCTTTTTTACCTGCAACAATAATGGCGGCATCGGCACCTGCTGCAGAGCAAGCCGAAGCAGAAAAGGGCCCACACGGGGGGCGGATGCTACGCGACGGTGAATTTGCGTTGGAGCTGGCAATTTTTGAAACCGGTGTACCGCCTGAATTTCGGGTGTGGGTTACTGCTGGCGGTAAAGCGGCCGACCCGGCAACAGTAGAGTTGAATATCAAGTTAACTCGCTTAGGCGATGGGGTGGACGATATCAACTTTGTGGCTCAGGGGGATTTACTGCGCGGCGATATGCAAATATTCGAGCCGCATTCTTTTGTGGTGACGATCACAGCGAAACATCAGGGCAAGTCATACCGTTGGCAGTATGACAATTTTGAAGGCCGAACCACTATCGAACAGGCCGTGGCTGAGGCGATGGACATTCAAACTGACATAGCAGGCCCGGCCACCTTGCACCAGACGATCCCTGCCTATGGCACGCTGGCACTGCCAACCGGTGCAGAGCGCACTATTGCGGCCCGGTTTGATGGTGAAATCACTAAGTTGCATGTCGCGCTTGGTGACACAGTAAAAACAGGCCAAACCTTACTCACAATCGAAAGCAACGAGAGTTTGCAGCCTTATCAGGTGAAGGCACCCTTGACAGGTGTCGTCACACAACAGTTTGCCGGTAACGGAGAGCAAACCGCTGGCCGTGCTTTGCTGACGATTGCCGACCTCAGCCACTACGTGGCAAAACTGGCGGTATACCCTAAAGATTACCAAAAAGTCCGGCCCGGCTCCCCGGTTAGCCTAAAAATAGAAGGCTCAGACAAGACATACAGTGGCAGTATTGCCTTTGTAGAGCCACAGGTGCGCGATGACCAGGCCCGTATTGTCTGGGTAAGGCTGCCAAATAGTCAGAATGAATTTACTGCCGGCAGTTTTGTCAGTGCCCGGATTGAAGTGGCCACGATAGATGTGCCGCTGGCGGTTAAACGCACCGGCCTGCAAGCGTTTCGGGATTTTACCGTAGTGTATGCCAAAGTTGGCGAGCAATACGAAGTTCGTATGCTGGAGCTGGGACGCCATGACGGCGAATGGATTGAAGTGCTCGGCGGCCTGAAACCGGGCACGGAGTACGTTAGCCAGAACAGCTTTATCTTAAAAGCCGACATTGAAAAGTCTGGCGCCTCTCACGATCACTAGGAGCGTAAATAATGTTGGAAGCAATTTTACGCTTTTCTATCAAGCGAAAATTTCTGGTGCTGGTTATGGTGTTGGCCGTAGCCGGATTAGGACTGTGGAACTTCACGAAGTTACCCATCGATGCGGTGCCCGATATTACCAATGTGCAGGTAATGATTAACACTGAAGCACCCGGTTATACCCCACTTGAGGTGGAGCAGCGGGTTACCTTTCCACTGGAGACCGCGTTGGCGGGTTTACCGGGCTTAACCTATACCCGCTCAGTGTCCCGCTATGGCTTATCTCAGGTGGTTGCTATTTTCAGCGATGGAACTGATGTGTATTTTGCCCGGCAGCTGGTGAATGAACGCTTGTCAGCGGCCCGTGCGGAGCTACCGGCTGGCCTTGAACCGCAACTTGGGCCTATAGCGACGGGTTTGGGCGAAATTTTTATGTTTACGGTCGATGCCGCGCCTGGCGCAACGCATGCAGATGGCTCGCCCATTACGCCGATGGATTTGCGCACCGTACATGACTGGACCATCAGACCCCAGCTGATACGGGTGCCGGGCGTTGTTGAAGTGAACCCTATTGGCGGCTTTGAGCGCGAAATCCTGGTAGCCTTTAAACCTGAAAAACTGCTGGCGTTTGGTTTAACACAGGCTGATGTCGTCGATGCCATTACTACTAATAATCAAAACCGTGGTGCCGGTTTTATCGAGCAAAACGGTGCACAGTGGCTACTCAGAATGCCCGGCCAGGCCGAAGATATTGCGGTTATCGCTGATATTCCGCTACGCTCGGACAAAGGCGCGGCACTGACCATTAAAGATGTGGCAGATATCGAAAATGGCCAGGGGCTCAGAACCGGCGCAGCGACACAGAATGGTCGTGAAGTGGTGATGAGCACTGTGTTCATGTTAATCGGCGAGAACAGCCGGACCGTGGCGCATGCGGTGGGCGAAAAACTAAAAGAAATTAACACGACTTTACCTGAAGGCGTGGTGGCCACTGCGGTATATGATCGCACTACGCTGGTGGATAAAACGTTAGTAACGGTACGAACCAATCTGTTAGAAGGCGCTATTCTGGTTATCGTGGTGTTATTTGTGCTGCTGGGTAACTTCCGCGCAGCATTTTTAACCGCCCTGGTGATCCCATTTGCCATGCTAATGACCGTTACCGGTATGGTAAAAACCGGTGTCAGTGCCAATTTGATGAGTTTGGGCGCACTGGACTTTGGTTTGTTAGTCGATGGTGCAATCATTATCGTTGAAAACTGTTTGCGCAGGCTAAGCCAGGCGGGAAGTAATCCTCTGCCTTTGAAAGCGCGCATGCAACTGGTATTTGATGCCACCCGGGAAGTGATAAGACCGGCATTATTCGGTGTTTTTATTATCACCGTGGTGTACTTGCCCATTTTTGCGCTGGAAGGAGTGGAAGGCAAGATGTTCCATCCGATGGCCATTACCGTGGTGATTGCGCTGCTAAGCGCTATGTTGCTGTCTGTCACCTTTGTGCCTGCAATGGTTGCCTTATTATTTAAAAAGCCGGTAAAAGAAACACACAGCCCGCTTATCCGGGGAGCGGCGGCTTTGTATCGACCCGCGTTAAACTGGGTGCTGAAAGGGCGCTGGCTGGTCGTTACTGCCGCCACAGCGTTGGTGGTGGTGTTTGGTTACCAGGCCAGCAACTTAGGCAGTGAGTTTGCCCCTAATCTGGATGAAGGTGATATTGCTATGCACGCGCTGCGGATCCCCGGCACTTCGCTAAGCCAAGCCATTGCACTACAGGAAACACTGGAAGATAAAATTAAACAGATGCCGGAGGTTGAGCGGGTGTTTGCCAAAATAGGCACCGCAAATGTGGCAACTGATGCTGTACCACCCAGTGTGGCTGATAACTTTATTATCTTAAAACCCCGTGAGCAGTGGCCAAACCCCGATAAGCCCAAAGCACAGCTTGTTGAAGAGCTTGCTGCTTTAGTTGAGCCGATCCCTGGTAATCGTTACGAGTTTTTACAGCCTATTCAGATGCGGTTTAACGAGCTTCTGGCCGGGGTGCGCTCTGAATTAGCCATTAAAGTGTTTGGCGATGATTTTGACAGTTTGGCCGCACTGGGAGAAGAGATAGGTTCTGCCATTGCACAGGTTGAGGGCATTGCCGATATACAGGTTGAACAGCTTACCGGCTTACCGATGCTGAACCTGGTGCCGGATCGGCAAAAGTTAATGCAACATGGTATCAGTATGGCTGAGCTGCAGTCTCAGGTTGCCACTGCGATGGGCGGCACTGTGGCGGGCAAGTTTTATCAGGGCGATGTTCGCTCTGACATCGTGGTGCGCCTGGGTGAATCGCGACGACAGGATGTGGATGCGCTCAGTTATCTGCCAATTCATTTGCCGGATGGCCACACGGTTCCGCTACAGGAGTTGGTGTCACTGGAGCTTGTCTCAGGGGCGAATCAGATTAACCGTGAAAATGGAAAACGTCGGGTGGTGGTTACCGCCAACGTACGCGGGCGTGATCTTGGCAGCTTTGTGGCTGATATTCAGCAAGCCGTAGCAGACAAAGTGGATATCCCAGCCGGTTATTGGCTGGAATACGGCGGCACTTATCAAAAACTGCAATCGGCTTCACAGCGCCTGAGCATCGTGGTGCCCGTTACTTTGTTGATGATAATCGGCTTGTTAATTCTGGCGCTGAGTTCGTTCAAAGATGCCATGATCATCTTTACCGGTGTGCCACTGGCCCTGACCGGTGGTATTGCTGCCTTATTGCTGCGTGACATTCCGTTTTCTATCTCGGCTGCGGTTGGCTTTATTGCCCTATCCGGTATAGCGATTTTAAATGGCCTGGTAATGGTGTCGTTTATTCGGGAACTTCGCAAAGAGGGCATGGGGCTTGAGCAGGCCATTTTTGATGGGGCTTTAACGCGGTTACGTCCGGTTTTAACCACGGCATTAGTGGCTTCGCTGGGCTTTATTCCAATGGCGCTTAACACCGGCATCGGCTCCGAAGTGCAGCGGCCACTTGCCACCGTGGTGATAGGCGGGATTATCTCGTCTACCTTACTTACGCTGTTTGTTATTCCGGCGCTGTATCGCATTTTACATAAAGATAAGGAGTCACTGGTGACTGACGTTGAAGTATTGGAGTCTGTCGATGCCAAATAAATTAATGCAAACGGGGTTATGGCTGTTAATCGGCGTGTTATCACTGCTTAGCATCAGCGCTTTTGCCCATGGTGTGGATGACAGCACCAGGGCATTTTTAGAGCAAAATCAGGGTATACAATTTATCCCGTTTTTATATATCGGTGCCAAGCATATGATCACCGGCTATGACCATTTGTTGTTCTTAGTCGGGGTGATCTTCTTTTTGTACCGCAGTAAAGACGTTTTACTTTATGTAACCATGTTTACGCTGGGCCACAGCATCACGTTGTTGTTGGGTGTCCTTAACGATATTCAGGTCAATGCGTATTTGATTGACGCCATTATCGGCTTATCAGTTATCTATAAAGGTTTCGACAATCTGGGCGGTTTTAAGCGCTGTTTTAATTGGCAACCGGACACGCGCGCAGCGGTACTGATCTTTGGTTTGTTTCATGGTTTTGGCCTGGCAACCAAGTTGCAGGAGTTTCAACTGCCACAGGAAGGACTGTTAACCAATTTAATTGCCTTTAACATCGGCGTTGAACTGGGCCAATTCGCGGCGTTAGCGTTAATTCTGCTTGTCATTAATTCCTGGCGAAAAGTGCCGTCATTTCAGCGCTTTTCTACCCTGACTAACACCGCCTTGATGAGTGCCGGCATCATGCTGATGGGCTATCAGCTGACGGGTTACTTCATCAATTAATTTACTGAACAACATTACTTAATTTACTGAACAACGAAGAGAACACTATGCAACATACGGTAAGCACAAAAACCTTGGTTAAAGCCAGCGTGGCGGCGGCAGTTGTCGCAGTTATTGCACTGATAACGTTAATTCTTCCTGCCGAGTACAACATTGACCCGACAGGTATAGGCAAACAGCTGGGATTGACCAGTATCGCACAGGCGACAAACGCTGAACCTGCTGCAGCACAGGCATTAGCAAAGGGCAGTGCTGAGTTTCAAACGATTGAAATCATAGTGCCGGCAGGTCGCGGCGTTGAGTACAAATTTGCCATGCCGCAATACGCCAAAATGACTTTCGAATGGCTGACCGATGGCGAGCCTTTGTACTACGACCTGCATGGTGAGCCTGAGGGCGATACCACCGGATACTTTGAGAGCTACACCATCGCCACCAATAGTGAGGTTAAAGGCAGTTTTACCGCGCCTTTCGCAGGCTCACACGGCTGGTACTGGAAAAACAAGTCGGATAAACCGGTTGCAGTGCAACTGATGGTAAAAGGCCAGTATGACGTCATTGGTCTGAAACAATAATTCAACCCACATAACTTGGAGATTCAAATGAAAAAATTAGTTTCAGCAGCAGCGCTGTGCTGCATATTAATCAGCGGCGGCGCAATGGCTCATGCGGACCACGGAATCATTAGTAGCCAACAGGCTTTGGCTATCGCGGTGAAGTCGGTGCAGCAGATGACGTTTAAAGATTTTGGTTTTGCTGTCGGCAAACTGGATACGTCATGGAAAGAGCTGGAAGCAATGCAATTCTCGGTCGTTAGCATTGAAGAGGGCTATTACATAGTGAGCGCGGTTAATAGCAGCAAAGCTGAACAGGTCTTTTTTAAAATCGCCACCAACGGCCAGGTATTAGATGTAAAGCCCGTTAACGATTTTTAGTTATCCGCTAAAGCTAAAGGCACTGTTAGTCCGCTAGCAGTGTCATTGCAAAGGTTATTTACTAATGTTTCCAAGTTTGGTTTACATTTTTAGTTGTCGTTAGCTGTTCTAAAGCATAGTGAACACCGATCACAGTGCTTTGACATGCCGAGGGACAAACTAATTGATGAAAGAACTTGGTACAAATTTAACTAGCCAATTTAAATTTAGCGTTCTTAATCAAGTCAAAAAAGTGTTTCAGTCTAATTTTTTGAGGAAACACAATTTGGTAACGTTGCCTTTCTGACTAAGTTTATGACGTTTCAACATTCAACCTGCTTGGTTTTATTGTGTCGTAAAATTACTGACAGACCCTCGCAATGTAATAGGATTATAAGTCAACAGCTCTGCAACCTGTTTTTGATGAATGTAATTGTGCTCTGATACTCGCTTAAAAGGCGATTGAAATCGTTATTTTTATAACGTTTTTGCCTTATTGCCGTTTTTAGTCTTTGGATTTCTTCGGGCGGTATTGTGTTGACAACTATCCCTTCAACATCAATACATACTCTATCAATTGCATCGATGAAATCCTCATCCCGTTTTTCTAGTAGCGCTGTTTCG
>DEYP01000023.1:146738-209252 GCA_002364615.1 Arsukibacterium sp. UBA3155 | reverse complement strand
GAAAGATTTTTGCAACCCGGCTTATCTCACCCTAAGCCTGCTTTACGCAGCTCCCGGCTACGCGCCCCGCGTGACATGGCGCGCATTATAGACATCCAAACAAACCAAGCAAGACCTTTTTCTTTCTAATAGGGTAATATAATTACTAACTGCTTATAAATAACACTTTTTGTTTAATTTTATAGCGATACAAATTTAAATAAGATATTTTTTCTATTGGCTGCTCAAGATCTAACCGTTAAGATAGTTTGGCTTAACGTAAATAAGCGCTTTTTTTTATTCTCTGTTTTTAGGAATTGATTATGTTACCAACTTTACGTGCTTCGTTACCTTATACCCTGGCCCTGGCAGTGCTGGCCTATTTTGCTTTTGCATTCTTTACTCTTGAAATAAACCAAGCCTGGTTTGTTGTTATTGGTGTTGTTCTTGCTGGTGTATTAGTGCCGATATTGGTTGATGTTAAAGGTGCAGCAACCAGTCCCGAGCAGCCGTCACAGGATTTTAGCGGCGATACTGCTACTTTATATGTTGGCAATCTGCCTTACCGGGCAAATGAGGAAGCCGTTAAAGAATTATTTGCATCTTACGGCGCAGTTAAGAATGTCAGATTAATGAAAGATCGCCAAACGGGCCGACGTCGTGGTTTTGGTTTCGTTGAAGTCTCAGCAAAAGACGCTAATAAAATGATTAATAAACTTAACGATTTCGAATTTCAGGAAAGGACATTAAAAGTTCGTGAAGCAAAGGAGCGCCAGGAAGACGACAACGCCGAGTAGTTGCCTTTGTTTTACAGTGCTCAATATCACGCCGGCATATAGCCGGCGTTTTATATTGGTCATCGTCTGCACCATCATTCGATAGCGATCTAAGGTTGGCGACAAGGCTAAAAAAACATAAAATAGTGCCATCATCCGTAATCTGAGACAATTATGCGAATAGGTCAGGTGTTTCCCACCGAGTATGAAAGCCAGCTAACCACTAAAGTTAATCTCATAACCCAACTACTGGCACCCTATTCAACACCTGAAATAGAAGTCTTTAGTTCTGCGCCAAGCCATTACCGGCAACGGGCAGAATTTCGTATTTGGCACGATGGCGATGATATTTATCACGCTATGTTCGATCCAGAGACCAAACAAAAAGTACGGATAGATTATTTTCCGGTAGCTTGCGAGCTAATTGCTGACTTTATGCCGCTGTTGCTCAGTAAAATTCAGTATAACCATCAACTTCGCTATAAACTGTACCAGGTAGATTATCTGGCGACCCTATCAGGCGAATTATTAGTCAGTCTGATTTACAAACGACAGCTTGATCAGATGTGGCAAGATGCAGCGCAGCAGTTGGTCTCTGACTTACTGCCAGAATTGTCTGTTAAAATTATCGGCCGGGCCCGCAAACAAAAGATTGTTCTGACTGATGACTTTGTTACCGAAAACGTTACTGTTACAAAGAACACGCTTGCATATCAACAGATAGAGGGCAGTTTCACGCAGCCAAATGCCGGTGTTAATCAAAAAATGTTGAACTGGGCGGCGGACATTGGCAGTCAGCTTAGTGGTGATTTGCTTGAGCTATATTGTGGTAATGGTAATTTTGCTTTGGCGTTGGCTCCCTACTTTAACCAGGTTGTGGCCACTGAAATTTCGCGTACCTCAATTAAATCGGCACAATACAATATCGCACTAAATAACATCAACAATGTTCAGGTGTTACAAATGTCTGCCGAAGACGTGTCCAAATCTCTGGAAAATGGCACGGCTTTAAAGCAAATCGAACTGGCCGGAATGGCATTGAATACGGTGTTGGTCGACCCACCTCGAGCAGGCTTGGATCCTGATACCGTTAATCTGGTCAGTCGCTTTAATGACATTATTTATATCTCATGCAATCCAGAAACTCTGGCCATGAATTTGGAAAGCCTGGACACCACGCACCGTATAGTGAAAACTGCACTGTTTGATCAGTTTCCTTACAGCCATCATGTCGAAACGGGTGTGTGGTTGCAAAAGCGTTAGGCCTTAACGATTTTACTCCGGCCATAACTCGCCGCACCATGCGCCATCCAACGCAGTTGCGTAATGGTGCGGTTGGTTAAACTGGCAAACTGATCAGGGGGCGCGTCCAGTGCATCGGCGCCGGTGTGAAACACCAGAGTTACCATTGCTTCGGCCTGTAATTGCGCCAGCTCATCCGGGCATGCCGTTTCTTTTCGTAAGTAATGGGCCAATTCTGCCGAGAAATGCTGAATTTCCCGGGCCACTGCAGCACGAAAAGCCGCTGACGTACCTGAGCGCTCACGTAGCAATAACCGGAACACATTGCTATTGCCTGTAACGAACTCCATAAAAGTTTCAACAGACGTACTGATTACACTACCATTTTTTTCAATTCGCTGCCGAGCCTGGCGCATAAGCTGGCGCAACATTAAGCCCGCCTCATCAACGAGGGTCAAACCTAATTCATCCATGTCAGCAAAATGACGATAGAAAGAAGTTGGAGCTATGCCAGCCTCACGGGCAACTTCACGCAGGCTTAAACTGGCAAAACTTTTATCAGCACTTAGCTGAGAAAAAGCCGCTTCTATTATGGCCTTACGAGTTCTCTCTTTTTGTTGCGCTCTACTCACGATGTTTCCTATCGAAAAAATAGCTATTTTATACCTTGACCTGACCCTGCTGGCTAGTTAAATTGGCGTACAGCTGTAAGCTCAATGTGTGCTTCACAAGATTTCTTAACATTAAGTGCCCTAAATGAAAAAAGCCCCCATCATCTGGACCACCACTATTCTATTCAGCCTGACGTTTCTTGTTGCAGCAATCGCTGTACCCTGGTATGCCATCGCTGTCGGGTTTGGCTGGTTTGAAATAATCGCGACCATATTAGCATTAGGTTACTGCGGCATGTCTATTACTGCAGGTTATCATCGTTTATGGGCGCACAAAACCTACGATGCACATCCATTTTTACAATGGGCTTTTGCTATTGGCGGCGCGTTCGCCCTGCAAAATAGTGCTCTCCACTGGTCTTCAGATCATCGTGATCATCATCGACATGTCGATAACGACGACAAAGACCCCTATTCTGCAGGCCGTGGCTTCTGGTACAGCCATATTGGCTGGATGCTACGTGACTACCAGGGCGAGGTCTATCACGACTACTCTAACGTACGGGATCTGCAAAAAAATCGTATTGTCGCTTGGCAGCATAAACATTATCTAGGGTTAACCATCGCCACCAATTTAGGTATCCCGGTGTTGCTTGGCTGGTTAAGCGGTAACATGCTTGGCATGATTTTAAGCGTTGGTGTGCTGCGTTTGGTTTTAAGCCATCATTTTACTTTTTTTATTAATTCATTAGCTCACATCTGGGGCAAGCAACCTTATACCGACAAAAACTCAGCCAGAGATAACGGTGTACTGGCATTTCTCACCTACGGTGAGGGCTATCACAACTATCACCACATATTTGAATATGATTACCGTAATGGCATTAAATGGTGGCAGTTTGACCCAACAAAGTGGTTAATTAAATCTTCGAGCTATATTGGTCTTACCCGGAACCTCAGAACTGTTCCGGAAGAGCGCATCGCGTTGGCCAAGGCAAAAATGCAGTTACAGCGTGCACAGCAAAAAGCACAATTGCTACCAAACGCAGAACAGCTGTTGCAATTGCTGGAACGGGAATACGAACTGCTAGTCGCCCGAATGCAGGATTTTTATCAATTGAAGAAACAATTTGTCGTGCAGAAGAAACAAGCTTTGATTGAACAGTATCAAACCGCTGATTTTAAACTACGCTATCGCGAATTTAAACGTCATATGCAACAACAACATCAACACTGGCAGCGGCTTACCGCCGCACTCCACTAAACACTTAAAAAGAGGCTGCGGCCTCTTTTTTTGTGATAAAGACCTGTTATGCTGCCACGTTATCGTTTTAAATAAAAAAGGCAATGCTTGTGACCGAAAACAGTAAATCCAAAAGACCTGCCTATGATTATGACGCAATTGTTATTGGCACCGGCCCGGGTGGTGAAGGTGCAGCCATGTATCTGGCTAAAAGTGGAAAGCGGGTAGCCGCAATTGAACGTTATAAGTCAGTTGGAGGTGGGTGCACACACTGGGGTACTATTCCATCCAAAGCATTACGACATTCTGTCAGCCGGCTAATCGAATTCAATGAAAACCCGTTATTCCAACTAGATGATCAGCTAACCCGGCTAACCTTTTCTCAGATTCTGAAGCATGCTGCCGGGGTTATTCGTAAACAGGTAAAGCTCCGAGCAGGTTTTTATGATCGTAACCTGGTCAGAATTCATCAGGGCGAAGCACGCTTTATTGATAAAAATACCCTGGAAATTACTTCGGAAGATGACAGTAGTTATCGTCTGACAGCAGAGACCATTGTTATTGCTTCAGGCTCGCGGCCTTATCGGCCACCACAAGTCGACTTTAATCACTCTCGGATCTACGACAGCGACACCATCTTATCGCTGGTACATGAGCCTAAACATATAATTATCTATGGCGCTGGAGTAATTGGCTGTGAATATGCTTCTATTTTTCGGGGACTTGGGGTAAGAGTTGATCTGGTAAATACCCGGAACCGGCTGTTATCTTTTATGGATGCGGAAGTATCGGACTCTCTAAGTTATCATTTCTGGAACTCAGGGATGACCATTCGCCATGGTGAAGAATTCGCTCAAATTGAAGGTCAGGCTGACGGTGTCGTACTTCATTTGCAGTCGGGAAAAAAGATGAAGGCAGATTGTTTTCTATTTGCGAATGGCAGAACTGGCAACACTGATATGTTAAATCTGACTGCGATTGGCCTAGACTCTGACAGCCGTGGTTTAGTAAAGGTTAATGAACGCTATCAAACCAGCATTGATAACATCTATGCTGTAGGTGATGTGATTGGTTACCCCAGCCTGGCTAGCGCAGCATACGACCAGGGTCGTCTGGCTGGAGAAGCAATAGTCAAAGGTAATCTTGATGGCCACCTGATTGCTGATATTCCCGTGGGTATTTACACCATCCCGGAAATGAGTTCTGTCGGTAAAACGGAGCAAGAGCTCACCAATGCTAAAATTCCTTATGAGGTAGGCAGAGCTCAATTCAAACATCTGGCTCGTGCTCAAATTGCCAATACTAATGTTGGTAGTCTGAAGTTATTATTCCATCGAGATACTTTAGAAATTCTCGGTATTCACTGTTTTGGTGAACGGGCGGCAGAAATTGTTCACATCGGTCAGGCTATTATGATGCAGGCCAACGGTGGCAATAACTTAAATTATTTTGTCCATACCACGTTTAATTATCCCACTATGGCAGAAGCCTATCGGGTTGCCGCCTTAAACGGCTTAAATAGACTTTTTTAACATACTTTATAAGTTTAAGTTTAAGTCATTGAAAAGTATCAAAATAATTATTTTTGTTTTGACTGATAAATCATTGTAAACTCAATGAAATTATAAAATTTCGTGGGACTGTCGTGGAGACCCGTTATGCCAATAGTTCGTATTAGTCTGGCTTGGATTGCAATCTGCTTCTCCTGGCATACACTTGCAGATTTCCCAACTGCAAAGTCTTTATTTCAAAAGCAGGAATACCAACTGGCAAAGCCACGACTGGAAAAATTAGCCGAGTTGGGTCATCTGGAAGCGCAGTTTCTGGTGTCGAGAATTTATGCTGAAGGTCTGGGTACAGAAGTGGATATCAACAAAGCTTATGCCTGGAGCCTAATTGCTCGCGACCGTGACCACCCAGAAGCGGCAAAACAATATTTGGAGTTAAGGCGCAAACTTGACTCGCGTCGTGACGGCAAAGATACTTTTAGCAATTTGAATAGCAAATACGGCAAAGATGCTTTATTTGGTAACCTGTATCCTATTGCCAACAGATTTGTTGTCGGTAGTGCCACAAAAATAAAAGCCATTCGCCAGGAAGAACCGAGTTATCCAAGCTATTTTGAGCGTGGTGGTGTATCGGCATGGGCGGTTGTTCATTACGATATTAATGAAGATGGTAAAGTAGAAAATGCCAAAGTAATCGCCTCTTTTCCGGTAGATGGGATAAGTGAATATGTGCTTGAAGCAGTGAATAACTGGCGCTTTGAACCGCCGCGCGATTTATATGGTGATACCAAGCGGCTTGAAATGCAATTGCATAGCTTTCAGGTAAAAGCCTCACAAGGCTCGCAATCCCGCCGTTTTAACCGTGACAATCAGGA
Source organism: Arsukibacterium sp. UBA3155 (assembly GCA_002364615.1). Taxonomy (GTDB): domain Bacteria; phylum Pseudomonadota; class Gammaproteobacteria; order Enterobacterales; family Alteromonadaceae; genus Alishewanella. The sequence goes on along the minus strand of DEYP01000023.1, from coordinate 203,018 downwards.
ATATCTGGATGCAATAGCAGATGCGGCCAAAGCAGAGTTTGCAGACTACCAGTATTTATATGCCATTCTGGCTGAAAGTAACATTGTTAAAACCGAAAACCCGCTTGATTGGTATCAAAAAGCCGCAATCAACGGCCATCAGACAGCCCAGTACCGTTTGGCTCAATGCCTGATAACAGGTAACGGTTGTGATAAGGACCGAAGCAAAGCAGTAAACTGGCTTTCAGTTGCAGCTGAAGGCGGCAACCCTAAGGCCGCTTATTTGCTCGCGCAGGAGCTGCTGGATAGTAACAACGTTAACTTTGAACCGCGAAAAGCCGCCCGTTATCTGGAACTTGCTGCATTACAGGAGTATATGCCTGCAATCGCGGATTATGCTTCGCTGCTGGCAATGTCTGATGACCCTGAAATTTACAATCCTAAAAAGGCAGTAAGCCTGGCAGAGCAAGGCAGGGCTATCGACCCGAACCATCCCGATTTACTTTCTACTATAGGTGTTGCCTTTATTGAGCTTGGCCAACAAAGCAGAGGGGAAGCAATGCTGCAACAGGCCATTAATGAGGCGAAAAAACGAAACTGGACAACCACAAACTTTGAAGATTTACTGCTTGATTATCAGACGTCCGTAGCAGGAACTAACTAATAAAAAAGGCCATCGTTTGATGGCCTTATAATTTACTCTTCTGAAGTATCCAGATGGTAAGTGCGACTTAACGACTGTACAGCATCAATAAACACGCCTGCTTTCTCCGGATCAACATCTGGTGTAATACCATGACCGAGATTAAACACATGGCCTGTGCCCTGGCCATAACTGTCTAAAATCGATTGTACTTCCTGGCGGATCCGCTCTGGTGAGCCAAGCAGCAGTGAAGGGTCCATATTGCCCTGTAGTGCAACTTTATCACCTATTCTGGTACGGGCATTACCAATATCCGTTGTCCAGTCAAGACCTACAGCATCACAACCGGTAGCGGCAATAACTTCCAGCCACTGACCACCATTTTTAGTAAATAAGGTAACCGGAACTTTGCGGCCATCGGCTTCGCGCGTTAGACCATTAACGATAGTCTGCATGTAGCTTAACGAGAATTCTTTGTAATCGCGTGGTGTAAGGATACCGCCCCAGGTATCAAAGATCATCACGGACTGTGCCCCTGCTGCAATTTGGGCATTTAGATACAGCACAACACTTTGCGCCAGTTTATCTAACAACATATGCAGCACTTCAGGCTCGCTGTACATCATTTTCTTAATGATACTAAACGTTTTGCTACCACTTCCCTCAACCATGTAAGTTGCCAGCGTCCAGGGGCTTCCGGAGAAGCCAATCAGAGGCACGCTACCATTTAGTTCGCGTCTGATCGTACGTACAGCATCCATTACATAACGCAACTCCTGCTCAGGATCTGGTACTGGTAAATTAACCACATCCATAAAATCACGAATTGGCCGTTGAAATTTAGGGCCTTCACCTTCGCCAAAATATAAGCCTAAACCCATAGCGTCAGGGATAGTTAATATATCACTGAATAAAATAGCAGCGTCCAATGGGTAGCGACGCAACGGCTGCAATGTCACTTCGCACGCCAGTTCCGGGTTCTTGCATAACGACATAAAATCGCCTGCCACCGCCCGGGTCGCACGATACTCTGGCAAATATCGACCAGCCTGTCGCATCATCCAAACAGGAGTGCGGTCAACAGGCTGCTTTAGCAACGCGCGTAAGTAACGGTCATTTTTTAACTGCATAATTTATTCGCCTTCAGAAATAACTGGCTCAGTTTATCACCTGTCACCATCTGACTCTAGGGCATTAATCTGCAGTTCAGCTTTTTTAGGACCACGGCTTGTATCTGTTAACAACATCTGTTATAAAATACTTGCGCTAGTGAAGAATTATAAGCGAGAAGCCTGTTTAACAGGACCATGCAGTACCAAGTTAAGCCACTTTATGTGGCTTTTTTATTTGCCGCCATCCCTGGCGCAAACCCTTCGGGCTAAGGCCTTGCATTGTTAAAAATCTCTCCGTAAGATTTTGATTTACCTGTTATTTAAATGTTTTTGCTGTAATTGCCTGATAATTCTGCCTGAAAGGGTTTCTTTGGGGGGCACCTCAGGTAAGTTTGTTAAGTCAAACCAGGCCGCTTCGGCAATTTCATTCGGCTGACAGACAATGTCTCCCTGCTGATATTCTGCGGTAAACCCCGTCATTAAAGAATGCGGGAATGGCCAGGGTTGGCTCCCGACATAAACTAGGTTTGTAATATCAACGCCCACTTCTTCTTTAACCTCGCGTACCGCCGCTTGCTCTAACGTTTCGGCCGACTCAACAAAACCTGCCAAAATGGAATAGAAGCCCGGTTTATGACGGGTAGATCGAGCGAGTAATATCTGGCCAGGTCTGGTTATTCCTACTAGCACACAAGGCGCAATCCGTGGATAACAGCGATGTCCACATTTATTGCAAAGCGCAGCTAGTTCCCAGTGAACTAAGTGCATCGCACTGCCACACTGACCACAAAAACGATGGGTTTGTAAAAATAGTGCGACCTGCAGCGCCCTCGCCGCCAACTCAAACAATGCCTCACTATGTGCCAGCAAACTGCGGGCTGAATGCCAGAATGAATCATCGCTTATCTGATCATGGTCTACCAGCAGATAGCAGGGTTGCTGCTGATAGTCGCCCAGCCAGCAAATTTGCTCGGGCTGTGTGGCAATGGTTAAACTGGTTAACGTGCCGTGTGGTACCTGGCCATCAGTTGTAAGATATAAGCGGCCTTTATTTACAATAAACCAGTAGCCTAACCTCTCTTTTGGCAACGAAATACTGTGCTTTATCATGCTAAGGTCCTTAATTGATTCTGTTTATTCGGTTACATATCTGAGCACTATTGCTATGATACGACCAGTATACTGGGCTGACCAATAAAAAAATGGTTGATCTTTAGTGTAAATTTCTTTTAATTTGAGGTAGCAGAACTTTTACTGCTCTTAAGGAGAAGGCAATGTACCGTCGTGTGCAACAAGCGCAAAAAAAGTGGGGAGGGTCGTTAACTGCAATAGATAACTGGCTTGACGAACGCCAGCAACTCATTGTGAGTTATTGCAAGTTGGCCGGCTTACCTCCCTTTGAGAAGGACCGTCACACGCTGCCTGATCAGGATAAAATTCGCGGATTCTGCCAATTGTTGATGGACTATTTATCAGCCGGTCACTTTGAGGTATATGAACGCATCGTCGATCAATGCACCGTAAATGGCACTGATTCCCGTAAATTAGCAGATAGATTATATCCTAAAATTTCAGTATCGACTGATTTAGCGTTAACTTTTAATGATGCCTATGCTGATCATTTAAGTACCCGCGATAGCGCGGCATTTGACCGTGAATTGTCAGAGCTGGGACAAGCATTGGAAGAGCGATTTGAGCTGGAAGACGAGTTAATCGATACTCTGCATGCTAAACACACTGATGCCAGCGTATCTGCCTGAGTCGTCCCGCATACGGTAAGTCCGGCTGAGAGACTAAAACAAACAAGACGGCAGCGGCAACAATGTGATTGTCGCTGCCATCTTTGATATTATTCCGCTGAAACAATTTCCAGTAGTTCAACTTCAAACACTAAAACGCTATGTGGCGTAATCACACCCATATCGCGCTCGCCATAAGCCAACTCTGAAGGAATAGTAAACTTATATTTAGAGCCTACGTTCATTAGCTGAACACCTTCCGTCCAGCCAGGAATAACCCGGTTTAACGGGAATTCAGCTGGTGCGTCGCGATCGTAGGAACTGTCAAATTTTGTGCCGTCGGTCAAGGTGCCGGTATAATGTACTTTAACGATATCGGTTGCCACTGGCTTCGGGCCATCTGCGCTTTCCAGTACTTCGTACTGTAAGCCTGAATCCGTAACAGTAACGCCTTCTTTACTGGCATTTTGTTCCAGATAAGCTTTACCGGCAGCAATAACAGCTTCAGATTCTGCAGTTGCAATTTCAGCTTGTTTGGCACGGTATTGCTCGTCCAGGCTTGCTAACAATGTCTGAATTTCGTCATCACTAACGCTCGAGTTACCTGCTAAACCATCTTTAACACCTTGCAGAATTAACTCACTGTTTAACGAAACAGCGATTTTGTCATATTCCTGTACCGTGCTTTCCAGATAACGACCTGCAGAAACACCCAGGCTGTATGCTTGTTTAGCCTGCTCTGTATCCAGAACCGGTGCTTCGGGTTGTTTTTCTTGCTGGCAAGCACTTAATGTCAGCATCGCCACGGCAATCAGTGATAATTTGGATGTTACGCGCATTGATTTCTCCAATTTTTGGCAGCCAGGCTGCAAAAGTGTGTTTTAATAATCTCTCAGGTTCTGACCTATACTAACGGTTTGTGCGAATGAGGTTAACACCCACAATGAAATATCCTGTGCTTTTTGCTATTTTTTTACTCTCATCCTGCACAAAAGTAGAAACAACCCCTCTTCTTCAATGGCAACACGTTGCTCAAGGCAGCTATGCAGCCGAAATAAGTGTTAATGGCCGCTATGCAGCGGTCTCTTCGGTAGAACATGGTGTCGCTTTCTGGGATTTGCAACAGAATGCCCTTAAATACCAGTGGCAACATACGCCTGAGCAGGACAACCTGGTGTTCAGCCTGGCCATTAGCGCGGATAACACACACGTGTTAACCGCAGATCAGCATACCTTCGCACTGTGGCGCACTGACACAGGTCAAAATGCCGGCTTCTGGCAACTTGACCAATCTACAGTCAGAGACATTGCGGTATCTGATGAGGGTCGCCACCTACTGATAGCAAAAAGTAACGGAGTGGTGCAGCATATAACTCTAAGCTCCGGGCGCCGTCTCGAATTCATGGGACACAGTGAAAAAGTGAACAGCGTGGCAATGTCACCAAATGGTCGTTATGCGCTCACTGGCAGCAATGATTACCAGGCATACTTATGGGATACCGACAGCGCTCAGGTTATTCACTCTTTCAGCCACCCAAACAGGGTAAGTAAAGTGGCGCTGGACCCTCAGGGCCGCTTTGCTTTTACTGCTGATAGTCAAAGCCTGGCCAGAATTTGGGATATCCAGAGTGGTGCTCTGGTCAGCAGTTTGCAAATTACCGCCCGTCAGCAAGTATTCAGTGCTGTGCGCTTTAGTGCAGACGGACAATACTTACTTACCGGCGCCCCCACCCGCAATGTTGTACTTTGGCGGGTAAGTGATGGTAAAGAGTTACAGCGCTGGCGGGTTATGCCACGTGATGGCAGCCGTCCGGCGGGTGCCGTTGTGCATGCTGTAGCTTTCTTAAACCCAACACGTATAATCAGTGAAAGCTCAAGTGGGTATGCCGAAGTATGGGAAATAAATTATGACTGATCTTGATGCTGCTATGCAGCAACAGTTAATTGAACTGGAAAGTAAACTGGCGTTTCAGGAAGATACCGTTCACAACCTGAACAACGAATTGCATCAACACCAGATCCGGATTGAAAAGTTACAACAGCAAGTGATCCTGCTTGCCGAAAAACTGCGGCAACTGCCTGATGATCAAGGTATCCTCTCACCAGAAGATGAACCACCGCCGCCACATTATTAAAGCCAGGCAGCAATCAGGCTGTTATTCTGGTTTAAAAACCCCTATAACCTGCTCGCTGGCACGGCTGGCTTTTGATACTTCTTGTGCTGGCTGCACCATCTGATGGCCGCAGCTAACGCACTCCACTTTCTCTACGTTGTTTTCTAAAAACAGCATCATGGTGTCTACAGCATGGCATTTGGGGCAACTTGCGCCAGCAATAAAACGTTTTTTCTTACGAACAGTCATAAAGGTCTCATTTCATTAACGGTTAGGCCTTGGTTTATGCTGGTTATAGCGTAAAATTGGCGCTCTAGTTCAGTATTACAGGTAAAAGCATGATTCAGTTACAGCAGGTTGAACTGCGCCGCGGCCCACAGGCTTTATTCAGCAATGCCGATCTTACCGTATTTCCGGGGCAAAAAGTCGGAATAATTGGTGCTAATGGTTGCGGTAAGTCCAGCTTGTTTGCCATGTTGCTTGGCAAACTGCACGCCGATGCCGGTAATATTAATATCCCGGAACGTTGGGTGGTCTCTACCGTTGCTCAGGAAACCCCTGCTCTCGATTGCAGCGCTATGGATTATGTACTGCAGGGTGATGAAAAACTATTTCCGCTATTGTTAAAAGCCCGCAGCCAATGCAGTGAAAGTGATTTAGCCACAGTACATCTACAAATAGAAGCACTGGATGGCTACCGGGCTGAAGCCAAAGCTGGCGTACTACTTGATGGTCTGGGTTTTAGTGGTGAAGCACAGCAACAGTCCGTTAAATCGTTCTCGGGTGGCTGGCGGATGCGCCTAAACCTGGCCAAGGCGCTAATGCAGCCAGCTGAGCTACTGCTGCTGGATGAGCCAACCAACCACCTTGATTTAGACGCTGTATTGTGGCTGGAAAAGTATCTGGCAAACTATCAGGGCACCTTGCTGCTGATAAGCCACGACCGCGATTTTCTGGATGCCGTGACTGACAACATTGTCCACATTGAACGCCAGACACTGACTCTGTACAAAGGTAATTACAGCCAGTTTGAACGCCAGCGCGCCGAGCAATTATCGCAGCATCAGGCCAATTTCGATAAACAACAACGCCAGGTTGCCCACCTGCAAAAATTTATTGACCGCTTTAAAGCCCAGGCTACCAAAGCCCGCCAGGCACAAAGCCGGATTAAAGCGCTGGAACGGATGACCATCCTGGCGCCAGCTCACGTTGATTCACCTTTCAGCTTTAGTTTTCGCGAACCGAAATCACTGCCCAATCCTTTACTGAAAATGGAAAACGTGCAGGCTGGCTATAGCGATCACGTGATCTTAAGCCAGATTAAGTTTCAACTGCTACCGGGCAGTCGTATCGGTTTGTTAGGGCGCAATGGCGCCGGTAAGTCGACCCTGATTAAACTTTTGTCAGGCAGTATGCAACCACAAAGCGGCGAAATCTGGTATGCCAATGGGGTGAGTCTGGGCTACTTCGCCCAGCACCAGCTGGAGACCCTACGGCCACAAGACTCACCATTGCAGCATTTGGTACGCTTAGACCCGCTAGTCCCCGAACAGAAACTGCGTGACTTTTTAGGCGGTTTTGGCTTTCATGGTGACAAAGCACTGGAAGCGTGTGCGCCGTTTTCGGGCGGGGAAAAAGCCCGGCTGGTACTGGCGTTAATTGTTTATCAACGTCCCAATCTGTTACTGCTGGATGAGCCGACAAACCACCTTGATTTAGATATGCGCGAAGCTATCGTAATGGCATTACAGGAATTTGAAGGCGCCATTGTGATTGTCTCGCACGACCGTCATCTGCTTAGCAGCTGTACGGACGAGTTTTACCTGGTCGCACATGGCCGGGTAGCGCCTTTTGATGGCGATTTAGCGGATTATTATCAATGGTTGCAGCAAGATGCCCGACAAGCTAACAGCAACATTCAGACAGATACCCCTGCCAGCAGCAATATTGTTCGTAAAGATCAAAAGCGGCTGGAGGCCGAGCTGCGTAATTTGCTCAGGCCATTGAAGCAAAAAGTCGAAAAGCTGGAACAACAGCAACAAAAACTAACCGAACAACTGGCCACAATTGAGCAGCAACTGGCCGATGCCGATATTTACAGCGCGGAGCGCAAAGCTGAGCTTACTGCCCTGTTAACAAAGCAAGCTACTGCCAGCAGTAACCTGAGCAGTACTGAGGAAGACTGGTTTATGGCACAGGATGAGCTGGAGCAGCGAACTGAGCAATTCTGGCAACAGAATGGCTAGGCCGCCAGCAACAGACGCACTTTGGCAATTTAGCCTGGCACTGTATCCGAAAGTGCAGCCAATATGTTTACAATGGCAGGACAGCTTTGGTCTAAACGTTAATCTGTTGCTGTTGCTTTGCTATCTGGAGCAGCGGCAGCTTAGTTTGTCTGGCAGCCAACTTGAGCAGCTGGCCGCTACCTTGAATACTTTCAGCCAGCAGTTTACCCAACCGCTTCGCGCATTGCGCCGAAGCAGCAGCAAGGCCAATCTTTCCGTCACACAGCAACAACAGCTAAAGCAAAGCTTGCTGGCAGCAGAGCTATCATTAGAGCAACTGGAGCAGCAATTGCTGCTTGAGTACTGCCCGGCGTTAAGCCAATCAGCACAACCGTTAATTGAGCGATATCTGAGCCAACTGCAGGCCGATACCCCAGCATTAGCCCGCCAAATACTTGATCTACGTCAAGCCGTAACGCAACTGCGCTAGCACCACTTTCACAGTTTGATCTGTATCATGCCAAGCGCCATGCCACCTGCTTAAACTTCACGTATTAATTTTTTTGTTTACGGCGACGCAAGAGGACAAGGTTATGAACCTGTGGCATGAATTTTTAAATGATCCGGTTATCTTTATTTCATTTAGTGGCTTAGCCATTGTTATCGGCTTATGTTTGTTTTACGCAGTGTATTTTGTCTATAAAATTGACCACGACACACAAGAACCCGAGCAGCATTGAGCCTTAATTTGCACACGGGGTAACAGACTAGGTTTCAAGATAGGCCAGCTTATCAGGAACACCATTCCAGCTATCGGCATCAGTTGGCGGGGCTTTTACTTCACGAATGTTGGGCCATAAGTCAGCCAGCTCGGCATTAAGTGCGATAAAACCCTGCTGGTCGGCTGGCACCTTATCTTCCTGCACGATGGCATTAGCGGGGCATTCTGGCTCACACAGCGCACAATCAATACAAATGGTTGGGCTGATGGCCAAAAAGTTTGGCCCTTCAAAAAACGCATCAACCGGGCATACTGCCACGCAATCGGTATATTTGCATTTTATACAGTTATCCAGCACCACAAATGCCATAACGCGACCCGTTCCTGTTGGTTTTGGCTTCGGATCATACTGCAGCGAACAGAAAAAACAAGCGTGCATAAGCTGTTAAGAGCAGTAGCATCCGCTTTGTCATTATCCAGCAAGCAACCAGCTTGCTTGCTAAATAGGCTGGAACCTTATACCGTTGATCTGCCGCCTTTATTGGCTAATCAGCAGAAAATTACCAGGTCTCAGGAGCAGCCATGACAGCAAAAAAACGTATTCTGATTGCCGAAGACGATAGCTTTCTGCTGTCATTACTCGATTTACAATGTAGCAGTCTGAATATGCAGACATGCTGTGTTGGCAATGGCGAACTGTTGGTAGCAGAAGCACTGAGCTATACCTTTGATATTATATTAACCGACATTCAGATGCCGCTGTGTGACGGCATTGAGGCCATGCAAATTTTGCGTCGTCTGGGTTACGACCGCCCTGTATTTGCCATGTCTGCAGATAGTTTAGAGTGCGAGGGGTTTGATTACATTTTTGAAAAACCGGTAAATGTTGAGCTACTGGCAGAGTTGTTGTCAGGCACGCCAACACAGCAGCCGCTGCCGTTGCAGTTAAATAGTCAACTCACCAACCTGTTCTATCAGAATTTAGCGCAGCTTAGTCAGGACTTTGCCACGGCGCTTAACAATGAAGAGCGGGAACAAATGCGCCTTATCTGCCATAAAATTAAAGGCGGTGCGGCCAGCTTTGGTCATGGCGCTTTAAGTCAATTGGCTGACCACCTGCAACAACGCCTGCTGCTACAAAAGCTCGATCTAACGCTTCTTAATGAGTGTCAGCAGTTTCTGCTGGTGACGCAGCAAGCAGGAGCTGACAATGAAAGAACCTAAGCTATTGCTGGTAGACGATGTCGATTATAGTCGTCAACTACTGCGCAACAACATTATGTCATTGACTGAAATGAAGCTGCTGAAATACCGAACCTTTAACTTCTTTAACGCCGGTACTGCAGCCGATGCAAAGGCATTGTTCACACTACATCAACCGGATATTGTTTTTTTAGATATTGAACTACCCGACTATTCCGGGCTCGAACTGTTAGCGCAATTTAAACAGCAAAAACCCTCATGCTTTATTGCAATGATAAGTGGCGCCAGCACCCTGGAGAATGTTACTAATAGCATAAAAATGGGCGCGGCTACGTTCATCGCTAAACCCTTCACTGGCGATAAAATCCTGGCAGCAATGCGATTAATGGAAAAACAAATTTATTTGCAAGCAAGCCAGAGAACGCCTTAACTTTGCTGATAAATCGCCAGCACGTGTTGGCGCTGCCCCATTTAAAAACACACCAGACTTTCTTACGCTGAGCACTTTTCATCCTGACATCGCAAAGCGTTGCGGACATTCGCTTTAGCTTGGCGTAAAATAGTGCCATCTTGTGAGCGCCTGGCCTGTTGCCTGGTCGCAATGACACCGATATGGAACCGCTATGCTGCGCCTGACTGAAATAAAACTTCCGCTAAACCACGAAGAAAATGCGCTAACTGCTGCCATTCTTGCCAAACTACAGATAACAGCTGAGCAACTGCACAGTTTTACCGTATTTAAACGCGGCTTTGATGCCCGTAAAAAATCTGATATTCAGTTAATTTATACACTGGATTTAGAGGTTGCTAACGAAGCTCAGTTATTAAGCACTTTTGCCAGTGATCAGCATGTAAAACCCTCGCCTGACACCAGCTATAAATTTGTCGCACAAGCGCCCGCAACACTGCCCGAGCGCCCTATTGTTATTGGCCTTGGCCCCTGTGGTTTATTTGCTGGCTTATTGCTGGCACAAATGGGCTTTAAACCGATTATTTTAGAGCGAGGTAAAGAGGTGCGTGAGCGTACCAAAGACACCTTTGGTTTCTGGCGCGGCAAGGCGCTTAACCCTGAATCGAACGTGCAATATGGCGAAGGCGGTGCCGGTACCTTCTCTGATGGCAAGCTATACAGCCAGGTGAAAGATCCAAAGCATTATGGTCGTAAAGTAATGAGTGAGTTTGTCGCAGCCGGCGCCCCCGATGAAATTATGTACGTCAGTAAACCGCATATCGGTACCTTTAAGCTGGTAGCGATGGTAGAGAAAATGCGGGCAAAAATCATCGAACTCGGTGGTGAAATACGCTTTAGCAGCAAAGTGGAAAAACTGCATATTGATAACAGCCAGCTGAAAGGTTTAACTTTAGCCAGTGGTGAACAACTGCAAAGCCAGCATGTCGTGCTGGCGGTTGGCCACAGCGCCCGCGACACCTTTGAAATGCTGCACGAACAAGGCGTGTATATTGAAGCCAAGCCGTTTTCAATTGGCTTTCGGATAGAGCACGAGCAATCGATGATAGATGAATGTCGCTTCGGCCCAAATGCCGGTAACCCGATCCTTGGCGCCGCCGACTATAAACTGGTGCATCATTGCAGCAATAACCGCACCGTTTACAGCTTTTGTATGTGCCCGGGCGGTACCGTGGTGGCAGCAGCCTCTGAACCAGGCCGGGTGGTAACCAACGGCATGAGCCAGTATTCACGCCACGAGCGCAATGCTAATAGTGCCATCGTCGTGGGCATTGACCCAGATCGCGACTACCCTGGCCACCCGCTGGCTGGCATCGCATTGCAGCGCCAGCTGGAAGAACAAGCCTTTAAAGTGGGCGGCGAAAGCTATCATGCACCTGCCCAATTAATTGGCGATTTTTTAAAAGGCCGTTCTTCTGTCGAGCTGGGTGAAGTAAAACCGTCATATACGCCAGGTATAACCCTGACCGATTTAGCCCAGGTGTTACCCGACTTTGCCATTGCCGCCATTCGTGAAGCCATTCCAGCGTTTGACCGCCAAATTAAAGGTTTTGCTAAAGCCGATGGTTTGCTGACCGGGGTGGAAACCCGTACTTCATCGCCTATTTGTATTAAACGCGGCAAGGATTACCAAAGTATCAATATTAAAGGCCTGTACCCGGCCGGTGAGGGCGCCGGTTATGCCGGCGGCATTTTATCGGCAGGTATTGACGGCATTAAAGTGGCCGAAGCGCTGGCACTCGCCATGCTGGATGCCGATACTGCCTCAGCATAAAGCTCGTGATTACAGCACTAAGTCGCCAGTATTACCGCAACGGCCCGCCCCACCGGGCCGGCGCCGATGTGAGTTTTGGTGATTTAGTTAAAATATTCGGTTTTAACAGCATTCATATTGGCCGCTGGGTGCAAAGCGCCGAGCAACAGCAAGCTGCCAATTTATTTTTTGATGCACTGTGTGACTTGCAGCAGTTGTTGCAAGTGCCCGAGCAAGTTATTTCGCTTAATGGCAGCCTGGCGTTAACTTATGGTATTGGTGGCCAGCGCGGTGTCTGCGCGCATTATCAACCACAGGGACGTATTCTGGCGCTGGCTAAAAATGCTGGCGGTGGCAGCCTGGCGCATGAATGGTTTCATGCGTTTGATCACTATATTGCCAGTAAGTTATTCAGCACATTAGCGCCTGCCAACCGCTTTGCCAGCCGCTGCTGGCTCGATGGAATGGTCGTACGGCCACATCCGCTGAATGATCTGCTGCGGCAGGCTTTTCAAACTTTGTATTTATCTGACAATGGCCAGGACGAGAGCGCTTTTTTCAAACAATGTCGCTCGCTTGACGCCTCACGCCGGCAATTGTATTTGGCTATGCCGGAAGAAATGGCTGCGCGTGCCTTTGAAAATATGCTGCAGCGCCAGTCATTGAAAAACAGCTTTCTGGTCTCTGGAACTCTGCAAAGCCAGGCGGCTAAACTAGGGGTATATCCGGATGAACCGCTGAGCGTTGCATTACGTCAGCTATGGCTGCCCTATTTTCAGGCATTAGGACAGAGTCTGCGATTAAACGCTGGCTCACGGTAACTTACCTTACCTTTCTATTTAACTTAGCGCTGCAATCACTGAGCATCACCCGGTTGCCACCGGCTTTTTTTGCCCGATACATTGCTTCATCTGCCTTTAAAACCAATTCCTTTTGCTCTTTACCGTGCTGCGGATATAAAGCAACGCCAATACTGGGATTTATAGTGAGTTGCCGACCATTTAACTGATAAGGCTGAGCCAGCGCCTTATGAATATGTTCAGCCAGCTGCATAGCGGCAGACTCACTGCTAACATGCTCCAGCAAAATAACAAATTCGTCGCCACCAAAACGGGCTGCGGTATCAGTTTTTCGAATAGCCAGTTGCAGGCGCCGGGCTGTTTGTTGCAACAGTTCGTCACCAACATTATGGCCAAAACTGTCGTTAACCAGTTTAAACTTGTCTAAATCGAGGTAAAGCAGCGCCAATATCCCCTGCTCCCTTACTGCCCGCGCTAATGCCGACTGCATCCGGTCTTGAAATAACTCGCGATTTGGCAGGCTGGTTAGTTGATCATACAACGCATGGAACCGAAGCCTTGCCAACATTTGCTTGCGCTCAATCGAAACGGCAACCTGAGTGGCAACAAACTCCAGTATTTCCTGTTCAGCTACACTGTAGCAGGGTACATCAGCGGTATTTTGCGCCAGCAAAGCACCGATAACGCCGCTATGGCTCTTTAACGGCACGGCTAACACATTAATTCCAGGCTGTTCAGCCAGTAACGCCTGATTATCTGCTGTAATCGCTTGTTTCGCACTACATAGCAGTAAACTCTGGCCACTATTAATAACCTGACTACAAAGTTGGCTGGTAAATTTTAGTGCAGCAGCGTGGGTTACTGCTGCACTGTTATAGTCAAAACTAAGTCCTGCGTTATTATCGAAACTGGCAATGACAAAATTTTGCATCGGCATCAAACCAGCGATAATCTGATGAATTTGCTGGTACAACTGTTCGATATCATCTGCAGCAAAAGCGGCCTCTGAGATAGCGTAAAGCGCGTCCTGGCGCCGCTGAGCTTGCTTCAGGCTGCTAATATCGCGGGCAACCGCAACCCGTTGTTGCTTATCCTCTGACCAACGGGCAGACCACAGCAAATGGACAACGCTGCCATCTTTACGAAGATAACGGTTTTCAAAGTCCAGTTTAACGGCGCCCTGATTAATTTGCTCGGCAGTAGCAAGGGTTAGCGCCTGGTCATCCGGATGAACAAATTCCAGCATGGAATGGCCAAGCATTTCCTGTGGAGTGTAACCAAAAATACGCTCAGCACCTGGACTGACAAATTCAAAGCAACCGTGTTTATCCACCACACAAATAGCGTCGAGTAGTAAATCGATATAATTACTCAGTACCGTATAGCCGGGTTCGGTCATATTCAGCTTCGCAATTTAAATTGCTGTAACAGGGCGGGAACTGCCCGGTAGTCTGTGTTGACAATAGCACGAAACTCATTCAAGACTCTATAATAGCTGATTCAACTGCTTGGTTAATATTTCGCAATTGCGCCACGTCATACCGTAAATCGTCAGCTGCGGGTTGGCGCCTAAGCTGGTGGGTAGAATAGAACCATCGAATATAGATAAGTTCTGCAGCTGATGATGGCGGCCCTGCGGGTTAACCACGCCCTGCGTTGGGTCGGCACTCATATTGCAGCCGCCCATCACGTGGGCTGATGCTACAGTTTGCCGGTACTTTTGCATTGGCAGGTCAGCAATGGCTGCCTTAGCTTCGCGCCAGCTGCCATATAGCCTGGCGCCATGGTGAATGGGCAATACCTGGCTGGCACCGGCAGCAAATTGCATTTCGGCCATGGATAATAAAGCCCGCCGGGCACCCTGCCATAAATAATCAGTGATTGGATAATCCAGCACCGGCTGCTGCTGGTTATCTAAACTTACCGTGCCGCCCTGACTTTGCGGATTAAAGCCATCGCGTAATAATGCTATCGTTACCTGCAATTGGTTAAACTGCTGCATTAAAGCCGCATGCTGCTCGCCGCTGCCAGTGAGCTTAGTAGCCATTAATACCGGATGCACCGGTGCGGCCTCCAATTTATAGCCAATCTCATTGCCTGCTGGCCAGACAAATTGATCAGAATAAACCGACTGCGGTGCACCGGCATGGCCGTTAATCTGTTCGGCAAACACTGCACCGCTAATCAGTGACGGATGTAAATAGGTATGTTTGCCGAGCCGGTCGGAAGGATCCGGTACATTGGAGCGCAGTAAAATGGCAGGCGAGCCTATAGCACCGGCTGCCAGAATATAATGTTTGGCGCGAATAGTAATGTTCAGGTCACTTCGGGGCTGAAAATGCTGATTAACCGGCACCGCATCCAGGCTAGTGATACTCTCTCCCCGCCAGTTCAATTTTCGTACCGAAATACGCGAAACCAGGGTTGCTCCCAGCGCCATTGCCGCCGGTATGGTACTGACCAGCATCGACTGCTTGCCATTGATCGGGCAACCCATACCGCAGTAACCCAGGTTTGCGCAGCCATTAACATTACGGCTGATTATCGTGTGCTCCCAGCCCAGGGCCTCACAGCCTCGCTTAATAACGCTGTTATTGCCATTAGGCGGCAACTGCCAGGGCTGGATGTTGAGCCGTTGCTCGGCTTTGGCAAAATAAGGCGTTAAGTCGTCAGCAGCAGTAAAATTCAGACCAAACTCGCTTTGCCAGTAATCCAGGGTGGGCGGCGGCGTGCGGATAGAGGTAGTCCAGTTGACAGTGGTTGAACCACCGACTGTACGCCCCTGCAAAATGCCAATAGCCTGATCCCGGGTTTTACGGGCGGCGCCTTCCTGATATAAATTCGGGTAAGCCCAGCGCTCTTCCATTACAAAATCGTCACGAGTGTAATAAGCGCCCTCTTCGAGCAACAGCACCTTAAAGCCAGCCTGCGCCAGTTGCTCAGCGGCAATCCCGCCGCCGGCGCCCGAACCGATAATCACAACATCAGTTTCAAACTGTTGATCTTTGACAAACTGGCTGGCATCTATATGATTTTTTTGCATCAACGAAACCTTGGCGCAGTATAAGCCAAAGCCTGCCAGTGCTCTGGCTGGCCATAATAGGCGCCATATAGTAGCTCGCGCAGGCCATGATAGGCTTGCTGCAACACACCAAGATAGCTATCACGCCAACTTTCCAGCAAGGCCAACCGCTGTTGGATACTCAAATCCGCCAGCTGGGTTAAATGACCAGTCAGCCCCAGCCGGCTGATCCGGTTAGCTAACAGGTTAAACAGCTGGTGCAACTCCTGCTGCTGGCGCAGTGGTAAAAATGGCAGAAAATCGCCGATAGCGGTTTGGGTTCGGTTAAGCTCAGCCGCAGCTAAAGTCGCATCTTCGGGCAAAGCGCCGTACAATAGCGCTGGAAGTAAGGCCGATAGCACCAGTTCGCGGTTGTTTTCATCAGCATCCATGCTTTTTTGCCAGCCATAGATACCCAGCGTGGCGCCGATACTGGCTACAGCCGCTAATGCGATACCGGATAAAATAAACTGTCGCCGATCCATAGTGCTGCACCCATAGTAAAATTTAAACCATTGTTTATCAGGATACATACATTTGCAAGCTCAGCTCAGACCAGTTGTTCATCCACCGTTTCAGCCCGCCTGGTGGTTAAAGCATGCCCACCTGCAAACGATATTTGCCAAGTATTTAAGCCCGAAACACGCACTGCGTACTAAGGCAGAAATGTTTTGCCTGCCCGATGGTGATGAGCTGCAGCTTAACTGGCTGCACGCTGACAATAGCCAACAAGACGCTCCCCTGCTTGTTCTGTTGCATGGCCTGGCCGGAGATATTAACAGCCATTATATTCAGGCAATGCTGGCACAGTGCCGCGAGCTTAACTGGTCGGCAGTATTGCTACATTTTCGCGGTTGTAATGGTAAACCGAATAAACTACCCCGAGCTTATCATAGTGGTGATACTGCTGATGCAGCATTGGTCATAGAAGACATTAAGCTGCGTTATCCAAAGCGACCTTTAGTCGCGGTGGGTTATTCGCTGGGTGGCAATGTACTACTTAAATATTGCGGCGAGCAGGCTGCGAAAAATCCTTTAGCAGCCGCCGTTGCGGTATGCCCGCCATTATCCCTGGCGGCCTGCGCCAAGCGCATTAATACCGGCAGCAGCAAGCTGTATCAGCGTTATCTGCTCGGCCGGTTAAAACGCAGTACCCTGTTAAAATTACGGCAATTTAATGATTTCCCGCTGCCGTTAACGCCTGAACAGATCCAGGGTTTTGCCAGTATTGAACAATTCGACGAGCACTTTACTGCGCCTATTCATGGCTTTAAAAATGCCCAGGACTATTACCAGCGCGCTAGCGGTATGGCGTTTTTGCGCCACATTCAGGTACCTACCCTGATTATTCATGCCAGCGACGACCCTTTCCTAAGTGATGAAGTGATCCCTAAACCTGACGAGTTAAGCCCATACGTTCACTATGAGCAAACCCGCGGCGGTGGCCATGTCGGCTTTGTTTATGGCAGCATGCTAAAACCGCAGTTCTGGCTGAACCAGCGCATTCCAGCCTTTATTAAACAACAGTTGCAATTATGATTATTCCCTACACCGACATTGACCAGGATACCCTCAATAACCTGATTGAGTACTATGTGCTGCGCGAAGGGACCGACTATGGCGAGCATGAGATTTCGCTCGCAGAAAAAGTAGCCGCAGTAAAACGCCAGCTGAAAAACGCTGAAGTGGTCATCGTTTATTCAGAGCTGCATGAAACGGTCAACCTGATGTCAAAGCAGCAATTTTTACAGCAGCCATCTGTGAATCCTTAGCGCGTCATAAAAAGATCATGCTTTTTTCATGTAACTGTCATGCCTACCAATGACACTGATTTATTACAAGTAGTTACTTTTAATAATAAAATCAGGGATATTGGTATGTTAAAACGTTCATTGCTTACATTAAGTATTATTTCAATTTTAACGGGTTGCTCGCTTGAGGGTGATGATGGAGCAACCGGAGCCGCAGGCGCTGCGGGACCAGCAGGGAGTGTTGGCCAGACTGGTCAGGCGGGTAAAAATTTACCGCGCAACCTGAATATTGAAGTAGTAGGTCGTTTTAACACCGGTATTTACGGTAAATCTGCTGCTGAAATCGTGCAGTTTCACAAAACGTCAAACTCGGCTTTTGCCATTAATGCCGCCGATAACCAGATTGAAGTTATCGACTTAACCAATTTACCGATAGCAGCTGTAGGTAATGGCATTACCGATAATAGCCTCAGCTCAGTTCCATTCACTTTTGCTGATACCGTTATGGTTAAGAATGGTGCCGGTGCCGATATTGATGTGCTACTGGGCGAAGCTAATTCGATAGCAATTTATAACGATATTCTGGCGATTGCTGTGGCAGCCCCAGATAAAACCAGCAACGGTGTCGTATTATTTTATACGCTGAATGTGATGGGCAACGGCAGTTTTATTAAAGCGGTGAGTGTGGGTGCCCTGCCTGACATGCTGACTTTTACGCCAGATGGCAGCCAGGTACTGATAGCCAATGAAGGCGAACCTGATACTGATTACACCTTTGATCCGGAAGGTAGCATTTCAGTGATTAACCTTTCCGATGGCATACCGGCAGATTTGGCCCAAACCATTAACCTTAGCAGCGATATGGTCTTCAGCTCAGACTTGCTTGCAGCAAGTGATTATGACACTGATGCCAAACGCAAAACGTTATTAATGAAGGCTGGCGTTAAATTTGCCAGCCCGGCAGGCACATCGGTAGCACAAGAGCTTGAACCGGAATATATTACTGTTGCCGCCGACAGCAAAAAAGCCTGGGTATCACTGCAGGAAAGTAACGCCATCGGCATTATTGACCTGACTGATATGACCATTGAAGTCAAAGCGCTCGGTTTAAAAGACTGGGGCCAGTACCTGATTGATTATACCAACGAAGATGAAGTGGCATCTTTTGCCAAACTACCCAACGTTTATGGCATGTATCAGCCCGACAGCATCGCCTCGTATCAGTGGAATGGTGCCTCCTTTATTGTCTCTGCCAACGAAGGTGACTCACGCGATTGGGATGCCTACTCAGAAGATATTCGTGCTGCCGACATTATTGACCCGGATGAATTGAATAAAACGTTTAGTACTGAGTTGCAGGCGTTATATGACAGTACCGGCGGCGATGATGGCTTAGGCCGGTTAAAGGTCACCGCAGCCCTGGTTGATCCGGATAACACTGGCGTAGTCGACAAACTCTATGCTTATGGTGGACGCTCATTCTCGATCTGGGACCAGAACATTAATATGGTTTATGATTCAGGTGACGATTTTGGCCGGATCTCGGCTGCAATTCTGGGTAATAACTTTAATAGTGCACACACCGAAAACAAAGGTGATAACCGCTCTGATGACAAAGGAGGCGAACCCGAGGCCATCGATGTTGGCACAATTGAAGGTCGTACCTATGCATTTATTAGTCAGGAGCGTTCCGGCGATTTGTTTATCTACGACGTGACAAACCCCTTTCAGGCTGCGTTTGTCAGCCACTATATTAACCGTGACTTTAGCACTGAATTTGAACTGGATGACGATTTAGACAATCCGTGCGACCCTGAAGAAGGTTTGGATTGCACTAGAGTACCGCTTTCTGGCGACCTTGGCCCGGAGAGTATTAAGTTTGTATCGGCAAGCGACAGCCCGAATGGCAACCCATTGCTGATAATCGGTAACGAAGTAAGTGGTAGTGTTACAGTTTACCAGGTTACTGAATTATAACCTTAGCCCCTAGCTCCTGCGAGTCAGCATAATGCTGACTCGCTTTTTTGTATCACCCATTTTATACTGCCCGCTCGAATTCAAAGCGGAGTGTTGTAACCAACCTGTATGAGCCTGTTAATTGCGTTTGCAGTTCTATCTATCGCGGTATCTTTTATTTGCTCCATTCTGGAAGCGGCCCTACTTTCTGTAACCCCAAGCTATATTGCCCAGCAGAAAATTCAAAACCCGATTCTTTATCAGAAACTTAAAGTACTAAAAGACAAAATTGATCAGCCTTTAGCGGCTATTCTGACGCTGAATACCGTTGCTCACACCGTTGGGGCTACCGGCGTAGGCGCCCAGGTTACGTTGGTGTTTGGTGATGGCTATCTGGGTATCGCCTCTGCCGTAATGACCCTGCTTATTTTGGTTTTATCTGAAATTATCCCAAAAACCATTGGTGCCCGTTACTGGCCGGCGCTGGCGCCTATTTTGCCCGTCACCCTGAAAATTATGATCACTGTGCTGCGGCCTTTTATCTGGCTGTCGGACCAATTAATGAAGCTATTCGGTGGTACCAGCCACGAACCTGATTTGCGCCAGGAGATAAAAGCACTCACCGTGCTCGGCCGCGAAATGAATAAACTGGACGAGGACGAGCAACGGGTTATTGCCAATATTCTCGATCTGCATGATTTTAAGGTTCGCGACATTATGACCCCGCGTACGGTCTGTGAAAGTGCCAGCCCGGACGAACCGTTAGCCGACTTTACCGAGCGGGTAAAAGTAGGACAGTTTTCACGTTACCCGGTATTGGATAATGACGAGTCGCCGCTGGGTATTGTGTTCCGCTATGACCTGTTAAATATTACCGACCAGCAGGTCGTGGCAGATATCATGAAACCGGTTAAGGTGATCTCCGATAAAATGAATGCCGAGCACTTAATGACCCAGCTAATGCACGAACGGCAGCATATGTGTCTGGTGTACGACGAATACGGCAGCTGGCTGGGCCTGGTCACCATGGAAGATGTCATCGAAACCATTATTGGCCAGCCGATAATGGACGAAACCGATGATATTCCGAATATGCGCCGCTTTGCCAAACGTCGCTGGGAACATCGTTTAAAAAATCTGTCGGATGACTGACACTCTGATTATTGCGCCGTCAGCTTTAAAAAATAGGCTGGCTGGCGCGGGTTATTCAGTAATACAAAGCCATCAAGTTGCTGCACATAAGCGAAGCGGCCAAAGGTACCATGGCGTACCTGAGATCCCGGGTCGCCTTCGATGGCAATGCCTCGCCAGCTTAAGCTGGCCAGATCAAACTGATAGAGTTTGCCATCGCCAGGCCAGGCGTAAAAATGACCATCCTTACTGTTATAGCTTAAACCCGGGGCCGGAAACTGATTAATAAATTCCGCATCGCCCTGCAACGGTAGTGACGTCCTCTGATAACCAGACTCTGCAGTTAAATCATAAAGTATCTGCTTTTTCTGGCCAATGATTAGCATTTTTCGGTTAACCGGATCTATCGCGGCATTGACTCCTAACCCAAGGCCGCCGCGATCGTTTAATTTCGTATAAAGGCCTCCCTCTGGCCTGAACTGATAACTGTATAGCGCGGCCCGGTCATGCAAATAGACTAACCCTGTTTTGCTGTCATACGCCGCCACTACACCAAAGGCGCCGCGCGGAATATCGCCGCTGACGGCATCTTTATGCCAACGTTTAGCATCCGGGTCAAATAACCAGGTATTTGGGTCCGGTGCCCCAGGATGCCGGCCCGCCAGCGCACCGGAGAACGCCCACAGCAAGGCTTTGTTGCTGATAAAGGCCATGCCATCATAAGTATGGCGTGAATTGGGTTGACTGCCGTCAAACGGCAACAGCTCTGTCAGCTTTGGATGGGTATCCGGATCCGCTGGTTGGGCCGGCTTCGTTAACCGTCGCAATGCCCCGCTTATCGCATCGAGCTGATATACCTCATTACCATAATAATCATTGTGGCCACCGCCCCACAGATACAGCTGACCGCTACTTTCATCCAGATCAGCGCCGCCCCAGGCAAACACTACATTGTGGCAGTAATCTGCAAACGGATAATCATATAAATCATTGGCTGGGCAATGTTCAGTAAGCACAGTACCGGGTATCGGCTGCCAGCCAGCCTCATATCGCATTGCCGTGTTTGAAGTAACGCTGTCTAAACCGTTAGCTTCAGGCTGGCTGAATACCCGCATCAGGCTAAGAAACATCAGGCTGGCAGCTACGATGACTGCTATTCTAAATATTCTCATCTTCACCTCCTGTGTGCATTAACGGATAAACTGCTGATAATTACTGTAGCACAGCAGATTAACGTAAAACTGAATAGAAACAGGCCGCAAAAGCGGCCTGTTTTACTGACTAGTGATAACTAGATATTTTTAGCAACTATATTTTTAATCACTACACCTTAAACTTACTGACCAGCTCATTCAGTTCAACTGCCAGCCGGGTTAACTCACTGGCACTGGCGCTGGTCTGGCTGGAGCCATCTGCTGTTTGTGAGGCTAAATCACTGATGGTGACAATATTACGGTCAATTTCACGCGCGACTTTCGATTGCTCTTCGGCCGCACCAGCAATGACATGGTTTTGATCGCTAATGGCCGAAATATTCTCAGCAATCAGCTCCAGTGCGTCTGCAGCAGACTTTGCTACGCTTTGTGCATTGTCGGCATTGCCGCTGATTAACTGCATCGCGTCAACGGCCTCTTTCGCGGAAGATTGCACCTGCTGAATCATTTGTTCAATTTCGCCGGTAGAGGTTTGCGTCCGGTAAGCCAGACTGCGCACTTCATCCGCTACCACTGCAAATCCGCGGCCGGCCTCACCGGCGCGAGCTGCTTCGATGGCTGCGTTTAGCGCCAGTAAGTTGGTTTGATCAGCCACGCTGCGTATCACTTCCAACACTTGATTAATAGACGAGACTTTTTCTGCCAGGGTGTTTATAACCTGAGTACTCTGACGAACCTCAGCGTTCATTTTTTCAATTACTTTGCTGGTTTGCACCACTTTCTGGGTGCCATCTCTGGCCAGTCCGGCTGACTGTGATGACGCTTCAGAGGTTTTTAATGCCGTGCCCGCAACTTCATCGACCGCCGAGCTCATTTCAGTGATGGCCGTTGCCGCCTGCTGCACTTCATCGTTCTGCAGCAGCAGCGCTTTGGCCGACTCATCAGTCACCACATTAAGCTCTTCAGCTGCAGAGGCCAGTTGATTTGAAGAGCTGGCAATATGGCCAATGGCATCACGCAGCTTTTGCTGCATTTGCTGCAATGCCTGTGATAACTCGGTTAGCTCATCACTGCCATCCACGGAAACGTGCTGGGTAAGGTCGCCATCAGCGATAAAGCGTGCTGAGGCAACCGAGCGTGCCAGCGGCTGGCTAATACTGCGGGATATTAAAACTGATACCACCATCGCAATAACAACGGCAACCACAATTAATATTATCACCGCAAGTTTTGCACCGTCATAGGTGGCAATAGAGGAAGCACGGGCATCCTGCGCTGCTTGATGATTAATATCCGCCAGCTCGGCAAGTGCCAATGCTATCTCGCTGGCCACCGGGTTCATCTGGTCTAATAAATCCTGTGCCGCTCCAAGCTCGTCTTTTAGCAGCAGCGCTAATGCTTGATCCTGCAAGTCGAAGTATTTTTGTCTGGCAACAACGTACTTGTCAAAAATAATGCGCTCCTGCGAATCGAAAATAGTCGCTTCATAGGGTTTTTCGGTATTCAGGATGTCTTGTCGCAGCGTTTTGATAATATTGAAAGTTTCACTTTCCTGAGTAATATCGATGGCAAGTAATAACCGCAAGGTAAGCGCCCGGTTCCGGTTAATATTGGTGCCCAGTGAGCCGATACCGGAAAGCCCGGAAACCACTGTAGTTTCAACAAAATTGGCCTGGGACCTTACCGAGGATAAACTTTGTAAACTAAATACACCGGTGAAGGCCAGCAGCAGTGCTAACGCCCCAAAGGCGGCCAGTAATCGTTTTTGAATTGTTAAAGACCGCAACATCTGTCACCCCGGTGCATGCTAAATTACATTATTACCACCTGCAGACGGCAGGCAAGCGAAAAACTGAACTTTCTAAGCCTAAATACAATACTGTTGCCTTATACTTTAGGCAATATATATTGTTTTGCACCTGATTTAACAGAAAATTTTGGAAAAAACGATCCTGCGACTAACTCACATAGAATAAAACAGGCCGCAAAAGCGGCCTGTTTTAATTTATCTAATTAATAAAATTACAGCTGCGGGCCCGCAGCCACTAACGCCTTGCCTTCGGCGTTGTCGGTAAACTTGGTAAAGTTATCGACAAAACGCTTGGCTAAGTCAGTTGCTTTGGTTTCCCAGTCTGCCGGGTTACTGTAAGTCGCGCGAGGGTCCAGAATTCCATCCTCTACATCGTGCAACCGTGTTGGCATCGCCAGATTAAAGTAAGGCAACTGCACAAACTCGGCATTCTCAATGCTACCATCTAAAATTGCATCGATAATGGCGCGGGTAGCCTTAATGGAAATACGCTTACCAGTACCGTTCCAGCCGGTATTGACCAGATAAGCTTCAGCACCTGAATCCGCCATTCGCTTACCTAATACTTCAGCATATTTCGTTGGATGCAGGCTTAAGAAGGCCGCGCCAAAACAGCTGGAAAAGGTAGGCGTTGGCTCAGTGATGCCGCGCTCGGTACCGGCCAGTTTGGCAGTAAAGCCTGATAAAAAGTGATACTTGGCCTGCTCTTTAGTCAGTTTTGATACCGGCGGTAACACGCCAAAGGCATCCGCTGTTAAGAAAATAACTTTTTTTGCGTGGCCCGCTTTAGATACCGGCGTAACAATGTTATCGATATGATAAATGGGGTAAGACACCCGGGTATTTTCAGTTTTCGAACCATCGTCGAAATCGATAGTACCGTCATTTGCTACGCTGACGTTTTCCAGCAATGCATCGCGGCGAATAGCCTGATAAATATCTGGTTCGTTTTCTTGTGACAAATTGATGGTTTTAGCATAACAGCCACCTTCAAAATTAAATACGCCGTCGTCATCCCAGCCGTGTTCATCATCACCAATCAGCTGCCGCTTAGGATCGGTAGATAAGGTGGTTTTTCCCGTGCCTGACAGACCAAAGAATACCGCAACATCTCCCGCTTTACCTACGTTGGCCGAGCAATGCATGGAAGCAATGCCCTGCAGCGGTAAAAAGTAGTTCATCATTGAGAACATGCCTTTTTTCATTTCGCCGCCGTACCAGGTACCGCCTATTAACTGAATACGCTCTGTCAGGTTAAAGGCCACAAAATTTTCAGAATTTAAGCCCTGTTGCTGCCAGTTCGGATTGGTACACTTAGCACCGTTCATGACAATAAAGTCTGGCTTGTAGCTTTTCAGTTCTTCATCGCTGGGTCGGATAAACATGTTTTTTACAAAATGTGCCTGCCACGCTACCTCGGTAATGAAGCGCACTGCTAAACGGGTATCAGCATTAGCACCACAGTAGGTATCAACCACGAATAAACGCTTGCCTGATAACTGACGTGTTACCAGTGACTTTAAGTCAGTCCATACTTCAGTACTAATTGGCTTATTGTCGTTTTTACCTTGATCTGACCACCACACCGTATTACGGGTGGTATCGTCACGAACAATATATTTGTCTTTTGGTGAGCGGCCGGTAAAGATACCGGTATCAACCGAAACCGCGCCCAGTTTGGTCAGTTTGCCTTGTTCATAACCTTGCAGATCGCTGCGGGTTTCTTCTGCAAACAGTAAATCGTACGATGGGTTATAAACGATTTCCGTGACATCTGTAATGCCGTATTGGCCCAGATCCAGATCGGACATGATGTAACTCCTAAGGGTACTGTAGGTAAGGGTGCAGTCTCTAGCGGACTTATTAATTATGTTATTTTTTGCGCAAAAGCCTGGTTTTTGCGCAAAAAATACTTCGGTATCTTAGCGTTTCGACGGCAAAAAAGATAGTTGTGAATACGGCATTAATGGTAGAAAA
Organism: Arsukibacterium sp. UBA3155; assembly: GCA_002364615.1. GTDB lineage: Bacteria > Pseudomonadota > Gammaproteobacteria > Enterobacterales > Alteromonadaceae > Alishewanella. The sequence goes on along the minus strand of DEYP01000023.1, from coordinate 177,420 downwards.
CCACGCCAGGCTTGGCCTATAGCAAAGTTATGCAGAATAAATGGCTGTTTATGACGAAAGTGGCCGGGTGGTTGGCTTGGCTTGAATAAGTTCACGCCAGGGCAGCTGCGCCTGGCCTATCACCATAAAATCGGGGTTTGCCAGTGATTCCCGCTGGTTGTAACTCAACGGGGAAAACTGACTATCGAGAATTTTACCGCCCGCTTCTTCCACAATAATATGCACCGCGCCAGTATCCCATTCACCGGTAGGGCCTAACCTTAAATAACAGTCGGCCTTACCTTCTGCCACCAGACAACTTTTCAGCGAACAACTGCCCAGTGGAATGTACTCAACACTCTGGCGCTCACTTAACAAAGCGATGATAGGTTGCAATGGCTGACGCCGGCTTACGGCGATACGCAGCACTTCGCCCTGTTGGTGCTGATGCACTTGCATCCGGTTAATTAAATTACGCTGTTGTTTAAAAGAGCCGTGGCCACGGGTGGCGTAATATAAAATATCTTCCTTGGGCCAGTAAATTACCCCAAGGGCCGGCCAGCCGTGTTCAACTAACGCAATACTTACGGCAAAATCGCCACTGCGGGCGACAAATTCCTGCGTCCCATCCATCGGGTCAATTAACCAATATCGCGGCCAATGCTGACGCTGCGCCAGAGGAATTATGGTGGTTTCTTCAGAAATTATCGGAATATCCGGCGTTAAGTCTGACAAGCGGGAAATAATTAAGGCATTGGCAGCAAGGTCGGCAGTGGTTACCGGGCTGGTGTCGGCTTTTTGTTCGGCAACAAAGTCACCGCTTTGATAAAGCTGCCATAAATGCTGGCCGGCTTCACGAGCGGTCTGTTTTACACTCTCAAGCAGTTTGCTTAAAAACATCCGGGTTTGCTTCCAGGTATTGCTGTGCCAGTAACAGGGCAGCGACGCTCCGTGCTTCGGTAAAATCCACTTGTTGCAATAACAGGTCACTGTTACCGCGTGCCCAACTGATTAATTCCAGCGGTTCGGGTTCGTCCCCCTCCTGTTGCTCAGGATACAAATCGAACGCCAGAACTATATGCATTGTAGCATTAAAATATCCCGGAGCGAGCGCCAGCGACTTTAATGCGATAAAACGGCCTGCACCAAAGCCAATTTCTTCTTTGAGTTCCCGGTTGGCAGCCGCCAACACATCTTCCCCCGGGTCAATCAACCCTTTGGGGAAACCGAGCTGATAATCATGGGTACCAGCGCTGTATTCCCGGATCAGATAAAAATGTTCAGGATCCGGGCAGGCAACGATCATGACCGCACCTCGACCTGAGCCGCGCATCCGCTCGTAAGTCCGCTCTGCACCATTACTGAAGCGTAACTGCAACTGCTCTATTTTAAACAATCTGCTCTGGGCGACGATTTCCTGCGCCAGAATTTCCGGCACTTGTTTGTTAGGGTGGCGCTGCGTCATTACCTGGCCTCTGTTACAATCTACTGTGGCTACTATAAAACGAATGACAGGAAAAACCTATGCTGGACTGGGCACAAATTGATACCGTATTGCTGGATATGGATGGCACCTTACTAGACTTACATTTTGATAACCACTTCTGGCTGGAACATCTGCCAAAACGCTGGGCCCAAATTAGCGGTATCAGCCTTGATGATGCGAAAACTCAACTTCAAAGTGAATATGCTGAACTGAACGGCAAATTGCAGTGGTATTGTCTGGATTATTGGGGAGAACGGTTGCAACTGCCAATTACTGAGCTAAAACGTGAAGTGATGGATAAAATTCAGATGCGCCCCGATGTACCGGCGTTTTTAACGGCGCTGAAGCAATCCGGTCGCGAGGTTGTGCTGGTCACCAATGCCCACCCTGACAGCCTATCGCTGAAACTGGAACGTACCGATTTAGCTAAATATATCGACACCCTTATTTCTACCCACGAATTTGGTGTTACCAAAGAAAATTGGGCGCTGTGGCAAAAGTTGCAACAACGGCTTGGCTTTAATAATGACACCACCCTCTTTGTCGATGACAGCCTGCCCATACTGACTGCCGCCCAAAACTTCGGCATTAAACATTTGCTGGCAGTGGCTAATCCGGACAGTCAGCAACAAACCAGAACCATCAATGAGTTTCCGGCCATCTCTGACTATACGCCGCTACTACAAGATATTCTGGCGCACTCAAAACTCCAGACCACCAGATAGAGCACACTATCCTTTGTGCTGAATTAAAACTGTATGGTGTAGCGACCCTGCGCATCCGGCCGGCCGACAAACTGCATCGCCTGGTGTACTTCGCTGGGCAGACTGGGGTCTGGCTTTAAACTGCCATTTACCGTTAGTCTGCTGTTTTCGACGCCCGCGGTGACTGCCAGTCCGAGGCTGTTTTCACCATCGGTTATCAGCACCGGGCTGCCTTGCTCACAACGCAAGTCAGCCACAATACTGTTTAGCTCCAGCCAGGTTCCGGTAGGGGGTTGTAACCGCGCATCCAGCCAGCTGGCGTTACCAGCAAGGCTGTTGCACCAGGGCTTACCCTGTTGGAAGTCCTGCACCTCAACCATCAACTCGCCCGTTGCCGCCACTGGCAACGGCAGCTCCAGCAAGGGCAATAACTGACTAACCGGTATCCGCAGCAACGCTTGCTGCATTTTCAGACCACTGAAACTATAGGCCAGACTGGCTTTCGCATAGGGCTGGTCTCGCTCGCCAATACTGCCGGCGGTCAACGTCACTTGTGGTGCCAATGTAAATAACGACCAGCCATTAAAACGCCAGCGTAATTGCTGGAACTGCAAATTCTGGTATTGAACTAGGGTTGCCGAGCCCTGCCATACCGTGCCCTGTACCGGACCAATGTTAACATTAGGCGGCAGCCCAACCCAATGCAGTACCCAGGCTGCAGGCAGTAAGTACAACATAAAAACCAGATAAGCGAGAAATGCTGCTAGCGTTAATTTCCAATACTTCATATTATTCGATTACCATCCGTCTTACCCGCACAATGCCGCTGCTATCGGTATTGGCGATATCCAGACTGACCAGCTTTACACCATTATTATTTTGTAATTGCGCCAACCAACGTAAAAGTTGTTCAAAGGACACATCTTCTAATACCAGTTGCAATTGATCATTCTGAGGCTGCATCCGGCTTACCCGGATATTGTAGGTACGTGAGCTGTTACTGACTATCTGGGCCAGACTGCCGCCAACCCGTCCCTGACTGTTATTGGCCTGCTGTAGTTGAGGCAGCGCCTGCTGAAATTGCATTAGCTGCATCTGCCCCTGCTGCAAAGCGGTTTGCTTGCTGCTATAACCTTGCTGCAGAGGTTGCCAGATAAACCAGTAAACCGCGCCGATACTGAGCACCACCGCTGCGATGCTCAGCAGCTGTTGCTCGCGTGCCGCTAAACCGGTCCACCAGGTTTGTATTTGCTGCTTCATGTTCTGCTCCGCATTACTACAGTGCCTTGTACCCGGGCACCATCATTGCTTAGGGCGCCCTGCTCAATTTCATAACCGGCACTTTCCAGCGCAGTTTTTAAACGTTCAAAATTCTGAAAACCGCCGGCATTTGCTGAAAATCGTAGTTCGGTGCGGGTGGCATCAAACCGTAAACTATCCACTTTTATATCACCAATTTCTGCCAGTTGTCGTTGCAGCGCATCTAACAGGGTTAAAAAATTAACAGTTTCACCACCTAAACCTGCGGCTGCCAGTTTTTGCTCAATCTGCCGGGATAAATTGACAATAGTTTCGCCGGGAAACGCTTGTTGGTAACCGCTCAGGCTTTGCTGTTGTACCTGGGTTAGCTGTCTATCCAGTTGCCATATAGAAAACCCCTGCACTACTAAGTAAGTCGCCAGACAAATTGCGGCCAGTACGGCACTGCTTCGCCATTGCTGCCAGTGTTTATTGGTTTGACGTTTCGGGGCATAGGGCCCTTGCAGCAAGGTAAAATTGATATGTGGCAGCTGGCGGGCTAATAACACCAGTGGTAGCTCCGGCTCCATACTTTGCTGGGATTGCATAATATCGCGCGGCCACGGGCTATAGCTCGCAATATTGGGCAAGGCTGCTAATGCCAGATACTGAGGCCACCAGCTGTTATCGATGGCGCTGGCCTGCCAGGCCCCCTGTTTTATCAGCCATTGGTTATTCAGCTCAATACAAGCAGGCAAAGGATTATCTGGCAATAACAAGGCATCTGGCAGCATCCGCACCACATTAAAACCCGCGTCCTGCAACCAGCCCAACCAGCCATCTATCCGCTCGCGTTGCACCACGGCAACCTGTTGCTGATACTGGCCCTCTTGCTGTTCTAAAGGGCCGAGCGCCAGCCAGAGCTGATCGATATCTTCCGCCTGCTCATCTTCGAGCATATAGGGTAAAGCCTGCAGAATTTGCCGGGTGGGGCGGGTGGGCAAATTCACCTGCTTTAACACCACATCTGACGCGGGCACCAAGGCAATAACCGGCCGGTTGCCTACACGTTCAGCCAATTCGCTCAACTGACCGGCATTGGCCACTTCACCAGATGCAATCACTTCGCTATTGTGGCTGGCAAAGACCAGCCAGCTAATCGTCTGCTCTGCCCGGCTTCCTAACCGGATAATTAACTGTTCACTCACCCCTGGCCTCCAAATCGCCGGGCCAATACCCTGACTGTATTTTCATCATCAACTCTGAATATCGACGTTAGCACGAAACCACTTTCCAGATAAGAAGTAGTGGCGAGTAACTGAAAGTAACTGGATTTTACCGTTAATAAGGCTTTGACGTCATCTGCCATTTCAATCCCTGCCAGCTGCGGCAAAGCAAGCAACTCATCAATACTGTTAAAGCCATTTTCTGGCCGCTCCGCGATCATATCTATAGCGTCGGCTTCGGTAAGCTGTGGTACAAGCGCCGCCAGTAATATTGCGGTGTCTTCGGTCAGCGTATTAATGTTGAGCTGATACTGGGTATTTTCCGGTAGCACGCACACATAAGGTAATAACATTTGCAAATCGGCAGGAGTTATATCCAGCATCTGACGCAGTTCACTGACCGACACCATCAATGAGTTGGCGGTATAATATGGAAACTGCAAGGCAGCATAATCATCTTCCTCAGCGCTGCCAGCGGTGCTGAGCAAACTGTCTTCATCCAGCCAGTCGTGTACTCTTGCCATCAAATATTCTGCCGGCATCGACAGGTCTGTTGCAGCAAGTTCCAGCAATCGGATAAAGCTGCGCTGCGCTGCGGTCTGCTCAATTCGACCAGAGGTGCCTCGCTGGCCAGGCTGCTGTAATGCGTTCAAATTAAAGCAAGCTTGCAAATCCGTGATCTCACCGGCGATGTTGCCATCGGTGACCACAAAGCTGGCACCGCTTTGGGCCCAGTCTTGCTCCAGATTGACGGTTTCCTGACCACTTAAACTACGACTTAATAATACCCTGGCAAAGTGTTCAGCACCCATGGCATACCAGAATGCCTGCTGTTGCTGTTGTAAGTTTTGCTGGCGTTGTAATTGTAACTGCAGCCGTCCGGTCATGTTAACTGCAATAACAACCACAATCGCCACGATCATTAACACGGTGATAAGCGCGGCTCCGCGCTGTGAGCGGTCCATTAACGCTGCTCTCGTCTTTGGTCATTAGGCTGCCCGGGGTCTGCTGGTCTGTCACGGTCGTTATTCTGCGGAGTGGTTCCACCCGGGTTCGGCGTGCTCACGCTGCGCGTCACCACCATACCGGCTGGCAGACTGAAAATGCGTTCTATTTCGCCAAGGTACTCATGGGTAAGGGTAATTCTCACCGCTTTTGGCATAACACTGCTCTGCCATTTTTCCAGCCATTCCTCGCCCTGCAGGTAACTAACGGAAAATGCCGTCAGGTTTTGCTGCAGCACCTGCACCAGCGGCTCGCTGCCTGCTACGGCATCGGGGTACAAGCTGAACAGCCTTTGCAGTTCGCCTTGCTCCAACCGATACGCGACCAGTTGTACTTCGCTTCGCGGCAGAATGTACCCCGGATTACGCCAGCCCTGACGGGTAAAGCTCAGACCGTGATCTTCGCTTTCCAATAAATATTGCTCACCATATAACCGGTAGTCTACCGGTGCTTCGCCGTCCAGCCGCACATAACGAGTACTTATTTGCATAAAATCACGTTCCAGCATCAGCATAGTGCGCTGCAGTTGCTGGATACGGCCGGTTGCTTCCTGGGACAGTTCATCACTGTTAGTGACACTGGTTAATACAGCGACAGAGGCCAACCCCACCATGGCAAAAATAGCGGTCGCCAGCAGCATCTCAATAAACGTAAAGCCCTGTTGTTTAACCACTGGGTTTACCTACAAACGTTGTCAGTTGTAGCAAGACATCGTCTGGCTGCTCTGCCAGACTTACACTCACTACCACCTGGCGCAGGTCGGCATCGGGCACGGTGGTTGCCTGCTGGCGCCATAGCCACTGCCGGTTCGCCATGTCAACTTCACCTTGTAATAGCTCGCGCGGCGGCCAGTTTGGCTCTATCATCGCAAGTTGCAGCTGATTATTCGCCACATAACCGGCGATGGTTAATTCTTCTATCTGACTTAATGCCCGGATATGGCCTGAGCTGGCTTGCATAATTGCCAGACCGGCGGCAGCAAATATGGCCATTGCTACCAACAGTTCCAGCAAGGTAAAACCACGGATCTTCATCAGCGCACCGTGATAACGTCAGACCGGCTAAGCGGAATGGTAAAATCGGTGCCGACAGTCTGACTAACCTGCTCCAGCCGCTCTCCTAACTGAAATATTAACCGAAACGGACTGATTTCACCGGAGGATAAAATAAACACTTGTGGTAACACAGGAGGTTGCTCACTGTCGTTGTCAGCAAACTCCTCATCATCCTGCCAGTTCAGCTGGCTTAATAAACTCAACTCTGCGCCCGGCAACCCTTCCAGCTCCAGTTGCAACCGGATATCCTCTGCCAGTTCATAAAGCTCAGCGGCTTTCGGTTCATCGGCCTGCAGCCACTTCTCGCCATCAAAGTAGACAAAGCTGTAGCTACCTTCCTGCAGCACCAGACCCCACTCCTGCTGCTTTAACATTGCCGTTTCGGCAACAAACTGAAATACCTGCTGAAACCGCTCGGTTTCTTTCTGTAAACGTTGCTCAGGCGAGTCACCGCTGAAATTAACCACCACAGTGGTCGCCAGTAAACCGATTAATAGCAGTACCAGCATCACCTCTAACAAGGTAAAACCAGTTTGCTTACAGCGATTTAGTGGCTTAGCGACCATTAGTTATTACTACGATCGGCTTCATCCAGGTTCCAGTTACCAATATCATCATCGGTACCGGCAACCCGATCCGGGCCCTTGCTGTAAACGTCGATTCTACCAAGCTGTCCCGGACTCACCATAATATACTCTTCACCCCAGGGGTCTTTTGGCAGACGGCGAATAAAACCACCTTCCGGAAATGAACGTGGCGCCGGCTGCGACGTTGGAGCCGTAACCAGAGATGCTATACCTTGTTCCGTGGTGGGATAAAAGCCGTTGCGCAAACGATACATGTCAAGGGCACTTTCCAGCTGCTGAATATCCACCACCACTTTCTGTTTGGCTGCCTGCTCCTGATTCCCCATCAAGTTTGGTACCACCATGCTGGCAATAATGCCCAGAATAACGATAACCACCATCACTTCCAGCAAGGTAAAACCTTTTTGTATCTGCCTTAACATGTTATCCACCTACCATATTATTTAACGCTAAAATTGGCTGTAATATTGCCATTACAATAAAAAGCACCATGCCGGCCATCACAGAGACCAGCACCGGTTCAAACACTTTTAAAGACACTGTCACCAATGTCTCGAACTCCTTGTCCTGAGAATTGGCAGCCCGTTCCAGCATACTGTCCAGCTGGCCACTTTTTTCGCCACTGGCAATCATATGCAACATCATAGGCGGAAACATTTTGGTTTGCTCTAAGGCATTTCTCAGCGACGTCCCCTCCCTCACCCGGCCGGTTGCATCCGCCACCGCTTCTTTCATGTAGCTGTTACCAAGTACATCCGCACTTATCCGCATCGCTTCTAACAGCGGTACTGAGCTGGCATTCAGAATACTTAAGGTACGGGCGAAACGGGCGGTATTCAGTCCCCGGCTTACCTTGCCAAACATGCCAAGATGCAGGGTAAAGCGGTCCCAGCGATATTGAAGCTCAGGTTTTCGCAACGCCCGCTGCCAGAACACCGCACCCAGCATTAAGGCCACTAATACTAAGATGCCGTAGTTGCGAATAAAATCACTGGCAGCAATTAAAAACAAGGTTGTACCGGGCAAAGACTGGCCCATATGTTCAAACTGACCAACAATTTTCGGTACCACTGCGGCCAATAGAATGCTAATTACCAGCACCGCAAAAAACGTTAAAATTATCGGATACAATAACGCCTGCAGAATCTGGCTGCGCATATGCTGACGCTGCTCGGTATAGTCAGCCAACCGGTTCAGCACCTGCTCTAAATGGCCAGATTTTTCACCTGCTGCTACCATCGACCGGAACAAATGATCAAACACGTGCGGAAACTCTGCCAGCCCCTCTGCCAGCGTGTACCCTTCCACCACCTTGGAACGTACCGCCATCATCATATTTTGTAAACGGGGCTTTTCACATTGCTCCGCTACTGCCAGCAATGCGCTTTCAATTGGCAAGGCTGCCTCGACCAGAGTAGCGAGTTGGCGGGTCAGTAATGCCAGCTCAGACGCTGAAATCTTGCGGCTTAACCATTTACGGCCCGACGCCACCAACTTTTCCTGTTGTGACGCCAGTTCCACACTAAGCGGTTGCAGCTTTTGCTCACGCAGTAGCTGTCTGGCATGACGAGCATTGTCTGCTTCCAGCACCCCTTTATTTTTTTTGCCGCGTAAATCCAGCGCCTGGTATTCAAATGCGGCCATTACACATCCTCACGGGTGACCCGCAATACCTCTTCCAGCGTGGTTTCGCCAGCCAGAACTTTGCTGAAGCCATCCACCCGGATGCTGGGACAATGGGCCCGGGCATACTTTTCAATTGACTGCTCGCCTTTGCCGTTATGGATCATCTCGCGAATGGTTTCATCCACCTGCAGTAGCTCATGAATACCAGTACGACCACGGTAGCCGGTGAAATTACAATGCTCGCATCCTTTTGCCCGGTAAATGTGCTGGCCTTCTTTTTTAGCAATACCCAGCAAATTGCGTTCTTCTTTATCTGGCTCGTGCAGTTCTTTACAGTGGCTGCAAAGTGTGCGCACCAGGCGCTGCGCCAACACACCAAGTAAGCTTGAAGATAACAAAAACGCTTCAACGCCCATGTCTTCTAAGCGGGTAATGGCGCCGGCAGCCGTGTTGGTGTGCAGGGTAGACAATACCAAATGGCCGGTTAAGCTGGCCTGCACAGCAATTTGTGCCGTTTCCAGATCGCGAATTTCACCGACCATTACCACATCCGGATCCTGGCGTAGTATCGCCCTTAAACCACGGGCAAACGTCATATTAACTTTGGTGTTGACCTGGGTTTGCCCAACGCCTTCAAGTTCGTACTCTATCGGGTCCTCGACGGTGAGAATATTGCGGTCTTTGGTATTAATTTCAGTTAACCCGGCGTAAAGGGTGGTACTTTTACCTGAGCCCGTTGGCCCGGTAACCAGAATAATGCCATGGGGTTTTAAAATAAGTTTGGAAAACGCCTGCTGCACTGCCAGCGTCATGCCTAAATCGGCCAGGTTTAAGTGCGAGTTGTTTTTATCCAGCAAACGTAATACAACCCGCTCACCATGGCTTGATGGCATGGTCGACACCCGCACATCCACCGCCCGCCCGGCTATCCTTAAACTGATACGACCGTCCTGCGGCACTCGCTTCTCCGCAATGTCCATTTTTGACATCACTTTAATCCGTGATACCAGCAAGCTGGATAGCCGGCGATTAGGACGCAACACCTCGCGTAGTAAACCATCCACTCTGAAGCGGATAATCAGGGCTTTTTCAAACGTTTCAATATGGATATCAGACGCGCCAAGCTTAATCGCTTCGCCCAGCATGGCGTTAATCAGTTTTATAATCGGTGCGTCATCTTCGTTTTCCAGCAGGTCTTCCGTTTCAGGAATATCATCGGCCAGAGAAGCCAGATTAACCTCATTGCCTATATCTTCCATCAGTTGCTGTGCTTCAGAAGAATCGCGCTGATAGCTGGCCTCGAGCAGGGTTTCAAACTCTGCCGCCGATAGGGGTTTAACGGTAAAGCCTTCCGCCAGCAGCCGTCGCACTTCCAGTACCGACTCCGGCCGGGTGGTCGGTTGCACGTACAATTGCCAGCCGCTTGGCTGCTGTTGTAACAACACGCCATGGCGCTTGGCAAAACTGAACGGCAGCCGGATACGGCTGCTAACCGGTTTAACTTCTTCTTCTGCTACCAGGCTTTCCATCAGTCACGCGTTCCGGTTGCAGGTTGCGGCTCTGCCGGTTTTTGTTGCTGTTCTTCCATATAACGGTCAAACGTCGGCGGCAGTACCAGTGAGTCATCCCATTCAGGCAATACTACTTGTCTGGTATTAGGCATTAACCGGATACCTTCTTCATCGCGCAATAATTGCTCGGCCCTAATATGGTTGTATTTCGCTTTAGAAATACCAGAAATCGCCGATCCTTCACGCACTATAGTCGCTTTGATAAACACCATCAGGTTACGCTTTTGCTTTGTCACGCTGGTCGATTTAAATAAATGCCCCAAAAACGGAATATCGCCAAGTAATGGCACTTTAGATTCGCTTTCCTGCACATCTTCATCAATTAACCCGCCCAGCACTACGGTTGCACCGTCATCGGTTATTACCGTGGTCTTAATTTCGCGTTTATTGATCGTGATATCTACCGCAGTGGCGCCGCCAATGCTGGACACCTCTTGCTCAATCGTCAGTTGAACCGCGTTGCCTTCGTTAATTTGCGGGGTAACCTTTAGTTTAATCCCCACTTCCTGGCGCTGCACCTGCTGAAATGGGTTAGTGTTGTTGGCACCGGTGGTAGAGCCGGTAATAACAGGGACTTCCTGGCCGACTAAAAAGAAGGCTTCCTGGTTATCCATGGTAGTAATGTGTGGTGTGGCCAGCACATTTGAGTTAGTGCTGGTGCGCACGGCCTGCAAAATAGCGCCCCAGTCACCATTGTAAAAACCTAACATAGCACCGTTCAAACCCTGCAATACACTGGCTAAGCCCGAGTAGTCACGGTTTGAATCGGGAGTGGTCTGCGTCACTGGCACACCATCAACTATGGTGGTTGTGGTCGTCCCCTGGTTTACTTGAGAGGCCAGCGCAGCAGCACCAGCTACATTTATTATCGGAATGGTATTGCCGCCGGTAAAATTAGTACCGCCTGCATTTTTATTTAGCCACTGTACGCCAAAATCGGTACCATCGCCTTCAAATACTTCCACAATAATCGCTTCGACCAACACCTGTGCGCGGCGAATATCCAGCTGACGGATCACATCCTCTAACGAGCGCATCATATCCGGCTGCGCGGTAACCACTAAAGAATTACTGTCGGCATGCGCTTCAATACTGATTTCGCGACCAGAGCCCTGCGTACGCCGGGCGCCCTGCGCGCCAGCCGCCCCGGTAGCCCCCTGTACTTCGGCAACAATAGACTCGCTTACCCCTTTTAATACCGGTACCAGCTCTTCCGCCTTAGCGTATTTTAAATAATATACCCGGGTGTTGCCGCTGGTTTTCAGCTCGGCATCCAGCCGCTTTGCCAATTCAATCACCCGCTGTCTGGCTTGCAACTCGCCACTGACAATAACGCTGTTGGTACGCTCGTCAGCAACAATTTTCGGGATCAGAAAATCAGGTTGCTCAGCCCGGCCCTGGCTTTTATAAATACTCTCCAGAATTCGGACAATTTCACCGGCTGAGGCAAATTCCAGTTTCAGAATTTCTAACTCCTGATCACCGGCTTTATCTACCCGCTGTATAATATCGACAATCCGGTTTACTACTGCTGCCGGCCCGGTCATCATAATGACGTTCGATGGGTCATAGTTCACCACATGGCCACCACCGGCCTGGTTACTAAACTGACGCAGTAATGGCGCAAGCTCACGCACAGAAACGTTGCGTACCTGTACCACCCGCGTCACCATTTCATCACCGTAACCGGGGGCGTCATCGCCCACTACCGGAATATTGGACGTTTTGGCATCTTTATTACGTACTACTTTTAAAATGCCACTTTCCATTTCCACTACAGCGAAACTGTATACCTCCAGTACGTTTAGGAAGAACTGATAATACTGTTCTTCGTTCAGCATTTCATAACTGCGGACGTTAATCCGGCCCCGTACCTGGGGGTCGACGATAATAGTTTTTTTCAGGTTCATACCCACGATATTGATAAATTCGTTGATGTCCGTGCCTTTAAAATTAGGTGAATACTGCACTTGTTCAGTATCCGCTAGTGCCGCAAAACTTAACAAAGCACCTGCCAGCAAACCAGCTAATGCGCGCCCTGAATCTCTGAAAAAACCGCCTGATATCATGAGAATTTAACCAATTGTTATCTAATTATTTTATTGCGAAAGGCTAACCAGAATATCTCTGATTTCACCGTCACGTTCTATTTTAATTGCGGCTTCACTTGCATCTCTCAGCTCGTTTATCACCCGCATGGCCTGCTGCATATCGTTCAGCGGAATGCCATTAATCTCTATTGCCAAATCATTTTGCTGTAAACCCAGCTGGGTAAACAGCGCCGGGTCTTTGCCTGGCATTAACTTATATCCCACCAGAGCACCGTCGCGTTGCTGCGGTGACACCCGGATGTAATCAAAAAACTTCATTGGCTCTGCCAGCAGTTCGTCACGGCTGACGCCTAAGTCGCCTTCATCCAGCACCGGTGCAACGGCCTGCGGCGAGGCAACCAACTCGTTCTCATAACTCGGTTCCGGGTTGTCTTCCCGTCCAAGTCCGGCATTCGCCTGCGCCATTTTGGTATATTCAATACCATCGAGCATCAGCGTTTCAAAACGACCCGCCTGCTGAAGAAGCACCCGATCAATTAATACCTGCTTTAATACCGCGTTAGTGCCATCAATTGTGTCATCAATTGCATAAGTACCTTCGCTACCCCGGCTTTCGATAATAGCACTGCCACTGTTAGGATCAGCCTGGGCTACAACCCCGGTCAGTTTGACATTAAGTTGCGTTTTTGGCGCTTCGGTCACCACCGGCTCTGCCCGTTCCGGTTCAGCCGTCACCTCACCAAACAGGGAGTAAGTTAATAATTGTTCAAGCGGGGTGGTTGCCATACCGGTTGATGCAGTGCCCGCTTGCTGCACTGATACGGGGCTGGCAAACTCAGGCTCTGGCAACAACTGCCAGCTTAAACGGGCCAGTAGCCAGGCAAGCAACAGCACCAGAGTCAGGTTCAGTAGTTTTCGTAAAGTACTGACCGGCAGACGCTGGCTAATGCGGTTAAACTCTTGCAATGACAAAGACAGATTCATTTGGGCTTTCTTATAATAAGTTCGGTTTCATCTTACTCAGTTGTCGGCATACCAACAAGGGTCAGTCGGTATTTTTACAAAATACTAACAGTGAAAATAATCCCGGGGGTACGCTTCGCATGTTGTTTGGCACTATAATGCACATTCAGTTCAGCATACAGGTTAATTATGACAACACCAAAGGCCACGACACCGCAAAACGATAGTATCAGGCTGGATAAATGGCTTTGGGCTTGTCGTTTTTATAAAACCCGCGCCCTGGCCAAGAGCATGATCGAAGGCGGAAAAGTACACTACAATGAGCAGCGTTGCAAAGCAAGTCGCCATGTTGAGATCGGAGCCACAATTAAGCTGGCACAAGGCACTGACGAAAAAACGGTTATTGTTTTGGGACTATCAGAAAGACGGCTTGCCGCCCCCCTGGCACAGGCACTGTATCAGGAAACCGAGGCCAGCACTGAGCAACGTCTGGCCCGGGCAGAGCTGCGCAAGACCAACAGCTTGTTTGCACCACACCCGGACACTAAGCCAGACAAAAAAATGCGTCGCCAGTTATTACTTTTAAAATCAAAGCAGTAAGAGAGACTTTATGAACCAGGATACGTTACACCGCTTTTTGTTTCAGCAAAAAAATGTCAGAGGCGAATTGGTCCAGGTTGCAGCTAGCCTGGATAAGATGCTGCAAAACCATCACTATCCGTTGCCGGTAAAACAACTGCTGGCTGAACTCGTCGTGGCAACCAGTTTAATTACTGCCACCTTAAAATTTGATGGCGAAATTGCCGTGCAATTGCAAGGCGATGGCCCGGTGAAGTTTGCCGCAGTTAATGGTGATAATAATCAGAATTTTCGTGCTGTAGTCAGGCTGCAGGCCGAACTGAGTGGCGATAGCTTTCGCCAGTTAATTGGTGAAGGGGTTATGATTGTGACCATAACACCCCGCCAGGGCGAGCGCTATCAGGGCATCATTCCATTAACCGGCGACACCTTAACCAGTACATTAGAAGGTTATTTTGCGCAATCGGAACAGTTACCCACCCGCTTGTACATATTTACTGACATAACCACAAAAAATGCTGCCGCAGGCTTAATGTTGCAGGTATTACCGGTTGAAGCAGAAAAAGCAGCAGCAGATTTTGCCGAGTTAGTGGTATTGGCCGATACGGTAACCGGCAGCGAACTACTGACATTGCCAGCTGAAGATATGCTGTACCGGCTGTTTCACCAGGAGCAAGTGGAGCTGTTCCCCGCGCAGCAAGTCAGTTTTGTCTGTGGCTGTTCGCGCCAGAAGTGCGAAACGGCTCTGTTCAGTATTGGCAAAGAAGCCCTGGCTGAGCACGTTGCCGAGGGAAAACTGGAAATGACCTGTGAGTACTGTAATCAGCTGTATTTGTTCAGCGCAGAGGATTTGCAGCAAATAAGCGATCAATTGTAATCAGCACTGGGGCGATCAAAATTATTGTTCACCGGCTGCATCATCACCCTACATTTGGGGATGTAAGAACCCGTCAGATTGGACGCTGTGAGCGGGTTTAAATGGAGATGATTAATAAATAGATATAGTGCGCAAGCAGCCCAGCCCACGATGAATATTAGCTACCTGGACAAATGTTCTGGTAGCAGGCGTGGTGCTGATTCAATAAGCATTCCTAACCTCATGTTTAGTCTGCTCGATGTATCCTTAATGAACAAAAGCACTTTAACTTGTTTTTTTTTAGCGGTATCCTCACTGTCCAATCAACAATTACCAAAATAATTTAACGATTGGACATTATAAGAAAATTCTTCGTATCTATAGGAACATGTTAATGAGCACAAAAAAGATGTACTTGATGTCGTTTGTTGCAGCATCTGTTGCTGCAGCCATCTCCGGGCAGTCGCTCGCCATTGATTTAACAGACGTTAAACACTACTCACCAGAAATTACACACACCAGTCAGAATGATAAAGTAATCAAAGGATCCCAGCTAAAGCAAGCTTACCCAAATTATTTCATCGTACAACTTGAGCAAGCCCCATTAAGCTCCATAGTCAGCGTCCAAGCTCAAAATCAAGCTAAGCCAGGCAATAAGCTTGATATGACGTCTGAAGCCGCAAAATCACAAGTATCTTTATTGAAAGCTGAACGAGCGGCTTTTGCTAAAGCACTTAGTGCAAAATTTCCAAATGCAAAAATGGACCGTCATTACGATACAATAATGAATGCTGTAGTGGTTGCGTCAGATACAAACATTTATGACTCGCTACTCACCATGCCTGGTGTCACAGCAGTGTACAAGGAAGAGATGTACTACGAGTCGATGGACGCCTCGTTAGATATTGTAAAAGCTCAACAAGTTTGGGCCAGCCTGGGCGGCAGCGCTAATGCCGGCCAAGGCGTAAAAATTGCTATCATTGATGGCGGTATACGACCAGAGAACCCGATGTTCGCAGGGGAAAACTTCACCAAACCAACAGACCTGCCTACAACAGACTACTGTAACAATTTTGATCCGTCATTTTGTAATGACAAGGTTATTGTTGCACGTTACAGCACGCCTACGTTCGTAACTCATCCTGATGAATACATGAGTCCATTGGGGTTAGGTGGTCATGGTACTCATGTTGCAGGCACTGCGGCAGGTAATCCTGTAAGCATAAAATTCAACGGCACGACAGAAATCGTTCCTGAAGATAGCGAAGGCAATCCTAACGAAGATGGTTTTTCTGATGTCACCATATCTGGTGTAGCACCAGGTGCTTACATCATGGCATACAAAGCGCTATTCCAAACGCCAGCAAACCGGGGTAGTGGTTCAAACGTCATGCTGCTAGAGGCACTTGATTGGGCTGTCAAAGACGGCGCTGATGTTATCAACAACTCATGGGGCGGCGGTGCTGGCGGTGACCCAGCGACTAGCCCGTATCAAGCAGCATTCCAAGCTGCTGAAGAAGCTGGTGTGGTGGTAGTTACTGCTGCCGGAAATGATGGTCCAGGTGCGCAAACTATCGGTTGCCCATCTTGTATAGAAAGTGGCTTATCTGTTGCCAGCACAACCCATGGCCGCTTCTTTGCCAACACTATTCAGGTTAATGGTGGCAACGATATTTTAGCCATCGCTAGCAGCGGTTCAGGCTTTAACAGTTTAGAAGAAGATATTACAGCTGATTTTATTTCTGCAAAAGCGGTTGCACCAGATAATGCTTTAGGTTGTAACCCGTTCCCGGTAGATACCTTTAAAGACAGCGTAGCCCTTATTTCTCGTGGCGCATGTGCTTTTACAAATAAAATTGATAATGCTATGAATGCCGGTGCAGCAGGCGTGGTTGTATACAATAGTGCTGCTGGTCTGCCAATCACTATGTCAGCTCCAACCACCACACTACCTGCGGTGATGATTTCCAAAGCAAGTGGTGAAAATATTGAGATGCTACTGGAAGATGAAGCCGCTATTTCAGTAATTATTGACAATGATACTAAACGTGTTGTGGATTCTGAATTTGCAGATCTCATGAGTGACTTTTCTTCTCGAGGTCCAAATGGTGACTCAGGTAGCTTAAAGCCAGACATCGCTGCACCAGGTAGCTCTATTCTGTCAGCCACATCTCCGGATGAAAATGCAGCGGGTAGTACTTTTGGCCTGAAGAGCGGCACCTCAATGGCGTCACCTCATGTAGCTGGCGCAGCTGCGATTATGAAACAACTCCATCCAGATTGGTCAGCGGTTGAAATTAAAACAGCACTAACTTCATCGTCAGTATTTGACGGTATGAAAAAAGAGGATGGCTCCACTCCGGCAACACCGTTTGACATTGGTGCTGGCCGTTTAGATCTTACTCGTGCTACTACAGCTGCCTTGACCTTTGACAAGCCTTCTTGGGCACAAGATCCATGTATTGCAACTTGTGATGTAACAAGAGCGCTGCGCAATATGTCAGATACAAGCGAAACATGGACAGCGACAGTAACATTTGATGATGTTGCAATTGATGCAGAACTGAGTGACGATACTTTCACTCTGGGTGCTTTTGGCTCTGAAACTGATTCAGCCGATTTTACTTTAACTGTAGATGCGTCTGCTTCAACCTACGGGACATGGCAATTTGGCCGCATCAACTTTACGTCAAACGATAATTCCGTACCAACAGCTACTATGCCAATAGCATTGTACGTTTCTGAAACGCCTGACGCAGCAACCATTTCTACAACCGGAACTGGCACATTAAGACCAGCGGAACCAATTGATATAGCAGCGTTTTATAACAACAAAACATTTACCGACCAAATTAGCGTAGAAATTTCAGCTCCACAGGGAACCAAGATCGTTGCTGACTCAGAATCATCTGATGTTGCAAATGGTACCGAGTACTTACTGGATGCGTCAGATCAACGGTTAGCATGGACAGGTAAACTGGAAGTTGGTCGTTTCACTATGGAAAACTTTGCAGGCATGAACACCTCAATTAAAGATTTAGGTGTTGCGCCATACGCTTGCGCAGGGGAATGTGACGAATTTTCAGTAACATACAACCTGGGCGGTCTTGGTGGCTATGTCTATAATGGCAACGTTTATAACAGCATTACAGTTGGTGACAATGGCATCGTAATTGCTGGCGGCGGTGCTACAACAGGCTCCTTTGAGAATCAGGAAATGCCATCATCAGCTGCACCAAATAACGTGCTAGCCGCCATGTGGGCTGACTTTGACTTGGCCGGTGGTGCAGGTGGCGCCGGTACATTACACGTTGGCCTGGTGTCAGGCTATGTAGTATTTGAATGGAACGACGTTGAATTGTGGAACAACCCAGCAGCTGGCCGGTTTACCTTCCAGACATGGGTAAAACTTGGTGGTACCGAACAGGATATCTTTTTTGATTATCTGAAAATAGATTCAGTGCCTGCAAATGTTACCATCGGCGCTGAAGACGCGTCAGGCTCGACTGGTATCTCTCGCTTTTATAATGGCACTGGCACTGCTCCGATGGTTGGTACAGCAATCGGACTTACCAACGTAGTTGGCGGCAATTTACAGCTGCGCTATCAGTTGGAAAATGACGGCATGCTTGACCTTGGTGCAGCTGATTCCATTACAGTAGATGAAGATGCAGTGTCAGAGGCAAAAGATGTACTTGCTAACGACGCAGCAGTTGCAACCAAAGTAATTAACGTTAAGGTAATGAGCGGCGGCGAGTCAATGCACGCTGTTAACAAGGTCAACGTCGGCGCAGATGGTGTTGTATCAGGTGTCACTATTGTAACGGCCCCAAGCAATGGCACAGCAGCCGTTGATGAAGCCGGCATGATTATCTATACGCCAGCGGCAAACTTTAACGGCACTGACAGCTTTACCTACAGCGCTGCGGATGAAAGCGGCATTGAACTGACACCAACTGTTGTAAACGTTGTTGTGACACCGGTGAATGATGCTCCAACTTTAACAGCTGGTGCAGCTAAGTCGGTGGCAGAAGGTGAAAGTGTGACGTTAAACGTTACGGGTACTGATATTGATGGTGACACACTAACCTACACCTGGACGCAAACTGCTGGTCCGTCTGTAGGTGTTACCTCAACATCAAACAGCGCCACGTTCAACGCGCCGTCTGTAGAAAACGATAGTACTATTACTTTCTCAGTCGTAGTATCTGATGGCACTGCGACATCTTCGCCTGTAACCGTCTCAGCGACAGTCACAAATAAGAAGAGTAGCGGTGGCGCTCTAGGCTGGTTAACTTTATTATTAGTACCTTTAGCCGCTATGAGAAAGCGTCGTAAGATGCGTAATTAATAGGTTAGATACTCCTTAATCCTGAGTATTTGTTGTTGATGCCGGTCAGATGTTTTGACCGGCATTTTTTATGCAAACTGGCACAATTTTTAGTAATTTCAGCTTTAAAATAACACCCACATTGCCTCGCCTGTTATTAAGCGAAGCAAATTTACACTCGCTAAAAGCGTGGCTCAGGTTAAATTAGCTTGCAGCTGCCCAGTTAAATAACCTGTTTTCAAATTAATCGTGTTTGCAAAACTTATGGTTGGAATAAATTAATTCACAACTCTAGTCATTATCCGTCAAAATTCACTGATCTTAACATTGGCACTTTTTTTGCTTAATTATTTTACTTGAATAATAACTCATGTATTTCACACTAGCATTGGGCAATTATCCGCCATATTGGAGTCACTTATGTCAATAAACATAATTTACGGGAATTCACCTTCAGTAACTGAAGGCGTTAATACCAAACAGAAGAGTCAATTCGATAATAATTTGACTAATGATAAATTCAGTATTCAACTAGAGTATAAATTGCAGATTAATGAAGCTCTGCCACCGGCTAAAAAGTCAGCCAAATTAGCTAGTCTTGGAGATCCCGTTACAAAGAATGTTAGCGAAGACGTTTCCTTGTTAAGCAAAAAACAACAATCTTCACTACTACAAAATCAGTTGTTGCAGCCCCCCCTTTCGTTACAAGCAAAACTCAATGAAGCCTTTGCCAAACAACCTCAACCCGATGTAGACAAAGCGGCACTGAGCGAACATAAAACCGAACGACTAAGCACAAAGCCTGAATATTGGGTCAGCCCTCCTGATTTAGGTTCGGATACTTATTGAATAGTAACCAAATTAATACTTTTGCTTGTTCTGATTGTACTTGCAACACCCTGTAAACATTTTTAGTCAACAGTTTACTAGCGTGAAACTGGGTGGCTTAAAATGGCAAGTTCAGTTAGCGCGGCAAATATGGGCTTAATGGCGAGTAATTAACTTAAGTTGGCCTCAACAAAGCTAACTTTTAGTAAGTAGAAATATTCATATCTGATTTTAATCACTGCATTCGGATTGAGTGCACCTGATTGAATGCAAATTTCTGACCGCCACAATTGTGCTAAACCGGAAATAAGCTAAACCAGCGCTTTTATAGGTAAAAACACCCTGACTACCAGCCCACCATGAGCATGATTGAACAAACTGACGCTGCCTTGGTGCATATCGACAATTTTTTTGATAATGGCCAGGCCTAAACCGGATCCCCCACTGCCCCTGGCTTCATCGCCCTGGGTAAAAGGCGCAAACATGGCCTCCATCTTATGCTCAGGAATACCCGGTCCATGGTCACGCACTTCGAGATACAGCTGTTTACGGTTTTTTTCGTAACCCGTGCTAATTTCAATGTCGCCATCACTATAACGCAACGCATTTTCCAGGAGGTTATTTAGCACCCGCTTAATGGCTATTTTACGCAACAGCACTGCCGGTAATTTCGGATCAAGCTCGGTAATAAAATGACGCTGCTGCACCTGCTCTGCCAATACCAATTCTTCTATTAATTCGTTTAAATTAACACTTTGCAAACTTTCCTGCTTATGGTGGCGCAGAAAATCGATAAACTGATCGATAATGGCGTTCATATCATCAATATCGTTGATGATACCATCGCGGATCCAGCTATCCTGCTCCGTCATCATTTCTGATGCCAGGCGAATGCGGGTAAGCGGTGTGCGCAAATCATGCGATACCCCGGCCATTAATAACGCCCGGTCTTGTTCAAGGCGCTTAATGCCTTCCGCCATATAGTTAAAAGCGCGGATCACTGAAATAATTTCGGTAGACCCTTTTTCGGCATTTAATGGTGGTGGAATATCACCACGCCCCACTTGCAGGGCGGCTTGCTGCAGTGATTTAAGCGGTCGGTTTAAATGACGGGCAAAAACCCAGGCACCGCCCACGCTCAAAATACCAATTAACAACAAATAGAACGTCAGGGGTGAAAAATCGGTTTCATCCAGCCCGGACAAAGGTACTTTGACCCAATATTGTGGTGCTTGTGGTGGCTGCACCCAGAAAGCAAACGCATTACCCTGTTCGATACGAACTTCGGCCTCACCTCCGAGCTCAGCTGACATTTGCTCTGAAAAATAACCATAATACCGCGCGTTAGCCAGCCCTTGCTGCATCGCTTCAGCTTCGGTGTATACCTCAATTCCCGTGGCCTCGCTAAAGCGGCGGGTCAGTTCTGCAGACAACACCGGAGTATTCTGGCCAGCATCAAGAAACACCACTTTAATTTGTTTGGCAATAAGATGGTTAATTTGCTGGGTGGTAGGCTTAATAAAGTAAAGCGCCACTGATACATAAGATACCAGCTGATTAATCAGCAATAAAAAGCCGATCAAAAATACCGTTTGCCCAAACGCGCTGCGGGGTAACAAACGCATCAGGCAATACTGCCATCTGGCACAAACACATAACCCAGCCCCCATACGGTTTGAATATAGCGCGGGTTAGCAGCATCGTCTTCCAGCATGCGCCTTAGACGGGATACCTGAACATCAATACTACGCTCCATCGCTGAATAGTCGCGTCCTCTGGCCTGATTCATCAGTTTATCGCGTGATAATGGCTCACGTGGATGGCTAACCAGCACTTTCAGTACCGCATACTCGCCACTGGTCAGAGGCAATGGTTCGTCACCTTTGCGCATCTCACGGGTTGCTAAGTTAAAGGTAAAAGGACCAAAACTGATGACGGTTTCTTCCTGCGAAGGTGCACCGGGTAAATCTTTGCTTTTTCGCCGCAGTACAGCGCGGATCCGCGCCAGCAACTCACGCGGATTAAAAGGCTTAGGTAAGTAGTCGTCTGCGCCCATTTCAAGACCGATAATCCGGTCAACTTCATCACCTTTTGCGGTTAACATAATAATCGGCACATCATTATTCTGCTGGCGTAGCTTGCGGCAAATAGACAGGCCATCTTCACCAGGGAGCATTAAATCCAGCACCACCAGATGGAAATGTTCGCGCTCCATCAGCCGTTGCATTTGTTCATAGTTACCGACACTGCGGACCTGATAGCCTTGTTCAACCAAATAGCGTTCCAGTAACGCACGCAAACGTAAATCATCATCTACCACAATAATTTTCAGGGTTTCCTGGCTGGTCATCACACAAGCTTCCGTTGTTTTTTTTTACTATAAACGAAAAAACCGCCATTGGGACTACCATGGCGGTTAAACTGTGTTACAAAATTTGTCAGTCTTGCTGATTCTCCGGGGACTGCGCTCGTTTCATTGGCGGATTAACCCAGTAAATTTTAGCGGCGTGGGTGCTATGTTTGCTGGATGCTTCTACTTTTTGAATATAATCGTAGTCTGGCTCCATCGCATACTGAGGTGGAGTAGTACTACATGCGGTCAATAAAACTGCTGTTGCGATAAGCAGGTATAGCTGACAACGGGATTTCATCTTAAGGCCCTCCGATAAAGCTAAAATCCAACTTAATTATAGTTCACATTTTGACCATAAGTTAATTTAACTCCGCGAAGGGTTGGTAGCTCACGGCAGTTATTGTATACCAATGGTTACCCGTAGGTGTGCTCACCTGAATTTCATCATCTGCCATTTTGCCAAGGAGCGCTCTGGCCAGAGGCGAGTCAATACTTAGCTTATTAACCCTTAAATCAAACTCGTCCGGACCCACCAAGCGGTAATGCTTTAGCTGACCAGCCTCATCTTCCAGCTGCACCCAGGCACCGAAATACACTTTGCCCTGTTGCTTGGCGGACGGGTATACCACCTGCAGCTGTTCCAGGCGCTTGGTTAAAAAGCGGACCCGTCTATCAATCTCACGTAGGCGTTTTTTGCCGTAAATATATTAGTACCACCCAATTCCACATACTAATAAGCAGATAATCCCTCTTTAGAGTCAAATTCAGTAGACGAGTTAATTAAATTGACAAACTTAGATCTATTAACTAAATACTATAGATACTAAATCACAGAGATATCCTTTTGGATTATGTGATAAAGCGTCAAGTCAGATACTCAGCGAATTCGTATTCAAACGTAATTGCTGTACAAGCCTTGTTTACAGAGCAAGGTGTATTGATATCTCTTCTAAGATTTATTTATCTGAACAGAAGAAAATCTCAGTCTTGGCAGGAACGTTGTGTTTTCGCAGCAGAACTGCTTTTAAGATTTCTACTGTTTAAGTCGGATGATGCCATCTCAGGTACTGCCTTACTTCAAGCATTTGTTGATGCAATTTGTTTTGGTACTCTTGACTCTAACAATGAGGATGCTTCTGGTCTTTTTTGGCGGCCACGATCAAGCGATGACGTGAGCTTTTTATTAAGTTTAATAAATCGTTATTGTGATTATTTAGATAGCCAGCACGGTACTGGGTTGCCAAAACTAAGCCCCCTTCGTAAAACCACCTACGTAGAGGAAAAGCTTTTATGGTGCGCTTACTATAAACGTGCTTCGAGCGCTTTTTTGAATCACTTGAGTAAGCATAGCAAATTCCAATTTACTAAAACCAGGGTTATTGAACCGCCATCCAGGGAGCTTTTGGCAGTAGAGTCTGTATATAGATTTCCAGAATCCGAATTTAAAAATTTCTTAATAAATGGATTCCGTCGAACGATAAACGATTCTGACTATGCCAGTCAGTTGATCGTATTTTTAATGCACTTTGGCGGACTAAGGCTATCTGAATGCTTTCATATTTATACATCGGATATCAGTATTGATAGAAAAACCGGACATGCCTTGGTCAAAGTTTTTCATCCAAGTGCAGGTAAAAGCCCTGATCCCGCATTTTCAACGAGAAGAGAACTCTTAAATATCAGATATGGGCTCAAACCCAGAAATGAATATCCTCGAACCCACCGACTATATTCGGGTTGGAAAAGTCCACTACTAACCAACCGAGATCTTTCGTTTAGTGTGTTTTTCTATCCATTATCTGCTGCAAGAGAATTTGCAAAACTTTTACAGCTATATTTGTATCAGCGTTCTAGCACTGATCATCCCTACTTGTTTACCAATTACGTCGGTCAGCCAGAGTCGAGAAAGAACTTTATCAAAAAATATCAAAATGCTTTGTCTACCGTTGGATTGGAGATTGGCAAGCACGTTGGTGGAAGTCCCCACAGTCATCGGCACTCATTTGGTTATCGGTTGGCTGAAGCAGGTTTTAATCTAAGCGAAATTTCAAAAGCCATGCATCACAAAAGTCCCGATAGTTCCCGTGTTTACATAAAACCTCGAGATAGTGAAATTAGGGCTAAACTTCGTGAGTTAGGTCTATGAGAAAAAGAGAGCGTATTGGGTATGCCGAAGCACAGCTCATAGTTCAATCACTGGGTATTACCTCGATAAAGGAGTATAAAGCCCGTTATAAGGAAGGCTCTGGATTACCATATAATCCTCCAAGAACTTACAAATGCGAGTGGGCTGGTTGGGAGGGGTTCTTACCACGAGCTCCTTTAGCTTTTCTAAGCTACGCTGAGGCACAACAGCGCGTAAAGCAGTTAGACATAACCTCGCCCAAAATGTACAACACCCGCTATAAGGAGTGCCCGGGTTTACCGTCTAATCCTTACAGAGTTTATCTAGAAGAGTGGATTGGATGGACCGTTTTTCTAGGTAGAATAGCACCTGTATCGCTCCTCAGCTATGCCGAGGCACAGCAACACTTGCAGCAATTGAGCATTGCCTCTTTTAAAGAATACCGCCGACGCTATAGGGATTACCCCGGTTTACCGTCTCATCCTGATATATTTTATAAAGGTGAATGGGCCGGATGGCCAGCTTTTTTCAATAAAAAAGTTCCTGAAGCTTTTCTAAGCTACGTCGAGGCTCAAAAGCGCGTTCAGCAATTAGGCATTACCTCTAGTAGAGAATACCGCATACGGTATAGGGAGCACCCAAGCTTACCGTATGAACCTGAAAAAAAATACCGAGCAGAGTGGAGCGGATGGACAGCGTTCTTGCCAAAAGCCCCTTCGGCTTTTCTTAGCTATAGTGAGGCCCAACAGCGTGTGCAGCAATTGGGCATTACCTCGTCAAAAATATTCAGTAGCCGCTATAAGGAGTGCGCAGGTTTACCTGCTACACCTCAAAAGGTTTACAAAAGTGAGTGGACTGGTTGGACAAAATTCTTACCAAAAGCCCCTTCCGTTTTTCTGAGCTACTCCGAGGCACAGCAATGTGTGCGGCAATTAGGTATTACTTCGTCAAAAAGGTACCAGGCCCGTTATAAAGAGTGTCTAGGCTTACCATCCAACCCTGACGCAATATACCAACGAGAGTGGACCGGATGGGCAGCATTTCTGGATAAAAAAGTTCCTGAAGCTTTTCTAAGCTACGTCGAGGCTCAAAAGCGCGTTCAGCAATTAGGCATTACCTCGGTTCGCGAATACCATGCCTGTTATAAAGAATTCTCCGGCTTACCGACTAACCCTAAAAGAACTTATCAAGGAGAATGGACTGGGTGGGCGACGTTTCTAGCTAGAAAGGCACCTGTAGCCTTTCTAAGCTATGCCGAGGCAAAACTGTGCCTAAAGCAACTGGGGATTACATCATATAAAGAATACCAAGCTCGCTATAAGGAATGCCCAGGCTTACCGTCACGACCAGATATAATATATAAGGATGAGAAAGATGGTTCCGTCTTTTTTGGCAAAAAATCTACTGCAAAATATTTAAATTACGCTGAGGCGAAACAGCTAGTTCAGCAACTGTGTATGACCTCCGCTAAAGAGTATAAAACTTGCTACAAACATCATCCAGGTTTACCAGCGGATCCGCTCGTTTATTATAAAAAGGATTGGAGAGGTTGGGAGCTTTTCTTGATACCGAAGGAAATTAAGACGCTGATTTCTTTGGAGTTAGCTTGTAAAGTTCTCCAGATAAAAGATTCTAAGCAATATCGACAAACCCGAAAAAAATTTAAACAACTGCCATCTCATCCTGAGAGATTAGATGGTTGGAAGGATTACTATGACTTATTAGATATCTCTCGACCATATCCTTTTGCTCAATTAAAAGAACTGGTTTCAGATGCTAAGCTAAAAACTTTGCTTGATTATCAAAAATGGAGGGTTGCTTTTGCTGATCCAAGAGTGCCCGCTAGGCCTGTAGAAGTATATGCTGGTAAAGGATGGACTAATGCTTATGACTTTTTAGGTCGGGTTAGACCGTTCAAAGTAAGGTACTTAGAACCCAAATGGATGATATGGGGTAAATCAATCCGCGAGTTTTTAAAAATTGCCAGAGGTGGCGAAAGCAAGGAAAAAAATCTTTGCGAATTCGTAAGAGAATACATAATTAAGTGCGGATTTGAGCGAGATCCGCACCTCTTTTTAACCCGAAGCAAGACTAACATTCAGCCGATGTTGGATTTGCTAGATGGGGTCAGTATCGCGAGAAAAAAGAGTTGGTTATTTTCTATAAATGAATTTCTAGATTGGATCATTAAAAATACTCTAACTGTAGAGGATGAAGAAACAGGAGAAGTCTCTCAAATTAATGGCGCTATTAATCCTTTTCAGCAGATCAACTTTAATGAAGAGGCAACAACTCCGGTCTTCAATGAAACAAACAAACCATCGCTGCCCTATCAGTTCGTTTTAGCAGGCCGAGACTGGATATTTCCTCTTGATGCTATAGAGCGGCAGTCTAGTTATCGAGATCTTGTACATCTACAAAAATTTAGTGCAGATTGGGTGGCACTTGATGAGTCTTCTGAAATTGATAGAGAAGATCCCGACTGCGTTGTTAAAGAGAGCAATGGAAAACGTTATTTATGGCTCCCAATATACTGGACTTACACATATGCATTAATGCAACTTCCTGCGAGAGGTAGACAAATTATCTATTGCGATTCAGGAGAGGCAGATAGAGAAATTCCAGATTTTGAAAATGGTAAAGTTGTTTGGTGCCAAAATAAATCGAACATGGCAGGACAGACCAAGTCTCAGAGTATGATTCATAGAACATCAGATAATGATATTGGTGTTCATTATACCACTAATAAAACAAGCTTTAATGGCGAGGGATATACCATACCCTTTATGCCTGTTGAATTAGCTTACTGGCTCATTAAGCTAAGAAAATGGCAGCAGCGCTTTAATAAAGTTGAAAGGCCTTTGCCATGGATGGAATGCACTAAAACCAAACTTAATGAAATTCAGAAAAAACAAAAGGGCCGTAACTGTTTCTTATTTCGAGATTTTGGCCAAGAAGAGCCAGGCATATTTGGTAGTCGGCTAGCACAGCGTTTAGCAGCCAGTTTGTTTTTTTCTACAAGGGAAGAATTATCGCTCGCAAAATATAACAATATGAAATTTAAGCAGTTTCAATCTCTAAACTTGATCGAACCGTCGCTTTCAAATTTTCAATCAGATTTTACTCCCCATTCAATGCGGGTAAGTTTAATAAATGCCTACATCTATGAATTCGGTTTACCTATCGAAATTATTTTAAAACTCGTCGGTCACTCCTCTATCGTCATGACAATTTACTATGTAAAAAGCGGTTTGGGAGGTCTAAATGTTCGAGAAAAACTGCAGCGGGGAGAAAAACAGGCTGCATCTGTTGCAGCAGAGACGCTCCGACAATTTGTTGAACAAAAAAGAATCGAAGAGTGTCACGGAGAACTCGTCGCAAATAATGAAGAATTTTTGAAGTTTATCAATAACGATAGACCTGTAGCTGCTTATCAGTGGAAAGACTATGGGTTTTGTCCTGTAGGCGGAAATTTTTGTAAAGAAGGTGGTGAACCGGTAGCGGTTAAGTCATCAATTTACCACCCAGTACCAGCTGGATATTTAGGTGAACAGAACTGTCTCCAGTGTCGATTTTTCGTGACAGGGCCCGCATTCATGGTTGGTCTGGTTAGTTTATTTAATGAAATTAGCCATAATGTATCCACTCAATGCCGGCGCTTCAATAATCTGCAATCTCAGGTTCAAGAGCTCACTACTAGGATTGAAGTTATCTCACACAAGCAATACAGCGAGAAACGTATTACAGAGCACTACGATCAACTAACTGCTGAAAAGGCTTCACTTCAAGAAAAAAGGCGGTTAGTCAATTCAGAACTGGAAACGCGCTCTAAGAAAATAGATCCTTTACTTATTGATATGAACGCTATACATCGTCTTATCCGAGAATGTAAGTTAGTTATTGAGAAAGGTAAATTGTCTGAAAATGACTCATATCAGCTAATTGTTCCATCAGATCTTTCAATGGACGTGAGCATTGAAGATAATAGTTGGTTCTACCAACTAACCGAAGTCTGCGAAAATGCCGAGTTATTTCGAAGCTGTAGTGATGACCTTGCTTTGGCGCCTAGAAGTCAGGCAATAGACAGGCTACTACAGTTTAATGATATGCAGCCACAGATGATGTTCTTATCAGAGGAAGAACAACTAATAGTCGGCAATCAAATCACGCAGTTGCTGCTAACTCGACTAAAAAGCTGGAATAAACTTGACCGGCTTATGGACAATGAGCTTTCGTTTAAAGATTTGCCTGAAGAAGAGAGGTTGAAAGCTGCCGACATAAAACGACTTTTTGCCTCTGCAGAGACGATTAAGTTGAAGGAGGTCTGATGGACGGAGTAACTCCAGAACTTGTATTAGAGCAGTTAAAAAAGCTATCTTCCCAACGGAGCAAATCAACGCTTGACGCTATTTTTGCTGTTTGTAAGGAACAACAACAGAGTGGTCGTTTAGATTTCAGCTATACAACCATTGCTCAGTTGGGCAAGACTCGGGGTGTTCCAGCAGCGCAAAGCATTAGAAATAAAACGGGAGAATCTTATCGAACGCTAATCAGAGCTTTTGAAAATAGCGTCGTAAAACCGAAAGCTAAACCTTCCAACCAAACCGGTAAAAATTTCGAATGGATGAACAGTATTACTGACCCTGTATTAAAGTTGCAGATAAATTATTTGTATGCACAAAAACGTGAGGCTGAGAGATTGCTTGAAAAGGTAGTGCCAATTAGCCAAGTGATAGAAATATACGATGGTGCATCGTCTCACGTTTCCAAGATCAAACTGACTGACTTAGAGCGAGAAGCGCTCGAATATCTGTTATCAAATGAATTCCTTCGAGAAAACGGCTTTGAACTAGGGAAAGATGCAAGTGTGGTCACTGCTAATTCAACAAAAATGGTATTTCCGGTTGCCACTTTAGATGCTTTGAAAAAAGCAATGTTAAATTTATAGAATCGAGAGTCAATAAATTGCGAACAAACCTCATTACCCGCGAAGGGTATGAAAAACTGCAGAATGAACTTAATTATCTCTGGCGCGAGTATCGCCCCGAAATTACACAAAAGGTTGCATGGGCGGCCAGTCTGGGTGACCGTTCAGAAAACGCAGATTACAAGGAAAACAAAAGGTTACTTCGCCAGATTGATTCAAAAATCCGCTTTATTAGAAAGCGATTAGAAGTTTTAAAAATTGTTGACTACTCCCCGCAACAGGAAGGCCGTGTATATTTTGGAGCTTGGGTCGAGGTGGAGGACACCGACGGTGAAACTAAAAAATTCCGAATTGTCGGCCCTGATGAAATCTATGGACGTAATGATTACGTCTCGATAGATTCACCTATGGCTCGGGCTCTGCTAAAAAAACAAGAGGATGATGAATTTACAGTTCAAACTCCAAGTGGTCCCAAAGAATGGTTTATTCTGCATATATCGTATATTAAAAAGCTTGGTGCTTGACAGTACAATAGGTTCCCCTTTTGAGTAGTAGACATTAACTCAATTTAGGTTTCTTGCAACACCGTTGCCTGCAACAGTCCTATCAAATTGGTAACATAGGGTTAATCTTAAATAACTAGAAATATTCAGAATAGAAGAAAAAATTCTGTATCCAAAGTCTTGTTTGGTTGGTCTAAATTCAAGTTTAGATTGCAGTTCTCACTAATCGAATATCAGGAGTGTTTAGCCAACTCTGATTCAAACGTAGAGTCTTTTGACATAAGCACATGATCGACCTGTTGATGAATCCGAATCAGCTCTGGAATAATTTCCATGTCAACAGATGTAAATTCGTGTCTTCTGATGCAATTATTGAAGACAAGGCAAGAATATGACTGCAATTTTCTTTGATCCAGAGCTCTCATGAGCCTCAGTGCAATTTCAAGAAAGTAAATTTTTTGATGATCACGAAATTTGCTGGATTTAATAATCCGCCTAAGCATCCCGCCAAAGGTTTTGGCTGCCTGATATTCTGGGAAATGCTGTATATTTGCCTGTTCTACACCGTTGTAATCTAGGTGCGCAGCAGAACCCACCCATTTCTCGCAGCATGAGAACATTTGATAGACTAAATAATCGAATCGGGTTGGGAATTCCCGTTCAAAATCAACGTCAGGCGAACGCTCTAT
>DEYP01000023.1:0-146407 GCA_002364615.1 Arsukibacterium sp. UBA3155 | reverse complement strand
AACGCTCTATTCTTTCAAGAGTTGCCTCTAAGAAATCGTCAACATACATGAGCCACATGTGGTGATCAATTCGCTGAAAAATAGCACGAGAAACCATTACCTCAAAAAACAAGCTCCCAACATAGATGGGGCTATCCCAGCGGGCGTCACTTTCAGAAAAACCTTCATTAGGCTTGTTGTAGAAGTTATCAGGTTCTCCTTGTTGCTTTATATAATCGATAACGTAATCAGCGATTGGTTTCCATATCCTAACATACTGTGCGTTTGAAATATCTGAGAGATAGAAGTTTAGTAGCTCATTACTCTCATCAAGATAGTACTCACCTGTATATGAACAATTTTGATTGTCCCGCAGCTCGCGATATAGGACGCTACCAGGGTGAGCAATTAGCGATGTAAAAAATGAAGAAATATACTCCTCGCTGTCATTAAGCCTTAATAAAGTAGCCTTGGTGGCAACCATAGGGTGAGTTTCTGCCAAAAAATCCACAAATGCTCGTGATTTCAACAGTCGCGAAACCGATTTTCTAATCAGTTCCTGTTCCTTGCAGCTATGTGGAAAAGGCCGAGCCAAAATGCGTCTAATTTTATCTACTGCGGGCTTATAAAAAGGAGCGTTAGGTTTTTCTAACGCAGAAAAAATTACCGACTTAGGCATTAACCAGTTATGAGCGCGAACATACCATTTGTCATTTTCTACAGACTTGAATAACTGGACGTGGTATTTATCAAAAACATAACCTAACTCATGAAATTTTTTGCTACGTAAATACTGCAGCGACACTCTGTCCCATCTGCCAAAACTTGATGACGGTAACTTAGAGCCAGCAACTTTTACCCCACAAAAGATCAAAACAAATATCAGACACAAAGAAACTAAAAGATCCTCACTGAATCCCCAAATCCACGGCACAGGTTCTAACAGACCAGTTTTAAGTATCACTGGCGAATAAACGACAATTAAAATTGTTAAAACAGGCAAACTAGAAAAAAATAAATATTTCTTACTAATTCTTAAAGTCAGGTCTAACCTTTTTTCCTCAGGAAGTATCGCAAACGCAGAAATTAAGATAGCCAGGATGGCCAGTAATCCATTCATTTTCTTGCACTACCTTTCATACAGAAACTTTTGAAAACCAACAAAGGTCTGGCTTAATTGTGCTGGCGTACCCAATTCCCGACCAGGGTCGCTGATGGTGTTTTATTTAAGCTCCATTAGCTTGCAAGCCCTCTGGAGGTCGAGCGTAGGCTCATGTTGGCGTGAGTGAAGCTGGTTTGCAAACGTTATATTTTAAAAACACCCAAGCGGCCACATATCTGACGGCTTGGGTGTCATCCCACCCCATTCCCATTTATCATGAAGGCGTTTCGGATAGTCAGTTGCCTTTTCTCCTAGCCTTGTTACAAAGCCGCATCCATGAATACCGAAATTGCTTTGCGCCGTGAGAGCAATTGGCTCAGCACGGGGCTACCTGATTTAAGGTGCGCAATTTAAGGACTTAATGCCCAACATTGAGCTTAAAGGTGCTCAAACCTATATTGGGTCTGATTATAATACTACCAGGCCGCCGGATACTCAATCACACCCTCAACTGGCACGCCGTGATGTATTAATGCCTGTCTTATAAGAAAAGGAAGCGTTTGGGCATCACTGGGATAGTTATTTAAACTCTCAACAGCGTAGTTATCGACAAAACGTATTAGATCGTTTGACGTTAGCGTTTCAAGAATTTTGGAACTCCAGATAGCGTCTTCAACCTGGTTCTCAATTTCTTGCTTAGAATTAGTAAACTTGATCCTACTCTGATGAACAACTAGATACTGGTCTGCTCCTTGATGATGAACAACCAACTTGTATTCAGGGATTTTTTTTACAAGTTTGCCGCTTTTATCCCTTCTTGGATCGCAAAATGCCTGTGCGAATATTACCTTACCTTCAACCCGGTAAAAGGTCTTTTCCAAAGTTTCAGTATTCAAAGACCAATACACTTTGTAGGCGTTGCGCCGCAGTTTGTGGCCATAAATATTCAGCAAAGGTAGCAATTGCTCCTCTGTTCCCTGTTTACTGCCTCTTTTCCATGCACTAACGATGGATTGCTGGGTGCGACATTTATCAGCAATCTCGAGTTGAGTCCAGCCATCGTTCAGTGCCATTTTTACCAGCTCCCTGGTCCACTTAAATGGCTTTTTTTTAGCGTTTTTACTTTTTACTGCTGAGTCCATAGCTTCCCTTTCGAAAGGGGGCCAAAGCCCCCCGTTAACGATTATTTCTTCTTACCACTATTTTGCGGGTTTTGAGGGTTCATTTGCCACCCCCTGTTTCCCTGATTTTTTGCATTAGTGGTGTTAGTGCCTGGTGTGCCTTTATTGGCGTTTGGCATATCAGCGTTGTGGTTACTTTTCTTTGTCATGGTGTTGCTCCTTGGTGGTTAATGTCAGAGTTAATGCTAACAACGGAGCAGAACTTCACAATTGATACTTCAGTGATAAACAGTGATATCTGAAGATAATTTCAAAACACCGCAACAAAAGCCATCTTATTCAGTATAAAGATGTATTGGAATAACCATTGTTCTCTTTAAATGTACACATGTTAATTCACAGCCATAAATCTGCTTGCCCCTATGTTTAATACACCGTAAATTCATTTATATAGAAAATCCAACTCCGTTTAAGAGTTATGATGCTTATCCAAATGCGCTGCACCGCACTGCGGTAAACTTAAAGCGCAAACGCTATTACAGATTTGAGATGAATTTATAGGCGACGGCCTATCAGGAAGTAAATACGAATGTTTGAACAAACCTTTAAGAATATCGACGACATACTGCATAAAGACGCTGGCTGCTCCAGTGAACTGGACTACACCGAACAAACCTCCTGGATGCTGTTTTTAAAGTATCTTGACGACCTGGAGTTTGCTAAATCGCAGGAAGCGGAATTGATGGAGCAGGAATACAGCTACATCATTGACGAAGCGCACCGCTGGAGCAAATGGGCAGCGCCTAAAAAGGCTGATGGCAGTTTTGACCATGACAACGCCTTAACCGGTGATGATCTAATGGAGTATGTTGACGGTGAGTTATTCCCTTACCTCAAAGGCTTTAAACAACGGGCCCAAAGCCCTAACACTATTGAGTACAAGATTGGTGAGATATTTGGTGAGATAAAAAACAAAATCCAGAGCGGTTACTCACTACGTGATGCGCTGGAAAAAGTGGATGAACTGCAATTTCGCTCACAAGAAGCCAAGCACGAGCTGTCGCATCTGTACGAAGTAAAAATTAAAAACATGGGTAATGCCGGGCGTAACGGTGGCGAATACTACACCCCTCGCCCCTTAATTCGCGCCATGATAGACGTGATTAAACCAAAAATTGGTGAAACCATCTACGACCCCGCAGCCGGTTCGGCCGGTTTTTTGTGTGAAGCTTTTGATTATTTGCGTCAAGGCGGCGCAGAAAAACGCCAACTTAAATCCAACGACTTAACGATACTGCAAGAAAGCACCTTCTACGCCAAAGAAAAGAAGTCGCTGGCCTATGTAATCGCTATCATGAATATGATTTTGCACGGCATAGAGGCGCCTAACGTTGTTCACACCAACACCTTGGCGGAAAACCTGCAGGACATTACCCCTAACAGGCAACACGATATCATTCTGGCAAACCCGCCTTTTGGTGGCAAAGAGCGGACAGAGGTGCAGCAAAACTTCCCGATTAAAACCGGTGAAACTGCTTATCTATTTTTGCAGCATTTTATTAAGTCACTCAAACCCGGTGGCCGCGCAGCCGTTGTGATTAAAAATACCTTTCTGTCCAATACCGATAATGCATCCATAGCTCTGCGCAAAGAGCTTTTAGAAAACTGTAACTTGCATACGATTCTTGATATGCCATCAGGCACATTCATTGGGGCAGGTGTAAAAACCGTTGTATTGTTTTTTACCAAAGGTGAACCGACACAAAATATATGGTGTTACGCGCTAAATGTTGGCCGTAATATGGGTAAAACCAACCCCCTAAATGACAATGATTTAAAAGAGTTTGTTCAACTTCAGACCGGCTTTGCTGACTCTGATAACTCTTGGTCATTAGCCATCAGCACTTTGGATAGCAGCACCTGGGATTTATCAGTTAAAAACCCTAATGCCAAAGAAGACACTTCTCTGCGTGAACCAAAAGATATCATTGAAGAGATAATCGCGTTGGATAGAGAAAGTGAGACACTGCTTGCTAATATTAAGGAGCTTTTATGAGTAAGGCCCAAACATTTTCTCTTGGCGAAGTTTGCAGTTTTTATAATGGCAAAGCACATGAAAATGCGATATCTGAATCAGGCAATATAAAGGTTATTAACTCTAAATTTGTTTCATCGGAGGGCGCATCGTATAAGTTAACTAATGAAGTTATTTTCCCTTTATACAAAGGCGATATCTGCTTAGTAATGAGTGATGTTCCAAACGGAAAGACATTGGCTAAATGCTTCTTAGTCGATAGAGACAATTCATATTCTCTAAATCAACGAATATGCGTTATACGGACGAACAATTTTGATCTTAAGTTTTTATTTTACCAATTAAATCGCCATCCATATCTATTGGCATTCAATAACGGAGAAAACCAAACAAACCTGAGAAAAGAGAATATTTTAAATTGCCCTTTATGGATGCCGTCTATTCCAGAACAAAAACGCATCGTCGCCATTCTCGACCAAGCCTTTGCCGATATTGACCAAGCGCGCGCTACCGCTGAAACCAACCTGAAAAACACCCGTGAGTTGCTTGATAGTTACTTGCAGAAGGTGTTTAGCCAGCGTGGTGAGGGGTGGAATATAGTTGAACTTGAAAAAGTATCAAACATTGTGAATGGATATGCTTTTAGCAGTAGTGATTTTTCTTCACAGCATCAAGTAAAATCTATAAAAATAACAAATGTAGGAGTCTATGAATTTATTGAAGATAGTGACAATTTTCTACCAATGGAATTCAGCAAAGAATATAGTCGTTATAGGGCAAATGAAGGTGATATAGTCATTGCACTTACTCGTACAATTATCTCTTCGGGTCTAAAAGTTGCAACTGTGCCCGCAAGTTACGATGGAGCCCTAGTAAACCAGCGAGTTGCTGTGATTCAGGCTAATGAGAAAGTAATTCCCAAGGAAATTTTACAGGCTTTCTTATCTACAAGAATTGCGACTGATTATGTCAAAAGCAATGTCAATGAGTTGATGCAACCAAATTTATCAATCAAAGATTTAAGGGCCTTTCCGATCCCTATTCCTCCGAGTGATATTGTCGAATCGATATCTAAAGATATTTATTTAATACGAGAAAGAACAAATCAACTGCTGAGTTTATATACTCGAAAGATAAAAGCTCTAGACGAGCTGAAAAAATCCATCCTTCAAAAAGCCTTTGCCGGCGAACTAACTAAAAGTGAAGGAATTGCTGCATGACATTTATCCCGACGAATAAAGCCAGCCGCAACGAAGCCGATACCCGTGCTGATTTAATTGATCCGCAGTTAAAACTTGATGGTTGGGGTCAGGCAGAGGCGAGCTTTATTCGACGGGAAGTGATTTGTCCGGGGCGTATTCTTACTGGTGGCAAACGTAGCCAACCAGTGAACAGCGATTACGTGTTGGTATATAAAGGTCGCAAACTGGCTGCAATCGAAGCAAAAAAAGAAGCGCTAAGTTACACAGAAGGTGTGCGCCAGGCGAAAGATTATGCCCAGCGCCTGCAATGCCGGTTGGCCTATGCCACTAACGGCCATGACATTTATCAGATTGATATGGTTTCTGGTGAAGAGCAATTAGTAGAGCGGTATTTATCCCCGGATGAGCTATGGTCGCTTACCTTTACCGCTCAAGATAAAACCGCACCCGATTACAAAAAGGTTTGGCGTGAGCGCTTTGCTACTATTCCGTTTGAGTTAAAAGGTGACTGGCAGCCGCGTTATTATCAGGAAAACGCCATTAATAATGCGTTGGAAGCCATTGCCGAAGGCAAGCAAAAAATACTACTTACCTTGGCTACTGGTACCGGTAAAACCTGTATTGCCTTTCAAACCGCCTGGAAGTTATTCCAAAGCCGTTGGAGCTTAACTGCGCAGAAAAACCCGGAGTTAGCCAAGCGCCGGCCGCGTATTTTGTTTTTAGCCGATCGCAACATATTAGCCAATCAGGCATTTAATGACTTTGGTCCCTTTGGTGAAGACGCCTTAGTGCGTATTAATCCGGATGAAATACGCAAAAAAGGCTCAGTGCCTAAAAATGCCAGTGTGTTTTTTACTATTTTCCAAACCTTTATGAGTGGCCCCAAAGATGCGGAAGGTAATGAAACGCCTTATTTTGGTGACTACCCGCCAGATTTCTTTGACCTGATTATTATTGACGAGTGTCACCGCGGCGGCGCAAATGATGAAGGCAACTGGCGCAACATTCTTAATCACTTCTCTCCTGCGGTACAACTGGGTTTAACCGCCACACCCAAGCGCACAGACAACGTTGATACCTACAACTACTTTGGTGAACCGGTTTACAGCTAT
Source organism: Arsukibacterium sp. UBA3155 (assembly GCA_002364615.1). Taxonomy (GTDB): domain Bacteria; phylum Pseudomonadota; class Gammaproteobacteria; order Enterobacterales; family Alteromonadaceae; genus Alishewanella. The sequence goes on along the minus strand of DEYP01000023.1, from coordinate 139,856 downwards.
ACGCTGAAGCAAGGCATCAACGACGGCTTCTTAACCCCGTTTAAGGTTTACCCTACTGTGGGCACGATGGACGAGTATGTCTATACCCCGGGTGATGGTGTTGTCGTGCGAGGTGAGCCAGAGCCAGGCAAGTTATACAAAGAAGGTGACTTTAACCGCATTATTACTATCCCGGCGCGTGAACAAAAGCGTGTGCAGTATTGGATGGATTTATTTAAACCCCATGAAAAAACTCTGGTGTTTTGTGCCACCCAGGAACATGCCGGCATGGTGCGCGATTTCATCAACCAGTATGCAAGAAAGAAAGGCTGGACAACCAACATCAACTATTGCGTACGCGTAACAGCCAAAGACGGTGCAGCCGGTGAAAATGACCTGAAAATATTCCAAGATAACGAAAAGACCATTCCGACAGTGCTAACCACTTCGCGCAAGCTGTCTACCGGCGTGGATGCCCGCAATGTGCGGAATATCGTACTGATGCGCCCCTGTAATAACATGATCGAGTTCAAGCAAATTGTTGGCCGCGGCACGCGCATGTATGAAGGCAAAGACTACTTCACTATTTATGATTTTGTAAAAGCGCATCACAACTTTGCTGATCCAGAATGGGACGGCGAGCCGCTGCCACCAGAAAATGTGTGTGAAGTATGTGGTAACACGCCTTGCAGCTGCGAAAAAGTACCGTGTAGCATTTGTGGCTTTAGCCCATGCGGATGCCCAAAAGAGCCTTGTGCACAATGTAAAAGCGAGCCTTGTGAGTGTGAAAAGCCAGCCTGTATTGTTTGTGGTACCGCGCCATGCAGTTGTGAGCCGATCGAATGCCAGGTATGTAACAGCACACCTTGTATTTGCCAAAAAACCGAGAAAATTACCATAGAACTTAGTGATGGCAAAACCCGGCAAATAAAACATATCTCATCGGTCATGTATTGGTTTGGCGATAAACCGATTACCGCGAAAGAATTTGTTGAACGGCTGTTTTCAGACTTACCACAGTATTTCGAGAACGAAGATCAGCTACGCGAGATTTGGAGCGATCCCGCAACCAGAGAAAAGCTGCTTTATAGCCTCTCAGAAGCCGGCTACGACGAAGAAAAGCTGGATGGCATGAAAGAGCTAATCGACGCCAAAGACAGCGACGTTTACGATGTGCTGCGTTATATCGCCTATGCCAGTGAAGCCAAGAGCCGTGATCAACGTGCTGCGGTGGCCAAACCAGGAATTAAAGCCGCGTTTAGTAATGATAAACAGCAACAATTTATCGATTTCGTCCTTAGCAAGTACGTTGAAGACGGCGTAGCAGAGCTTTCCACCAGCAAAATGCGCAGCTTAATTGAACTGAAATACCATACCATTGGCGACGCAGTAAAAGAGCTGGGCACTACTGCCGCCATACGCGAGACATTTATTGGCTTTCAGCGGCATTTGTATGAAAGGTAGTAAACGCGCTCCTACACAGAGAATTTCATAGTGTCTCAGGAGGGGAAAGTGAGCTTTGCAAGACTAAGTTGGAGATCGCGCTAGGGCTGTACAGGTAATGTCTGAATTAGACTAGTGACGACTATCACCAAGACTGAGTAGCAATATGTAATCAATCATTTAAGGAAGTTAGCTTGTCCAGTGTAGTAAAAATGCAGTGGGCCTTGAATGCACAAGGTGCTTTGACAAATATTGATTCTCACGGGCTCAAAAGAGGCCTTGCTTGCGATTGTACTTGCCCTAGCTGTGGCCAATCGCTGATCGCAAGGATAGGAGATGAAAGGGCTCACCACTTTGCTCATCAGAACAGTGGTGATGCAATATGCAAGTTTGCGTTAGAGACAGAGCTTCATATCCGGGCCAAGCATTTAATTGAAGAACGATTGCAGGTTGCCCTGCCACTGCACGTGTCAAAATATGATCGCTCTGCCTTTGAGTTGTTCTCAATCACCGATGTAAAAGTTGAAAAATTCCATTTGGGAAAAAAGCCGGATTTGATCGTAAGTATGGACGGTGCACAATACCTGATTGAGATAGCGGTTACCCATTTTGCTGAAGATGAAAAAATAAAGCATTACAGGCAGCACCATTTATCTGCTGCAGAGTTTAACCTGGCTGGGCTCAGGGAATCAGATAACCTTGATGACGCATTAGCGAACGTTTTATTTAACCCGGACAGCGACTCCTCAATTTACTGGCTTTCATTGAGCCCACTTACGCCTATTGGTCAGAAAGCTATGGCAAGGCTAAGGTCCGAGGCTATTGAGATTAAAGGCGAGATAAAGAAAGCTGAAAAAACCTTGCGGGAGCTCACTGCCAACAATAGGAAACTGGAAAAATCTAATAAAGATTTGGAGAAGAGGAAGTCGGAACTCCAGAAAATAGTCGGATTAATGGACTCCCTCGCTGAGGTTCGGTTCGAAGTGGTAAATCAGCAGCAAAGATTGCATCAAATTAATGAAATGCACCGTGATCCTGACATGGTGAACACTCAGCTGCTCCGGCGTGAAAGAGAGCTGGAGCAAGCAGAGAAGAACCTCAGCGACAGACAGTTATCTTTCCTCAAGCAAGAGCGGGAATTGTCTGCATTGGACAAAAAAAACCGGAGGCACCTGGTTGAGCAAGACAAGCTTATAGAGCAGCAATGGCAAGAGCTCGTCGATTCCATTCATGCCATCGCTATTATAGACAATGATTTTCGTCATGCCGGATTGTTGCTTAGCGATGTAGAGGCAATACGTGAAAAGCTTATAAATCAGGCAACGCATGAAGAGCTTCATGAAAGAAAAATTCAAATATGTACTGAAGAGTTCAGTAAAATCAATGAAAAGAAAATGCGCCTGGAAGAAGAAATATCAGGCATTTTGAAGAATAAAGACTTTTATCAGCAAGAAATAGCAAAACTGCACCGGGAGCTAAAAGAAATCCAGTCGAGGTGATGATTTCACCTGAAACCAGAAAAGCTCAACTTATTGACGCTCATTACTGGGGTTGTGCAGCATTTCATGTCAGTGAGTAACCTAATAAAAATCAAATAGGTACGACATATCGAAGTGACATGCAAACCTGATATAACTGTTACCTGTGACAGATGAATAGAACTTAAAAAATCTTTTAAAAAGCCCGATCATCAAAGATCTAGCGCGATTTACCAATAGCAACGTAAATCGAAGATAGCAAAAAACTGGTATTAAACTGTCTTCATTTGAACTTATAATTCGTTCGTCACCACTGACCGGGACCAGGTAACTGGGGTGGTGATGCCGGAGCTACGTTCCCCCAGCCCGTGAGCGGGATAAAAAGGCTCCCCGGATATATACCAATCAAGGCATAGTTTTGATCGGCACTCAGCAAAACAGCAATCCATTGCGGGTATTTAAGGCAAGTACATGCAAAAAAAACAAACTTGTTCAGAACTGCAGCTCGAGCATAAGCTAAAAGTCATTTTTAATAACGACTCAGCTCAGATAAACGAGTGGCTCGATACGCCAATCCCCCGGTTAAACGGCCAATGCCCCCGCAGTTTGCTTGTTACAGACGAAAAACGCGAAGAACTGTTTAAAGTGCTGCAAGAGATGCAGTTTGGGGATATGGCTTAAAGTTTTGCATTCAGAGCCAATAGCGGATGTAACGTTGCAAATAACGTTTGTCGCGAATATTGTTTTCTCGCACCTTAAGACTGAATATTAAATCCTATGGTAGAGAATTACTTTTAAAGGAACAGCATGACGGAACCCCGTAAATACCTAACAGCTCACGCTCCTAAGAATATTTGGGCAGAACTTAAACTGCCAAATGAAGATGCCAGGGTTAGAGCGATGGTAAAGTCAGGTTTTAACGTTGAGTTGCTGTCCAATGTAGCGAACATTATTGGTTTAGGCCCGGCTTTAGTAGCACAGTCGCTTGGTATTACCAATACGACGCTAGCACGCCGACGAAAACATGGTCATTTCACCCGTGAAGAGAGCGATCGTATCTTTTGTCTTATCCAAGTGACAGACCGCGCAACAGATCTTTTTGAAGGTAACCGAAAATCAGCAGCCCAATGGATGCAAACATCAGTACCTGCGCTCGGGCAAAAGCAACCAATTGAAATGCTTCAAACAACCGCAGACACCATAGCCGTCTTAAATCTAATTACCCGGCTCGAGTTCGGTGTCCATTCCTAACTTAGGCAGCATATTGTTGCGTTTGGGATAAACTCTAATTCCGCTTTGAGCGTTAAGAGGAAATAACGCAGCCAACACGCGCGGCTTTGTAGTGGAGGCGAAGCCGCAACGAAAAAGCCGCCGCCGTGATTGGCTTTGTTACGTGCTAATTGGCGGTGTGTGTCCATAAGAAACTGCTAGCTTCCTTTGACTACTCGATAATGCAGGCCAAATCATATGAACTCGATCCAGAGGCATCTGTGCCAAATCTGTTTTGTACTTATCCTTTTTCAAGCTTACCTTGAAGAATGAAGGACTATGGTCAATTTTGTTGCTATTGAGGCGCCAAAACACCACGAAAGCAAACTTTGGGGTTAAGTACTTATTTTTAAGGTAAAAGTCCAGTGCGTTTGAAAGTATATCGTTATTCTCAGATGCGGCCAGCTTCCTAAGAGCTTTGATGCACGAGTCGAGCCTCATTTTCCTCTTAAGGTCTTCCAGCTTCTTAGCTGAGCCTTTTTCGTCCAACAAAGTACCGTTGTCGAACACCTGAACGTGGAACTTCAGTATACAGCTTGAACCGACCCATAAACGATGATTGGTGTGCCTGTTCTTTATCTCGAAGTGATACCGAAGTTGTTCTTGGTCACATAGCTCACAATCTTCGTCGGCTATTTCGTGGTCTTCTATGTTTTCCGTGAAGTACCACTCAATGAATGCCTCAGGAAGGGACCCAGCCACCGACAGAGGTAGTATATTATCTGCAACTCTCTGAGGATATGTACTCAATGGTTACACCTCCGTATGCCACGTATGGCTTTAATCAGCCGATGCGTTAGTGGTCGGTTGTATTATATTGTTAGTACTAAGTAGTCCGGTCAAAAGCAGAGGGCTATTCTTGTCAAAATCAACTAATGACGACCTCATTGTTTCAGCAATAGATTCTGGTAGTTTTGAAAGTACTTGCTCTCTTTTTTCACGAGGCGCGGTTAACATTAAGCTATAAATCTCAGAAGACAAAGGAACTATATAAGATGCGGTTAGTTCTTTAGTTGATTCCATTATTACTTTTTTCATGGCCTCAGTCGCTTTTCCAAGTTTTTGTTCTTGATGAGAGATTTTTGTTTCCTGCTCTTGAATTTTTTCTTTGTAATCAAGCTCTATTTCTCGCTTGATAATACTCTCCACTTTACTTACATCGAAGTTGCTCGTGTATTGTAAGGCTGTTTCAACAACTCTCTTTTGACTTTCTATAGCCTGAGCTTGATTCAAGACAACATCTTTTGTCTCATTAAGCAAATTCGATTGCTCTGAAATTCTGTCAACAAGAACTTTATTTTTATTCTTTTGATACCAAAAAAGTGCTACCAAAATTACAGTATTAATAACGGACATAAATATATCCATGTGAACTCCTTGTACTGCTAACGCTTATTCGGCGGCTCGACCCGCGCACTTAAACACGGGTTAACCTATATTTGTAAATTTAATGTACAGAACATTACACCGCATCTTTAAAAGTTACAATAACTTATGGGTACAGCTAATATTTGAGTAAGCTACAAAAAGGGCTAACTCGTCTAATAAGCATTAGCGACATCCAGATAGAAACTGGAGATAATCACAGCGCGTATAATCTGGGGCAATGCACGGAATGACCGCTATTGGCACACAGACGTCAACTTTGCTTTTTGTTAGTCATAATTAACTCCTTTTCCACGGTTAAACATCAAGCAACATGTTTGAATTCGGTTTGAACGACTGCCGGTATCTCACCTACTTTATGGGGAATAAGTAAGCACCAGGGATATCTCACTGGTTGGTGATGTTCGTATTGATAAACTGAAACACTGGGCAGATTACGCTTGTCATAGGCCTGTCCAAATCTGAAGGCAACACTGTTTTGTGAAGCCAGCACTAAATGTATGTGCTCGACCCCTTGCCCAAGCAATTTCTTGCAATACTCCAAAAACTCCCCACTCAGCCGATCTTGCTTTTCTTTCGACCAGTGGTTGTTTCTGTCAAGCAATGGCAGTGATAAGTAGTGAACCGGCAAGCCAGTGAAAACAGAAGCAATTGCCTGCCTATCAACGGGATAAGAAACTGAGATCGCGAGTACAACAGAACTACTTTTGATCAATGATGGTTCAATACTGAACTGTTCTCCGTCGTCAACGCCATCCAGTCCTCGCCAGTCCCCAACATCTCTGTCCCAGTCAAAAACAGAGATTTGGCTTTCATCATCCAGCAGGTAACCGGTATAAAACGTAAACGGAACTGGAAATACTCCACCATAGGCGATTGAAATATCAGACGCAGCTGACTGAGCCGTCTTCTCAGACAGACTCATTTTCAAGTTATTAACTCTGGCTAACGCCACATCAGGTCTAGTGATTACGTTGTCAGTAACCTTTTCCCGGATGTCATTAACAATTGATTCGACCTGCCATGAGCATTTGTTTTTTATAAACTCACTCAATGGTGAATCCGATGTATCAACCAAGCCTCGCTGTTCGATGACTATGCTTTTCTTTTTGTCGTTCCGCTTTTTTTCGTCCCGATAGCGCTGGTATTCCCAGGCCGCTCCGAACACAATCAACCCGATTTCAACGAATAAACAAATACCTATAATAAACTGCGCAGTACTTGAAGATTGATATCCCAACGACAAGGTTCTCTCTGCATCTTTGTACATAATCGATACTGCCCAACTCCCGGCCAACGTCAGAGGTAACAAGTAGACCCCGGCCCTGAAAACCTTCAATGCCGGTGAACGCTTCCTAAACAACCAATCTGCGGCTTTTTCAATAAAATAACTGATAGCTATTTTCATCTTCCGCTCTCTTCAATCACATCATGTTCAACACCACCGCCGTCCCATTCACCGCTGGATAACCAAAACTCAAAGTACACTAACCACATCGAAGCCCACGGCAGAATCGTGTTTGCCAAGAACATGGTTGGTTGCCATTCGCTGACTTTGTTTTTTTGTTTGACCACAGGTAAGTAGAGACAGAGTTGAGTGCCCCTAATACCTGTCTGATTCCGATAGATATGAGGTATTTTTCGGCCTTGAGCCAAGGTTGATAAATCAGGATCTATAACGACGCATACGGGAGGATGGCTGAGGGTATACCGGATAACTACTCGGTACTCCCTAGAAAATGACAATGGCTGAAGCATGCCCTCCCATTGCACCGTTTTGTCATTATCGGAAATTACAACTGTTCCGGGGCAAAACTGCTTCAGAGCCAAGTATTGTTCGCGTATACCAATTATTGGCTGCTCCAATCGCCTTAAAAACGAAGGATCAGTCCCCATAGAACTGATTCCTTTTAACCGGCACGACTGGAGTAACAACTCGCGAAGCTGCATGTGTCTTCCCAGCGATGGCTGCTGTTATCGCTCCTGTACCCAGCGCAACGCTCAGATTTCCATTGTCTCTATTCGCATTAACAGCTTTGATAATTTGGTCTTTGGCCGCAAGTACCGGCCTTTGTCCAAATGCACCGGACAGTGCCGCGAAAACGTTATCCATACCTTGGTTGTTTGCACCCGCCAGACGCTCAAACGTATCGACTGCGGCCTGGTGCCAAGTATAAAATGCCTTCCGGTATTTTTGTCCCTCTAGCCTTTCGACACGATTCCATTTTTCAGCGTAATTTTCCGGTCTCATTGTGGGGTTTGTAATAAGGATCTCATCAAAATTGCTCTCAATATGTAGAGGCATCAGTTCGATAACGTCCAGGATTAAGTCAAACTCGTTGTCGTATTCTTTTCCAGACTTCACGACTTCGACATAAGCTAAACTGGCTAACATCGTGATTATCACAGAGATTGGTCTGAAATCAGCGTGAAGATTTCCGTCCTGCTGAGACCAAACGTCTCGATGGCGTTTCAAAATTTGAATAATCCGATTAAGCGGCTTCTTCTTTGACTGATCAGGTAATTCCGTAACGGATTTATTCAAAGCCTCAAGAAACACGTGCCTTCTGCGTATTACCGGCAGCATGGAACAGGCTTCATCAAACCCTTGAGCCATCCCTTCCGGGTTGGACTCTTTGAAGCCAGTATGCTTATCAACAATCCACAAAGGATGGCCTTGCAAGCTCGGTAGGTTATATTCCTTCGCAGGCGTAATGTCTAAGTGGTAATCGCCCTTGTAGTTAATCCGCAGACCCCTTGGCAGATCTTCCACTAGGTCTTTGTATACATCCTTATCCAATAGATGTTGCTTAACCACTTCAACAATTTCGTCTCGTGTCGCGTAACTTGCATGTGGCAAAAACAGAATTAGATCTACGTCAAACTCTTCCTGAGATAGCGGCTTATTTGTCGTTCGCAACCTCATGGATCCCTGAGGGTATATCTGAACATCTTTCAGTAGGGGATGGTCGCAGCTCGCCAGATAATTACCAACAGCTTTATAGGCTGTCTCAATTCGCTCTCTCTGTGTTTTATTCAGGTCGAGATTGTCAAACACCGAGTCCAACATCTCCACCAACATGGATTTTTTGTGCTCGCTTAGAGCACGGGCATTAGTAAATAGCGTGGTCATGGCCTACCTCCATCAAAGTTTTCCAAGCAAAGGAAGGCCTTTTGGTGTTGATGCATCACATATTAAGTGACTTAGGTAAGCTACCCCACCTATCAACATTAACCCCCTGATAAGTTTTTCGGACGGCTCTTCTGGCGACCACCAATAAGCTTTCAGCAATCCAGCGGAAAGTAACGTCAGTACGGTCACACCATGAAGAAACTGTCTGTGATTAGAATGAAATGCAGGCTCTAAAATGTCTGGCAATTTTCCCATGACGGCTCCAACAACAGGAACAATGGCAATATGATGGCTAACTGGGTGCTTATTCTTATCAAGTAAAGCGGCAGTTACGCTCACTCCCCCACCAAGCAACATGTGCGTCTTTGCGTTTGGCATATGTTTTTATCCTTATTAATTCGGTAACATCTAAATTTTCAGTTCTGTCCTATGTATTAAGGCGGAACGCTGGTCAGAAACTGGACATTGTTCAGAAAATTATTTTTATCCAAATTAATGGGTAAAATCCAAACGTGCAGTTTTGCCCTACATCTAATAAGGCAGAACTCAGCTTTAAAACTGGATAATGTCCAGAAATTTATTTTTGTCCGTCTTAGGGAGTAGCAAATGAAGGACTACGACTACTACACGGTCGATGAGATTTTGCAGGCGCTGGAGTCAAATACTGATGAGGTACTTACAAGAATGACAATATTTTCTAAGTGCCTCATAAGAAAAGCAGGACTGACAGTTGAAGCTGAAGAAGTATTCAACGAAGCATTAGTACGCATTCTCGACGACACAAGGCATGTGCCGAAAGATATCCCTCTTACAGTCACAATTGCTAATGTGATTCGGAGTATCTGCAACGGAATGGCTGAACGAAATCAAGAAAAGATTTTCAAACACTCAGAATCAATTGATGGTTACAGCGAAACAATTGCCGATATCACTGATGATAATGAAGACGATACCGACCCAAGATGGGGAATTTTGATGAGTATCTTTAGTCAGGATGATGGTGCTATGAGGTTTTTGGCCGCTACACAAGAAGGCCAGAATAAATCGGAAATCGTGAAGTCAGTCTTTGCCGGTGATGAAACTGCCTACGACACGACTCGTAGGCGTATTGTAAGGAATGGACAAAAGTACCTAAAGGAGGCTGGATGATGGCTAACAAAGAGATGAACAATTTACTCGACGATATCATGATCGAGCATATTGCCAACGCTCACGTTAGTGAGCTTATGGCTGAATACAAGCTAACTTCTGATGAAATTAAGACGACTCAAGCGCGTTTGCTGCATCGTGTGAAAGAGTGCAAACAGCAAAACAAAAAAGCGAGACTTACGGAAGCCAGAGCAAAGTTAGAAGCTGAAAAGAAAAAACATGAAACAGTCGATGTAATGGGCTATTTGGCGAAAAAAGGAAAAGATGCTAAGGAGGTTCTTATTGAACTTTTAATGCAACAAAAATTGCCTGAAAACCTTACATTGGCATTTCGAGAAGGCAAAGAATTCAAAGATGAAGATGCAAATCAAATCGTTGCAAACTTGATAGCTATGGGAGTGATTAAAGTTGACGATAAAGGCGATTAAGGATTTTGTCGAATCGTTATACATAGACGAATTTGCTATTTCAGAGCCAAAAGAAATAGATATTGAAGCAATAGCATATGAACATCAGGCAATTGTATTAGAAAGACCTCTGAATGGTTGCGAGGCAATGATCATTGGCGCTGGAGACAAAGCGACTATCACTGTCAATTCAGCCAGCGATACACCGAGAAAACGATTTTCTGTTGGACATGAGCTCGGCCATTGGTTCAAAGACCGTGGGAAAGTCGGCAACTTGTGCTCACACAGTGATATGGAAAATCCTAGCGGTGTATCTAAGCATCGTGAAAACATTGCAAATAGCTATGCGTCTGAACTACTTGTGCCTAGTTACTTGTTAAAAGATCATTTGGCTGGTAGTCGCCTTGACTTAGACTTAATGAGTTCAGTTAAGTCAGCCTTCGACACAAGCTTCATGATGACCATGCGTCGTGTTATTACCAGCGATCATCACATGGGCCACTTTGTTATCTATCGTAAAGATGGAAGCAGGTATCTGTTCCACAAAAATAGTACTTTGCCTGGAAGCTTCTTTCCTACCAATACCGCGCCAGAAGGATCGAAGATTCATGATTTGATATTAAATGGTATTAAATCTAGCGCTGGTGAAGTAGATGGCAGCGTGTGGTGCAGAGAAGATTGGGCGGATGATGCAACAGTTCATGAACACGCCTTCCAGTACCATGACGACATGTTTATAAGTTTGGTTTGGTGGGAAGATGAAGAGCCTATTTGGCAGTGTATCAATAGCAAGGAGGGTATTTAAATGGACGTTATTAGTAGTGTCACTCACCGTTGATATCTAGTTCTTTGAAGCTAATGACTTCGGAGCCATCATCAGTCAACTCGAAATACGTATCTTGGAAGTTTAATTCTTCAATGTATGCTTTAGCTTTTAGCCCGCCATCGTAGTCGAGAATAAGATGAGCAAAATATTTTTCTTTGTGCTTTAAGGTGACCTCATTATTCAAGACAAATACGTACTTTTTTTCCTCTGCGTCCCAAGGTGAGCGGTCATAATCTGATACTAAATAATCTGCTGTAACCACTACCTCAAACTCAACTTCGTACTCAGCCCACTCGGCGTCAACATTTAGTAAATTTTTCTTTTCAACATTCACATAGTTAATTTCTATAGAGTTGATAATCTCATCATAAAGATCTGCTTTTTCATAATTAAACTCTCCTTCCTGGAGAGCTTGAAGAGCGACAGCTTTAATCTGATCTAGGAGCTGTTCGAAAACTTCATCAGCGAATTTTGCTGGCTCTTCGTATACATTGTCGCTTCGAACAATCAAGTCAATTAGGTCATCGACGTTTTCAATATGAATGAAGTTATCTTCTTGCTCACAGATTGATCTCATATCGCCATCATCACTAACGATGTAGGCAGAATGCCCTCTCGCCAAACTCACCTGTTTAATAGCTTCCAGCGCGAATGCATCAGGAAACTCGTGCTTTTTTGATTCTTTGCCAAAGGGAGGACGGTTGTTGAAATAAGCATCGAATACAACTTGAGGGTTAACAGTACTTACATCAACAGTTTCCACGTATCCGTTTTCGACGAAATCATCAAATTTTTCACTGATAACTGCGTAAATATCATCACTTGTAACCTTTGTGAAAATGCCATAGCAATCAAGGTCGGGTGTATTTCTTAGGAACATAGCATCTTTTTGAATCTTCTTTATTAGAAAAGCTGCTTCTTCAGATTTGCGTTTGAGATGGGCGTCAATCTCTTTCTTTGTCACATCAGTAATAAGCAAATGGATTTTCTTATCTTCAATTAGTTCTTGCAGACGACCAAGAGAGTGTTGCCCAAATTGATAGTTTTTCTTTTCAAAAGCGTTTGTATCGATAAACACTAGCCTTGTTTGCAATTCCATAATCAATGCCTTGAACACATGGTGTAAGTTTTGCCACAAGAATAATGGCATAACCAATTTGTTAGCCAGCCAGAGTCATATTTATTACAAAAAATCCGGCAAGTTACGAGTTCATACCAATGTCTGCTTGTGCCACTAAGCAACCCAACGTTGCCAGATTGACGTCAGTACAGAGCGAAAAACGGACATTACCACATCAAGCAGGAGTTCAGCTTTGCGGTATCCCTTGGCCTGACTTGTTATAGATTTCAATTTCACTTTCTATAACTTTGGTTTTTATAAGAAATTTTATCAACGAATATCTAACTATCCTTTCCAGACCGATAAATGTTGGTGACCGCTTAATAGATTTCTGCATGTCTTTGTCGCCTATAACAGGGTCCCCATGTATTACCTCTTGGTTATCATTTAGATAATTCACTGCCATCCAAGATGAAGGAAGCTTTCCAGCGTGAACGTATTTGCTTCGTAAATTATATGCAGCCTTTAATCTCTGTTTTATATCTAACTCAGTAAGTTTTTCGAAATCGTTAACAGCTTCTGATCTGCTGAAGAAATCTTTATCTAAACAATCAAGAATGCACTTACAAAACGCTTCAGATATCCCCGTTAACTTCGGCGCAACTTGCTTGTGTAATTTTCTCCCAAGTTCACCTAGCTCGTTAAGATCAATTAGTAGCTTTTTAGCGCTCTGATCGAGCAAATCTTCCACTGGATATTCAAAGTATGATGCTATAATTTCGCCTGCTGTAATTAAGCTGAGGAAAGCTACTTCAGGACTTTCCTCAACAACCCTAATTGCTTGGATATAAAAGCGCCCTGCATACCAAAATGTCGATTGAGCATCAGTGGTTTCAGAGTCATGCTGAAAAAGAACGTTCTCAATAAGCCTAACATTTTCTAAATTAAGCTCAATCTTATAATCCACTCTTTCAGCAGTACTATTAAAAGACAGGTTTGTATTACAGATCTGATGGCTTGATTCAATGAGTGGAATATAAGGCCAACCATGTTGTTGTATTAGCCCATGAAAGTCGAACCGCTTTCCATATAATACAGATAAAGCTATACAGAAATTTTCACCAATTTGACTGTAATCTGGAATTACAATTGTTTCTTTTTTGCATTCAGGCGTTTCTACAGTTATTTCTATATATTCTCTGTATATTCTTTCGTCAGTCCGAGGAGCGTATCGACTAACTCGCATGTTTTGGTTTGCTCTAACTAGTCGAAAAATATCATTCTCATATTCCCCAACAAAGTGAGAGGGTGTCGATATTAATAATTTAGTGATATCTGTTCTATTTTTAGGTAAAGTCATCGCACCTTCCTTAGTTATAACGCCGCATTCAACGGCCTGTCTGTTGGAATGCTTTGTTAACTTCAGGTGTCTAACATATCCCATTCGTCACCTAACACCCAGCGCAGTGCCGATAACTTGCCATTGATCATTCCCCACTCAAAGTCACTCCATGGACCTGTGTCTTCATATTTTCCTTCCACGCATGCGGCGGACTTGATAGCACCTTCTAGGATATGCTCATGAATTACATTTGAGCCATAGCGCTCGGTTCCTTCAGGTATGACTTCAATTTCACCATGTTCAATACCCCACATACGATTTTGGTGGCGGTTGTACCAGACTTTATCAACCAGCTCATCCATAGCGTCCAACATTTCTCTCAAACCCCGGGTTTCTTCTGTAAAATCGTGCTCAAACTCGAATTCAGCGAGCGATTCTGGATCAATATGATCGATAGCTGAAGCTAGATTGTTGAAGTATAAAGAGTTCGAGATTGAGAAGATCTCGTCAAAATCCGCATGCGGCTTTCGATGATCTTTCGAGGAAAAGTCACTGTGATTATGGGTAACAAAACTGCAAGTATCATGGTTACTGTTGAGGCTGCTCACAAATTCAAAAAACTGTTCAATGATGACAGCATCCGCGACAGAGTTTTTGCTGATATGAAACGGAGCTCTTTTTTCAATCCCACGTTGAACGGCGGCGACTTTAGAACGGTCACTAATTGGAAGGATCTTTGCGGATTCAATTAACCTTTCGACTCTATGGATCGTTGCGTAGTTCGCTTCAGTCAAAAGCGGCAATCTTGCATTGATATCATTTAGAACTTCCATGGTCTCGGCTTGCTTTTCACCAGCAAACTCATATACCACAGCTTTGACCTGTTTGAACTCTTGAGACAATCGTTGAGCAGTTTTCCTCGCCACACTCTCTTTATTTCGTTCATACTCTTCAATAACCAGATCGGCTAAGACCAGTTTCACCCTGTTTGAGCCCACCAATTCCTCTAGTGCAGATACGAGGGGGAGATCACCCCTCTTCGTGGAAACATCCAGCAAGACACATGTATCGAGGAAGATGTAGTTCATATAGCCCTTATTCCGGTTTATCTCTCGTCACTGCAGCCGACTCAAGTTAACGCTGATTCGGCGGGTCGATCCGTAGTTAAATATGGGTCAACCTGCCTTGTAAATTTAATGTATAGAACACTACACCGCTTCTTTAAAACTTACAATGACTTATAGGTACAGCTGATATCTGCGTAAGCTACAAGTACAGGTTCATCCGTCTAATAAACGCTGGCGGCGTCCAGATGCGAACAGTACATTTTTTCAGCAATCAAAGCATAACGAAGATTAGGAATGTCCGCTTTTGGCACAAAGCAGCTGTGTCATCGATTTTTTTATTAACGATAAATGAAAAAACCCAAGCTTGTGGCTTGGGTTCATCACATGTCTTTGGTGGTCTGCAATCGCAGTGATATGCCAAAGCCCTCAGAAAAATCATACTCTTCCGTTGAAGTAAGGGCAACTAAGTATCAACAAAAGGCAGTTCGTAATTTGCCAGCACCGGCACAGATACTTATGAGTACCAAGTTGCCGATTTAAAACCGAGTTAGGTTGTTGAAGTGCCGCGCCCAATAGTACACAGGGCACCTTTGCCAACTCGTTCAAGTTAATCGCTAGAAAATACCAGCTAAATGCTCGTCAAACTCGACACCAGTAAAGTTGTGTTTAACGTAAATCACTTTAAATTTATCTGTTACAAACAGGCCATGAGTGCCATACATTTCTGACTTAAATACTGGCTTGTCTGCCAATGATGACTGCTCAAATACCAATGTTTCAACACCACACTCAAACCCGTCTTCGTAGTGACGTAAGGTTTTCGAGGTGTCCTCTTGTGCAAAATGCAGCGGGACAAAGATGTACATCTGCATATAGCCGACCTGTAGAGCCAGAAACTCACCAACATCAACAAGTAGGGTTTTAAAGGCGTTATAGGCCTCTTCCGACAACAGTAAGTATGAGCCCCAAAAGGACACATCCGGTACTGTTAAACCTTGCTGGTATTCCGGAGCCAGCTCACACCTCGAAG
The DNA here is from genome assembly GCA_002364615.1 of Arsukibacterium sp. UBA3155. Taxonomy (GTDB): domain Bacteria; phylum Pseudomonadota; class Gammaproteobacteria; order Enterobacterales; family Alteromonadaceae; genus Alishewanella. The sequence continues at coordinate 124,287 of DEYP01000023.1, read as the reverse complement.
GGGTCCATTTATCCAGTAAACTTTCGTTGGTTCTGGGTTGGCGCCGTACTAATGATAAATCATCATCGCCAAGGATGTCAGCGAACCCAAATAAATCCAGCTCGGGGACTTCATAAGAATTTGCGACAGGCTTTAGTCGATACACTGTTATTGTCTTTTCCATTACTTCATCTTCCATCAGCCGGCTTTCCTTTCAAGAATATCAGCTGGATGCTCCCCCGTACGAAGTTCACGCTTTACGGTTTGCAACCGTGACAAGAATACTCGCTCCGGCAGATTATCGTTTGAAAACTTCGAAGCAATCCAAGTTTCATAGTTGTAGGTATGAATTGGTCTGTGTGCCGGCGATTCAGGTGTAGCCCAGTCATCAGCGGTGTTTTTAGCAAAGTTACGCAGCCAGATACCATTTAGCGGGTCATTGATACCAATACCAAAGGCATGCAGATTCAGGCGACTCCTAATAATCAGATCTTTTCGATGTTTGCCGGATCCCGGGATGATATGGTGAGCCTCATGAATTGGTGTTGGTTTAGGCTCACCAACGGCAAGTAAGTTTCTGGCCAACATTTTTGTTGGGTGATGTTTTTCGGTTGCCAGTTCACGTACAGACTTCGACTCGTTTGATTTACGATAAGCCGTCAGATTTTCCTGGTACATAATGTGAGCAGCAATTTTACGGCGCTCCAAACGCAAGTGTTGCCAATCTTTATCCCGCTTAGCTATGCGCTCAGCCCTCTGCTTTGTTGTCTCGTTAGCTGCAGCCTGGCTGTTTCTGCCGTTATGAAACTCACTGGCTTTGAGCTCGTACTGATAAATGATCATATCAAGTGGCGATGGGTTCTCAGGTCGAACAGGTCGTGGAAAACTCACATATTGAATTGGTTGGCTCGGCTTCATGCTGATGATTGCTCCTGCGACTCTTACTGAATTTACAGCGATATTAAATTCAAACACCCTTTACATCAACTATATTAACACCTAAATTTTACCATAAATTAACCTTTAGGGCTGAATATGGAATATTCATCAGTATCAGAGAAGCAAGCGGTCGCGCTTATGAGTGAATGGAGAGAGGTAGGCCACGACTTATCAACATTGGCAAAACTTAAGAAGACCACAACGTCTAATCGCATCATTGTGCTGATACCTGGATATCGATGTAACCAGTGGTATCAGCTTGGACAACCGTTTTCAGCCTATCGTGATGCGATGGTTTGCGTTGGCGAGATGCTTGATAAAATTTACGCGCATAATTAAAACTCGTGGACGACCAGATCCTAAAGTTAAAAAAATCTTTAATGCGAGCAATGAATTTTCAGCAACAATCATATCCTTGACGATCTTCATTGATCCGGTACTTTTGTCGATTTTTATAGAAAGATTAAAGTGTGACAGCTCACACATATTTGCCTTTTATAGGAACTTAGCATGTTTATTTTTGCCCTCAAAAACTCATTAAATACTGTCGCAATACCAGTATCACAACTTCAAATTTGAGCGAAGGATTTAATGATCTGCTCTCTGAATGAACCAGTGAAATCCCAGTGAAAATTTGAGGACATCTCTGTGCCTCGGCTATTTATACCAACTTCACTGACTTCGGTAATTTCACTATCAATATTAATCCCTAGTATGCTTTGTTTTTCAGATCCATTGAGCCACTTAGTATTATTGTCGAAATACCTCTTGGCAATTACGTCCATCAAAACCTCGTAATCCGGCAATTCACTCTGGATCCGTTCTGCATAAATTTTTAACTGGGGTTCAGCAAAAGTGTATAAGAAGCCCTCAAAAGCATTGTCTGTGGGACGTGCTCGTAAAACTCTGCCAAGTATTTGTCTAAAATACATCTCTGTTCTTACCGTCGTAATATGACAGCAGACTTGTAACCGCGGTATGTCAGTACCTTCTGCAATCATACCGACGCTGACAATCCAAGGCGTATCACTCCGTCGAAAAATCTCAATGATCTGTTGTGGATTTTTCTCCCGATAGGTCACCAACTCAACAGTTTGCTGAAAGTCTTTCTCAAGAATTTTTTTGATTTTTCTGGCATGCTCAATTGAATGCGCTACCACTAAACCGCCGGCATCGCGCGTTACCAGCCTAATAGCCATAAGCTTATCAATACTGCTTTGCAAGATATGTTTTAGAGCATGTTCGTTATTCAAAATGTGTTGGTACATAAGGTCAGTTTTTGTCAGAGCCTCGTGTATTGAGTTGTAGCTTTGCTGTTTAATCTTGCATGCATCGTTATCAATAAGGCAGATTACAGGCTGACGGCACACTTTATCAGTGACGGCCCGCTTCAAACTATACTGATAATCTATGATCAGTTCATTGTTGTCGTCATATTTGGCTAAAGCGATAGGGAATTGGTCTGTTCGCCATGGCGTTCCTGACATACAAAGTGTAAATGTTGCCAGCTCCAATATTTGATTAAGTATTTTACTTCCCCAAGCGTTCGGAACCGTGGCGCCACCGCCACTGCAATGATGAATTTCATCACATATGACTAACAAACGTTTGCGTTTTGCGGGTTCTAAAAAGCTGTCATCTAACGCCAAAAGCCTTTGATATGTTAATGAATACCCGGAAGCGCCAATACCCCTATGGAAACAGTCCGGAATACGCAGATTAAAAGTTCTGAATATACCGTCTCTCACTTCTGCAGAAGGCGATAAACAAAGTACTAAATCTACGACACCTTGCTTTAGAAGTCTGGCCGCAACCTCTGCTGCCATAAACGTCTTTCCGCTACCAGGTGATGCAACGACAAAGAAATTACGGTTACCACTGTTAAAGGCCTCAAGCGCTTTTGACGCACATTCTGATTGCCAATCTCTTAAACGCATGAATTAAATTTTCCGAGTATTTTTTCAAGTGCCGAGTATTTTCCTGTGAGCTCCATCGTTTTAACCTCTGCTTCTTTCGCAAGTGCATCGGCTTCCACATTAAGCTCAGGATTTTTCTGGAGTTCTTTCAAATATTGCCATTCGATATGGGTAGTCATTGCATCTATTTTAAACTGTTTACATTGCTGCCGAAGCTTATCAATAGTTTGCTGAGATGGTCTGTTTAAAGCTGGAGAGGTAGCAGGACCAGAACTGGTTATTGTGTAACGACGCTTTTCTCCTTCGTCGAGAGTTGATTGTAAATACCCTTTCTTCTCTTGAAATCTTAAAGACTTATCAACCTTAACTCTTGCCTGCTTTTGAGTTAACTCTGGATAAATTTCTTTATACTTTTCTACTACTTGAGAGACATAACAACCGTCTTGAAAATATGTAGTAACGATTTGCATCACATCCACACTAACACTTTTAGCACGTACCACATTTGCCTCCAAAACTTGCTAAAGATGAATTTCTGAAAAGGAAACCAAACACACTTCTCAGAGGTCTCACAAAACGTTAGTATTACATAAAAGGAAAAACCCCCACAATCTTAAATACCGTAGGATTTGCCAAATGATTAATAAGTGTCTAATTCACCAATACCAAAACGTATTAAAGAAGCTCGTGTTGCTAAGAAAATTCCTCAGCGTCAACTTGGCCTGCGGGTTGGTTTTGAGCTAACAGTAGCTAGCTCACGCATGAACCAATACGAGAAAGGAAAAAGAGTCCCTGACTTTGGAACGCTTGAGAAAATTGCCGAAGAACTTGGTGTCCCGGTTGCATATTTTTTCTGCTCATCTGATAAAATGGCTGAATTAGTAAAGCTTTTCGTCGATATGCCTGAGTCAGAACAGGAGAAACTGCTAGCAGCTATTCGTCAAAAAACTGATGTGAAAGATTAAATATATTCTTGCTGACATGCTTTGATGAAAGACATGACTTGGTCATGACTATCCCCGTTAGTCTCAACCATATTTAAAATGGCTTCCTGTTACAGGTGACAGTTTAATATTTTATGAAAAATATGGATGAAAATGCGATCCTTTAAGATCTTTCGCATAAAACTTCAATCGTCATTCTAGTAGTTAAATATTTTCAGAGGCTTTCGGATGTATGAGGTGTCGAGGAAAAACTCGCTAAACCACTTTCAAGTAGACTGATTGCTGTAACTACTACGTAGCACGCATAAATTAAATAGTACATGTAAATAGTATTAGTACTAATTTTAAAGCTATTAATTTCAATGCCTGCAGCGCTAATAGTATGAATACAGTAGAACTACTGACCACTCTGCATTTTCAGAGCGATCCCCCAGCGCTGCCGCCTCTGACACCTGCGTAGTCACCCGTGGTCGCTCTTCTTTCCACAGGTAACGCAGCTCCCGCTCCAGAATATCGTAGCCTTCCCGTGTAATCAGATTGGATTTTTTCATGCACAAAGTAGACAATTCATCCTGCTTCTTATATTTCGTATCATACTTCGCCTGCCACCGGGGCAGCGAAGTCGAAGGATTCTATAGTTATGTCAATGATTGTTAAACAAATAGCCAGTGAAATTTCCGCCCGGCCAGAGCAGGTTGCCGCCGCCATCGCCCTGTTAGATGAAGGCGCCACCGTGCCCTTTATCGCCCGTTACCGCAAAGAAGTCACCGGCGCGCTGGACGATACGCAATTACGTTTACTCGATCAACGACTGAATTATTTGCGTGAGTTGGAAGAGCGTCGTCAGGTTATTTTAAAAACCATTACTGAGCAAGGGAAGCTGAGCACCGAGCTTGAGCGTGACATCCTGGCCGCTGACAACAAAACCCGCCTGGAAGACTTGTACCTGCCTTATAAGGCAAAACGACGCACCAAGGGCCAGATGGCCATTGAAGCAGGTCTGGCTCCGCTGGCCGATGCCATTCTTGCTCACCCTGAGCAAGACCCGGAACAGCAAGCGATTGCCTATATTAATACGGACGCCGGTTTTACTGATAGTAAAGCGGTGCTGGACGGCGCTAAGTTTATTTTGATGGAACGCTTCGCAGAAGATGCCACCCTGCTGGCACGCTTGCGGACCAAACTTAGCCGCGATGCCATACTTAAAAGTAGTGTAGTGGCAGGTAAAGAGCAGGAAGGTAGCAAGTTCCGTGACTATTTTTCGCATACTGAGCTTTTGAAGAATATTCCTTCACATCGCGCCCTGGCCATGTTTCGCGGTCGCAATGAAGGCGTGTTGCAGCTGCAGCTGGTGCCAGACAGCGATGAAGCAACCGCCCACACCCTGTGCGAGCAAATGGTTGCCGATCATTTTAATATTCGTCAGCAACAACAACCAGCCGATGCTTTTTTGCGCACCGTAGTGCAATGGACCTGGAAAGTTAAACTACATTTGCATCTGGAAAACGATCTGTTAAGCGAACTGCGTGAACGCGCTGAACTGGAAGCCATTAAAGTATTTGCCCGCAATATGGCCGACTTACTGATGGCGGCGCCGGCAGGAATGCGTCGCACGTTGGCCTTAGATCCTGGCCTGCGTACCGGGGTAAAATGTACCGTTATTGATGAAACCGGTAAACTGTTAACTCACACCACTATTTTCCCGCATGCGCCGCAAAATCTGTGGGACAAATCGGTTAGAACGCTAAGTCAGTTGTGCCAGCAACATAAAGTAGAGTTGATTGCTATTGGTAATGGCACGGCATCGCGTGAAACCGACAAACTGGCCGCAGATGTGATAAAAACCGTTAACAACGACGTCCTTAGCAAGGTTATGGTATCTGAAGCAGGCGCTTCCATATATTCAGCATCAGAGCTGGCGGCACTGGAGTTTCCAAATCTTGATGTGTCGCTGCGCGGCGCCGTGTCGATAGGCCGACGCCTGCAGGATCCGTTAGCGGAGCTGGTGAAAATTGAGCCAAAGGCTATTGGCGTAGGGCAGTATCAACATGACGTAAACCAAAGCCTACTAACCCGCTCACTTGACGCGGTGGTAGAGGATTGTGTTACCGCGGTAGGCGTTGATTTAAATACCGCATCTGCCGCCTTACTGGCCAGGGTAGCTGGCTTAAATAAAACTCTGGCGCAGAACATTGTGCAGTACCGTGATGAAAATGGTCGTTTTAACGAGCGCAAGCAACTATTGAAGGTACCAAGACTTGGGCCAAAGGCTTACGAGCAAGCTGCCGGTTTTTTACGAATTAACAATGGTCATAATCCGTTAGATGCCTCCGCCGTTCACCCGGAAGCCTATCCACTGGTAGAGAAAATACTAAAAACAGCTAATCAACCGGTTAGCGCTATTATTGGCAATAGCTCGTTTTTAAGCAGTATTGACCCGGCAGCATTTGTAGATGAGCATTTTGGCTTGCCTACCATCAGCGATATTTTGAAAGAGCTGGACAAACCCGGACGCGATCCGCGCCCTGAGTTCAAAACGGCTAACTTTAAAGATGGTGTGGAAACACTGCAGGATCTGAAACCCGGCATGTTACTTGAGGGCGTTATCACTAACGTCACAAACTTTGGTGCTTTTGTCGATGTGGGAGTCCACCAGGATGGTCTGGTACATATCTCATCGCTGACGGATAAGTTCGTCAGCGACCCGCATCAGGTCGTTAAGGCAGGCGATATTGTCAAAGTGAAGGTGTTAGAGGTTGATATCAACCGCAAGCGAATTGCTCTGACCATGCGCCTTGATGAACAAGTGCAGCCAAAAGCACCCGACGCATTGGTGAATAAACCCGCCAATGCTAAACAGGCTCAAAACAGCCGAGCGGCAGCTAAAGCAACGAAACCAGAGCCTGCAAACGCGGCAATGGGCAATGCCTTTGCTGAAGCACTGGCAAAATTTAAAAAATAACGTGGATGTTGGGCTCAGGCTTGTTGTCGTAGCGGCCGCTGAGCAGGTTCCGTAGCCAGTTGATAAAACTGGCTGATAACCTGAGAACGCTGCTGCATTTGCGCCAGGGTGTCCAACTCGGGGAATACCAGACCTGCTGCTGGATAGGTATCACCACTACTGTCGCTGTCATAGCGGATTTGCGAGGTATTAATAGCAGCGCCCGGTTGCCCTGCACCGGCAATATCAGTAGTGCTACTGGCAGCATTTGGCTCAGCGAACGCAGTTTTTTCAGCCACCAGTTCTGTTTGCGCCTGCAATAAACGCAGACCTGCCTCAGCAGCAATACGCCGATCCGCAGATGATGGCTCTGCTGGCGCCAGCGCAGCAGCCTTAACCTGCTGCATCTTCTGAATCGTCGCCTGCGGATCGCCCGGCACCGGTGCAATATCAATTTGCACCTCTCCGGCAACCGCATATTTTCGGCCGTCTGGGCCTTGCTCAAAACTATAGCTCGGGGCACCGGCATAGCGACCGCCGATACTGGCGTGTGCTTGCTCGTGGCTACGAACTTCCTGATCCCTCGCCTGTAATTCAGCTATTTCCTTCTGCTCAGCTTGCTGTTGTTGCTTTTGCTGCTGACTGTTTTGGTCTTGTTGCTGCTGGTTATTATCGTCCGCCTGTTCCGGCCGGCCTTCTATTGCTTGCTGCGTCTCCGTAGTTTTACCGCTGGCATCATAATTGTTGACGGTACCGGCGTTGCTACGAGGTTTGTCTTCGGCAACAACTGCTCGTTCTGATTTACCTTTATCCATTTCCCGAACGGGCTCAACCAGCTCGCGGCGTTGCATATCACGACGAGCCAACTCAGTAGGTGGGTTCGCCGTGTTAATACTAACGTTAGGATAATAAGAGGTAATCTGCATGGCGCCTACACCCGGACGTCAATAATAGTGCCTAGCGCTTGATCTGCCGCCTGAATTGAACGCACATTCGCTTCAGCGTTACGTGACTCATTGGTCAATTGCACTAAGCTTTGCTCTGCTGAGGGTGCCTGTGACTGGGTAGCACGGTTACGCTCCGGCGCTTCCGCCTGGCGCACGTCAGTTTCAGCTGCAGTAACCTGCTCCGGGTTGGCGCGGGTTTGCCTGTTAATATCGACGGTTGCCTCGGTTACCCCTGCCGCAGCTCGCTGAAATCCCTGCAAACCAGCATTAAATGCGGATTGAATCTCCATCACTGCCTCCACTTATTAGTACAATGCTTAATTATTAACCAAAATGAGTAAAAAGGGAAGGCTGTTAGTCGCAAGACGTGGTAGCAGCCTCCAACCAGTTGTTTAGCCAGATCAGAAATTCCTGACGGTGAGAAATAAAAGGCGCGTGTGATGCTTTGGCCAGAGTAGTCAATTTAGCATGCGGCTTTAAGCGTTGAAGTTCGGTAACAACTGCTACCGGGACTAACGAATCAAGCGCGCCAAAACAGGCGGCTACTGGCTGCGTTAAATTGGCATAGCTGTGCCGTAAATCCTCTTGAGTTAAAAAGCCCAGCCCGGCACTTAACGCTTCTGCCCTTGCCTGCGGAAACGCGGCAATTGCCAGTTTTAATGCAGCAGCATCACTTTTAGCAGTACTTGACCCCATCGCCTGAATGGCAAGAAAGCGGCCAATCGTCTGGCTAAGATCGCGCTGCAGTGCCTGACTAAATTGCTCGAGCACCACGGCTTTCATACCCGGCCAATCTGGCTTTTGTAAAAAGCATGGCGTAGCGGCAATCAGCCCCAGTTGCATTACTTTCTTTGGGTAGCGTTCGGCCAGTGCAATCGCCAGTAAACCTCCCAACGACCAGCCACATACCATACTATTATCCGGTATCTGGGTTGCTAACGCGGCCAGCACTGCATCAAAATTGTAAGGGGACGGTAATTGCTGGGCCGATCCAAACCCTGGTATATCAAGGCATCGCACTGCAACCCTTGGGCTAATCTCATTTAATAAGGTATGCCACACCCCCTGATTAACCCCCCATCCGTGCAGCAGTACCAGAACAGGTTTGTCAGTCTTGCTAATCTCTGCCATGCTACTTTAAGGTATCCTTAATGTTAATTTTATGATTAATTTTATTGCCAGGCTAGCGCGATGGTGCTGGCATCACATTCTGCCGGGTCAGTGCATGTGGTGCAGTTTACCGCTGGCAACGCCTGTCAGCCAACTATGCGACTATTGTCAGCAGGCCCTGCCAACACTGGCTTACCAGCAATGCCACTACAATTTACTCTGGCTGCCAGCAGTAGCACGTGGTCTTAAAGGTGCAAAATTTGATCGTCTGCTTTGTCTGGCGCATTACCAACAACCTTATCAGTACTGGATACCGCGTTGGAAATATTACGCAGATTTAGCAGCGGGCCAGCTGTTGCAACAACAACTTTGCCTGTTACTGGCGCGCGCTAAGGCCAACAATATGCCCATGCCGCAAGCACTTACCTATGTGCCATTACATTGGCAAAAACAACGTCAACGGGGTTTTAACCAGGCAAAGATGCTGGCCGAGGCGCTGGGGCAGCAACTGCAGATCCCGGTAGTAAGGTTATTCAGAAAATCTGCCAGCCACAGCCAACGAGGCCTTAACCGACAACAACGGCTTCGCAACCTGCGCCGATCCTTTTCGTTAACCGTTGCCGAGGCACCTCTGCCCCGGCATATTGCGTTGATTGACGATGTGATCACCACCGGTGCCACCGCAAATGCACTGACCCGGCTCCTGCGCAGTGCCGGGGTACATACCGTCAGTGTCTGGACCCTGGCCGTTACGCCACCACCGGGCTATTCGGCCTGAATTGGTGCGTTAAAACTATTTCCCAAATACAGGGCATTGATCAGAATACGGCTGGAGCCGAAGAAATAACCGCGAAACACCGGGTTATCGGTCATCGCAATCACCCGGCCCCGGCCCAGATTATGGGCAATAATTGCCGCACCCTGCGCGATTTTTGGAACATACTCGCTGGCGCTATAGCCCGCTAAATGCGGATTCTGACTGTATAGTGCAACATTGACAAAGGGTGAGCTGCTCGGTTGCAGTAACATAATATCATTTTTAAAAATGGGTAAGCGCTCACGCGGCACACCAAACGTCAGCGGATGGCTTAAGTCCAGCTCAGCACTGAATATCGCCCCGGCAATCCGTTGTTTCGCTCCCAGCGCTTCACTATCCGCATAGCTTAAGTTCTGTTGCGGGATCAGTTGCTGCATCTCTTTGCCCTGCCAAACGCCGGCCTTTAATAAACCCGCTTTAGCCAGCCATGCCGCGCCGTCTTTATGACCCCATAACACGCCGCCTTGCTCGGTCCATTGTTTTAGCTGACTGATGTGGCTGTCCTGCCACTGCCGATAGTTACCATCAACCAGGATAATGTGGGTATACCGATTTAAGTTAACTCTGCCAAGCCGCTCGGGCTCCACCATACTCGGAGAGATACCCGCCAGCCGCTCCAGGTTGTACCACACTTCGCCTGCTTCAGTAGAATTTATGCCAGGTCCGGCAATCAGCAACACTTCGGGGTTTTTGATCACCGCGAAATTATGGCTACCCAGGTCACTGCCTTCGGCTGTCAGACCACTGCGGATCGCATGCACTCTAACCGGATATTGCTGTTGCAACTGCTGTAAACGGTTAAACCATTCTTTATTTTGTTGTAAGCCAGCCGCTATCACCATGCTGCCCGGTTTAAATTGCACCGTGCTATCGCTGCTCAAGGCACTGAAACTGCCAAGTGCTGATCGCACCACGACCCCTTCGTCTAATAATGCCTGCAAAAACAGTGGGGCCTGCTGGTCCTGCCAGCTAAAGGCATAGGCATAAGCCCCGGCCGTTAACGGCTGCTTAAGCAAAGGAGCACTTTGCCACTGCTGGCCGGCCAGCGCCCGGCCTGGCTCGCGGTTTACCGCTTTGAATTCAATATTGAACGCATAAGGCAACGTCCAGCTTGATACGTCATAAAAGGTATTATCTTTAAAGTCTTTATCGGTCGCAAACGCTGCTTTGATCAACCGGTACTGAGCTTGCTGCAGTGGCACAAAATAGCTTTGTCCCGCCCGGAATTTAGTGTCATCATCCTGCCAGTCACGTGCCAGGGGATACACTGCAATATGATGGCGCTGCAACAGGTCCAATAATCCTTCAAGGCGGCTTTTATCGCCATCGTCGGTCAGCATATAACCCTTGGTTTTGTCCGCTTTGCCCTCAGTTATCGCGTCCTGATAAAATTGCTGCTGATAGGCTAATAACTCCTGGCGTTTCGCCACGGCACCGCGGATGGTTGATAATGATGCCGTAAACTGATTCTTAATGGCATCACTAAAGCTGAGTAAGCCGTTTATCGACTCCTGGACATGGCCGCGGCTGCTGGCTTGTTCAAATAAAATCCCGACACTGCCGTTAACATCTGGATACGTTGAGCCTTTACCAATATAGAAATCGTCAAAACTTTCTTCGCTATAGTACAGCTTCTCTTGTGCATCAAAAGCTGCGGCATGAAACTCAGCTATTGCCGCAGTCAGCTCGAAATTACGTTGTGGTGTGAGTGGGTAATTGCGACTTGGGATCCCAGGCTGGAAAAAATAGCTGCTATTGGTACCCATTTCATGAAAATCACCAACCACATTTGGCAGCCATTGCTGAAACTGAGCAATTCGGGCCCGGCTTTCCGGATGCTGCAACAACAGCCAGTCACGGTTCAGATCAAACCAATAATGGTTTGGCCGACCGTTTGGCCAGGGTTCGATATGTTCACGATGTTGCGGATCTGCAACCGGCTTACTGCCTTTATGCATATTGGCCCAATGGGCAAACCGGTCATTTCCATCCGGATTTAAACTGGGCTGAACTAAAATAATCGCCTTGCTCAGCCAGGTCTGAACCTCATCAGTCTGAACTGCTGTCAGATAATGCGCCAGCACCAACGCTGCGTTGGCTGCACTCGCTTCATTACCATGCACGCCGTAACCCAGCCATATGATAACGGGTGCATCGCCGGCAATGCTTGTACCCTGCTTTGCCTGTTGTACATGTTGCTGACGGATCTGATCCAGCCGACCTAAATTTTCAGGCGATGAAATAACCAACTGCAGTAACGGCCGCTGTTCATGGCTATAACCAATCACCTCTAACATGGCATTGTCTGACTGGCTGGCCAGTTGCTCAAAATAACGCTGGATCTGATCATGGCGGGCATGCCAGTCCCCCACGGCATGGCCTAAGGTTTGTTGTGGGGAAGGTAGCCTGGTATTTACCGGCTCATTAAAATATTGCGCCTGCGCCGTTGCGGCCCAGAGTGTGAAAAACACCATTACACTCAGTTTCATGCCTGTTTCCTTTAATTTTTTTGCGCGCCCAGTTAGCCAGAAAGTACAGCAAAACTCAAGCAGGGCTGGCATCAGCGCCAGACTCAGAGTATGATAGCCATTAACCTAGTAATTTAGTCAGGTACTAAGATGATTTCTATTTCAGAACAGGCGCAAGCCCATTTTGCAAAGCTGCTGGAAAAACAAGCTGCCGGTACCAGCATCCGGGTGTTTGTCGTTAACCCTGGCACGGCTCAGGCGGAGTGTGGCGTATCTTATTGTCCGGCTGATGCCGTTGAAGATACCGACATTCAAATCGAATTTACTGGCTTTAATGCGGTAGTTGACGCAGAAAGCAAACCGTTTTTAGTTGATGCAGAAATTGATTTTGTGACCGATCAAATGGGATCACAACTGACCTTAAAAGCGCCGAACGCCAAAGTACGCAAGGTAAACGACAACGCGCCACTAATGGAACGGGTGCAATATGTTATTGACGCTGAGATTAATCCACAACTGGCCAATCATGGTGGCCGGGTATCCGTAATGGAATTAACTAACGACGGCGTCGCCGTGTTGCAATTCGGTGGTGGATGTAATGGTTGCTCGCAGGTTGATCTCACCTTGAAAGAAGGTATTGAAAAAGAACTACTGACCCGTTTCAGCGGTGAGTTAAATGGGGTTCGTGACATTACCGAACACCAGCGTGGTGAGCACTCTTACTACTAAGCCACCAGCGGTTTATGATATAACGACCCTGGTTAAGTTTATTTTCCGGGGTTTTTTATGCGTATCGTTATGTTATTTGCGGTTGTTTTTAGTCTTATTCTCGTACTCCCGGCTAAGGCTGCGGTTATGCTCATATATCATCATGTTGCCGATGACACTCCGCGGGTAAGCAGTGTTACCGCGGATGAACTGCGTCAGCACCTGCAGTATTTCAAAGATAATGATTTCCAGGTTATCGCTCTGGATGTCCTGATTAACCAGCTGCGGAGCAATCTGCCCATTGCCGATAATGCAGTGGTTATCACCTTTGATGACAGCTTTGAAAATAACTACACCACTGCCCATCCGATCCTGATGGAGTTTGGCTTCCCCTATACTATTTTTATCAGCCCCGGCAGTATCGATAACCGGGTTGGTCCGGTGCTGAGCTGGGATCAGGTAAGAGCAATGGCGGCTGACGGCGTGCTGGTTGCTAATCATTCAATGAACCATGAGCATATGACGCAGCTGCAACCTGGGGAAAGCAAAGTAGACTGGCATAGTCGGATCAAGCAGAACATTTTAGAGGCTGAGCGCAGAATTCTGACTGAAACCGGTCAGAGCCATAAATGGCTGGCATACCCGTATGGCGAATTTAATAGCGAACTGGAAACTCTGGTTGAAGCATTAGGCTTTATCGGTATTGGCCAGCAGTCCGGTGCCATCGGTGCCGCTACTAAGCTCAGCAGGATCCCACGCTATCCCGCGGCGGGGCAGTATGCCGATTTAGCCAATCTTGGCCAGAAATTACGTACTTTAGCTTTTAATATCACTCACTATCTATCCGCTGATCAGCAAGTAAGTGATAACCCACCCACCTTACGCCTGCAACTAAAAGTTAGCGACTTTCTGCCCGGCCAGTTCCGCTGCTACGCCGGTACCGAGGTACTTGAACCTGAATGGTTAAATGAAAATACCTTCGAAGTTACCGCCAGCAAGCCGCTGAATCGCGGCCGAAGCCGCTACAATTGCACCGCACCGTCACTGACTAAAAAGGGATACTTTTACTGGTATTCGCAGCCTTGGCTAAACTAGCGCTGTTGCAGCTGATTCAGAACTAACGGGAAGTCAGCCAGTAGTTGTTCACGGTTAACCAGTGGCACTTCACCCGGTGCCATATCGGGTTTAAACATCGCTGCAACCTGGCCCTGCGGGTTAATTAATACGACTGAAGCACTGTGATCTACCAGATAGTCCTGCGCAGTGGTGCTACTCATGGCATACATTAACCCCAGCTCACGTACAAATGGAAACAGCTGATCGTGGCCCGCCGTTAACCCACTTAAAGCAGGTTGTTTAAAATACTCGACGTATTGCTGCAACTGCTCTGGGGTGTCGCGCTGTGGGTCAACCGAAATAAACCAAATTTGCAGTGGCTGCTCCAGAGTGGCTGCCAACTCTGCTTGCACTCCGGCCAGCTTGGCGAGTGTTAGCGGGCAAATATCCGGACAATAGGTATAGCCGACAAACGCCAGGGTCCATTTTCCCATTAAATCTTCTCGGCCACGGCGCTGATTTTTCTGGTCTATCAGGGTAAATTCCGACAGATTGCGAGGTTGCGGATACACCAGTGCCTGCTGCGGTAATGGCTGATGCTGCCACAGCAAATACAGCATGGCGCCGGCTACCACGGCAGCAGCAGACAACATTAAAACAATTAAATTACGAAGCATAAAAAGGTGATACCTTAAAATAATGATCAAGCAGCAACACTAAAAACAGCACCATTAAATGAACAATGGAAAACTTAAAGGTGTCCATTGCTGTTTTAGCGTCAGCATTAAATTTTAATTTCCAGGCATATTGTAAAAACCGTAAATTAAGCAGGGTACTACCCAGTAAATATACCGCACCAGTCATACCAACAATATATGGCAGCAGACACACCAGGCACAGCAGCACGGTATAAAGCAAAATAGCACTTTTGGTGTATTCAATACCGTGCGTAACCGGCAGCATCGGCATATTTACTTTAGCGTAATCATCCCGGCGATGAATAGCCAGCGCCCAGAAATGCGGTGGTGTCCAGGCAAAAATAATCATCACTAACAGTAATGCATAGCCATGTATTTCACCCGAAACTGCTGTCCAGCCCAATAACGGAGGCATCGCCCCTGCCAGACCACCAATCACAATATTTTGTGGGGTGGCCCGTTTTAAAAACATGGTATAGACCACCGCGTAACCAAACAAACTAAGCAGGGTTAGCCAGGCAGTGAGTGGGTTAACCCCCAGATAAAGTAATACAAAACCGGTTGCAGCCAGCGCACAGGCAAAGGCGATCGCTTGCTGAGAACTTACCCGCCCTTTCGCTACAGGCCGGCTATGGGTCCTGGCCATCTGGGCATCAATACGCTGGTCTACCACATGATTAAGCGCAGCCGCAGCGCCGGATAACAGGCCAATGCCGATGGTAGCAAAAACCACTACCGCGATATCAGGTAGGCCCGTGGAGGCTAGCATCATACCTACCCAGGCTGTCAGTACCAGCAACGCGACGACTTTAGGCTTAGTCAGTTCCAGGTAATCGCGCCAGCGTGAAATACTATGACGGCTTGCTGTTATCGTTGCCATTTATGCCTCCTTCCCAACCGGGCGGTACAACTGATACACCACCACTATCATGAGCATCAGTAAGTTCGCACCAACAAAATTGTGTGCCACGGCGTTTACCAGAGGCAAATGCAACACCACATTTAACAGACCCAGTATAAATTGCAACAACAATACTACGCCAATGGCCAGGGCAAAATTCTGCATAACGTTTGTCCGGGCCCGCTGATACAACCGTACTGCAAACCAGCTAACAATGCCGAGTGTAATAAAGGCGCCGATCCGATGAAATACATGTACCGTCTGGCGGGCTTCTGCAGACATCACCCCATACTCATAATCACTATATCCCAGATGTAAATCAAAGGCTTCGTCTAGCGCCAACCGGCTTAACCAGCCTGCCTCGCAAACCGGCAACTCTATGCAGGCTAAGGCGGCATAATTAGCCGCAGTCCAGCCACCAAGCCCTATTTGGATCATCACTATTAGCGCAGCGCCTACGGCCAGTGGCTTTAAGGTGTTTAATACCGGCTCCGCCCGTCTTAAACCCGGTGACAACTGCATCCAGTATAACGCCAGCAGGCAATAGAGGGTAAACCCTCCTAACAAATGCGCCAGCACCACTATCGGTAATAAGCTCATGGTAACAGTCCAGGCACCCAATGCCGCCTGACAAATTACCAGCAGCAACAATATGGTAGGAAGTGTCCGTGGTTGACGAACTTTACTGAAAAAGCTGGAAATAAATATAGCCGCAATTAATAAACCCAGCGTGCCAGCCAGATAGCGATGGATCATTTCATTCCATGCTTTATGAGGCTCTAACGGCCGATCAGGAAATGCCTCCGCCGCCAAAGCGATGCTCTCAGGCTTCTCGGGTACCTTTAAGAAACCATAACAGCCCGGCCAATCAGGGCACCCTAATCCCGCGTCCGTTAAGCGGGTAAAAGCCCCATAAATAATCACTACCATCGTCAGCAGCAAGGTAACGGATACTAACCATTTATGTCTGGTCATACACTGGTCCTGTCATAATTTAACAGTTTTAATAAGTCGTAGCGGATATTGCGGGCAATTTCCGCCATTTGCTCGTCTTGCTCTGGCATCGGATAGCTCAGAAGCACCAGGCCTTTTTGGTCAACCAGTAAAATTTGCTGCTGCAGTGCTTCAGTATTTGCGGGTATGGCCTGTTGAATATCGAACATAGGGTAAAGCTCAGGTTGATGCAGTGATCCTAAAACCACCGGCTGAACCTGCTCCTGTTTTCGCCCCAAACCAATATAAAGTTGTTTTACAGTATGCAACGCATTCTGACAGCGCTGCTGACAAGGAGAGTCGGATAACAACACAATTCGCCAATGCTTTTTCTCGCCAGTAATATCATTAAGCAGAAAAATTTCCTGCTGTAACCACTCTCCTTTGCTGGATGAACCCGGATTAAACCAGCCCATTTCAAGCACCAGTTTTGCGCCCGCCAAAGGCAGAACACAACATAAAACAAAAAGTAGCATAAATTTATTTTTGTTCATTTTCACTCCCGCTGCGCCGCGCAGCAGCAATCGCCACTGCTACTACGGCGATTGCCAGCATAAACCATTGAAAGGCGTAACCATGATGTTTTTCTGGCGGCATAACCACCGCGTTGTAGTGGGGCAGAAACGGACTGTCACCCTGCTGAAATAACATAAAGGGCAATCCGCTTTGCGGCAACTGCGCTACCATTTGCTCCAACTCAGGTTGCTGAATACGTTGTGGCCACCCGTCTTTTTCTGTGTTGGCACCTAGTCTGAACCCCCCTACTTCGCTACGAATAAGTCCGTGCAATGCAAGCTGCTGCGGAATCGCCAGTTCAGGAAATACAGAGCGATCGCTGCCGCCGGCTACCCAGCCCAGATTAACCAGTAGTAATGGGCTGGCAGTAGTGTGTTGGACCGGAATTATCACATCGTAGCCAACTTTACCCTCTACAATCTGGTTATCCAGCAACCAGACATAGGGTTCAAGCCAGCGTCCCTGACCGGAAAACAGAACGCCGTCGGCCTCGTTTGCCGCAAGCACAGTAAGTTGTTGCCAGTTTAACGCGCCTTGTTGCTGCAGTTGTTCGAGCTGACTGATTTGAATTGCTTTTTCTTCTGCCCGTTGCAGCTGCCAGTAGCCGAGCTTGCTTAATATTACAAAAGCCGTCACAGTAATTAGCAACCATACTTTATGAATGCCAAAATGACGGCCGAATAGTTTAAACCGCATAATTGGCTAACCGGAGATTAAAAAGGATGTTGCTTAAACTTGTTATCATCGCACTACTACTATTTATTGTTTTCAACTTATTCCGGGCCGGAATTGTCATGTTGCGTAACGATCCGGAACAAAAACAAATGTCGCGTTTTCTCGGGCGTCGGGTATTTTTATCAGTGTTAGTATTATTAATTATTATGCTTGCTATGGCGCTGGGCTGGATAACGCCCAACCCCAGGCCTTACTGAAACCGCTGGTTACAGCATATAAACAATAACGAACAAACAAATCCACACTACGTCAACGAAGTGCCAGTACCAGGCTGCAGCCTGAAAAGCAAAGTGCTTCTCTGGGGTAAAATGCCCTTTTAACACTCTGAAAAACACGAACAACAGAATGATAGCACCCAGGGTAACGTGCAGGCCGTGAAAGCCGGTCAGTAAGAAAAACGTATTGCCGTAAAAGCCGGAATCTAGTTTTAACCCTAAGTCCCGGTAGGCATGAATGTATTCATAAACCTGCAGACTTAAAAACGTCGCGCCTAACAATAGCGTCAGTAATAACATCAGCTTTAACTGACCGCGTTTCTGCTGTTCCAGGCCGGTATGGGCAAAATGTAAGGTAATGGAAGAGACCACCAGAATCGCGGTGTTTATTAACGGTAATCCGGTCCATGGCATCGCCTGAGTTTCAATACCGCCAGGCGTTTTAAGTAACGGCCATACCGGTTGGAAGTCAGGCCAAAGCAGTTCGAAGGTCATCGCATTATTGCTCGAACCACCAAGCCATTGCATTGCAATCATCCGGCCGTAAAACAGCGCGCCGAAAAAGGCCATAAAGAACATCACTTCAGAGACGATAAACCAGCTCATGCCCTGGCGAAACGAGCGATCCATCTGGGCGCTGTATAAGCCGCTCATCGACTCGTCAATCACATTTCTAAACCAACCCACCAGCATAAATACCAGCACGGCAAAGCCTAATAGCAGTAAATAACCACCAAAACCACTTTGCTGATTACTGATGTCGATTACCAGATGCCCTGCGCCAAAAGCAATAAAAAATAGCGCGACCGCACCCACAATGGGCCACGGACTCTGAGCGGGAACATAATATTTTTCGTAGGTTTTTGTTGTCATCTTATTCCCCAATAATATCTTGTTGTGGTTGCTGTGCCGTCCAGGCCTGAGTGACATCGTACAGGGTGTAATTCAGGGTTATGGTATTAAATTGAGCCGGCAGGGCCGGGTCGACATAAAACTGTAACGGCATCAGCATATTTTTACCGCCAGCCAGTTGTTGCTGGCTAAAGCAAAAACATTCAATTTTATTAAAATACAGCGCTGCCTGGCCCGGTGAAACCGACGGTACGGCCTGGCCGACGATCAGCCGGCCAGTCGGGTTCTCAGCCAGATAATTCATAATATGAATTTCCCCTGGGTGTACCGTCATGGTCTGAACTTCGGGTTTAAATACCCAGGGCATATCTTTGTTTGGCCGCGCCAGAAACTCAATAGTAATAACCCGGCTGGTATCAATAATTGCATTGTCACCTGTTGCCGCTACTGCCGCGGTTTTACCATTAATGCCGGTTAAATCGCAAAACACGTCATAAAGCGGGACCAGAGCGAAGCCAAAGCCAAACATTGCCAGAGCTATCAGGATCAGCTTGCCAATTAACGGTTTGTTCTGCGCCATGGTCGACTCCTTACTTAATTACCGGTGGTGTTTCAAAGGTATGATATGGCGCAGGCGATGGCACTTCCCATTCCAGGCCTTCCGCTCCTTCCCATACCTGATCGGTTGCTTTCACTCCGCCACGGGCACATTTAATCAATACCCAGACAAAAATTAGCTGCGATAAACCGAACAGGAAGCCACCAATACTAATAAAGGCATTAAAGTCAGCAAATTGCAGCGCATAATCCGGGATCCGGCGCGGCATTCCGGCTAAGCCAACAAAGTGCATTGGAAAGAACAACAGGTTGACCGAAATCAACGAGCACCAGAAATGCCAGCGGCCGAGGCTTTCGTCATACATATTGCCGGTCCATTTTGGCAACCAGTAATAAACCGCAGCCACGATGGAGAAAATGGCGCCCGTCACTAATACATAGTGAAAATGTGCTACCACAAAGTACGTATCGTGATACTGGAAATCTGCCGGCGTTATCGCCAGCATCAGGCCAGAAAAGCCACCAATGGTAAACAGCACAATAAAGGCCAGGGCAAACATCATTGGCACTTCAAATGTCATCGCCCCGCGCCACATTGTTGCCACCCAATTAAATACTTTAACCCCGGTCGGCACTGCAATCAGCATGGTGGCGTACATAAAGAACAGCGTGGCGAATACCGGCATACCCGTGGTAAACATATGGTGTGCCCACACCAGGAATGACAGGATAGCGATACTGGCTGTGGCATAGACCATAGAGGCATAACCAAACAGCTTTTTCCGGGCAAAGGTGGGAATAATAGCCGAGACAATACCAAACGCCGGTAAAATCATAATGTACACTTCGGGATGGCCGAAAAACCAGAATATGTGTTGAAACAGCACCGGGTCGCCGCCGCCGGCGGCATCAAAGAAGCTGGTACCAAAGTACTTGTCTGTCAGCACCATGGTGACCACACCCGCCAGTACAGGCATAACCATAATCAACAAGAATGCCGTAATAAACCAGGTCCAGACAAACAGCGGCATCTTCATCCAGGTCATGCCAGGGGCCCGCATATTCCAGATGGTCACAATAACGTTGATTGCACCCATGATGGACGATATACCCATTATATGGACAGAAAACACGAACAGCGCTGTGCTGTCGCCGCTATATGTAGTGGAAAGTGGGGCATAGAAGGTCCAGCCGAAGCTGGGGCCGCCGCCTGGCATAAATAACGACAATAACAGGATAAGGAACGCAAAGGGCAGGATCCAGAAACTCCAGTTATTCATCCTGGGCAATGCCATATCTGGCGCCCCAATCATCATGGGGATCATCCAGTTGGCTAGTCCGGTAAAGGCAGGCATTACTGCCCCGAATACCATAATAAGGCCATGTACTGTAGTCATCTGATTAAAGAAATGTGGCTCGACAAATTGCATACCCGGCTGAAATAGTTCCAGCCGGATGATCATCGCCATGGTGCCACCAATAAAAAACATGATGAGCGCAAACACCAGGTACATGGTGCCGATATCTTTGTGGTTGGTGGTATAAAGCCAGCGCTTTATACCACCCGGTTTATGATCATGATGCTCGTGGTCATGTTCATGGTCGTGCTGCGAATCATGATCATGTGGTTCAGTAGTTACTACAGACATTATTATTCTCCCTCACCCTGCTGCACTTTATAAACGTCGGCGGCCTGCACGGCCTCTCCGGTGTCGTTACCCCAGGCATTGCGGGTGTAAGTCAGGACAGATGCTAATTCTTTTAAGCTTAACTGGCGGCCAAACGCCTGCATTGCAGTGCCGGCTTTGCCGTTTAATACGATATCAATGTGGGCAGTTTTATCCGTTAAGATAAGTTCACTACCTGCCAGAGAAGGGAAAATACCAGGTAAGCCAGCACCATTAGGTTGATGACATGCTGCACAATATGCAATGTAAGTTCGCTCGCCGTTGGCCATTAGCTCAGACATATCCATATTCATGGCCAATAACTCCTGCTCTGCGGCTTTCTCTTGTGCAATCCGGGTTTCTTCGCCAGCCTTCCACGCCGCATAGTCGTCAGGGCTTTTCGCTATCACGACGATTGGCATGTACGCGTGATCTTTCCCGCATAGCTCTGCACACTGCCCCCGGTAAATTCCAGGCTCATCAACGCGGGTCCAGGCTTCGTTGATAAACCCTGGGTTGGCGTCTTTCTTAATAGCAAATGCAGGCACCCACCAGGAATGAATAACATCATCCGAGGTCATCAGAAAACGAATCTTCTGGCCTGTAGGTATAATAAGGGGTCTGTCCACTTCCAACAGATAATTTTCACCTTTGGCAAAGCGGTTGGTTATTTGTTCACGAGGCGTAGCGAGGACAGAGAAGTATTCCAGATCGCTGCCCAGATACTTGTAATGCCACTTCCATTGCGAACCGGTTATCTGAACCGTAACATCCGCTGCAGAGGTGTCATCCATGGCGATGAGCGTTTTGGAAGCGGGTATAGCCATACCAATTAAAATTACCACCGGAATAGCGGTCCAAAGAATTTCTATTTTGGTACTTTCGTGAAATTGAGCTGGTTGCACGCCCCGCGCTTTTCGGTGTAACAGGATAGAAACAAACATTATCCCGAACACCACTGCCCCGATAACGCAGCAAATCCAGAAAATCAGCATGTGCAGGCTGTAAACCTCCTGACTGATCTCCGTAACGCCCCTAGTCATATTTAAAGGCATGGCTGCTGCATTAGCCGAAGCGGCTAAAAGCAAGGTCGGCAGCGTCCAACGTATACTACTCGTCTTCGCCACTGTACTTCTCCTCTGTCATTTGCAAAGCAAACCGCAGAAACCTGTACACAGTAATACACGGCGAATACCGATAGAATATACGGTGAATACCGCTAGCCCCCGAACCTATGTATGACGTTTCTTTAGTTTATTATTGTTATAGTTTTTTTAATTTTAACTGCCGCTGCAGTAACCCATCTTGGTAACTGATATTTTTTTCAGCACCCTTCGTCTAAGAATCATCCAAATCAGCGCCAGTGTAAACCCCTAAATAGCAAAAGCGCCGGTAAAACCAACAGGTCATACCAGCGCTTTTTTTAACAATTAACTTATTGAGCTAATAGTTTTTTATAACCAACTGCCGTTGCGAATTACCCCAACCGCCAAACCCTCTATGGCAAATTGCTGCTGGCGTAAATCGACTTTAATCACTTCAAAATCTTTATTCTCGGGGTGCAACAGTACCTGATGTCCATCACGCTGAAACCGCTTAACGGTGACATCGTCATCAACCCTGGCAATAACAACCTGACCAGGCTGGGCATCTGCCGTTTTATGCACGGCCAGTAAATCGCCATCCATAATGCCGATATCTTGCATACTCATCCCCTGAACTTTTAACAAAAAATCGGCACGGGGTTTAAATAAATGGGCGTCAATTTTATAATGGTTTTGCACATTTTCTGCCGCCAGAATAGGTTGGCCAGCGGCCACTTTGCCTATTAAAGGTAAACCTAACTGTTCTGGCTCGTTATCATCGTCCAGTAAACGTATGCCGCGCGAGGTTCCCGGCATCATTGCCAGCACGCCCTTCTTTGCCAGTGCTTTTAAATGTTCCTCTGCTGCATTGGCTGATTTAAAACCCAGCTGGCTGGCGATCTCAGCCCGGGTTGGTGGCATACCGGTCTCGGTCTGATAATCTTTGATAAGTTGCAAAATTTCTGCCTGACGAGGCGTAAGTGGTCTCATAGTGCTGGCTACCTATACAGTGGTTACTGTGAGTATATACAGCCTTTTGCTAATTGCCAAGTTTTTGTCTGCACGACAAATTTGCCAGTTTCTGCTTCCGTGATATTCTGGCAAGTCTGTTTTCATGGTCGGTATTTGTATGTTTTCTTTGTTGTCGTTGTGTACCGCGTTATTAAAATGGCCATTGCGATTGCTGGTTAAGTTTAAGATTGTTCCTGACCATCCTGTCAATGAACTGGCGCTGGATATTAACAGGCCCATTTTCTATGTCTGTCATACAGAGTCAGCCAGTGATCTGGCCACGTTGCGTCGGGTATGCCAGCAGCTTAGCCTGCCGGATCCACTGCAACCGGTTCCGTTGGCCGGGACGGAACTGACCCGCACGTTATTTCTCGAAAAACCTCATAGTGTTATTGGCGGCAGGAGTAAAACCCGGGCACTACGTCAGGGCCAGCAATTGCTGCAACTTCATCTTGCTAACCCTGAGCTGGACGCACAACTGGTGCCCGTTGCAATATTGTGGGGCCGGGCGCCGGGTAAAGAAAATAGTATAAAGTGGCTGCTTGGCGAAGCCAACGCGCCACATTGGCTGGCGAAGTTTATGATTGTTCTGGTGTCAGGACGCCATACTCTGGTGCGGTTAAGCCGGGCAGTCTCGCTGACTCAGATGGCAGCGCAATTTGGTGATAAACCGGATACCGCCCGCAAACTGCTGCGCATGTCACGATTTCATTTTTACCGGCAAAAACTGGCGGCTACCGGACCTAAACTTGTTAATCGCAGCCAGCTTTTTAACGCGTTACTGGCTTCACCCGCGTTAAAACAAGCCATAGAAGACGAAGCGCGCTCAAAAAAAGTGTCACTTAAAGTTGCGCGACAGCAGGCCCACAAGCTGTTGCAGGAAATTGCTGCCGATTACCGTGAGTCGACCTTGCGGGTGGGTGACCGGGTGCTAAGCTGGCTCTGGAAAAAACTCTATAGCGGTATCAAAATAAATAATGCAGATATGCTGCGTGATCTGGCACAAAAAGGTCATGAAATTGTTTATGTACCTTGTCATCGCAGCCATATGGATTACTTGTTGTTAAGTTATGTTATTTATCACCAGGGCCTGGTACCACCGCACATTGCCGCCGGTATCAATTTAAATTTCTGGCCGGCAGGCACCATTTTTCGTCGTGGCGGCGCGTTTTTTATCCGGCGCAGCTTTAGCGGCAATAAATTGTATTCTGCGGTGTTTCGGGAATATCTTAGCCAGCTGTTTAGCAAAGGTTACGCGGTAAAATATTATTCAGAAGGCGGCCGCAGTCGCACCGGCAGGTTGTTGCAACCGAAAACCGGCATGTTGGCCATGACCGTGCAATCGATGCTGCGTGGTATCGAGCGTCCTGTCACCCTAGTACCGGTATATCTGGGCTACGAGCACGTGATGGAAGTCAGTACTTATGTCAACGAGCTACAGGGGTCAGGTAAGAAAAAGGAGTCAATCGGCGGCGTACTCAAGGCTATACGCAACTTACGGGATTATGGCTACGGCTATGTTAATTTTGGCGAGCCCATTCAACTTAATCAATATCTCAATCAGCAAGTAAGTGACTGGAAAAGTCATATTCATCCGCTGGAAGTACAAAAGCCAACCTGGTTAAACCCGCTGGTCGCTAAACTGGCGAATCAGGTAATGCAGCACATTAATCAGGCCGCGGCGCTGAACGCCACCAACCTGATTGCCTTAAGCATTCTGGCCACTGACAAGCATGTCCTGACCCGTAATGAACTAGCCCAGCAACTGAGTTTTTATCTGGATTTGCAACGCCAGGTGCCCTATCACCCTCAGATCAGTTTGCCAGAAGGTGATGCAGACAGCCTTATTGCCCACGCTCTTACTCTGCAAAAGGTGCAAAGTACCACCGACGGCTTTGGCGAGCTAATCGGATTAAATGCTGAGCATAGTGTGTTAGCCAGCTACTATAAAAATAATGTACTCCATTTATTTATGCTGCCGTCACTGTTGGCCTCATCAGTACTGCATCAGCGCAGCATCAGCAGTGAGCAGTTACTTAGTGATATTGAACAGCTATATCCATTGCTAAAAGCCGAACTGTTTTTATACGTCAGCTCATTACGTACCTATTGCCAGGCATTACTGCAATTTATGACCGAACAAGGCTTAATTGAGTCTGATGGCGTTAACTTTTACGCCCCAGCCCAGCAAAGCAGGCACTATTTTATGCTTAGCCTGCTGGCACATAATGCTGAAGACACCTTGCAACGTTACGCCATCGTCTTAAATCTGATCGTTGCGCAGGGGCCGCTAAACCGTGCTGACCTGGAGAATCGGGGGCATCAACTGGCTCAGCGGCTGCTGCATTTGCACGGCATTGTTGCACCGGAGTATTATGACAAAGGGTTGTTTGCAACCCTGATCAATGCCCTGAAAGACGCTGGGATCAGCCACACCAACAGCAGTAATCAGGTATGCAGCAGTCCACGGCTACAGCAGCTGACACAAACCGTAAATACGTTGCTGAGAAACGACATTCTGCAAACGCTGCAAAGCATTATGCCAGAGGATGCTGCGCCCTAACGGGCGCTGGCGTAGCGGCGAATAACCCCTTCCTGCATGGTTGATGCGACCAATTCACCGTTACGGTTAAAAAACTGGCCCCGCACCAAGCCTCTGCCACCGCTAGCCCGCGGGCTGTCTACGGCATACAGTAGCCAGTCGTCAAAACGAAAGTCCTGATGAAACCACATCGCATGATCAATCGTCGCCACTTGCATGTTTGCTGCCATAAAGGATGCACCATGTGGCTGTAACGCTGTTGGCAGAAAATTAAAATCTGACGCATAGGCCAGCAGGTATTTATGTACCCGGATATCGTCTGGCATATTACCATTTGCTTTAAACCAGACGTAACGCCTGGGCGCGCTGACTTGCGGCTGAAACGGATTTTGAAAATCGACCGGCCGCATCTCTATCGGTTTCTCACAAATAAATTTACTGCGCAGGCTTTCGGGTATTAATGACGCATGCTGCTGATAAAATGCCAGATCGGATACCAGCTCATCAGGCTCGGGTACCTCAGGCATGGGATCATAGTGGTTAAACCCCTGCTCTTCTGTCTGAAATGAGGCGGTCATATAGAAAATAGGCTTACCATACTGAATGGCACTGACCCGGCGGGTGCTGAAACTTTTACCGTCCCGAATCGTTTCAACCTCATAGACGATGGGTTTACTGGCATCACCTGGCCGCAAAAAATAAGAGTGAAATGAATGCACCTTTCGCTCTTCGGTCAGGGTTTCTTTTGCTGCTGACAATGCCTGCCCCATTACCTGTCCGCCAAAAACGGCTTTGAATCCTAAATCCTGACTTTGGCCCCGATACAGCCCTAGCTCAATCGTTTCCAGTTTTAGTAACGATAACAAATTCTCTAATACCTGACTCATTCAGCGGTCCTTTTGCTACACTCTGCAGTCTCTATTCTGCCGCAAAGCAAGGGGCCTGGCAAAGATGAACTACTGGTTATTTAAAACCGAACCGGACGAATGCAGCATTGATGACTTTGCCCTCGCCCCCGACACACCGATAGTCTGGGAGGGCGTTCGCAATTATCAGGCCAGGAACTTTCTGCGGGATGAGGTTGCCGCAGGTGACCAGGTTTTTATTTACCACTCCAGTTGCAAACATATTGGCATTGCTGGTATCGCCAGCGTGGTTAAATCGGCTTATCCGGACCCCAGTCAGTTTGATAGCAACAGTCACTATTTTGATAATAAAGCAACCGGGCAGAAACCACGTTGGGTAGCTGTCGATTTACAGTTTGTTAGTAAACTGCCCCAACTCATCCGACTGGACAAACTAAAAAATGTAGCTACTCTGGTGGAGTTGCCGTTGGTACGCAAAGGCAACAGACTTTCTGTTATGCCTGTTACTTGTGCCCAATGGCAAACCATAATGGCGCTCTCCTAACCGGCCTGACTGAATCCCAAAATTTAAGTCCCTGCAGTTGGAGCCAGGTATGATTCAAGAACGGCGCCAGACGGATAAGGATATGCATTATTTCTGGGAAGAACTGAATTTAGCACAGAAGTTTTCTGTAGCAGAGTTGCAACGTTTCGGCTATGAATTACGATTTGTACGCCAGCAAAACAACCACAAAATAGCCGTGTTGTTTGCTGGCAATAAAATGGCAGCAATAGATAACGAAGGTCAGATTAATACCTCACCTACGGTTGTCGTCAGACATTGAGGTCACGTTGCTTCTGTCTGACAGGTAAACTGTACTCGTAACATCTAACGTTTAACTCATACAGAGTTAACTAACGAACAGTAAACAGCCGGCTAATGCCGGCTGTTTTTTTAGTACTCCTTAGTAGTACTTTTTAAAGGTACTTCAGCCAGCATTATTCAGCCAGTTGTGCCGTGATGTAAGCCGCAACCTGCTGCTCTAAAACGGCTAAGGGGACACTGCCATTGCTTAATACCACGTCATGAAAACGACGGATATCAAATTTATCCGCCAGTTGCTGTTCAGCGTCAGCTCTTAAACGCCTGATAGTGATTTCACCTAACTTATATGACAATGCCTGGGCTGGCCAGCTGATATAGCGGTCTATCTCCGTAGTCACGTTATGCATTGATAACGCCGTGTTTGCCGCCAGAAAGTCGATAGCCTGCTGTCGGCTCCAGCCCATGCTATGCATACCGGTATCGACCACCAACCTTGCTGCCCGCCACATTTCGTAGGTCAGACGGCCAAAATTGCTGTATGGGTCGTCATAAAAACCCATCTCAAGCCCAAGATATTCCGCATACAACCCCCAGCCTTCACCAAATGCTGAAGTATAAAAACTACGCCGGTAATCGGGCAAGCTGGCTTGCTCGCGGGCCAGCGAGATTTGCAGATGGTGGCCCGGCACCGCTTCATGCAGTGTTAGCGCTGGCATCTCATATAGCGGTCGCCGATTTAATGCATAGGTATTTACCCAGTAAAATCCTGCCTGATCATCGCGTGAAGCCCCCGCATAGCGGCCGGTCGTATACTTTGGCGCAATTTCAGCCGGAACCGGCACCACCCCATAAGGCGTGCGCGGTAAGGTTTTAAAAAGCCGCGGCAGCTGTGCATCAGCCTGCTTGGATAACCAGGCAGCGTAACGCATTAACTCCTGCTCAGATTGCGGATAAAACTGCGGATCGGTACGTAAAAACTGAATAAAATCGGCAAAACTACCGGCAAAGCCCAATTGTGCAATAATGGCCTGCATCTCACCGCGAATGCGCTTTACCTCTGCCAGTCCGGTATCGTGAACTTGCTGCGGGGTTAACTTCAGTGTGGTGTAATGTTCAAGTCTGTTCTGGTAAAACGCAGCACCGTCAGCTAACGCGCTGGCCGCAATCGTATCGCGGGCGCCCGGCATATAATCCTGTACCATAAAGTCATAATATGCCTGATACGCCGGATTAATATGCTGCATAATAATCTGCTGTGCACTGTCCTGCAGCTGTTGCCACTTCGCATCGCTGATGCTGTCTGGTTTCGTCAAAAATGGCCGGTAAAAAACGCTGGCCGTCATATCATCTGTAATATACGAGCTGATACTCTGCTCAAAGCCTTTCAGTACTGCTTTAGGTTGGGTGATTCCGGTCAACAGGCCCTGACGCATCCAGTCTGTCTGTTGTTGCATATACACCGGGACAGTCGCCAGTTTCTGCAGATAATTTTCATAGTCGGCCAGCTGGCGTAACGCACTGCGCTGCAACATCATCGCCACCGACGTATGAAAGCCCGATTCTGAGGTCAGTGGCGTTAAATGTGCATTAAACCGGTACTCGTCAATATCATTTGCCAAACGGTACATCAGAATGGCATGGTTAATCTGGTTTTGCTCCGACAACTGCGCGACATTCACCTGCTGTAATTGCTGCTGCCAATTTAACCGTTGTTGCTGGCGGGCACTTAATGCTGCCGGCGACATATCGGGCATCCGGTCGGGTTCACTGGCGGTCAGCGCCGTTTCAGCCTGCCAGAGTTGCTCTGCTAACTGGGTAAAGCGCTGGTCAGGATCCTTCTGTATGGGTCCTGTTGCACATCCGGCCAGACTCACCAGTAGGCATGTCATCGTAAGCATAATTCGCATCGTGTTGATCCTTTGAGCTGTGTTGTTAAGGATTGTAACCTGATTTAACCGCGAATAAAGCCGCTTAAACTTGCAAATCGTGTCGCTGAGCCTAGATTTAAAGAACGGTTTGCCGCTATTTTCAGCGACTGAACGATTTTGTTTACATAGCAGGTTGCCAGCGAGCCGGATTCGGTTACTATGAGTTCTGAAAAAAATAATAAAAAGAATGGCTCCGGAGCTCAATACCCTTTTATGAAGTATCAGGACTCGCTGCAACAAGCGCTGGAAAAAGCGGGCTTAGTCAAAGCTTTCCTGCAGCATAACCAACTTGCTATTCACCCGATCAATTATGCGGTGGCCTACGATTATATCAGCGGTAACAATGCCGGACTTTGCAAGGCCATTGAGCAAAAGCTGGCCAGCAAAGCGGTTTTTGATGACTTTATTATGGCCGAGCTTTATCAGCGTTGGCTGGCAGATGAAAATGCGCAGCAGGAACAACTGCTGCATGAGGTAACCGGTATTGTTGGCCGATTATCTGGCTATACTGATTTGGCCGCAGAAGCCACTGGTCATTTTGTTCAGCAATTAGAACAACAGTTGCATGATCTTACGATTGCGCCCGCCAAGGTAGCGGATATTGCTGGCATTATTATGACTCAGGCCCAGTCTTACCAACAACAGCAACAGCAGTTGCATAGCCAGCTTGCCATGGCGAACAAGCAAAGCCATCAGTTACGACATGAACTTGAACAGTTGAAGTTACAACGAATGCAAGACCCGCTAACCGGCCTTTACAATCGTATTGCAATGCAAAATCAGGTTGATATTTGGTTATCGGAACAACCAGAGCGGCGAATTGCCGCCATCGTGGTCGATATTGATCATTTCAGTCGGTTTAATCAGGATTATGGCCAGACCATCGGTGATGTTATTTTGAGCAAAGTAGCGCGAAAAGTCGGTAGTTATGTGCAAGCCAGCGGTATGCCGGTGCGCTCAGGGGGTGAAGAGTTTTTATTGTTGCTCCCGGATATCGACCTGCGTACCGCCAATGAAATCGCGGAGCAGGTGCGTAAAGGCGTCGAAAAGCTTCGCTTTGTGTCATCCCGCGATAAGAAAAGCCTGCCTAAGGTCACTATTTCGCTGGGAGTCTCGTTGTTTCAGGCTAAAGAAAGTTGGTATCAGTTTTTAGCACGTAGCTCGCAAGTGTTAAAGCTGGCCAAAACACGGGGCCGTAATCAGGTGGCTGATGAATTAATGTTGCACGCTGGCTGAACCTGACAGCACCTGTCACGTATACACACAGCAGTTGGCTAGTGCGGTCAATTCTTTTACACTAGTGACTCTTTTTAGCGCTGAAACAGGCAACTTCATGACTGAACCTACACACAACACAACCGATTTCGGCTATAAAACTGTCCCTGCCGCAGAGAAAGTATCGCTGGTAGCGAACGTGTTCCATTCAGTTGCTGCCAAATATGACATGATGAATGACGTCATGTCGCTGGGTATTCACCGGCTGTGGAAGCGTTTTACCCTTGATTGCAGTGGGGTCAGGCCTGGCCAGCACGTGCTTGATCTGGCTGGCGGCACCGGCGACATTGCTGCATTGTTTTCTCGTCGGGTAGGTGCAAATGGTAAAGTGGTACTGGCTGATATTAACGAGTCCATGCTTAACGTCGGTCGCGATAAATTACGTGATTTAGGCCTGATCAATAATATTGAATTTGTGCAGGCAAATGCTGAAGCGCTGCCTTTTGCTGACAATAGTTTTGATATTATCAGTATCGGCTTTGGCCTGAGAAACGTAACCGACAAAGCTGCTGCGTTAAAATCAATGTTTCGGGTACTAAAACCGGGTGGTCGTTTGTTGGTACTGGAGTTCTCTAAACCTGAACAGCAGTGGCTAAGTAAAGTATACGATATGTATTCATTTAAGTTATTGCCTGTCATGGGCCAGTTAATCGCCAATGACAAAGAAAGCTACCAGTATCTGGCAGAGTCAATCCGGATGCATCCGGATCAGGAAACATTAAAAACCATGATGGCCGAAGCCGGCTTTTCAGAGGTCAGCTACCACAACCTTACCGGTGGTATTGTGGCATTGCATCGCGGTTTTAAATTCTGATGTTGCAAGCCTTGCTGCCTCAATTGCTGTGCGCCAGTGCCGAGCGCCTGTGCCACAGCCTGATCAGCATGGATAGCGGTGCCAGTGAGCGTTTAACCAAGCTGCAGGGTAAACAATTAGCCTTTACCTTGCGTGAATTTAACGTCAGGCTGGTGATGACTGCAGGTAGCGACCGTTTATTGTTCAACCAGCATAATGAAACCGTGGATTGCGCCATCAGTACCGATTTAGCCAGCTTGCGCCAACTTCGAGACGCCAGCCAGTTAACCCGGCTGATTAAAGCCGATGCGCTGCACATTGAAGGCGATATTCAGGTCGCGCAGCAATACAGCTATTTTCTGCAACGTCTGAACCCCGACTGGCAGGAAGCGTTAGCTGGCTATGTCGGCGATGCAATGGCCCATAAAATTGGTTTGAGTATCGGCCAGTTACAGCGCTACATCCAGCAAAAAGTCACCTTACTGGATCAAAGTGTCACCATGCTGGCTCAGGATGAGCTGCTGCTCAGCCCCACCAGTCTTGAATTACAGCAATTTAGCCAGCATGTCAGTGAGCTCAGTGCCAGAGTTGACCGGCTTTTGGCCCGCCTGCCAGGCCAGAAGGAGTAACCGTTGCGATTCAGCCGTTTTTACCATATTCAGAAAACGTTGTTGCAGTACGGTCTTGATGAACTGATACCGCCAGCCTGGCAACCCTGGTATGCCCGAACCATGCGTAAAAGTGCGTTCTGGTTAAATAACCGTTACCCTGATTATCCGGTAGGCAAGCGGCTCAGGCTGGCTTTACAAAGCCTCGGCCCGGTGTGGATAAAGTTTGGCCAGATGTTATCGACGAGACGCGATTTATTACCCGCCGATATTGCTGACGAACTTGCCAGGCTGCAGGATAAAGTAGACCCTTTTCCCGGTGAGCAGGCTCAAAAACTTATTGAACAAGCGCTGGAACTAAAAGATATCAGTGAGTTGTTCAGCAGCTTCAGCGTCGTGCCTCTGGCTTCAGCCTCAATAGCTCAGGTGCATGCCGCAGTGCTGCGCCAACCCGACGGCAGCGACGCAGATGTCGTTATCAAGGTTATCCGGCCAGATATTCTTAAACAAATTATCGCGGATCTGGATTTAATGGATGGCCTGGCGGCTATTGCTGCCCGTTACTTACCCGACGGTAAGCGTCTGCGACCACGCGAAGTGGTATCTGAATATCGTAAAACCATTATCGATGAGCTTGACCTGCAGCGCGAGGCAGCTAATGCTATTCAGTTGCGGCGTAATTTTGAAGGTTCTGATTCTTTATATATTCCTTATGTATATAGTGATTACAGCCGTCCCAATGTAATGGTGATGGAGCGGATCTATGGCATACCCGTGTCTGATATCACGGCGCTTAACGCTCAGCAGACCGATATGGAGCTGCTGGCAAAACGGGGAGTTGAGGTCTTTTTTACTCAGGTATTTCGCGACAGCTTTTTTCATGCCGATATGCACCCGGGCAATATTTTTGTGTCGCGTGAGCATCCGCACAACCCGAAGTACATTGGTATTGATTGCGGCATTGTCGGCACCTTAAACAGTGAAGACAAGCGTTACCTCGCGGAGAACTTTGTCGCCTTCTTTAACCGCGACTATCGCAAAGTCGCTCAGCTGCATCTTGATTCCGGCTGGGTACCACTTGATACCAATGTAGAAGAGTTTGAAAGCGCGATCAGAACAGTCTGTGAGCCTATTTTTCAAAAACCACTGGCTGACATTTCGTTTGGCCATGTACTACTGAACTTATTTAGCACCGCCCGCCGTTTCAATATGCAAGTGCAGCCACAATTAGTGCTGTTACAAAAAACCCTGCTGTATGTTGAAGGGCTGGGCCGACAGCTCTATCCGCAATTGGATCTGTGGAAAACCGCTAAACCGTTTTTAGAAAGCTGGGTAAAACAACAGGTAGGGTTACCCGCACTCTGGCGCCAGGTTAAAGACAATGCGCCATTCTGGGCTGAAAAACTGCCACAGATGCCAACCTTGTTACATCGGTATCTGGAGCAGGGGCCTAAACAACAAGCGTTGTTGCTACAGCAGTTGCAGTTGCTGCAGCTGCAACAGGGCAAAACCACCCGACAAATTGTTGCAGCTGCACTTGCTGCGGGCATGCTGATAAGTGGTACTATAGTGCTCAGTTTCGGAGCGTCATGGCTGGCAGGTGCGTTGCTGGGCGGGGCTATCTTTTTCGCGGCAAAAGCACTATTATCATAAAGTTGTTGCACACTGACTGAGCAACTTCAGCATAGATTACAGAGGTAATTATTATGGGTTTTGGCGGTATTAGTATTTGGCAATTGTTGATTGTTCTGGCAATTATTGTGTTGTTATTCGGCACCAAAAAATTACGTGGTATTGGCACCGATTTAGGTTCTGCAATCAAGGGGTTTCGCAGCTCTGTAAAAGATGAGCCCGCTGCAGAAGACGATACGCCAGAACAACTGGCAGAGCAAAAACGCAGCCACAGCGATAGTCAGACCGACTCTGCTAAACAAACAGAGAAAGATAAAAGCTAAATGGGTTTCTGGGAGCTACTGGTTATTGCGGTTATTGCCTTACTGGTGCTGGGGCCTGAACGGCTGCCCGGCGCCATCCGCAGTACCGTAAAAACCATCCGCAGTATTAAGCAGTTTGGCAGCCAGATGCAGGCAGAGCTTAGCGAGAATTTAAGGGTGCACGAGCTGCATCAGAAATTAAAAGATGCCGAAACTAAAAACCTGCTTAACCTAACCTCCGATGAGCAAGCAGCACTGGATGAACTGCGGGCAGCGGCAAAGTCCGTAAATCCGCCATCAGCACCGCTGGCAGAGCCAGCAACAAAAAACACCACAGCGCCTGACGCTGACATTAAGTCTGTAGAAAATAGAAAAGATGAAAACTAAACCGGAAGCCGATAGTCTGCTGGGGCACCTGCTGGAACTGCGCAACAGGCTGTTGAAATGCGTTATTGCGGTGATCGTCGTTTTTGCCTGCCTGGCTTACTTCGCTGCAGATATTTATCAGCTACTTGCTGCACCACTTATTGCCGTGTTACCAGAAGGCAGCAGTATGATTGCCACTGATGTTGCCGCACCTTTTTTCGCGCCCTTCAAGCTTACTTTTATCGTTGCAATATGCCTGGCTATTCCTTATATCCTGTTGCAGGTATGGCAGTTTATCGCGCCAGCGCTCTACGGCAAAGAGAAGCGACTGGTTGCGCCGCTGGTGATCAGCAGCACCTTGTTATTTTATGGCGGCATTGCCTTTGCCTACTTTGTGGTATTCCCGCTGGTTTTTGCCTTCTTTACCAGTGTAGCCCCGGTCGGAGTGACCGTTGCCACTGATATCAGTAGTTACCTCGATTTTGTATTAAAACTGTTTTTTGCCTTTGGCTTATCGTTTGAAATACCCGTGGCTATTTTGCTGCTGGTCTGGACCGGTACGGTAACCCCGGCCACACTTGCCAGTAAACGGCCCTATATCGTAGTCGGTGCTTTTGTACTGGGAATGCTGCTTACACCACCCGATGTGTTATCGCAAACCTTACTGGCTGTGCCAATGTGGTTGCTGTTTGAAGCAGGTTTGTGGTTAAGCCGCTTTTATCAACCGAAGACCGAACCGGAACATACTGCAGAGGAAGAACAACAATGAAAAAAACGCTTTGCCTGGTCTCTACTTTTATTATAGCCATCGGGACTCTGCTAAGCACCCCGGTATATGCTAACCCTCTGGCGGAGGCGGTTGCCGAGTGCCGGCAGCAGCAAAATGCACTAAAACGCCTGGTGTGCTATGACGAAATTACCCTGTCTGCTACTACCACATCAGAAATGCCTGCTTCTGCCAGCAGCAATGCGGTGCAGGCTCACAGTCAGGCGCCGGTTCGCCCTGCCCCTGTCAGCAACAACCCGGCAATGGCGAAAACCGCACCTACCACCAGTGAATTTGGCTTAGAGCACAAAAAACCGGCAGATAAAAACGCTGATGAAATGATAATGACAGTCAGTAAAATCAGCTTTAGCCCGCGTAAAGAGTTGATTATTGAATTTGATAATGGCCAGGTCTGGCGTCAATCTGGAACGGATTACTATAAAATAGCGGTTGGCGAAAAGCATTACGTTAAACGCGGGCTGTTTAATTCTTTTAGTCTTGGCAACGACGAGAATAATCGTACCGTAAAGGTTCGCCGGGTCGATTAGTATGACTGAAGCCGGCACTCAATCTGGCTGGTTTGACTGTGGCGTTAATTTGTTTAGTCAGCAGTTTGCCGGAATAGAACAGCAAATCTGGCAACGGGCGCAACATGCCGGGGTCAATAACATGCTGCTTATTGGTTCTGATATTGGAGAGAGCCGGCAGAATCAGCAGTTTTGCAGCAGCCATCCCGGTTGCTATACCACCGCAGGCGTCCATCCCCATCAGGCCGGCAACGTTGCCGCCGAATGGTTGGGGCAGCTTCGCCAGTTACTTGCATTGCCAGCCGTAGTCGCTGTTGGCGAATGTGGCCTTGACTTTAACCGAGACTTTTCCCCCAGATCGGAGCAACAGCACGTTTTTGCCAGTCAGTTACAACTGGCAAAACAACTGCAAATGCCGGTATACCTGCATGAGCGTGATGCGTTTGCTACCCAGTTTGCCATGTTACAAGAGCAGCAGATAAACCACGGTGTTGCCCATTGCTTTACTGGCGACAGTAACCAGCTAAAAGCCTACCTCGACTTAGGTCTTTACATAGGTGTTACCGGTTGGGTATGTGACGAACGCCGCGGCCAGAGCTTACAGCAGGCGATACAATATTTGCCGCTCGATAGGATACTGCTGGAAACTGACGCCCCCTATTTGCTGCCGCGAACCATTAAACCCCGTCCTAAAAATAACGAACCGGCGTTGCTGCCCGCCATTGCTGCTGAAATTTGTCGTCTAAAAAGTATCAGTAGTCAGCAATTGGCCGGAAGCACCACTGAAAATGCCCGCAGGTTATTCAGGCTAAGCGGATTGCAGGCATGAACATAATCGCGTTCCTGTGGCTGATAGCCGGAGTTTTAACAGGTGCGTTGTTAATTGCTATTATTACGGCGTGGTATTGGCGACGCTGGCAGCGCCAGCACACTGAGCAACTAGAGTCCAGAATGCAGGCACAGCAACTGGAGCTGCAAATTGCTTTAGATGAGCTGGCAGAAAAAAACCGGCTGCTGGAACAGCAAAATATGCTCGATTCCTTAAGCGGTATCTTTAACCGGGCCTGCTTTGACAAACGGCTTAACAATGAACTTAAGCGCAGCCGGCGTGAACAGACGTCCCTTGGCCTGGTGTTTGTTGATATCGATCACTTTAAAAAAATTAATGACACGCATGGCCATCTGGCGGGAGATGCTGCCATCCAGCAAATAGCCAGCGTGCTTGCGGCCAGCTTAAAACGTAGCAGCGATGCCGTGTTTCGCTATGGTGGTGAAGAGTTTGCGTTGTTGCTGCCGGGGACATCACTGGCAGGTTGCGTAGAGCTGGCAGAACATGCCAGGCTTAAAATCAGCAGCACGCCTCTGCAGATAGGATCACTGAGTCTGAACGTCACTCTCAGTGCCGGCTGCTATGCCGCAGTGGCTGACGCAAACAGTAGCAGCAACGAGTATATTTCAGCAGCCGATAGCGCGCTTTATCAGGCAAAACATCAGGGCCGCAATCGTACCGCCAGCGCCAGTACCAGTGTTAGTGTTAGTGTTAGCGCTAATCCAACCCCAATCTTTAAGGGATCTGTTAATGAAAGCTAACCGTTTTTTCCCGGCCAGCCGGCCACGTCGGATGCGAGAGCATGATTTTAGCCGACGCCTAATGGCTGAGCATCAGCTTACGGTAAATGATCTGATTTACCCGATGTTTATTATTGAAGGTGAAAATCAACGCCAAAGTATCGCCTCAATGCCAGGTATTGAACGTCTCAGCCTGGATTTACTGCTTAGCGAAGCAAGAGAGCTGGTGGCACTGGGCATTCCGGCCATTGCGCTGTTTCCGGTAACCCCAGCTGATAGCAAATCACTTGAGGCAGAGGAAGCCTGGAATCCGGATGGTCTGGCGCAACGCGCTGTGCGCTTATTAAAACAGCATACACCAGAGCTGGGCATCATTACCGATGTGGCACTCGACCCGTTTACTACCCATGGCCAGGACGGCATCATCGATGAGCAGGGCTACGTCCAAAACGACATAACCACTGCCGCCCTGGTGAAGCAGGCCTTGTCGCATGCGGCAGCCGGCGCTGATATTGTCGCCCCGTCCGATATGATGGACGGCCGTATTGGTGCAATTCGCGAAGCGCTGGAAGAGGCAGGCTTTGTTAATACCCGTATTCTGGCGTACTCAGCCAAATACGCTTCCAGCTATTATGGGCCTTTTCGCGATGCGGTGGGTTCGGCCGGTAATTTAAAAGGCGGCAATAAAAAGAACTATCAGATGGACCCGGCTAACAGCAATGAAGCGTTGCACGAAGTAGCGATGGATCTGGAAGAAGGTGCCGATATGATTATGGTTAAACCCGGTATGCCTTATCTGGATATTGTCCGCCGGGTAAAAGATGAGTTTGGCGTGCCAACCTTCGCCTATCAGGTCAGCGGCGAGTATGCCATGCATATGGCCGCTATTCAGAACGGCTGGCTGGCAGAGCAGCCGGTGGTTATGGAGTCGTTATTAGCGTTTAAGCGCGCAGGAGCCGATGGCATTCTGACTTACTTTGCCAAAAAAGTAGCCATCTGGTTAAAGCAGCAGGCTTAGTTTCACGCCGGCTTTTCAGCTGCACTTTACGGCTGTGGAATAGCCAGGGCAATCAGCAGTGGCAGATGGTCCGACGCTATTTTTGCCTGCACTGAGCCGGGTATCTCCACAGCGGTTACTTCTACTGACTCACTGACATAAATATGATCTATCCGGATGGCGGCAAAGCGACTGGGAAAGGTCCCCCGGGGCCGATACCCTTCCAGCAGCGTCTGGGCATCGGTCATTTTCTGGTTAAGGCGCCGACAAACTTCTGAGCCTGGCTGGGCATTTAAATCACCACAGAATATGACCGGCCCGTTGCAGTCAGGATGGCCAAGCCATTCTTCACTCAGCAGCGCATCAATTTGCGCCAACCGCTCCCGGGGTTGCAGCCCCAGATGGGTATTAATAATATTTATCTGCTGGCCATGCAGTTCAACCGTTGCCCAGATTGCTCCGCGTGGTTCCAGTTTTGGTTTATCGGCCAAACCAGGTAGTGGACCAGCTTTAACCAGAGTCATTGGCAAATGGGTAAGTATCGCATCACCATACTTCTCTTCCTCCAGATGCATTGCCGGATGGAAATGAAATTCCATCTCCAGCGCTCTGGCGATCAGCTGCGCCTGATCCAGGCCTTGAGTGCGATCGCGCCCCACATCAAGTTCCTGTAATACCACGACATCTGGCTTAGCCAGGGCAATCACTCTGGCAATCCGCTCCACGTCAATTTTGCCATCCAGACCGATACAGCTATGGACGTTGTATGTCATTACCCGCAGGCTATCACAGCTATTGGGGATGCTGTCCTTGCGGCTTGTCGGTTTAGATGAGCTCCTGCCCAGCTGCTGCAGCGCAGCGTGATAGATATCTGAAGGCCTGATATAACCATAAGGCGTATCAGGCAACGTCACATCTTCCGGCAACAAAGCAAAGCCATGCGTTTCTGCTGGGGTTGCCCCGGCGTGGGCCCCGTTTTCATCAGCGAACGACTGCGCCTTTACGCCTTTTCGCCATCCCATAATCACCAAATCGCCGGCATCCGGATGCTGGCACAACCGCAGAATATCGTCACTGACACCGTCCAGAAAAGGATGATCCGCACCAAAAATTTTGGCTTTATCCTGCGGCAGATAAAAATCGCCTTCTGCCGTGGTGGCCCGCACCCGATCAGGCCCCTCCACTGCCAGCACCAGCGGTACTTTATGCTTAACCGCCAGTTCTGTTGCCAGCGAAGCGCTATCGGCCTCAGATAATGGCGCACCGGCGTAGATATGACCCACCGGCCCCTGCGCCGCCACCTTAATCTCGTTATCCGCTGCCATCTGGTCGTCGCTAATATTGACGGAAAACATCCGCTGTACTTTATTACCGCCTAATAAACGTGCCCGCTGGGTTTGTACGCTGCCGGTAACTTTACGCTGCAGGCCCGCCGGCAATAAATTCAGCGTTTCAAAACAGGCGTCTACTGCCTGCTGCAGTGGATAACCTTGCATCACGTGATACGGCGTCACTTTGGCCTGACCGTGATCAGAATAAAGCCAAATCTGATAATTACGCCATTGCGAGCGATGTGCTGCCCGCCAGAGACGGGCAACGCTGTCATCAATACCCTTTAAGGTCCAGTGAGCAAATAGCGATGAGGGTCCACGACGGTGAGACTGTTCATCGTATCCAAGTAAATTGATATGCACCACCGGCAAGCCCCGGGCAATATCCATCTTGCCACCGATAACACAAAGCTCCCGCAACACAATTGATACCGCAACCCTGGCAGGAATGAACTTTAATTCACTGAGAAAATCCTGCCCCTTAATAATGCCGCGACAAAAATCGACTATTGCCAGCCCCAGTTCCAGAAAAAACAAACCGATAATCCTCAGTACGCTGTATAAATTACTCAGAACAAGCCCCAGCAATACCATAGGATTGGCTGCTCGCAGCGCTGTGCCCCAGCCCATTGTTGCAGCGCAAAAATGGGATTCGGCCGCACCACCGGTGTAAATATTGGAATAAGCACTACCGTCCTGTAGCAGGGGCGCGTCGCTTTGCTGTTGTAAGCCCTGCTCGACCTTTGCGGCAGTATCAGGTTGCAGCATCCGGACAATTTCGCCGGTTTGCCTGTCGCGGAATGAAAAGGCCGGCACCGCGGTTTTCACGCCATAAAACAGTTCTGCCTGCACAGCAGGCGTGGTTGCTGGCAAACCACTGTAATGCGCCTGCAGTTTGTAGTGCTCGCGCTGCAGCAAGCGTTGTAAAAATGGCATTTTGCCGCGCTTAAGTGCCTGTTGTAACTGGGGCTGTGCCAAACCATCGATCTGGACCATAATCAGGCCCGGGCGGACCCCCGAACCTTTTGACACCGGCAACCGCAACAGTTTTGTAAACCAGTGACTGCGGCTAACGCTGCGCCTTAGCCAACGAAACCACACTTCGACCCGACTGATCATAAGGTTCTCCGGACAGTATTAACAAATGGTGGTCATTAAAAAATTAAAAAAGTGTGCTGCTACCCGGGTTCATTTCTTGCTGGCGGCAAATTTGTTATCTGCAAATAAACCACTACTAACCGCAGTGGTACCCGCCACAGCAACGCTACTTAAAATATCCCACTCGGCCTTTATCCAGGCCAGCACGTCTTCCCAGTCTCTTTCTGTTTTTGTGTTCACTGGCACAGTATCCAGAAGCGATCGGAAGCACAGTAAAGCCTTGGCAGCAGAACAAGACATCGCAAAGTTACCTGCTGTGCGCAGTGCACCCTGACCCAGCATCTTAATTTTTTCTGGGCTGTTCATCAGCTCAGTCAATGCCGCCGTCAGGGCTTTCGCTGAGGTTTCGCTCAGCAAAAGCCCATTATTGTTATTTATCACAACTTCCCGCACACCAGGGGCGTCAAAGGCCACGACGGGTAATCCAGCAGCCATCGCTTCTGTCACCACCATACCCTGGGTTTCACTGGTCGAAGCAAAAGAAAATATATCCATAGCGTGCAGCGCATCTGTCAGTTGTTGCCGCTGTAGCACGCCGGCCAGATGCAGCCGGTCAGCGATGCCTGCGTCTGCAAATATCTGACGGATTGCATGTTCAGAAGGCCCTGCCCCTACGACCAGAAAATGTGCTTTTGAATGGCTACCAATAGCTTCGGCCACTGCCTGGCTGAGTACGGCAAGGTTTTTTTCCGGTGCTAAGCGACCAAGATGACCGATAACCATAGCATCTGCTGGAATGTCCAGCTGTCGGCGTACCAAATTGCCATCGCCATTGGCAAAATTTTCCAAATACACCCCGGTCGGGATCACCTTAAGCGGACTGGTAACACCCCGCTGATGCAGTAAGTCAGCAATGCTCTGGCTTGGCGCAATAACCTGATCGCAGAGATTGGCATAGCGGGTAGCCAGCGCGATAGCAAAATGCTGCATGGTTTGCGAATCGCCCGGCACATAATGGGTATATTGTTCGTACAAGGTATGGTGAGTAAAAACTAATGGCAAGTTGCGATAGCGGGCAGTACGAAGTGCACTCATTCCCAGCAAAAACGGATGTTGGGAGTGAATAATGTCGGGCTCGAATTCATCGAGTACGTCACTTAACCTATCATGAAACGGCAGGGCGACAGAGAAATCGCTGGCATTAAAGTTCTGAATAGCAGCGATTCGTACCACATCAAGCTCTTCTTCTGGCATCCCGGCAAACTCCGGCGCTACCACCAGTACCCGATGCCCCAACTTCCGGTATTCAGAAACAAATGCCTCTACTGAGCGCGCCACCCCGCCCACATGCGGGGTATAGGTATTGGTAAAGATGACAATATTCATCTGCTGATGCTCCGTTTTTTTAGGTTAACGTTTCCTGACGTTGCAGCTGCTACCGAGAGACGCTGATAACCGGGTAAACAGATCTCAAGCTGCGGTCCCTTTGCTTTATGCCAGTCTGCCTGCCACTGCAGCACAACATTTTCATCCTGCTGCTGGCGGATTGTCAGACTAATGCTGCCAAAACTCGTTGGCGCCGGTCCAAACCGAATAACATTTTCGCTGTTCAGCCAGCGCTCTGGCACGCCAGCCGCCAACACCAGATGGCTCTCTTCCTCACGCACAAAACAATTGCGGACCATCAACAGCCATTCGGCAGCTGCCCACACGTGGTGGCCATCCCCCATACAGCCGCCGCCCGTCGCCGGATGAATGGCTTCCGGCCATTGGCCTGTGGGCGAGGAAAGCGCAGCCACCGCATCCATCAGCACCAGGTAACGGGGATCATTATTGCGAAGTAAAATCTGGGCAACGTGCAGGGTCAAATAGGCATTTAACCCTGAGTGAATCATATCCTGATAAAATGCATCCTGCACAAAACAGCGTTTTAGCAAAAACTCCACAGTGTCCAGCAAGCGGGCGTCGTCCGGGCGACACAACTGCACCGGATAACCAATAGCCAGCGAACCAATAGCGCCGGCATCAAGCCTCCGGTAAGGCGAAGCTGGCATTCCAGGTCGCTTCAGCCGGCTGGCACAGTGCATCAGGCTGTTATCTATTGCAGCACTGAAATCCGCCGCCGCGTCAGTAAACTCTTGCTGTAGCTTCGGGTCGGTTTTGCTAAAAAGCCTTGCTGCAGCCTGCAGACCAGCCACGCCCCAAAAATCATCCCAGTAATAGTAATCGTTGGGGCCCAGATGCTCGGCACTAAAACCGGCGGGTAATAACCCGGCATGCGGCGCATCGAGCTTAGCTGACAGCCGTTTGTTAATAATCCAGCGCGCGCCTTTTTTCAGCGGGTTATGCCAGTCAGATGACAACTCACGGCCGGTCAGTTCGACGTAGCGCTTAAGGATCCATAGCACTTCGCCATTAGCGTCCCACTCGCCTTCCTGCGAGCGAAAGTACCCCAGCAGGGTTTGCCTGGCCGGAAACTGCTGCAAAGCCCGGGCGGCGCGGTCAGTCAACCCGGCACACAATAATGCATGAATAATAAAGGCCGCATCTCTGAACCAGAAACGTTTGTAGGTGTAGGGCCCGGGATACACGTCTTCAGGGGAATGCAGGATCAGCGAGTTTATCGCCGCGTCATATAAAAACTGATATTGCGGATCCGGACACTGCAGTTGACAACATTTTTGCTGCTCTGCCGGCCAGGCGTCTGCTTGCAATTGGGGCTGCGCTGCAGAGGTGAGCGGCACGGTGACTTCTATTTCTTGCCAGTCATTCTCCGGCAGTTTAAATAACGCGGCAGCCGTGACCATGCCCACATCACAGAGACCTTCTGTCTGTTGCTGAGCATCAGCAAGATGAATATATACATCGCCTTGTTTATAGGCAGAGACATGGTATCTGTCTGCCGGCTGGCTGAAATGAACGCGTTTACGGTCATCAACCAGCCACTGATCATGTTGCTCATTCAGCGCTACCTTATGAATAAAACTGACGCCCTCAGGGTTTTGCGGGCGTAAGGCCAATACCAGATAGCCCGCTGTATCAGCCTTTGCTTTCAGGCGCATTTTTACTACCGGCACTCCGTTTTCCAGCGCTACCCAGGCTTTATTTTGTAGAATCATGCCCTGCTTGCGGGAAGTGGTGGTGATACTGACATCACCGGCGACAGTCATTTGCTGCTGACTGTCGTCTGCCCGCGAGGGTAGCAGACAGTCCCCCTGCTCCGGCATTATCCAGCCATCCAACGACCAGCTGTCTAAAAATGGGGTAAGCAAACCCCTGGGGTCAACAATCGGTAGCTCAGGACAATCCGGGTAACCGATCGCGGTCCAGTTGCGATGGGTCAGGTTAATATGGGTAATTGAAAATGCCCGTGGTATAAACGATTCATCATTGGGGTCAAACTGGCGTTCAATCCAGTATGGCCAAACCCAATCCAGGTTATGTTGAATAACCCTGCTATTAATTAAACCACGGGCATGAAATACTACGCCCGCTCGCAGCAGTTCAATCGGTTCACCCACTTCAGAAGGCTGGGCAAAATTGTGTAATTTGGCCAGTAACGCCACAGGATCAATAAAACCATGCTTGTGGGCGACATAGCGCACCACGTACCGCCAGGGCAACCACTTTAACCAGGTCATGCTAAAGGCTCCTTATCAGTATTTTGCTTGGTATATTTGGTAAGCGCCCTGTTCGCCAGTTGGTTCAGATAAATGATAATAGCCACCGCG
The DNA here is from genome assembly GCA_002364615.1 of Arsukibacterium sp. UBA3155. Classification (GTDB taxonomy): domain Bacteria; phylum Pseudomonadota; class Gammaproteobacteria; order Enterobacterales; family Alteromonadaceae; genus Alishewanella. The sequence goes on along the minus strand of DEYP01000023.1, from coordinate 80,095 downwards.
GCGATAAAACCACCAAGGTACAGGGCCCACTCCCAGCCCGAGCGTTGCTGTGCACCAAATTCGAAAGTCGTGATATCGGCTACTAACGAGCCCAGATACACGTTGTGAACAGTAAAAGGAATAAAGCCAAGTAATGAGCCGACAATATATCCGCGCAACGAAAATTGGGTTAAACCGAAAAAATAGTTCGAGATTTTACTTGGGAAAAAAGGAATAAGGCGGGTTAGTAGCACTATCTTCCAGTCATTTTTACTCAGCTCTTCATTAACCAGCTGTAGCTTTGCCCGGGCCATAATAAATTGCCTTGCTCGCTGACCAAAGGTGTAACGCGCCAGCAAAAAGGCTATGGTTGCACCTAGCGTAGTGCCTAATACCACATAAACAGAGCCCTGCAGCACGCCAAACACAAAGCCGGCACCTATGGTAAATAACGCACCGGGTAACAGCAGTACCACGACAGTCGCCATAATCAATATAAAAAGCAATGGAGCCCATGCCCCCTGCTGCTTAAACCATTCCAGTAGTTTTAACACCTCGGTATGCACACCAAAATAAACCAGCAGGCCAAGCACAACAGCGACGAACACCACACTGCCTGCCATACCCAGTAAGGCTTTTCTGCTGTTTTTCTGCTGCGGTCGGGTTGCTGTTTTACTGTCAGTGGCTACCGGGTTCAAAATAATTACTCCTCTGGCTCTAATGTCTGCAGAATGGCTCGCAGGGCGGCAAAATTCTCAGGCTCGCTGGCATCATGGGCAGAGTGCGGCGTAATTTGCAGCCGCGACTGCGGTAATGCACGGTCAAGTTGCCAGGCAGAAACACAGGGACAAATTGAGTCATAGCGGCCATGGACAATATCGATGGCGATGTCCTGCAGTGCAGCACAGTGACGCAGAATAAAATCGTCTTCTATAAAGCCCTGATTGACGAAGTAGTAACTGGCCAGCTGTGCCATCGGCAAGCTGACCGCAGGATCACAGAATTCAGCAATTTTCTGCCGGCCTGGCGTCAGAAATGAATTGACGGCCTCCCACCTGGCCCAGCTTTCAGCTGCGGCTTGCTGCTCGTCACTATTACCATTGTTCAGCAGCTCATAATAAGCCTGTACCGGCTGGTCGGGTTGCTGTCTGATGGGATTGATAAACTGCTGATACTCATCCGGATACAGCTGGTTTGCGCCGTGCAGGTAAAACCAATCCAGTTCCTGCTGCCGACACAGAAAAATGCCCCATAAAACCAGTCGGAGCACGTGCTCAGGATAGTGAATGGCATAAAGCAAACTAAGTGTACTGCCCCAACTGCCGTCGGCCAGAATAAACTTCTCGATTGCCAGGGTCTGGCGTAACTGCTCGATATCCGCAACCAGCTTATCGGAAGTGTTGTCTTGTAGCCGCTCCGAAAACCGGCTATGACCGCAGCCCCGTTGATCTAGAAAAATCACTGGCCGGCGCAGCCCGGCAAATAGCTTTATATCGCCTTGCCGCACGCCCGCTCCCGGGCCACCATGCAGAAACAGCAGCGGTGTAGCGCTGTGAATGTCGCCCTGGATTTGGTAATAAAGCTGATGGCCGTCACCAACATTAAGATATGGCATCTTTGCACTCCATGGCTGTCAGCTAGCTGGCAACCCAGTTACCGTCATCATTCTTACGATAACGCTGCTTCACTGCGGCCCAGGCTACTTTATGTGCTACCTCTTCGCGGCTGTCATCACCTTGCCGATCGTCGGGGTCCTTGTATTCATCCCAGGCGCTGTTAAACGCCTCCTGGTATATTTCCTGAGCATGTTTGGGTAAATTATCTCGTACCGAGTCCGGTAATTCGCTGCGCTTATCGTAGGGCATAAATGTTCTCCTGTGACTGACACGCCACCTAGTAAAAAGCAAAGCACGTGCCAGCTTGCTCTAAAAACTGGCTCCATCCGGTTGGCCTTAAAATTGCAACTAGCTAACGAGGGAATAATGATAAAAAAGTAATTATTGCCAGCAAATAAACAGAAGGAGATCATTATGAAGTTACGTATTTTTTCACTGTCAGTCATTGCGACAGGGTTGCTCGTAGGCTGCAACCCCGACCCGCGCCCAAACTCAATGCCAGCCAGTGACGCCACACCCATTGCCGAGCAGCCTCGTACACCAGCTGATGCTGATGCAGATACGCTGATAGTCTATATGAACCGGGTTACGCCAGATGAAGTTGGCGCCAGTGCAGGCACCATCACCGTGACCCAACGTGGTGATGATTTGGTTTTCAGCCCTAACCTGATGGGGCTAAACCCCGGAAAACATGGCTTTCATATCCACCAGAACCCAAGCTGTGAACCTGAAGTAAAAGACGGTAAAAAGATTGCCGCGGCAGCAGCGGGTGGCCATTATGATCCTACTGATACTGGCCAGCACACCGGCCCTGATGGCAACGGTCATAAAGGCGATTTGCCTATGCTGGAAGTCGATGATATGGGGGTGCAGCAGGACGTTACCATGCCGGGTTTAACGCTTAACGATCTGCAAAATCGGGCGTTAGTGGTGCACCAGGGCCAAGACGACTATTCGACCAATCCTGCTGGTGCCAGTGGGCCGCGCATTGCCTGCGGCGTCATTGATTAATCAGCAATATTTACAAGCGGGCATGGTAATAGTTACCTGACAGCGGGTTGGCAGCGTTTTACTTTATTAACAGCTGCCAGCCAGCCAGCTGCTGATATTGCACTTCCTGCTCTAATTCGGCGCGCATTAACGGATGTTGCTCCAGCCAGTTTGCCGGCATATAAAGATTCAGGGTTTCTGCCTTGGTGGTTATTTTAACTTCAGGCAGCACTTCGTGGCGGCGGCGCATCGATAAAATTACCGCCAGGCGCAAGAGTCGGGTTAGCCTTACCGTTAGCAGAACAGAGGTCATGGTCTGGCGCGCGATCACTTCGCGACTAATATCTGCCCGATGGTTGTGTACCAGCGCCATCACCAGTTGTTGCTGGGCCCGGGTAAAGCCAGGCAGGTCTGAATGGTTAATAATGTAAGCACCATGATGATGATGGTTCTTATATTCGATTAATAAGCCTAGCTCATGCAGCAAAGCGCCCGAGCGCAACATGCTCAGCCCTTCAAATTTGTCGACATCCCAGCGATTTTGCAATTGGCCGGCCAGTTCCACCGCCATATCTGCCACTCTTTCTGCATGGCGCTGGTCAATAAAGTAACGCACCATCAAACTGGTTACGGTACGGTTGCGCACATCGCTGTGTTGCAGCTGGGGTAGCATGCTGTAAAGCACGCCTTCACGCAACGCGCCGCCCGACAATGTCATGCCATCGATGCCTAACACCCGGAACAGGGCGATTAAAATGGCTAAACCGGAAGCAAAAACCTGTTTACGCTCCTGCGCCAGACCGATAATATTCAATTGCATAATCGGGCCACATGCCATGGCCTGCTGCATAATATCTTGCAGTTTACTGAGCGTAATTACCTCATCTTTGCCCTGAGCCACCAGAATTTCCTGTACAGCCTGAACAGTACCCGAGGCGCCTACCGCTATTTGCCAGCCTTTTGCCAGAAAGTCGCCACTGATGGTCTGCACTTGCAGTGCCGCAGCATCAATCGCCTTTTTAAAGTTTTCTTCGCTTAATTCACCATCGTTGAAATAGCGTTCCAGATAAGTGACACAGCCCATATTGAGGCTGGCCAGCAATTCAGGCGAAAAGCCGCGGCCGACCACTACTTCTGTGCTGGCACCACCAATATCAATGACTAACCGGTTGGAATCACAATTTGAGGTATGGGCCACACCCAGGTATATAATGCGGGCTTCATCGGCACCACTTATTACCTGAACCTTCTGGCCCAGAATAACTTCGGCTTCTTTTAGGAAAGTTTTTACATTCTGAGCAAGCCGCAGGGTTGCGGTGCCAACAATCCGGATATTGGCAGCGGGGATATCCTGCAGCCGCTCCGCAAATAACGCCAGACATTCCCAGCCACGTTTCATCGCTTTACGGCTGAGCACTAAATTATCATTTAAACCGGCGGCAAGCCTAACTTTGCGTTTTACCCGGCCTATCACTTGCACGGAACCACCAACCACTTTTACCATCAACATGTGGAAGCTGTTCGAGCCAAGATCAATCACCGCATAGATATCACTATGCGGTGACGTGTCACCAGAATGCTCCGCGGTGACCAGCGGCGCAATATTAGCGGGGGCGGCTACGGGGATTTCTTGGACCATTGCTGCTGCGTCCACTGTTACCCCGGCCCGGACCACTGCGAGCCTGACCCGGACGACGACGTACCCGTGGTTTAGGTACCGTTAAATCGTCAAGTAAGGCAGTGGCATCATACTGAGTTAGCGCTATCGTGTGCTTAATGTAATCTTCGATAGCGGTTAAATTCAGAGCGTACCGCTCGCAGGCAAAGCTAATCGCTTTACCGCTTTCACCGGCCCGGCCAGTACGACCAATCCGGTGCACGTAGTCTTCACAATCGTCTGGTAAGTCGAAGTTAAACACATGGCTTACTTTAGGGATATGTAAGCCCCGCGCAGCAACGTCTGTTGCCACCAGAATATCCAGTTTGCCGGTGGTAAAATCGTCCAGAATTTTCAGTCGTTTTTTCTGAATAACATCGCCGGTCAGCATGCCAACCCGGTGGCCATCGGCCTCCAGCCAGGCGTAAACATCTTCACAGGCGTGTTTGGTGTTAGCAAAAACAATGGCCTTATCCGGCCAGTCTTCTTCCATTAATGTGAGCAGCAACTTCATTTTGTGCTCATGCGCTGGGTAAAACAGCTCTTCACTGATCTGGCTACCGGTCATTTCATCGGGCGCAACGTGAATGTGCACTGGCTCGTTCATTTTTTCAAACGCCAGCTCCTGCACCTTATAAGACAAGGTGGCAGAGAATAATAAACTTAACCGTTCGGTTGCCGGTGGCATCCGGTTGAACATAAAACGAATGTCTTTTATAAAGCCTAAGTCGAACATCCGGTCGGCTTCATCCAGCACAACAACCTGAATCTGATCAAGCTCATACAAGCCTTGCTTCAGATAATCTATCAGGCGGCCAGTGGTGCCAATTAAAATATCTACACCTTGCTGCAATAATTGGCGTTGAGTATCGTAACCCTCACCCCCATATATTAAGCCAAGACGTAAATTGGTTTTCTGCGCCAGCATTACAGCATCGTTATGGATCTGCACTGCCAGTTCACGCGTAGGAGCCATAATAATGGCACGTGGTTGTCCTGAACCTTTTGGTTCATGGTTCAGCAGATAATGAAAAGTTGCCGTTAAAAAAGCCAGGGTTTTACCGGTGCCGGTTTGGGCCTGACCCGCTATATCTTTACCTGCAAGCGCCAGGGGTAAACACTGGGCCTGAATTGGCGTACAATAGCTGTAACCTTGCGCCGCTAAGGCGTCAAGAACCTGTGGTGCCAATGCGAAATCGGCGAATTTATGTGAGGTTAAGTGAGTTTTATTCATACCTGCCTAGCATAACTGTTACGCTTGCAATAAGAAACAGCCACGTTTAAATTGATAACACATTTTTGCAGTGTAACTGCACAGCCTGAACGGAGAAATAGATGAGCGAACAAATTTTACAGGTTTCTGACGACAGTTTTGAAACTGATGTTTTAAAAGCCGAAGCGCCGGTGTTGGTCGACTTCTGGGCAGAATGGTGTGGCCCTTGTAAAATGATCGCACCTATTCTGGAAGACGTTGCAGTGGAATACAGCGGCAAAGTCAGTATTGCTAAAGTAAACATTGATCAGAACCCGAATACGCCACCAAAATTTGGTATTCGTGGCATTCCAACCTTACTGCTATTTAAAAACGGTCAGGTTGCCGCAACCAAGGTTGGCGCGCTATCAAAAACCCAATTAAAAGAGTTTTTAGATAGCAATATCTGAAAATGACTAAAAAGGCGTATTTTTGTACGCCTTTTTGCTGTTCGCTGCTGGACGTGCCAAACATCTGCTGCTATTGTGTGGCTAAGCAAATATCTTAAACCACGCTTGTCTGTCGAATAAACCAACTTCCAAACCTTTGTTATCGAGCTGATAAGCATTTTCTGTTTTTACCAACAAGAACCCATCAAACTATGCATTTAACAGAACTGAAACTGAAACCAATTAGCGAACTGGTTGATTTGGCCGAGTCTATGGGCCAGGAAAACATGGCCCGCCTGCGCAAACAAGACATTATCTTCGCAATATTAAAAGCCCACGCTAAGAATGGTGAAGAGATTTTTGGTGCAGGGGTATTGGAGATTCTGCAAGATGGTTTTGGTTTCTTACGTTCGTCTGACAGCTCATATTTGGCTGGCCCGGATGATATTTACGTATCACCCAGCCAGATCCGCCGCTTTAACCTGCGTACCGGTGACAGTATTTCCGGTTTAATCCGGCCACCGAAAGAAGGTGAGCGTTACTTTGCCCTGTTAAAAGTTAATGAAGTTAACTTCGGCAGGCCAGAGCAAGCCCGCAATAAAATTTTATTTGAAAACTTAACCGCTCTGCATGCCAATTCAAGGCTGCGGATGGAACGCGGTAACGGCAGCCGCGAAGACATTACCGCCCGGGTGCTGGATTTAGCCTCGCCGATTGGCCGTGGCCAGCGTGGCTTAATTGTCGCACCACCAAAAGCCGGTAAAACGATTTTGCTGCAAAATATTGCCCAGTCAATTGCCGCCAACCATCCTGAATGTGTATTGATGGTACTGTTAATTGACGAGCGGCCGGAAGAAGTAACGGAGATGCAGCGCCTGGTAAAAGGCGAAGTTATTGCGTCAACCTTTGATGAGCCAGCCAGTCGCCATGTTCAGGTAGCTGAGATGGTGATTGAAAAAGCCAAACGGCTGGTTGAACATAAAAAAGACGTGATTATCCTGCTCGACTCTATTACACGTTTAGCCCGTGCCTATAACACCGTTATTCCAAGCTCTGGTAAAGTGCTGACTGGTGGTGTTGATGCGAACGCGCTGCATAAACCAAAGCGCTTTTTCGGTGCCGCCCGTAACGTCGAAGAAGGCGGTAGCTTAACCATTATTGCTACCGCGCTGGTTGATACCGGTTCAAAAATGGACGAAGTCATTTACGAAGAGTTTAAAGGCACCGGTAACATGGAGCTGCATTTATCGCGGAAGATTGCAGAGCGCCGTATTTTCCCGGCAATCGATTTCAATCGTTCAGGCACCCGTCGTGAAGAGCTGCTGGCGTCGCCGGAAGAGCTGCAAAAAATGTGGATCTTGCGCAAAATACTGCATCCGATGGACGAAAGTGATTGCATGGAGTTTTTAATCGATAAATTATCAATGACCAAAACCAATGATGAATTTTTCGATTCGATGAAACGGCAAAAATCATAAATAAACAAAACCGGCCCTCGCGCCGGTTTTTTTATAGCTGTAAATCGCTACCCGGTTATCAAATAACAAAAGGAAAAAACAATGACACCCCCTCGCATCGTGGTCATTGGCGGTGGTGCCGGCGGCCTGGAGCTGGCAACCCGGCTGGGTAATAAACTGGGCCGGAAAAAACGCGCTCATATTACGCTGGTAGACCGTAACCATACCCACATCTGGAAACCGCTGCTGCATGAAGTTGCGACCGGTACTTTGGATGTTGAAATTGACCAGCTTAGTTACCGGGCACATGCCGCCAGCCACAACTTTGAGTTCCAATTGGGCAGGTTTACCGGAATCAATCGCGAAAAACGCACCATTACCCTGGCAGCTATTGCCTCAGCAGATGGCGAGCAGTTGCTGGCAGAGCGCGAGCTTAGCTACGATTATCTGGTGTTAGCCATCGGCAGTATATCCAATCACTTTAATACCCCGGGAGTGGCCGAGCATTGTATCTTTCTGGACAGTCCGGCGCAGGCGCATCGCTTTCAGCGCCGTTTACTCGATGCCTATCTGAAATTAAACTCACCTGAGCACCCCAAAGATAAATTGAATATTGCGATTGTTGGTGGCGGTGCAACCGGCGTGGAACTTGCTGCCGAGTTGTATCATGCCGCAGCAGAGCTGAATTTATATGGTTTCGCTGATCTACGCTCGGAGCGTTTGAATATTCATTTGGTGGAAGCCGGGCCACGTATTTTACCAGCGTTGCCTGAGCGTATTGCCAGTGCCGCCCATAAAGAGTTGTTAAAGCTGGGAGTCAAGGTACGGGTTGATACCCGGGTCACCGCGGCCACTGCTCAGGGTTTAACCTTAGGCGATGAGCAGCTGGATGCAGAACTGATGGTTTGGGCTGCCGGGATAAAAGCCCCCGATTTTATGCAGGGGCTGGCAGGGCTGGAAACTAACCGCATTAATCAGCTATTGGTCAATTCAAACCTGCAAAGTAGTCGCGATCCATGTATTTATGTCATTGGCGATTGTGCCGCCTGTCCGTTAGCAGAGGGTAAATGGGTGCCGCCCCGGGCCCAGTCAGCCCATCAAATGGCCAGTCTGGTGGCTAAAAACCTGATTGCTTCGCTTAACCAGAAACCCTTACATACCTTTCAGTATAAAGATCATGGCTCACTTATCTCGCTGAGTCGGTTTGGCACCGTGGGCAGCTTAATGGGTAATCTGGTGGGCGGCGCCATGATGATTGAAGGCCGGATTGCCAGGCTGGCTTATATTTCGTTATACCGGATGCATCAGGTTGCCTTGCATGGCTGGCTTAAAATGCTGGTTATTTCACTGGTTGCCCGCATCAATCGTATTGTCAGGCCGCGACTTAAGTTGCACTAACCCTTGTTAGCTAAACGGGCCTGTTTTAACAGGCCCTTTGCCAGCACCGGGTTACTATTAACCACTACTTTCAACCGATCGTATGATGCACCAGCTCCGTAATAGCTGGACTATCAGCAGTAATACTCAGCGCCTGCAGGTATTCGTTACGGGCGGTTTCTGCCGCATCGCGACTGGCAGCATGTACGGTCGCCAGCCTGTCGCCCTGCGTAACCTTGCTGCCACTAGCCAGAATATGGCTGAAACCCACCGCCGGGTCTATTTGCTGGCTAGGGTGTGAGCGACCGCCACCTAAACGCACCACCGCCATGCCCATACCAACGGTATTGTGATAACTCAAATAACCACTTTGCGGCGCAACAATATCCTGCACCACGGCTGCGCTGGCTAAATACTGCTGTGGCTTTTCCAGTAAATTGGCTGGGCCGCCCAATTCAGCGACCATTTTAGTGAATATTTCTGCTGCCTTGCCTGAACTTAAGCTTTGCTCCAACGCGCTAATCGCTGCAGCTTTATTGTTATGCAGACCACCCAGCATTAGCATATTGGCGCCCAGTTCCAGTGTCAGTTGATGTAAACGAGGCTCGCGATATTTACCGGTTAAATAATCCAGCGTTTCCACCACCTCCAGCGCATTACCGGCCGTTGTGCCTAAAATCTGGTTCATATCGGTTATTAAAGCGCGGGTGGCAACACCGGCACCAGTGGCAGTGTTAACAATACTGGTGGCCAGGGCACTGGCATCATTTGCTGTGGCCATAATAGCGCCATTACCTACTTTCACGTCCATCACCAGGGCATCGAGGCCTTCGGATAATTTTTTAGATAAAATAGAAGCCGTAATCAGGGGTATAGACTCAACCGTGGCCGTGACATCACGAATGCCGTATAAGCGCCTGTCTGCCGGCGCTAATTCACTGCTCTGGCCAACAATCACGCAGCCCAGCTGCGGCAATAATTGCTCAATCCGGCTTAAACTCTGGGTACAGCTATAGCCCGGTATACTCTCCAGTTTATCCACCGTGCCGCCGGTATGGCCCAGGCCGCGCCCGGCAATGCTAGGCATAAAGGCGCCACAGGCCGCGACCATTGGTGCCAGCATCAGGGTGACTTTGTCCCCGACGCCACCGGTACTGTGTTTATCTACTACCGGGCCATTTACGCGCCCCTGCCAGTTAAGCACCGTACCCGAATCGCGCATGGCTAAGGTCAGCTCAACAATTTCACTTACTGCCATCCCATTTAAGTAAATGGCCATTGCAAGTGCCGCTGCCTGACTATCGCTGAAGCTGTCGTCGGTTAAACCTTTAACGAACTGGCGAATATCGGCATGGCTTAACGGCTTACCGTTGCGCTTGGTTTTAATAATTTCCTGAGGAATAGCCATGGTTAACTGTCCTTACTGATTTTTTCGCTATCTGCCAGATAAGTGGGGGTAAACGCATCAGGTAGCAACTGTTGCAGGGTCCAGCTTTGCTGCTGGCCTAAATGGTTGCTGCTGGCAATGGGTGCGCCTGGCATAAAGAATTCGGCAATAACCTGGCGGCATATACCACAAGGCGGAGTCAGCTTAAGCTGCGGGGTATACACCAGTAAGGCGACAAATTTACGCTCACCGGCCACTACCGCTGCGGCAATGGCATTACGCTCGGCACAGACGGTGCCGCCATAGGAGGCGTTTTCGACGTTGCAACCATGATAAATCTGGCCACTTTCGGCCTGAACCGCCACACCCACTGGAAACTGACTATAAGGAGCATAAGCCTGCTCAGAGGCCGCTTTGGCGGCAGCATTCAGTGCTGCCCAATTAATTGCTGTCACGCGGGATAACCTGCTAAATTACGGCCGTACAGTGTTGCCGCGAAATGGCTGCAGGTCAAGCCTGTCGGTTAATCATTTGTTAGTTATTAAGGGTAAAAGCATCGGCATCTAAATGGGCCGGAAAAGCCTGAAATAAATTAATGGCTTGTTGCTCAGCAGTCAGTTGACTCATCTGGCTGAAACTACTGCTGCCCAACGTTGGGAGTTTTGAGTGTATGGCCATGTGTTCAGAAAAAGTTGCCAAAACCAGAGCGAATGCTATCATTCAACCAGTTTTGCGTATAGACATCTAAATGTTTAAACGTTTAGATTTCAACCATGATGGTTCATAGCAGATTGAATGACAGGCTTTTATGAATAATGCTGCGCAGTTACATCAACTTAACCCCAACGCCATCGCCTTGTGTGCCCTGGGTCGCTGGGTGGCCAGTCGACAGTGGGTACCCGCAACCGGTGGTAACTTTTCTATCCGTAGCGGCGAGAACAGTGCACTGGTCACCGCATCGGGCAAAGACAAAGGCGAGCTTAGTCCGCACGATTTGTTGCCGGTAAGCTGGCAAGGCCAGCAGCTTAGCTGCAGCGTCAAGCCTTCGGCCGAAACCGCGCTGCATGCAATGCTGTATCAGTTGAACCCGGCGACCAAAGCTGTACTGCATACTCATTCAGTACAGGCTACGGTGTTTTCCAGGTTAATTAATCAGGAGCATTACCTGTTTACCGGCTATGAAATGCAAAAGTCCATCAGCGGCATCAGCAGCCATGAGCAGCTGTTATCATTGGCTATTTTTGATAACACTCAGGATATCCCAGCGTTGGCTCTTCAGCTTAAACAGCGCTGGCACAAACAACCGCTGCAATATGGCTTGCTGGTACGTGGTCATGGTCTCTATGTCTGGGGTGATAGTCTGGAGCAGGCAAAAAGACATTTAGAAGGCTGGGAGTTTCTTATGAACTGCGAACTGGAACGTTTTAAAATTGCAGGGTTGCCGTGAGTTCTAGCGCCTTATACTTGGTCTTGAAAGAAACAGTAAGACACTACATTGCTAATTTACAATCTCCGCTGCGCCAAACTGGTGCATCCGCTTTTAGAAAGAAATCGGCCGCCAAAGCTATGTTGTTGATTTTACTTCAATTTATCCTATTAAAAAACGTGGTTTAACTTTTGCAGCCAAATTGTCATCACAAGCTCGTATAATACGTCTTATATACTAGTCTGCATCAGACTCCAGGTAATATAAACATGACTATTCACACCCCACTTCGTGGCTTGCGCTGTTTTTGCGTAGCCGCCGAGTGTTTAAGTTTTAAAGAAACCGCCAAGCAGCTGTATTTAACGCCGTCAGCGGTCAGCCACCAGATAAAACAGCTGGAAGATAATTTAAACCTCAGCTTATTTGAGCGCAAAACCCGTGCTATTGCTTTAACAGAAACCGGAAAACGCTTTTATCAGGAAGTGCAGCCCCTGCTGGCCCAGCTGGCCGATACCATTGCCCAGTTCAGTCAGGTAGAGCGGATGCAGGAAGTCAGCATTTCTATGCCGGAGTTTTTTGCCAGCGAACTGTTTGTACCCAAGTTAATTGGCTGGTCAGCGCAATATCCCAACATAAACTTAAAACTGGAAACGGTAAAGTCGCGGCGAGACAGCCCGAAATACACCGATTTATCGATTATTTTATCTGGCAAAAAGCCAGAGGAAATGCAGGCATACGATTTATTCCCAATCAGCTATGTACCCGCCTGCAACCCCAAGTTGTATGAGCAGGTTCATGGCAAAAGTTACCGGGCACTGGAGAAAACCCCGTTAATTCTGCATCAGGCGCGGCCACATGCCTGGCATCAGTGGGCTGAACACGTTGGCTACCATAACTTTAAACCAAAACAAATTATTCAGCTCGACAGTATGTTCAGCGTCGCCCGCGCCGCACAGCAGGGTTTAGGTGTCGCGCTAATTCCATTGCCAATAAGCCAAAGCTGGTTTAGCAGTGGCAGCCTGGTAAGGTTGTTCGGGCAAGAGTTGCTTAGCCGCGATCGGTATTATTTAGTACGGCACGATGATGATGCCAACCGGCCGGAAATTCAGTTGCTAATTGACTGGGTATTAAAGAGTTTTCAACCAGCTGTCAGTTAAAGCTCGCTGAGCGATACCCGTGATTTATGACAATCATTACGCTGCTTGCAGCGATTCATAAGTGAATTTTTTTAACCTATCAGTGTGATTTATCTCGTTTGTCAGACCAGTTGCTACTGGCTAAAGTATCCCTGTCGCCGCAAAAACTTTCACTACGAAAGGCCGGTGACCCAAATTTAAACCAAGGGAGAATACGACATGACATTCACAGCCAAAAAATTTGCTACCGCCGTGGCACTGAGCGTGCTGGCCTCAAGTCCATTTCTCGCTTTTGCTGCGAGCGATGGTTACAAAATGGTGTTAATTGAAGACACCCCGGGCGTGACAACCATTCAGGCAGGTCAATTACAGCAGGGCATCAGCGAAGTGACTAACTATCGCGGTGCTGAGGCAGACAGCTTCTCATTACACATGAGCCTGTGCGTAGCGTACAGCCGCCTAAACCAGATTGACCAGGCGCAAAACGCATGTTCAAAAGCAGTAAGCCTGGCGCAAAGCACCGCCGCCCTGCCAGCTGATGCCAAGCGTGAAATGCGCGCCCTGGCTTACAGCAACCGCGGTGTAATGCATGTACTGGCCAGCGATAAAGTTGCCGCACTGGAAGATTTTAAACGCGCGGTATCGTTACAAAACAACGATATTAACCAGCACAACCTGGCACGCTTAACCGCCGATATTAACGGCGTTGACACCAATCAAATTGCCTATAACAGCGCGGAATAAGCTGTTTTAAGCGAAACCTGTTTTAACTGTAACTGATTTAACTGTAAAAAGTTTTACCCCGTTTTACCCTCGTCCTTTGCCCGGTTAATTTAACCGGGCTTTTTTTGCCAATCGCAACGCCATTAAATTTTGTATAAGTTATTCCTGGTTTGCTGTTTGCAACATGTTGCAGATAACTAGCGGGTTTGCGATTATGCTGCCCTGTTTTTATCTTTTTAATAAACGGTGTGCCTGATGAGTGAGTACAAAACCTTTAATGCCGATGACGCTATTGCCTTTGCCGACGAACATAGTGAACTGTTTGGTGAGCACAGCAAGCTCAGTGCAGAAGAGCTTGCTGATGGCGATTTAAACCTGGTATTCCGGGTGGAGAACGATAAAGGTACCTCGGTCATAGTTAAGCAGGCACTGCCCTATGCCCGCTTTGTTGGCGAAAGTTGGCCACTGACCACCGACCGCGCCCGGCTTGAAGCTGAAGTGCTGAAAATGCACCGGCGGTTTTGCCCCGAGCATACCGTTGAAGTTCGCTATTTTGACCCGGTGGCCTGCGCCATTTTAATGGAAGATTTAGACGACTACCGGATATTGCGGGCGGAGCTAAACGACGGTAAAAAGTTTAACCATCTGGCGCCACAAATGGCCAGCTATATGGCCAACACCCTGTTTTATACCAGTGACTTTGTGCTAAGCAGTGAAAATAAAAAGGCCGAAGTCGCCCGCTTTTTAAATCCGGAACTGTGCCTGATTAGCGAAGACTTATTTTTTACCGACCCGTACTGTAATCACGAGCGCAATACTATTGAGCCATCTATCCTGGAAAAGGCAAAAACATTGTGGCATGACGATGCGTTAAAAGCCGAAGTTGCCGCATTAAAAGCCAGCTTTCTGAGTAAGCCCCAGGCACTGTTACATGGCGACTTACACAGTGGCAGCGTGTTTATTAACAGTGACAATTGCAAAGTGATTGACGCCGAATTTGGTTTTTTTGGCCCGATAGGTTTTGATGTTGGCACCTTACTGGGTAATTTACTGCTTAACTATTTAGCCAGCCCCGGCTTACATGACGCAGAAGATAGCGCCAGCCAGCAAGCGTATTTGCTTGAGCAAGCGGAACAATTATGGCTGCAGTTTAGCGAGACATTTACCGAGCTGATGAACCGGGAAACCCAGGACCCGGCGCTGGAAAACAACTTGTACCAGCAGCGTTTTTTACAGCAGGTATTCAGCGATGCCGCTGGTTATGCCGGCTGCGAATTGATCCGCCGTACCGTGGGCCTGGCCCATGTGGCAGATCTGGACAGCATTAGCGATGCCGCGCTGCGGACACAGTGCCAGCGCAATGCGTTAAAACTAGGACGCGAACTGATTATGCAGCGTTCAGAGTTAAATAATATCAACCAGTTACTTAACTTAGTGCGTTATCAGCAGGCTGACTGAGAACCGGCTTTAACCTTTGCCTAAAGCCTGCCTGACGAATATTACATCTGCTTACAATTAATCAACCCCGACAGCTATAACCGGCTGTCAGGGTACTTTAGCTTGTGGCAAACTGGAGCGATTCTAACCACAAACAGGTTAACCAGATGATTACGGCGAAAGGCCTTTATAAAAACTTTGGCGCTGGCGACAGTCAGGTGCAGGCGCTGCGTGATGTTAGTCTGAGCATTGCTGAAAACGAATTTGTTGCCGTGATGGGCAGTTCCGGTTCAGGCAAGTCGACTCTGATGAATATACTTGGCTGCCTTGACACCCCAAGCGCCGGCCAGTATCAGCTGGCTGGCCAGGTTATTGGCCAGTTAGATGATGTCAGCCTGTCGGCGATGCGTAACCAGCATATTGGCTTTATTTTTCAGTCATTTCATCTGTTACCCAGGCTTACCGCCGCCCAGAATGTGGCTTTGCCATTACGTTATACCGATATTGCGCCGGAGCAGGCCATCGAGCGCGCCAACAATTTGCTGGATCAGGTGGGGCTGGGCCATCGCAAAGACCATAAACCACATGAAATGTCTGGTGGTCAGCGCCAGCGGGTGGCAATTGCCCGGGCCTTGGTTAACCGGCCTAAAGTTATTTTTGCCGATGAACCTACCGGTAACCTGGATAGCAAAACCTCCAAAGAGATTATGCAGCTGCTGTGCGACTTACATCAGCAAGGCAATACCATCGTCATGGTAACCCACGAAGATGAAATCGCGGCGTATGCCGGCCGGGTGATCAGGATGCGCGATGGTCAGATAACGGAGGACAGCTCATGTTCCAACGCACGTTCAGCGTAATATTGCTGGCCTTAAGCCCGCTAAGTTTCAGTGCATTCAGCGCTGCAGGCACCCCAGGCGACAATCCGTTGCCTTTGCTGCTTACCGGCACCTTGCAGTCGGCTGACCGCCAGAGCGTGGTCGCGCCGATGAGTGATAACTGGCGGGTTCAGGTGCAATGGCTGCAAAGCGAGAGCGAACCGGTTACAACCGGCGATCTTATTGCCGTTTTTGATGCCGGCAATACCCAGGCCCAGATTGAGCAACTGAAAAGCAGCGTAGTTAACCATGAAGAGCGGCTAAATCAGCTGACAAGTGAGCATAAGCAAAGCGTGATGGAAGCAGAATATGAGCTGAATCGGCGGCAGCTGCTGCTGGAGAAAGCAGGAATCGATGCTGGCGTACCCAAAGAAAATTTAAGCCTGTACGACTACGAGCAATATCAGCTGGAGCAAAAGCGCGCCCGTACCGAGGCCAGTAAGGCGGCTGAGCAATTCGCCGTGGCCCGGATAACCGCTGAGGCTGCCTTGACAAAGCAACAGTTACTTATTGCGCAAACCCAGGCCGAGCTGACCGATGCAGAAGACCTGCTCAGCCGGATGAGTGTTTATGCAACCCAGGATGGCAATATCAGTTATGGCAACCACCCCTGGTACGGCACCAAAATATATGCCGGAGTTACCGCGCAGCCGGGCTGGGTCATTGCCGAGTTGAACCGCAAAGACAATTTGTATATTGAAGCCTGGGTGCACGAAACGGATTTACCGCGCTTGCAAACGGCCGCTGCCCTGCAGGCGCGTTTTGATATCGCCCCGGATCAACCTTTTGCCATTACCCTCACTGAGCTAGCCAACCAGGGCGAGAAACGCCAGAGTTGGGGTAATGCCCTGTACTACAAAGCATCCTTTAGCACTGCCAAATTGCCGCTCGCCAGTCCGATGCTGGGTATGGGCATGCTGATTGAGGTAGCCCAACCATGAAAAACCTTAAAACCCTTTCTATCGTTAAAAGCCTTGCCGTGTTAAGTACGGCGCTGCTGCTAAACGCTTGCCAGCAGGAAAACAGTAGCAGCGCTGCGCCAGTTTTTTCCAGCCACGTCAGGGCCACCGGCGAGTTAACCGCTGCTAATTCTTTTAAAGCCTCGCCTCCCAGTGTCAGTAACATGTGGCAATACAATATTAAGCAATTGGCGCCAGAAAGCAGCATGTTGCCTGAGGGGGCCGTGGTGGTGGCTTTCGATGGTCAGCGACTGACCGACGAGCTGAATAATAAAACTATTGAACTGAAAAGTGCCGAACAGGAGCTGGCCAACCGCCTGCGCAGCGACGAGCAAACGTTCGAAGAGCTGAAGCTGACGCTGGCCGAGCGGAAAATGGAATATGATCGCGAGCAGCGTAAAGCCGAGATTGTAGATCAGTCACGTTCTGCCAATGATCGGCGTAAAGCCCAAATTGACTTTACCATCGCTGACAATCAATACCAACTGGCGCAGGCGAGGCTCGCCAGTCATCAGCAACAGCGTCAGGCCGAAGAGCAAATGCTGCTGGCCAAAGTCAGTCGCTTGCAGTCCGAAGTCAGTCAGTTGCAACGCAATATAGCCAGTATGCAGGTAAAAGCGCCCTTTGCCGGGGTTATGGTGTATAGCATGGGTTTTGACGGCGAGAAGTTTTCGGTTGGCGACAGTGCCCAGTTTGGCCAGCCAGTGGCTGAAGTCAGCCAGCTCGACAGCTTATATATTAAAGCCGAAATTGACGAAATAGATTTAAAACAGCTGCAGCCGGGGTTAACGGTTGAAGTAACGCTGGATGCTTATCCGGAGCGACGTTTTAACGGCGTACTACAAAGCTTGGGTAATGCAGTGCGCGATAAATCTAACGACAATCTGCGCCGGGTCGTCGATGCCAGCGTCAGCCTGACCAATCTGGATACCGAGCTGATGCGCCCTGGCATGTCTGCCCGTCTTAATATCAGCCTGGGCAACCTGCAAGGAGAGCACCATGCAAACTAAGTTTTACCGGCAGCTGTTGCCCGCCACCCTCACCCTTGGCCTGCTCGGTTTATCTGGCTGTGCTGAACCCGAGTTGCAGGTACCGGTTTACAAGGTAGCCCGCGACACCCTGGTGCATAAGGTGCAAACTGAAGGTGAGTTATTTGCCGTTAATTCGGTCACTATTAATGCCCCGCGCAATGTGCAGGGTCCGCGCTTTATTGCCAGCCTGGCGCGTGAATACAGCAGAGTTGAACCCGGCGACGTGGTAGTGACCTTTGATGCCACCCAGTTAGTCAGGTCACAACGAAAAGCCAGCTCCAGCCTGAACAGCGTGCTGGCCGACGAGCAGCAAAAACTGGCCGAGCAGAACAATGAGCAACAGGCGCTGGGGCTGGATCAAACCCTGATAGCACAGGAGTTTAATTTTGCCGATCAATTCAGTATTGACGATGTGCAAATTCGTTCCAAGCTGGAAATTCTCGATTCAATGCAAAATAAAGAATACCTCGGCGAGAAGCAAGAGTATCTGGGCTGGCAGGAGCAAAGCTTCAGCCAGCGTAGCAGCGGTGAGTTAGAATTGTTGCAGCTGCAACGCGGCCAGCAAAAGAGTTTGTTGGAACAGGCCGAAAGTGGATTGGCGGCGCTGGAAGTGAAAGCGCCACACGCTGGAATTTTGCTGTTCGACACCAACTGGCGCGGCGAAAAGCCAGAAGTCGGCGGCATGGTGTTTCCGGGCTCTAAAATTGGCAGCATTCCCGATCTTAGCCTGCAGCACCTGAAGTTACAGGTTATCGAGCAAGAAGCCATCGGGCTGGCAGCAGAACAGCGGGTGACGTTTTATCTAGCCGCCTGGCCCGATGCCGTACTGAACGGAAAGATTGTTTCTGTCGGCGCAATTGCACAATCACGCGAGCGGCGCGACCCACGCAAATACATTGAGGTGATTGTTGCCCCCGATAAGCAAGACCCGAATTTTATGCCCGGCATTAAAGCCACTGCCACCCTTTGGGTAAACGAAAAACCGCAGGTATTAAAAGTACCGCTGCAAGCGATTTTCAGTGAACAACAACAGCTGTATGTTTATAAACGTGTCGGCAGCGCTTTCGTCAAACAACCGATTAGCCTGGGCACTAAAAGCCTCAGCCATGCTGAAATCAGCAGTGGTATCGCCGCCGGCGATGAAATTGCTCTTATTAATCCGGAAAGCTGAAGCCATGAAACATACGCCACTGATTAAAGACACCCTGGCCGAGCTGGCCCAGCACAAATTACGCACTTTCCTAACCCTGCTGGGCATGATCTTCGGCGTCGGCGCCGTGATTGCAATGCTGAATATCGGCGAGGGCGCTGAACGGGAAGCATTAAAAACCATTGAAACCATGGGCCTGCGCAATCTAATTGTCGAAGGCCGCAAGTTTGACGAAAAAACCCTGCAAGAGCAGCGCAAGCACTCGCTTGGTCTGAACCAAAGCGACATTGATGCGGCCGTAGCGACTATTCCGGGCGTTATCTCATACAGTGCTGAACGCACCCTGGATACCCACGGCATATACAGCCATACCGGCAAAAGCGATGGTATAGCGCTTGGGGTATCACCCAGCTATATGGCATTAAGCAAACTGCAGTTTGTCTCCGGTCGCAACTTTACCGAACAGGAAAACCGCTACGCGGCACAGGTGGCCATTTTAGGTGCCCGGGTGGCACAAAGTTTATTTCCTGAGGGCGATGCACTGGGTAAACCTGTAAAAGTTAACCATGTCTGGCTGCAGGTGGTCGGGGTGCTGGCCGAACCCTATGCCGGTAGTAATGAATTTCAGGGGATTAAACTGGGCGGTGAACAAAACCAGCTGTTTATGCCATTAAATACCGCGCAAACCCGCTTTAAAGCTGAGCCGTTAACTGCCGAGCTTACGTCATTCCGGCTGCAGCTGGATGAAGATGCCAATAATGCCTTAAGCGCCCGCGCTCTCGATTTTTTATTAAAGCAACGCCACAACGACATTGATGACTACAACATAATTGTGCCGGCGGCTTTGCTGGCCCAGCAAAAACAAACTCAGCAAATCTTTAATATTGTCATGTCATGCGTAGCCGGTATTTCACTGCTGGTCGGTGGCATTGGCATTATGAATATCATGTTGGCCACAGTGTTGGAGCGCACTAAGGAAATTGGCCTGTTGCGGGCTATCGGCGCTACCCGCCAGGATATTAAAATTCAGTTTGTGGCCGAAAGCTTTGCCATTGCTATCCTCGGAGGCTTATTAGGTATCGTATTTGGCATATTACTGTCAGAGCTTATCGCTTTTTATTCCGACTGGGCGGTTAGCTGGTCACTACTGGCCATTGGCTTATCATTCAGCATTTGCGCTCTAATCGGCGTAGCCTTTGGCGTGTATCCGGCCATTAAAGCTTCTGAACTGGATCCGATAACTGCATTACAAAGTGAGTAATACCGACACTATGAAAAACATTAAATCTATATTCTGGCTCACCGCACTGTGCGCCAGTAGCGTAATAGCGCAGAGCAATATGCCGGAACCAGCTCCGATGCAGACGATGCAACTGCCCGGCAATCTTGGCCTGCCCGATCAGGACTTCGGCTCAGTCTTACAACAGATGGGATTAAACGACAAAACGGCTCCGGTAAACAGTTTACTGATCTTGCTGCGTCAGCAATTACCGCAAGATAATACTCCTGCCCCTGATATCAACTGGTTAAGCGCTATTTCTGCATACCATGTCGGCGATTACCGCTCTGCTGAGCAGCAATTCCGTCATTTAGTTCATTATGGAAATACCTATGCTATGGCAGCATTAGCCTCGATGGCTGAGTTGGGACAAGGACAGCCGGCAAATAACATAACCGCGCTGACATACTTTTACCTGGCCGAACTTTATGATGACGTTAGCAACGCCACTGCGGTGCAGAAAATTGAGTTAGCGTTAACCGAACATCAGCAAAATCAAGCCAGAGCTCAAGCTGCTCAGCTGGCTGCAACGTTGCCAGTTCAGCCTCATCTTGACAAAGGTCATTCAGAGCGGTACCTGCTTGAGCGCGGTAAGGTGAAATTTGGCAGGCGCGTGACGAAAGACCAGTTATTTGGTTATGTTACAACCCGCAGCCTGATAAGCCGTGAAGGTAAAGTGCTGGTCACAGAACTGATTGACGCCATGCCAGAAGACTATTTTGAAAAATCGGTTCTCAGTGCTGTCAGCAAAAATCGTTATAGCGCGAGTTCTAAAGCGACTATTACCGGCATGACCGTTAGCAGTAGTTTTCAACCGGGCGTCAATGTAGAAAAGTTTAATGAACTTATGCTGCAAAATGACCTATGGCAAAATGCAACTCAGGGCATGCCCGCGGCACAGTTCCAGCTGGCCCGTTTACTTTCTCTTGCTGAGGGACAAAGCAATCATGAGTTCGATCTGCTAAGAGATTCTCAAATGCAACCAACTCAGCCAGATTTTTCAGTGCTGAACCAATCTTTTGCAATGATTGCCAGATATCCGGAATTTAGAGGCGAGGCCAATATAACACTTGATGCTGACGGTAAAGTAACGAAGGTAAATTGGCTTAAAAACAGCAACCTCAAAACTGAAGATCTGCTGAGTCGCTCGTTTGATAAAGGACTGCCTGCTGGTAATTATGTTTTGTCAAAACCCCAATTTGTCGGGCCTGATTATGGTGATGCTCTATTAACCTATGTTCAGTCAGTGCCGGTGAGCAGCAGAGCTTGGTTTTGGCAGCAAATGGCTGCCGAAAATGGCTATTTAGCTTCGCAACGGAACCGTAGTCTGGAACATAGTGGCTGGCTGGCCTATTTAGCACAGCAGCAAGATCCCAGTTCGCTGGCCTGGTTTGGGGCACAACAAATTATTGATGGTGACAAAGACGCTGGAATGGCTAATATCGATAAGGCTATTGCTATGGGTTACCAGGTTGGTAAAGAGTTAAAAACAGCGTTAAAAGATTACTAACAGCCATGCGAAAGACGGCGGCTTATAAGCCGCCGTCTTTCGTTCAGGGTTCTAAGTTAGTGCTTTAGTTTAGTGCTTTGCCATTAGCAAATTAGTACTTAACACTGCACCCATAAGGCCGGGTAACGGCCGGATCAGGCGTATTACCAACCAGTACGGCTTTAGCGGCATTGGCAAAGTATGGGGTGGCTTTGGCAATATCATCAACCTTGGCTGATGGAATGCTGTCGATACCGCCCATATACTGCAATACGCCATTTTTATCGATGACATACATATGTGGTGTGGTTTTGGCATCGTACGCTTTACCCATGGTGCCACTTTCATCAAATAAAATGGCTGTTGGGCCGGCGTTGCGGCTGCTGGTTAGCTCTGCTGCTTTGGCACTATCAACATGGCCTTGCTTGCCCGGCGCCGAAGAAATAACACTTAGCCAGACTACCTCTTGTGCGGTCATGTCGCTTTGTAGCGCCTGCATATTGCCGCTGTAATGTTTCACCACAAACGGGCAGTCGTGATTGGTCCACTCCAGTACCACGTTTTTACCGGCAAAGTCTTTAAGACTATGGCTTTGGCCGTTGGAATCCTTAACAGTAAAATCCGGGGCCGGCTGGCCAACCTGAGGTGCTGCCGCCAGGCTGGCGGCAAAAGTTGCTGCGCAGAGTATGGCGCCCGCGCTCACGACCAGTTTTGCTAATTTCATTATTTTCACTCCTGTTGTGTGTTCAATTATCTGCTGGTTTTAGCTTACTGCTGACTCAAAGAGTCAAACGTTTGCCTGAGGGTATCAGGCGTTAAAATTTGTGGCAGCACTTGTGGCGGCTGACCTGGCCAATACAACACGTATAGCGGCACACCATCGCGCTGATACTGTTGTAAATACGCAGTAATATCACTGTCGCGGCGGGTCCAGTCACCTTTTAAATAACTGACATTATAGTCACGTAATGCCGACTTGCTGCGCTCGGTATTAAGGGCGATACGCTCATTCACCAGACAGGTAATGCACCAGTCGGCGGTCATATTCACCAGTACCGGTTTGTCCTGCTGCCTCAGTTCAGCCAGCGTTTCGGGTGACCAGCTTTGCCAGTGATGGGTCTGGCTAGCCGCTTGCTGGCCATTACTCGCGGCAACCTGCAACTTGGCACCCTGCCATAAGGTAATTAGCGCCAATAATAACAACCCCAGCGCTGCGACTTTGCTAAACCAGCCTGCACCCAACTGCACCCTGCCCCATAGCCATAACGCGGCGGCTAGCGCCACCATACCCACCAGTAGCAATGCCATGGCATCAATACCGGCCTGACGGCCAAATACCCAGAGTAACCACACCGCGCTTAAATATAATGGCCAGGCTAAAAGCTGTTTTAAGGTGTCCATCCAGGCGCCAGGTTTGGGTAGTAACCGCGCCAATGTTGGAATATAAGCCAGTAATAAAAACGGCAGTGCCATACCCAGGCCAAGGGCCGCAAACACGAATAATGCAACCTGCGGACTTTGCGTTACCGCGTAACCCAACGCAGTCCCCATAAATGGTGCAGTACAGGGACTGGCAACAATTACCGCCAGCACACCGGTAAAGAAGGAGCCTTTGCTACCACTTTTTGCAGCCAAACTGCCACCGGTATTCATTAAACCCAAACCAAATTGCACCAGGCCGGATAAACTTAAGCCCAGTGCCAGCAACAAATAGACTAACAATCCCACCAGAAACGGGCTTTGCAGTTGAAAGCCCCAGCCAATGGCATTACCTGCGGCACGCAAGGCTATTAACAGACTTGCTAAGGCTAAAAAGCTTAGCACCACACCGGCGGTATAAAATAAGGCATCCCGGCGTTGCTGTTGCCGCTGCTGACTGTTGGCGGCAATACTCAGCGCTTTTAACGACAATACCGGAAACACACAGGGCATTAAATTTAAAATGAGACCACCACCGGCCGCCATTAACAAGATTAACCAAAGTGGCGTGCTGCTTAAGGTACCACCAGTGACCAGAATTTCAGTGCTGGCGCCCGGTACTGCGTCTTGCTGGCGTTGCTGAAAACTCACGCTATAACCCTGGCCTGCTGTATCAACCAGTACTATCTCAACCGCAAAGGGCGCTTCAGTAAAATAAGTATTCAGTGCTTGTTGTAACAGTACACTGCCCTCTTGCGTAATAATTTGCTGGCTGGCAGCATGATCAACCAGCTCGCCACCTGCGACAAAAAATGCCACAGGAGGCTGCGGTAATGCTGCAGATAGTTGCGCCGAAAAAGCACCGCCGCTAATGGCATAGTCACCCAATATATCGGTAGTGATGGGTAACGAGGCTCGTGCTGAGCTAAATAGTGGTTGCTGACTAACGGCTAGCTCACTTTGGCTGGCGACCGGCAGCGTTAACTCAAAGCTGGCATCAGCCGGAATGCACACTTCTTCGCACACCAACCAGTCGACGTCTGCTTGAATGGTCACCGTATCCTGCGCGTAATCAGCGGGCAGTGTCAGATCGCTAAGCAGCAGAGTCTGGCCGGCAAAGCCGTAATTCACCAGTGGTGGAATAACAAACGCCTGTGGCGTCGGCCACTGTATTTCGCCAGCCTGCATAGTTCCTGGTAATTGCCAGCTGATAATGGTGGGCAAGCCCGAGTCTCCGGGGTTTTGCCAATAGGTATGCCAACCAGGATCAGGCTCGAAATGCAACAGCATGGCAAAGGTCTGGCCTGGCGTAACCACGCTATACTCGCTTACCAGTTCTGCCTTGATATGCTTAGCTTGCTGCCAGCCACTGCTTTTGGCCTGTAACGAAAAGCTGGCCAGCATGCTGCTGCAAAACAAAACGGCAATGAGCAGCAAGCCGCTACGTAATCGGATCATTGTGTTCCCTCTTTATTGGCTTTACGTTATTAAGCCAGTTAAGTTCAGAAAAAGTGCGCTGATTGTGGTTTTATTACGCCAAAAACAGCAAAATTCACGACAAAATGCTATATTAGCAGCGCTTTACTCTGTGGCTAGTCGTGATCACTCCGGCTTGCCTGAACCCACCCCAGTGATGATATGAAGGTTAAACTTAATGAAAGGCATGAAAAAGTCTGCTCTGAATCTGGCAATCTGCGCCGGTTTGTTTGGCGTTGCAAGTTTTGCTGCGATGGCACAAACACAGGAAACTGACAGCGAGCAAAAAGATAATAAGCTTGAAACCATTACCATTACCGCTCAGAAGCGCAGCCAGAGTATTCAGGAAGTGCCTATTTCGGTAGCGACCATGAGCCAGGATCGTTTCAATGCGATTTTTTCAAGCGGCGATGATATCACCGCCCTGGCCGTTAAAGTGCCTGGTTTGTATGCTGAAACGTCGAATGGCCGGGCTGCCCCACGCTTTTATATTCGCGGTTTAGGTAATACCGATTTTGACTTAGCCGCCTCTCAGCCGGTGTCCATTATTATGGACGAGGTGGTAATGGAAAATGTGATTTTAAAAAGCTTTCCATTGTTCGATATGCAGGCAGTAGAAGTTATCCGTGGCCCGCAGGGCACATTATTTGGCCGTAACACCACTGCCGGTATTATTAAGTTTGATACGGTAAAACCGCGCCAGGAGTTTGATGGGTACTTTAAAAGCAGTATCGGTAGCTTAGGTATGCTGAACGTAGAAGGCGCTGTCGGCGGCGGCTTAACGGATGAACTTTCTGCCCGGCTTTCATTAATGTCAAACCATCGCGACGACTGGGTTAGCAACAGCTTTACCGGCGAGAGCGATGTGATGGGTGGCTATGACGAAAAGGCCGGCCGGGTGCAGTTTTTATATGAAGGTGCCGGTTTTGATGCCTTATTAAACTTGCACAGCCGTAATTACGACGGTACCTCCAGCTTATTCCGTGCCAATATTTTAACGCCCGGCAGCAACGAGCTGAATGAAAATTATGACCGTGATTCGGTCGCGTATAACGAAGGGCGTAATAACCCGCAAAGCTACGATGCCTGGGGCGGTTCATTGAAAATGGACTTTGCACTGCCGAATATGACCTTAACCACTATTTCTGCTGTCGAGAAAGCTGATGGCGGCGGTATTGGTGATATCGACGGCGGCAACCCGACTGGTCCTGGCTTTATCTTGTTTCAGGCGGTAACCGAAGACCAATTAAAAGATTTAGAGCAATTCACGCAGGAAGTTCGCTTAGCCAGTGACACCCGCAATGCTTTAAGTTGGCAGGTGGGTGGTTTCTATTTCGATTCATCATTTGGCGTAAACAGTATTGATGGTTACTTTGGCGCCACTGAAGTGTTCCACGGCAATACCAGCTGGGCTGTATTTGGCCAGAGCTCTTATAAAGTTGATGACCAGCTGGATATCACTGCCGGTATCCGCTACACCGACGATGAAAAAACCTTTTATGTTGGCGAGCAAAACGTTAATGGTTTTGCACTGGTAACCGGTGATGCCAGTATTCAACAGTATGATCCGATTAAAGTGTCTGACGATCAGATCAGCTGGGAGTTAAGTGCTAACTACCGCTTAACTTCTACCACCAGCCTTTTTGCCCGCGTAGCTGACGGCTTCCGTGCCCAATCTATTCAGGGCCGTGATGTAGCATTTGAAGCACCACCATCAGTGGCTGACTCAGAAACTATCTTGTCTTTTGAAGTAGGTGCAAAGTCAGACTTACTGGATAACACCCTGCGCTTGAACGGCGCCTTGTTTTACTACACCATAGATGACATTCAGCTGTCAGCCATTGGTGGTGAAACGCAGGGCAACCAGCTGATCAACGCTAACAAAGGCGTAGGCTACGGCTTTGAAATTGACTTTGACTGGCGTGCCACACCTTACTTCACCCTTGGCGGTGGTTTTAGCTACAACAATACTGAACTGCAGGACGACACCTTAACAGTAGCCTACTGTGGTGCGCTAAATCAGAGCTTCCAACCCTACTGTACGCCACTGGACCCAAGTGCCGGTGACAATCTGGTATTTATTGATGGTAACCCGTTCCCACAAGCACCGGAAACCATCTTAACCTTAAATGGCCGTTACGACTTCCCAATCGAAAGTGGCGAAATTTATATCTATGCCGATTACCAGCTGCAGGGTGAAACCAACCTGTTCTTGTATGAATCTGCAGAGTTTAACTCTGATAATAACTTCGAGGCAGGCTTAAGAGTGGCGTATATCAACTACGCTCATAATTATGAAGTCGGCTTTTTCGGTCGTAATATTACCGATGAAGATAACCTGAAAGGCGCAATCGACTTCAATAACCTGACGGGCTTTGTTAACGAGCCACGGGTACTGGGCGTCGATTTCAGAATCAACTTCTACTAAGCACTCTACACTTAATAAAAACCGCCCGGCATTCACCGGGCGGTTTTTTATTTTCGCTACTCTGTATTTCCTGTAGTTAACGCTTTCTGGCGTATCGTTATTGCTTTTACCCCATTGGCGTTTTAGCCTGCGTTTATCTGGCAGCCTGCCTAAACTGACCTAACAGAGTAAAACCCATGGCCGACTTTCGTAGCGATACCGTAACCCAGCCTTCTGCCGCCATGCGCCAGGCAATGCATGATGCTGCCCTGGGCGATGATGTATTTAATGACGACCCTACCACTCTTGAGTTACAGCGCTATGCCGCTGAACTGCTGGGCTTTGAAGCGGCATTATTTGCCCCCAGCGGTACTCAGACTAATTTAATAGCCATGATGAGCCACTGCCAACGGGGTGATGAAGCCATTGTTGGCCAGCAATGGCATACCTACAAATGGGAAGGCGGCGGCATGGCAGTGCTGGGCTCTATTGTGCCTCAGCCGCTGGAATTGCAAAGCGATGGCACGCTGGCGCTGAGCGATATTGCCTCGGCAATAAAACCGGACGACCCGCACTTTGCCAGAACCCGCTTAATCGTCATTGAAAATACTATTGGCGGTAAGGTGCTGCCGCTCAGTTACATGCGCGATGTTGCACACCTTGCTAAAGAGAAAGGTCTGAAATGTCATATAGATGGTGCCCGGTTGATGAATGCCGCAGTCGCTCTGGCACCCGATCATCAGTTAAGCCCCCGGCAAATGGCGCGCGAGTTATGTCAGGGCTACGACTCATTATCGTTGTGCTTATCTAAAGGCCTTGGCTGCCCGGTTGGCTCTTTACTGCTGGGCTCAGCAGAGTTTATTGCACGGGCGACACGCATCAGGAAAATGCTCGGCGGTGGTATGCGCCAGACCGGCGTGCTTACCGCCGCTGGCCTGTATGCCCTTAAACACAATATTGAGCGGCTGGCAGAGGATCATGCCAATGCCCGTGCTCTGGCAGACGGCTTGACGCAACTGGCCAGCCAGTTGCCCGCACTACAATCACTGACAGTGATTGCCCCGCAAACCAATATCGTATTTACCGACATAAGTCCGGCGCTGGCCGAACGCTTACTGCCCTATCTGGCCCAACACGGTGTCAAAGTGACTGCCAGCCGCTATCAGGCCACGCAAGGCACGTTAATGCGGTTGCGCTGGGTGTGTCATCTGGATATTAACCGGGTTGATATTAATAACACACTACTGTTAATCCAGAAGTTTGCCGGTAGCTAACCTTTAAACCGTCGCCACAACAGCAACAAGCCCAGCAGCCAACTCGCGTGCATCGAGCCACCGGAACTTTTCTCTGGCAATATCGTTCCCCTCACCTGAATGCTGGCGGTAAGTCCGGCCGGATCAGTGGCAGTAACGGTAAAGCTGAAAGCCCCTGGCGTTCGTGGCGCTGCATTTATTAATGGCGATTGCAGCACAAAACCAGCAGGTAACGCCGTGCTGCTGAATGTCAGGCCGTCGCCGTCAGGATCTGTAAACACCTCATGCAGCGCCAACTCATAAACCTCACCTATTTCCAGCGGCTCGGTATCAATAACAGTAGCCGATGCAACCGGCGCTTCATTTATGTTGGCAATACTAAGTGGTAGCGACAAGGTACTTTGCCAGTCGTTATCTGTGATATCTAACAGTAGCCTGCCGGTTGGGTTATTACGGGCTATCGCTTTACTGGTGTCAAATTGAAACAAACCGTAAGCCAGCTCGGTTAAAATGACAGTTGGCACCGTCAGATACTGCGGGTCCCACGCCACCCTGATATCAACATTATTCAGGTCGATATCTTCCAGTATCTCGGCTAACCGTAACATTGCTACGTCGCCATAAGTTAAATGGAAACCAGATGGTATGCTTGCAACACTCAGTTGTGGCAGCGGTAACCGATAAACAGTAAGCTGCCCTATGCCCATTTGCACCACGGTATCATGGCCGTGTACTGCGACAACTTCACCAAAAGGTAAAGCAGCCTGTGCTGACAGATAATCAAAGATTATAGGCGTCAGGCTGCCGTTAGTCATGGTGACATAAATTAAAGTACCTGCAGCCTGGCAGAGTGCCTGGTAACTGCTCAGATATCGGCAGTGCTGCGACGGGTAAACGCCGGGCAATATCCGGCTAATCAACGCGCCCTGCGCCGGGCCTTGCAGAAACAAATCATAATTGCTGTAGTTTATCTGGCCATTTTCGACTGAACTGACTTGAAGCTGCAGCCGATCAGCAGTCGGCCAATAGCTGATGCGACTGATATCCAGCTCATAGTGTTGCTCCCGCATGCCGTTTGGCTCTTTTTGATCAAACTGATACCAACTAAAACCATTATTACTCTGGCCGCTGCGCCACAACACAAAACCATCGTCTAATGCCAGAAAATTTCCCCACGGCAATGCAGTAACAGCACAGTTGCCCGCGGCAAGTTGCAGTGCCTGTGTACATCGAAGAACATACACAAACTCGGCATCCCGAAGCCCGAAAACACCAAACAGCTCGTCAAGGGCCGGCGCATAGTGCCAGCGTGTGAAGCTATTGTTACTGTAGGGCAATGCTGCCGGAGCTTCAAAACTAATATTTACTCTGCTGCTATCCGCTTTTATCTGGCTGATATGAATTAAACTACTGTTACCGCTGGCATAATAATCCCATTCCAGGCCCGCAACCCACCAATTATCAGCATAAGCCCCGACCATTTGCACTGTAGCTGCTGAACCGGCATATACCTCGGTCAGCTCTGCCGACAGTTGCGGAATGCCGCTATCGGACAACTTCCACAACTGCAGTCGGCTTTCATTCATTTCACGTAGTGCGAAGCTGTTTTGATCTAACGCCAGGCTAACAGGGTTTTCCAGATCAACTGGCAGCTGATCAATAACAACAATCTCGCCGGCCTTTACAAAATAACCGCTCAAAAGCAATAACATACCGCTAACGATGCTAATTTTGTTGCTCATACCCTTGGGCTCCCAGCTATATGCATTGTGTGAGTTGGCATCAGATTATTCTGTAACCATTACAGGCAAAACTTGACATGCCATTATCATCAAATTTTACATAAGAGCAACATGAAGTTGCTATTAAAACGACAAAATATTTGACGCTGATCGCCACCGACTTAAATCTCGTATGTATTCATCGCCACCTGTTCAGGCAAACCTTAATAATTGACAGTGAAAGTAAGTGGTCAGTTAGCCGGTCTGTGTATATAACCCGAGCAACCGCAGGAATAAGATATGAAATATCTGAGCTTTTTCGTCGCCCTACTACTATCGTTGCTGGTGTTTTCTTCTGTTCGTGCCCCGGCACAGGAAACACCTGCTGTACAACCAACCGCTGCTAAACTTGACAGCATTGTCCTTGGCTCGGGCTGCTTCTGGGGTGCAGAGATGCGCTATGAACAGCTGCCAGGCGTCGTTGATGCGGTGTCGGGCTATGCTGACGGCAGCGGAGTAAAGCCTACGTACCGGGCAATTACTAAACGTAGTAATAAAAACAACCCGGATAACCATGCTGAAGTGGTCAGAGTAACGTTTGACCCGCAGCTGATCAGCCTGGAAGCGCTGTTGCAACATTACTTTGAAAGCCATGATCCTACCCAGCTAAACCGTCAGGGCAATGATATTGGTACTCAGTACCGCTCCATTATTCTGAGCAACAGTGAGCAGCAGCAAGCCCGGGCTGAAGCGGTAATGCAGCAGTATCAACCATTGTTAACCGCAGCCGGCTATGGTCAGATTGTCACCCGGTTAAAACCACTTACCGAGTTTTTCCCCGCAGAGCAATATCACCAGGATTATATTGCTAAAAACCCCAACGGGTATTGCCCTGACCATTCTACCGGAGTCCGTTTTAACCGCGATGCAGAGGCACTTTCCGCTGATGTGGATAATAGGGCGATGCTAAAGGGAAAGCATGTGCTGGTCATTGACTCAGAAAGTTATTGTCCGTATTGCGAAAAGTTTAAAGCAGAGGTCGCCAGCAGCTATCAGGGCGATATTCCGATGCACTTCCGGTTTGCCCGTCAGCTACAGGGCTTAACAATTAAAACCGAAGCCACCGCAACCCCAACCATTATGCTGTTGCAAGATGGTCGTGAAGTGTTTGCTTTTAAAGGGTATCTGGCGCCTGAAGAATTTTATCTGTTGTTAGGTAAATTTAAGCTCGGTGACAGCGAGGCCTTTAATGTGGCATTTGACAAGGGCACCGATCAGCAATTTTGTAAAGAATATGAAATTTTCAAAAACACACCAGACGGCATTTTTGTTGATAAGTTAAGTGGTGCCGCATTGTTTGACACCCGCGATCGCTTTGATTCAGGTACTGGCTGGTTATCTTTTACCAAACCGGTGAAAGGTTCTGTTATTAAAAAGCAGGATAATCGCTTTGGTATGCGGCGCACGGAAATTCGCGCCAAAGTGTCCGGCATCCACTTAGGCCATGTATTTGATGATGGCCCTAATGGCAGACCGCGCTATTGCATTAATGCCACGGTACTGGACTTTGTACCACGCCCAGAAGCCGGTTAACTTGCTGGTTTACCGACAGCTTTTTTATCGGCTGCCGGCAGCAGGTTCTCCTCAGCCGATTGTTTCAGCTCGTCATTCAGCTGTTGCTCAATTGCGGTGTCGGCACTGACATCCACCACCGCCACCTCTGGCGCGCTAATTGCTGCTGCCGCTGACGTCGCTTCAGGCGCGTCGGTACTGTTGTCAGGCGTGTAGGAGCTGTTTTGAGCCGCCATATCAACCATATGCAGCCGGTAAATCGGTTCAGGCATTTCAATACCAGCCTGGTCGAAGGCTGTTTTCACCAGCCGGATCGCTTCACTGCGCGCTTTCAGAAAATCAGTCTGCCGCTGATCAATCCAGGCCATTACCCTGACCGTTACCGCACTGTCACCCAGTTCCAATACCAGCACCCGCGGCCTGGGCTCGGTCAAAATACCTGGCATGTTGCTTAAGGTGCTGATGGCCAGCTCGCGCACCCGCACTAAGTCCAGTTCTACCGATACACCGACATTAAACTCAAAGCGGCGCAGTGGGTTGCGGGTAAAGTTGGTCATTGGCGAGGTAATAATTTGGCTGTTCGGGATGCGTAAATGATTGCCATCCAGAGTCATCAGCACGGTATCGCGCGACGTCAGGCGTATCACCTTGCCGGTCATCTCATCAACCTGAATAAAATCGCCGATAGCAAAGGGGTTGCGGGTGCTGAGTAATACGCCGGCCAGGTAGTTTTCGACAATATTACGAAAGGCAAAACCCAATGCTATACCAATAACTCCGGCAACCCCCAGCATGGCGCTAACCAACGCGGTGGCATCCAGCAACTCCAGCGCAATTAAAATGCCAATACTGGTCACAATTAACCTGACAAAGCGCATACCCAGGTTAGTGGCCAGTTCGCTAAGCCCTATCCGGCGCAGTAAAGCGTTTCGCCTGGATAGCCAGCTCCCTAGCAATGAAAACAGCACAACCGCCAACACCGCCAGCAACAACAACGGCAACATTTGTACTGTGGTAGCCAGCATCTCGCGGAATTTTTCGGCAGCTGGTGCCAAACGGGAGCGCACCGCCAGCGGCTCCTGCAACTGGTTCTGCACATGCACTACCCCTTCGAGCCGGCTGGCGATGGTCGTTAGCTCATTCCTCAGCTGGGCGCTGGCAATCTCTCCCTGCAGCGTGACAACGCCGGCGCTGACACTAATATCAACCTGTTCCAGACCGTTAATGGCCGCAGTTATCTCGCCAAGCCGCGCTGCAATTGCCTGATCCTGCGGTGCATTAACTACTTTTATTTCTGTATCAGGCTGCTCGCTGTCTGCCTGCTGCGCGAAAGCCCCATGACAACCAAATACCCCAATCAGTAGTGCCAGCGATAACCATTGGCGCATTAATCCTCCAGCTTAAGCTTATTTTTCAGTATGCTAACTATAGCAGGTTCCTATTGCCGCAATTTTAGCCGGAGTTACGCATTCCCGCCGCGATACCAGCAATGCTGACCATCAACGCCCGGCTGATCATCGGGTTTACCCGCTCGGGCTGATGGCGTACGCGGTGTAACAGTTCTGCCTGCAAAATATGCAGTGGGTCGACGTAGGTGTTACGCAACATAATGGATTCACGGATCCAGCTCTCTTTGGCCATTAACGTGTCGCTGTGAATAAGCTTTAACAGCAATTGTCGGTCGGCGGTCAATTGCGCTCTGAGCTCCTGTCCTAAATGTTTAAACTCGTCCGGTACCAGCACCTTGTCGTAGTAGGCCGCGATATCAACATCCGCTTTCAAAAACACCATTTCCAACATCGACATTCGGGTCGCAAAAAATGGCCATTGCTGCTGCATTTCATCTAGCAGTGCGGTGTTGTTCTGCTCTGCCACTTTGGCTAAGGCGGAACCCGCGCCGAGCCAGGCGGGCAACATTAAGCGATTTTGCGACCAGGCAAATTGCCAGGGTATTGCCCGCAGGCTTTCCACGCCACCGGTCGGGTTGCGTTTCGCCGGCCGGCTACCGAGCGGCAACTGGCCCAGTTCCTGCTCCGGCGTGGCTGCCCTGAAGTAACCAACAAAGTCTTTATTGTGGCGTACCACCGCCCGATACGCCTCGCACGAATCATCTGCCAGCTGCTGCATCATTTGGCGCCAGCTTTGTTTCGGTACCGGTGGTGGCAGCAGTAAGCCTTCCAGCACGGCACTGGCATACAACGCCAGACTGCGCTCGGCTAACTTTGGCAGGCCAAATTTAAAGCGAATCATCTCGCCCTGCTCGGTAACCCGCAAGCCGCCAGCCAGCGAGCCCGGTGGCTGGGATAAAATAGCGGCATGAGCCGGGCCGCCGCCACGGCCGATGGTACCGCCGCGCCCGTGGAACAAAGTCAGTTGCACCTTGGCCTGCTGACAAATAGCGACCAACGCTTCCTGGGCACTGTACTGGGCCCAGGCCGCGGCAAACACGCCAGCGTCTTTAGCCGAATCAGAGTAACCGATCATCACTTCCTGTTTGCCGTTAATATAACCCCGATACCAATCGATACTGAGCAGACGCCGCATACAATCTGGCGCGTTTTGTAAATCGCTCAGGGTTTCAAATAACGGCGCTACCGGCATCGGGAAGCTACTGCCGGCCTCTTTTAACAGCAATTGCACCGCCAGCACATCAGAGGGCTTACCAGCCATCGAGATGACGTAGGTACTTAGCGCTTCGCTGCCATGGCGGGCAACGATATCGCAGGTATCCAGCACTTCCTGCACATCTTCAGACGGCTGCCATTGTTTTGGAAATAATGGCCGGCGGTTGGCCAGTTCCGTCAGCAAGAAAGCCTGACGGGCGTTTTCGTCCCAGGCGCTGTAGTCGCCCAATCCAAGATGCTGGGTTAATTCAGCAAATACCTGAGCATGGCGGCCGGCATCCTGGCGGATATCCAGCTTTAGCAGAGTTAAACCAAAGGCGTAAGCCCGGCGAATAGTGTCTAGCAACCGGCCATTGGCAATCACGGCCATACCGCAGTCCAGCAAAGACTGGTAGCAAAGTTGTAAAGGTTCGAGTAATTGCTGATTGTGCCAGATTAAATTTTCTGGCCGCTGCAGCCGGTCATGTTTCAGTGCTTCGGTCAGCCAGTCACGGCTGCGTAGCAACCCTGCCTGCAATTGGTTTAGTACCAGACGGTAAGGCTCACTGGCGTCGCCCGCTGCCTTTTGCAGCGCATCGTTGGCCTGAGACATTGATAATTCACTGCTGAGTAAATCTAAATCAGCAGCAAATAAGTCGGCCGCTTTCCAACGGCTTAACAACAACACCTGGCGGGTGACTTTGGCCGTAACAAAAGGGTTACCATCGCGGTCACCGCCCATCCAGGATGAAAACTTCACCGGCGCGGCATCTGGCGCCAGGCCTATGCCGGTAGCGTCCAGCAGCTTGTGATCCAGTTCCCGTAGAAAATCCGGTATCGCCTGCCATAACGAGCTTTCAATCACCGCAAAACCCGATTTAGCTTCATCGACCGGTGTCGGCCGCTGTTCACGAATTTCGTTGGTATGCCAGGCTTGGGCAATCAGCTCACTGAGCCTTAGTTCAACTTTTTGCTGCTCTGTAGCGGTTAAATCCTGCTCCAGTTTAGTTAAACAAGCAGCAATTTCGGTCAGTTTATGAATAAGCGTGCGGCGCGACACTTCAGTGGGGTGGGCAGTCAGCACCAGCTCAATTGATAAGTTGGCTACCGCCTCGGTTACTTTGGTGTTGTCCAGCTTTTTATCGTCCAGCAAGCTGAACAACTCCTGCAAAGGCTCAGGTTTTTCAATACTGGCATGGCCAATCCGGCTGATGGTATGGTGCTGCTCAGCTAAATTCGCCAGGTTTAAAAACTGAGCAAACGCCCGGGCGACTGGCAGTAATTCATCGTCGCTTAAACTGCGCAGTACCTGCTTTAATTTATCTGCTTGTAATTCTTCTCCCTGACGCGCCGCTTTAGAAAGCATTCGAATTTGCTCTACCCGCTCCAGCAGAGCATCCCCAAGCTGGCTACGAATAGTGTCACCCAGCTGAGTCCCCAGCAAGCCAACATTGGTTTTTAGTGCCGCGTAATGATCCATTAGTGTGTCTCCATGGTGACAGATAGCACTACCCTAGCCTGTTCTTTATTGGTACTCAACACTGATAGATTACAAATGCAGCAACGTAATTGGTCAGACCAAATTACCAAAAATGAATTTAGCACTATTTTTTATTTCATCGGGAATAAAACAACTCGCTGCACCGTTATCGCTATGTCAATCACGACAAATCGAGGAACATGACCATGAAAAAGATTTTAACCCCTACTTTACTTGCCTTAGCGTGTTTGTCAGCCTTTGGCCACGCTGCCGATGTTAGCATTGCCGCGCAAAGCAATAACGACGCTCAGTTAAACGTTAGTCAGCAGCAAATGGCAAGCAACCCAGTGCAAATATCCGGTTCAGCCAGCAGCAACCAGCAAGCCCAGGCAGAAGCGAGCTCGGCGCCTGCGCCGGTGGCCGGTTCGGCAGAAACTGACAACAGCGGCGAAACCGATGCTGAAGTCGATACCACTGCCCAAAATGAGTCAGACGACAGCGAATCAGCAACCATGCCTGAAACCTCGCTAGCCAGCAATATTAACAGCACGGCAGCAGCTACCACTGGCCTGGTTGCCAACCTGGGCAATAGTAGCACAACGTTATTACCCGACAGCTCAGCTCTGGTCAACGAAACCGTAGCCGCAACTGCTACCTTAACTGGCGTAACGTCTGCAGCAGTCAATGCTAATACTGAATTGGCCAGCGCTGTGAGCGGCAATGCCAGCAGCGCCCTGAACTCGGTCGCTGCCCAAGCCAGTAACCAGTTGTCCGCTGCGTTAACAACCGACACCAGCGGCGCCGTTCAGCAGCAGATTATGGGCAACGCCAGCCAAATGCTGCAACAAAGCGCAAACGCTGAAGTTGCCCAAAGCGTTACTCAGGCAGTAAATGCCCAGGTTACCAACACGGTACGTAACACCATTAATTTATCAACCGGACTGTAAGGCTTAATAAGCGCCGCCAATGCGGCGCTTATTTTTATGCAGGAGAAAAATTATGGCGCTTATCCAACGATTCGTACTGATCACCTCAGCCTTGGCGGCAATCTGCAGCAGTGGGTCAAGCCATGGTGCTGATCCACTTAGTTTTAGCGGCAAAGCCCGGCTGGGCAGTGAATATCAGTCAAATGTAAACATCAGTGCACTACAGCAGGCCAGTGGCCAGTCAGACAGTGCCACGTTACTGGAAGCGGAACTTGCAGCAAGCTGGCAGGCAAGCGCTAACTTTAAACTTGATGCCGGTTACAGTATCCAAAATAAAGCTTATCGGCAGGCGAGTGACTTTGATACCCGTTTGCAGCTGGCTTATGTCGATGCCAGTTACCAACTGGGCCAGCATAGTGTTGGCGCCAATATTTATCATGCCAACGCTCAGCTGGATAGCGCAGCGTTTCTTAAGCTTAATCAGGCGAGCTTATACACAATGGTAAGTGGCAGTGACACCTGGTTTATCCGCCCGGCACTGACCATGGCCAAAAAAGTGTTTGCCCGCAATGATGAGCGTGACGCCAGCACATTCAGTGCCAGCGCTGACAGCTTCTGGTTTTCTGAGTCTGGCCAGCATTTTTTTTCGATAGGCCTGGTATGGGAAGATGAAAGCAGCCGCGATAATGTATTTAGTTATACCGCGCCAGGGGCAAGAGCCAAACTCTCCCATCGTTTTACGCTTTGGCAATATCAGCAGCAGCTACAACTTGGCGCCAGGGTAAGTCAACGCGACTATCAAACTGCTGAGCGCGCTGATACCCAGGCTGTCGTAGAGGCAAGCTGGCAAGTCAGTCTAAATCAGCGTTTTGCAGTCATAGGTAAAGTTGAACATGGTGATTTCAGCTCTACCATAGACAGTGCAGATTACCGCGAAACCCGCAGCGCGTTGCTGCTACAGCTGGGCTTTTAGTGGCGCAGCTATCACGCCATATCCAAACTGCGTATCCTTACCTGGCCCGCCTAAATCGCGGGCTTGTGCTATTAACGCCTGACGAATTTTTACCAGACTAAGCTCCGGCTGCAGTGCCCGTAAGCAGGCCACAGCGGCACTGACTACTGGAGTAGCGATAGAGGTGCCACTTTGCTTAAGTACATCGCCGTCTGCGCGCAGCGCCGGTACATTTACCCCCAATGCAGCAAAATCAATATAATCGCCCTGGTTAGCCCAACGATACAGTTGCAGTTGCGGGTCAACCGCCGTCACCGCCAGCACATCAGCATAAGCGGCCGGAAATAATGGCGCAGCCGCAGGGCCACCATTGCCTGCTGCCGCCACCAGTACTATCTGCTGCGCAGCTAACTGCCTTACCACTGCCGCCAGCACCGGGTTATCAGGCCCGGTCAGGCTCATATTAATCACCCGCACCTGTTGGCTTGCCAGCCAATCTAATGCCTGCACAATATGCGACAGCGTGGCCGATTGCTGATAAAGATTACTGGAATAAAAAGCACTGGCGCTATAAAGACTTAGCTTTGGCAACAAGGGTGAAGTAACATGCTGACCCGCCAGCACCCCGGCAACGGCGGTACCATGGCCATAACTTTGTGCTATTTCTGCAGGCAAGAAGTTGCGTTGTTCAATTTTCAACTGTCCGTTCTGTTGTAATGCCGGGTGCTGCAGAGCAATAGCCGTATCAACCATACCCAGGGTTACCGGCTGCTGGCACATCGCAACATTACCGTATGCTAAGGCATCTTTGCCCGCACTTGGCGCTGTTTGTGACTGATTGGGTGGCGCGCTTTGTGGCTGGTATAAATGGTTTCGCCCGGCCAACGTGGTTAGCGTGCTGGTTAATTTAGTATCTAATGCCTTAGCTGAATCCAGTTCTGCAGGCACTTTTATCTTGATCAGCAGTAAGCCAAGGGCATGCAGTTTATGTTCGCTTTGCACTAAGTCGGGCAACTGTGGCCAGTCGCCAAGCAATTGCTGCCACTCGCTACCACTTAGCAGTAACAGCCATTCACGCTCTATAGCGCGAAACCCTAGTTCTACCTCAACTTCACGCCAGCTAAGCTCGCCGCGTTGGTTTACGATATCCAGGGTTTGTGGCAGTGCGGTTAACGGATCCGGCAACGCCGCCTGCTTGGCTAAATGCTGCGCCAATTGTTGCTGCTGTATCAGCTGTTGCCGCAACTGCCCGGTATTACGCTGCACCCGCTCAGTAACCTGCGGCACAATTTCAGGTAGTGCACCAGGTAGTACATCAGGCGCCATTACCTTACTGAAGCCTTGCTGGGGCATACCCAGCAAAACCGTAACTAATAACAGATGCTTTTTCATCATATTCCCTGCAACTTAACCCCAGTGGTACAACATTAAACGGCTGGCTGGTAAAAATATTCCCTCTATGCTGGAATAACTTTCGCTGCTGAGCCGTTATCAGGGTAAACAGGAGTATAACCTAACCATGAAAGCAGAACTAAAACTACTATTACCCGCCTTGCGCCGCTTTGCTTATTCGTTAACCGGCAGTATGGCCGATGCCGATGATTTATTGCAAAACACCGTGCTGCGGCTGCTCGATTCACCGCCCGCTGCCGGCATACCGCTACCGCAGTGGGCTTTTAAAATATGTCGTAACCTGTGGATAGACGACTACCGGGCCCAAAAAGTCCGGCAGCAGGCTGCCACTAAACCCGAATTGCAACAGGAAAACTTTACTGATGGCGAACAGGATATGCTGAATGACATTCAGCTGGCTGAAGTCAATACCGCAATGAACACCTTGCCCGACGAACAACGTGAAGTATTGTCGCTCGTCGCAGTACAAGGGTTAAGCTACGCCGAAGCCGCCACTATACTGGCGATCCCGGCAGGCACTATTATGAGCCGGCTAGCCCGCGCCCGGATCGCGATGGTTAGCGCTCTGCAACAAAAAGGAAGTCTGGCATGAAAATTACCGATGAAATGTTATCTGCTTTTTTAGATGCCGCCCTGCCCGAGCAGCAAATGGAGCTGATAAGACAGCAGCTTGTTAACAATGAGCAGCTAACTGAGCGGCTGGCTGAGATCGCCATGGTAGACAGCATGGTAGAACAGCACTACCAGCAAATTGATCACAAACCCATGCCCGCAAGCGTATTGCAACTGCTGGAAACAGAACCCGCAACCGGCAGCGATGTTGTAGCATTTCCCTGGTGGCGCCGGGCGCAACAGCAGTTGCAACAACATGCCGCCGCCGTTGCCTGTATTGCCGTTTTTGCCGGTTATGGTGCAGCGCAGATTGGCGGTCAGCAGCAAAGCTCCCCCACAACCGTTGGCCACACTGTCGCCCAACTGTTAAATAGTGCAGCCAGCGGTAAAACCTATAACGTTGACGAGCAACAACTGACCCCACGGCTGAGTTTTATCAGCCAGGATGGTGATTTCTGCCGCCAGTACAGCCTGCAAGACAAGGCGCTGAATACTGAAAATATTGCTTGTCGGCAACAAGGGGAATGGGCGCTGCAGGCAAGCTTAGCTACTGCCCGTCAAGCCGATGCCGGTAATTATCAAACCGCATCAGGCCCGCAGGCGTTAGACAGCATTTTAGATGAGCTAATGGCCAGCCCACCACTAAGTTTGGCCGCGGAGCAGGACTATTTAACCAAGAATAACGCTTATTAATTACTGAGGTGAAACATGAAGCAACTTAATAAACTCATCAGCTTTTTTATGCTGTTAACGGCGCTGCTGTTAACGGCGTGTAGCAGCCAACCAGATTACCGGCCAGCTAACGGCAACGGTTTTGGTTACAAAGAGCAGCAAATCAGCGCTAATTTCTACCGGGTAAGCTACAAAGCCCGTGGTGATAACAGCGATGAAGCCAAAGCCTATGCGATGCGCCGGGCTACCGAGCTGACGGCAGCGCAAGGTTATGACTGGTTTATTGTTGTCGACAAAGAAACCATGACTGAGCGTCAACAGGATAGCGCTAACCGGCTGGGTGCCGGTTATCAAACCACCACTGTCCGGGATTGCGGCCTGCTCGGGTGTAGTAGTCGCACGGTGCAACAGCCAAATTATGAAGTAGGCATAGCGGCCGGCGGCAAAGAACAGGTTGAAGCCGTGCTGGAAATCCGCATGGGCAAAGGGGTAATGCCAGACGGCGGCAACAGCTACCCGGCAAGGTAAATAAAATATTGTCGCAGGGCAGTCGTGGCGCTATTGCGTGCCGTCATACAAGATGACGGCATTTTTCCCCTGATGCTTTACCTGATAAAGCGCCTCATCAGCGCACTTTAATAACGTATCTAATTCACCGGTTTGCTCAGCCTCAATAACACATACTCCTATGCTTACGGTAAAAGGCTGCAACGTAACACTATCTGCAGATTGTTTTTCCTGCCGAAATTGCTCCGCCAGTTTTTGCTGGAATCGTTGCAGGGTGTTAACCACCTTAGCAGGGTTATCAAACAGCATGGTTAAACCAAACTCCTCGCCCCCCAAACGGCCAATAATATCTTCTGCCCGAAAAAACTCTTTCATACAGCAGGCCAGAAGGTGCAGTGACGCATCACCTGCGGCATGGCCAAATTTATCATTAATGCTTTTAAAATCATCAACATCAATCATAGCTACCGCCAGGCTTTGCCCTTTTCGGCGGGTCAGGCTTAAGAAAGAATTACTCATTTCCAGAAAATAACGACGATTAGGCACATCCGTTAACACGTCGTAATAAGCATGACGTTGCAACTTTCTGTTTGCGGCAATCAAGTCAACGGTGCGCTGCCGGACAACATCTTGCAGATTCTCTTTTAACTGTTTTAAATCGCGATTACGTTTTTCCAGCTGTTCCGCGTAAAAAGTCTGCTCCGTGACGTCACGCTCAATCGCAGCAAAATGGGTAATGTCACCATTGCGGTTTTTCAACGGAATAATATTCATATCGATAAAGTACGGCTGACCGCTTTTCGTATAATTCAATAATGTTTCACGCACAGCCTGTTTTTTGTCCAGCGAGGTTTTAATTCGTTCCCTGGCTGCTTTGTCGGTAAACTTTCCCTGCAATAACCTTGGTGTATCGCCAATCACTTCTTTTGCGCTGTAACCGGTAAGACGTTCAAACGCATTATTCACATAAACAATTTTGGGGCCTGATGGTTCTTCAATATCATCCGCCTCCGTAACGATAATAATATCGTCAGCACTTTGTACAATCTGTTCAAACGAAAATAAGCTACCGATATTTTCCAGGGCGTACAAGGTGACAACAATAAATGCCATGCCCGATTCAGACGACTTCTCTATTACCGCATTCACTTTAAACCAGTTGGTGTCGTCATGTTTAAAATCAAGCACGCCTACCACTTCGCCATACAATGAAGACT
Organism: Arsukibacterium sp. UBA3155; assembly: GCA_002364615.1. Lineage (GTDB taxonomy): Bacteria > Pseudomonadota > Gammaproteobacteria > Enterobacterales > Alteromonadaceae > Alishewanella. The sequence goes on along the minus strand of DEYP01000023.1, from coordinate 38,253 downwards.
CTGAGGCTTTTACCTTATTAACCGGAAATTCTGATACATGTAATTGTTTATGATGCTCATCGATAAGATGCCACTGTGGATCTACCGCCACTGACCCAATTAACTGCTCGTAGCTTAAATTAAGCATGGTTAACGCGGTTGGATTGGCATACACCACAGTAGTGTCCCACTGATGCACAATAACGCCGATCCCTGCTGTATCTATCAGCCGGGCAAAATCAATGTTGGTTAACTCTGTGTGGTTATGCTTTAAATGATCCACTGTTGCAACCTGGCGGCGTCATGCAACTGACTAGACTTAAGGTGTAGTACAAAAAACTCTGGCTGTCAGCTCGGAACCAATGTTATCTTTTCGCTAACCTAAGCGCACACTGCAGTAGTGCTGTATACCTTACTGCGGCCAGCCAACTATCCGGAATCCGTTTCATGACCACACCAGCAAGTAGCTCACCCCGCCCGGTTAAGCAGAAAAAATCCGGTTTTTTAAGTAACATGATTTTTAATATTGTGGTACCGGCTGTTATTCTCAGCCGCTTTAGCAGTGAAGACACGCTGGGGCCGGTATGGGGTGTGGTCATCGCATTGGCTTTTCCGCTACTGTTTGGCCTGTGGGAGCTGGTTAAACTGGGCAAGGTAAACTTTTATTCGATCCTGGGCATTATCAGCGTCATGCTTACCGGTGGCATCAGCCTGTTGCAACTGGACCCTTCTTATATTGCAATAAAAGAGGCAATGATCCCGGCTATTATCGGTATTGTGGTGCTGGTTAGCCAGTACACACCTTTCCCGCTGGTAAAAAAGTTGCTGATTAACCCCGAGTTACTTGATACCGAAAAGCTTTATCAGGCGTTAGCTAAGCAGAGTAACCGCGAATTGTTTGAGCAACGGGTAGCACGCGCTGGCTATATTGTTGCCGCGGCCTTTTTTGTGTCGGCCACCCTCAATTATGTGCTGGCAAAAGCCATCGTAGTAAGCCAGCCCGGCACTACGGCGTATGCCGAAGAGCTGGGCCGGATGACCTGGCTCAGCTATCCGGTTATCGTACTGCCGGTCATGGTAATGCTGATGGGCGCCATTATTTATATGTTCAGCCAGATTGGTAAACTGACCAGACAATCGTTAGAAGACTTTATTCTGCAGTAGGTTTAGTTGCCTTTATATCAGATCTGAGCGCCGCTAATTCCTGCTGCAACAGTTGCATCTGCAGCAGGAGTTGCTGCTGCGTGGCCTGATCGGCATCATGCTCTTCTTTATGCTCTTCGTCATGCATGCTTTGCACGGCATTAACAATAACCGCGATAAACAGGTTTAGCATGGTGAAGGTAGCGATAAGTATAAAAGGCACAAAGAATGCCCAGGCATAAGGAAACTCTGCAATAACAGGCCGGGCGATACCCATCGACCAGCTTTCCAGCGTCATAATCTGAAACAGGGTATATAAAGACGCTCCAAGGCTGCCGAACCACTCTGGAAAGGCTTCACCAAATAACTTGGTTACCATAACCGCCGCTACGTAGTAAATCAGCGCCAGCACCATGGCAATCGACAACATGCCGTTGAGTGATTTAATTAACGCGCCAACTATTTTGCGCATAGAGGGCACGAAGGTCAGCACTCGCAATACCCGAAGCACCCGCAGCGCCCGTAACACCGCAAAAGGGCCACTGGCCGGCACTAAGGCAATACCCACTACAATAAAGTCGAAGATACTCCAGCCATCTTTAAAAAATGCTAACCGGTGTACATAAATACGCAGGCCAATTTCCAATACAAAAACGGCCAGAATTATTTTATCAAACAACAACAGCGCCGGACCGACCGCCTGCATAATGGCGTTAGAGGTTTCCAGCCCAAGTAATACAGCATTCAGTAAAATTAGCGCCAGCAAACTGCGCTGCACACTGCTACGCTGCAAAAAATGGCCTACTTTATGCCGAAAAGGGCTTACTCCGGGCAAACTGTTACTACTCATACCGCACCTCAAAATTAAACTGGCGCTATTGTATGTGAGTGCGTAAGCGTTGCCAAAAAATTCATTGTTTGCAGAGGGTACAAAACTTGCCGCACTGGAAAAGGTTACATAAGCTTAACCAGAAAATCGCAATCGGCGAAAGCCATTAACCTACAATTGTTGGAGCAAAATAATTCAGAGGGGTATTTGCGGTGAGAGATAATTTAGCCTGGTTGGGAAAGCGGGAAAAATCATTTTGGATGTTGCTGGCTCTGGTAACAGTGTCACTCTGGCTTTTTATGACTATTGCCACTGAAGTCACAGCGGGTGACGGTTATACTCTGGATGAAACCATACTGCTGCTGATGCGAGACGCTGACAACCTTGAAGATACCCTTGGCCCTCCCTGGCTGGAACAGATAGGCCAGGACATAACCGCACTGGGTGGCAATGCCGTGTTATCACTCATCAGTATCTGGGTAATGTTTTTTTTATTGCTCACCCATAAAGGTAAATTAGCCCTGGTGGTGTTGCTGGCAACAGGCGGCGCTTTAGTGGCTAGCCTGCTATTAAAAAGTGGCTTTGATCGACCCCGACCTGATCTGGTAGCGCACGCAACACTGGTTTATACCTCAAGCTTCCCAAGTGGGCATTCTATGTTAGCAGCAAGTGCGTATCTCACCATGGGCGCGCTACTGGCCCAATCGCAACCAAGAAAAAGAGTTAAAGCCCTTATCATTATCAGCTCAGTTTTTCTAACGCTGTTAATTGGGTTCAGCCGGGTTTACCTGGGCGTACACTGGCCAACTGACGTTGTTGCAGGCTGGGCTGCAGGCTCGGTATGGGCAGTAGCCTGCTCTTTTCTGGCGCGCCACATAACCAGGCTACCTTTGGAGGCTGACCCACACTAATGGTTAACGAATATAAATAGCTTACTAATAAAGGACGCTAAAATGTTTAAACTTACACACCCCAAACCCTGGGCCAAGATGGGCTATGCCGCCCGGGGCCTAATTTATCTGACAATTGGTCTGCTGGCTTTTCTTTCTGCCATGGGCTGGCAGGGAGAAAAAACCGGTAGCAAAGGTGCTATTTTAAACATTAAAGAACAACCTTTTGGTGAGTTTTTATTGCTCATTTTGGTTATTGGCTTGTTTGGTTATATTGTCTGGCGCTTTTTACAGGGCATAACCGATACTGACAATCATGGCCACTCTGCTAAAGGGCTGGCTATAAGAAGTGGTCTTGTTAGCAGTGCAATATCTCATAGCGTTTTAGCGTTTTGGGTTGTTAAGCTGTTACTTCACGAGACTGACGACTCGTCAGGACAATCTGCTTCAGCGACAGCTTCTGAATACCTTAGCTCAGATATAGTTACCGTACTGTTTGCAATAATTGGCATCGTAGTCATCATTGTAGGTATTGCTCATCTCGTTAAAGGCTTCAAATCCGGCTTTAAAAAATACATTGAGTTCCCAGCCGATAAAAAAAATTGGCTCGTTCCAATCTGTCGCTTCGGCCTGATTTCCAGAGGCATCGTGTGGTGCATTATTGGCTGGATTATTCTGCGTTCAACTTTCGTTGCAGGCAGCAATGAGGACAAAGGTATTAGCGAAGCGTTTGAGTGGCTTAGTACTGCGCCTTACGGCAGCTGGTTAATTCTTATTGTTTCAATAGGCTTGTTTGCATTTGGTATCTACAGCTTTATCGAGTCTCTGTACCGTCGAATTGATACCTAACTTAAGACACTTAAAGCACAACTGATTTTTTGGTGCCGCTTCATTAAAGAAGGAATATATCGTTGCAGCACGCATTGTTAATTGTTAACCCGCACAGCCGTAACGGCCAGGCTAAGGAACTGGAAGTAGCCATCGAATTACTCCGGGCCTCAGGCATTGAATTAACGGTTTATATCTCTGAGAGTGAATCTCAGATGCTTGCAAAAATTGCCGATTACCAGCAACAAAATGGTATCGTTATTATTGCCGGAGGAGATGGAACCATTAGCTCCGCGCTACACTCTATTTACTCGAATCAGCGCACACTGGCTATTTTACCGTTGGGAACCGCCAACGACTTGGCACGTTCGCTTGGCGTACCGCAGGAGCTTGCAGGTGCAGCACAGGTTATTATTAATGCAAAGCGAGAGCGCATTAATCTGGCAAAAGTGAACGACAAACTTTTTATTAATGTGGCGCATATCGGATTAGGTGTAGATGTAACCCATGAGCTGACTCCTGATAAGAAAAAATATTTTGGCGTGTTTGCTTATCTGGGCGCATTATTCAGAGCGATAAAACGTAACAGAAGTTTCAGCGTAAATATTGAAACTGAAGGCTGGAGCTACTCTGCCAAGGCGATTCATCTGGCTGTAGGGAGCAGTCGCTACTATGGTGGCGGCAATATCGTTGATAACGAGTCGACGTTACTGGATGAGCAGTTAAATTTATTTTGCATTAAAGCACAACCCTGGTGGCAATTATTACTGTTGGGCCCAAGCCTTCGAACTGGCAAACTAAAAAAGGCAGAGCGGGTTGTTTGCAGAACAGCAAAGGAATTCAGGATCCGAACCTCCAAACCGATACACGTTGAAGCTGATGGTGAGTTTAAAACAAAAACACCTGCAACCCTGGTAGTGTTGCCTCAGGCCATTGAAGTTATTGCAGGTGATATTCCCATGCCAAACACAAACAAGGTTTAATATGTCAATAATACGTTCTGACAATCAGGCTGACAGCCTGAAAATGCTGAAACTCGTTATCGAAACACGAGATTATTATCGTGCAATGGCGGAGTTGTTAGCTGAGCAAAATCTGCAAAACAGCCTTGATGAAATTGCCAACGAACGAGCAACCTACATCGAACCATTTGAAAATGTCGTAAGACAATTAGGTGAATTACCGGCCAAACCCGATCCCGATAAAGAATTTATGCAGCAACTTGGTGGAGAAATTACGAAATTATTTTCAAGTGACTCAACAAATTCGATTTTGGACAGATGCCTGGATAAAGAACAAGAACTTGCTGAGGTATTGAACCAAAGCTCTTTGGCAGAACAGTCGGCAGACTTCAAATCATTGCTCAACGCCTTGGCTAAGCATGTCCAAAACACAAAAAAACAACTTCATGCGTTAAAAAGTTAATGCACCACTGCTGGCACGCTAACCTCGGTCTAGTTTGCTGCTAAGCTAATGCCGCTTCGTTAAACCTGACAAACGCAGCTGTTAAATCTGCCAATAAATCATCGACATGCTCCAGCCCGATATGTAATCTGATAAGCGGCCCCTGGTATGGCCAGGTGCTGGCCGTACGTAGCTTTTGCAACGCCATGGTCGCCGTTACTAAGCTTTCATAGCCGCCCCATGAAAAGCCCATTTTGAAATGCTGCATGCCCTCAATAAATGCCGCTACCTGCTGTTGATTGCCCTGTTTTAACACAAAGGAAAACAAGCCATTGCTGCCGCAGAAATCACGCTGAAAAATAGCATGGCCCGGATGGCTGGGCAGTGCCGGATGTAAAACCGCCTCAACCTCTGGCCGTTGTGTAAGCCAGTTAGCAATAGTCAGGGCGCTTTGCTCGTGCTGCTGCAGGCGTACCGCTAAGGTGCGCAACCCGCGCAGTGCGGTGTAGGCATCATCGGCTGAGGCGCAATAACCCATTAAATAACTGTGTTCACGCAACTGAGGCCAATGTTTTTCATTCGCACTGGCAGTTCCCAGCATGACATCGGAATGACCCACTATATACTTAGTGGCTGCCTGAATGGAGATATCTACTCCCAACTGAAACGGCTGGCATAAAATGGGCGACGCCCAGGTATTGTCTAAAATAGTGACTAAATCGCGCTGCTGCGCCACCGCGCAAATGGCCGGTATGTCCTGTATGTCAAAAGTAAGAGAGCCTGGAGACTCCAGAAAAATAACTTTGGTGTTGGCTTTAATTAAACCTTCGATAGCACTGCCAATTTGCGGATCATAATAGCTGGTTTCGATACCGTAGCCTTTGAGCAACTTATCACACAATGCCCGGGTGGGTTCGTATACGCTATCGACCATCAGCAGATGATCCCCGCTTTTTAAAAAAGCCAGCAAGGCACCGCTTACCGCGGCGGCACCACAAGGGTACAACGCACAACCTGCCCCGCCTTCGAGCTCGCAAATCGCCTCTTGCAAGGCAAAATGGGTATCGGTGCCACGCCGGCCATAAAAAGGCACCCGGTTGCCGCGTTGCAAGGTGGCTTGTTTCAGTTCGCTGAAGGTATCGAAAACAATAGTAGACGCCCGCACAACCGGCGGATTTACCGCATAGCCGGTATATTTTTTTGCCCGGCCGGCATCGATAAGTTTAGTGTTTTTATGCATTTTTACCCCACTGCGACCTTAGTTGGATAGATAAGACATCTGGATGTCTGTAGCATGCTAACCTGTTTTTACTAAAAGATCACGATACTAAAACACAGCCTGCTGATCGCTTCGCTGTTAACAACAGTATTGCATCATAAAAACAAAGTTTGCAGAAGTTTGACAAGCGTTCTGCCGCCACCTACGGTTTAAAGATAACAACAAGGAGTTAACTATGCGCAGTGCTGCACTACACCCTCTGGTACTGGCGATCAGTACTGCTTTACTTAGCCCCGCCATGCTGGCGCAGGCGCAGGAAAACAGCAACCCAAACGCTGACGAACAAAAAATTGAACAAATTGTGGTTACCGGCACCCGGGTAGCCGGACGCTCGGTGGATGATACTGCAGTACCGATTGATATTGTTAGCGTGGAAACACTGGAGCGTTCCGGTTCTACCGAGCTGAATCAGGTATTATCTGTGGCGTTGCCATCGTTTAATTTTCCACGCCCTGGCCTGGCAGATGGTACTGATACCATTCGTCCCGCCACCTTACGTGGCCTTGGCCCGGACCAATCGCTGGTGCTGGTTAATTCCAAAAGGCGCCATGCCGCTTCACTGGTAAATGTTAACGGCACCGTGGGCCGCGGCAGCTCGGCAGTCGATTTGAATACCATACCTACCGCTGCCATTCGCAGTGTTGAAGTTCTTCGCGATGGCGCTTCAGCTCAATACGGCTCGGATGCTATTGCCGGGGTAATTAACGTTAGGCTGCGTGACGCCAGCGAAGGCGGCAGTGTTAGTTTGTCTTATGGTTATCGGGATTCAGAATATACAGTGCCCACTACCCCGCCACCAGCCAACGCCACCTGGAGTGCACCTGGCGAGATAAAACGCAGTGTCAATGATGGTGAAACTCTCAATCTATCAGGCTGGAAAGGCTTTGCCCTGCCGAACAATGGTTACCTTACCCTGGCTGCAGAAATTAAAGATGCAGAGCGCACCGAGCGCGGCGGTTACGATTACCGCCAGCAATACCCATTAATTGACGGCGAGTATGATCCCCGCGAGCAAACAATTGAACGTTTTAACGCCTGGTACGGCGAGCCGGAACTGCAGCAATTTACCTTGTTTACCAACGCCGGCATGATGTTAGACGATGGCAAACTTTATGGCTGGGCCAGCTTTCAGGATCGCTCAGCCCGCTCTGGCGGCTTTTACCGGCGGGCCCAGGATGACCGCAATGTGATTGAAGTTCACCCGGACGGCTTTTTACCCATTATTGCACCTGAGGTAACCGACACCAGTTTTGCCGTTGGTTATGAATGGGAGCTGGCCGAGTGGAGTATGGATGCCTCTGTGGTTTACGGCATGAATGAAATGGCCTTTACCATCGAAAACACCGTAAACCGCTCCATTGGCCCCAGCAGCAAAACCGAGTTTGATGCCGGTGGTTTTGATTACGACCAGTGGGTGTTTAACCTATCGGGTGTAACCTCTTTTGATGTTGCCAGTTTTGCATCGCCAGTTAACCTGGCCACTGGTATTGAAATTCGGCGCGAAGGCTACTCTATCTTCGCCGGTGAACCTGACTCCTATCGTAATGGCGGCGTGTTGTTGCCTAACGGCAATCCAACCCAGTCTGGCGCTCAGGTATTTCCGGGTTTCAGGCCTGCCAATGCCGTTGACGAGAGCCGGCGGGCAATCGGCGTATATGTTGACTTAGAAGCCAACGTTACAGATAACCTGCTGGGTTCGGTAGCCTTGAGGGCAGAGGACTATTCTGATTTTGGTAACAATGTTACCGGCAAACTGGCACTGCGTTACGATGTCAGTGACAGCGTTGGTTTGCGTGGCAGCGTCCAGAACGGATTCAGGGCACCATCATTGCAACAACAATATTTTACCAGTACGTCGACAAACTTTATTGGTGGTATCCCGTTCGATATTACGACCTTCCCGGTTAACGATCCGGCGGCTATAGCGTTAGGTTCAAGCCCGCTGGATGCTGAAGAGTCCATTAATCTTTCGCTCGGTGCGGTATTCCGGCTTGGAGATTTAACCTTAACCATTGATGGCTATCAGATTAATATTGACGACAGAATAGTGTTATCAGAAAACCTGACCCAGCCTAACGTGCGTGCCTATCTGGAGTCACTGGGGTTAATTGGTATTGGTGGCGGTCGCTTCTTTATCAATGGCGTCGATACCGAAACGCAGGGCATTGATATTGTTGCCAATTATCCGGTTTTTACTGCAGATATGGGCCGCTTTGACTTAACTTTGGTGGCAAACGTTAACAGTACTGATGTTACCAGCACACCAGAAACAGCCGAGTTGTCGGCGCTTGATCCGGCGCCGGAACTGTTTGGCAGGGTGAATGTGCTGACCTTTGAAAAAGGTAACCCAAAAAACAAGTTAGGTGCGCATGTTAACTGGAGTTTAGACCGCTTTGGTGCCACTTTCCGGGCAACCCGCTACGGTGAGGTGTTAACGCCTAACGCCAACCCCGCCAATGATTTTACCCTGGATGCAGCAACCTTAATTGATGTGGAAGCACGCTATCAGCTAACCGATAATATGAAATTGGCATTTGGCGCCGATAACCTGTTAGACGAATACCCGGATGCCTTTCCCATTAATTTAAACGGTACCGGCAACACGCCGTTTTCTAACTATTCACCCTATGGCCGCTCTGGCCGGCTGGTGTATGGACGGGTAAGTTACGATTTTTAACGAGGGGGTTTAAGCAAAAACCAAGGCGCTTTGCGCCTTGGTTATTTCAGACCGTTAAGCTCAGCGGTGGTAATTAGCCGTTCCAGTTCCGGCCTTGCAAAATAGTAGCCCTGATAATAACGAATACCCAGGCCCAATAAGCAATCCAGCTCCACCTTGGTTTCTACCCCTTCGGCCAGTACCAGGGTGCCTTGTAACTCACACTGGGCAATGGTTTGTTCAATAATAAACTGTTTAGCCGGGTTGCTCTGAATATTGCGGATCAGTTCCATATCCAGTTTTAAGATATGAGGCTTAAGCTCAACCAGCCAGTCGAGCGTGGCGTAACCCGCACCGTAGTCATCAATGGCGGTTTTAAAACCACGCTTTGCATAACTGCGGAAAATCCGGTTTAAATGATCTTTATCCGGAATTTGTTCACCTTCAGTCACTTCAAATACCAATTTGGTTAAATCGAACCCGTATAAATCTGCCGCTTCAATGGTCGCTTTAATACAGGTTTCCGGATTGTAGACCGCATTGGGTAAAAAATTGATATTCAAATAAGTGCTGCAGCCTAACTTAGCGGCCGTTTCAATTGCTTTTACCCGGCAAGCCTGGTCAAAATAATACTTGTTATCGTCGTTAATGTGCTCAAACACCCAGCCAGCCCCCTGACCTTGTGGGCCTCGCACCAAGGCTTCATAGCCACAGATAACCTGATACTTCCAATCGATTATCGGCTGAAATGCCATGCGGATCTGAAAACCTAACGACTGACCACTTAAACAGTCGCTGCAGGTTTGTTGTTTAATTTGAGCAGGAAAATCCATCAACAACCTTAAATCTTAAAAAAACCCAGATAAACTTTAGCGATTTTTCAGCGTTATTACCAACTAAAGATCGGTAAAAACGTCAATCTGCCGCAACATCAAGACCAAGACCAAGACCAAGACCAAGACCAAGAGCCAAAGCATAAACTCAAATTGAACACTGAGCGGCTTGCTCTGCTGAAGGCCTAAAAGCTACGACGCCATTTTCATGGCCTGGCATAGCAAAAATGCGCTGTTGCTGCATAATTAAATTGAAATTTTATAACCCCTTTCTGCTGGGCCATCGTATCACTCTGCGTTGACTAACCTGCCGCTATGATAAGCCCGCTACTTTGCCAAACCAGCCGCATAGCAGGCCAAAACTGGCAAGCGCAAGCCAGAGCTGTATAATAGCCGGCAATACCCTACAGGGCCTGATGCCAAGTATGAAATATAAAGACCTACGTGATTTTATCAGTCAGTTAGAACAGCGCGGTGAACTGGTGCGGGTAACCGCAGAAGTAGACCCGGTACTGGAAATGACCGAAATTGCCGATCGCACCCTGCGAGCAGGCGGCCCGGCTATTTTATTTGAAAACCCCAAAGGCTACAGTATGCCGGTACTGGCCAACCTGTTTGGCACGCCGCAACGGGTGGCACTGGGTATGGGCCAGGAAAATGTCTCTGCACTTCGGGAAGTGGGAAAGCTGCTGGCTTTTTTAAAAGAGCCCGAGCCACCAAAAGGCCTGAAAGACGCGTTTAGTAAGCTGCCGTTATTCAAACAAGTGCTGAATATGTCACCGAAACAGGTAAAAAAAGCGCCCTGCCAGCAAATAGTGCTAAGTGGTGATCAGGTTGATTTAAGCCAGCTGCCGGTAATGACCTGTTGGCCGGGCGATGCGGCACCCTTAATTACCTGGGGCTTAACCGTCACTAAAGGGCCGCACAAAGCGCGGCAAAATTTAGGCATCTACCGCCAGCAAGTGCTGGCCAAAAACAAACTGATTATGCGCTGGTTATCGCATCGCGGTGGTGCACTGGATTTCTATGAGTTTCAAAAAGCCAATCCGGGAGAAAACTATCCGGTGTCTGTCGCATTAGGTGCCGATCCGGCGACTATTCTTGGCGCTGTGACGCCCGTACCGGATACCTTGTCAGAATACGGTTTCGCCGGCTTGCTGCGCGGTGATAATACCGAAGTGGTTAAATGTATCAGCAACGATTTGCAGGTGCCGGCCAGTGCCGAAATAGTACTGGAAGGCTATATTGCACCGGGTGAAATGGCACCAGAAGGCCCTTATGGTGACCATACCGGTTATTACAACGAAGTAGACAGCTTTCCGGTATTTACCGTGACCCACATTACCATGCGAAAAGACCCGATTTATCACAGCACTTATACTGGCCGGCCGCCAGATGAACCGGCTATTCTGGGCGTGGCATTAAATGAAGTGTTTGTGCCGATACTGCAAAAACAGTTTCCGGAAATAACCGACTTTTACCTGCCCCCTGAGGGTTGCTCATACCGGTTGGCAGTAGTTACCATGAAAAAGCAGTACCCTGGCCATGCCAAACGGGTAATGATGGGCGTCTGGTCTTATTTACGCCAGTTTATGTATACCAAGTTTGTGATTGTCTGCGATGACGATATTAACGCCCGCGACTGGCAGGATGTTATCTGGGCCATTACCACACGGATGGACCCGGCCCGAGACACCACCCTGATAGAAAATACGCCGATTGACTATTTGGATTTTGCCTCGCCAGTGTCCGGCCTTGGATCAAAAATGGGGATGGATGCCACCAACAAATGGCCGGGCGAAACCACGCGCGAATGGGGCGAACCCATTGTTATGGACTCGCAGACTAAACAACGGGTAGATTCCATCTGGGACAGCCTGGGCATTGTGTTGCCCTCAAAGGACACTACGCTGTGAGTTTTACCGTAACAGTGGTTCCTGCAAAGCTTAGCTTTGCCGTACAGGACGGCGAAACCATTCTTGGCGCGGCACTACGCAGTGGTATAGATTTTCCAAACCGCTGTCGCCAGGGCGTTTGCACCAGCTGCGTCTGCAAGTTAAAAAGCGGTAAAGTGCGCTACAACGAGCCACAACCACTGACTGAAGTAGACAAACAACAGCAGTTTACTTATTGTTGCCTGGCATACCCGGTAAGCGATGTAGTATTGCACCACCCTTTTATCAGTGGCTAATTACCGTTAACCAATACGCCACCAGAACATGAGAGTTTTATGACCAACACTGCCAACACCTCTGCTATTGCCTGCAAGATACATTCGGTAGCAGCGCTGACCTCAGGTATCAGCAAAGTCGTGTTAAGCCCTGAGCAGGCGGTTGATTACCGTGCCGGCCACTATTTGCAACTGGTGTTAAGTGCTGCCGATAAACGCCCTTTTTCGATTGCCAGCATTGCCAGCAGCAACCTGCTGGAATTGCATATTGGCACACCGGCAGGTGATACCTGGTCAAGCGCAGCCCTGACCCATATTGAGCAGCAATTTCAGGCGGGCTTACCGGTAATGGCAGAAATTGGTCTGGGCCAGGCGCAGCTTCGTGAAAATAGCAAACGACCGGTGATATTACTGGCAGGAGGCACTGGTTTTTCCTACGTTTATGCCATTGCCCAGGCGTTACGTGCAGCCAACACCAGCCAGCCGGTATATTTGTACTGGGGTGTTCGCTCAGAAGACGCTTTATATTACCAGCAACAGCTGCAGCAGTGGGCCAGTAGCAGTAAACAGTTCCGCTTTATCCCGGTAGTACAGCAACCCTCTGCTGACTGGCAGGGCCGCACCGGTCTGGTACATGAAGCCGTACTAGCAGACTTTGTGTCATTGGAGGCCTACGATATTTATATTGCCGGCCCTTTTGCCATGGCCGGAATAGCCCGCGATGCCTTCACAGAACAAGGCGCTCATCGCGAGTATATGTTTGCTGATGCTTTTGCTTATATTTAGACTGGTTTGGCCAGTGGCGATATGCCACAATAATTGCACCCGAAACACAGACAGAGCCCGGATATGACTCACCAAACCTTAATAAAAGTACGCGGTTATCATTTAGACATTTATCAGCATGTAAACAATGCGCGTTATCTGGAATTTCTGGAAGAAGCTCGTTGGGGCTATCTGGAAGACAGTGGCGATATCGAGTGGTTTGCCAGACATAACCTGGCGTGGATAATTGTTAACATTAATATTAATTACCGGGTAGCGGCCACTATGGGCGACACCTTGCAAGTATTTACTCGCTTTAGCAAAATTGGTGGCAAAAGCGCCGTGGTTACACAGGAAGTGCGGATTGCCGGCAAAGATGCCATTGCCGCTGATGCCCAGGTGACCATTGTTTGCCTGGATCAAAAAACCGGTAAGCCGGTGGTTATTGACGGCGAATTAAAACAGCGGCTGGAGCAACATCTGCAGGAATAACTAAAATAGCGGCTGCGTGCCGCTATTTTAAGCGATGTTACATAAGCAGTCTTTTTAGCTCCAGCGCAGGTGTGTATTGTTTAGCAATTGCCGCTTCAAGTAACGCGAGTCCCGCCTCGCGATCGCCTTCAAGTAGCATCCTACTGCCTGCCCATGCCATCGCTTCAGCATCTTGCTCCTCAACCAAAATATGTTCCCAGCGTTGGTCGTGAGGCGCCACAATCCGTTGCGCAGCCTTACTGCCGTTTCTGGCAGCTTTGTCCCACCAGAACCGAGCGGTTAAACTGGGTGGTATTGTCATTATTGGCATAACAAGTACAGACTCTGTCTGCCGTTCAGCTGACCTGTTGAGACGATAAACATCCGACTCCAATGTTCCCGTTAACTTTAAGCCAATCAGCGTTTGCAGCTTATTTTCATCTGAAAAGTCAGTTCTTAGCAGCTCAATGATGGTGCCATCTTCTGCAACCCGCACTTCTGCATTGCCGACAAAACCGGAAAAATCCGCTGTTACCTGGCTCATTGTCCTGAATGCTGACAAATCAAGCTTGGCGCTGACCGGCATGTCATTATCGATAACGCTTAGCTTTACTTTTTGGGTATCTAACAGTTGCAACAAACTTCCAAGTAAAAACTGATGCTGGGCCGATCCCAATAACGCGCCACGCCAAAGTTGATGCTGTTCTATGAGTAACTCTACCGCATCAATGTTCAACTCCTCGTTAAGCGAATAGTCAAGTCGAGTGGTGAGTATTTGCTTTGCACCCGTTGCCTCATACCGCCAGGTTTTTAATGCACGCAACGCACTTTGGTCAAACGTCTTTTCCGGGAATGCATCCATAACCTTCGCAGTTTTCACGACGCCTTGCTCATCGACGAGAAAACGCAGTGTAACGTAGCCAATTGCACCAGTGCGGTAGGCATTTAAAGGGTAAAGCGGTGCTTCTCGTTTAATGGGCGACGGTGATAAAACTGCATCAATATTGCTGCTATGTGGCAATAGCCACCACCTGGCAACGTGTTGTAACTTTACTAATTCCTGATCTGCTCTGGCTAACTGTGTATCGTCCAGGTTTTGCTGCAATTGTGCTATGACTTCTACTGTATTTGTATGTCCCAGTGCCGCGCCAAGTTTGAAGTAAGCTAATGCCATACTGTAGTCAACAGCGATACCCTCGCCGTACAAATGCATCGTAGCGAGATTAAAGGCGGCATCTTTATTTCCATATGGGATTAATTGGGTGAATTGTACTTTCGCCAACGCGTAATTCTGAGTTTGGTGAGCTTTCACTGCCTGTAACCAGTCTGCCCGCAGTGGGCTAGTCATCAAAACGCCAACAATAGCCAACCATACTCTTACCATTTTTTGCTCCAAGACAATTTACCGCCCGTTTACAAGCAATATAAGTGATGTCAGGACCGATTACAAAGACATTCATCAATGCTGGCTAGCAGGTGTTCACAGCTTTTTGATATGTTTGTCTAATGCCTGCTTTAGCAGTTCACTGGTTTTTATTTCATCGCCGCATGGCATTTTTTTTGCCGCCATCAGCGCTTCAAAACCATCCAGCATTGGGTCGCCCACAACGCAAACCCCTTTTCTGATACGAACAATCTGCCGACCGTCATCCAGCTGGGCAATTACCTGTTGTGCCGGGTTCTCACTAACCGGCCAGTGCTTTTTATCCACCGTTAGCCGCGGTTGTTGTCTTTGTAAAAACTGCTGATAGCTGGCCGATGCAGCGCGATCGATTGCTGCGTAGTCTGGTTTTGCGACTTGGTTCAGTGCTCGTTGCGCCAGGCCTTTTCCTTGAACTAACGTTTGGTCATCAGCTGAACGGGTAATGTGGCCAGCGACATCTGGCGTTATCGTGGGCGGATTTAATTCTGGCCGCGAGCTTCCTGCGCTACCATCTCTGACAATAGTCTGCTCGATCAATTCATCGGCTATTCTTTGCTCATCCGTCAATGGATTGTCCGGCAGAGTGGCTTCAGGGGACTGTTTTGCAGCGGGCTGCGGCTGATACAGGAAAGATATTATGGGCTCAGCGACCGGCGACGCAGCAGGCTCGCTGAATTTTGATGTTAGCAGCAACGCCAGAATGACGATATGCAGTAAAACGGCCAGCAAAACCGCGTTGCCATATTCACTGATCAAGCGCTGTAAAGGGTGTGTAACAGCTGCCAAAAATTGCTGCCCAGGGGTGAAACTGTTAGGTCAGTCTCAGACCCTGATGGCAGCAATTAGTTTCGTTGCGGTATTAACTTAGCGACAGTTTTCTATTAGTTAATAAGGATTAGCCGGGCTATAAAAGACACTGTTATTGCCATTAATACTCAGCCTGCTCGGCGGCACCGAGCTGGTATGGTTAAACAGGTGATAATGGTTGCCGGCGCGCAATGTGTAGTACAACATATCATCAATAATTACCGGTTTTGCACATTCCGTTTGCCGGAACATCGTTTGTTGATCAGAGCGTACTATGTAGACCTCATGTTCGCCGAAAACTTCAGTATGGCCATTACGTTCTACCCATAACGCTGTGCGCTCTGACACGCCAATACCCGTTAGCAGATGTTGCTGGTGGTGACCAAGAAACACCATAAGCCGGCCCATTCTGTCGCGTTGTTTAAAATGGGTATCGGCAAGGGTATTACCCAGCATTGGCGCGTTTAAAAAATCGGGGCTGAACGCAATATTGGTATCACAAAAATCTTGTACCACCTCTTGTGACACCGCACTGCCAACGCCATCAGGATTATAAATAATACTACTGAGAATGGTATTGCCCGCCGAAGTGCCACCAATAATGGCGCCGCGCTGATAAGCAGCATGCAGTGCCTGTTGCAACGCAGTATTTTGCCAATTTGAAATATAAGTAGACTGATCCCCTCCAGCAAACCAGATAAACTCGGCACTTTGTACTGCCCATCGCACATAGTCGCTATTGGCTTTATCTCTGCTATCAACCAGCAACGTTTCCACCGAAGCGGCCTGCAGTAAGTGTAAGAAATAATCGTTATAGCCGGCAGCGCCCTGAGTGCGTAACACCAGTACGTTGCCACCCTGGATATAAGGGCGTACTTTGTCGCTAAAAATGCTGTCTACGTCAGTACTGCCGCCCATCAGAATAATACCAGCATCAGCGGGTACCAGCGGCACACAAACATCTTCGTTGTAGCCAACGGCATATCGCTGCAATACTCCCGGTTTTGCTGGCCGCGGCCCAAAGCCACATTGTTCTGCATTCGCTAATGCGCCCAGCGCTGGGACAGCGTCTGTGCCTGAACCTTGCTGGCTGCAACCGGCTAACAATAACAGTAGTGACATCATATAATATTTCATCTTTGCTTAACCTTTTAATCAGCTTGCCACCTCAGGATAGCAAGCTGTATTTCTCTACTAAAGCTGGCTTAATAAGGATTAGCCGGATTGTAGAAACTACCACTACGACCATCGATGCTCAGCCGCGTTGGGCTGACACTGCTGCTATTGTTCAGCAGGTTGTAGCTCTGACCGGGTAACAGCTTATAACGCAGTAAGTTGTTAATAATTACAGGCTGGCCACAACTGGCTTGCTGATACTGGGTCTGACTGTCGGCGCGCAAAACGTATACCTCGTGGCTACCATCAACCACACTGTTACCGTCTGCCGTGACAAACAGCGAAGTTGCCTCTGATACCGCCACTACCCGGCTTGAACTTCCCAATTTGGCCTGAAATACTGCCGAGCGGCCCATCCGATCACGCTGTTTAAAATGGGTATCGGTAATAATGCCATCCAAGAGCGGCAAACCAAGAAAGTTGCTGCTGATATTAACCGTTTCATGGCAAAAATCGGTAACAGCTTCAGAGCTTATTGCACCCAGAACCCCATCCGGATCATAGATAAACTCGCCCAATACATGGTTACCCGCCGACGTACCACCCAAAGCACCACCTTTGTTATAAACGTGCATTAGCGCATTCTGCACCCTGGTACCCTGCCACTGGTTCAGATAATCAGCTTGGTCACCACCGGCAATAAAGACAAACTCGGCACTGCGAATTGCCCAGTCGACATAGTCACTGTTGGCTTTGGTCCGGGTATTTATAATTAAGGTTTCTACTGAAGCCGCGTCAGTTAAACCCTGTAAATAGTCGTTATAAGCTGCCGTACCAGAGGTACGCAGTACCACCACATTGCCGCCGTTTATATGGGGTTTAATCCGGTTGACGAAGGCCGCATCCACATCAGCACCTCCGCCCATCAATAACAATGCCGGGTTGAATAAACTGATACAAACATCGGTACTACTGCCCAGCAAGGTTGCTGATAAGCCACCGGGCTTTGCCGGACGACTGCCGTAATTGCAATTTTCCGGTTCAGGCTCTGGCTCAGGATCCGTGGTTCCACCACCCGCTCCGCTAAAATTAACGGTTAACTGGTAACTACCGGTACCGCTGTAGCGGCTCACTTTAATAAAATGGGCGCCGGCTGGAGAGTCAACATAGGTACCTGTTTCCGGATTAGCACTGCTTTGGCCAGAGGCAATGTAACTGCCACTGGCGCGGTATAAGAACCAATCAAAATCGTCATTATTGGCATGGCTAAGGCTTACCGAAATATTACCGGCAGAACTGGTGTCAAAGTAAAACCAGTCCTGATCGGTGCGGCTGCCAATGGCGCCCTGCACGGCGACATCACTGCACAGCGGGCCATCGGCAGCACTTTCATTATTATTATTTTCGCTTTCCTGGATTAAACAGGCCTGCGCATTGCCACAAAGCAATAGCGCAACGACGCCTAACAGACTTAGTGCTTTCATTTTTACTTCCTGCATGTAGTTTTGTTATAGGAAATGGCCAACAGGCCAGGTTTCTTCGCACGGCAAAACGCCTTGCAAAAGATTTTGGAGCTTACTCAGAGGGTGGGGTCTATTCGTCGAACCACTCAGACAGGTGATAGTCGGTGGAGCACTCATGCAAATTGCTATGCAGATTAGTCGGTTTGGCAACCGACCTCAGTAATTTACTGGCTCTGCATAATAGTTTTTTCATAAGCGTGGGTTCATAACACAGCATGATGACGGTTTAATTACTATTCAATATTGTGCTGATTTACAGATCTGTCAAGAAAACATTTGGATTGATGTAAAAAACCAGAGAGATAGCTGGCACAGGTATTTGCGTTTATAGATAGGGAGTAAGTTGCTGCCACTGTTGTAACTTACCGGCAAAGCTAAGACTGGCGTGGGCCGGGCTGGTGGAGGGCAGCGGAATAAGCTGTAGTGTTTCAGGTAAGTGCTGAGTTTTGAGAACATAACGCCGGAAACTTTGCCAGGCTTTAGCACCGTTAAAAGCGATAGCAGTCACCTTGCTATGTCGCTGCATAAATTCAGCAAAGTCGTTTGGCTGCTCGGCACTGATGGCACTATCCAGACTACCCTTGCGCTGGCAATAACCAAGCACATCCCATAGTGCTATCTGCCGGTTCAGCAAAGCCTGCAGCCGCGCGGCATAACTTAGCCCGGATTCAAGCTCAAGTAAGCTGGACATCACTGGCCAGAACGCGTTGCGGGGATGGGCATAATATTGCTGCTGTTGCAGCGACTTTTCGCCTGGCATGCTACCCAGAATTAACAATCTGGCATCGGGTCGCGCCACCGCCGCCAGGCAGGATATCCCCTCTGCCATTAACGCAGTTCGGGCTGGTACTGCCGGGCTTTTTGCCAGGCTTGCTGCGCCTGTTGCGGTTCACCTTCCTGCTCGGCCAGATACGCCAAAACAGCATACAGATAGCCATTGCTGGGGTTATCGCGCAGCCAGTGCTGAACCTGCTTGCGTAATCTTAACACCGAACGGCCAAGCGTTATCTGCCGTAAATGTGGCCATGCCGGTGCCACATCGGTCAGCGACAACGCCGCCACCAGGCGCTTTTCTGCTGCGTCAGGGTGCCCGGCATTCGCTTCAGCCCAGGCTAAGCCAACAGCCGCGGCTGCCGACTTGCGCTCTTTTGCAGGTAAGGCTTGCCAGTAATCCTGCTGTTGGTCAAAGCCAGCCTCGCCTGCTAAATGCCGAACGGCTTGAGGGTAAATAGCAAAACGTTGTAGTTGCCAGCTGTGTTTATCAAACCAATGCTCTGTAGCAGCACGCCCTGCAGCGCTCAGCAACGGTTGCCAGAGGCCCGCCTGCTGTAGTGCGCGCAAGTATAACTGGCCGAGCGCTGCATCAACCGGCGGCTGCTGCAACAAGGCCTCGAGGATCACCACTGCCTGACGAGTCTGACCCTGGTGCAATAACATATCGGCCTCAAGGTATTGGCGGTTTGGGTCATCTGCAGCCAGTTCGGCTAGCAGTGTGTTAGCTTGTTGGTAATCACCGGCATAAAACGCCGCATAAGCTGCCAGGAAACGCTTTTCATCGCTAAAGCCTCCCGCTTGCAGCGCTAGCTGAAGCTCGCTGGCAGCCTTTGGCCATTGGCGCCTCGCGTAAGCATGTAAGCCATTAGCAAAGGCCTGCTGCGCTTTTTTCTGCCGCCGTGAGCGGAAAAAATTAAATGAGCCGTGCTGGATCCGCAACAGGTACTTTAACAACTTTACTACCAGCATAATTGCCAGCAGAGTAACCGTTAACACGATTACAAAGCCCAGTGCGGTCATTTCAATAACATAGCCGGCCAGCACCAGTTTCAGATAACCCGGGTTATTGGTTACCACCGGCCCTAAAAACATGGCCAGCGCCAGCACAACGATCAGTATAATGGCTTTGATCATAGGTCGGTCTCCGCCAGGCTTTGCAGGTAGTCCTGCAGCTGAGCACTACTTTGCAGTGTTGGCAGTTGTTGCTCGCTGATATGCATGGCCGCCAGCGCCAGCAATTGTTCACTCAGTTGTTGCACGGCCGGTTCGGCTGCCTGAAAATGACGCTGCAACTGATCGCTGGCTTGTTGCAATGCGCTGCGATACACCGCGGGCTCTCCCTGCAATACCGCCAGTTGTGCCAGCAGCAATTGCTGGTTCAGAGCAACCCTTACCATCAGCTGTTGCTCTGCCGTTAAGCTGAAATAATCTTCTGGTGTGGCCAGCCGGGCGGAAAATAACTTTTGCAAGCTGCTGTGCCAGTAATAGCTTAAGGTGCTGCGCCAGTTTTTCAGCTCCCCCTCTGGCTCGGCGACGGTAACACTGAGCTCAGTATGCTGCTGCTTTAACGGTAAATGCATACTGGTTTTACGCATTTGCGCCAGCTCGACATGCACGGCACTCAGATCGGGGGTTTGTATGGTGGCCAGCGCCGCTAAATCATCGGCGATGGCTTGACGCACATTAATCAGCGACGCATCATCCAGTTCAGCAAGCTGCTGCCTGGCACGCTGCAGCAACAGCCTGGCAGTGTTAATATCCCGATTTAACCAAAGACTGTAATCCGCCCGTTTTAACAAAAACTGAATTTCAGCCAGTGCCCAGTGCCTTGGTGGCGCACCGTCGCTTTGCTGCACCAGTTCACGTACGCCTTGCATTTGCTGCTGCAATTGCTGTTGCTGGCGTTGTTGCTGTGCCGTTATTTGCTGCGTCAACTCGCTCACGCTCTGCTGCTGACGACTCAGGCTTTGCTGTAACTGGCTCTCGTTATTGCTTAGCAGTTCAGCACTGTTCCTGCTAATCTCCTGCTGCGCTTGTTGCAGCTGCTGTTGCTGACTTTGCAGTTGTTGCCACTGTGGCCATAACCAATATACAGCCCACACCAGGGCTGCTGCCATCAACAACGAGCATAGCAATGCCAACGCCGCCAACGCGCGACCGCCACGAGGCGGCCGCTGCTCTTGTTCAGCAAGCTGCTGTTTTAGTTGCTCCAGCGGTGCATCTGATTCTTCAGCCGGGGTTAACTCTGCCTGTTCACTCATAATATTTCCTTCTTAAGCTGAATAATTTGCTGCAGCAACGCCTGATCATTAGCATTTTCTGCCAAGCTTATCTGCTGGGGATTGATACCCAGAGCCAGTGCCTGCTCCTGCATTCGCGGGCTTACCAGCAACCAGTGCCGTTGCTGCAGCCAGGCGACACCGCCCTCTGGAATAATGGCAAACAACTGCTGCAAAATTTCGTTACTGGTGGCTACAATACAACGTACTTGCTGTTGCTGCCACACCTGCCACAGCTGGGCCCCGTCCAGCGGAAGTGGTAGCCGGTTATAACTTTGCACATACTTAACGGTAGCACCCCGGGCTATTAATTGCTGCTTAATCAGCTCCCGGCCACTGTTGCCACGCACCACCACAATTTGTCTGCCCTTGACTTGCTGTAACTGTGGTAGCGCCAGCAATCCTTCACTACGCTGATCGTGCGGGACTATTACTTCACGCCCACTCCAGCGCTGCAACACGCTGGCT
The DNA here is from genome assembly GCA_002364615.1 of Arsukibacterium sp. UBA3155. Taxonomy (GTDB): domain Bacteria; phylum Pseudomonadota; class Gammaproteobacteria; order Enterobacterales; family Alteromonadaceae; genus Alishewanella. The sequence continues at coordinate 16,616 of DEYP01000023.1, read as the reverse complement.
GTGGTGCTACCAACAGCAAACAAATGGCCACTTAGTTGCTCCGGCTGGATTTGCTGCTCCAGCGCGTGTACCGCACTGACACTGACAAAAATAAGCAGCTCTGCGTGTTCCAGTAATGCATGGTCTTTGGCTTTTAATACCACTTGCTGGGTTGTAATGAGTGGCTGATAACTATAAGCAATGCCTCTCTCGTCCAGACTAGCCAGCAAGTTATCGGCCTTACCTGCTGGCCGGGTGATCAAAAAAGGCGTGGCGATCATCATGCGTTTGCCTGATACACCTGCTGTAAAATAACCCCCGCCCCCTGGGCCAGTAGCTGCTCCGCCACAGCCAGGCCCAGCTGCTCTGCTTGTGCCGCGTCACCCGTTGTTTCAGCCCGGATAATCTGACCGCCATCCAGTGAACCGACCAGGCCGCGTAAATGCAACTGCTCACCATTAAGGGTAGCAAAGGCGCCGATGGGTACCTGACACCCCCCCTGCAAACGGCGGTTCATTGCCCGCTCGGCCAGCACACAATAGCGCGTAGCCTGGTGCTCCAGCGGCGCTAACAGTTGCTGGATCGCGTTATCGCTACTACGGCATTCAATACCGACCGCACCCTGGCCATTCGCCGGTAAACTTTGCTCTGGTTCAATATAGCTGGCAATCCGATCGGCGAAACCGAGCCTGATTAAACCCGCGGCAGCCAGAATAATAGCGGCAAACTCGCCGTTATCCAGTTTGGCCAGCCGGGTGTTAACATTGCCCCGCAAATCGCGCACGGTTAAATCGGGCCGCAACGCTTTTAACTGGCATTGTCGACGCAAACTAGAGGTGCCCACTACCGCACCATGAGGTAACTGCTCTAGCTGCTGAAACTGGTTTGATACAAACGCATCGCGCGGGTCCTCACGCTGACAAATGGTTTGCAGCACCAGGCCGTCAGGAAAAGCCACCGGCACATCTTTAATGCTGTGTACGGCAATATCGGCCCGGCCATCCAGAATGGCGGTTTCCAGCTCTTTAACAAACAACCCTTTACCGCCAATTTTCGCCAGCGGGGTGTCGAGAATTTTATCGCCCTGGGTCGACATCGGCACCAACTCTACCTGCAGTGCCGGATGATGGCGGATAAGCTCTGCTTTAACAAATTCGGCCTGCCACAGCGCCAGCGCGCTTTTACGGGTGGCTATACGTACAACCTGGCTCATGTTAATCGTCCTTTGCCTGCATTAAACGGCGTTGCAAAAAGCTGCTGATATCAGCAACTTCCTGGGCACAGACGCTGTGCTCCATCCGGTAATCGTGCCAGCTTACGCTAAAGCCGGCACTTTTTAAGGCGTGAAATGCCTGTTGCCCTGCTGCCATTGGTACCATGGGGTCCTGGCTACCATGACCAAAAAACACCGGCGTAGCCTTGTTAATGGTTAATGCCTCTGACCCGAGTTTTTCTACAGCACACATGTAGGTTGATAATGCCATTACACCGGCCAGCTTATAGGGCAGGCGGGCCAGTAAGTGCAATGCAATTACCCCGCCCTGACTAAAGCCAGCCAGTACAATTTGCTCGCTGCTTAAACCATCAGCAATCAGTTTATCCAGTAGTTTTTGCACAGCTGCGGCAGACTGCCGCACACCGTCTTCATCAGCCCGATGGGCTAAATCCATGGTTTTAATATCGTACCAGGACCGCATCCGCATGCCGCCATTTATCGTTACCGGCTGCTCGGGCGCATGTGGGAATAAAAACCGGATGCCAGCATCGGCGGGCAAGCGCAGTTCTGGCACTATCGGCGCAAAACCGTGGCCCGAATCGCCCAGGCCATGCAACCAAATTACTGCAGCCTTAACCGGGCCGGTTGGTTTTACATCAACAAAAGAAAGTAACGCCATTATTCAGTTCCAGGTTGTTGTGCCGTTAGCACCACCGCAGTGCCAGCCTGCTTAGAGGCTGCATCGGATAACAGTTGCCAGAACTCACTGCCGGTGCGGTTATCAATCCACTGGCCGTTTTTCCATTCGAAATGATGGCCATTAAATTTTGTCGCCACCCACAGCTGCTGCAATGGCGGTTGTTTGTTAATAATAATTTTGCTTTGATCAGGAAAGGTTACTGATAACAGCCCGCCGTTTGATTCATAGTCTAAATCAAGATCGAGTTGCTCAATCGCCTCTTCTACCGCTAACAGGGTATTATCGGTTAGTTCTTCATATTCTAAGTCATTCATCTGCGTCACCTGTTTGCTTTTATCGCTAAGGATGCGATTATAGAGCGTCAAGCCGTTAAAGAAATAGAAACCATGCAAACGAAGCGCACTTTATCCCAGTTTCTTTTGCCTGCCTGCTTAATGCTGGGCAGCATTATGCTTACTGCCTGTGGTCAAAAAGGGCCTCTTACCTTACCACAAGCTGCACCCGAAGTGGCAGAGCCAGCGCCAGAAAAGCCTGGTCAGCCCAATCCGAGTGAACCTTCCAGCGAGGAGCAGATCCGTGGACCATTTTAATTACCAGCACGATTGCCTGTATGCCGAACAGGTCGATTTAAATGCGCTGGCAACCGAGTTTGGCACCCCTTGCTATGTCTATTCAAAAGCGACTATCGAGCGCCATTATCAGGCCTTTGCCAGTGCTGCATCGGCGCATCCGCACAGCCTGGTATGTTATGCGGTTAAAGCTAACAGCAATCTGGCGGTGTTAAATGTACTGAGTAAACTGGGTAGTGGTTTTGATATCGTCTCCGGTGGCGAACTGCGCCGGGTTATTACCGCCGGCGGCGACCCGGCGAAAGTGGTGTTTTCCGGCGTTGCAAAAACCGTTGACGACATGCGATTTGCGCTGCAACTGGGAATAAAGTGTTTTAATGTTGAGTCTGAGGCTGAGCTTGAGCGCCTGCAACAGGTCGCCAGCAGTTTAAATGTTAAGGCCCCGGTGTCGCTAAGGGTTAACCCGGATATTGATGCCAAAACCCACCCTTATATTTCAACCGGTTTAAAAGCCAATAAATTTGGTATTGATATTTTAACTGCACCGGCAATATACCGGTCAGCCAGCCAGATGAGCCACGTTAAGCTGGTAGGGGTAGATTGCCATATCGGCTCGCAGCTTACTGAAACCCAACCGTTTTTAGAAGCGCTGGAAAAACTACTGAGTTTAATTGATGCGCTTAAACAAGATGGCATTGTGCTTAGCCATATCGATATCGGTGGTGGTCTTGGTGTCACCTACGATAAAGAGACCCCACCTGAACCCTATGCCTACATCAGCAAAGTGGTGGAACGGTTACAACAGTACCCTGAGCTGGAACTGATCATGGAACCCGGCCGGGCCATTATGGCCAATGCGGGTATCTTATTAACACGGGTAGAATACTTAAAGCCAGGTCAGGAAAAGAACTTTGCCATCGTTGATGCCGCCATGAACGATTTAATCCGGCCGGCACTGTACAGCGCCTGGCAGAATATTGTGCCGGTAAACCCGAAAAGTGCTGCCACGCCACATTTGTACGATGTGGTAGGCCCGGTATGTGAAACCGGCGATTTTCTGGGTAAAGATCGAATGCTGGCCATTGCCCAGGGTGATTTGCTGGCCGTGCGCTCCGCCGGTGCTTATGGCTTTACCATGAGTTCGAACTACAACAGCCGGCCGCGGGTGGCCGAAGTTATGGTGGTGGGCAATCGCAGCCACCTTATCCGGGCCCGCGAACAATGGCAGGATTTATGGCGCGGCGAGCAGCTGCTAACTGAACAGTAATAAGGCGCCAATGATCATTAATTTCTCGAAAATGCAGGGCCTGGGCAACGACTTTATGATGGTCGACAGCGTCAGCCAGAACATTTTTCTGACCAAAGAGCAAATCCGCCAACTGGCCGATCGTAATTTTGGTATCGGCTTCGACCAGTTACTGATGGTAGAGCCGCCTTATGATCCGGAACTGGATTTTCATTACCGTATTTTCAATGCCGATGGCAGTGAAGTAGAGCAATGCGGCAATGGTGCCCGCTGTTTTGCTAAGTTTGTGCGCCACCGCGGCCTGACCAATAAAAGTAAAATTCAGGTAAGTACCAAATCGGCCAGAATTACCCTGTATGTTGAACAGGACGGCCAGGTAACGGTGAACATGGGTATTCCACAGCTCGACCCGGCAATGGTGCCGTTCAAAGCCCAGAAACAGGAAGCCACCTATATTATGCGGGCCGACGAACACACGGTACTTTGCGGTGTGGCGTCAATGGGCAACCCGCACGCCGTGCTTGAGGTAGACGATATTGCCAGTGCCAACGTGGCAGAGTTAGGGCCGCTATTGGAAGTACACGAACGTTTTCCACAAAAAGCCAATATCGGCTTTATGCAGGTAATTTCGCCCTCGCACATTAAATTGCGGGTATGGGAGCGCGGTACCGGTGAAACACTGGCCTGCGGCACCGGTGCCTGCGCGGCAGTGGTAGTTGGCCAGCTGCAGAAGAAACTCGGGCCACAGGTGCAGGTCGACTTGCCCGGTGGTAGCTTACACATTCGCTGGAATGGCCCGGGCCAGATGGTTAAAATGACCGGCCCGGCTGAACACGTATTCGATGGACAACTTTCGTTATGAACGACACCCTTGCAAAGGATAAAGAGGCAATCGCCGCCAGTGTGGTGCTTGACTACTTACAGGATCATCCCACGTTTTTTCAGCACCATCCGCAGTTGTTACAACAGATGCGTTTACCGCATCAGCAACGCGGTAGCGTGTCGCTGGTAGAACGTCAGCTGGAAATGCAACGAAGCAAAATTGCCGCCCTGGAAGATGACATTACCCGCTTAATGTCCGTTGCCCGTCAGAATGAACATATTTTTCATGCGCTGAACACCCTGCACTTAAGCTTATTGCATAAACCTTCGCTGGAAGCGGCAGAACAGGCACTGCAGCAGTTTGCCAAGAGCATGCCGCAGGTTCACGCGTGTCGTCTGGTGTGTCTGCAACCCGACAGCAGCGCCATTAGCAAGTATCAGTTGCTGTTGTCGCGCCGTTTAAGCAGCGACAATGTATATCTGGGCCGTTTAAACAAAGAAGAGCAGCAGCCATTGTTTGGCGACGCCATTCATTCAGTAGCGTTGGTACAAATTGGCAGTGGCCCCGGGTTGGCGCTGCTGGCTTTTGGCAGTGAACAGGACGACCATTTTCAGCCGGCAATGGACCGGTTGTTTATCCGGCACCTGGCCAAACTGCTGGTACAGGTGTTACCCGGTAATGACCAAAGCTGAGCCGCGGTGGCAAACCGATATTGACGCCTACCTTAGCTACCTGCGCTTTGAGCGCGGTTATGCCAGCCGTACCCTACAAACCTACCAGCAACAGCTAAGCCTGGTGGCAAACAGCCAGGCTGAAGTTGCCAGCCAGACCATAACCGATGACCCCACAGCGTTTAGCTGGTACAGCCAAACTGAAAGCAGCCTGCAAACCTATCTGGCAAATGGCCGGCGTCGCGGCTTAAGTGCCCGCAGCCTGGCGCTGGTTGTTGCAGCGCTGCGCGGTCTTTATCGTTACCTGCAGCAACAACAGCTCGTGTCGGACAACCCGGCGCAATACCTGACCGTGCCCAAGCCAAAGCCAAAACTACCGAAAAACCTTGATATAGACGCGCTACAGCATTTACTTAGTTTCGATAGCAGCAGTGACGTGCTTGCCTGTCGTGATAAGGCCATGCTCGAATTGTTTTATTCTTCCGGCCTGCGACTGGCAGAACTCGTTGGCAGTAATATTAACGATATCGACTGGCGCGAGAAGTTAATCCGGGTGCGTGGCAAGGGCAGTAAAGAGCGGCAAATTCCCATTGGCTCGCTGGCCATAACGGCCTTACAACACTGGCTAAGCCAGCGCCATCTGTTACTGGGTGCCGCTACACCAGAGGCTGATCACAATGCGCTGTTTTTAAGTAAACAGCAGCTACGTATGTCGGCCCGTCAGGTCAGGCAGCGGGTAAATCACTGGGCCAAACAACAAGGCCTTGGCCAGCAATTACACCCGCATATGCTGCGCCACTCGTTTGCCAGTCATGTGCTGCAATCAAGCGGTGATTTGCGTGCGGTGCAGGACTTACTGGGTCATGCTAATCTTAGTACTACTCAGGTATACACCCATCTTGATTTTCAGCATTTGGCAGCGGTGTATGATAACGCCCACCCGAGAGCCCGGAAAAAGCCGTAATGAGCAAATTGTATGGTTTCGCTTTATTTGTTGTACTGCTATGGCCATTGCTGGCCAGTAGCCATACGGCAACAACAGACCCGACATACCAGCATGTTCGCTTGCACGTCAGCGACATGGCGCAGTATGCGCAGGCAAGTATCAGCCTACACCCTTATATTCTGGCAACTGACCGCGCAGCGCTAACTTTAGATGTGCGGCTGCCTGGAACAGAACTGGCAGCACTGAGAAACTACGGCCTGAGCTGGCAACCCCTGCCAGCCGATGCTTATCCGGAGCTCAGCGCAGCTAGTCAAACTACTGCAACCAGCAGTGTAAGTAGCGATACTATTGCCGGCTATCCTTGCTACCACACCGTTGAAGGCACCTACCAGCAAGCCGCCCAACTGGCCGCTGACTACCCTGAAATTGCCCAGTGGTTCAGTATTGGCAGCTCGTGGCAGCATACTCAGGGCGACGGCGGCTACCCATTGATGGTATTGCGGCTGGGTCGGCGCGAACCGGTTGCTAACCCGGCTGATACCAAACCAATCTTATTTGTGCAAAGTGCCATGCATGCCCGCGAATATGTTACGGCGGAGCTTAACCTGCACTTTGCCAGACAGCTGCTGCAGAATTATCAGCAGCAGGCTGATGCCCATTGGCTGCTGAATTTCACCGAGATTCATTTACTGTTTCAGATGAACCCGGATGGTCGCAAATACGCCGAACAGGGCCAGTTGTGGCGCAAAAATGCTAATCTTACTCACTGCCCGCAGGATGAGCCCGGTGTCGATTTAAACCGCAATTTCAGCTACAGCTGGAATATCAGCAGCAATGGCTCCAGTGGCGAGGCCTGCTCTACCATTTACCGCGGGCCAGAAGCAGGCTCTGAGCCGGAAACTCAGGCAGTAGAGAACTATATTCGCCAGCTGTATAGCGATCGTCGTGGCAGCAGCTTTCAGGACCCGGCGCCAGCAGACACCATGGGGCTGCACCTCGACTTACACAGTGCTGGCGAGTTGATCCTCTGGCCCTGGGGACACACTAACAATCCTGCACCTAATGCCAGCCAGCTGCGCACTCTCGGCCGCAAGCTGGCTTGGTTTAATAATTACTTCCCCAGCCAGAGCATTGGCTTATACCCGACCGATGGCACCAGTGACAGCGTCAGTTATGGTGAGCGTGGCGTTGCAGCCATAACTTTGGAGCTTGGCACCGGCTTTTTTCAAGGCTGCGGCTTTTTTACCAATTCATTGCTGCCGGCCAATTTACCGCTGCTGCAGTATGCTGCAAAAGTTAGCAAGGCGCCTTATCAGCTGCCGTCCGGGCCCGACATTGCCGGGCTTAATGCTAACGGTGCCAGCCATGCCTATATTCAGGCGGGTGACATCCTGACCCTGAACTTTAACGCCGACGATCAACTCTTTAATCAAAGCAATGGCAGTGAGCAAAGCCAGGCCGTTGTTGCCGCCCGGGTCTACCGGCATGCACCGCCCTGGCACAGCGCCAGTGTTGAGTTAGCCACAGCGGAAACCATTAATAGTAACGATAACGGCTCTGTTAAAAATATGCAGGCCCAGCTACTGACTAACGACTGGCCGGCCGGTGAACAGCTGTTATATGTGCAAGCAGAGGACAGCGCAGGTAATCTCGGTGCAGTAAGTGCGGTATTTATCACAGTAGGTGAGCTGCGCAGTCCCGTGGCCGATTTTAGCAGTCAGTGTAGTGCCCTTAGCTGCAGTTTTGATGGTAGTGCCAGCAGCACTGATTCAGAAATAACCGGTTATCAGTGGCAACTTTCCGATGGCAGCACCTTAAGCGGCGCGGCAACAACCCATCAGTTTGCCAGTGCCGGCAGTTATCAGGTTAGGTTAACCATCACCGACAGCAATACGTTAAGCGCCAGCATCAGTAAAACAATTACAGTCAGCGCTCCGCCACAGCCGACTCCCCCGTCAGCCAATACCTTAGAAGGCAGTAGTAGCGGCAGTATCAGCGGCTTTTTCAGCCTGTTATTGTTGCTGTTTATCCGCAGAGTTTGTGAGAAGTCCAATGCATATTTATAAAGCGCTCAGCCCTATTAAAGCGCTATCTTTTGATTTAGATGACACCTTATATGACAACAAACCGGTGATCGCTGCAGCAGAGCAGGCGATGCTTGACGCGTTGCTTAAACATGCACCGGCGAGTAAGGGTAAAGATAGTGATTTCTGGTGGCAACATCGCTTAAAGCTGGCGAAAATTGAACCGGAACTTCGGCACGATATCGGCCGCTGGCGCCTGCTTGGCATTGAAGCCGGTTTGCTGGAACTGGGTATCGCCACTGATGAAGCCAAAGTGGTTGCTCAGCAAGGCTATGATGCTTTTTTAGATGCCCGCACTAAAATCAGTTTAACTGCCGAGGTGAATGATTTACTCACTGCCCTTTCGACACAGTACCGGCTAATTGCTATTACTAATGGCAATGCCTGTATTAATAAAATGGGCTTAGGCGAGCTATTTGAATTCAGCCTGCAGGCCGGGCCCGCCGGAAAAATGAAACCCTATCCGGATATGTTTCAGGCGGCAGCACAGCGACTGAAGCTGGCTCCTTCGCAAATTCTGCATATTGGTGATAGTCACCGCGCCGATGTAATGGGCGCCTTAGCCGCCGGCTGCCAGGCTGCCTGGCTCGATCACCATCAGCAAGCGGTAAGCACCTTGCCGCATATCCGGCTGACTGATGTGCAGCAGTTAATTAACTTCCTTCCACATTAGTGAGTTTTTTAAATTTACCTATCAAATAGTACTCCTTTATAACACCAATTAACCCTGACTATTTTTGGCTAATTATTTATGAAAAAGGATAACATTTCCTTCAATATCTTTGACAGGTCATTCTGACAGTACAATTACCTATCGCATCGCAAGACATGTTTTGATTACAAAACATTCCACGCTGCTGCATGAAAAACTCACTCACAAAAGAGCGTAATTGCTCGTTGAATATTTGCCCTTGGGTATGTTTAAACTCTGCAAATCCACTGTTTTCATACTCTGTTAAATAACCTTCAATCGGTTCACAATAGCCGCTAGTTTCTAATTTACAGACCTTATAATTACCGGTACCCAAAGGTGAGTAACTGAAAGCTGGCATATCAACAAACACTTCCGTCGTACATTTTTCTGTAAAATCAGCCGGGTTTCTGCTATTGCGGACTACATTATCCATAATGTTTGTTATTGCTTCGGTGTTTTGAATGGCCCGGTCAACCTTCTTACTCTTCTTTCCTGCCAGGGTTATAGGCTCTGATTTAACACCAGCTTTCGGCTTTGATGTATGGCTTTTGTCTTGCGTGTCATTTACACCATAGATTTGATTACAACCAGTATCATCACAGCACACTTCCATTGTCGGGTCGCAGTGTATATCTATTATTTCTTTAACATATAGTCTGTTTTCAACTATTGCATTGCGAAATGCCCATAATATTTCACCAGCCAATGTGTTCTGATCAATACAGGTGCCATTACAAACAGCTTGAAAATCATAGTTGACATGAAGCAACTGCTGAGTGCTTTTTGACTTTACTCTTTTAGCAATGACTTTTTGCTCCAGATTATCAGCATCGCGGAAGTACACCTCGAGGCTATCATAGGCATAATGCCGACAATTACTGGCAGACTGATTTTTTGAGTAAAAACACGGGTCGGTTGCAGCCTTAGCATCCTGACTAATCGCTGTAATACCGAATAAAATTAAAGCAATTAAATATTGTCTCAAATAATTCATTTTCTTCGTTCCTTGACGTATTTCTGATTAATAGATATTTGTAGATTAAATCCTTTCTTATAACCAAACATGGACTACTGACACTTAAAATCGAGCAGAATGTTAATTAAAAGTAATTATTGATAAATAATAATACCCCCCCCCATTTTCTTAGGTCAACTATTTATTAGTTATATGGGTTTTAGAAAATGCTTGTGAGTTCTGAAATCTCAAAACGTAGTTTTAGAGCCTGCCCAGAACAGAGATCAGCAACCGGTAAACGTATTGCCGCATATCCGGCTGACTGATGTGCAGCAGTTAATTACCCTGGTAACTGAGGACAGTTGATATAAAAATCGATAACGGCCTTAGTATCGTGCAAACCATGGAGCAGGCAATAAGACTTATCAGGCACTAGCGCAGTGCGCCAGCTAAGTTCCGGCAACAAAAATGGTAGTAGTGTTACTGCGCAATCCGAAACTCGACCGCCATGGAGTGGCTTAGTTACACCAATGAAGGTTTTATCTTTAATTAGCTCAACCGGAATAGTCAGACTGTGTTTTTCAGCTAATTTATTGGCAATAACGTCTACCTTGCCCGCAGCTGATATCAGCAGGTCATAACTCAAATAAACGCTGCTGTTGTTATCCCGCTCAGGGTAGTTCACAACAATACGTTTAACCTGTCGATTCACCTCAACTGCATGCCCAGAGTAGCCAACCGTGAAATCGGCAGGGTTAAGCCAAATCGACTTAGGTTTAAATACATCAGCCAGCGGTTGCCAGAAAGAATCGGCAGTTTTGTTATGCAATGTTTGCATTGCCACATTTAATTGACTCAGTCTGGTGGTATCGAAAGTATGCTCGATAGCCAATAACTCACTACTTTGCCGGCAACTGGCAGGCACTGTATCGGCAAACCGGTTAAGTGTCATATCAAGCGGTAGTTCAACGCTAATTTGTTTGTGCGCCGTACCGGTTACCGGTTGGTTTTCACCGCCGATCGCCAGCGACAGCAAAACCACCGCTAAAGCCACCATACCTGCAAGACTAAAAATTAATTTATACGGCATGCTGTCGTCTTTGCGCTTATTTTTTAAGCAAAAGATAACCAGTCCCTGAAATAAATACCAGCTTTTTGTTCAGAGACAATGAAATAACTAGCCAAGATACTGGTTATTTATCCACTAATTCTATCGCTTTACTTGGCGCTTACCGCAGGGCTGTTATAATGGCCGCAAATGGTTTACTGAGATGTGCTGATGGATGTATCCAACCTGCTGGATGGTTTAAACGATAAACAACGTGACGCGGTGGCGGCTCCGGCGCAGCATATGCTGATTTTAGCCGGTGCCGGTAGTGGTAAAACCCGGGTTCTGGTGCATCGTTTAGCCTGGTTAATGCAGGTGGAGACCGTCGCACCCTACAGCTTATTGGCGGTGACGTTTACCAATAAAGCGGCACAGGAAATGCGCGGCCGGATAGAAAGCACTATTGGCGTAAGCTTGAATAACCTGTGGATGGGTACCTTTCATGGCTTGTCGCACCGCATGTTACGGGCGCATTATCAACAGGCTGGTTTGCCGCAGGGTTTTCAGATCATCGACTCAGACGATCAGTACCGCCTGGTGAAGCGGGTATTAAAAGCGTTAAACCTGGATGAGAAACACTGGCCGGCTAAACAAATACAATGGTTTATTAATGGCCGCAAAGACGATGGTCAGCGCCCGGGTATGATTGACGCCGGCGGCGATTTCAGCCTGCAGCAAATGGTTAAAATTTATGCGGCGTATCAGGAAATGTGTGATCGCGCAGGCCTTGTGGACTTCGCCGAAATACTGCTACGCAGCTTTGAGCTACTGAAAAACCACGCCGATGTGCGGGGTCATTATCAGCAACGGTTCCGCCATATTCTGGTAGACGAGTTTCAGGATACCAATGCTATTCAGTATAACTGGTTGCGCTTGCTGGCTGGTACGGCGGCCAAGGTAATGATAGTTGGCGATGATGATCAATCTATTTATGGCTGGCGTGGGGCAAGGGTAGAAAATATTCAGCAATTTTTACGTGATTTCGATGGTGCTGAAACCATTCGGCTGGAACAAAACTACCGCTCAACTGCCACTATTTTAAAAGCCGCTAATGCGGTTATCGCCAATAACAGCGGCCGGCTGGGTAAAGACTTATGGACGGAAGATAGCGAAGGCGAAGCCATTTCACTGTATACCGCCTTTAACGAACTGGACGAAGCGCGCTTTATTGTCAGCCGCATTCGCAGCTGGCATAACCAGGGCGGCAGCTTAACCGAGAGCGCGATTTTATACCGGAATAATGCCCAGTCACGGGTATTAGAAGAAGCCTTAATTCAGGAAGGCCTGCACTATCGCATCTATGGTGGACTTCGCTTCTATGAGCGCCAGGAAATTAAAGATGCGCTGGCTTACTTACGGCTGATCAGCAACCGCCAGGACGATGCGGCGATGGAGCGGATTATTAACACTCCGGCCCGTGGCATTGGTGATACCACCATGAACAAAGTTCGGCTGCATGCCCGCAGTGAACAGCAAACCCTGTGGCAAGCATTGCAGCAGATGTTACAACAAAAGCAACTTAGTGGCCGCGCGGCTAATGCCATAGAGCAGTTTATGCAATTAGTTGACCGCCTGGAACAGGAGCTGACCGACTTACCCCTGTTTGAACAGGCCGAGCATATTATTAAACAATCCGGTTTGTATGCCATGTATCAGGCTGAAAAGGGCGAGAAAGCGCAAACCCGGATAGAAAACTTAAACGAGTTAGTAACCGCCTGCCAGAACTTTAACAGCAATACCGTTGAGGATATGACGCCGCTGGCCGCGTTTTTATCCCAGGCTGCGCTGGAAGCGGGCGATTATCAGGCGGAAGAGCACTCAGACGCGGTGCAACTGATGACCTTGCACAGTGCCAAAGGCCTCGAGTTCCCGCTGGTGTTTATTTGTGGTTTAGAAGAAGGCATGTTCCCCAGCCAGCAAAGTGGTGATGACCCGACGAGGCTTGAGGAGGAACGCCGGCTATGTTATGTCGGTATGACGCGCGCCATGCAAAAGCTGTATTTATGCCATGCTGAAAGTCGCCGTTTATATGGTCAGGAGCAATACCATAAAGCGTCACGGTTTATCCGGGAGATCCCGGCGGAATACCTGGAAGAAATTCGTTTAACCACCCAGGTTAGCCGGCCTGCGCAGTCTAACCGTTTTGGTAGCGCCGCCAGCCATGTCGCATTTGAAAATACCGGTTTTAATTTAGGCCAGCGGGTGCTGCATGAAAAGTTTGGTGAAGGCACAGTTCTTAATTATGAGGGGGTTGGCCCGCAATCGCGCATTCAGGTTAATTTTGATCAGCTTGGTAGTAAATGGCTGATGACAGCCTATGCCAGACTGCAGGCTGTTGGCTAAAATGCCGTTAGCTGACTATTTGCAGCCGCTACTGACGCAAGCAGCAACTCGACATTGTCGGTTGCCGGTATTGCTGCAAGGCGATGCGGGGCCACTGTTGCAGCAGGTTCTGGCCTTAGTGGCGCAATTACAGCCAGAAAAACTGTATTGGCTGGGCGACCACGCCCCGGTTAACAGCACGGCTTTGCAAGCCGGCCATAATTATCAGCTACTTGGCAGCGAATGCGATATGCTGATCATTAACGCCTTTAATGGATTTAATGCCGATCTTATTGCTGCCAGCGCCGGTTGCTTAAAAGCAGGTGGCTTGTGGCTATTATTGGCGCCACCCGATACACAGTGGTGCCAGCAGCCAAACCCGGGCCACAGTGCATTATTGCCTTATCCATTAAACCCGCAACATTATCAGGGTCAATTTACCCGCTTCTGGTTAGCGCAACTGGCAAACGGCCCCTTGTTAAACCTTATTCTGCACGATAATAAGCTCGATACCCGCAGGCAGCTCACCTTACCCGATTATATCGCGCCGAGCGCTGTTGCAGCACCTTATGCCAGCAACGGGCAACAGCACGCCGTAGCGGCAATAGTAAAAGTGGTGTCCGGCCATCGTAAGCGGCCACTGGTGCTGGTTGCAGACCGGGGCCGCGGTAAGTCTGCTGCGCTGGGGCTGGCTGCAGCGTTACTGGTAAAGCAAGGAAAAAAACGACTGGCCATCACCGCCGCCAGTCCACATGCTGCCAATACCGCAATCAACCATTATCAGCAGCAAGTGTCAGATACGCCGGGCTTGTACTTTATTCCGGTTGACCAGTTATTGTCAGAAAAACCAGATTTAGATCTACTGCTTGTAGATGAAGCTGCTGCCCTGCCCACCACCGTTTTAAAACAACTTGCCGACAACTACAGCAGAGTTGTGTTTGCCACTACCGAACATGGTTATGAAGGCACCGGGCGTGGCTTTCAGTTGCGTTTTCAACACTATCTTGAACAAACCCAACCCGGGTGGAAACGGTTACAGCTGACAGAGCCGGTTCGTTATCAGCAGCATGATCCGCTGGAGCAGCTTATTTTTCAAAGCTTCTTGCTGCGACAGCCTTTAATAGCGCCACGCTATCAGCCAGATGAGCCGGTGCAATTGCGACAGTTTCAGGCCGAAGACTGGCTGGCAGCACCTGTGCAACTGGCGGCAGTATTTCACCTGCTTAGCCAGGCCCATTACCAGACTCAGATAAAAGATCTGGCCGCATTGCTTGATAACCCTAAGCTTAGTGTGTTTGCGATCTATCAACATGAGCAGCTGTTAGCCTGCGCTTTACTCAGCCATGAGGGCGAGTTGGAGCCAGAACTTTGCCAGCAAATTTATCAGGGAAAACGACGGGTACAGGGTCATTTACTGGCACAAAGCCTGGCGTTTCATTTAGCACAACCACATCTTGCCACTGAGCGCTTGGTTCGGGTAATGCGAATTACCGTTGAGCAAAGCCTGCAACGCCAGGGACTTGGCAGTCTATTGTTAGCGGAGCTGGCCAGCAGCTTGAAACATCAAGGTGTTAACTGGCTGGGTACCAGCTATGGGGTAAGCCCGACGCTGTTGGCATTCTGGCAGCAGGCACACTATATTCCGATCAGGCTTAGCCATTTTGCCGACAACGCCAGCAGTGAACCGTCACTGCTGATGATACAACCTCTTTTAGCGAATAAGGACATTGCTGAAATGTTATCCGACGCGTTTGGAGAGCAGCTGTACCATTGCCTGCCAGAGTATCCTGCAACGCTGGATTTCAAAGTACTGCGTAAATTAATTAAACCAGCTGGCCGCGCAATGAGCGAAACCGAGATGACCCAGCTGCAACTATTTACTGCTGGCCAGCGCCCTTACGAGCTGGTCGCTGGTGTGTTATTAAACTGGTTTAATCTTAATTTTCAGCGAACCGATGTTGCTTCGGCCAGCGTTTTGGCAGCACGCTTATGGCAAAAGCAAAGCTGGCAGCAGATCAGCCAGCGGTTTAACCTGGCAGGTAAAGCAGCATGTATTAATGTTATGCGCCAGGGTATTTGCGATTAGTTGAAACTGGTCCTGCCACTAACACTGTTTTAACGCTGAGAAAAGTGCTAATGTTCGGCGATTTTTTCATTTAATGCTGATAGTTCAACCCTTCTATGACGATGATTGCACCTTTATTATTAAGCCTGGCTATGAGCAGCACAGCAGGTTACAGCCAGACAGAATTGCGTACGTTGCAGTATGCGGTAAACAGTTATGCTTACAGCACATCTCTTGAGCAATTTTACCGCCAGTGTAATGAGCAGGACCCTGAGCAATACATGGTCAAGCAGCCTGATAACACGCGTCTTCATAGCTTGTTGCAGCTTCAGCTACAGCTCGATGTCGAGCAATTTATCAGTTATGTCAACGCTAACCCTAAATTTCAGCAGCGCGTACCAGATGATATCACGCTGACTGACTGTACGAATCATGCCGGTTACCAGCGAATATTAGATAGGTATGAACTGGAGTTATTCGCGTTAGAAATTGCCACTCCTGTTAAAGTCAGCAAACAGAGCCCTGAAAGCCAGCGTAAACAGAACCAGCAACTTAAAGTTAAACAGGCGGCTGAGCTGCTTGAGCGCAGCAAGGCAGTTGCAATGGTCAGCATTGTTGATCGTAATAGTCTAAGTACGCTGGAACAAGCCAATTTTTTACACCCGGAGTATAAGGGGCGTTACATTTATAAGGTCGATCAGGGTTGGCGTAACATTCCATCAAGATATATGGGAATGCAAAGCTATCTGACAGACCAGCAGTTTGCAGCAAGTCCTAAAAACTGGTTGTTATTGCTCGACCAGCATAACCAGTTTATTCAGGTATTTAGTGAAGCCAACGCTAAAACTTATCTGAATTTGCTCGGCAAACCGGAATGGCATTTTGATATTCAGGGCAATTTGCAGCGCAGATAAATTTTGTAAATCTCCTGCGTTTCATCAAACCTATGCTTAGCTATTGAAAAGCCCACTCTGCGAGTGGGCTTTTTTGCTTTATTAGGGGCAGGCGGGGCTCGCTTGCAAGAGGGCTGGCCTACCACGGGGCTGGCCTCCCAGCGGTATACTACATTGCTCGACGCTTCCTGAGCCTCGCCCGTGCGGGACCAGCTGAAGATTCCTAAGCTTGCCTCGGCATCACTGTACTACTCTCGCATGGCGACAAAACTGCCGGGAGCAGTTTTGGACGTTGCATAGCGACGGCCCGAAGGGCGAAACACAGGGAAGTGTTTCGCAATGCCA